>NZ_NMUM01000034.1 GCF_002812805.1 Microbacterium lacus | reverse complement strand
GGGCCCTGACCCCAGTTCTTGGACACGCTGAATCCAGCATTTTGCTGGGGAAGCGAGATGATCAGAATCATGGTTAGGAAGAACTACTCCGACGGGTTCCGGCGGCAGGCCGTGGACTTGTACGAGTCCACTCCCGGGGCGACGGTGCGTGGCATCGCCGCTGATCTCGGGATCGAGCGCGGCACGTTGCGGCTGTGGCTGGAGCGGCACGGGACGGGCCGGAAGACGGCTGCGGACGGCACCGCCGCGCGCAGCCCGTTCAAGGCGTCGGCGACCTCGCCGACGGCGGATGCGGGGGCGGATGAGACGCCCGCGCAGCGCATCGCACGCCTGGAGGGGCGGGTCGCGCAGCTGGAGGTCGAGCAGGTCAAGCTCGTCACCGAGCGTGAGATCCTGCGGCAGGCGGCCAAGTATTTCGCGGGGGAGACGAACTGGTGAACCGCTTCCAGTTCGTTGAGGACCTCTCAGCCACCTACCCGGTGAAGCGGTTGTGTCAGCTCGTCGAGATCACGAGGTCCTCGTTCTACGCATGGCGGGCCGGCGCCGCCGCCCGGCGGGCGCGCGCCGCGGAGGACGACGTTCTGGCGGGGCGGATCCGCGCCGTCCACGAAGGCGACAACACGATGGGCGCGCCACGGATCACCGCCGAGCTCAATGACGGCGCCGCGCCGTCCGAGCGGGTCAACCGCAAGCGGGTCGCCCGCGTGATGCGAGACAACGAGATCCACGGGTACCAGCGCAAGCGGCGGGTGCGCACCACCGTCCCCGAGCCGTCGGGACAGGTCGTCCCCGACCTGCTGAAACGGGACTTCACCGCCGAGGCGCCGAACCAGCGGTATGTCGGCGACATCACCTATCTGCCGCTGGCTGACGGGCAGAACCTGTATCTGGCGACCGTGATCGACTGCTGCTCGAGACGGCTGGCCGGGTGGGCGGTCGCGGACCACATGCGCAACGAGCTCGTCGAAGATGCGCTGCGTTCGGCGAGGCTGACCCGCGGCAGGCTGACCGGGTCCGTGTTCCACTCGGACCACGGATCGGTCTACACCTCCAAGGCCTACGCGGGACTGTGCAAGCGGCTCGGCGTGACACAGTCCATGGGCGCGGTGGGCACGAGCGCTGACAATGCCCTCGCGGAGGCGTTCAACGCGACGCTCAAGCGCGAGGTCCTGCAAGACCGGGCCGTGTTCGCCGACGAGGCCTCCTGCCGTCGCGAGGTGTTCCGGTGGCTCGTGCGCTACAACAACACCCGCCGCCACTCCTACCTCGGCTACATCGCGCCCGTCGCATTCGAAGCCGAACTCACCGCCGCTACGCTACCGATAGCGGCATAATCCCACCCCGTGTCCAAGAACCGGGGGCAAGGCCCTCCCTTCCCAGAAGTCCCCACCCTCGACACCGCCAGCAGAGAGACCGGTGCCGGCGGCGAGTCCGGTGGCGCGGATCATCGCCGTCAGCGGGTCTTCGCATCCCCGGATCGGTGACCACCGTAAGCCTGCGGGGATGCCTTCGGCGAGGTGCTGCGGGTCGAACACCGCCACCGGCCGCCCTTCCGCACTTCGTGCTTTCAAGGTGGCGGTGAGGTTGTCGGGGCGGGTGGAGGTCGTGACGACGGCGCCGGGGGCGTCGAGGATCGCGTTGATGACCACATGCAGCCCCTTCCCCGAACGTGGTGGCCCGATCAGCAGGATCGAGTCCTCCACGCTCGCCCACACGCCCACATTCCTCGATGCGCCGAGGAGGTAGCCGACATCGGTGACAGCAGGCTGCTGGATGGAGGGGCGGAGTTGCCCGGCGCGACGTAGCAGTGCTTTCTCTGAGGCTGCGGTCGTGACGTCGGTGCGGGTGGCGATGCCGACGATCCGGTACGGGTCGACCTTCGTCTGCCGTGCGTGCTCACGGAAGAACCGCCACACCCACCACCCCGCACTACCGACCGCGACAATGAGAGCACCGGCGACGACCCAGTACGCCACCGGATTCAGCCCGTCGGCGCCAAGCGCGCTGCCGGGGTCTGCGGGGTGCAGGAGCACGCCGAGGCCGGCTTCGATCCCGCCCGCCGGCTGCGCGATCCCGGTGACCCAGGCGGTGATCGTGCCTGCGACGCGGAGGATGACGGCGAGGACGGCGGCGGCGATGAGGGCGATGATGCCGAGGTTCGCCAGTTCATCCCCAAGCGCCCCACCCTGCCGCGGCGTGCTCATTGGATTCGTCCGATGCTGAGGGTGCCGGAGATGCGGCCGAGGAGGATCACTTCACCCGTCACCGCCAACGCGGCCTGCTCTGCGGTGAGGAGGGTGCGGGCGGTGCCGTCGCTGCTGGCGTCGGTATGGGCGTGGATGATCGCGACGGCGACATCCTCACCCGGCACGAACCCTGCCCCTGCCACCTGATGCAGCACCGGCTGCGCGGCCCGCACCGGAGGCGAAACCACAGCCACCGGTGCCGGGGTGTCCCAGGGTTTCGGGGTCGGGCGTTCGCGGGTTGGGGTGATGATGTCGGTGAACGTTGACCCATCGGCCTCGTGTACCTGCACGCGCAGCGGCGACCGGTATCGGGCGGTGAGGGCGTCGAGGATGGTCGGGAACGCTTCGCGCCGCCACCCCGGAGCGAACGGCTCCGGCAGATATGCCGCCCCGTCGACCGTGACCGTCATCGCACCATCAGCGGTGATGGTGAACTCCACCACCGGCACCACGACCGGCCCTCCCACATCAGACTTCGGCGGCTTCGGCGCTTTCGGGGGTTGGTGGTCGGGGTGGGTGCGGCGGTAGCGGGGCTTCGGCGTCACAGGGCAGTTCCTCTCGGTGGAGTGCAGGGGTGTCGCCAGGCAGGTGCGCCCGCACCGCCCCCGGAACGCAGGTGGGAGGGCACGAACCTGGGGGTGGTTCGTGCCCTCCCGTGCCGACCCGCCCTCGGTTGGGGGTGTCGGCGGGTCGGCAGCCTGTGGTTAGTCCTCCTTTGCTCCCTCGAACTGGGCCTTGAACTCCTCGAACGACAGGTCCTCGTCACGGACGTATCCGGCGCGGTCGCGGGCGATCGCGAGGCGACGCCCGAACAGCAGCACCCCACCGGTAACCGCAGCGATCAGCCCACCGGCAAGACCGATCGGCCACCAGCCCCCGCCGCCGGTGTGCGCAAGCTCACCCGGCGTGCCCGGCTCCTCCGGGGTGTCGGTGACGGTGGTGGTCTCATCTGGTGCGCCGCAGACCCCACGGTGCAGGATCGTGCCGTCCTCATCGGTGATGGTCTCCACCCAGTAGTAGGTGCCAACGCGGTCGAAGATCACCTCGTCGGAGCGATACTCACCCGGCCCGTCGAGATCAATCGTGGTGGAGGTGAAGACGAGTTCTTCCGGGGTGCAGATCGCGGTGTCACTGTCCTGCCGGTACGCCTCGAACACCAGACGTGCCCCGTTGGGGACGGTGCCGGTGACGGTGGCGACATCATGCGCCGGATCACCGAGCTGCACGGTGGGGACGGCGTTCGTCTTCACGATCAGGTCCTCCGGCTGCTCCTTCACCACCGTCGTCTCACCGGGTGCACCACACACACCCTCGGCGATGATTTTGCCGTCGGCGTTGTAGAGGGATTCGACCCAGTACACATTCCCCGGCTCAGTGACGGTGGTGGTGCCGGAACGGTAGACACCGGCCTGAGTGACCGGGATCTCATCGCTCTCGTAGAACGGCACCTCACACACGGCCCCAGCGTCTGCCAGGTGGGGTCCGTAGGCGCGGAACACCAGATAGGCACCGTCGGGAATCTTCGTCCCCTGCACGAGCGCGGCATCCGAGAACGGTTCACCGACGAACGCTTCCGGTGTCGCCTGCGTCACCACCGTCACGGGGATGTCTGTGCCTGTGGGTGGGACGTAGAAGCGTTCCAGCACATCCGCCGGAGACGACGCATACGGCTGCACCCGGTCGTCGCCGGTGAAGGTGGTGACGAGGACGTAGAAGCCGGGCTCGGTCGGCACGATCTTGTCCTCATCCGTGTACCCGAGCTTGTAGACCCCATTCCGTGCCGGCGTCGTGAGCTCCGCCAACACCGGAGCACCGCTGAGATCGAGATCATCGGTGAGTTCCGTATCTGACGCGAAGGGTCCGTAGACGGTGTGATGGAGTTCATCGACGTCGGCGTTCCAGTAGCCGTCGCCGGTGAAATCGCCGTGGTTCGCCGGGAACCCGGTGACGGTGATCACATCGAAGGCGCGTCCGCCGGGGTGCACGTTGTACTCCCGCATCAGCGAGGTCACCGTGACCGGCCACCGCACCGACGTCGTCTCCACACTGATTCCGTACTCGTCGGCCCAGTCGGCGGCGAGGTAGTCGCGCACCCACTCCGGCTGCGACGACTTCTTGACCTCCCACACCCAGGTCACAAACCCGCCCGTCGGGGCAACCACCTGTGGGGACGTGTACACGCCGGGGCCGCCTGCGGTGACCGTGACGGTGCCGAGCGGCACCGCGTTCGGGTCGATGCCGGTGTTCTGTGCCGGGGGCAGCGTGCCGGGCACCTGGTAGGCGGTGCCCTCGAACACCACCGGAATGTGCGCGCCGTCCTTCTTCAACCACGCACCATTGCCGCTGCTGACGGTGATCGAGTCCGTAAGTGCATCACCGGGAACGGCGAGACGCTGATCCGCCTGGGAGACAGCTTCGGGCTGGAACGGCACCACCGACGTCTCGGTGACTTGCCCGAAGCGGTCGGTGAACGAGTCGGTGAGGTACTTCGCGTTCTCACCGTGCGCGGCCTTGTCGATGCTCCACACCCACGTGTAGAACCCCGATTCCGGCGCAACGATCGTGCCCGGCGAGGTATACGACCCCGCACCCGTCAACGTCACCGTCTCGACGCCTGCGACCGGGGCTCCGGCAGGTGGAGTGTCGGCTTCGGCGGGCTGCTCATTGAACGGCCCATACAGGGTGCCGGTCGCCGTCACCTCAATCGGTGAACCATCGAGGTGAATCCAGGTGCCCTTCGACACCGACACGGTGAGCCCATCCACGAACGCATCACCCTCGCTGACGTAGCGGGAGGCGACCTGGGTGGTGATCTCCGGCTGGAAATCCAACTCGATCAGCGGCGACTCCGCCGACGCCGACAACCCGGTGGATGACCCGGCGACGGCGGCGATCAGACGCTGCGCGCCGGGGGTCGTGTAGAGATCGAGCGCGGCACCGTACCCGGCCGCGGCGATGTTCATCGACGCGCCGATTCGGTAGGACGGGACACCGACTGCGGGGGTGCCGGTGAACGGGTGCGTTCCGGCGCCGATCGTGCGTGCCGATGAACCGTCGGCGAAGATCGCATCCGACAGGGTCGCTGTGCCGGTGAGTCCTGCGGGGTGGGTTGCGACGGTGAGGGTGCCCGCGTACTGATCCGTCATGTCCAGGCTCAGGGATAGTGAGGGGTCGGTGACGGCGTAGACGGCGGCGTTCTGGCGCATCATGTCCAGGTTCGCGAGGATCGTGCCCCGCTCGGATGCTGGCGCCCGCCCGACGTAGTAGATGTCGCCTGACATGCCGTGGGAGTTGTAGGTGCCGGCGCTCGTGATCGACCATACGAACAGAGCGACCGCCGCAGTCGTATTCGGGTCACTGGACTGCCCCCACCGATCCAGCACATAGTTCAGTTCCGCGAGCTGCTGCCGGGACAGCGAATCCAGTGACGTGATCCGCTCCGGCCCGTAGGTCTGCGCGAACGGTGAATCGGCATCGAGGTCCGCGCAGTACGCCTGCCTGCCATCAACGTCGGTGTTGTAGGCACCGAGGAACCCGTTCCCGATGTCGTACCCGACACCGAGACTGCCCGCATGAGCCTGCGGCGCATTCAGTGCGAGCGACCCGGCCAGCAGGAACAGGGCCAGCAGCACCGAGAGCCAGCGCCGTACCCCCGTTCTGGGTGGCGCAGCCTCCGGCTGCGTGATGTGGGCGAGTGATCCTGACACGAGATACCTCCTGGTGTTGTCCATCAGCGACACGAGCCGGTCGCCTTCACACCAGGTGCACCACCGTCCTCACCGGCCCAGGCTCGGCCCCTCACGCTGAGCAGAGGGAGTCGGGGTGTCGAGGGGGGCGGCCTCGAGCCCCGCGGTGCGGCGCACGGCCCGATGAGCTCCATCCCGCACCCCGTCGAGGAGGCTGCGCACATCGTCGTACCCGGTGATGACCGTGGCGAGGCCATCACGCAGCAGCCGGTGACACCCCGCGGACGATGCGCTGGTGATCGGGCCAGGGATCGCCCCGACCGGCCGGCCGAGCTCTGCGGCGCGGGCAGCAGTGTGGAGGGTGCCGGAACGATACCCGGCCTCCGCAATGAGGGCGGTGCCGGAGAGCGCCGCGAGAAGCCGGCCTCGTTGCAGGAACCGCCACTTCGTCGGCGCCGCACCCGGCGGCAACTCCGACAGCAACAGCCCGTCCTTGCCGACCCGGGTTAGCAGATCAGCGTGCCCTGCCGGATACGGCCGATCCAGGCCCCCCGCGAGCACGGCGACTGTGGAACCACCGGAGGCGAGCGCGGCACGGTGCGCGGCACCATCGATCCCATACGCGCCGCCGGAGAGCACCACGCGGGTGTCGGCGACTGCCGACTGCACCAGCTCCGTCGTGACGTGCTCCCCATACCCGGTGGACGCCCTGGCGCCGGTGACAGTGAGGCGATCCCACACCGGACGGCTCAGCAGCCCCGTGTTGCCTTTCGCCCACAACGCCACCGGTGCACGATCGCCAAGCGCACCGATCCCGGCAGGCCATTCGGCATCGCCAGGGATCAAAACTCGCATCCCGTGCCGCTCCGTCTCGGCAAGCACCCGTCGCGTCTGCGTCGCGTCGATTCGGGGTGCGAGGCGGCGCTGCCAGGTGTCACCATCCGGCCCCACCGGGACTTGATCGGCGAGGACGCGGGCGATGGTCTCGGATGCGCCGACGGTGCGGATCATCCGCCCCGTCACCGCATCTCCCGGTTCGGACGCGACCGAGAGGATGATCCTCGCAGTGCGCTCCTCTGCTGCCAGCTCGTTGATCGTGTCCATCAGTGCTGCTCCCTCGGTCATGGCGTATCAATCGAGGGATAGGTGCGAACCAGCACGCCGAGACAGTCACCGCGAGTGCGTTGGCAGGTGCGGGAACTTGCACCCTCATAACGACCCGCAGATCGGCTGAAACTGGCGGAATGACGCGGAAGCAGGGTTCAGGAATCCTGAACTCGAGCGTTTAGCCCTTCATCCTTGCTGTGGTGTCGAACGCGGCGAGCTCGGCCGGGTGGAGTTGGTGCTGGACGACGAAGGAGCGTTCTTTGATGCGCCAGAGTCCTTGCCCGGTGCCGAGTCCTGGGAGGAGTTTCTGTTCGGTGCCGGTGAGGCCGAGGGCTGCGGCGGTGGCGCCGAGCTGGTCGGGTTCTTGCCGGTAGATGATCCTCGTCTCAGCGTTCGCCAGAAGCGAGTTCGCGAGGGCGCGCATCGCGGAGCCTTGGTCGCCGACGTTGTCGAGGTCGGTGAGTTTGTGGAAGATCAGCATGTTCGCGATCCCGTAATGTCGCGCCAACCGCCACTGTGCGTCCATGCGGCGTAGGAGTGCGGGGTAGGCCATGAGTCGCCAGGCTTCGTCGTAGATTACCCACCGGTGCCCGCCGTTCGGGTCCATCAGCGCCGACTCCATCCACGCGCTTGAGCAGGTCATCAGCACCGAGATCAATGTGCTGTTCTCCGCCACCCGCGACAGATCCAAGCTCACCATCGGCAGCGATGGATCGAACCGCACCGTCGATGGCCCATCGAACAATCCCGCAAGATCACCCGCTACGAGGCGGCGGAGGGCGTGGCCGACGAGCCTGCCGTCCTCCGCCAGCCGGCCATCCGTGTCGGTCGCAGGATCGGGGTTCAGGATGCGGTCGACCACCATCGGCAAGATCGGTACGTCAGCGGTGCGGACAGTATCCCTCAGGGCGAGGTCGATCGCGGTGTGCTCCAACGGTGACAGCACCCGATCCAGCACGGTCTCTGCGAGCGCGCCGATGAGTTCCCGGCGGCGGGACGCGACTTGCGCCGCCCATTCCGCATCGCTCACCCCAGACGGGCGGTGGCCCTCATCGAGCGGATTGAGGCGGTTGCGGAGCCCATGGCCGAGGACGATCGCCCGCCCGCCAACGGCCTCCGCAACCGCCGTATGTTCACCCTTCGGGTCACCGGGCACATACACGCGGCGTCCGAACGGGATCGACCGCGTATAGAGGCTTTTGGCGAGTGATGATTTGCCGGACCCGACGATGCCAGCGAGGACGATGTTGGGTGCGGTGATGACACCACGCGCGTAGAGGGTCCAGGGGTCGTAGACGAATGAGCCGCCCGAGTAGAGATCCTGGCCGATGAACACCCCGTCGGCGCCGAGGCCGCCTTCGGCGAGGAACGGGTACGCGCCCGCGAGCGTCGCAGACGTGTCCTGATGCCGCGGCAACCGCAACCGCCCCGGCGTCCGCAACGCCGCTACCCCTGGTTCGCCGGCGGCGGGTAGGTAGGTGGTGTTGCGGCGTTCGGCCCGCTCCGCCGCGACCCGTTCACGCTCCGCCGCCTGCTCAGTGCGGCGGGCGTTGGTCTCGATCTTCGCGGCGGCGTGCTTGCGTGCTCTCCGCTGCTTGCGGCGTTCCCCGGCCGGTTCGACCAGCGCCGCGGTATGGAGCTTCTGCCGATCGCTCACAGTGCTCGCCCCCGAGGCACTGACGAGGACTGCGACGGTGCGAACCAGTCGTCTTCCTCTTCGCCCATCGGTGCGTGCCTGCGCGACGGTGGACGGCTCGGCGTTGTCCTCGCCGACGGAGCCGGAGCATCCGGCTCTCGTGTTTCCGGGTGTGCGCGGAGTAGGGATACGTGCCCGTGGTCGTGGTTGTAGGTCAGGGTGTAGACGCCTTCGGTGGTGGTGTGGTCGAGGGGGCCGGTGGGGATGGTTTCGTAGACGTATCCGTTGACGAGCGCGGCCTGCGTGGTCTCCTCGCCCATGTCGAACCCGGCCAGGTGCTCGATCGCCGCATCAGTGCCGTCGCGGTCGATGATCGTCAGCACCTCGTCGGCGTCCTGGCCTTGCAGGAACACCACGCTCACCCACCGCGACATCGCCCCCGGTGCTGTGGGGGCGGGATGCCAGGCGATCCGCCCCGAGGCAGCCATTGCCGCATCCACCCGGTCGTGTACCCCATCCAGCAGCGCCGCGGCCTGCTGCAGTTCCTCGGTCGCGGTGAGAGCGTAGGTCGCACCGGCGGTCTGATCCCCGGCGTCGTCGTGCGCGCGCACCCGGTTCGTGAGGTGGGTGGTGGCGAGTTGGTCGAGCACTTGCCGGAGGGAGCGCACCCCGGCGAGAAGATCACCGAGCACCGTGTAGGTGTCGGCGGGGTCCTCGAACACGCGGGAGGCGTGCGCGAGCCCTCGGAGCGCTTCGGACGC
This sequence comes from Microbacterium lacus, assembly GCF_002812805.1. Taxonomy (GTDB): domain Bacteria; phylum Actinomycetota; class Actinomycetes; order Actinomycetales; family Microbacteriaceae; genus Microbacterium; species Microbacterium lacus_A. The sequence continues at coordinate 28,907 of NZ_NMUM01000034.1, read as the reverse complement.
TTCCGCCGCGTCGACGGTTGGGTTTTGGAAGGTCGTCATGACGGGCTCCTACTCGTTCTCAGACGGTGCGGCACAGCGGCAACGCTGCGACGGTGAAGGCTTGGGCCTGCTGCCCGACGAGACGCCGGGTCTCACACGAGGCTTGGATGGCGGCCTGCTCGACTGCTGCGACGGCAGTGTCGAGTTCTTCCGGAGATGGGGCGGAGATGCTGATGAGGCCGGTGTAGCGGAGGACGCCGTGGCCGGCGGTGAGGTCGGCTTCTTGTTGGAGTACGTCACCGTATTCGGCGGTTTGGGAGGCGTCTTCGATCTGCCCCATCTTCTGCCGTTGCGCGGCATCTGAGATCAGTTCGGTCTTCTTCTTCCTGATGTCGCGTGCTGCCTGATCCGACCGGATCGGTGTGCATACCAGTGAGAACGATCGTTGAATCCCTGACGACAGCAACACCGGGGCGAGGAACCCCGGATACACCTGTGACCTCGGCCACTCGCTGATCCACAGCACTGCATGGTGCGCGGAATCCGATCTGAGCCGATCCCACGACTCGGTGACTGCGACCGGGCCTGCGGTTGCAAGGGAGCGGCCGATGTCGGTGTTCCGTTCGAGGATCGCGGCGGTGGCGGGGTCGTAGGCGGAGCGGAGGATCACCGCGACCTGTGCGGGGGTGAGCCACCCGGTGATCGTGAGCTCCGCCGCTCGCAATGCCGTCACCAGCGTTGTCATCTCCTGACGCAGGACGGCGGCGGCACCTTTGATGCCGCCGCCGTTCGTGCGGACTTGGCGGGCGGCGGCTTTGAGGTCGAGGGCGAGGCTGATGGTGGTGGCGTGGCGTTCCCCGGCGGGACCGGCACGGTCGATGAGTTCCCGGTAGACGGTGGAGGTCCAGGAGCCGTCATCGGTGCCGTGGCGTTGCCACCATTCGACCAGCCCGGAACCCCCGTCAGGGAGGGTGCGTTCGCACACTTGCAGGCGGGCGATCCGCCCGGACCGGCAGGTGGTGGCGAGCACGCGTCCCCAGGTGGCGACGCGGCGTTCCTGCTCGCCGGGATCGAGGAGCACGAACGCGGGATGTGAGACGCCGACGATCGCGGCAAGGGTCTGCGCGTGCGGGTCGTGGATCATCGCCGCCCCCGTCTCCGGGTCCTCCCACTCCCGAAGCGACGCCGCATCACCCGGAAGAGCGAGCGTCCCCGCAGGCCGAGGCTTCACGACCCGCCGCCGGAATACCGTCTGCCGTGCCTGCGTGCGAGCGACCCACCGGAAGGTGACGGGCACCCACTCGACCAGTTTCCGACCCCCGACCGGGGTCCAAGCGAGGGCTGCGCAGAGGAGCCAGATGGGTGCGGTCCAGGCCAGCAGCATCCCGCCGCCGGCGTAGAGGGCGCCGACGATGGAGAGGACACCTGTGGCGAGGACGATGAGTTGCGGGAGGGAGAGGCCGAGGAGGATGCTGCGGCGGGTGAGGCGGGAGAACTGCACCGCCCGCAACCCGAACCCTGCATTGCTCGTGTTCTGCTGAGTCGACATCGATCATTCCTTCCCGGCAGCCGGCTTCGGTGACGGCGCAGGCGGCGGCGTCGAGGGCATCGGTCGTGCCGGTGGTGCGGTCGGCGTGTGACTCGGCGCAGGCGGTGGCGGTGCGGGTTGCACGGTCTCACCGGCCCCGGCCGCGTGCCCTTCCGCAGCACCCCCGACCGTGCCACCGAGCTTCGGCCCCGCAGTCGCCGCCGCACTGACCACCTGAGCCCCGACCACGACTGCTGCCGCAGGCCCCGCAGCAGCAGCCCCGCCGGCCCCGGCACCGGCCGCGCCAGCACCACCGCCCGCGCTCCCGGCACCCGCACCAGCCGCGGCACCAGAACCACCCGCTGCGCCCCCGCCGGCGGCGGGACTGGCAGCCGTTGCGGGTGGGGCGCCACCGCCGGATGGTGCCGCACCACCGCCCTGGTCGCCGGCGCCGTCGAGTACCTTCTTCGACCCATCGGTCTTCGGTGCTGATGGGACGGGGACGGGCCGGTTGAGGGCGGATTTGGCTTCTTGTTCGGCGCTCATCGAATGGTACATATCGAATCCGATGAACGTGACGAACTTGTACGTCATGTACGGGGCGAACGCAGCGATGAACATCAACACGACCCCGGCGATGGGGTCACTGATCGACGCCAGATCAAGCTCAATCGGAGCACTCACTTGGGTGATCGCGACGAGGAAGATCACCACCAGCACCAACTTCGACAAGATCAAGGCGATCACGAACGTCGCCCATTTCCCGAACCACCCCTTGGTCGCATCCCACGAAAACCCCGCAAGAGCAATCGGAGCGAACACGATCGCGACCAGCAGGAGGGCTTTACGGATCAGGAGGGAGAACCACACGATCGCAGCCGCGCTGATGGCAAGGCCCGCGAGGAAGATCGTGACGATCGCCCCGACACCGGGCGCGGCGATGTTGATCCCCGCGAACCCCGCCGCAAGCAGGGTGATCCGGTCACCGATGGACTCCATCGTGTTGCCTGTCGCCTGCACGATCCCGACCGCGAGCTGATCCGTGATCTCCAACAACAGCCCCGTGAGACCGATCGCGACGAACGAGCCGAGGATGCTTTTCGCGGCTCCGAGGGCAGCGCGGGTGAGGGCGGTGGAGTCGCGGTGGATGAGGCCGGTGATCAGTTGCAGGCAGAAGAAGATCAGCACCACGAACACCGCGACCCCGAAGAGGATGTTGTAGACCCCGACGTAGCCTTCGTCGGTGACGTCGACGAGGGTGGTGGTGTCGAACACCGCCCAGACCGCCTCGAACAGCCACGCCGCCGCCCCGCCCATCGCCTGGGCGAGCCAGTCGAACGGGGCTGCGATCAACGTCGCAGCTCCTTGCCCGACGGTGTCGCACACGGCCGAGATCACCGGCACATCACACACACTCACCGCATCCTCCTTCCCTCATCCGTGGTGGGGTTAGACGGCTTGGCCGACGCCCCAGAAGAAGTTGATGAGCGTCACCGACGCGCCGCAGATGATCGCCGCCCCGCAGGACACGAGCACGCCGACCTTTCCGCGCGACGCGAGGTGCGGGTTGGAGGAGTTCGCGCCGAAGCCCCACACGATCGCGGAGACGATCAGGGCGAGGACGGAGAGGATCAGACCGACAGTCATCACCGCGCCGACAATGATGCGCAACTGCTCGATACCGGGAAGCCCGGTACCGTTCGGGTCAATATCAATCACAGGGTGCTCCTTCAGCTCACAAACGCCAGGGAATGGCGGACTTGCCAGCCAGGTGCACCCCTCTACACCACGAGTAATCTGAAGGGATGGCAGAACCGATACCCTCGAGCGCAGCTGGGACAACCCAGCACTCAGGCGCACGCGATCTGTCACGTTGGCTGGTGCATCTCACTCGGACGCCCCAAGATCTCGCGAGTGTGCTGACACAGGGGCGAATCGAGGCACGCAATCCCTTCGGGATCGCCAAGAACTTTCAGGATTCCGTTGGGAATCAGAAGGCCGTCTGTTTCACTGAAACGCCACTGACCGAACTACGCCGTATGACCAGTCGAGGTCGAAGATGGGGCCTCGTTTTTGACAAAGAACTACTCCGCGAAAGACAAGGCGCTCAACCGGTCTGGTATCTCAGTGACCCTTCACCTCAGTGGGACGCTGCGAAGCAGCTTCTCTCTAGGTCTCTGGACGCACGCCAGAAGCCGCTCAACGTGGAAGATGCGTACTGGAAGATGACGCCGTTCATTGACCCTGTACGCTCGACTGACTCCACTCGACCTCACGATTGGCGATGGGAACGGGAATGGCGGGTCATCGGAGATGTCCGGTTCGAGCTTTCTGACATAGCTTTCATCGTCTGGCCCGAAGGAAATGATCTCCTTTGGGAGAGCAACTTGACGCTGGGGTCTCTGTTCGTCGGACACGATGGTGACGAGTTCTGGTCCGGGTCGCTGCTCGATGAACTCGACCTGAAACTGGACGAGATGCTTACAACGATCTCAAACGAATACATCACGGTTGACGATGCGGGCCTTCCGTGGGACTCAGAAGATCAAGAGTATGTGGCGATCGTTGAAATCCTCGACGCTTACGACGTCGTCTCCGAGGTCTTCGATGACCTCCCCGTAGCCGTGCTGGATGCACTTGTAGACGCTCTCTGGAGACGCAACGGAGATATGTGGTGTCGTAACTCCGATCTGGAGACCGTACACGAGTAGACCGCAGCAGCACGACGACGCATCGTCAAAGTTGATCTCCTACACCAAGGAGAAAGTTGACCCAGGCAACGCCAGCTCCTGCGAGGGCTGCGGTGCCGAGTGCCACCCAGGCACCGAGGCGGGCTTTGGTCGCGGTGTGGGGGTTGCCGGTCGAGGATGAGATGGCCCAGATGATCGCTGAGACGATCAGCATGAGTACGGCGATGATGAGCACGAACATCAGTAGCGCGCCGATCACCGTGCGGAGGTCGTCGGCGGCGCCGACGCCGCCGAAGTCGGGGAACACGTCCATCAGCGGCCACCCCCGCTCAGAGTGCAGGTCGCGCGGGAGGTGTTGCCGCCGGTTATGCCTTCGGCGTCGTGGTCGGTGAGCCATTGGTCGGAGTCGATCGCGGGCTGCTCGGTCCCGCCGGGGCGGATTTCGAGGTGGAGGTGGGGGCCGGTGGATTTCCCGGAGGAGCCGACATCGCCGATGTGTTGGCCGGCGGTGATGGTCATGCCTTCGGTGACGTGGATGCCGTGCTCCCACATATGGGCGTAATAGGACGCGATGCGTTCGCTGCCGACGGTGTGTTCCACGATGATGAGTCCGCCCCAGGAGCCGGTGTATCCGGCGTGGGTGACGATTCCATCGGCGACGGCGTAGATCGGGGTGCCGTCGGCGGCGGCGAAGTCGCTGCCGGAGTGGAACGCGGTCTCGAATGTGATTGGGTCGGTGCGCCACCCGAACGGGCTGGTCCGCACCCAGGAGCCTTCCGGCAACGGGAACACGACTCTGGTGGTCTCCGGCACCACCACCTCACCGCCACCGCCGCCGGTTGATGGTGCGGGGCGGGTGAGTGCGGTGAGGATCGCTTCGGCGACGGGCTGATAGTTCTGATACCGATCCGGATAGGCCGACACCTCGACGGCTTGCGCAGCTTTGCCGGGGTCGAGTTGCTGCCACCCCGGAATGTCCAACAGTCCTCGGGGGCTCGGGTAGTTGGGTCCGGCCGGTCCGCCGTAGAACGCGCGGGCTTGATAGTTCGGGTCCATGAGCTCCGCGACGGTGCCCCACCCGGCTTGCGGCCGCATCTGGAACAGGCCGAGCGAGTCATGATCGGACGCATCCCCATCGTTGGGGAAGTTCGCGGATTCGGGGTAGGTGCCGGTGTTGGCGAGCATCCGCAGGTGCGACTCCGTGAGCGCCGCCATCAACGCGATCACCGCCCCCGGACGCCCGACATCGTCTGTTTGTCCGCCGACGGTGATGATGGTTGCGGCGTGGGTGAGTTGTTGACGGTTCAGCGTCACCGTCTCACCGTTCTTCGTGGTCGCGGTCAGTGAGTCCGGGATCGGCCCCACGATCAACGACCCCGGTGCGCACGCGGCGATGGCGGGGTTGGCGAGGACGGCAACGGACAGGAGGACGGTCGCGGGGCCGAAGCAGACGGCGGCGACGGTGAGGGCGGCGAGGAGCTTCTTGAGCATGGCGGTCACCGCAAAGGGTTGTCGAGCTGCGACAACCGCAACAAGAGACAGGTGTCGGTGATCGGATCGGCAGGCGACGGTGCGGAGCCCCGTTCGGGGGTGCAAATGAGGAACACGGTGAACGCGACCGGGTGCGTTGTCGTGACCGGGTCGGTGCCCCAGTAGCCGGTCCGGTGGCGGGTGCCGGTGATCGTGTACGCGACCGCACCGTCAGGAATCTGCCCCGGCGCCGCCTGCACCACCGCATCCTCCCACGCAGCCGGGATCTCGATCGTGTCGATGATGAGCCACTGCCGCGTCTGATGCGTGCGGAGCTGCGCCCACGCCTCCGGCGTAGGCAGATAGGAACGGACATCGGAAGCGGCCGCGTCGGCTTCCGTTTCGGCGGTGACATCGGCGAGCATCTGCGCGTAATCGGCAGGCCCATACCCGCTGGTCGTATCCCACGTGAACAGTGCTTCCGCGACCGCGCTTGCGAACTTTTCCGGTCCGCCGATTGTGACCACAGGCTCCGGCTCTGCCGGGACGTGTGCCGGGTTCGTGGCCGCCGGCCCATCGGTAAGGGTTGGCTCAGCGGGTTCGGTGGTCTGGGGTCCGCGGATGAGTCCGTAGACGCCGACACCGATGAGGAGGAGCAGGATGAGGCCGCCGGCGATGGCGGCGATGAGCACGGTGCGGCGGCTGCGAGCGGTGGGGTCCATCCTGATGTCCTTCCCGACGAGATTCGGATCACCAGACAGGTGCACCACAGCACCCAGGGCCGAAAGGGTGCGGAGGGATCAGGCGGTTTCGCGGCGCACGTTTCGTGCAGTGCGGGCGGTATCCAGGAACGCCACCGTCGCGGTGACGGCGTTCTCGAACATCGCCCACTGCTCACCCGACAAGGACGGGCCGATGCTTTCGGGGTCGTAGCGTTCAGTCCAGGTGGAGAGTTCATCCCAGAGGTAGACGAACGACCGCACCGGCAGGAACTCCCGCGGCTGCTCCTCAACCGCGTGGAGCCGTGCTGATGCGAGCTGGGCGGAACGCTTCTTCGTCGCAGACTTCGCACGCTCGACAGCGAGTACCGCGAGACGTTCCAGATCCGCCGGCCGTGCCGTGTCTTCAAGCTCCCGGAGACGGGTCGCGCCTGCGGCGGCGGTGTCGCGGATGCCTGCCGGTTGTGCAGGGTCGCCCGCGAGGGCGTCGAGTTCGGCGAGGGCTTGTGCGGCTCTGATGCGATGCCCGGCTCCGGTGATCGACCCGCCCGCGTCGATCCGGTCAAGTTCTTCCCGTGCCCGCTGCTGTACGTCGTCGGGCTGTGCAGGGTCGGCGGCAAGGTGCTGCAACTCGTTGATGCGTTCTAGCGAGGTGTAGGCGTTGCGGCCGGTGACCATGAGCGCAGCCTGCTGTCGTGTCTCGCCCTTTTGCGGTGCCGCCACGGTGGCGGCACCGTGTGACCTGGGGTTTTCGTGTTTCGAGGTGAACCGTGACGCTTCCTGCCGGCCCGTCGCATCCTCGACCATGAGGGATTTCAGTTCGGCGTAGAGGGTGGCTTCCTCGGTGCGGGTGAGGGGCTTGTGCAGGAGGTTGTCGTCCTGTTCGGCGAGGAGCTGCCCGAGGGTGGTGGAGATGCCCGAGCGCACCCACACGTTCACCGTCTTCCACCCGAGCCGGCGGATCGCGGCCAAACGTCGTGCGCCGCAGATCAGCATCCCGTCCGGGGTGATAGTGATCGGCTGCAACAGCCCATCCCGCGCTATCGACTCCACCAGCGAGTCGAGGTCGCCGTAGTCCTCGCGGTGTCGGCGGCCGGCCCAGATCGAATCGACGGCCCGCTCCAGCTCGATATGCCCCGGCTCGCTCATGGCCGACCCCGCATCACGCCGGGTGCGGCGACTTTGATCGCCGCAGCCAAGTCCGTGTCATCCATGAGGTGCGCCAAGGACTCACCGATCAGCAGCCGCAGCAACACCCCACGGCCCGCGTTCGTACCGGCCAGGTGCAGGTCGGGGGCGCCGAGGATGATCCGCAGCAGCCTATACCACGACGGGGCAGGCAGATCGAGCAGGGCGCGGGCGTGCCGGTCGCGTCGCAGGGACTCGTATGCGCCCGTACGGGAGACGGATTCCGCGAGGCGGGCGCAGATGCACTCGACTGCGGCACGGGCGACCACTGGTTCCCACCGGTTCCAGCACAGCAACGCGATCGTGTCCTCGACGGCGGACTCCACACCCGTCGACCTTGGTACTTCCATCTCGTCGCCGCTGTCATCGTCTTCGTCATCGTGTGGGAACGGGTCGGCGCGGAACGCGGGGTGGTAGTCGGTGAGGGGGTTTTCCCGCTCAGAGAAGCGTTCGGCGTCATGGAAACTCGAGTACCTCGGCCGGCGCGCTTGATGCACAGAACACAAGAGCCCATTGGCGCGGTTCTCCGCGATGCAGGTGATCTGCACGGCACGGGTGATGACCGCCCACGGATCATCCGCCCGCCGCACCGAGGGCGTGCGCATCGCCTCAAACGCCGCGGTCGCCGCCTCCCACGGGTCCAGGCCGTGCTTGCGCGCGAGGGCGGCGTACTTGTCGGCCGCGTGCCGCATGAGTTCCGCTGCATCGGGGTCCGTCCGCCAGGCGTCCGGGCCTGCGGCGTTGAGGCGGGTGAGGAGTCCGCGGAGCCGTTCTGAGTTCTCGAGCTCACGCCCGCGACCGTCGCTGCGTGGGGTGTGGGGTTGTGGCATGGTGGCACCTCCTGACAAGCAGGTGCGCACCGGCTCCCCACCAACCCCGTCGCGCCACCATCTTCTGCGCATAGCCGTTCACCCCAGCCCGATCCCGGACGGCCGCACCCACGACGACGAGCGCGACCGATCCTGCGCCTCGAACACATCGAACGACTCGAACACCGACGGCCCCGCAGATGCCGCACGTTCCGCTCGGCGATCCCGAATGTCGCGGGCATGATTCCGGGTCGCACGGTAGGCGTGGCCTGGCGCGCGTCGGGCACGGTGCGCGAGCTCGCTCTGAAAGTTGATGCCGCGGCCCGCGATCCGGGCGGAGCTCGACGCGATCAAATCAGTCGGCCGCACCCACGCAACCCCGCGCCCCACCCGCGAACCAGGATCAGCACCGGCGGCGGTGAGCGAGGGGTCCCGGTGCACGGCGAACACCGACCGCTCAGCCTCGGAACCTTCGACCGTCTCGGGCCGAGTCACCGGTAGTTCGGTGCGGTTCCTCTCTGCGTGATCGTTCACGATGCTTCGTCCTTCGCTCCATTGATCGCTGGGGTGAACCAGCGGCCGACCGTGGAGGGGTGTACACCCAGGTGCCGGGCGATCTGTTTGTTCGACCACCCCTCCACCTCCCGCAACGTGGTCGCCTCCGCCCGCCGCTCACGCACCGACACCACCGGCAACTCCACTGCCAGCGCTGGCTCCCGTTCTGGCACGGCGACCGCCTGCGATGGAGCGACCGCCTCAGCCGGAGCGTTCTCGATCACGTCTGCATCCGGTGTGCTGGTGGGGCGGGTGAGGATGACGGTGAGGTGCGTGATCGACAGCAGCACCAGCGGCGGGATCGCGGCGACCGACGCAGCCAAGATCGGCGGTACGTCGGTGTCGGCGGCGATGATCGCGTGGATCGCGTTCGCCGTGACCGACACGATCGCGCCGGCGGCGAGGAGCGTCCACGGGTACCAGGTCGGGCGGGACTGGCTGGCGAGGGCGACGACGGCGACGGTTGCGACGACGATGATGCCGTCCACGATCAACGGCCACGCCCACGCCTGCCCCGCATCAATCCCAGACCGCCGCGCCAGATCAGCAAGCGCGGTGAACGACAGCCAGAATGCGCCGGCTGCGATGAACACCGTGCCCGTGATCGCCGTCACCACCGCTAAGCGGCGACCCCGCGGCGAGACAGCCTCGGTGGTCTTCATGAGATCACCCGCCCCGGTGATCCGCGCACCACACGCCGCTCATCCGCCACCGGCTCCACGGACGTGTGCGGTGCGGGGTGGGTGGTGCGGTAGGCGGAGCGGATCGTCGCCATGATCTCCCGCACCCCCAGCCCCGCATGCTCCGCCGCAGGCCCCAGCGCGTCGAGGGTCGCGTCGGGTGGGGTGCCGGATTCTGCGAGTCGGCACGCGGCCCAGAACAAGCCCCGGTTCCGCTCACCCTCACCACGCCCCGCCACCCAACCCGCGAGCACCTTCACATCCGACCCACGCCGCTCAAACCGATGAGAGCTGGCGCGCGCACGGTCGAGAGGGATCGGGGTACGCGGGTCCAGGAACTCGCGCAGCCGCGCCGCATCCACCGGCACCGGAGTATCGCCTGATGCGACGATGAGCCGGTACGGTGCCCGCACCCCACCAGGGCGCAGCACCTTCGACGGCGGCGCGATGATGTAGCCGCCCTCAGCCCGGAAATCGACATGCGCCCGCGCTGCCTGCCACGACGACTGCACACGATCCGCGTGCGCCGGGTAGTAGGCGTGGAGCCCACCGGAGGGGGTGCGCACGAGCGCCGCCCACCCCACCGCATGGCCTTGACGGTGCGCTTCGCGGAAGGCAGGGAATCCGGTGCCGGTCGGATGCACGTCGACATCGACGACCTCCACCCCGGACATGGCACCGGTGGGGATGCCGATGTTCGCGGACGGCCACCTCGACCACCATCCCGCAACCTGCCCTGGATCAGCGGACGCGTCATGGAAGCCGCGGAGCACCAAAGGGCGCTTCTCACCCGGCACACACGGGAACACCGGCACCCCGGCCGCAGCAAACCGCGCCGCCGCCTCCGAAAGCGGCAGCCCGCCGACTTCGGCGAACAGATCGATCGCGCCCATCACAGGCTCCTCACCGATGCCGCCACCGCGCGGCGCGGCTCCTCAGTGAGCGGATCGCCCACGGCATCCGCCGTCGGCGCGGGTTGCTTCCGTGCTGGGGCGTCGCGGGTGAGGCCGGGCGGGTCACCGTCGCCGATTTGCACGGTGGGGAGCTGATCGAGAATGCTGGCTGAGGTTTTGCGGACTCGTTCGCCGGTGGCTTGGACGACTTCGACCGGGGACTTCTCCGGCACCGTCGCCGCCCACCCCGACACATACGGGACCGTGTAGTCGCTGGTGTCCATGCCGTGCGCTGCGGCGACCATCAACGCCACCGAATCCGCCTCCACCTCACCAATCCCGCGATGCCCCGTCGCATCCGGATTGTCCGGGCCGTGCAGAAGGACGTGGGCGAGCTCGTGCACCAGGGTCTTCACCTGTGCCGCCTCGGGCATGTTCTCCCGCACCGCCACCGTCCGCGCACCGAAATCGGTGAGGCCGTTCGCACCGTGGATCATGCCCTCATGCGGCACCCGCAACACCGTGAACCCCTCCGCCTCCACCAGACGCGCGATGCCATCCCAGAGCCCGTCGGGGGCTTCACCTTCCAGCAGCCGAGGTGACGGCGGCCCGGGGATCGGGTCACCGGCGGTTTGGGAGACATCCCAGACGTAGGCGGGGCGGACACCGACCATGCGGGAGCGCACCGCCTCACCCGGTTTTGGTTTCTCGAACCGGCCGAGCCGGCGCCACGACTCCACCACCTTCGGCGTGAACGACGCGAATCTGCCCGTCACCGGGGCGAGGATCATGTACCCCGACTGGCCCTTCTCGACCTGCCGGCCGAGCGCCTGCCACTGTTTGAACCCCGCCACATACGACGGCACTGGCTCCGGCACTCGGCCTGCCTCGAACGCTGCCTGATGCTGCACGAAGATCAGCAGCGTGTTATTGAACGAACGGGCACGGAACCGGGCCGCGAACTCTAGCGCCTGCTTCCAGTCCTCACCCGACACCAACGACTCGACCGCGCCGGTGAGCTGTTCATGGAGGGCATCGAGCTTCGCATCCCGCGCAGCCCGCGCCTCTTCGCTGGTCGCCATCGTCGTCCTCCTTCCGCAGGTACCCGCAACACGGCGGGTGACCTCTGCGACCAGAAGGTGCGCGAAGGGACTCAGGAAACGCAATCGAGACGGACGACGGACAGAAAGTGAGCGACCGCCAGGTGCATCACTGAACCCGACGTGGTCAAACTCGGTCTAGCTCATTCGGGAGAGTCCTGGTGATCCGTGCGCAAAAAGATGAGCGTTTCACCCGGCAAGACGCGCGTTCACTCAGGGTTGAAGGGCGCCGGGACAACCTCGCTGATTCTGCGGTACTCGCTGGGGGAAACGCCGACACTCCGGCGGAACTGAAGTGCAGCAAAGTCAGGGTCCCCCCAGCCCACCTGGGCCGCGATCTCAGAGATGGGCGCGTTATCCACACGCAGTAGGTGAGCCATGCGCTCGGCACGAAGCATCGTCAAGTAGGAGATCGGCGACTTACCAAAGGCCTCGACGAACACCCGCCGCAACTGAGACACGGACAAGTGCGCTCGGGCTGCGAGCTCAGTCACAGTCCAGTGCCGATCCAGCTCCGCACGCAAGACCTGCGCGACCTCAAGAACCTCTGGACGTACCGGACGGAATTGACGATGACGTGGCACGGTGGGCGTCGATGCACTTCGCCGCGCGCCAGCTGTCCCTTCATTGGCAACCACAATGAACGGAACCAGAATGTCGAACACGGCGGAGACGAGCGATTGCGCTCGATAGAACCGATCAGGAGGAAGGCCGTCTACGCTCAATGCAACCAACTCATCGAGCCATGGCATCATCAGTCCCGCCCTGTGCCTACCGATACGGACCACCTGGGTGGGTTCTGCGTAATGGGCGTCAAGGAACTGACTGGCGTCGAGCCGCTCATGGAACCGGGACGCGTACTGCCAGAACACTTGATCGATGACATAGTCTCGGTCAAGGTAGAGCGTCGTGGTCGAAATCCACCCCTCGGGCTCAGCGCCACAGAGGGTGTTCGCTGCCAGAATCACAACGTCACCCATGCTGACGAAGTGCACGCCAAACTCACTGAACAGTCGAGCTCTGCCCGCGCGAACGACGATGAACTTGAGACAGTCAAAAGCGATCGGGTCAACCGGCGCGTGTGCGACCTGGGTTCGGGCGAGGAGTGGCGAAAACGTGGCCACCGGCGCCAACGACACACCGTTGGGCCTCGTGAATACGTCCTGTCGACCATCGACCGTCATACTCGCTAATCGAAGGCTAGTCGCCGCCGAGAATCGAGCACCCCTAACGGTACCCATACGATGCGGGCCGAGAACCCTAACGCTGACCTCGCACTGGACTCACAGAATCGAAGGTTGAGTCGGGTCTGTCACCAGAACATCGGGAGAAGTGACGCAAGGAACCCTACTACTGCGGTGCTGAGCATGGTGATCGCGAGAGTCCAGCATAAGCGCTCAGCGTGGGAGCGCTTATGAAGTTCAAGTCTCTCTGGATCGCGTTCTGATACGAAACCTGTGACGCTTGTCGATTCGCGGTCACGGATCTCGTCGCGTGCTGTCAGGGGGCGCGTGTAGGTGCGGTCCTGCACGCTCCACATCGCGATCGGTCTCTGGTCGAGGTCCTCGACGATGGTGACGTTCGTGGTGAGGCGGGGCCCGTCGATGGCGCGGATGATGAGGGCGGCGATGGCGAAAGGGACGCCGATGATCGCACCGATCCAGGACAGCAGCTCACCGATGATGCCGATGGTGTCGAGGATACTCAAGGTCGCGTCGGGATCCCGAAGGTCAGGTGGTCATGCCGTCGAGACGGTAGCCCATACCCGGCTCGGTCAGGAGATGCACCGGACTGGTGGGGTCTTCTTCGAGCTTGCGTCGCAGTTGGGAGACATAGAGGCGGAGGTAGCCAGTGTCTTCGGCGTGTTCGGTGCCCCAGATGGTGGTGAGGATTGTTTGGCGAGTAACGAGCTTCCCGGCGTTGCGGATGAGGATGTCGATGAACTGCCATTCCGTGGGGGTAAGGCGTATCTGCTTTTGCCCGTCGGGAGTGTCACGGGTGACGCTGTGCGCGGCGAGGTCGATGGTTACCGCACCGAGGTGGACGACGGGGGTGGCGTCTTCTGGGGGGACTCTGCGGGTAAGGGCGCGGATACGGGCGAGGAGTTCTTCGACGGCGAAGGGCTTGGTGATGTAGTCGTCCGCGCCAGCGTCGAGCGCTTCGACTTTGTCAGCGGCGCCGGCACGTCCGGAGACGACGAGGATGGGTGCCTGCGACCAGCCGCGGATGCCGTGGATGACTTCGATGCCGTCGAGTTTAGGCATGCCGAGGTCGATGAGGAAGATGTCGGGGTGGTGGTCGATCGCGGCGGCGATAGCTTCGGCACCGTCTGCTGCGGTGAAGATCTGGTAGCCCTTGGCGGTGAGGGTGATGCGCAGGGCGCGGAGGATCTGCGGGTCGTCGTCGGCGATCAGGATTCTCATGATTGCTCCTGGCTGGTGCTGGTGGTGTTGAGGGAGATGACCATGGTGAGCCCGCCACCGGGGGTGTCCTCGGGCGTGAGGGTGCCGTGCATTGCTTCGATGAACCCGCGGGAGAGGGCCAGGCCGAGACCGAGGCCGGTGGTGTTGTCGGTGTCGCCGAGGCGTTGGAAGGGCAGGAAGATGTCGTCCAGTTTCTCGGGCGGTATGCCGGGGCCGCGGTCGATGATGCGGATCTCGAGCCGGTCACCGAAGGTGCTGGTGCTGACATGGATCGGTGTGCCGGCCGGGGTGTAGCGGTGGGCGTTGGCGAGGAGGTTCACCAGGACTCGTTGCAGGAGTACGGGGTCGGCGTGGGCGAGCGCGTCGCCGTGGGCGAGGTTGAGGGTGACGTCGGTCGGGCCGAGGTGGAGTTCGTCGAGGGCGGGGGCGATGGTTTCTGCCGGGTCGGTGGGGATGTCGGCGATCGTCAGGACCCCTGCTTGTAGGCGGCTGACGTCGAGGAGGTCGGTGACGAGAGCCGCGAGGGCTGCGAGGCTCTCATCGGCGGTGTCGAGGAGTTCCTTCTTGTCTGTCAGCGCCAGGTCGGGGCCTGCCGCCTTCAACCCTCCGACCGCCGCGGCTGCGGCTGCAAGGGGGCGGCGCAGATCATGGCTGAGAGCGGAGAGAAGGGCGCCGCGTACCCGATCCGATGCCGCGATCGGTTCGATCTGCTGCGCCGTCTGGGTAAGGTGCTGGTGTTCGAGTGCGGCGGTGAGTTGGGCGGTGACGACCGCGAGGAGGCGTTGTTCCGCCGCAGCGAGGTCGGGGCCGTGCAGTTCCAGAGTGGTGTCGTCGGTGACGCGAATGCTGGTGTGGTGATTGTCGGGCAGCGGTTCCCCCGACCGGGCGAGCACGTCTTCGCCGCGCATGAGGCGGACGCCGGGAAGTTGGAAGGCTTCGCGGGTGCGGTCGATGAGCGCTTGGATCGCGTTGTCTGCGCGCAGGACGCTGCCGGCGATGGTCTGGATGAGTTCGGATTCGGCGGCGGATCTGCGGGCGGCGCGGGTGTAGCGGGCGGCACGGTCGACGATGAAGCTCACCAGACTCGCGATCACCACATACAGGATGAGAGAGAGGAGGTGGTGGGGCTGGTGGATGTGGATCGTGTAGAGCGGTTCGATGAACAGAAAATCCAGGGTGATCCCGGACAGCACCGCGGCGAACAGGGCCGGCCAGATTCCTCCGACCAGGGCGACGATGACGACGAGGAGCTGATACGCGAGGACGTCGGTGGTGATGGAGTCTTCGCTGCGGAACAGGGTCAACAGTGCGGTGAGCGCGGGCCCGCCGAGGAGGGCGACGACGAACCCGAGGATGCGGCGTTTGCGGGTGAGTGCCCCGGTGAGCGGGGGCAGGGTGAAGCGTTTCCCGGCGGCGGCGTGGTTGACCATGTGCACGTCGATGTCGCCGGATTCGCGGACCACGGTCGCACCGATGCCGGGGCCGGTGAACGCGGAGGTGATGCGGCCGCGTCGGCTGGCGCCGAGGACGAGCTGGGTGGCGTTGACGGAGCGGGCGAACTCCACCAGCGCGGTGGGGATGTCTTCGCCGATGACCTGGTGGTAGGTGCCGTTGAGTTTCTCCACGAGTGCCCGCTGCTCGGCCAGGGTGGCGGGGTTGCCGGTGCGGAGCCCGTCTTGGCTGGTGATGTGCACGGCGATGAGTTCGCCGCCGGCGGAGCGGGCGGCGATGCGTGCGCCGCGGCGCAGGAGTGTTTCGCCTTCGGGGCCGCCGGCGAGGGCGACGACGACGCGTTCGCGGGCCTCCCAGGTGCTGTCGATGCCGTGGTCTTTGCGGTACCCCTTCAGCGCTTGGTCGACTTCGTCGGCCAGCCAGATGAGGGCGAGTTCGCGCAGCGCGGTGAGGTTCCCGAGCCGGAAGTAGTTCGACAGGGCGGCGTCGACGCGTTCAGCGGGGTACACGAACCCGCCGCTGAGTCGGTCCCGGAGGGCTTGGGGGGCGAGGTCGACGACCTCGATCTGTTCGGCGCCGCGCAGGAAACTGTCCGGAACGGTCTCGCGCTGCGGGACGCCGGTGATCTGCTCGACGACATCGTTGAGGGACTCGATGTGCTGAATGTTGAGGGTGGAGATCACATCGACCCCCGCCGCGAGCAGCTCCTCCACGTCCTGCCAGCGTTTGTCGTTCTTCGACCCGGGTGCGTTGGTGTGGGCGAGCTCGTCGACCAGCGCGACGGCGGGCTTGCGGTCAAGCACCGCGTCCAGGTCCATCTCCTCGAGCGTGACGCCCCGGTGTTCCACGCGGGTGCGAGGCACACTGGGGAGCCCTTCGGTCATGGCCGCGGTGGCGGCACGGCCGTGGGTTTCCACGATCCCGACGACGACGTCTTTCCCGTCTGCGAGCAGGCGGCGACCGTCTTCGAGCATGGTGAAGGTTTTGCCGACCCCGGGGGCAGCCCCGAGCAGCACCCGAAGCTGCCCCCGTTTCGGCATGGTCAGCCCTCCAACTCGTCCACGGCGATGTTCAGTTCCAGAACGTTCACCCTCGATTCTCCCAGGTAGCCGGCGTCCGGCCCCTGGGTGTGCGCTGCGACCAACTCCCGCAGCTGCTCTGCGGGGATGCCGCGGGCGTCGGCAATGCGGTCGATCTGGATCGCCGCGTACTCGGGGCTGATGTGCGGGTCAAGCCCCGAGGAGGAGGCGGTGACCGCGTCGACGGGCACCTCGTCCTCGGTGACCCCGTTGAACTCCGCCACCTGAGCCTTGCGCTCCGTGATCGCGGCGATGAGGTCCTCGTTCTCGGGGCCGTAGTTCGACCCGGACGAGGCGCCCCCGTCGTACCCGTCACCAGCGGCAGACGGGCGCGGCTGGAAGTACTCCGGCAGCGGGTTCCCGTCCTCGTCCGTGAACGACTGACCGATCAGCGCCGACCCGACCGGGTCGCCGTCCTGGTTGGTGACGATCGACCCGTTCGCCTGGGCGGGGAGAGCGAGCTGTCCGATGCCGGTGATGAGGAGGGTGTACCCGACCCCCAACGCGAGGGTGAGGAGGGCCATGGCGCGGGTGGCGACCCAGATGGTGCGCCCGACTCCGCGAGCTTGTGTGTTCATGATGATCTCTTTCTCAGAAGGCTCAGAAGCCGGGGATGAGGCGGACGACGAGGTCGATCACCCAGATCCCGATGAAGGGGGCGATCACGCCGCCGAGGCCGTAGACGGCGAGGTTTCGGCCGAGGATGCTGGACGCGTTCCCGGGCCGGTACTTCACCCCACGCAGCGCCAGCGGGATGAGGAAGACGATCACGATAGCGTTGAAGATGATCGCCGACAGCACCGCCGAGGCCGGCGAATGCAGCCCCATGATGTTGAGGGCGGCGAGCTGCGGGAACACGCCCATGAACATCGCCGGGATGATCGCGAAGTACTTCGCGATGTCGTTGGCGATGGAGAACGTCGTCAGCGCCCCACGGGTGATCAGCAGCTGCTTCCCGATCCGCACCACGTCGATGAGCTTGGACGGGTCACTGTCGAGGTCGACCATGTTCCCGGCCTCTTTCGCAGCCGAGGTGCCGGAGTTCATCGCGACACCGACGTCTGCCTGCGCGAGCGCAGGGGCGTCGTTGGTGCCGTCACCGGTCATCGCGACGAGGTTGCCGCCCTCCTGCTCCTTGCGGATGTAGGCGAGCTTGTCCTCGGGGGTGGCTTCGGCGAGGAAGTCATCGACACCCGCCTCTTTCGCGATCGCGGCCGCGGTGAGGGGGTTGTCGCCCGTGATCATGACGGTCCGGATACCCATCGACCGCATCTCGGCGAACTTCGCCGGCAGCCCCTCCTTCACGACATCCTTCAGATGCACGACGCCCAGGAGGGTCCCTTCCCCGGCGGTGTCCTTGGTCGCGACGACCAGCGGGGTGCCGCCGGACTGGGAGATGCGTTCGACGTACTCGTCCAGCTCGGCGAGCAGGGACGACGGCAGCCGCTTCCCGCCTTCTTCGAGCCAGGCGATGACGGCCGAACCGGCACCCTTGCGGATCTGGGTGCCATCAGGCAGGTCCAGGCCCGACATGCGGGTCTGCGCCGTGAACGGCACGATCTCCCCGGTCGTGTTCCAGTCGAACTCCCCATGCTCTTGCTCGGCGAGCTCGACGATCGACACACCCTCCGGGGTCGGGTCTGCCAGCGAAGACAGCGCCGCCGCGCGCACGAGGTCCTGTTCGCGCACCCCGCCGAGGCGCACGAACTCGGAGGCGCGCCGGTTGCCGTAGGTGATGGTGCCGGTCTTGTCGAGCAGCAGCGTCGTGACATCTCCGGCGGCTTCGACCGCACGCCCGGACATCGCCAGCACGTTGCGTTGCACGAGCCGGTCCATGCCCGCGATGCCGATCGCCGACAACAGGGCACCGATCGTGGTCGGGATGAGGCACACCAGCAGCGCGACCAGCACCGTGACACTGACCGGGGCGGCCGCATAGGACGCGATCGGGTTGAGCGTCAGCGCGACGACGACGAAGATGATCGACAGCGACGCGAGCAGGATGTTCAGCGCGATCTCGTTCGGGGTCTTCTGCCGGCTCGCACCCTCGACGAGGGCGATCATCCGGTCCACGAACGTCTCACCCGGCTTGGAGGTGATGCGCACCACGATCCGGTCCGAGAGCACCCGGGTGCCGCCGGTCACCGCGGACCGGTCACCGCCGGACTCACGGACCACGGGTGCGGACTCGCCGGTGATGGCCGACTCGTCCACCGACGCGATACCCCACACGATGTCGCCGTCGCCGGGGATCAGCTCACCCGCGGTCACGACCACCACATCTCCCAGGGCGAGGTCCGAGGAGGAGATCTGCGTGGTCGCAGCCCGCTCAGCGGCCGCATCGGTGGCCGGGTCGTAGGAGGCGACCCGGTTGGCCATCGTGCTGGTGCGGGTCTTGCGCAGGGTCTCCGCCTGCGCTTTGCCGCGGCCTTCGGCGACAGACTCGGCGAGGTTCGCGAACAGCACGGTCAGCCACAGCCACACCGCGATCGCCCAGGTGAACGACCACGGCACGACCGTGCCGCCGGAATCGGCAGGTCCGCCGATGAACGGTTCCGTGACGGCGAGGACCGTGGTGAGCGTGGCACCGACCCAGACAAGGAACATGACGGGGTTGCGCCACTGCTCTTTGGGGTTGAGTTTGCGGAACGCACCGGGTAGGGCGGCCCGGACCTGTTCCCAGGTGAACCCGCCCTTCCGGGTGGGGGTGCCCGCCGTTTTCGGGCGGGGTTCGGTGATAGTGGACATGGTTTACATCAGCCCTTCCGCTAGCGGACCTAGCGCGAGAACGGGGAAGAAGGTCAGTGCGGTCACCAGGATCGTGACCACGGTCAGCAGCCCAATGAACATCGGACGGTGCGTGGGGAGGGTGCCGGAGGTGGTCGGAACCTTGTCCTGAGCGGCGAGAGAGCCCGCCAGGGCGAGGACGAACACGATCGGCACGAACCGTCCCAGCAAGATCGCGAGCCCCAGTGTGGTGTTCAGCCACGGCGTGTTCGCGGTGAGACCGGCGAACGCGGAACCGTTGTTGTTCGCTGCGGAGGTGAACGCGTACAGCACCTCGGACATGCCGTGGATGCCGGGGTTCCAGATCGACGTGTTCTCCACCTCTTCCCGGACACCGGGGATCGCGAAGCTCAGCGCCGTTCCGGCCAGCACCAGGGTGGGCATGACGAGGATGTAGAGCGCGGCGAGCTTGATCTCGCGCGGGCCGATCTTCTTGCCCAGGTACTCCGGCGTGCGTCCGATCAGCAGACCCGAGATGAACACGGCGATGACCGCGAGGATCAGGATCGCGTAGATCCCGGAGCCGACGCCGCCCGGGGTGACTTCACCGAGCATCATGTTCAGCATCGGCATCATCCCGCCCAGGGCGGTGTACGAGTCGTGCATCGAGTTCACCGCGCCGGTGGAGGTGCCGGTGCTGGTGGTGGCGAACAGGGTCGATCCGATGATCCCGAACCGCTGCTCCTTGCCTTCCATCGCGCCGCCGGCAAGGCCGGGGGCGGTGCCCATGCCGGCCGATTCCAGCGCGGTGAGGATGCTGAACGACGCCACGTACAGGATCGCCATCACGGAGACGATCGCGTAACCCTGACGGTTGTCACCCACCATCCGCCCGAAGGTGCGGGGCAGGGAGAATGGGATGGCGAGCATCAGCAGCACCTGGAACACGTTCGTCCACGCGGTGGGGTTCTCGAACGGGTGAGACGAGTTCGCGTTGAAGAACCCGCCGCCGTTGGTGCCGAGCAGCTTGATGACCTCCTGCGACGCCGTCGGCCCGCCGGGGATCGTCTGTGTGGCGCCGGTGATCGTGCTGACGGTGGTGAACCCGTTGAAGTTCTGGATCACTCCGCCGATCATCAGCACGATCGCACCGACCACGGCGATCGGCAGCAGAATGCGCAGCGTGCCGCGGACCAGGTCGACCCAGAAGTTCCCGATCGTGCCTGAGCGCCGGTAGGCGAAACCGCGCACCAGAGCGATCGCGACCGCGATACCGACTGCGGCGGACACGAAGTTCTGCACCGCGAGACCGGCGAACTGGACGGTGTAGCCGACGGTGAGCTCCGGCGAGTACGACTGCCAGTTCGTGTTGCCGACGAACGATGCCGCGGTGTTGAACGACAGATGCTCCGAGGGAGCCGTCAGGCCCAGCGAGTACGGCAGCCACTGTTGGAGGCGTTGCAGGCCGTAGACGATCAGCAGGCCGATCGCGGAGAACGCGAGCACGCTGCGCAGGTAGGCCTGCCAGGTCTGCTCGGTCTTGGAATCGACGCCGATGATCTTGTAGATCCCGCGTTCGACTTTCCAGTCCTTGCGGGACGTGTAGACCCAGGCCATGTAGTCACCGAACGGGCGGTGCAGGATGCCCAGGATGATGGCGACGGTGGCGAGGGCGAGAAGCGCGTACACCCAGGTCATCAGAAGCGCTCCGGTTTCACGAGAGCGAACACGAGATACACGATCGCCGCGACCCCGAGACCGGCGGCGAGAAGTTCAAAGACGATCACAGCTTCTCCACCGCCTTCCCCAGCAGCCCGACGACGACGAACAAGGCGATCACGCCGAGCACGTAGACGATGTCAAGCACAACAAGCTCCATTCGGAGAACAAGCGACAGCAGGACCACTAGCCGCACGACCCGAAAACGCGGGCGCAACTCCCGATCAAACACGCGCCGCACCCTGTGAAACAGGCGTCCTAACGGAACCCATACGAGGATCCGCGCAACTCTGACATCCCGCTAACACGACACCCCGGTGCCCCACCCCGACGCCTCCGAGGCGGGTCGCGGGCGAATCCGGCCGGTCTTGTTAGGGTCTGCCGGTGTGGGCGCATGAGTTCTGTGAGGGACCATTCCGTACCGGTCGATGCCCGCGTAGGACTTGAGGCATGACTCTCACCGCGATCCTGCCCACCCTCAGACGCAGCATCCCCGACCCCCTCGAACCTCGACATTGGCCGGAGCACACCGTGCCCACGATCTCGGACGTCGTGGTGGGCGGGGTGTCCTTGACGAGGCTGGTGGAGATCACCGGTACCCCGGCGCTGCTCACCGGAGACCTCCCGCACCCCAAGCCGGCACGCGCGCGCGCCCACGGCATCGGAAACGACGTGACCGTGCTGGTTTTCCGGATCACCCTCCGCATCGACACCGAAGCGGGCAAGCAGGTTGCGCTCACCGACTGCGCGTTCGACCGTGTCACCCCTCGCTGGGACCAGTGCCGGCTCATCGGACGCACGTCGATCGCGAAGAACACCACCATCGAGCTCATCCCCGGTGAATCCGGTGCCGCTCCCTGGCCGTACCCGATCGTCACCCTCCCCGGGGATCTCCACCAGGGCGACCTGCTCGCCGTTCCCTGCGCCGGCGCTGTCGCTCTCTGCGACGTACGCCCGCAACTACCGGTGAAAACCGTCGCCGCCCCCGCCCCGCGCATCCTTGAACTCGCGAGTGCCTCATGAGCGTCATGCACACCCTGATCTCATCCCGAGCGATGGCGCTCGCCGAGCTATACCAGGACACCCCGACTTGGCCGGCAGGAACCACGTTCACCGACAATGACATCACCGTTGGTCAGCAGTCGCTCACGAGTCTCGCGGCTGAACGCGGCACCCCGTGCGTGCTGATCGCGCCCAGCGGAGCACGTCAGGCGGGTGAGGAGTACCGCACCGTCGTGGTCGCTACGGTTTTGTCCTGCACGCCACGTTCCGGATGGCGGCACCCGATGGAGGTCACCATCGACTGTGATCTCCGCGCCCTCGACGGCCGAGTCCTCGACACCCTGCTCCTGCAGCACCCGAACGCACGACACCGCAAAACGGTCCTCGTGCACGCCCCAGGCCAGCAGACCACGATCCGCGCCTGGCTCCCCGAGACTGCGGCCCCCGGCGACCTCCTCGCCCTCACCGTGGCCGGGACGATCGCGTTGGGACAGGTCATGTCCCACCCCACCCGCCCCGCTACAGGAGAAGACAATGACGAGCAATGGCAGGGCAGGTGCCTGAAGTAATGAACTCCATCCGCCCCGCCACCGGCCACACCTCCCTCGATAAGCGCGCTCCGTCACCGGTGCCCGTACTGCTGTGTGGCGACCCGCTCGACTGCCTCGGGCAGCTCGTCGTGCACGACTCAGAGGCACGGGACGCGCTGGAGCGTCATCGAGCCCGCGCGATCGTCATCGGCATCCACATTCCTGACACAGACCGCTCCCGCAAGGCGGTGAAATACCGACTGCGGAAAGCGCACGACACCGTCAACACCCACCTGCGCAGGCACCCCCTCGTCCGCCACATCATCTACATCGTCCACCCCGACTCCGGTCAGGGCGCACCTGATACGGCGGTTAGGCTCCTGTCCGGGACCGTGGGCGCGCACCATGCCGAAATCGAAATGCGCCACGGCCGAGATGTCTGCATCACCGGGATCGTGACCTCCGTCCACACCAGCCCGGTGGCCCTCACGGAACGCGTGACCGACAGAATCAGGACCACCCCGATCGAGGGGTCCTACGCAACCACATGGGATGAGATCGCCGACAGGCCACTCGCCGCCGCAGCGGCAGAAGCGCTCCTCTAATCGCTCACCCGAACCGAAACCCGCTTCGTCTGAACCGTCCCCGGTTTGATGCCGTTTCCTTTCGAGTCTGGAAGGAAGATGTTGATCATGCCGAAGAGGATTCCGGAGGAGACGAAGCAGCGAGCGATCCGGCTCGTGCTCGATCACCTCGATGAGTACCCAAATTTGACGGCTGCGTGCGAGACCGTGTCGGCCAGGCTCGGGTTCGGGGCTGAGTCGCTGCGTCGCTGGGTGCGGCAGGTTCAGGTCGACGGCGGTGAACGCCAGGGCGTGACTTCGAGCGAGTCGGAGCGGATGCGACGCCTTGAGCGGGAGAATCGTGAGCTGCGTGAGGCCAACGCGATGGCGGATTCAACCGGTGGTCGCAACGAGTTCCGTGAACTTCTCCGATGGTGTCAGATATCCGAGCGTCTTGCGTGGTCGGCCGTTGAGCGAGTCCTGAATCGCGGTCAGGTCCGCGCGGCTAACGATGCTCAGATCGGTGCTCTTCGGAAGGTATTGACGTAGCAACCCGTTGGTGTTCTCATTGCTGCCCCGCTGCCACGGGGAGTGCGGGTCGCAGAAGTAGATCGGGATCCCGGTTGTGGCTGTGAACTCGAGGTGCTTGGCCATCTCCGCGCCCTGATCCCAGGTGATCGTCCGCGCCAGCGACGACGGGAGCGCGGTGATCGCTTCGCGCATCGCGGCCTCCACCTTGTCTGCACTCTTCCCATCAGGCAAATGCAGCAGGAGCGTGAGGCGGGTGCTGCGTTCGACGAGGGTTCCGACGGCACTACGGCTGTTCTCACCAAGGATGAGATCGCCTTCCCAATGCCCGGGAACGGCACGGTCCTCGACCTCAGCGGGGCGCTCGCTGATCATGACCATCCCTGGCAGACGGCCGCGCCGATCCGTTGCCGTTCGCGCCTTCCTGGTCGTGCGTCCCGATCTCAGGCAGCGGGCGAGTTCTCGGCGCAGTTGCCCGCGTCCCTGTACGAACAGGGACTGATAGATCGTCTCGTGGCTCACGTGCATCTCCGGGTCGTCGGGATGCTCCAACCGTAGGCGGGCAGCGATCTCCTGCGGCGACCACAGCTGCTTCAACTGCGCTGTCACGGTCTCGAGCAACCGGCCACCGTCAAGCTTGAACGGCTTCGGCCTGCGGGCCTGCTCCCGGGCGTCCTCATGCGCCCGCCACGCGGAGTACTCCTCGCGTCCGCCGCCCCGCTTGACCTCGCGGCTGATCGTCGACACCGCCCGCCCGAGGCTGCGCGCGATCGCAGTGAGCGTGTCACCGCGGGCGAGACCCACGAGTATCTCCTCGCGATCGAAGACCGTCAGATGATCCTCGCGCGGCTCCCAGCCGAACGGTTTCCCGTCGAGGTGGCGGCCTTCCCTCGCCATGCGGCCGACCATCGGCGCCGTGCACCCGATCTCGCGAGCGATGTCGATGAGTCTCCATCCCTTCGAGTGGAGACGGAGCGCGAGCTGCTTCTGCTCACGACTGAGATGACCATGCTTGCCCTGCAACCGATGCCTCCTGAGATCAACGTCTGCTTCATCTCACAGCACCCATTGCGTTGACCGGTTGAATCCGCCGTTGCACGCCTACGTTCACGAGCGGCTGTCCGGGCAGATCAAGACGCCCGACGGGAAGGTCGTTCGTGGTCCGGAGCCGCCACGGTTCACCGGGATCAACAAGCCACACCGCAAGCATCGGGGGTGGTCGGCGGCGTGGAGTCCGGAGCAGATCAGTAACCGGCTCAAGGTCGACTTCCCGGATGATGAGTCCATGCGCATCAGCCATGAGGCGATCTACCAATCGCTCTACATTCAAGGCCGCGGAGCGCTCAAGCGCGAGCTGGTGTGGTGTCTGCGCACCGGACGCGCGCTGCGCGCTCCGCGGGAACGATCACGCCGCAAGACCTGGGCGCACGTCACTCCTGGAACACTGATCAGTGAGCGTCCTGCCGAGGCGGAGGATCGCGCCGTTCCTGGCCATTGGGAAGGCGACCTGCTGATCGGGCTGGAGCGCTCAGCGATCGGCACCGTCGTCGACCGCACAACCAGATTCACGATGCTGGTCCACCTTCCACGGGAGGAGGGCTACCGGCATAAGGAGACTCCCCGGAACGGCCCGGCGCTGGCTGGCTATGGCGCGGTCACGATGAAGAACGCTCTCGCAAACACAATGTCGACGTTGCCAGCCCAACTGGCGAGGTCGTTGACGTGGGATCGCGGCAAGGAGATGTCCGCGCACGCAAAGTTCACTGTCGAGACCGGCATCCCGGTCTTCTTCGCCGACCCGCAGTCCCCGTGGCAGCGCGGGACGAACGAGAACACCAACGGACTGCTGCGCCAGTACTTCCCCAAGGGCACCGATCTGTCCTGCTGGTCGGCCGAGGAGATTGAAGCCGTCGCTCACGCGCTCAACACCCGGCCCCGCAAGACGCTCGGCTGGAAGACCCCGGCGGAGGCCTTCAACGAGCAGCTACTGTTGCTCCAACAAGCCGGTGTTGCAACGACCGGTTGAACCTGGTCAGTTCACGAGCGTGTCGTTCGCCGAGACGCTCGCCCTCGAGGGCATCGCCGCGTCGATCGGATCAATCGGCGACGCATACGACTGTCAGTCTGTTTCTGCCCGATCCCGCGAGGATGGGGTGGTCCTGGCCGGAGTGTTCTGACCCTTGCTTATGATTGGCCCGCAGGGTGCCTTGGCGTTGATCTGTCGAGCCTCCGGCCGGGCGCGCAGTAGCCGCTGCCGCCGGATCGGGCGTGACCTGATAGGAGCCTGGAGCAGTCTCGACAACGCGTCCCCATGACAGTCCTGTCCACCCGCCGGCGACAGCGTGACACCCACGCTAACCGGTGAAGGAGACAGCAGAATATGGAACAGCTCGAGCCCACCCGTTCGGGGCACGTCGTGATCGGCGTCGATACGCACAAACACATCCACGTCGCCGCGGCGATGGACTCGATCGGCGGGATTCTCGCGACGCTGACGATCTCGACCGACACGGCGGGGTTCAGGCAGCTGCTGGAGTGGGCGGCGGGTTTCGGGAAGATCATCGCGTTCGGGATCGAGGGCACCGGCTCCTATGGGGCCGGACTGACCTCGTTCGTTCGTCGCCACGGGCATAAGGTGATCGAGGTCTCACGACCCGATCGGCGGCTGCGCAGG
Source organism: Microbacterium lacus (assembly GCF_002812805.1). Lineage (GTDB taxonomy): Bacteria > Actinomycetota > Actinomycetes > Actinomycetales > Microbacteriaceae > Microbacterium > Microbacterium lacus_A. The sequence continues at coordinate 2,599 of NZ_NMUM01000034.1, read as the reverse complement.
CTCAACGGCAAGTCCGACACCCTGGACGCGGAGAACGCCGCCCGAGCCGTGCTCGCCGGGTTCGCGACCGCGATTCCGAAGACTGCGGACGGCGTCGTCGAGATGATCCGTCAACTGAAAGTCGCGCACGATACCGCGGTGAAGGACCGCACCGGCGCGATGGTCACTCTCAAAGCGATGCTCGTCCACGCCACCGAGGACCTGCGCAAGGAAACCGCGAAGAAGACGCAGAAGATGGTCGCGAGGCACTGCGCCGCGCTCCGCCCCCGCGGGCTGGCCACACCGGAGGACGCGAACCGTCATGCGCTCCGCTCGATCGCGAAACGCTGGATCGCGCTGAACGAGGAGATCAAAGACCTCGAAGCACAGATCGAGCAGCTCGTCCTCCAGCGCGCACCGCACCTACTGGACGAGTTCGGGATCGGTGTCGACACCGCCGCAGAGATCCTCATCGTCGCGGGAGACAACCCCGAACGCATCAAGAGCGAGGCCGCGTTCGCGAAACTCGCTGGGATCAGCCCCGTCCCCACCGGGAGTGGGATGACCAGCGGGAAGCATCGCATCAACCACGGCGGCCATCGGCAGCTGAACGCGGCGATCTACCGGACCGTGATCGTCAGGATGAGGTTCCACGAACCCACCATCGCCTACGTCGCCCGACGCACCGCCGAGGGCAAGAGCAAACGAGACATCATCCGCTGCCTGAAACGCTACGTGATCCGCGAGGTCTACCACCTCGTGAAGACCGACCCGAGAACCGGTGAAATCATGAGTTGACAACTATAGGAGCATCAACGCCCTCGCCGAGTCGACGATCGGACTGTTCAAGAACGAAGCGATCCGCGACGACTCGCCTTTCCGGACCGGGCCCCTGCGCACGATCGACGACGTCGAATGGGTCACCACCGACTGGATCGATTGGTACAACGCGCGACGCCTGCACTCAACCCTCGGCGACATCCCGCCCGACGAGTTCGAGACCGCGTACTACGCTGGCCACCAAACGCCATCCCACCCGGTGTTGGCACCCGCATAGGAGCGGCAGCCAACCGGGGACGGTTCAGTCTCAATGCAAATGGGACAGTGGTTCATCCCTGGGGTGAAAAGTTCATCGCTGCGATTTGCTTGGCTGATCGCCAGCAGCCAGGGCATACGTTTCCTCGTACACCGCCATCCACACTCGTTCATAGACCGATCGAGGAATCCGCCCGTGACGAAGATCATCCGTTGCCTGCTGCATCAGCAACGACAACTCCATGATCATCTCCTCACGTTCATCATCATCCCGGCTTGAGGCTGACCCCGAAGTCCGGACAGGTGGTTGGTTGGTCAGGCTGCCAGCGCGAGCTGGCGGCGTTCGTACTCTAGCGGGCTGATGTAGCCGATGCCGGAGTGGCGTCGGCGGGCGTTGTACCAGCCGTCGATCCAGACATACGCGGCCCGTCGGGCGGTGTCGATCGTCGCGAAAACATGCCGGTTGTAGTACTCGTTCTTGAACACGGACCAGAACGATTCCGCGGCTGCATTGTCCCAACACACCCCGGTCCGGCCCATCGATCTGAGCACCCCGAGCTCGGTCGCTGCGTCGGCGAGCTGGGCACTGGTGTACTGAGTGCCCCTGTCCGCGTGGAACACGACCTTCCGCGGCAGGTGCCCGCGGAGAGAGACCGCTTGCCGGAGCGCGTCCTCGACGAGGTCGGTATGCAGACTCCCTGCGACGGTGCGGCCGAGGACCCGGCGGGTGTGACCATCCCGCACGACACACAGGTACGCCCACCCCTCACCGGTATGCAGATACGTGATGTCAGAGAACCACGCGAGGTCACGCTCGCCCTGGTCGAACCGCCGCTCTACGAGGTCAGGCACCGGGAACGGATCATCGCCTCGCACGGTGGTCGGCGGATGCCAGGTGCGGGGACTGATCCCGGTGATCCCGTCGGCGCGCATCAGCTTCGCGACCGTCTTACGCGAGACCACCACCCCGGCGTCCTGCAGGTCCGCGTGGATCCGCGGAGCCCCGTACGTGGCGTCAGACGCGGCATGGAACCGGCGGATCTGCTCGGTCAGCTCAGCTGCCCGCCGCTGCCGCGGCGACGGGCCGGCGGACTTCCGGGCTCGCCACTCGTAGAACCGGCGCCGGTCTACCCCGAGCAGCCGGCACATCCGCGTGACTGTCAGCGTCGTCTCGTGCGCCTTCTCCGCCTCGATCACAGCGAACCGCTCCTCGGGTTCTGCTTCGATGCGAAGAAGGCCGCCGCTTTTCCCAGGAACTCGTTGTCCATCCGGAGTTCCTGCACCTCGCGGCGCAACCGTCCCAGCTCAGCACGCTCGTCCAGATCCAGCGGCGCCTCGGACCCACCGCCAGTCCGCGCACGTTCCGCGTGGACCCACCGGCCCAACAGCTGCTCACCGACACCGATCTCTCGAGCGACCGCCGCGACTGTCCGGCCCGTATCGATCACCAGCCTCGCGGCCTCACGTCGATACTCCGGCGTATACGTCTTCCTCTTGCTCGTGCCCATCAAGGACATCCTCCCCGACAGGCCCGCAAACACACGGATCCCGCCTGGTCAGTGTCCGGAATCCGGGGTCAACCCCA
>NZ_NMUM01000042.1 GCF_002812805.1 Microbacterium lacus | reverse complement strand
TGTGAGAGTGTCGAGTACCTCCTGGCGGCCTGACTCTTGCTGACGACTGACCTCGAAGTCTGGGTGTCCTTGCTGTTGATCTGTCGTCCGTCAGGAGGCGCATCACCCTCGTGGTGCTGGCCGGGCGGGCGTGACCTCATAGGAGCCTGATCGCAACAGTCCCATCACAGTCCCGTCCACCCGACCGGCCAGTGTCACTCACCCTGTCCTGATCTGGTTGGAGCGAGCACTATGAGCATGCAGCAAGTCCCCTCTCACCGTCGAGTCGTTGTCGGCGTCGACACTCACAAACACGTCCACGTCGCCGTCGCGATCGATGAGCTCGGCGCGGTCCTGGATCGCCGATCTTTCGCGGCGGATTCCGGTGGCTACGGCCAGCTGATCGACTGGGGCGAATCGTTCGGCGGGAAACTCACCTTCGGGATCGAAGGCACCGGTTCCTATGGTGCAGGCCTGGCCGGCGCAGTGCGCCGTCGTGGAATCGGGACGCTGGAGGTGATGAGAACGGACCGTCGCGACAGGCGACTACGAGGCAAGTCCGACACCATCGATGCCGAGAACGCAGCCAGGGCAGTCCTCGCGGGCCTGGCGACGGCCATCCCGAAGTCAGCCGATGGAACAGTGGAGATGATCCGTCAGATCAAGGTCGCCAAGGACGTCGCCGTCAAGGCGAGAACATCCGCGATGATCAGCCTCAAGCAGGTCATCGTGAACGCCCCCGACGATCTGCGTCAGGAGCTGCAACCGCTATCGAAGATGGCGCTCATCCATCGCTGCGCGGCGCTTCGTCCGGGCCAGGTGACCACAATCATCGCGTCGACCAAGCACACGTTACGATCGATCGCCCGTCGCTGGGAAGTACTGGATGCCGAGATCTCCGGGCATGAGAAGCTCCTGGCAGAGCTGACCGCGCAGATCGCTCCCGACCTCGCGAAAGCCTTTGCGGTCGGTCCTGACACCGCGGCCGAGATGCTGATCGTTGCCGGCGACAATCCGGAACGGATCCGTTCGGAGGCCGCGTTCGCCCGGCTCTGCGGTGTCGCCCCGATCCCTGCATCGTCAGGGATGACCACCCGACACCGGCTCAATCGGGGCGGTCACCGGCAAGCAAACGCCGCACTCTACCGTGTCGTCATCGTTCGCATGCAGCACCACGAACCCACTAAGGCCTACGTCGCCCGCCGGATCACCGAAGGAAAGACGAAGTCCGAGATCATCCGGTGTCTGAAACGTCTTCTCGCCCGCGAACTCTGGGCCGCGATGCGCCCCATCCGCGAAGCCCGACCACCCCTCCAAATCGCGGCTTGACAGATATAGGAGCATCAACGCGCTCATGGAATCGTTCTGGTCCACGAGGCAAGGCGAGCTCCTCGAACGGCGCGACTGGGACAGCAGAGCTGAGCTCGCCTTCGCGAACTTCGAATGGATCGAAGGGTCCCACAACCCTCGTCGCCGACGCACATCAGTCGGAAATCTCAGCCCCGTCGAGTTCGAAGCACTTCAGACCGGCAAAGATCTCCCGGCATGATCAATACGATAATCGTGTTCGTTGTGCGACTTCTCTTCGCGAGGAAAGGGACGCCGGGATGGTCCAGAGCCTGTCGAAAGGTGAGCAAAACCGACCCTTCGCATCGGCTCGTCGGCCAGACGCCTCCGACCCGCTCGGGGCTGACCTTCCTGAGCCGAGGCGTTTGCGCGCCTACTATGGTTCTGTGGGGGAGATCGCAACGGCCAGTTCGACGCTCGACCAGACACGACAGCGGCGAACTAATCGCACAGCAGCCTTGCTGGGGTTTCTAGCGATTGCGACGCAAAGATTTGGATTTGGTGGTGACGGCGAGGGGCCAGGGGTTCAGGCCGCTACTATAGTCCTGCTCTTTTCGGTCGCTTGGACGATTTTCGTCTTCCGCGCGAAGCTGCTGGCAGCAAGTGCAGTGCTCTACTGCGCGATCACGGCCAGCGTCTGTGTGTCTGCGATCCTCGCTTTTTCCGAGCGGGCGACAGCGACTATGCCGAGCCTGCTGTTAATGTTGGCGACGTATTCGGTTGTTCTAGTTGCTGGAGCTGGAGTTGTTCACGGCCTCGGGAACCACTTTTTTCGCGGCGCGATAATAGCGATTGGGGTAGGCGCAGTTTTGGCCGTTTTCCAAGAGGTGCTGCAACGTCTAGGCCGCGGATTCTTTGACCCGCTGACCGTCTTTCCACAGCAATTCCTGGTTGGTGGATACAATACTTATTGGGATCTCCGCTATCAGGGTGGCGTTGGTCTTTTCAAGCCGAACGGCATCATATTTCTTGAGCCTGCATTGCTGTCGCTTTATACGTCGATCGGCCTCGTCTACGTTCTTACGCGATTGACTGGCAAGCAGGGCCTACGGGACCGGCGGTCGAACATCTTCTTGCTTGTGGCGATGGCAGGAGGCTTTGCCGTTTCAGCAAGCGCCTCAGGTGTGGCTGGGGTGCGTCTCGTAGCTTGGTGTCAATTCCTGCGGGGTTCTCGTCGTCGTTGACGTAGGAGGGCCATCGTGGGATGACCAGTTGTTTCCGCCAAGAAGCAAAGAAGAGATCCCACGATGACCCAGAATCAGTCTGCCTTGACGACCCTGATCGCAGAAGTCCTCGCCGATCCTGACCTCGCCCATTCCGACGTGTTCCGTCGGATGCTGCAGGCGGGGCTGCAGGACCTTGTTGACGCGGAAGCGACCGCGAAGATCGGCGCGGCCCGTTACGAACGCACGGCGGAGCGCACCACGCGTCGCAACGGTGCTCGCGCGAAGACGCTCGCCACGCCCGCGGGGGAGGTCGACATTCAGATTCCGAAGCTGCGGGAGGGGTCGTTCTTCCCGAGCCTGCTCAGCCCACGCCGCCGTGTCGACAAGGCGCTCTACGCGGTGATCTGCCAGGCCTGGATCGACGGAGTCTCCACCCGCAAGGTCGACCAGCTCGTCCGCGCGCTGGGCAACGACACCGGCATCAGCCGGTCCACCGTCTCCCGCATCTGCTCCGAGATCGATGAGGTGGTGCACGAGTTTCTGCACCGCCGGCTCGATCACACCTGGTTCCCGTACCTGTTCCTGGACGCCACCTACCTCGACGTGCGCCACCGTGGCCGGGTTCTCTCCCAAGCCCTCATCGTCGCGACCGGGGTCAGCGGCGACGGCCGTCGGGAGATCCTCGGGATGGCTCTCGGCGACGCGGAGACGACGGACTTCTGGACCGAGTTCCTCCGCTCCCTCCGCGACCGCGGTCTGAAAGTCTCCACCGACACAGACCCGCTCGGCGTGACCCTCGTCACGTCCGACGCTCACGCCGGCATCAAAGCCGCCGTCAAAGCGATCCTCCCCGGATCGGGCTGGCAGAGATGCCGCGTCCACTTCGCTCGTAACGTCACCCAGAAGCTCGGATCGGCACGCTCCAAGCCCGTCAACGCGCTGATCTCGACGATCTTCGCGCAGACCACCCCCGAGGCCGTGATCGCCCAGTATCACCAGGTCTCCACGTCCCTCCGCGGGTCGTTCCCGGAGATCGCAGACATGCTCAATGCTGCCGAAGCAGACCTCACCGGATTCGCGCCGCTCCCGCGTGAGCATTGGCAGAAGGTCTGGTCCAACAACCCGATCGAGCGCCTCAACCGTGAGATCAAACGCCGCGCCGACGTCGTGCAGATCTTCCCCGACCGCGACTCCGTCACCCGCCTCATCGGCGCCGTCCTGCAGGAGCAGCACGAGGAATGGCAATACGGTGAACGCCGCTACCTCTCCGACATCTCCATGCGCAAACTCGTCCACACACTCCAAGACCACGCCGAGCCTGAGCGCCCCGACCTGTTCCTCACCGCCTGACCCTCACCCATCAAGGAAGCAGCCGGATTGACACCACAACACGGGACTTGACC
>NZ_NMUM01000011.1 GCF_002812805.1 Microbacterium lacus | reverse complement strand
GACCGGAGCTGACAGGTTTGCCGCTGCGATCACGCTCTCCCATTCCGCAGCCCAGTCTGTATCGAGCGCGCTCTTTCTGAGTACCCAGGTCTCCTCAGGCTGATTGACGCTTCGGTGTAGGTGCACCACGGAATGTGAAGCAAGGTTCGCGTGTTCGTCAGGACCTTCCACGAATGTGATGTTCGTGCTGTTGCCCAGGGCGGTTACGGCGTGTTGGAAGGCCAGGTCGTAGTTCAGAGTGATCACATGCCGAATCGCGCCTTCGATGAGCAAGGCGGCAGCTATGAGGTGCCCCGAGTTTGGGGCGGCCGTCCGCCAAGCGTCCTTCGGTAGGCGACTCGTCAGTTCAGCCTGCGATCCGTACTTGTCGTACAGCAGATCAGCTAGAACCGAGAGGTCGTCGGGATCTGTACACTCTCCGTCGTTCAGAACGCCATCTGCAACAAGTCGCCGGTGGGCTTCGCGGGAGTAATGCGCACCACTCGCAAAGCCGGTCGGCTTCTCCATCGAGACCCCGGCACCAACAACGAGTACCACGCGGCTGCCTGCTGCGTCTGTGATGCGTTGAAGGATCTCCGCGGGGAAAGCTGCCGGTTCCGTTGACGACTGGCTCTGGTCGGCTTCTGGCAACACGTCCTCCTCATCGGTGAGAGCTTTCACGTCTACCGATGAGGTCAGCCGTGGTGATCACATAACCCCCACTCTACTAACTCCACCTCCTCAAGCCGAAGAAGCTCGGCGAGCCTCGTGAGGGCGTCTGCCTCGCGCCCGAATCAGACCTCTCTCCTCGACCACTGCGTTCCGGACCGTCTTCTCATCGACGCCAAGCCGTTCAGCGACCTCCCGTAACGTGAGACCTTCTGCGTATAGGGAAGCAGCACGAGCGCGGCCGGTAAGACTGAGCCCAGACGCCCTGAGCCGCGCTCCCTCCTTGGTGACGAGCGTGGGGACTGTCCCGCGATGTACTGCATACTTCGCGGCTATCATTCGAACTGGCATCCCCGCTTCATAGTCCGCGACCAACTCGGCCCGCTGTTCCGGGGTCAACCGTGTTTGAGACTTCGCCGGATTCTTCACGACTACGCCTCGCGAATCGTGCCTCTCCGGGGTTCGACTCCGCGGTCCACGTCGCTCAGACCCCCTGAGAACACGTCGAATCAACGTTTTGAGTGCCGGCCTCGTGTTTGAGAACCGCTTGGGAAGGTCCACCTGTCATTTCCGGACTCGGTGTAACAATTCGTCGCTGCGTGCGCCCCGCCGGGTGAGCGACGACGAGAATGGAAGCGCACCTGCCCACAGCATCCGGGCACACCCCCTCGCCTTGGAGACAAAATGTCGCGCTTGCGTCTGCTCACTCTCGCCGCCGGAATCACGGCCGCCGCACTCGCCCTCGCGGGCTGCGCCAGCGGAGCCACCGGGACGGATGCGTCGTCTGACCCGGATGCCGGATACGTCACGCCCGGCAAGCTGACGATCGCCACCGGCGACATCGCGTACTACCCCTACGTCATCGACGACGACCCCTCGTCGGGTGAGGGATTCGAGTCGGCCGTTGCCTACGCGATCGCCGAGGAGCTCGGCTTCGCGCCCGAGGACGTCGAGTGGGTGCGCACGAGCTTCGAGGCCGCTATCGCACCGGGTCCGAAGAGCTTCGACTTCAACATCCAGCAGTACACGATCACCGACGAGCGCAAGCAGGCCGTCGACTTCTCATCGCCGTACTACTCGGCCAGCCAGGCAATCGTCGCGGTCGAGGGGGGCGCCGCGGACGGCGTCGACTCGATCGAGGGGCTCAAGGACCTCCTGATCGGAGCCATGGCCGGCTCGACGAGCGCTCAGACCCTCCAAGAGGTCGTGGAGCCCACCACGGCACCGCAGCTCTTCGGATCGAACGAGGATGTCGTCGCCGCCCTGAACGCCGGCCAGATCGACGCGTTCGTGATCGACCTCCCCACCGCGTACCTCGCCACCGCGATGTACATCGAGGACTCGTTCATCGTCGGGGAGCTCCCGGCCGGCGGTATCCCGGACGAGTGGGGCGTCGTCCTACCCAAGGACTCGGCGCTGACAGAGAGCGTCTCGGCCGCCCTCGACAAGCTCCGCGAGGACGGCACGCTCGCCGAGATCACCGACGAATGGCTCGGCGCGGGCCAGGGCGTCACGCTCCTGAAGTGATTCTGCGCGGCACGCGCCGCTCCACCTCCGATACCGTCGAGCCGTGAGCGTCCACTCCCCCAGCGAGCTCGAGATCGAGCGTCGCGCATACCGCGCACGCCAGTCGCGACGCTCGGTGCTGGTCGCGATCGCCTCATCCATCGCCTTCGCGATCATCGTCTGGGCGACGGTCATCAACACGCCGGGGTGGGCGGGCGTGCAGCAGGCGTTCTTCAACCCTGCCATCGCGTGGGACGCCCTCCCGGCCGTATGGGACGGCTTCCTGCTCAACCTGCGGGTGCTGGGGCTGTCGGTGATCACGGTGTCGCTCGTCGCGCTCACCGTCGCCCTGTTGCGCACTCTGCAGGGTCCGGTCTTCCTCCCGCTGCGCGCCCTCGCCGCGGCGTACACCGACATCTTCCGCGGCCTGCCGTTCATCATCGTGCTCTACCTGGTCGGCTTCGGGCTACCGACCATCCTGAACGTGCGCATCGACGCCCTGTACCTCGGGACGATCGCCGTCACGCTGACCTACTCCGCGTATGTGTCCGAAGTGATCCGCTCCGGCATCGAGTCCGTCCACCCCTCGCAACGGCTCGCGGCACGGGCGCTCGGCCTCAGTTACCCCCAGACCCTCCGCCGCGTTGTGCTTCCCCAGGCATTTCGCCGCATCACCCCGCCGCTCATGAACGACTTCGTCGCGATGCAGAAGGATGTCGGACTCATCTCGATCCTCGGCGCAACGGATGCGGTGCTCGCCGCCAAGATCGAGTCGTCCCAGACCTATAACTTCACGCCGTACATCGTGGCGGGCATCGTGTTCATCCTGCTCGCGATCCCCACCATCCGACTGACCGACTGGTACGCGGCGCGGCTGCGTGCTCGCGAGCAGACGGGGGCGCTGCTGTGACCGCGGCACTGTCGGCAACGGACCTCTGGAAGTCATTCGGCGACCGAGACGTCCTGCGCGGGGTCTCTCTCGACCTGGCGAAACACGAAGTGGTCGCGGTGATCGGTGCCAGCGGTTCCGGCAAATCGACCCTTCTGCGCTGCCTGGATCTGCTCGAACCGATCGATGACGGCCGGATTCTCCTGGCGGGCGAGGATGTGTCGGACCCGCGGGTGGACGCAAACGCCGTGCGCTCACGCCTCGGGTTCGTATTCCAGGGCTTCAACCTCTTCCCTCACCTCTCGGTGCTCGACAACGTCACACTGGCCTCGCGCGTCGCACGCCGAGAGAAACGAGCGGATGCCGAGGCCCGGGGTCGCGCGATTCTCGAGCGTGTGGGACTCGCCGACAAGGCTGCCGAACATCCCGACCGCCTGTCCGGGGGTCAGCAACAGCGCGTGGCGATCGCCCGAGCCATCGCGACCGATCCCGAGGTCCTGCTGCTCGACGAGATCACCTCGGCGCTCGACCCCGAGCTGGTCGGCGAAGTGCTCGAGCTGGTGCGCGCGTTGGCCGAAGAGGGCACGACGATCCTCATGGCGACCCACGAGATGGCCTTCGCCCGCGACGTGGCGCACCGCGTGCTGTTTCTCGACGAGGGGCGCGTGCTCGAGCAGGGCACGCCCGCCCAGGTCCTGGGTGCGCCCCGAGAAGCGCGAACCCGCGCATTCCTCTCCCGCTTCACAGGCTGATTTACCCCGGCAGGGCGGGTCAGACGAGCGAGAAGATGACCTCGACCTCGACGGGGCTGTCGAGCGGCAGAACGGGAACGCCGACGGCGGACCGAGCGTGACGCCCAGCCTCACCGAAAATTTCGCCGAGAACCTCACTCGCGCCATTCACGACACCGGGCTGTCCCAGAAAATCGGGCAAGGATGCGACGAACCCGGTCACCTTAACAACACCCGCGAGCTTGTCCACGCCACCCGCTGCCGCGGCGGCCGCGGCGATGGCGTTCAGCGCACACTGGCGCGCGTAGGACTGGGCGTCGGCCGCCGAGACCAGCCCGGGGCCCTCACCGACCTTGCCGGCGGCCGGGAGCTTTCCCGACATCAGCGGCAACTGCCCGGCGGTGAAGACCAGATCTCCGTGCACCTTCGCGGGTACGTAGGACGCCAGCGGCGGCACGACGTCGGGAAGCTCGATGCCGAGCTCGGCGAGTTTCGCGGAAACGCTCACAGAATCACTGTCCTTCGAATTGACGAGAGGCTTCGGCCGCGGCGGCGAGACCGGCGTTGCCCGAGGCATCCGATCCCCCGATGGGACGCTTCAGGTACGCGACGAGGCCGCCCTCGGGCCCAGGGACGACCTGGACCAGCTCCCAGCCCTGCTTGCCCCAGTTGTTGAGAATCGCTGCCGTGTTGTGAATCAGCAGCGGAGTAGTGAGGTACTCCCAGGTGGTCATCGCACTCCCGAGATCGCGGTGGTCGGATCGTTTCCGAACGGGAGGCGCGCGCGAGGTGTTTCGGTCATCGCTCAGCTAACTCCCTTACGATCAACCCTATGCCTGATAAGAATCGGACGGCTACGGGCGTGCTCGGCGGGATCGCCGGCCTCGTAGGCCTGAGCGCAGTCGCTGGCCTCTTGGTCACCGCAACCGTCACGCCGGCCATCGCCGTATCGGGCGCCGCAGCGTCGAGCGCGATCACGATGTTCGACAACATGCCGAGCTACCTCGAGATCGACGATCTGATGCAGCAGAGCGAGATCTACGCGAAGCAGAGTGACGGTGTGGACGTCCTCCTTGCGCGGTTCTACGACCAGAACCGTCTACCGGTGACCTATGAGCAGATCGCTCCTGTCATGTACGACGCGATTCTCTCCAGTGAAGACCCACGCTATTACGAGCACGGCGGCGTCGACCTCATCGGGACGACTCGAGCGCTGCTGAGCAACGTGCAGGGCGGCCAGACGCAGGGCGGATCATCGATCAGCCAGCAGTACGTCAAGAACGTCCTCGTGCAGAAGTGCGAGAAAGAAGCGCCCACGCAGGAAGAGTTGCTCGCGTGCTGGGACGAGGCGACTCAGAGCAGCGGCGTCGAGGGCTACCAGCGCAAGCTCCAGGAAATGCGCTACGCGATCGCCCTTGAGCAGCGCTACTCGAAGAACGATGTCCTGCTGGGATACCTCAACATCGCGAACTTCGGCGGCACGACCTATGGCATCGGCGCCGCGGCGCAGTACTACTTCAGCGTGAACGCGAGCGATCTGACCCTTTCGCAGGCCGCAACGCTGGCCGGAATGGTGCAGAACCCCAACACCTACCGGATCGACAAGCCCGAACGGGAAACCAACGGCGCCGCAGACGGGTACGCGCTGACGACCGACCGCCGCAACTACGTGCTCGGCCGGATGCTCGCCGAGGGCAAGATCACCCAGGAGCAGTACGACGCGGCCAAGGCCGAGGTCATCACCCCGGCGATCAACCCGACCGAGCAGGGCTGCCAGCAAGCCGGCGGCGCCGCCTACTTCTGCGATTTCGTCCGCACCATCGTCCTCAATGATGTCGCCTTCGGCGAGACGCCCGAAGACCGGAGTGCAGCGCTGCGGCGTGGTGGACTGAAGATCTACACGACCCTCGACATCGACCTGCAGAGCGCTGCCGAGGCAGCCATCTCGATCGTGCCGGCGACCCACCCCAACCTGGATCTCGGTGCGACAGGCGTGCAGTTGGAAGTCGGCACCGGGCGCGTGCTCGCGATGGTGCAGAACCGGAAGTACACGCAGGATGCCGACCAGTCGGCGGCAGATGCGTCGTACACGTCGATCAACTACAACACGCGCTATGTGAACGGCGGATCGACGGGATTCTCGCCCGGCTCGACCTACAAGCTCTTCACCCTGCTGAACTGGCTCGAACACGGACATTCGGTCAACGAGGTCATCAACGGTCGCCAGCGCAACTTCACCGTCATGACGGATTGCGACGGCGGAACGCAGCGTGTCGCATCAGGTGAGATCAAGAACTTCGAGGGTGTGGGTGGCTACAGCGGAACGCCGATGAAGTTCACCGCGGATTCACTCAACACCGGCTTTATGGCGATGAGCGAGAAGGTCAGCGTCTGCGACACCAATAAGATCGCCGACCGCATGGGGGTCGAAACAGCCGATGGTTATCAGCTCTTCATCGGTAACGTAGACAACCCTCAGAACTCGCCCAACACCCCGTACAACATGCTCGGACCGCAGAACGTCGCCCCGATCGACATGGCAGCGGCGTACTCCACAATCGCGAGCAACGGCATCTACTGCCCTCCCAAGGCGATCGACGCGGTTTTCAATTCGGACGGCGAGGCACTTCCGCTGCCCGACACCACGTGCAACCAGGTCCTCGACCCGTCCGTCGCCTCCACGGCTGCTTTCGCGCTGGCCGGCGTGATCAACGGCGGTTCGGCGGCGTCCTCGCGTATCGGTGACGGTGTTCCCGTCTTCGGCAAGACCGGTATCCACGAGCAGCAGCACACCTGGATGGACGGCAGTAGCACCAAGGTCACAACGGTGGTGTGGGTCGGAAACGTGAAAGGCAACGTCCGCCTCGACCGCAACTCTGCCAACGGCTACTCCCTATGGCGTTTACGTCACTCGATCTGGCCCGACATGCAGGGCGCCGCGAACGCCAAGTACGGCGGCGATGCATTCGCCAAGGCGGACTCCAACCTCACCCGCCAAGTGCAGATCGATCTGCCGAATGTCGTCGGACAGCCCGTGGACCAGGCCGTCGCAACCCTCGAGGCGGCTGGATTCTCGGTGAGCGTCGGCGACGCGGTTGACAGCACCCAGGCCGCGGGGATCGTGGAACGTCAGGATCCCGGAGCCGGTCGCGTCAGCGGTGGGACCACCGTCACGATCTCACCGAGCAACGGTGAAGGCGTAGCCGTGCCGAACGTCGTCGGAATGAATCGCCAGCAGGCGATCGACAGCATCCGCGGCACATTCGGACGCAATCCGGCGGAGACGTGTGTCGTGAAAGCAGGCGCGACCGGGCCGGGCGTCGTCACCGCCGTCAACCCGGGCGTGGGCACGGTCGTGAACCGCAACGCGCAGTTGGCGATCACCTACGAGCGCGACACCTGCTCGTGACCCCGCGTTCCCGTCAGGGCCTGCGCGCCCTGGCGGTCGCGGGCGCGCTGGGTGCCGCCGCGGCCGTGTGGGGCATCGGCGTCGAACGGTACCTGTTCACGCTCCGGCGGGTCGAGCTGGCCATCCTGCCCCCGGGATCAACGCCGGTCCGGGTGTTGCACATCTCGGACGTGCACATGGCCCCCTGGCAACGGCGCAAACAGGCATGGATTGCCTCGCTCGCATCCCTCCGCCCCGACCTGATCATCAACACGGGCGACAACATGGGCCATGTCGACGGCTTGCGCGGTGTGCGCGCCGCATTCGCCGGTTTTCGTGGCACACCCGGGTTCTTCGTACTTGGCTCGAACGATAACTTCGGTCCGACGCCCCGCAACCCCCTCCGCTACTTCCTCGGCCCTTCGCGTCGCAAGAGAAACCCGCCCCGCCTTGATGTCGTGGCGATGCAGAACTACTTCACGGAGAACCTGGGCTGGACGAACCTCGACAATGCCGCCGGCTCGGTCGATGTCGCGGGGCTCCGAGTCAACGGTTTCGGGGTGGGCGACGCTCACCACGACGATGACCGCCTCGACCTCGTACCCGGGATGGTCGAGAGTTTGCACACGGACGCAAACACGTCGAACGAACTCACGATCGGTGTTGCGCATGCTCCGTACCGAAGGGTCCTGGATACCTTCACGGATGCCGGAGCCGAGGCGATCTTCGCGGGCCACACCCACGGTGGCCAAGTGCGCCTCCCGGGCTTCGGCGCGCTCGTCGCCAACTGCGACATCCCGCTGAAACAGGCGCGAGGTCTCTCCACCTGGGCACGGCGCGGTCGCACGGTGCCGCTGAACGTGAGCGCTGGACTCGGTCATTCGATCTACGCGCCGGTTCGCTTCGCGTGCCGACCCGAAGCCACCCTCGTCACGTTGATCGCTCGCGCGTGACGCGGTTCGGGCGGGCCGGGGAGTTCGGGTAGACTCGGAGGGTTGCCACGGGGTGTGGCGCAGCTTGGTAGCGCGCGTCGTTCGGGACGACGAGGCCGCAGGTTCAAATCCTGTCACCCCGACAGATCAAGGAGGGTCGCCAATGGCGGCCCTCCTCTTCCTGTTTCACGGGCCACAACGATCTGGAGCACGATGACCGACGCAGCAGGGACGATCCGACTCGTCGCTTTCGACCTGGACGACACGCTCGCTCCCTCGAAGAGCCCGATCCCGGAAGCAATCGCCGCCCATCTTCTCGCTCTTGCTGAGCGCGTCGAGGTCGCGATCATCTCGGGCGGCCAGTTGGGCCAGTTCCGCAGCCAGGTCGTCGAGCGTCTTCCGGTCGCCGCGCCCGAGACCCTCGCGCACGTGCACCTGATGCCCACGTGCGGCACGCAGTACTACCGCTTCGACGCGACGGGACAGATCGATACGATCTACGCGCACTCCCTCACGGAAGACGAGAAGGCTCGCGCGCTCTCGGCGGTCGAGAGCGAGGCCCGGCGACTCGGGCTCTGGGAATCCGAGCCGTGGGGAGACATCCTCGAGGATCGCGGTTCACAGATCACCTTCTCCGCCCTCGGCCAGCGCGCGCCGCTCGAGGCGAAGATCGCCTGGGATCCGACGGGTTCTCGGAAGTCCGCACTGCGTGACGCCGTCGCGGCGCGGATCCCCGACCTCGAGGTGCGATCGGGGGGTTCGACGTCGGTCGACATCACCCACCGCGGCATCGACAAGGCATACGGGATGACACGACTCGCCGAGCACACCGGCATTCCCCTTGATCAGATGCTCTTCATCGGCGATCGACTCGATCCGGATGGGAATGACTACCCCGTCCTGGCGATGGGCGTTCCCTGCCACGCGGTGGACGGGTGGGAAGAGACCGTCGAGTACCTCGACGCGCTCGTACCGGCACTGCCGATCCGGTAGCCAGAGCTATGCTGACGCCGTGGAACCGCTCACTCTCGTCGTCATTGTCGCCGCCGCCGTCAGCGCCGCCTGTTGGATCCTGTCGCTGATCACGAAAGACACCTCCTGGGTCGACAGAATCTGGTCGATCGTGCCGATCGCGTACGTCTGGATCTTTGCGGGTGCCGCATTGGCCGAGGGCAAGGATGCTGCCCGCCTCGTCATGATGGCTGTGCTCGTCACGGCCTGGGGCGCCCGGCTGACCTTCAACTTCGCCCGCAAGGGCGGCTACTCCGGCATGGAGGACTACCGCTGGGCGATCCTGCGCGGACGCATGAAGCCGTGGCAGTTCCAGCTCTTCAACCTGTTCTTCATCGTGCTGTACCAGAATGCCCTCCTCGTGCTGATCACGCTGCCCGCCCAGATCGCCTGGCAGTACGACACACCTCTCGGAGTGTGGGACGCGGTCTTCGCCATCCTGTTCCTCGTCCTGCTGCTCGGTGAGACGGTGGCTGACCAGCAGCAGTGGAACTTCCATCGAGCTAAGGCGCGAGCGGGCGGACAGCTCGGCGACGGATTTGTCACCGCGGGGCTGTTCCGCTTCAGCCGGCACCCGAATTTCTTCTTCGAGCAGGCCCAGTGGTGGGCGTTCTACGCGATCGGCGCGACCGCGGCCGTAGCAGCAGGACTCGGCTTCTGGGGCGGCGCGATCAACTGGTCGATCATCGGGGCCGTCCTCTTGACGGTGTTGTTCATCGGTTCGACGATCTTCACCGAGGCAATCACCTCCGGCAAGTATCCGGCGTACGCCGAGTACCAGAAGGCGACGTCGATGCTCGTGCCTCTCCCCCCGCGCAGGCGCGCCCCGAAGAAGTCGCCGCACCCCGCGTAGGTCTCTAAGCGGCGTATCCCTGCGGGTTCTGCTGCTGCCAGCGCCAGTAGTCACGGCAGGCATCGTCGATCGTCAACCGGGTGGTCCAGCCGAGTTCCTGGGCGGCCTTGGCGGGGTCGCAATAGGTCGCCGCGACATCACCGGGGCGCCGGTCGAGGATCTGCTTGGGTAGCTCGTGCCCGACAGCCTTCTCGAACGCCGCGATGAGTCCGAGCACGCTCACGGGCTCACCCGTCCCGAGGTTGTACACCGCGTACCCGGGCTGTGCCGCATTCAGCGCCGCGACGTGCCCCTCGGCGAGGTCAACGACGTGGATGTAGTCGCGCAAGCCGGTGCCGTCCGGTGTGTCGTAGTCGTCGCCGAACACACCGATGCGTTCGAGCGAGCCGATCGCGACGCGCGAGACGTACGGCATGAGGTTGTTCGGGATGCCCGCCGGGTCCTCCCCGATGAGCCCGCTCTCGTGCGCACCGACCGGGTTGAAGTATCGCAGCACCGTGACGTCGAGTTCGGGGTTGACCCGGGCCACATCCTCGAGCACGACCTCGTTCATCCGCTTCGACTTCGAGTACGGGTTCGACAGGTCGATGCTCGTCCGCGACGTCTCGCGGAACGGCAGGTCCTCCGGGTCCGAGTAGACAGTACCGGTGCTCGAGAAGACGAAGGAGCGGATGCCTCGGGCAAGTCCCACCCGCAGGAGCGCGAACGTCGTGCCCAAGTTGTTGGCGTAGTACTGCAGCGGCTTCTGCGTCGACTCACCGACCGCCTTGTGCGCCGCGAACTGCAGGATCGCGTCGAAGGGGCCGAACTCGTCGAAGGTGCGCTCGACCACCGCGTCGTCCGCCGCGTCGCCGATCACGAGCGGCGCGGGCCGGCCGGTGATCTTCTCGATCCGTACGGCCGCCTCGGCGTGGGTACCCGAAAGATCGTCCAGCAACACGACCTCGTGGCCGCCGTCGAGCAGGGCGACAGCCGTGTGAGCACCGATGTAACCGGCACCGCCGGCAAGAAGAACGCGCATGATCTCAGCCTAAACCGGGCGGCGCCTCGTGCGTTCCCGCTATCGGCTGAGGCGGTCGCCCGACTCTTCCAGGTAGCAGGCACCGCAGAGCGACTCATACGTCACGACATGCTCCGTGCGTTCGCCTGTCTCGTCGATCGCGACTTGGTCGCCGTCGAACACGAACCGCCCGTCGATGACGCGCCCGTTGAAAACCGCCTTGCGACCGCACCGGCAGATCGTCTTCAACTCTTCGAGGGTGTGTGCGATCTCGAGCAGTCGCCTCGAGCCCGGAAAAGCGGCCGTCAGGAAGTCGGAACGGATGCCGTAGGCGAGAACGGGGATGTTGTCGTGGATCGCGATGCGGAACAGGTCGTCGACCTGGCGAGGCGTCAGGAACTGGGCCTCGTCGACGAGGAGGCACGAGATATCCACCCCCGTCGCGGCGCGCGATCGATCCCGCTGCTCGCGAAACAGCGCGCCAGCATCGGCTTCGGGCTCGATGAGGAAGTCGACGGTTCGCGAAACGCCGAGTCGGGACGCGATCTGGTCGTCCGCTTTCGTGTCGATCGCGGGCTTGGCGAGCAGCGCTCTCTGGCCGCGCTCCTCGTAGTTGTACGCGGCTTGCAGCAGCGCGGTCGACTTTCCAGAGTTCATCGCGCCGTAGCGGAAGTACAGTTTTGCCACGCGCAGAGTCTACGGAGGAACCGGGTCAGACGGCCGTGATGGCGAGTGCCGCCGCGGTCTCTTCGATCGTGACCCGAGCGACGTCGGGCTGCGTGTTGAGCGTCTCGCCATAACTGGGGATCAGTTCGCGCAGCTCAGGCGTCCACGCGTCGACTCGGTCGGGGAAGCAGGTCTGCAACAGCCCGAGCATGATCGATACGGCCGTGGAGGCGCCGGGCGATGCGCCGAGTAGACCGGCGATCGAGCCATCCTTCGCCGCGACGACCTCGGTACCGAACTGCAGTACGCCGATCTTCTTCGGGTCCTTCTTCATGACCTGAGCGCGCTGGCCGGCGTTCAGCAACTGCCAGTCCACGTCCTTCGCCGTCGGCACGAACTCTCGCAGCGAATCCATCTTCTTGCCGTGGTTCTTCAGCAGCTCGGCGATCAGGTACTTGAGCAGGCCCGGGTTGTCGACGGCGACCTTCAGCATCGGCAGCAGGTTGCCCGGCCGGATCTGCGTCACCAGATCGAACACGGATCCGTTCTTGAGGAACTTCGGGCTGAATGTCGCGAACGGGCCGAACATCAGGGATGCTTCACCGTCCACGACGCGCGTGTCGAGGTGCGGAACCGACATCGGCGGTGCGCCGACGGACGCCTGCGAGTACACCTTGGCGCGGTGCTGCGCGATCAGCTCGGGGTTGGAGGTCTTGAGCCACTGCCCACCGATCGGGAAGACACCGTAGCCCGAGATCTCGGGGATGCCCGAACGCTGCAGAAGCTTGAGCGCCCACCCGCCCGCACCCACGAAGACGAACTTGGCGTTGATCTCGCCGGGCGTTCGCCCCAGCCGGTTACGGGTCTTGACGAGCCACGTTCCGTCCTTCTGCCGCTTCAGATTGCGGACTTCGCGGTCGGTCATGACCTCCACGCCGTCGTCCCGCAGGTGATCGATCAGCTGGTGGGTGAGCGCACCGAAGTCGACGTCCGTGCCCGCGGGAACGCGCGTCGCCGCGAACGGCTCATCGCTCTTCAACCGCTTCTGCATCAACAGCGGCGCCCACTTGTTGATCACGCGGGAGTCTTCGCTGTACTCGATGCCCGCGAACAGGGGCTGCGTCTTCAGAGCCTCGTATCGGCGACGCAGGTACTCGACGTCCTTCTCGCCACGCACGAACGTCATGTGCGGTGTGGCGTTGATGAACGTCTTCGGCTCGCTCAGCACGCCACGCTTGACGAGGTTTGCCCAGAATTGACGGCTCTGCTGAAACTGCTCGTTGATCGAGACGGCTTTGGCCGGGTCTACAGATCCGTCGGGTGCCTGCGGCATGTAGTTGAGCTCGCAGAGGGCCGCATGGCCCGTGCCCGCGTTGTTCCAGGCGTTCGAACTCTCGAGCGCGACATCCGAAAGTCGTTCGACGAGGACGATCTTCCAGTCGGGTTCGAGTTGATGCAGGAGGGTACCCAGGGTGGCGCTCATGATCCCGCCACCGATGAGCACGACGTCGACGGTTTCGCTCACTGGACAAGTCTAGTTCTGCGGTTCGGGGCACGAGGACGCCAGTGCACCGCCGACAGCGAAAAGTCGGCGGTTTTTACGCGCCGAACAAACTCAGGCGTCGACGCTCAGTCCGGCGGCGACGAGCTCGGCGATCTGGACGGCGTTCAGCGCGGCGCCCTTGCGCAGGTTGTCGTTGCTGATGAACAGTGCGAGCCCGCGGCCCTCGGGAGCCGACTGATCGGCACGGATGCGTCCGACGAAGCTGGGGTCCTTGCCCGCGGCCTGGAGGGGCGTCGGAACCTCTTCGAGCTGAACGCCCGGGGCACCCGAGAGCACCTCGCGTGCGCGCGCGGGGGTGATCTCGTTCGCGAACTCGACGTTGATGCTCAGCGAGTGACCCGTGAACACGGGAACTCGCACGCAGGTTCCCGAGACGCGCAGGCCGGGCAGTTCGAGGATCTTGCGGCTCTCGTTGCGGAGCTTCTTCTCTTCGTCGGTCTCGTTGTCGCCATCGTCGACCAGGTTGCCCGCGAAGGGGATGACGTCGAACGCGATGGGGGCGATGTACTTCTCCGGCTGCGGGAAGTCCACGGCGGATCCGTCGCGCACAAGTCGCAGGGTGTCGCCCTGGGCGAGGACACCCTCGACCTGTCCGAGCAGCTCCTCCGCGCCCGCAATACCGGAGCCACTGACGGCCTGGTAGGTGCTGACGATCAGGCGCTCGAGTCCAGCGACGGCGTCCAGCGCCTTCAGCACGGGCATGGCGGCCATCGTGGTGCAGTTGGGGTTCGCGATGATGCCCTTGTGCGCCTCGGCGATCGCGTGCGGGTTGACCTCGCTCACGACGAGCGGCACCTCGGGGTCCATACGCCAGGCGCTGGAGTTGTCGATCACGACGGCGCCAGCCTCGGCGAAGCGGGGTGCGTGCGCGCGGCTGCCGGTCGCACCGGCCGAGAACAGCGCGATGTCGATGCCTGCGGGGTCAGCGGTCGCGACATCCTCGACGACGACGCTGTGTCCCCCGAACTCGAGCGACGTGCCCGCCGAGCGTGCGGTGGCGAACAGGCGCAGCTCGCGAATCGGGAACGAACGCTCGATGAGGATCTCGAGCATCACCGTGCCCACCTGGCCCGTGGCGCCGACAACGGCAACGGATAGTCCGGAATCTGAGATGCGGGTCATGGTGAAGCCTTCTGGTTTGGCGGGTTCGACGATTCTACGGCCGCACGAATACAGGAGATCACGCGAAAACAGGATGATTCTGCCGAAAACCTCCTGTTTTCGGCCGATCTCCTGCGTTCGAGCGAAGCTCGGACGGATGCCGGGGGTGAGGGTGAGGGTCAGCGGCCGGAGCCGGCGTGGACCGTCGCGTCGGTCTCGCCGTCGAGCCCGTACGCGCTGTGCACGACACGCGCCGCCTCGGCGAGGTCGTCCGCCCGGACCACGACCGAGATGCGGATCTCGGACGTCGAGATCATCTCGATGTTCACCCCGAGCACACTGAGCGCCTCGAACAGCGTCGCCGAAACACCCGAGTGCGTGCGCATGCCGGCACCGACGACCGAGAGCTTGCCGATCTGGTCGTCGTGCACGAGGCTCTCGAAACCGACCGAGCCCTGCTCGCCCGAGAGGGCCTTGAGGGCCAGCGGCGCATCCGCTTTGGGCAGCGTGAACGAGATATCAGCGCGACCGGTCGCGGCGGCCGAAACGTTCTGCACAATCATGTCGACGTTCGCACCGGACTTGGCGACGATCTTGAAGATCTCCGCGGCCTTGCCGGGCACATCGGGAACGCCGATGACCGTGATCTTGGCCTGGCCGAGGTCGGTCGCGACACCCGCGACGATGGGTTCTTCCATGCCATCTCCTTGCTGCTGCAGCGCCGCGTGGCGCTTCTCGTCGAGCACGTAGGTGCCCTCGGACGATGAGAACGTGGAACGTGCGTGGATGAGTACGCCGTGCCGGCGGGCGTACTCGACGGCACGGATGTAGAGCACCTTCGCGCCGTTTGCCGCGAGCTCCAGCATCTCTTCCGTCGTGACGGTGTTGAGCTTGCGGGCGCGGGGAACGATGCGGGGGTCCGCGGTGAAGATGCCGTCGACGTCGCTGTAGATCTCGCACACGTCGGCCTTCAGCGCCGCAGCGAGGGCGACGGCGGTGGTGTCGGATCCCCCGCGACCGAGGGTCGTGATGTCGCGGGTGTCGCGGTTGAAGCCCTGGAAGCCGGCGACGATGACGATCGCACCCTCGTCGAGGGCTTCGCGCAGACGCACCGGGGTCACGTCGACGATGCGGGCCGCGCCGTGCGTGGCATCCGTGATCATCCCCGCTTGGCTGCCCGTGAACGAGCGCGCCTCGAATCCCATCGAATGGATCGCCATGGCGAGCAGGGCCATCGAAATACGCTCACCGCTCGAGAGCAGCATGTCGAGCTCGCGCGGCGCGGGGATCGGCGCCACCTGCGATGCGAGGTCGAGCAGTTCGTCCGTGGTGTCGCCCATGGCACTCACGGCGACGACCACGTCGTCGCCCGCGCGCCGCGCATCGACGATGCGTTTGGCAACACGCTTGATGCTCTCGGCATCTGCGACCGACGAGCCGCCGTACTTCTGCACGATCAGCGCCACGATGTTTCTCCAGGGGTGAGCGGCGGAAACGCCGAGCCCATTCTACGGAACCCCCATATGCCGTCACGCCCATGTAGGCGCTAGGGTGCGGGCATGACTCTCGATGACCTCGGCTGGAACGAGTTCAACCTCGGCATCCTCGGCGCGACAGCCGCCTTGGCGGGCCTCGTCATCGTCGCGGCGAGCGTCAACATCGCCGAGATCGTGAAGTCACGCTCGCTGACCGCGCGCCTGGGCGCGGGAATCGCAACGCTCGTCCTCGCGATCACGGCTTCCGCGCTCGCCCTGTTCCCCGGGATTACCTTCGTCGCCTACGGCGCCGCCGTTCTCGCATCGGCGCTGATCACGATGGTGTTCAACGCACATGCGGCGCGGGCGATCGCCCAGAACACCAACCCAGAGAACCGCTACAAGGGGCCGCGAGCCGCGGTCAACTTCCTGCCCGCGGCGATCTACGCCGCGGGTTCGGCGATGCTGATCGCGGGAGAGCCCGCCGGCCTGGTCGTGGTCGCTGTCGGGGCCATCGTCGCGATACCGGTCGCGCTCATGATCTCGTGGATCGTGCTCGTCGAAGTGCTCCGCTGAGCCGGAGTGGCCGGAGCATCGCGCCGCGAGCTGTCTCGCCCTAGAGCGTCCTGCGACCCTCGAACGCACGACCGAGGGTGACCTCGTCGGCGTACTCGAGGTCCCCACCCACCGGCAGGCCGGACGCGAGGCGCGAGACGCGCAGCTGGAGGGTCAGCAGGAGTCGACTCAGGTAGGTCGCCGTCGCTTCACCCTCCAGGTTCGGGTTCGTCGCGAGGATGACTTCCTGCACGGTGCCGTCGGCGAGGCGGGTCATCAGCTCGGTGACTCGCAGATCGTCGGGACCCACACCATCGATCGGGCTGATCGCCCCACCGAGGACGTGGTACAGCCCGCGGAACTCGCGCGTGCGCTCGATGGCCGCGACATCCTTCGCGTCTTCGACGACACAGATGACCTGGGGGTTGCGCCGCGGATCACGACAGATGCTGCAGCGGTCCTGCTCGGACACGTTGCCGCAGACCTCGCAGAAACGAACCCGCTCGCGCACATCGGCCAACAGCGTCGCGAGCCGCTTCACATCGAACGACGGGGTCTGCAGGATGTGGAAGGCGATGCGCTGAGCCGACTTCGGCCCGATGCCCGGCAGCCGACCGAACTCGTCGATCAGATCTTGAACGATTCCGTCGTACATCAGCTGAACCTCGTGGGCTGTTCGAAGCGTTCCTCGCGCACGAAGGTGGCGCCGAGCACCTGGCGGACGACCGCCTCACCGTAACGGTCGGTGACCCGCTTTGCGGGTGCAGGAGTGCGTGCGGGGGCGGGCGCGGTCGTCATCGAGCCCGGACCGAGCACATCGACATCGGGCTCGTCGGGAACCGGCGGCTCGTCGACGCTCAGCACCTGGCCCTCGCGCTCGGGCACGGTGGGGCGGCCGAGCGCCGGCGAAGCGACCGCCTCTTCGGGTTCGTCGTCGACCGCGAGCTGGGCGGGTGGGCGAATCGTCCCGAGCGCGACGGGCGGCTCATCCGCGGTTCGTGGGATCACCGCGACCGCCCACTCCGTCACCGGTGCGGGAGCCAAGCGAGATGTCGAAACGGGGGCTGACGGTGCTCCCTCGGGACGTTCGGCGCCCGACCCGGGGGCGCGGGTGACCCATCCCGACGGCGGCTGGTCGTGCGGCGGCGCGTCATCGGGGGGACCGTCATCCGGCGGCGGCGGTTCGTCCGCGGGCGGGGCAGGATCGGGACCGTCGAGCCGGGCGAGGAACTTGACCCGCACGCCCAAGACACGGTCGATCGCGGTCCGCAGGTCTTCGCTGGCGTTGGCGGCGACACCGCGTTGACGGAACTTCTGCACATCGCTCTGGCTCTGGAAGGTTACCGTGAGCACGTCACCCTCGTACGCGTGCACGCGGGCGTTGCTCGCCACGAGCCACGAGGTTCGACTGATGTCCTCGAGTGTCGACAGGACCTCAGGCCACGCGTCGCGGAGCATCGCCACCGTCACGGGGCCGGTCGGGCGAGGCCGCGCCGGTTCGTCGACGGGCGGTTCTGGTTCTGTCGGCGCAGGATCTGCAGCCGGCGCAGGATCTGCCTGTGCTGCAGCAGCGGGTGCCGTCGCAGGCGCCACCGACGGAGCAGGCGCAGCCGGCGTTATCGCTCCGGGGGTCGACGCAGCCGGTCTGACCGGGGCTTCCGCTGCCGGCGCTTTTGCGGGCGCTGCTACCGGCGGCGCGCTGGTGACAGGCGGCGCACCGGCCGCAGGCGACGCGCCGGCCGCAGGTGTGGCCTCGGATGCGAGCACGCGCGCGATCATGAGTTCGAGCTGCAGACGGGGCGATGTCGCACCGGTCATGTCGTCGAGCGTGCGGCTCACCAGGTCGGCAACGCGGGACAGACGTTCGCCGCCGAAGATGCGGGCCTGTCGACCCATCCGTTCGAGTTCGTCCACCGGGACACCGCGCAGCACGGCTGAGGCCGCGGGACCCGTCGCCTCGACCACGATCAGGTCGCGCAGACGCTCGAGCAGATCATCGACGAAGCGCCGCGGATCCTGTCCGGTCTGCACGACGCGGTCGACGGCGCCGAACGCCGCCGCGGGATCGGGGTCGGCGAGCGCCTCGACGACTTCGTCCAACAGCTCCGCATGGGTGTAGCCGAGCAACGAAACCGCGCGTTCGTACCGGACGGTTGCGGAGCCGGACTCTGTCGAGATGTCCGAACCCGCGATCAGCTGATCGAGCAGCGACAGGGTGTCACGCGGCGACCCGCCGCCGGCCCGGACGACGAGGGGAAGCACACCCGGCTCGACCTGCACACCCTCTTGCGCCGAAAGTTCTTGGACGTACTCGAGCATCGGCCCGGGCGGCACAAGCCGGAATGGATAGTGATGGGTGCGCGAGCGGATGGTGCCGAGCACCTTGTCAGGTTCGGTCGTCGCGAAGATGAATTTGACGTGATCCGGCGGCTCTTCGACCAGCTTCAGCAGAGCGTTGAAGCCCTGCTGGGTGACCATGTGCGCCTCGTCAAGGATGAAGATCTTGAACCGGTCGCGGGCCGG
Organism: Microbacterium lacus; assembly: GCF_002812805.1. Classification (GTDB taxonomy): domain Bacteria; phylum Actinomycetota; class Actinomycetes; order Actinomycetales; family Microbacteriaceae; genus Microbacterium; species Microbacterium lacus_A. Next base: position 70,774 of record NZ_NMUM01000011.1, on the reverse strand, counting down.
GGCGAAGATCGCCCGTTCGCGCAGGTCGCGGGCGTCGTCGACACCATTGTGGGATGCGGCATCGATCTCGACGACATCGAGGGAACCGCCGCCCGCACGGGAGAGTTCGACGCAGCTCGGGCAGACGCCGCACGGCGTATCGGTCGGCCCCTCGGCGCAGTTGAGGCAGCGCGCGAGAACGCGGGCCGAGGTCGTCTTGCCGCAGCCGCGGGGACCCGAGAACAGGTACGCGTGGCCGACCCGGTCGTTGCGCAGCGCCGTCATGAGCGGATCGGTGACCTGCGCCTGACCGATCATCTGCCCGAACGTCTCGGGTCGATAGCGGCGGTACAGGGCGGCGGTCACGCCCCCAGCCTACGGCGTGGGTGTGACATCCGAACTGCTCCCGCCATCAGGCCAGACCGGGGTTGGACTGAGAGCGCATCTCGGTTCGTAATTCAGTCCCGCAGGCTCTGCGGGACAGAGTTCACCGCGGGACGGCGCGGCACCGGCCCCGGACCGACCGCGAAGAGACTGAATTGCGAACGACGGAGGCGTCGGAGAGCAACCGGCCCCCAGCGCGGCCGTCGTCGCCGCGGTTCGGTATTCAGTCCCTGCCAATCCCGCCGGACAGATATCCGCGAAACGATGCGGGTCCGCGTGCGACGGGAAGACGACGAGACTGAATTGTGAACGCTAAGCACGCCGCCGAAGCCGTACCAGCCGACCGCCCCTGGGTCAGGAGTCGGCGCCGAGGTCCGAGTCGTCGCCCGTGCCGAGTCCGCTGACGCTACCCACGGGAATCGGTCCGGTGAGCGCCGGGATCACGGTCGTCACGGTCGGAACCGACGCCGAGAGCAGCGTGCCGTCTTCGCGTCGGATGTCCTCGAACTGCTCGATCGTCGGACGCCCCGAGCGCACAGGACCCTGGTCGGCGAGCTCCACCGAGATCTCCTCCCCCGGCGCGATAACGTACTCACGGCCGCGCACCGAGAACGCGACCGGCTCGGCCTCACCCTCGTCCAGACTCAGCGTCAGAGCTTCGCGCGTGAGCGTGACGTTCAGGTGCGCGTCGTGCCAGCGCAGCGTATACGACAGCTCCGGCCAGGACTCGGGCAGGCGCGGATCGAAGGACAACTCGCCGTAGTGGTCGCGCATGCCGCCGAAGCCGCAGACGAGCGCCGTCCACACCCCACCCGCGGACGCCACGTGGACACCGTCGGCGGCGTTGTGATGCAGGTCGCCGAGGTCCACGAAGATCGACTGCTCGAAGTACTCCAGCGCGAGGTCCTGGTATCCGACCTCGGCCGCGAGGATCGCCTGGACAACGGCCGACAGGGTGGAATCCCCGGTGGTCAGCGGGTCGTAGTACTGGAAGTCGGCCAACTTCTCTTCCGCGGAGAAGTGGTTGCCCTGCAGGAACAGCGCGAGCACGACATCGGCCTGCTTGAGCACCTGGAAGCGGTAGATCACGAGCGGGTGGAAGTGCAGCAGCAGCGGGCGGCGATCCGCGGGCGTGTTCTCGAGATCCCAGACCTCGCGCTCGAGGAACAGAGAGTCCTGCGGATGGATGCCGAGCGCTGGGCTGAACGGGATGTGCATCGCCTCGGCCGCGAGATCCCATCCCTCCGCCTCGAGCGGGTCGAGACCGAGACGGTCCACCATCAGACGGTAGGCGTCGGGAGCGTCATGTTCCATCTCGCGCACGGTGCGCGCAGCGAAGCGGAGGTTGAAACGCGCCATCACGTTGGTGAACAGGTTGTCGTTGACGACCGTCGTGTATTCATCGGGGCCGGTGACGCCGTGGATGTGGAACGTCGGGTCACCCTCGCCCTCGCGCCAGAAGCCGAGGGTGGTCCAGAGCCGTGCGGTCTCGACCGCGATATCGATGCCCTCGCGGTACAAGAAGTCGACGTCGCCCGTGCCGCGCACGTACTTCGCCAGGGCATAGGTCACGTCGGCGTTGATGTGGTACTGCGCTGTGCCTGCGGCGTAGTAAGCGGATGCCTCTTCGCCGTTGATCGTCCGCCAGGGGAAGAGCGCGCCCGCCTCGTTGAGTTGGAACGCACGGCGACGCGCGGCGGGGAGCATGAGCGCCCGCATCCGGAGCGCGTTTCGCGCCCAGAGCGGCGAGGTGTACGTGAGGAACGGCAGGACGTAGATCTCGGTGTCCCAGAAGTAGTGCCCGCTGTATCCGGATCCCGTGACACCCTTGGCCGGCACACCCTGGCCGTCCGCGCGGGAGGCGGCCTGCGCGAGCTGGAACAGACACCAGCGTGTGGCCTGCTGCAGATCGTCGTGTCCACCGATCCGAACGTCGGAGCGCTTCCAGAACGCATCCATCCATTCGCGCTGACGCTCGTAGATCGACTCCACGCCCTCGAACTCGGCCCGGTCGAGCGTGCGTCGGCAGCGGTCGACGAGCTCGCGCGCGGGAACCCCGCGCGACGAGTGGTAGGACACGAGCTTTGTGATGGTGATCGGCACACCCTGCTTCGCCTGAACACGGAAGACGTTTTTGGCGATGTCGGGCTCGATGAGGGTGCGTGCCTCGTAGTCGTTCTCGGTGTCGATCAAGTGGTCGGCCGAAACCGCCACCGTCATGCCCGACTCGTTGACCTGGTAGCTGAGCGTCGAGCGAACGCCCTCCTGCCAATACTCCTGCGGCAGCAGGACGCGATCGGCGGCGATCCGCTCGGCTTTTCGGGGATCGAACCCCGCTGCCTTCGCCCGCTTCATCGAGCCGCCGTAGACGTCCTCGCCGTCCTGGCGGTTGATCAGCTGGCACGAGATGGTCACCGGAGCATCAGCGTTCAGAACCGTCACGGTCAGACGCATCACCGCCAGGTGCTTCTCATCGAACGAGACGATGCGGTCGAAGTCGACCTGCACCTGCTTGCCCGACGGGGTGCACCACACCACGTGACGCCGCAGGAGCCCCTCCTGGAAATCGAGCACGCGCTCGTACTCGCGGACGTCGGCGACATCGAGCGAGAGCGGCTCGTCATCGATGTACACGCGCATCACCTTGGCGTCGGGTGCGTTGACGATCGTCTGCCCGACCTCGGCGAAACCGTAGGCCTGCTCGGCGTGACGGATCGGCCACGTCTCGTGCAGTCCGTTGATGAACGTGCCGTGTTCGTGGGCGCGTCGCCCCTCGGGCTGATTGCCCCGCAGCCCCAGATATCCGTTCCCGACCGCGAACAGAGTCTCGGTAACTCCCGTGTCTTCTTCCGAATACGAGGTCTCGATGAGGCGCCACGGGTCGACGGGGAACCGATCGCGATCGATCATGACGGAGAGTGCTCCTTAGCGCGGGTACAGCAGAAAAAGTGAGTGAGCAGGAAGATCAGGGCACGAGTTCGCCGAGGTCGGCGACAACGAGGTGCGCACCGGCCTTCAGCAACTCGTCGGCACCGACACCGCGGTCGACGCCGATGACGAGCCCGAAGCCGCCGGCGGCTGCCGACATGACGCCCGAAATCGCGTCCTCGACCGCCGCGGCGCGTGCGGGTTCGACGCCAACGAGCCTCGCCGCCTCGACGAAGACATCGGGTGCGGGCTTGGACGAGAGGTTGTCGCGCTCGGCGATGACACCGTCCATGACGACGGGGAAGCGGTCCGTGAGACCCGCGACCTGCAGCACCTCGGTGGCGTTCTTCGAGCTCGAGACGACGGCGATCGGTGTGCCCGCGGCCTGCAACGCATCGAGAAGGCGCACCGATCCGGGGTACGCGGAGATTCCTTCGGAGCGGAGCACCCCCGAGAACACGACGTTTTTGCGGTTACCGATGCCGCACACCGTGTCGGCGGTCGGCGGGTCGGACGGATCGCCCCACGGCACCTCGACATCGCGGCTGCGGAGAAGGCTCGCGACTCCGTCGTAGCGCTTCTTGCCGTCGAGGTATTCGAAGTAGTCCCGCTCGGTGTACGGCGGGGTGATGTCCCACGCGGCGAAGAGCTCTTCGAACATCGTCTGCCACGCGTGCATGTGCACCTCGGCCGTCGGCGTGAGGACGCCGTCGAGATCGAAGAGCACGGCATCGTACGTGGACAGATCGGGCAGAGCGGCGGTCACGGAGCCTCCAGGATCGCGGTGGGCCGAGGTCGGGAATCGGCGGCTCGCCATCGCGCCTTGAGGCCAGCGTAGTGGTGCCGAGAGCCGCGTCGGAACCGTCTCACCCCTGCGTCGCGCGGAGCGTCTGTCGCGCGATCTCGAGCTCTTCGTTCGTCGGCACGACGAGAATCGTCACGGGCGAGGAATCCGTTGAAATGACGCGGATGCCTCGGCCGCGGGCAGCGTTCCGCTCGGGGTCGATCTGCACGCCCGCGAAGCCGAGCGTCTCGAGAGCCGCGGCACGTACCTCGGCCGAGTTCTCGCCCACCCCGGCGGTGAACGAGATGACGTCGACGCCGCCGAGCTGCGCGAGGTATGCGCCCGCGTAGGCGCGGAGGCGATGGATGTACACGTCGAACGCGAGCGCGGCGGCCGGGTCCCCGGCGTCGCGCCGCGCCACGAGGTCGCGCATGTCGCTGACTCCCGCGAGCCCCCGAAGGCCGCTCCGGCGATTGAGCAGATCGTCGAGGTCGTCGATGCTCTGTCCGGCCCGCCGTGCCAGGTGGATCAGCACGGCGGGGTCGAGGTCGCCCGAGCGGGTGCCCATCACGAGTCCCTCGAGCGGGGTCAGCCCCATCGAGGTGTCGACGGAACGCCCCCCGCGGATCGCGGTTGCCGAAGCACCATTGCCGAGGTGGAAGACGATCTGGCGCAATTCCGTCAGATCTCGTCCGACGAAGTTCGCCGCTGCCTCGCTGACGAACTTGTGCGATGTGCCGTGGAATCCGTAGCGGCGGACGCGATGCGCCTCGGCCAACTCTCGGTCGATCGCATACGTGTACGCCGCCGGCGCGAGGGTCTGGTGGAAAGCGGTGTCGAACACGGCGACGTGCGGGATGTCCGGAAACGCCTGCTTCGCGGCGCGGATGCCCTCCAGGTTGGCGGGATTGTGCAGCGGCGCGAGCACCGATAACTCGTCGATGTTGATTTCGACCAGCGGGGTGATCAGGGTCGGCTCGTAAAAGCGCGCCCCGCCGTGCACGACGCGGTGCCCGACGGCGACAGGCGGATTGCCGCTGAGCGACGGACCGTTCTGGGCGAACGCCTCGAGCATCACGGCGAAGCCGGCCGTGTGATCGGGGATCGGCAGCTCGCGATCATAGGTGGCCTCGAGCACCGTCGGCGCGGGCTCGCCCGCACGCGCGTGGCCGAAGCCCGCGGCCGAGACGGTATGGGTCGCGCTGCCCACGTCTTCGCCGATGCGCTCGACGAGGCCGGAGGCGAGCACGTCTTCGGTCGCAACATCGATCAGCTGGTACTTGAACGACGACGATCCGCTGTTGACGACCAGGATGGCGCTCACGCGTCGGCCTCTCCCTGCGCCTGAATGGCGGTGATCGCGATCGTGTTCACGATGTCTTCGACCAGGGCGCCGCGGGAGAGGTCGTTGATGGGCTTGTTCAGGCCCTGCAGCACGGGCCCGATGGCGATCGCGCCGGCGGAGCGCTGCACGGCCTTGTAGGTGTTGTTGCCGGTGTTGAGGTCGGGGAAGATGAAGACCGTGGCGCGGCCCGCGACATCCGATCCCGGCATCTTGGCGGCGGCCACCGCGGCGTCGGCGGCCGCGTCGTACTGAATCGGCCCCTCGACGGCGAGCTGCGGGGCACGCTCGCGCACGAGGTCCGTCGCTATGCGCACCTTCTCGACATCCGCTCCGACGCCCGACGTGCCGGTCGAGTACGACAGCATCGCCACGCGGGGCTCGATGCCGAACTGCTCGGCGGTCGCCGCGGACGATACCGCGATGTCGGCGAGCTGTTCGCTCGTCGGGTCGGGGATCACGGCGCAGTCGCCGTAGACCAGCACGCGGTCCGCGAGCGCCATCAGGAACACGCTCGAGACGACCGATACGCCCGGCTTGGTCTTGATGATCTCGAAGGCGGGACGGATGGTGTGGGCCGTCGTGTGCGCGGCGCCTGACACCATGCCGTCGGCGAGTCCCAGGTGGACCATCATCGTGCCGAAGTACGAGACATCCGTCACCGTGTCGGCCGCCTGCGCATACGTGACCCCCTTGTGGGCGCGCAGCCGGGCGTATTCTTCGGCGAATCGGTGCACGTGGACGGCATCGAACGGGCTCAGCACCTCGGCGGACGCGATGTCGATTCCCAGCTCGATCGCCCGGTTTCGCACCTCGATCTCTTCGCCGAGGATCGTCAGGTCGGCGATCCCCCGAGCGATCGCCCGGGCGGCGGCCCGCAGCACGCGGTCGTCGCTCCCCTCGGGCAGCACGATGCGTCGGCGGTCGGACCGGGCGCGCTCGACGAGCTGATAGCCGAACATCAGGGGTGTGACGACGGTGGCGCGCGCGACGCCGATCGCTCGGAGCAGCTCGGTCGTGTCGACGTGCCTCTCGAACAGCGAGAGCGCGGTGTCGTAGCGGCGCTGCGAGTCGGCCGCCAGACGACCGCGCGTGTTCATGATGCGAACGGCCGTGTCGTAGGTGCCGAGGTCGGTCGTGATGATCGGAAGGGTCGAGCCGAGGCCGTCGATCAGACGCATGATCGGGTCCGGCAGGTCGAAACCGCCATTCAGGACGATGCCCGAGATCGAGGGGAACGTTCCCGAGGCGTTCGCGAGCAGCGCGGCGAGGAGAACCTCGGAGCGATCAGCCGGGATCACAACGACTGCACCCTCGAACAAGCGCGGCAGCACGTTGACCATGGACATGCCCGCGACGACGACTCCGAGCGCCTCGCGCGTCAGCAGATCGGGGTCACCCGTCAGCAGCGTGCCGTCGACCGAGCGCATGATGCCGCGGATGGAGGGAGCGACGAGGAACTTGTCCTCGGGGATCGCCCACACCGGCACACCCGCACTGCCATGCGCCGCAACGGTCCGTCGGAGCGTCGCCACGGTCTCGCCGAGACGGTCGGAATCGGCGCGGTTCGCGACCACCGCGAAGAGTTCGGCTCGGCCGTGAGCCAGTTCCACGAGCGCGAGGTCGGCGATCTGGCCGACCTCGTCCGGGGTACGGGCGACGGACGTCCCGAGCTGTTCACCCTGCCCCTGCCCCGCGCGACCGCCGAGCACCAGCAGGACCGGCGCACCGAGGTTCGCCGCAATGCGCGCGTTGAACGCGAGTTCGGCGGGGCTTCCGACATCCGTGTAGTCACTGCCGAGGATCACGACCGCGTCGCACTGCGCCTCGACCGCCTTGAAGCGCTCGACGATCGCACCCAGCGCACCCTCGGGATCGGCACGGACGTCGTCGTAGGTGACCCCGATGCATTCGTCGTACGAAAGCTCGACACCGTCGTGTTCCAGCAGCATCTCGAGCACGTAGTCGCGCTCGATCGTCGAGCGGGCGATCGCTCGGAAGACGCCGACGCGAGGCATCGCATGGCTCAGGGTGTCGAGCACACCGAGCGCGATGGAGGACTTGCCGGAATGGCCCTCTGCGGACGTGATGAAGATGCTCTGCGCCACGTCGTCCAGCCTAGGCGTCGTGCCACCTACCCACGGATCGACCGCGAAGATAGCGGCCGGAAAGAGTAAGACTCTCCGCGCACCCGGCAGAGCCTGGTTACCCTTGCTACGTTTCCGTCCTGGGGGAGTTGGCCGGGATACCGCCGCGCGGAGAGCTGATACCAGTCTAACCATCCCTCCCCCGGCGCCGAAAACGAGCGGATGCCTTGACCCGGGGGATCCCCGTGGAGTCAGGCAACTCCCGGCCTCCCCGCGCGGTTCCCGGGTTACGATTGGGTAACGCGGGGTCGATGCCGATCCCTCCACCCGACGACGATCCAGGGGGTCGCATGCCGGATTCACCCGCACCTGCCGAGCTGCTCGACGGGGCCGACGTGCGGCGCCGGGTTTCGCCCGCGCCCCCCCTCCCCATGGATGCGGACAGGTTTGCAGAACTCACCCGGGCGATCGGTTCATCTATTTCGAGCGTCATCGACGGCAAACCCGCGGCGGTCCGCTCAGCCCTCGTGGCCCTGCTCGCCGAGGGGCACCTGCTGATCGAGGACGTACCGGGTGTCGGTAAGACGATGCTTGCGAAGGCCCTGGCGACATCCGTGGACGCGAGCGTGCGACGGATCCAGTTCACACCCGACCTGCTCCCCGGTGATGTGACCGGAGTGTCGGTCTATGACCCCGCGGAGCGTGAGTTCGAGTTCAAGGCCGGCGCGATCTTCGCCCACATCGTCATCGCCGATGAGATCAACCGCTCCTCCCCCAAGACCCAGTCCGCACTGCTCGAGGCGATGGAAGAGGGTCAGGTCACCGTGGATGGCCGGACGCATCCGCTGCCCGATCCGTTCCTCGTCGTGGCGACACAGAATCCGCTCGAGATGGAGGGTACGTACGCCCTGCCCGAGGCGCAGCGCGACCGGTTCATGATCCGCATCTCGATGGGGTACCCCGATGCGGCGTCCGAGGCGCTCATGCTGCGCCAGCGCGATACCGTCAATCCCCTCGACGCCCTCCAACCCGTCGTGACGACCGCCGAGGTGTCGCGGATGATCGCGTTCGCGCGCAGTGTTCACGTCTCTCCCTCGGTCGGGGAGTACGCGGTCGCGCTCTCGCAGGCGACACGATCGCACCCCGAGTTGCGGCTCGGCGCGAGCCCGCGAGCAACCCTTCAGCTCGTGCGTGCGGCGAAGGTCTGGGCGGCGCTGGATGCCCGCAACTTCGTCATTCCCGACGACCTGATCGCCCTGCTGCAACCGGTCTTCGCGCACCGCCTGATTCCCACGCGCAGCGTCACGGGTACACGCGCGCGGGGCGGCACGGACACGGTCGCCGCGATCATCGACCGCATCGCCGCCACGGTTCGGGTACCGGTCGCGGCGCGCTCATGAGGCGCGGCTGGCCGTTGACCCTGCGCGGCACGGGTGCGCTCGTGCTCGCGATCGTCAGCTTCATCCTGGCCGGCGAACTCGGGATCATCGAGTTGATGTACATCGGATGCCTGCTGGTCGCGCTGCTCGTGGCCGGCTTCATCGTCCTGCACGCGGGGCGGCGGGTCGGCCAAGCCGAGCGCACCCTCCGCCCGGATGTCGTGCCGGTCGGGTCGTCAACCCAGGTGCATGCCCGGGTGACCATGCGGAGCTTTTCTCCGTTCGGGACGATCCAGTGGTCGGATGGCCTCCCCGACGCGCTCGAAGGCGACGCACGAGGGGATGCCTCGGGCCTCGCCACGCGCGCCGCGGGGGTCGATCAACCGCTCGACATCGCTTATTCGGCGCGGGCGGTGCGGCGCGGGGTCTGGAGCGTCGGTCCTCTGACGCTTCGCACGATCGACCCGTTCGGTCTCGTGCGCCGCACCCACGCCCCCGCGGGTGACACCCGAATCGTGGCGGTGCCCGCGACCATCCCCCTCCCGCACGTGGCGATCTCGGCGGGTGAAGCGGGCGGCGCCCTGCATGCGTCGTCCGACCAGCTGGGGCAGGGAGCCGACAACCTGATCGCGCGCCCCTACGCTCCCGGGGACTCGATGCGCCGCATCCACTGGCGAGCAACGGCTCACCGCGACACCCTGATGGTGCGGCAAGAAGAGCAGGAGTCGACGCCGGCTGCGACCGTCCTCCTCGACCTCGGGGCCCCACGGTGGGATCCCTCCGCTCGACACGACACCGGAGCCGATCCCGCATTCGAAGCTGCGCTCTCGACGTGTGTCTCGATCGTCCTGCGTTTTGCCCGCGACGGCTACCAGGTCGACGTTCTCGACACCGATGGCACGCCCCTGTGCGAGCCTCTGCCGGGGATCGATGCCCCCGAGGACGTCGAACAGATGTTGCTGCGATTCGCCTCCCTCGTCTCTCGCCGCGACGACACACTGCCGGGTCTCGCGCAGCGCTACGCGGGCGCCAAGGCCGGTCCGCTCGTGTTGATCACGGGCATCCTGCGCCTTCAGGACGCGGATGCTCTGGCGCCATTGGCCCACCACTCGAGCCTGCCGATCCTGCTCGCCGGCAGCCCATCCGCAGATGCGCTCGAGCGCGCGACGCAGGCAGGGTGGCGGACCGCCGCAATCGGGCCTGACGCGGATTTGTCCGACGTGTGGTCCGATGTTGCCGACCGCGGAGCGCATCATGTCTTCGCCTAAGGCCCGGTCTCGCTCAAAAAACCGCACCCGGGCGTCGGTCGGACTCGCGCTGGCCGTGCTGGTCGGGGTGTCGACCTCACTCCTGCCCCTCCTTCGCGTCGTCGAACCGGGCGCGTGGCTCATGGGATCCTTCGCGATCATCGCGCTGGTGCTCGCCGCGGGATACGTCGCGCGGCGCTACGGCTTGCCCGCCCTCGCGGTCAGCCTGATCGGCATCGGCGTCTGGGTCATCACCGTTACCGTCGTGTTCTTCCGTGATTCCGCCCTGTTCGGCGTCATCCCGATGCCCGCGACCTTCCGCGACATTCCGCTTCTCGTAGACGCGGCCATGTCGCAGGTGCGCGACGGCGCCGCGCCCTTGGACGCCGGCATAGCCCTGTCGTTCCTGATCGTGGCCGCGGCCGGACTCCTCACGATCGCGATCGATCACGTCGTCGTCTCGGCACGGATGCCTTTGCTCGCCGCCGTGGCGTTGATCACCGTCTATCTCATCCCCGCCATCGCGGTCCCCCAGAGCGTCGATGTCGGCACCTTCATCGCCTTCGCCGCGGGCCTCCTACTGCTGCTGGGAGTCGAAACCGCCACCCGAGACCGCGGCGGCAACGGCGCGGTCGATGCCGATCGCGCACGAACCGCGGGAACGCGACGCGGCACGGCTGTCACGGCCGTGGGTGTGGGGGCGGCAGCCCTCGTCGTCGCCATCGTCGCGACACCCGCTCTGCCCGCGCCGGTACCCGGCGGCACGAGCATCGTCGCCATCCGCGGCAATTCGATCGACCCGTCGCTCGACCTCGGTCGCGATCTGCGGCGCCCGGAAGACACTGCCGTGCTGCAGGTGCGCAGCGACGCGCCGACCCCGCCGTACCTGCGCGCCGTGACACTGTCACGCTTCGACGGCGAGGAGTGGCAGCCCGATCGGGGCGTGGGCACATCGCTCGATGAAGAGTTCGAGCCGCTCGTCGTCGACTCGGATGTGCCCATTGCCGAGTACACCGCGACCGTGCAGGTCGTGAACTATGTGAGCCCCTGGCTGCCGGTGCCCTACCCGGCGGTGAACCTCGACGGTCTCGAGGGCGACTGGTCGGTGCTGCCGCAGAACAGGACCGTCATCTCGCGCTCCTCCTCGCCGCAGGGGCAGGAGTACGAGATCACATACGACGTGCCGCGACCCTCCGCCGAACGCATCCGCTCGTCCGCGGCGGCGATCGGGCCGGATTCGTCGACACTCGATCTACCCGAGGACGACCCCGCCGTGGCCGCGATCCGCGAGCAGGCTCTGGCCGTGACCTCCTCGACCAGCAGTGACTACGACGCCCTGGTCGCGCTGCAACGGTGGTTCCGCGGTGTCGAGTTCGAGTACTCGCTCAATGCACCCGTCCGAGCCGGGTTCGACGGCACGGGGTTGGAGGCGGTCCAGGAGTTCCTCGATGTGAAGAGCGGCTACTGCGTGCACTTCGCCTCGGCGTTCGCGATCATGGCGAGGACCCTCGACATGCCCGCGCGCATCGTCGTCGGGTATCTGCCCGGCACGGCGACAACGGATTCGATCGACGAGCAGACCGTGCACGAGGTGTACAGCTCGCAGCTGCACGCGTGGCCCGAGGTCCACTTCGAGGGCATCGGATGGATTCCGTTCGAGCCGACGAACAGCTTGGGCGTGCCGACGGCTTTCGCCTCGTCCACGACGCCGGGCACGGCCGACGGTTTGACCGAAGAGACGGCGCCGCTTGCGCCCGAGGCACCCTCGGCATCTCTGGGACCGGACCAGACCGACGCGCTCGATGAGAGCGACTCTGCCGCCGGAACCACGACCGTCGGCGCGGGACCGCCCGTCGGCTTCGTCCTTGCGGTTATCGCCGTGTTCGCACTGCCCGGCGTGTGGCGCGCGATTCGGCGTCGGCACCGGCTGATCGCCGCGCACACGGGCGATGCCGCAGCGGCCTGGGCCGAGGCATCCGATACGGCTCTCGACCTGGGCATCGCCCTACCTCGCGGCGAATCGCCCCGGGTGCTCGGGCGGAGACTGGTCGACGAAGCGGGAGCGGATGCTGCGGCGATGGCCGTGCTCGTCGGAGCGATCGAGCACGCGAGCTACGCCCCACCGAGATCGGCGAGCGAACGCCGATCGGGTGAGCCGCTCGACGATGCCGTCCGGGCCGTTCGCGCGGGCATGGTCGCTACCGCGGACAGGCGCACGCGTTGGGCCGCCGCCCTGGTGCCGAGGTCGCTGTTCGGGCAGCGGGCGGCAGACATGCGGGCGGCACGATAGGATGGTCGGCGGCCCGCGAGGGCCCCAGGAGGATTCGCCTAGTGGCCTATGGCGCACGCTTGGAAAGCGTGTTGAGTGAAAGCTCTCAGGGGTTCGAATCCCCTATCCTCCGCCGATTATCAGCGAAACACCCCTCGTCCGTCGAAACACCCCGTGACAATGGGGGTTTCGCTGCACGAGGGGTGTTTCGGTCTGCGTGGGGGCGGGGCGGGCGAGGCTTATCGCGCAGCCGTCAGGTCCGCCGCGAGCTGGCGGACCTGCGTCGCGACGGCGTCGCGCATTCCGCGTACGCCGTCGAGGTCCCACTCTTCGGGGTTCGGGAACTCCCACTCGACGAGCCGCCCGGCGACCGGTCCGGGCAGTGCAAGCCCCGGCTTCATCACCACGACGACATCGGCGTCCGCAAGGTCATCCTCGGTGACGAGACGCGGACGAGCAGCGGATGTATCGGCACCCAGCTCGTGCAGCGACTCCGCGACGACGGGGTTGATCTCGGCCGCGGGCTTCAGTCCCGCGCTCGTCGAGACGAACTCGCCGGGCGCGACGACATCGAGCAGGTGAGCGCCGAGCTGCGAGCGGCCCGCGTTGTGCTGGCAGATGAAGAGGACAGTGGGCTTCGTGATTGCGGCTGCCGTGGTCATGCGTTTACTCCGATGGTGTTGTGAACTCGAGACCAGGCCTGCGTTGCGACCTGAACCGCATCCCAGGGCGAGCCGAGCGGGGGTGTGTACGACAGGTCGAGGTCGCTGATCTGTTCGACCGAGAGTCCGGCGAACAGGGCGGTTGCGTAGGTGTCGACGCGCTTGGCGGTTTCGGTGCCGAGGCGGCCCACCAGCTGGGCGCCGAGGAGGCGGCCGGACTCGGTGTCGCCCGTGATGCGGATGTCGATCGGCTGGGCGCCCGGGTAGTAGCGCTTGTGGTCATCGGCCGCGGTCTGCGTCGTCGCGGGCGCGAAGCCGGCTGCGACGGCCTCGTGTTCGCGGAGCCCGGTGCGCGCCGCGACGACGCCGAACACCTTCACGACCTGCGTTCCGACCGATCCGGCGAAACGTGCCTGCCCGCCGAGGGCGTTCTCGCCCGCGATGCGACCCTGCTTGTGGGCTGTGGTTCCGAGCGGCAGGTACGTCACGCCCAGCAGTCGGTGGTGCGTGACGATGCCGTCGCCCGCGGCGAAGACGTGCGGCAGACCGGTACGCATCTGCTCGTCCACGACAACTGCGCGCCCGGCGCCGACGGTTGCTCCCGCGTCTTCCAGGAGCGACGTGTTGGGGCGGACCCCGACGACGGCGAGCACGAGGTCGGCCGTGTGCGCGACCCGCTGCCCGAGGTGATCGGCGTGCACGACGAGTCCCGCATCCGTCTTCTCGACGGCCTGCACCAGCGTGTCCGTGTGCACCTCGACGCCGTGTTCGAGCAACTCGGCGTGGACCGTGGCCGCGAGTTCCGGATCGAGCGTTGAGAGCACCTCCGGACCGCGCTGCAGCTGGATCACGCGCATGCCCCGAGCGCGAAACCCCTCGGCCATCTCGAGGCCGACGTATCCGGCGCCGATGATGATTGCGGTCTGCGGCTCGCGCTCGGCGAGATGAGCATCGAGCGCGAACGTGTCGCCCATCGAGTGAATGACGTGAACGCCGTCCTCGGGACCGAGCGTCCCGAGTCCCGCGATGCCGGCGTAGGTCGGGAGCGCGCCCGCTCCGACGATGAGCTCGTCGTAGGCGATCTCGGATTCTCCACCCTGATCGCGGACGGTCAACCGCTGCGCCCCCGCATCGATCCGGGTCGCGAGCGTGTTCAGCCGCAGGCGCATGCCGGTCGCCTCGAGGTCGGCGTGCGTCCGGTGGGCGAGGGACTGCCACGGCTGCACGTCACCCGAGAAGTAGTACGGGATACCGCAGATCGAGTAGTTCGGATACTCGTCGGCGACGACGACGGTCACGTCGACCGAGGGGTCCAACTCGCGGGCGCGGAGCGCGGCGGAGATTCCCGCGTCGCTTCCGCCGATGGCGACGATGTGCATCATGTGTTCCTTATCAGCGGGGTGAGGCGTTTCAGCGGAGTGAGGCGAGTTCGTCCTGAGCGAGGGTGATCTGCTCGTCTGTGAGCGGCACGACAAGCGCCCGATCCGCTATGTCCACCGCGTTCTCGACGGAGAAGTCGACGAATGCCCGCACCTCGGGCTTGTCCGCGTAGGAAGCATTGTTGACGTAGATGAACAGGGGGCGACTGAGCGGCGTGTAGCTGCCGTCCTGCACGGTCTCGGTGTCGGGCGAGACGCCGTCGACGGATGCGGCGACGATGGCTCCCTCGTTCGCTTCGACGTAGCTCAGACCGAGGAAGCCGATGCCGCCGAGCTCTCGCCCCACGCCCTCGACCGTCGCGTTGTCGTCTTCGGAGGCGCTGTAGTCCATTCGGAGCGCGCCTTCCTCACCGTTGACGGCCTCGCTGAAGTAGTCGAAGGTGCCCGAGTCGCCGCCAGCGCCGAAGAGAACCAGCGGCTCATCCGGAAAATCGGGATCGACCTGGTTCCAGTTCGTGATCTCGCCGTCTGAGTCGGGCGCCCAAATGGTGGCGATTTGCTCGAGGGTGAGATCCGTGGCCCAGTCGTTCTCGGGATTGATGACGACCGACAGGCCATCGTTGGCGACGATGATCTCGGTGAACTCGACGCCGGCCTCCTCGCACGTCGCTATCTCGTCGTCCGAGATCGCACGAGACGCGTTCGAGATGTCGGTCTCGCCATCGCAGAACGCCCGGAACCCGGCCGACGTGCCCGAAATCGTCTCGACCACATCGACGTCTGGCTCCACGGCCTCGAACAGGTACGAGGCGGCGTTGATGAATGGCGCTACGGTCGATGACCCATCGGTGACGACAGCGCCTTCGAGGCTGCCCGTCGACTCGGCGTCCCCCGGCTCGCCTGCGCACGCGCTCAGCGCGAGCGCGCTCGCAACGACCGCGGCGGCAACGACGGTCCGAAGGCGTCGGGTCGGGAACAGGTGCTGGGGTGATACGCCGTTCATGGTGGCTCGCTTTCCTCACTCGAAAGCATAGACCCACATCTATCAATTAGATTGAACGCGAAACCAACGATCAGGACGGAGCGAGCTCGACCAGGAGTTCTCGCACGCGCGACTCGATGTCGTCACGGATGCCCCGCACCGTCTCCAGGGACTTGCCGACCGGATCCTCGAGATCCCAGTCGAGGTATCGGCGACCGGGGTAGACCGGGCACGCGTCCCCGCACCCCATGGTCACGACGACGTCGGCGGCACGGACGGCCTCGTCGGTGAGCGGCTTGGGAAACTCTCCGCCGAGCGAGACGCCGATCTCATCGAGCGCGGCGACGACGGTCGTGCGAACGGCACCGGCGGGCGCGGACCCCGCGGTCCGGACCATCACACGGTCGCCGGCGAGTTGTCGCAGGATCCCCGCGGCGAGCTGCGACCGCCCCGCGTTCTCGACGCAGACGAAGAGGACCTCCGGCACGGCTCCACGGGGCGCGTTCGAACGAGCCAGGGCATCGAGACGACCGGTCGCGAACGCCGCGGTGCGGGACCCGATCAGCGTCGTCGGATTGTTCGCCGACATCAGGTCGTGACTCTCGGTCACATATCGCTCGATCGTCTCTCGGCTGAAGGTTCCGCGGTACCGCTCGGTGAGGCGGTCGATGATGCGGGGCAGATCGAGCTCGACGCGTGGACCCGGAGAATCGGCACCGAGGAGAGCGTCGACACGTTCGGCATTGCGCGGGTCGAGCGAATACCAGACCCGTCGGCCCTCCGGCTGGCGCGCGACGATGCCGCAGGCCGTCAGCTCCTTCATGTGATGACTGACGGTCGGCTGACGGAGTCCGAGCGCTTCCGCAAGACGCCCCACGAGCGCTCGCCCATCCGGCGAATCGCGGATCAGCCTCACGATCCGGGCGCGGGTGGGGTCGCCGAGAATCGTCCACTCCTCAGATCCATCCGCCATACTCATAGATCGAAGTCTATGCGCCGATCTCAGGCACTCGACGGTCGGCGGTCACCGGGAGCCTCGACCGACGCCAACTGGTCCAGGAACTCCTCGGCCATCGCGACCTGCTCGACGAGCTTCCGCCGCCGATCCTCCGCCGCATCGCGGATCTCTCGGATCGCGGCGAGATGCTCGACGGATGCGGGGTCCCGAGCGAGTTCGCCGAACGCGTCGAGCACGGTCCGCATCTCGTCGAGCGAGTAACCGAGCGGCTTCATCCGCCGAACGAGCATGATGCGCGCGACATCCTCTTCGGTGTACAGACGAAAGCCACCCTCGGTGCGGCCGGATGGCACGATCAGACCGATCTCGTCGTAGTGACGAAGCGTCCGCAGCGACAACGATGTGCGCTCGGCCACCTCGCCGATATGCATGGGCGCTGGGCTGGTACTCACGTCACTCCCGAGGACTCGTTCGCGGACAAACCTTACGTTACGGTAGGGTTGGGAATCGGCGCCTCGTCCGCGCCTCCCCCATCTTCTCAGGTCGACATCCTCGACCCCGCGTGCCGTCGCGCACTTCCACCCCTCCCCCGTCAGGAGCGCCATGACCGACGTCATTCCCGTGCACGATCCGAAGTCCCGTTATCGCATCGAGCCGACCGTGATGCAGGCGCTGCGGAGTCCCAGACTGCTGACCCGCGAAGTTCTCGCCGGCCTCGTCGTGGCCATCGCGCTGATCCCCGAGGCGATCGCGTTCTCGCTCATCGCGGGCGTCGATCCGCGCGTCGGCCTGTTCTCGTCGTTCGTGATGGCCGTCGCCATCGCGTTCCTCGGCGGCCGTCCGGCCATGATCACGGCCGCTACCGGTGCCATCGCGCTCGTCGTAGCCCCCGTGGCCCGCGAGTACGGCATGGACTACCTGATCGCCACCGTGCTGCTCGGTGGCGCGATCCAGATCGTGCTGGCCGCGCTCGGCGTGGCAAAGCTCATGCGCTTCATTCCGCGCTCGGTGATGGTCGGGTTCGTCAACGCCCTCGCGATCCTCATCTTCACGTCGCAGTTCCCGCAACTGATCGACGTGCCCTGGCTTGTGTACCCGCTCGTCGTCATCGGGCTGTTGATCATGTACCTGATGCCGATGATCACGAAGGCGATCCCGGCTCCCCTCATCGCGATCGTCCTGCTCACCGCTGCCGCCGTCGTTTTCGGGCTGAACGTGCCGAATGTGGGCGGCGAGGGCGACCTTCCCGAAAGCCTTCCGGAACTCTTCTTCCCCAACGTGCCGCTGACGATGGAGACGCTCGCGATCATCGCGCCCTACGCCGCCGCGGTCGCGATCGTCGGCTTGCTCGAGTCGCTCATGACGGCGAAGCTCGTCGATGAGATCACCGACACCCACTCGCGCAAGACCCGTGAGGCCTTCGGCCAGGGCGCGGCGAACATCCTCTCGGGCGCGTTCGGCGGCATGGGCGGTTGCGCGATGATCGGCCAGACGATGATCAACGTCAAGGCATCCGGCGCTCGCACGCGCATCTCGACCTTTCTCGCCGGCGTCTTCCTGCTCGTGCTCGTACTGGCGCTCGGCGACGTCGTCGCTGTCATCCCGATGGCGGCCCTGGTCGCCGTGATGATCGTCGTCTCGGTCGCGACCTTCGACTGGCACAGTGTGCGCCTGTCGACCCTCAAGCGGATGCCGAAGAGCGAGACCGCGGTCATGCTCATCACCGTCGCAATCACGGTCTGGACCCACAATCTCGCAATTGGCGTGGGAGCGGGTGTGCTGACGGCGATGGTGCTGTTCGCACGTCGCGTCGCGCACTTCGTCTCCGTGACGCGCAAGACCGACCGGGAGGCATCCGTTCCGACCGTTCGCTATACCGTCAACGGCGAACTGTTCTTCGCGTCGAGCAACGATCTGACGACGCAGTTCGAGTACACGCACGACCCCGAGCGCGTGATCATCGACATGACGAACTCGCACATCTGGGATGCCTCGACGGTAGCTGCGCTCGATGCGATCCAGACCAAGTACGAGCATCTCGGCAAGCGCGTGATCATCGAGGGCATGAACGAGGCCACGTCGAAGATGCACGGACGCCTGAGCGGCGGCCTCGGCGCGGGGCACTAGCAAGGAGCGCCCCGGGGCTTTCAGACCTGAGGCAACTCGGCTGCAGCCACCTCAGCACCGTCCGCGTCACGGATCTCGAGCCGGACGACGCTTTCGCGCAGCACCGCGGCGTTGACGCGGCAGTGAATCGCGATCTCCGAGCCGAGCATCGCTCCGGCCGAGAACTCCGCGCCGTCCTCCGCGAGCATCACGATCGAGTAGACCTCGCCGACGTCCAATCCCGAAGCATCCAGGACGGCCTCGGTGCCCCAGGTGTGCGCGACGAGCTCGGCGTCGATCAGCATTCCCTCGGGTTCGCCGGTGACATCGATGCTCTCGATCGCGCCGAGCGTGCCGGGAGGACCGGATTGCGGCGCCGAGATCACACCCGGAATCCCGATGCCGAGGGCCAAGCCGACCGCAAGGCTCGCCGCGCCCAGCGCGACGAGAGCGCCGACGGAGCGGGAACCCGAACGTCGACGACCAGTGCGGTGCCGCCCACCCCGGGCGATCCGATCGGAGGGACCAGCGCCCGCCTCGACCGAGGGAGACCCAGCGCCGATCCCCTCGATGCGAGCGCGAAGATCGGCGCTCGGCTCGGTCTTCAGCCAGGGTGTCAGAGCAGGTGCGCCGAGGCTCAACGTCCCCGCGATGTCACGCAGCTCGGCGAGCTCGCTGTCGATCGTGGGGTCCTCGGCGCGAAGCGCATCGAACTCGGCGCGCTCCGGGGCACTGAGCTCATCGGCGAGCGCTGCCGCAATCAGCTCCGCGCGTCGATCGTCATCGTTGTGCGACATCAGAATCCTCCGGTCCATCGAGGTGGGCTCTCAGCGCTCTGAGCCCGTAGAAGGCGCGCGTACGCAAGGTCGGCACGGGAATGCCGGTTCGTTTCGACAACTCTGCATAGCTCAGGCCGTCGACGTGCACGGCCAGAACGACCTCGCGATGCTCGTCCGAGATCTTCGAGAGTCCCTCGATCAAGCGGAGTCGTTCGAGGGGATCATCATCAACCGCGGGGAGATCGTCGAGGGGGTCCGCGCCGCCGCCGAGCGTCGCCCGCGGGCCGCCAGAGCATCGGCGATCACGTTTCGTGCGATCGCGAACAGCCATGTTCGCTCACTGGCTCGCGCGGGATCGAAGCGAGCGCGCGCCTTCCACGCGCGCAGGAAGACCTCTTGCACACAGTCCTCGCCCAACCCCCGGTCTCGGACCGCGTTGATGGCGAATCCCAGCAGGACACGACCGTGGGCGTCGTAGGCGGCGGCCACGTCGAACTCGGGACGATCGAAGCGGGCGCGCTCTCCGTCGGCACCGGGCATCGGGTCGGGACCGGGCATCACGTCGGGACCGCTCATCACACTCCCGCTCCGCACCGCCGGACTCGTCACCGTCACGGCGACCATTCCCTTCACTGTAAGCGCACGCGCAGGTCTGATCCGGTCGGATCGGCGGGCGTGCACCAGGGTGTACGTCACCGTGCTGTGCTCCGTTCATCCGATTCGAAAGAAATGCGAAACCCGATGAACGCATATCCCGCTCGCGCCGTATGCCCTCCCGACGGACGCACTCCGCCTCCGTCTTCGGACAGGGAGATATACGACGATGAAGACCTCCACCCGCACGTTCACCATCGGTACGATCGCGGGCGCCGCCCTCGCTCTGACAGCCGTCGCGGCACCCGCCTCGGCCGAGACCGAAGTGCCCGAACCGGATTCGTTCACGAGCGCGTTCACGGTCATGGCGACGCCCGACCAGGTGATCAACAACGACGGCGTGGCGACGCCGGGTCAGCCGGGAGCGGCGGGCGAGTTCACCTTCCGCATCAATTCCGAGCTTGAGATCATCTGCTACGACATCACCCTCACGGGTGTCTCGGGCGACTACCAGAGCCCGGCCAAGACAGCCACACACATCCACGAGGCGGCTGCCGGGCAGGCCGGGCCGCCGCGCATCTCGTTCCCGAACCCGGCACCCGTCGGTGACGGCCCGCGAACGAGCTCCGGATGCTTGCAGGGGCCCTTCACCACGGGCGTGATGGCGAACGGTGCGGACACCGGCACGGGCTTCACGCTCGCCCAGATCGAGGCGAACCCCGCCGGCTTCACGGGCGATTCGCACACGGTCGACTTCGCCGCGGGTGTCGTCCGCGGCCAGCTCACCCAGGTCCCGGTCGGCGGCCTCGAGACGGGTGCGGGCACCGCGCAGAGCAACGACATGCTCGGCTTCGGACTCGCGACAGCGGGCGTCCTCGCCGCCGCGGGCGGAGCCGCGTTCGTGCTGCGCCGCCGTGCGCGTACCGAGTGAGCGGATACCGGTGGGCGGCGATCGGTGCAGTTGCGCTGGTCGTCGCCCTCACCGTGACGTCGTGCGCGTCCGCCCCGGCCGCACAGCCGGCGCCGACCGTCTCGCCGAGACCCGCGGCATCCGAATCCCCGACGCCGACACCCGTGGCGGAGCCGCTGCCGGCACCACCGGTCGGGCTCGCTCCGGCGGGCGTCGTGATCCCCTCGATCGGCATCGATGAATCGCTGATCGATCTCGGGATCCAGGCCTCCGGCGAGATGGAGGTGCCCGAGGACTACAACGCGCTGGGATGGTTCACCGGCGGCGGACGCCCGGGCGGAACCGGACCGACCGTCATCGCGGGTCACGTGGACGACGGGTACGGACCGGCGGTGTTCCATCGGCTCGACGAGCTCGCCCCCGGCGACGAGGTGAGTGTGACGGATGTCGCGGGCACGAGGTTCCGATATGTCGTGACCGAGGTCGCCGATTACGCGAAGGCGCAGTTTCCGACGGCAAGGGTTTTCGGGGCGTCACTGCGGGACGAGCTGCGCCTGATCACCTGCATCGACTGGGACCGTGGCGCGCGGACATATGTCCAGAACCGGGTCGTCTTCGCGGAGCGGGTCGACTGACAGACTGGACGGATGCCGCGGATCATCGAGTGGGGAGAGCGGCACCAGGTCGCTCTCTACCTGGCGGCGATCGCGATCGGTGTGGCCGTCGGGCTGGGACTCCCGGCTGCGGCGCCCGCGCTCGAGGTCGCGATCACGCCCGTGCTCGGGCTTCTCCTCTACGCGACCTTCCTGGGCGTACCGTTCGCGCGGCTCGCCGGCGCCTTCCGCGACGGGCGGTTCGTCGCCACCGTACTGATCCTCAACTTCGTGATCGTGCCCCCGATCGCATTCGGGCTGTCGCGTTTCGTCGCGTTCGATCAGTCCCTGGTGGTCGGTGTGCTGCTCGTGCTGCTCACCCCGTGCGTCGACTACGTCATCGTCTTCACGGGACTCGCGGGCGGGTCGAGGGAGCGGCTGCTCGCGGCGACGCCCCTGTTGATGCTCGCGCAGATGGCACTGCTGCCCCTCTACCTGTGGGTGATGGTCGGGCCCGAGTTTGCGGCATCCGTCGATTTGCGGCCGTTCGTCGAGGCTTTCGTGTTGCTGATCGTGTTGCCCCTCACTCTCGCGGCGATCACGCAGGCGCTCGCGGTTCGGACGCGATTCGGGCGCGCGCTGACCACGGTCGGTCTCGCAGCGATGGTGCCGTTGATGATGCTGACGCTCACGGTGGTCGTCGGTTCGCAGGTCGCGGCGGTGACCGGATCGCTCGGCCCGCTGCTCGCCGTCGTGCCCCTCTTCGTCGCTTTCGCCGTGATCATGCTGGTGCTGGGGGGCATGGCCGGGCGGGTCGCGCGCTTCGACAGGCCGGCGCAGCGAGCGGTGGTGTTCAGCGGCGTCACGCGCAACTCGCTCGTCGTGCTTCCGCTCGCGCTCGCCCTGCCACCGGCCTTCGCGCTGACCCCGCTCGTCGTGGTCACTCAGACCCTCGTCGAACTGGTCGTGATGGTGGTGCTCGTCGCGGCGTTCTCTCGTCGCCGATAGGTTCTCGCGTCGCCGTTAGGAGCGCGGGCCCGCTTCCGCGACGACACCGACGACATCCACGCCGTCGGGGGCACGTTTCGCCAGCGGAAACAGCACGAGAGCGAGGGCAACACCGACGGCCGCCCCGACGATCTGAGCGCCGATGAAGGGCAGCACGGATGTCGGGGCGATTCCGGCGAAGGTGTCGCTGAATGCTCGACCGATCGTGATGGCGGGGTTGGCGAAGCTGGTCGACGAGGTGAAGAAGTAGGCGGCGCCGATATAGGCGCCGACGGCGGGCGCCGCGAGGCTGCCGCGCCCCGTGCGGACCAGCGCGAAGATCAGGAACACCAGGCCGGCGGTCGCGACGACCTCGGACAGCAGGCGGGGACCGTCGGCGCGATCGGTCGTGCTCCACGACACCGCAGCGCGCCCGAACATCAGGTTGGCGAGCATGGCCCCCGCGATGCATCCGGCGATCTGTGCGGGGAGGTAGACACCCGCAACCGACCAGGGACGACGGTGCAGCACGATGTCGGCGAGGGTCACGACGGGGTTGAAGTGGGCGCCCGACACCGGTTGCAGGATCAGGATCAGCACGCCCAGGCCGAGGGCTGTGGCGAAGGCGTTCTCGAAGAGCTGCAGTCCCACATCGCTGGGTGAGAGTTGGGCAGCCATGATGCCGGATCCGATGACGATGGCCGCGAGCAGGGCGCTGCCGAGGAATTCCGCGCCGACGGCGCGGACGGTCGCCCTCACGAGCTCGCTCCGCCCGACCCGATCAGCAGACGCGAGACGCGGTCCAGGGCACCCGGGACCAGACCGTAGTACGCCCACGTGCCACGCTTGCTGCGGGTCAGGAACCCCGCCTCGGTAAGAACCTTCAGGTGATGCGACACGGTTGGCTGGCTCAGCCCGACCGGTTCGGTCAGGTCGCAAACGCAGGCCTCCGCACCCTCCGACGCCGCAACGATCGACAGCAACCGAAGGCGGGCCGGATCGGCGAGGGCCTTCATGGTGTGCGCGAGCGCAATGGCCTGGTCGGCATCAAGAGGCTCGCGAACGAGCGCCGTGCCGCACGCGGGTGCCGACACATCCGTCACGGATACATCGGTGAGGGGAAGAAGAGTCACGCATCGATGCTAATCGATATTGACACCCATCGATAGACGGCGGATACTCGGACATCGAACACCATCGATATTCAAGGGGAATCATGACCCTGCTCGACCTCACGCCGCGAACCTCGCGCGCCAGCCGTCTCGATACTCTGCCCGTCGCGATCATCGGCGCGGGACCGATCGGGCTTGCGGCCGCCGCGCATCTGACCGAGCGGGGCATCGACTTCACGATCTTCGAGGCGGGCGACGAGGTCGGAGCAAGCGTCCGAGCCTGGGGACACACCCGCCTCTTCTCGCCGTGGGAGCACCTCATCGACCCCGCCTCGGGGCGGCTTCTCGAGGCATCCGGATGGCAGGCGCCAGCGGCATCCCGCATCCCCACCGGCGCCGAGCTTGTCTCGCGGTACCTGATGCCGTTGGCCCAGCTCGGCGCGATCGCGTCCCGCACCCAGACAGGAACCGAGGTCCTGGCCGTAACGCGCGAGGGCATGGACCGCACGCGCACGCGGGCACGCGCCGTCACCCCGTTCGCCCTGCGCATTCGGCACACCGACGGTTCGATCGAGGATGTCCCGGCCCGCGCGGTGATCGATGCCTCGGGCACGTACCGCACACCCAACAGCCTCGGCTCGAGCGGGCTGGATCCCCTGGGCCTCGGCGACGTCGCCGATCGCGTCTCGCCCGCGCTGCCCGATGTACTGGGCCGGGATCGTGCGCGATTCGCGGGCAGGCACACGACCGTCGTCGGCGCCGGACACTCCGCCGCGAACACGCTGCTCGCGCTGGTGAAGCTCGCGGCCGAGGCGCCCGGCACACGCGTCACGTGGCTGATCCGCAACGCGCGAGCCGCACGGGTCACGACGGCGCCCGACGACGAGCTCGCGGGTCGCGCCGAGCTCGGCGGACGGGTCGAGGAGCTGGTTCGCTCGGGCGCCATCGACCTCGTCGACGGGTTCGAGATCGTCGGGGCTCGTCGCGCTGCGGCCGAGAGCCATGGCGAGGCTGAGAACGGGGTCGAGCTCGTCGGGCTGCGACGCGGCGAGAGCGTGACCCACCGCACCGACGAGGTCGTGAACGCGACAGGCTTCCGCCCCGACCTCGGCATGCTGCGCGAACTCCGCCTCGAACTCGACGACATCGTCGAGGCGCCGCGACGGCTCGCGCCCCTGATCGACCCGAACGTACACTCCTGCGGAACCGTCGAGCCCCACGGGTTCCGTGAGCTCACTCATCCCGAGCAGAACTTCTTCATCGTCGGCATGAAGTCCTACGGACGCGCTCCCACGTTCTTGCTCGCGACCGGGTACGAGCAGGTCCGTTCGGTCGCGGCGCACCTCGCGGGCGATACCGAGAGCGCGCTGCAGGTCGCGCTCACCCTGCCGACCACGGGGGTGTGCTCGACCGACATCGGAGGAGGAGCCTGCTGCACATGACGACCGTTCGCCCGATGCACGCCTCGGACTGGGATGCGGTCGCCCGGATCTACGGCGAAGGCATCGAAGACGGTGAGGCGACTTTCGAGGTCGAAGTGCCGACCTGGGCTTCTTTCGATGGGTCCCGCCTGCCGGACCTTCGTCTCGTCGCGGACGACAGCGGAACGATCCTGGGCTGGGCCGCGGCAAGCCCCGTCTCGACCCGCGCCGCCTACCGTGGCGTGATCGAGCATTCCGTCTATGTTTCGCGAGAGGCGCGCGGACGCGGCGTCGGACGGATGCTGCTCTCGGCGCTCATCGACGCCGCCGAGGACGCTGGGGTCTGGTGCATCCAGTCCAGCATCTTCCCCGAGAACACGGCAAGCCTCGCGCTGCACGAGCGCGCGGGGTTCCGCACGGTCGGCCGCCGCGAACGTATCGCGCGCTCGGGACGGGGGCCACACACGGGTCACTGGCGCGACACGGTGCTGATCGAGCGCCGCAGCCAGATCAACGGCCGGGACTGACACCGGTTCGCAATCCATAGATATTCGCCTATGCTTCTACTGACGAGAGAAAGCGAGTCCCGATGACCGACAAGCCCACTGTCCTGTTCGTCTGCGTCCACAACGCGGGCCGCTCACAGATGGCCGCCGGGTACCTGCGCGCACTCGCGGGCGACTCGATCGAGGTCCTCTCTGCCGGGTCCGCTCCGAAAGACAGCATCAACCCGGTCGCCGTCGACGCCATGGCCGAAGAGGGCATCGACATCGCGCACAACACCCCGAAGGTGCTGACGGTCGAGGCCGTGCGCGAATCGGATGTCGTCATCACGATGGGCTGCGGCGACGCCTGCCCGATCTTCCCCGGCAAGCGTTACGAGGACTGGGAGCTCGACGACCCAGCCGGCCAGGGGATCGAATCCGTGCGACCGATCCGCGATGACATCCGCGCGCGCGTCGAAGCCCTGATCGCGGAGTTGCTGCCGACGGGCACGTCTGCCTGATCCCCAGCTCGTAGGACTTTAGTCACAGAACCCCCCGAGCGGGGCCGTGGATAATAGGGCCATGGGCACCCCGAGCGTCGGATATAGCGCGATCTCCAGCTACAGTCGGGTCGAGATCCTGCACCTCATTCAGGTGGAAGCACGGCAGACCGTCGCGGGCCTCGCGGCCGCGACGGCGCTACATCCCAACACCGTCCGTGAGCACCTCGAGCGTCTGCTCGAGGCCGGACACATCGTGCGCGAGACCGAGCACCGCACGACGCGCGGTCGGCCGCGGGTGCTCTACAGCGCGGCGACCGGCGCGGCCGAGGCATCCAGCCCCATTGCCCGACGCAAGGCGCGCGCGGCCGCCGAGCGCGGCGACATCATGCGGCGCGTCATGCCGTGGACCGGGGCATCCGTTCGCGAACTCGGCACCGAGAGCACGCACCAGCTCGACGCCATCGCCGATCACCTCTCCGAGTCCGGCTTCGACCCGCTGATCAACGAGCGCGACCTCACGATCGATCTCACTCCATGCCCCCACGCAACCGCGCAGTCCGCCCACCGCGAGACGCTCTGCTCGGTGCACCTCGGCATCATGCAGGGCGTGCTCGCCGAGGCGCGCGGTCCGCTCGTGGTCGAAGGCATGCGGCCGTCGTGCGACCCGACGCACTGCGTCGTGCAACTCGCGACGGCGTAGGCCCACACCCACGGGATCAGGCGGTGGTGAGTTCCTGCATCGCCGGGACCCGGATGCGGTCCGCTCGTGCGTAGACGTTCATCGACGACCCGCGGAGGAAGCCGACGAGGGTCAGACCGGATGCGTCGGCGAGCTCGACCGCCAGCGATGAGGGAGCGGACACGGCCGACAGGATCGGAAGCCCCGCCATGATCGCCTTCTGCACGAGCTCGAAGCTGGCGCGTCCGGACACCATGAGCACGTGACCCGACAGCGGCAACCTGTCGTTCAGGATCGCCCAGCCGACGACCTTATCGACGGCGTTGTGGCGTCCGACATCCTCGCGCAGCACGACCAGCTCGCCCGTCTTCGCGTCGAACAACGCCGCAGCGTGCAGCCCGCCGGTCTTGTCGAAGACCGCCTGCTGTTCCCGCAGCTTGTCGGGGAAGGTCGCCAGCATCTCGGCCGAAAGAACCGCAGCGTCCGCAGCGACGTCGTAGACCGAGACGGTCTCGACGGCCTCGATCGAGGCTTTGCCGCAGAGCCCGCACGAGCTCGTCGTGTAGAAGTTGCGGGCCAGGTCGGGGTCGGGCGGCGCGACGCCCGGGGCGAGGGTGACGTCGAGAACGTTGTAGGTGTTCTCGGTGTTGCCCGCCAGGGGTCCGCCCGTACCGGGACCTCCGCAGTGGATCGCCCCGCGGAAGTGCTCCCCTGCCGAGATCACGCCCTCCGAGACGAGAAAGCCTGCCGCGAGCTCGACATCGTGGCCGGGCGTACGCATCGTGATGGCGAGGGACGTGCCGCCGACGCGGATCTCGAGCGGCTCTTCGACCGCGAGGGTGTCGGAGCGGCGCACCGGCTCACCCCCGAGGGTGATCTTCGTCACCGGACGACGGGTCGTGATGCGTCCCATGCTGTCAACCGCCGATCGCGTTCATGCCGCGCAGCGGCTGGAGGAAAGAAGGGTCATTGATCGCGTGCCCCGGCAGCTTGCCGCGCACGCTTGATCGCAGCATCTCGTCGAGGGCGGCATCACTCGATCCCTCGGCGCGCAGGATGGGCAGCAGGTCGTACTCGGTGGTCGAGAAGAGGCAGTTGCGGATCTGCCCGTCCGCCGTCAGCCGCAGTCGGTCGCAGTCACCGCAGAACGGCGCGGTCACCGAGGCGATGACCCCGACCGTGTGCGGGCCGCCGTCCAGCGCCCAGCGCTCCGCCGGCGCGCCACCTCGGCCCGGGATCGGCACGAGCGTCCAGCGGGTCGCGAGCGCGTCGAGGATCTCTTCCCGCGTCACCATGGATGTGCGATCCCACGTGTGCCCGGCGTCGAGAGGCATCTGCTCGATGAAACGCAACTGCGCATCGTGCGCGATCGCGAACTCGGTCAGCTCGACGATCTCATCGTCGTTCACGCCGCGCATGGCGACGGCGTTGAGCTTGAGGGGACGGAGGCCGGATGCCTGGGCCGCGGCGATGCCCTCGAGCACGTCGTCGAGGCGATCGCGGCGGGTCAGCTCGTGGAAACGATCGCGCCGGATGGTGTCGATGCTGATGTTCAGCCGCTGCAGCCCCGCGTCGATGAGGTCAGGGAGGAACTCGGGCAAGCGGATACCGTTGGTCGTCATCGCGATCTGCACGGGTCCGTCCGGGCTGTCAATCGCGGCGAGGCGCCGCACGACATCGACGATGTCGGCACGAAGAAGGGGTTCGCCCCCGGTCAGGCGGAAGGTCGTGATGCCCGCCGCGGCGCCGACCCGCGCGATCCGTTCGATCTCGTCCAGGGTCAAGATGCTCGTGCGCGCCAGCCACTCATTGCCCTGCTCGGGCATGCAGTACGTGCAGCGCAGGGAACAGCGGTCGGTCAGCGAGATACGCATGTCGCGGTGCACCCGACCGTGGGTGTCGACCAGCGGACCGGATGCGCCGGCCACCGACACCGGATCACCGGCGGCCCCAGCCGGGCGCTCGACGCGGCGGGCGATCGTGACGGGCACGGCGGTCATCGGCCGCCGCCCCCTCGTCTTCCGCACACACGCATGGGTCGAGCCTATCCGCGGGTCCCCGGAAGAGGGCCGGGAAAGATGCCGGAGCCACGTTCTTTTTACACGGCCCGCGAAGCACCCCGGGCATCCCTCCGTCTGAGATCCTTGAACTACCGCGTCGGACGGAGCCCGAGCTCGTGTGACCGGTGCAACGTGGCCCGACGCGCACCGAAGGAGCGTCGCCCATGGATTTTCTCGACCCGCTGCTGCTCGCCCGTTGGCAGTTCGGCCTGACGACGCTCTATCACTACCTCTTCGTCCCCCTCACCCTGGGACTGGCGCTCGTCGTGGCGATCTTCCAGACGGCCTGGCACCGGAACGGCGACGTGAAGTGGCTGCACCTGACGCGGCTCTTCGGCAAGATCTTCCTGATCAACTTCGCGATGGGCGTCGTCACGGGCATCGTGCAGGAGTTCCAGTTCGGCATGAACTGGTCGGCCTATTCGCGCTTCGTCGGTGATGTCTTCGGCGCGCCGCTCGCCTTCGAGGGACTCATGGCGTTCTTCTTCGAGGCGACATTCATCGGGTTGTGGATCTTCGGATGGGACCGACTCCCCCGCGCCCTGCATCTCGCGTCCATCTGGATGGTCGTGCTCGGGTCGACCCTCTCGGCGTACTTCATCCTCGCCGCGAACGCCTTCATGCAGAACCCCATCGGGTACCAGATGGCGGCGGATGGCGGACGCGCCGAGCTGATCGACTTCGGTGCCGTCCTGACCAACCCCGTCGTGCTCGCGGCCTTCCCCCATACGATCTTCGCCGCATGGATGTTCGCGGCAGCCGTTGTGATCGCGGTCTCGGCCTGGCACCTCTCGCGCGGTCAGCACCTCGTCACGATGCGCTCGTCGCTCCGGTTCGGCCTCTGGTTCATGATCATCTCGTTCGCGGGCACCGCTTTGTCGGGCGACCAGCTGGGCCTCGTGATGGTCTCGACGCAGCCGATGAAGATGGCGGCGGCCGAGGCGCTGTGGAATAGCGCGTGCGGCGCGGATGCATCGTTCTCGATCTTCTCGCTCGGCACACCGGACGGCTCGGAAGAGATCTGGTCGCTTCGAGTGCCATACCTGCTGTCATTCCTGTCGACACACACGCTGGACGGATGCGTCGAGGGCCTCAACGACCTGCAGGCGCAGTACGAGACGCAGTTCGGCGAGGGCGTCAGCTACATGCCGATCATCTGGGTGACCTACTGGTCGTTCCGCTGGATGATCGGGCTGGGCGGTGCGGCCACCCTGATCGCCGTCGCGGGCCTCTGGGTGACACGAAAGAACGCCAAGCGCCCCGTCGCGAAGTGGATGTGGAAGGTCGCGATCTGGGCCGCTCCCCTGCCACTGCTCGGCAGCCTGGTCGGCTGGGTCTTCACCGAGATGGGCCGTCAACCCTGGATCGTCTTCAGCCTGATGCTCACCGAGGACGGAGTCTCGCCGAACGTTCCGGGCTGGACGGTCCTCATATCGCTCATCGCCTTCACCGCGATCTACGCCTCTCTCGCTGTCGTCGAGTTCGGGCTGATCCTCAAGGCGGCGCAGAAGGGTCCGGATCCGCTACCCGACCCGAATGATCCGGACGCCGACGGCGACCGATCCCCCCAACTCACGACGACGGTCTACTAGGAGCATCGACATGGACCTCGCCTACCTCTGGTTCTGGATCATCGGATTCTTCTTCATCGGGTACTTCCTGCTCGACGGGTTCGACTTCGGTGTCGGGATGTCCCTGCCCTTCCTCGGCAAGGACGACATCGGACGCCGCCAGATCATCAACACGATCGGGCCCGTCTGGGACCTCAACGAGACCTGGCTGATCGTCGCGGGCGCGGCTCTGTTCGCCGCGTTCCCCGAGTGGTACGCCACGCTCTTCAGCGGCTTCTATCTCGCTTTGCTGCTGATCCTCCTGGCGCTGATCCTGCGCGGGGTCTCGTTCGAGTACCGGCATCAGCGCGACAGCCTGCGCTGGAAGAAGGGATTCGACACGATGATCGTCGTCGGATCCGCCGTGCCCGCCCTGCTCTGGGGCGTCGCGTTCGCGAACATCGTGCAGGGTGTGCCCATCGATCAGGACTTCGAGTTCACCGGCACGCTGCTGACGCTGCTCAACCCGTACGCGCTTCTCGGTGGCGTGACGACCCTGCTGCTGTTCTTCACATACGGCGTGAGCTTCGTGGCGCTGAAGACCGACGGCCAGGTGCACGACGATGCTCGCAAGCTCGCCACCCGCTCGGGATTCCTCACCATCATCGTCGCGGCCGCGTTCCTGCTCTGGACGGTCATCGCGCACCCCGAGGTTCCGGTCATGGTGTTGGCGATCGCCGCGGCCGTGTTCCTCATCCTCTCGGTCGGCGCGAATCTGCGTGATCGCGAGGGGTGGGCCTTTGGCTTCGCCGCCGCGACAGTCGTTTCGGCCGTCGGCACGCTGTGGTTCGCCCTCTATCCCTACGTCATGCCCTCGACGACGGATCCCGCGTTCAGCCTGACGATCGAGAACGCCTCGAGCACGGACTACACCCTGACGATCATGTCGTGGGCCGCGCTGGTCTTCCTCCCCCTGGTGCTGGCGTACCAGGGCTGGACGTACTGGGTGTTCCGCCGCCGTGTTTCGCGCTCACACATCGAGAGCGCCGCGGAGGCAGCAGCGCACTGACGCATGGACACCGGAATCATCGGAAACCCCGGTATCTTCGACAGCGCTGTGACTCAGGATCAGGATGTCTCGGATGCGCCGTCGGCGCGGACGCCACCCGTCGACCCCCGACTGCTGAAGTACGCGACGGCGTCCCGGGCATTCTTCGCGATCATCGCGGCGATCGCCCTGCTGCAGACGGCCGTGATCGTCGCCTTCGCATGGCTTCTCACGCGAGCGATCGTCGGCGTCATCGAGGGAATGCCCGCGTCGGATCTCGCGG
Organism: Microbacterium lacus; assembly: GCF_002812805.1. Classification (GTDB taxonomy): domain Bacteria; phylum Actinomycetota; class Actinomycetes; order Actinomycetales; family Microbacteriaceae; genus Microbacterium; species Microbacterium lacus_A. Next base: position 39,284 of record NZ_NMUM01000011.1, on the reverse strand, counting down.
CGACGCTCGGGGCGCTCGCGGGGGTCGTCGCGCTGCGTGCCCTGCTCGCGTGGGTGCGGGAGCGGAGTGCCGCGGGCGCCGCGGCACGTGTTCAGTCCCAGCTACGCGCGGGGTTGCTCGATGCGATCGGGGCGCTCGGACCCGGATGGCTCGACGGTCGTAATTCGGCGAAGCTCGCCCTGACCGCGGGTCATGGACTCGACGCACTCGAAGCCTACTTCGGACGATACCTGCCGCAGCTCGTCCAGACGGCGATCGCGACCCCGGTGATCATCCTCGTGATGTGGTGGCAGGACTGGATCAGCGGTCTGACCGTCCTGCTGACGATCCCGCTGATCCCGATCTTCATGATTCTGATCGGTCTCGCGACGCGGGCGGTGCAGAAGCGACAGTGGGGCACTCTGCAGCAGCTGGCGGCCCGTTTTGCCGACACGGTCGAAGGGCTCGGCACGCTGAAAGTCTTCGGACGTCAACACCGGGCCGCAGCATCCATCGCGTCGGTGACAGAAACGTACCGCGTCGAGACCATGCGCGTGCTGCGGGTGTCGTTCCTATCCGGCTTCGCCCTCGAGTTCCTCGCGAGCATCTCGGTCGCGATCATCGCCGTGTCGATCGGGTTCCGCCTGGTCGATGGGGCGTTGCCGCTCTCGATCGGCCTGTTCGTGCTGCTTCTCGCACCCGAGGCGTACGTGCCGCTGCGTCAGGTCGGCGTGCAATTCCACGCCGCCGCGGAGGGGGTGGCGGCGACCGACGACGTCTTCGCGGTCCTCGACAGCGCGAAGGTGCCCGTTCTGCCCGCGAGAGTGCCCGTTTTGCCCGCGAGAGTGCCCGTTCCCGGCACTCTCGACGCCGAAACGGGCACCCTCGGCCGCGAAACGGGCACTCTCGCGCTGCAGGGCGTGCGGGTACGACGCGGGGATCGGATGCTCCCCGCGGTGACGTTTACCGCAGCTCCCGGGCAGATCGCGCTGATCGAGGGGCCGAGCGGAGCCGGCAAGACAAGCCTGGTCGCGGCCCTGCGCGGCGCGGCCGAGTGGGAGGGCAGCGCGACGCTCGGAGACACGGATCTGCGGGACATTTCTCCTTCGACCTGGCTCGCGTGGGCCGGACAACAACCCGGCCTCATCGCGGGGACCGTTACCGACAACGTCACCCTCGGCGACCCGACGCCCGACCCCGCCCGTGTCGACCGAGCGCTCGCGCTCGCGCAGGCGGACGGCATCGACGCATCCCTCCCCCTCGGTGTGCGGGGTGCAGGGCTCTCGGGGGGCCAGGCACAGCGTGTCGCGGTGGCTCGCGCTCTCTACCGGCACCTCGCGGGACGTGCGCCGGTGATCGCGCTCGACGAACCGAGTTCGGCTCTCGATGCCGCGACCGAGGCCGCCCTCTGGCGGAGCCTGCGTGGCATGGCGGATGCCGGGGCCACCATTCTGCTCGTCTCGCACCGCCGGAGCGCACGCGAGATCGCCGATGTCATCGTCGCCCTGCAGCCCGCGGGGGTGACCCGATGACGGCACCGCCCGCCCCGACCATGGGCACCACGTCGGCCGAGGTGCTGCGTGGCGCCATGCCGCCCGCACGCCGCTTCTGGCCCGCCCTCGCATCCGGCTTTCTCACCGAGGCCTCCGCCGTCGCGCTCCTCGCGGTGAGCGCGTGGCTGATTGTCCGAGCCAGCGAACAGCCGCCCGTCCTCTACCTCTCGGTCGCCGTCGTGGGCGTGCGTCTCTTCGCGCTCACCCGGGCGAGTTTCCGCTACCTGGAACGACTGACGGGACACGACGCGGCGCTCCGGCAGCTCGCGGCGACCCGCAGCGGCCTGGTCCGCCGGTTGATCCCGCTCGCCCCCGACGGCTTGGCACGAACACGCCGCGGCTCGGTTCTCGGCGCCCTCGTCGACGATGTCGATGACCTGCAGAACTTGCCCCTGCGCGTCGTCGAACCCCTCGCAGGGTCCGCTCTCGTCGTCATCGGCTCCGTCGTGCTCGTGACGATCGTCTATCCACCCGCCGGGCTCACACTGGCGGCCTGCCTCGTCGCCGCGGGGCTCGTCGCAACGCTCTGGGGCTGGGGGGTCGGCGGCCGGGCCGAGCGATCCATCGCTCCCCTGCGCGCGCGGCTCACCGATGCCCTGCTCGATCATTTCGGTTCGCTCGACGTGCTGGTGGCGTACGGCGCCCAGTCGGCCAGCCGTGAGCGGATCCGGTCCGCCGACGCCGCGGTGCGTCGCGCGGTCGTCCGTCGCTCGGTCGCCCAGGCAGGAACCACGGCGCTCGTCACACTTCTGGCGGGGGCGGCATCACTTGCAGCGGTCGCGGTGGCAGCACCGGCGGGGCTCGATGGCCCCTGGCTGGCGGTCATCGTGCTGGTGCCGATGGCCGTCTTCGAGGTCTTCTCGTCGGTGCCGCTCGCCGCCGCGGCCTGGCGCCAGGTGCGGGCCAGCGCCACACGAATCGCGGGGGCCCTGCCCGACGCACTCCCCTCGGGGCTGGTCGCCGAATCCGTCGCGCCTACCGGAATCGCTCCGCCGCTCGGAGCCGGTCTGAACCTGCGGGATGTCTCGGCCCGCTGGCCGCACGCCGACGGCCCGGCACTCCGCGGAGTCGACCTCGATGTCGCCCCCGGCGAGCGCCTGCTGGTCGTGGGGTCGAGCGGTGCGGGCAAGACCACGCTCGCGCACGTGCTCGTGCGCTTCCTCGATTGCGGCGGAACGTACGAGATCGGCGGCACACCCGTCGGCCAGATCGCGGGCGACGACCTGCGCCTGACGATCGGGCTCTGCGAGCAGCGGCCCATGCTCTTCGATGAGAGCATCCGACAGAACCTCTTGTTCGCACGCGAGACGGCGACGGATGCCGAGCTCGAAGCATCCCTCGATCGTGTCGGCCTCGGCACCTGGCTGCGCGAGCGCGGCGGGCTGGATGCCCGCGTCGGCGAGCGGGGTGCCCTGGTGTCGGGCGGTCAGGCGCAGCGGATCGCGCTCGCCCGCGCGCTGCTGCGCGAGTTCCCCGTGCTGGTGCTGGACGAGCCGACCGCCGGGGTCGACGCCGAGGCATCCGATGCCCTCCTGGAGGACCTGCTCACGGCTGTGCCCGCCGACAGGGCGGTCGTGTTGATCTCGCACGTCACCGTGCCAGACGGACTCGTCGACCGGGTCGTGCGCCTGGAGCATGGCCGCACAAGCGCCTGAGGGCTACAGGATCATCCCGAACGCCCGCGCGCCCTCGTCCGAGGGCAGGGCTTCGAACCCCACGCGCGGGTAGAACGCGACGGCCCCGGTGTTTGCGGAGCTCGCGATGAGGTACAGCCCCGTCACTCCTGACGCCCGCAACTTCTCGGCGAGGATCCGGATCAGCGAGCGCCCCAGTCCGCTGCCCTGGGCTTCGGGAAGGAGGTCGATGTGCAGGTGCGCCGGGTAGCGAGCCGCGTGCTCTTCGGCGCCCGCCCGGAGGCCATCGGCGTGGGCCACGAAGTGCGCATCTCGCGGGTCGAGCGCACCCGTGGCGTCGGCGTAGCGGGTGCGGCGGGCGGGCCACCACTCCTGCCGGAACCATTCGTAGAAGGCATCCGTGTTGGGTGCAGCGACGATGTACCCCGCGACGCCATTCGGGCCATCGACCACGAAGGCGAAATCCGGGTGCCTCGTCACATACGGCAGGACGAACAGATCGGGCAGGAGCGAGTCCGACGAGTACTGCCCGGACGCGTCCGCTCCCGCGTCTCCGGTCCCCACGCAGATCTCCGCGAGCCGCCCCTCATCGCCGACGAGAAACGGGCGGATGGCATATGCCGTCTGGTTCATGCGCCCGCCGGGGGCGCGAACAACCGCACGACCGCGGGCTCGACTCGGACCCGGACGGGGGCTCCCGGCGCAAAGCCCGCGTCGACGATGTCGTCGGCCGAGACATCAGCAGCGACGGCCGGTTCGGCGGTGTGCACACGTGCGCCCGCCGGCGTCTGCTCGACGCGGACGACCCGCGCGAGCCACGTTCCCGGCGTCGATTGCTCCTCCGCCGCGAGCCGCAGCGCGCCCGTCCACGTGGACTCGACGGCGCGTTCCAGGCGCACATCCGATGGCCGGAACACCGCGGCCAGGGGCGCGCCCTCCGCGGCGGACGCTGCCAGCGACACGTCGTCCGCGGCCCCGATGAGCACCTCGGGGGAAGCGGACCGCGCACGCCAACGCCCATCGTGGGCGACGCCGTGGATCAGATTCACTCCCGCCACCGTCGCCACGAAGCGCGTGGCCGGGGCCCGAAGCACGTCACGGACCGCCCCGTGCTGGGTGACACGCCCGCCCTCGACAACCATCAGGCGCGTCGCGAGGGCCGCCGCATCAACGGCGTCGTGCGTCACGACGACCGCGGTCGCGTGTGTCGCCGCGAGCTGATCGTGCAGCATGGCGCGGACATCGGCAGCCGTCTCGGGATCGAGCGACGTGAGCGGTTCGTCGAGCAGCAGCACCTGAGGCGAGGTCGCGAGCGCACGTGCGATCGCGACCCGCTGCTGTTGACCACCCGATAGTTGAGCGGGCCGACGGTCGCCCATTCCCGGCAGGCCGACGCGCCACAGCCAGTCGTCCGCATCGCCGAGCGCCACCTTGCGATCGATGCCGCGGGCGCGGGGACCGAACGCGATGTTCTCACGCGCCGTCAGGTGCGGGAACAGACGGGCGTCTTGACCCAGAAGCACCGCGCCGCGCTGGGCCGCCGGGATGTGCCGACGCGGTCTCGCGACGGATGCGACATCCCGTTCGCCGATCCGGATGTTCCCCTCGCTCAACCGGGTCAACCCCGCGATCGCCGCGAGCAGGGTCGACTTGCCCGCCCCGCTCGGGCCCATCACGGCCACGACCTCACCGGGCGCGCACGCGATCTTCGCCTCGAGCCGGAAATCTTTACGCGTCACGACGATGTCGGCGGCGAGCGCTGCGCCGGTCATCCCGCGACCCCCGTCGTTCCGCGACTCGGACGCCAAGCGCGCACGAGCAGCAGCACCAGAATCGCGGTCACGAGCAGGAGAAGGGAGAGGGCGACGGCGGTCCCCTGCCCCACCCCTGAACCGTTGAAGGCCGTGTAGATCGCGAGGGGCATCGTCTGGGTCACGCCCGGTGCATTGCCGGCGAACAGCGCTGTCGCCCCGAACTCCCCGATCGCGCGAGCGAACGCCAGGATCACGCCGGCAACCAGCCCGGGCGCGGCGAGGGGCAACGTGACCCGCCAGAGGATCCGCCATCGACCCGCCCCGAGCGTCGAGGCGGTGCGCTCGAATTCGACGCCCGCTGTGCGCATCGATCCCTCGAGGGCGAGCACGAGGAAGGGCAGCGCGACGAACGTCTGCGCGAGCACGACCGCGGTCGTCGAGAAGGGGATCTGGATGCCCCAGGTCTCCAGCGCCTGTCCGAGAGGGCCGGTGCGTCCGAACAAGAAGAGCAGCGCGACCCCGCCCACCATCGGCGGCAGCACGAGCGGCACCGTCACGATGACGCGCAGCAGCGCCGAGATGCGCGGACCCGAACGGGCGATCACGAGCGCGAGCGGAACGCCGAGGATGACGCAGATCCCGGTGGCGATGATTCCGGTGCGGAGCGACAGCCAGAGCGCGTCGAGCGCCACGGGCGATGTGATGTCGGCCCACAGCGTCGACCACTCGACCCGGGCGACGAGCGCCCCCAGGGGCACGATCAGCAGCGCGAGGCCGAGAACCGCCGGGAGAGCGAGGATCGGTGGGACGAATCCTCCCGTGGCGCGGGCAAGCCTCACGGCGTCCCGAACCCTGAGTCGGCGAGGATCTTCTGCCCTCGGGCACCCAGCACGAAGCCGACGAACGCTGCGGCTGCCTCGGGGTTGGCGGCGTCCGCGAGCGCGGCGATCGGATACCTGTTGACGACCTCCGCCGCTCCGTCGGGCACGATCGACTCGACGTCGTCGCGGTCGACGACATCCGTCCGGTAGACGAGCCCCGCGTCCGCCTCGCCCGTCGCGACCTTGGTCAGGACCGCCGTGACGTTCTGTTCGACGCTCACGGGCTGGACCTCGACGCCGGCACCGGCACCGGCAGCGGCGAGCAGCGCTGTGGAAGCGGCGCCGCACGGCACCTCGGGAGCGCACAGGACGATCGACAGATCGGGGTCCGCCAGGTCACCGAGCGATGTCACTCCCCCCGGGTTGCCGGCGGGAACGACGATCACGAGCGTGTTGCTGGCGAACAACTCGGCGGAACCGGCGACCAGCCCGGCGTCTTCAACGGTCGTCATGTTCGTCTCGTCGGCCGCCGCGAAGACGTCCGCGGGCGCTCCCTCGACGATCTGCCGCGCGAGTGTGCTCGATCCGTCGTACACGAGGGGAAGAATATCGACCCTGGGGTTCTCCGCCTCGAACTCCTCGGCGATCCGGTCGAATGCCGTCGCGAGCGAGGCCGCCGCGTAGACGGACAGAGTGCCCGAGAGTTCCCCGGAATCGGATGCCTCGGGCTCCGACCCGGGCGTCGCCGCGCATCCGGCGAGGGTGATCGCGGCGGCTGCGGCCAGCGCGGCAAACCGCGCCGGCCCCCGCACAGCGCCGCGTGCACTCATTCGCGCGGGGCTTCGACGATGACGTTGGTCGCCTTGACGACGGCCACCGCGAGGGATCCGACCTCGAGGTTCATCTCGCGAACGGCCTCCGCCGAGAGTAGAGACACGACGCGGTGCGGGCCCGCCTGAATGTCGAGCTGGGCCATGACGCCGTCGAGCTGCACGTGCGTCACGAGCCCCACGAAGCGGTTGCGGGCGCTGGAGAGGATGTCGGTCGGGTCTGCGGCGGCGCGGGCGAGCTCGACCGCGCGGGCGGCGAGTTCCGGGCCGGGGATCTCGGCGGGCGTGGCACCCGTGGTGGGGAGCAGCTCCTGCTCGACCCAGCGGCGCAGGGTGTCGTCGCTCACCCCGAGCAGCCGTGCCGCCTCGGCGATCTTGTAACTGCGCATCTCCCGATCCTAGCTCCGCATTTGCGTGTTTGTCTCGGCATTATCTCCGCTCGTGCGGATGCAGCGTGCCTCCGCCCGCGCGACGCCCTCGGCTCACCCGGTGCCGTCCGCACGATCCATCCGGCGACACCCCGCGACGGGCCCGGATGCACCGGCGTGTCGGCGACCTGTCGTGCGGACGGCACGGCGATCCCGGCCGCCCCGACCGCTCAGCCACCGGATTACCCTGGGCTCATGCCTCTCCCACCCCTCGTCGAGCCCGTCGCCGCCCTGAGCGAGAGCGAGCGCGCGCGCACCGTCCGGCACGCCAGCCTCGCCGGGTTCGGTGAACTCGGACAGCGTCGGTTGCGAGCCGCGCACGTCGCGGTCGTGGGCGCCGGGGGGCTCGGCTCGCCCGTCCTGCTCGCCCTCGCGGCCGCCGGGGTCGGCACGCTCACGGTCATCGATGACGATGTGGTCGAGGCATCCAATCTGCAACGTCAGGTGATTCACTCCCTCGCGGATGTCGGCGAACCGAAGGTCGACAGCGCCGCCCGACGGATCGCGGGGCTCTCACCCGAGACCCAGGTGGACGGCCGGAAGACCCGCATCGACCCCGCCAACGCGAAGGACCTGCTCGCGGGGGCCGACCTCGTGATCGACGGCAGCGATACCTTCGACACGCGCGAGGCCGTCGCGGCAGCCTGCGAGGCGCTGGGCACGCCGCTCGTGTGGGGCACGGTGCAGGAGTTCGCCGCCCAGGTCACCGTTTTCTGGAGCGCGCCTCCCGCGGGCACGGACCCCATTCGCCTTGGTGACCTCTACCCCTCGGGAAGCGTCGGCTTCGTGCCGACCTGCGCCGACGTCGGTGTGCTGGGGGCGCTCTGCCTGCAGGTGGGTGGCCTGATGGCGATCGAGGCGATCAAGCTCATCGCCGGTATCGGCGAACCCCTGCTCGGCCGTGTGCTCGTGATCGACAGCCTGCGCGCCCGGCAGCGCGAGGTGCCGCTGCGTCCCGCTGGTGCCGAGGCATCCGTCCCGCCGGCACCTTCCTCCCCCGCCGCGACACCGCCGATCCTCGAGATCTCGGCGCACGGACTGAGCGCAGCCCTCGCCGCAGGCACAGCCCCGACGATGATCGACGTACGGGAACAGCACGAACTCGCGAGCGGCACGGTCCCGGGCTCGCATCACCTTCCCCTGGGCGCCGTACTCGCCGACCCGAACGCATTCGCGGAGACGATCGGCGGTCCCGTCGTCGTGATCTGCCAGGCCGGTATCCGGGCCACCCGGGCGGCGCGAGCGTTGGCCGCCGTCGGCGTCGAGGCGATCGTGCTGACGGGCGGGATGGATGCCTGGGCGGCGTCCGACCTCGCGCGCCACCTCGCGACCTCCCTCACGACGGCTGACGCATGAGCCTCCGCACGGTCGAAGAGCACCTCGCCGAGATCCTCGCCGCCGTCAGCCTGACCGACACCGTCGACCTCCCGCTGGCCGCGGCATCCGGTCGCACCCTCGCCGCGCCGGTCCTCGCGCGCGTCGATATCCCCGTCTTCGACAATTCGGCGATGGATGGCTTCGCCGTTCGTTTCGCCGACGTTCGGTCGGCGACGGCCGAGGCGCCCGTGGCCCTCCGGGTCGTCGCCGATCTGCCGGCGGGCACGGATCTTGATCCCCCGCTCGGTCCCGGCGAAGCGGCCCGCATCATGACGGGGTCGCCCCTGCCCACGGCCGCCGATACGGTCGTGCCGTTCGAGGACACGGTCGGCGGCCTCGACGATTCCCTGGATCAGGCGGTTGTGCTCGTCGCGCCACGTGCGGACGGCGCCCACGTGCGGCGGCGCGGCGGCGACGCCCACACCGGTGACGAGATCATCCCCGCAGGCGTTCCGCTCAGAGCCCTGCAGCTGGCGGCCGCCGCCGCGGCGGGCGTGCCGCGCGTATCGGTCTGCCGCGCACCGCGCGTGGTCGTCCTCTCGACGGGCACCGAGCTCGCCGAACCCGGCACCGAGCTCCGCCGCGGGCAGATCCCCGAGTCCAACTCGGTGCTGCTGTCGGAACTCGCGCGTGAGGCCGGAGCCGACGTCATCCATGTCGGAAGCGTCGGGGATGACGAAGACGACTTCCGCGCTGTCCTGGCTTCCGCCGTCGACGCGGATGTCGTGATCACGTCGGGTGGGGTGAGCGCCGGCGCTTACGAGGTCGTCAAGAACGCCTTCGGTTCGGATGCTGCGATCTCGTTCGTGAAGGTCGCGATGCAGCCCGGCAAGCCGCAGGGCTTCGGAGTGCTGCCCGGGGGCGCATTGTTCTTCGGATTGCCCGGCAACCCGGTCAGCTCGGCGGTGTCGTTCGAGACCTTCGTTCGTCCCGCCCTCTTCGCGATGCAGGGACGCACGGACCTGCATCGTCCGCTCCTGCGACTGCCCGCATCCGAGGGCTGGTCGACCCCGCCCGGTCGCCGTCAGTATCTGCCGGCGGCGATCGATCGCACCGACCCCGCACGCTGGACCGTCCGCCCGGCAACGGCGGGTGGCTCGGGCTCGCACCTGGCCGGCGGTCTCGCCCGCGCCGAGGCCTACGCGATCGTGGCGGCTGAGCTCTCGCGAGTAGAACCCGGCGACGCGGTCGATGTCATGCTGGTGTCATGAGCTTCACCCATCTGGATTCCTCCGGTAATGCGCGCATGGTCGACGTCACCGACAAGCAGCCGACCGTGCGGTCAGCGACAGCCCGCGGATTCGTGCGCTGCGCCCCCGAGGTCGTCGCGTCGCTCCGCGACGGCAGTGTGCCGAAGGGCGATGTGCTCGCCGTCGCCCGCATCGCGGGCATCCAGGGCGCCAAGCGCTGCGCCGAGCTGCTCCCCCTCGCGCACATCATCGGCGTGCACGGCGCATCCGTCGACCTCGTCGTCGAAGACAGGGGCGTCGCCATCGAAGCGACCGTCCGCACCGCCGACCGCACGGGCGTCGAGATGGAGGCCCTCACGGCCGTTTCGGTCGCCGCGCTCGCGATCGTCGACATGGTGAAGGGACTCGACAAGTCGAGCTCGATCGAGAACGTCCGGATCACGGCCAAAGAAGGCGGACGATCGGGATCGTGGAAGCGCCCCGGCGAGGCGTGACGCCCGGCGGGTTCGACGCGATCGTCCTCGCGGGCGGACGGGCGTCCCGATTGGGCGGCGCGCAGAAACCACTGCTCGAGGTTGGCGGCACCGCTCTCCTGACCCGAACGATCGCCGCGGCGCGTTCCGCGGGCGCGGAACGGATCATCGTCGCGGCAGAGCAGATGCTCGATGACCCGCGGGTGCAGTGGGTCCGCGAGGACCCGCCGTTCGGCGGTCCGGTCGCGGCGATCATCGCCGCTCTCCCCCGCGTCGAGGCCGAGTGGACGCTCGTGCTCGCCTGTGACCTACCCGGAGTCGATCAGGCGCTCGCGCTGCTGCCGCTCGACGCACCGAATCAGGATGGGGCGCATCTGACGGATGCGTCGGGTCGGTCGCAGTGGCTGACCGCCCTGTACCGGACCGCCGCCTTGCGCGATGCCGCCGCATCCGTGCCCGATAGCGGACGCGACGCCCCCGTCCGAGCCCTCGTCAGCGGGCTGCGCCTGGTGGCGGTCGAAGCGCCCCTGGCCGCGACCCGGGATGTCGACACGTGGGAGGATCTTGAGTGGGCTCGTCGTCTTTCGGACGCGCCCGGAGAGGACGTCACTGTGTCTGAATCAAAGACGCCGCCTGAAGGGTCTGACCGCACCCTTCCGCCCGAGGCGCTGGATGAGTGGGCGAATGCCCTCGGCGAGCGCTTCGAACTGGCGAACGACGACGTCCACGTCTCGCTCATCCTCGATCTGGCGCGCGATGTGGCGAACGGTGTGGCTCGTCCCGCCGCGCCCGTCAGCGCGTTCGTTGCCGGACTCGTTGCCGGCCGGGCCGGTGGTTCACCCGAGTCCGTGCGCGAAGCCGTCCGCGCGATCACGGAACTCGCCGAAAAGTGGGCGGAGAAGCGCTAGTGGCGCGCGTCCGCTATTTCGCCGCCGCCGAAGAGGCCGCCGGCCGCGAAGAAGAGGTACGTTCCGAGCCGACGCTCGGTGACCTCCGTGCCGCGCTCACGAACGATTACCCCGAGCTGGGACGCATCCTTCCCCGCTGCGCCGTGCTGGTCGGCGGTTCCCGGGCGGGCGACGACGAAGCGCTCGCGAGCGATGTGCTCGTGGACGTTCTGCCCCCCTTCGCCGGGGGCTGAGTCGCGAACAGGTCACTGAGCTTGTGCCTCACGGACACTGAGCCTGTCGAAGTGACCCGCCGCATCGCCTCCCCGAAGATGTGAGAACTCTCATGTTTTCGGCGTAGTTCCGGGCTGAAATGGGCGCTTTTTGCCCTTCGGATGTCGGAGGTCGCCCGTAGAGTTTCGAACATGTATTCGATCATTCGCGAGGTCGACACCGAGTTCCGTGAACTCGCGCACGACATCGACGAAGCGCGCGCCGCGGTCGCGCAAGCCCAGGCCGCGGAAGCCCGCGTGTTCGCCCGCGCAGCCGCCGTCGGGGCGCGTCGGGTAGCAGCACTCGGCTCGCCCTCCTCCCGCGAGGCGGAGCTACCGCTGCGGGCACTGGCGGCAGAACTAGGCGCAGCTGCGCGCATGTCCGATCGGACCGTGCAACGCCACATGAACGACGCCGCCACCCTGACCGAGAAGTTCCCCGCCACATTCAACGCCTGGGAACAGGGACGAGTCAACACCGGGCACGTTCGCACGATCATGGAACACGGCCTGCCCCTCACGGACCCCGACGCGCGTGCCCTGTTCGAAACTGAAGCGCTCCTGCGTGCCGAAGAAACCACGCCGGGACGGCTGGGGGCGTCGCTCGCACGGCTTGCGGAGTCGTTGCAGCCTCGGACCTTGACCGAACGGCATCAGGAGGCGCGGGCGTCGCGGGGTGCGAGTGTGCGGGACATCGGGGACGGAATGGCGGAGTTCAGCACCATCCAGCCCGCGGTGCTTGCGCACGCGATGCACGACCGTCTCACCCAGCAAGCAAAAACGCTGAAGAACGCCGATCCGACCGACACTCGCACGCTGGATCAGATCCGGGCCGACCTCGTCGCCGACATGCTCCTCACGACGACCCCCACAGTGGAGACTGGTGCGGGGCTCTCGGACGGTTTCGGCGGACTGGGCGCGATCCGCGGGATCGTGAACGTTACCGTCCCCGCTCTCGCGCTGGCCGGCGTGACCGACGAGCCGGCCGAGTTGGTCGGGCGGTGCCCGATCGACCCCGCCACCGCTCGTCAGCTCGCCGGACACGCCACCGGGTGGGATCGGGTCTTGGCTGACCCGATCACCGGGTGTGTTCTCGCCGTCGACCGCTACACGCCCTCGGCGGACATGAAACGGTTCCTGCGGGCGAGGGATCAGCACTGCCGGTTCCCCGGATGCCGGCAACCCGCCCACCGGTGCGACCGCGATCACACCCTCGACTACGCCCTGGGCGGCGAAACCAGCACCTGCAACCTCGCCTGCCTCTGCAAGCGTCACCACACCCTGAAGGGCGAAACCGCCTGGTCGGTCCGCCAGCTCGGCGGCGGAGTTCTGGAATGGACCTCGCCCGGCGGACACGTCTACATCGACAGGCCGCCTCCAGCGATTTACTTCGTCCCGAACACGGATCCACCCCCGTTCTGAAGCACGCCGCTGCGCCCTCCGGTCACTGAGCCTGTCGAAGTGACCCGCCCCACCCTGCCCGCGGTCACTGAGCCTGTCGAAGTGACACGCAGCACTACGAGCGACTCAGCCGCCGAGGCCCTTCCATGCGGTTGTGCCGTCGGCCTCGACCTGACGCTTCCAGACCGGCAACTCGGACTTGATCGCCTCGATCACCGTGCGGCTGACCTCGTAGGCCTCCGCCCGGTGGGGCGAAGCGACGGCAATGATGACGGCGGCGTCGCCCACACTGAGCCTCCCGATGCGGTGGCTGACGGCGACGATCGCCTCGGACGATCCGATCGCCTCGGACGCGATCCGGTGCAGGGTCATCTCGGCGTCGGGGTGAGCGGTGTACTCCAGCGCGACGACGGCACCCGAGGCATCCGGATCGTGATCGCGAACGCGGCCGACAAAGGTCGTCACCGCACCGGCCGACGCGTCCTCGACGGCCGTGAGATGGCTACCGAGCTCAATCGGTTCGGTGCTGATGCGCGCCAGGCGCACACCGTCCGCACTGTGCGTGTCGGTCACGTGTGGTCCCCTCCGGCAAGTTGGTCGATGACATGGCGCGCGATCGACAGGATGACGGGGATGCCCGAGCCGACGGCCGCGGTGGAGCCGGGCAGATTCACCACGAGCGCCCCGCCACCGTCAGCGTCGACGACCCCGGCCAACCCGCGCGACAGCATGCCGCCGGGTTTCTCGGATGCGCCGATGCGACGAAGTTCCTCCGCGATGCCGGGGATCTCCCGCGTGATGACGCGAGCGGTTCCCTCCGGCGTCACGTCGCGTGGACTGACACCCGTGCCACCGGTGGTGACGATCAGCCGCGCGCCCTCGGCGAGTGCAGCGCGCAACGCCGACTCGACGCTGTCGGCGCCATCCGGCACGATGACGGGATCGGCACAGTCGAAACCGCCCACCCGCAGACCCGCGACGGCCGCGGGGCCGCTCCGGTCCTCGCGCAAGCCCGCAGCCGAACGGTCTGAGACCGTGATCACGACTGCACGATACGGGTTGGCGTTCACCCGCCCAGCCTATTCGGCGTTCGCGGGGGCGGCGCCGGCCGTCGCCTGCTCGGCGGCCGCCACGATCCGGGCCGCCATCCCGGCGAAGATGAACCCGTGGAACGGCAGCACCGCGATCCAGTACAAGCGGCCCGAGAGCCCGCGGGGGAAGAACACCGCACGCTGCTCGTAGCGCGATCCCGCACCCTCGGGGACGGCCTTCATCTCGAGCCACGCAAGGCCGGGCACCTTCATCTCGGCGCGCAGGCGCAGGACGGATGGCTCATCCCGGCCCCCGCGCTCGAGAGACTCGACGCGCCAGAAGTCCAGGGCATCGCCGACGGCGAGGCGGTCGGGGTTGCGGCGACCACGCCGGAGTCCCACTCCGCCGACGAAGCGGTCCATCCATCCGCGCACCGCCCAAGCGAGCGGCCACGAGTACCAACCGCGCGTGCCGCCGATGCCCTCGATGACGCGCCAGAGCGACTCGGCCGAGGCCGACGTCTGGGCGACGCGCGCGTCGGTGAACACCGTGCGCCCCGACCAGTCCGGGTCGGCGGGCAAGGGATCGCTCGGTGCGTTGTGGACCGCCGCGTCCAGCCAGCTGGTCTCGATGACACCCTCGCGTTCACGACCGAGAGCCAGGGCGACCGCGCGACGATACGGCGTGAGCCCACCCTCGGGCTGCGGGATCAGGTCGTCCACGTCGTGATTCGCCATGACGCAGTCATTCTGCAGCGACTCGACGAGGGGACGTGCGAGCGCGGCCGGGATGGGGGTGACAACGCCGACCCAGTGCGAAGCCAAGCGAGGCGTCAGCACCGGCAGCGGTGCGATGGGACGCTGCGGTAGGCCCGCCTCGACCGCGTAGCCGTTCATCATCTGCCCGTATCGCAGGACGTCAGGTCCGCCGATGTCGACGGTCCGCGATACCTCGGGATCGACCCGAGCGGCACCCAGCAGATAGTGCAGGACGTCCCGCACGGCGATGGGCTGAATGTGGTTGCGCACCCATTTCGGCGCCGGCATGTACGGCAGCACCTCGGTCAGGTGGCGCACCATCTCGAACGACGCGGAGCCCGATCCGATGACGACGCCGGCCTGCAGCACGAGCGTCGGCACGCCGCTGTCGAGCAGCGCCTCGCCGACCTCCACCCGGGAACGCAGGTGGCGCGAGAGCTCGACGTCCTGGGGATGCAGGCCTCCGAGATAAACGATGCGTCGCACGCCCGCCTCGGCCGATGACGACGCCACAGCACGCGCGGCGGCGAGGTCGACGTCGGCGAAATTCTTGCCCGCCGCCATCGAATGGACGAGGTAGTAGAGCACGTCGACGTCCTCGACGGCCCGAGTCACGGCCTCGGGGTCCGCGGCGTCACCCACGACGACTTCGACGTCGGAGCCCCACTCGTACGCGGCGACGCGGGATGCCTGGCGCGCCAGGACGCGGACGCGATAGCCCGCCGAGATCAGGCGCGGCACGAGGCGCGCCCCGATGTACCCCGTCGAGCCGATCACGAGAGCGCGCGGCGCCTCGCCATCCGGGCGCGGTGACGCCTGCAGTGCATCTTCACGGCCGGTGGGTGTTGCGAGGGCGCTCACCTCTTTACTTTATGCAACGTCCCGGTGCTCGAGGCGGATGATGACGGACTTGGATGTCGGAGTGCCCGAGACATCCGCCGTCGAATCCAGGGGCACGAGCACATTGGTCTCCGGATAGTACGCCGCCGCGTTGGCGCGCGGGGTGCTGTACGCGACGATGCGGAACTCCTCGGCCCGGCGCTCCTCGAGCGTCCCGTCCGGCCGACGCCACTCCGAAACGAGGTCGACGATCTCGTCTTCAGCGAAGCCGAGCGCGGCGATGTCGTCGGCGTTGACCATGACCACGCGGCGCCCGCCGTGGATGCCGCGGTACCGGTCGTCCTTGCCGTAGATCGTGGTGTTGTACTGATCGTGCGAGCGGAGCGTCTGCAGCAGCAGTCGCCCTTCGGGGATGATCGGGTACTCGAGGTCGTTGACCGTGAACATGGCCTTGCCGGTCTCGGTCGCGAACGACAGCTCATCACGGGGACCGTTGGGCAGGTAGAACGTCCGACCCTTGGCGATGCGACGGTCGTATTCCTCGAACCCGGGGATCACGTGCTCGATGTGCAGCCGGATCTGCGAGTAGTCGCGCTCGAGAGCGGCCCAGTCGGCGCGCGGGTAGTTCGCGGGGGTTCCGGCCTCCGGCGGGTCGGTCTTCGGTTCGCGCTCCTCCTGCGGCGAGCGCTCCGGATAGCCGCGATCATGGTTCCCGTTGTGCACCGGCGGCTGGCCGGACGGGTCCGACGACGGATCCGGGCGAAACAGCAGACCCGAAAGTCGCGTGAGAATCGCCACCTCGCTCAGCATGTCCTCGGCGGGGGGCACGAGCCGCCCTCGCGAGCCGTGGACGGCACCCATCGAATCCTCGACCGTGACGCGCTGCTCGACTCCGCCGCGGACGTCGCGGTCCGTGCGTCCGAGCGTCGGCAGAATGATCGCCCGGCGTCCCGTCACGAGGTGCGAGCGGTTGAGCTTGGTCGAGACCTGCACGGTCAGCTCGGTGCGGCGGAGAGCCGCCTCGGTGACTGCGGTGTCGGGCGTCGCGCTGACGAAGTTGCCCCCCATGCCCATGAACACGCGAACCCTGCCGTCGCGCATGGCCCGGATCGCCTCGACCGTGTCGTAGCCGTGCTCGCGCGGCGCGCTGAAGCCGAACTCGGCGTCGAGGGCGTCGAGGAACGCTGTGGACGGCTTCTCGTAGATGCCCATCGTGCGGTCGCCCTGGACGTTCGAGTGGCCGCGCACGGGGCAGACCCCGGCGCCGGGACGCCCGATGTTGCCCTGCAGCAGCAGAACGTTGACGACATCTCGCAGCGTCGCGACCGAGTGCTTGTGCTGGGTCAGGCCCATCGCCCAGCAGACGATCGTCGCCTTCGACAGGCGAACGCTCTCGCCCACTTCGCGGAGTTCCTTTTCGGAGACGCCGGTCGCCGTGACCAGCTCGCTCCACGGCACCTGGCGGATGAAGGCGTCGAACTCGGCGAAGCCGCTCGTGTGCGCCGCGATGAACGCTCGGTCGATGACGCCCTCGGCCTCATCGGATGCGTCGTCCGCCTCGATGAGGTGCTTGGCGATGGCCTGGAACAGCGCCTGGTCGCCGCCCAGGCGGATCTGCACGAACTGATCGGCGAGCTTCGTCCCGCCGAGAACCATGCCCTTCGGCGTCTGCGGATTCTCGAAACGCATCAGCCCGGCCTCGGGCAACGGGTTGACGGCGATGATCTTCGCGCCGCGCTCCTTGGCCTTCTCGAGCGCGCTCAGCATGCGCGGGTGGTTGGTGCCCGGGTTCTGCCCGGCCACGATCAGCAGGTCCGCCTCGTGCATGTCGGTGATCGACACCGTGCCCTTGCCGATTCCGAGCGTCTGCGTGAGCGCCGAGCCACTCGACTCGTGGCACATGTTCGAGCAGTCCGGCAGGTTGTTCGTACCCAGCCCGCGCACGAGCAACTGGTAGAGGAACGCCGCCTCGTTCGACGTGCGCCCCGAGGTGTAGAAAACGGCCTGGTCGGGATCGTCCAGGCTCGAGAGCTCATCGGCGATGGTGCGGAGCGCGTCGTCCCACGAGATCGGTCGGTAGTGCGTGGCGCCGTCGTCGAGGATCATCGGATGCGTCAGCCGCCCCTGCTGCCCGAGCCAGTAGTCGTCGTGCCCGTACAGGTCGGCGATCGAGTGCTCGGCGAAGAAGGCCGGCGGAACACGGCGGATCGTCGCCTCTTCGGCGACGGCCTTCGCTCCGTTCTCGCAGAACTCCGCAATGTGCCGCTTGTCCTCTTCGGGCCACGCGCATCCGGGACAGTCGAAACCGTCCTTCTGGTTGACCTTCAGAAGCGTCTGCGCCGTACGCGCGACACCCATCTGATCGACCGAGATCTGGAGGGCGTGCAGCACCGCCGGGATGCCGACCGCGACCTTCTTGGGGCGGGTGACATGCACGCGGGACTCGTCGATATCTGATGCGGGGGGCTTCGTCGCCATAGCGCCATCGTACGCCGACTCAGGGCGGTGTACCTCTGTCGATAGGTATTAGCGTCGGGAACTAACGCCGACCGGTTCCAAAGATCCCCCGGATGACTCCGCCCAGGATGGTCTGCGTCGCCTTCGATCCGAGCACCTGCTCGATGGTCGACTTCTGCGATCGCGAAGTCGAGGAGCGCGCCTTCTTCGTTGCCGCGGCATCCGCTCGCTCGATCGCGGCCCGCTGCTTGGCGAGTTCGGCGTCGATCTTCGCCTGGGCTTCGGCGGCGTCTTCTGCCATCTGTGCGGCGTGCGCCGCGTTCATCCGGGTCGCCAGGATTTCGCGAGCGGACTCGCGGTCGATCGCATCCCGGTATCGGGGCAGGAGCGCCGATGCCGCGATGGTCGACTCGATCACGGCTCCAGGGGCGGGCGACATCAACCCCAGTGGCGCGCGCAACCGCGTCCAGGCGACCGGCGACGGGGCACCCTTCTCGTTCATGACGGTCACGATCGCCTCGCCGGTGCCGAGCTCTTGCAGCACGCGCTCGAGGTCGTAGCCCGAGGTGGGATACGTGCCGACCGTGGCGCGCAGCGCCTTGGCATCGTCCGGAGTGAAGGCACGCAGCGCGTGCTGCACCCGCGAGCCGAGCTGCGCGAGCACGTCGCTCGGCACGTCCTTCGGGGTCTGGGTGACGAAGAACACCCCCACCCCCTTCGACCGGATGAGGCGCACCGTCTGGGTGATCGCGGCCAAGAAGTCCTTCGACGCGTCACGGAAGAGCAAGTGAGCCTCGTCGAAGAAGAAGACGAGCTTGGGCTTGTCGAGATCGCCCACCTCGGGCAGCAGCTCGAACAGCTCCGCGAGCAGATACATCAGGAACGTCGAGAAGAGCGCGGGGCGCTCGATCACGCCCGGAACCTCGAGCAGGCTGATCACCCCGCGCCCGTCGGGCGCCGTTCGCAGGAAGTCCGTCACATCGAACTCGGGCTCACCGAAGAAGACGTCGGCCCCGCCATCCGCGAACGTGATCAGCTCGCGCAGGATGACACCGGCCGTGGCCTTGGACAGACCGCCCAGCCCCTCGAGCTCGGCCTTGCCCTCGTCGCTCGTCAGATAGCTGAGCACCGAGCGCAGGTCGGACAGGTCGACCAGGGCCAGGCCGTTCCGGTCGGCGTAATGGAACACCAGTCCGAGGCTCGATTCCTGGGTCTGATTGAGGCCGAGCACCTTCGACAGGAGGAGGGGACCGAACCCCGAGACCGTCGCTCGCACGGGTACGCCCGAACCGACGCCGCCCAGTGCAAAGAACTCCGCCACGGATGCCTCGGGCCTCCAGTCCTGCCCGATCGCCGCCGTGCGAGCCAAGAGCTTCTCGCTCGACTCGCCCGCCACGGCGACCCCGCTCAGGTCGCCCTTGATGTCGGCCGCGAAGACCGGCACACCGTGCGCGGCCAGCTGCTCCGCGAGACCTTGCAGCGTTCGGGTCTTGCCCGTGCCCGTCGCCCCGGCCACGAGGCCATGCCGGTTTGTCATCGCGAGGGGGATGCGCACCTGCGCGCCCGGTACCGCCTCACCGTTGACCAGTGCGCCGAGATCGAGCGCAGCCTCGGCGAAGGAGTATCCCCGCGTGATGGTTTCGACCTGCTCGGCACTCAGCGGCCCGGCGCTCGCAGCGGGCGCAGCGGACGCAGCAGTCGATCCCGTCCCCGTCGTCGTCACGCCCAGCCGAGCGGCCGTTGCCTCGGCGTTAGCGAGCGCCGCCCGTGCCTGTGCCGCCGCAAGCTGCGCCTCTGCCAACTCGGCCTCGGCGCGGAGTCTCGCGAGTTCGACGGGGGAAACGTCCGGCGAGGGCTCACTCATGGGGTGAGCTTACCGACGCGCTCCCGTCCGGTGAGAGGGATGACTCGCGCGAATACGGCCGCCAGGATGAGCGCGGCACCCGCACCGGCGAGCGCTCCACCGAGCGTGTCGCTCAGCCAGTGCGCGCCCAGGTAGGTGCGCGAGAAGGCCATCAGCAGGACCCACGCAACTCCCGTGAGGATGACCCACAGGCGCGGGAAGATCACGGCAAACGCCACGGCGATCGTCGCCGCGTTCGCGACATGCCCCGAGGGGAACGATCCGAAGTCCGAGAACACGATGATCTCTTCGGGACGCGCGCGCCCGAACAAGCGTTTCAGGATTTGCACGACGAGCGCCGACGCCGCCGACGCCGCAAGGAAATACGCGGCCGCCCACCATCGCCTGCGGAGCGCGAACAGGCCGACAACCACGAGCGGGACGACCAGGATGCCGAACCAGCCGCCGCCCAGCCAGTTCATCGCGAACGACACCCAGAGCAGGAATGGGGTGCGACCGTCGGCCAGCCAACTCGCCCACAGGGCGTCGACCGTGAACGGGGCGTTGCCCCGGCCGACCGCGATCCACGCGCCGAGTCCGGCCGCCAGGGCGAGAAGCACGACACCCGTGATGAGCAGGGTTGTCGTGGTGCGTCTGGACGGTGCGGATGACGACGGTGCAGTTGGCGACGGGGCGGATGACGGCATCCGTCGATTCTGTCAGGGAGTGAGCGATTGCACCGAGCGTGGGCGCACGACCAGCCACAACCCGAGTACGCCGATCACCGAGCATCCGACCATCACGACGGCCATCGTGGTCGCCGTGATACCCGTGTCTCCGGCAATCCAGCCCACAAGCGGCGACACAAAACCGGCGACTCCGAAGTTGACGGCCCCGAGGATGGATGCCGCGGTACCGGCGGCCTTGCCGTGCCGGTCGAGAGCCAGGACCTGCACACACGGGAACGTGAATCCGCACGCCGTCATGAAGACGAAGAGGGGCACGAGGATGCCCCAGAGGCCCAGGCCGATCTGATCGGCGAGGATGATCGCGACGCCGGCGACGACCAGCGTCGACGTGGACCATGCCAGCACCCACTGCGGTCCATACCGGGCGGCGAGGCGCGAGGCGATCTGCACGCCGGCCACGAGTCCCAGCGAGTTCGCGGCGAAAAGGAGCCCGTACTGCTGCGCATCGAACCCGAACGACTGCTGGAAGAGGAAGGACGATGCGGAGAGGTACGAGAACAGGCCGCTGAACGTCATGCCTCCGATGATCAGCACGCCGAGGAACACGCGGTCGGTCAGGACGCTGCGATACCGCTGGCCCACGGTGGTGGACCCCAACTCGTGGCGCCGCGCGCGCGGCAGCGTCTCGGGCACCAGCGCGATCGCCGCCACGAGCATGACCGCACCGTAGATCGCGAGCACGACGAAGAGGCCGCGCCACGACATCACCAGCAGGAGCGCCGAGCCGATGAGGGGCGCGATAACGGGTGCCGCACCGCTGACGAGCGCAAGGCGCGAGAGCATGACGACAAGACGTCGACCGCCGAAGAGGTCGCGGACGATCGCCATCGCGACGACGCCGCCCGCCGCGGCACCCGCACCCATCACGACACGTGAGACGCCGAGCAGCATCAGCGTCGGGGCGATCGCGGCCGCCGCGCTCGCGAGCACGTGCAGCGCCGTCACGCCGATCAGGGGCAGGCGTCGCCCGACCTTGTCGCTGAGCGGGCCGACGAGGAGTTGACCGACGCCGAACCCGATCATCGTGCCCGTGAGGGTCAGCTGGATCGCGGCGGCGGTCGTGTCGAAGTCGGCCTCGAGCACCGGGAATGCGGGCAGATAGAGGTCGATCGTGAACGGACCGAGGGCCGTCAACGCCCCCAACAGGATGACGTAGACGATGCGACGGCCGGTCGAGATGCGATCGCCGGGGTGCAGCATGATCGGCGCTGTCGCGGGGTTCGGCCCGAGGGTACGGATGGCGCCGGTGGCGGAGTGATCGGGCACGAAGAAACCTCGGAAGAGACGGAGCGGTCGCGGAACCCGAAGAACGACGTCGCGGCATCGAATCGATTCGGTGACCCTATCCTACAGCTGCAGCGACGACGCCCAGCCCGCTCACGGATGCGGGCGAATACACTTGCAGCACACCCGCGCGCGAGCGCGACTCCCGACGCAACCCGAGCCGAGAGCCCCCGCATGTCCCCGAAGAGCACGAGCGGTAACCCCGCGAACAAGGCCCAGGCCGACCTCACGATCAAGCAGCAGCGTGAGAAGCGGCGGCAAGAGAAGCTCGCCGAGTATCAGCGCCAGGTCGCCAAGCGGCGCCGACGCGGTCTCATGTGGTGGATCGTCGGCGGGGTCGCCGCTCTCACGATTGCCGGCGTGGTCGTCGCATCCATCGTCTTCGCACCCGAGCCCGCACCCACCTTCGAGGCCGGGGGAACGGGCGCTCAGATCGAGGGTGTCGAGACGTTCACGAACGAAACCACGCACGTCGAAGGCGTCGTCGATTACGAGCAGTCCCCGCCCGCCGGCGGCCCGCACAACCAGGTCTGGCTCAACTGCGGCATCTACACCGAGCCGCAGCAGAACGAGTACGCGGTGCACTCCCTCGAGCACGGCGCCGTGTGGGTCACCTACGACCCCGCGCTCGTCCAGGGCGACGAGCTCGCGGCGCTCGAAAGCCAGCTGCCCTCGAGCTACGTCATCCTCTCGCCCTACGAGGGTCTCGACAGCCCGATCGTTCTGAGCGCCTGGAACGCGCAGCTGAAGCTCGACTCGGCCGGCGACGAGCGGGTCAGCGAGTTCTTCGAGGAGTACTGGCGCAACCAGAACGCTCCCGAGCCGAACGCGGCGTGCACGGGCGCGATCGACGGCCCCGGTAAGCAGTAGCGGATGACGGCGGAGCGGACGGGTCCCCCGCGCTGGCTGCTCATCACCCTGGCGGCCGTCGCCGTCGCCGCGCTCGCGTTCGCGATCGGCCGCTTCTCGACGTTCGGCGTGGCGGCCGAGGCATCCGCTCCCACGACCGACTCCGCAGAGGCTGGATTCGCGCGTGACATGCAGGTGCACCACGCTCAGGCAGTCGACATGGCCATGACGCTCTACCGCGAGACCGACGATGCCGACCTGCGGGCGCTCGCGTACGACATCGCCACGGCGCAGTCGGCGCAAGCGGGCGAGATGTACTCGTGGCTGGTCTCGTGGGGTCTGCCTCAGCGCGGTGGAACGCTGATGGCATGGATGGCCGACGATCCCGGCCACTTGGACCACGGTTCGTCCGCCGCGCCCGCGACCGAGGCCGAGCTGCTGCGCGATATGGGCATGGCGACCGAGGAAGAACTCGACGCGTTCGAGGCCGCTTCGGGCGTCGACGCGGACTGCCAATTCTTGACGCTCATGACGCGACACCACGAGGGTGCCATCGACATGGTCGATGCGGTCCTGCGCCTCGGGTCCGAGCCTCGGGTGCTTCAGGTCGCCCAGTCGATGAAGGACGTGCAGCAGTTCGAGCTCGACTCGATGGCCGCCGCCGCGCTCCGCCTGGGATGCTCGTAAACCTGCGGCCGACGAGGGCTTGACGAAAAAGTTTCACTCACTCGAAGAAGAGGCATCCGATCCCGTGCGCGCGAGGATCGACACGGAGGGTGAGTTCGGGAGACAGCACCTCTTGCACGACGACCTCCACCGTGTAGTGCACCTCGGCCGACAGCAGATGGCCGGCATAGGCGGCACCACCCGCGCTCTTGACGCCCGCCGCGACGTGGAGATGCACCCGTGCCGAACCGTCCTTCTGGGCGATCGAACCCGAGCCGATGCCCTCGAGATAGGCAACCTCGACCGACGTGGGCAGCGGCAGTTCCGGGTCCACGGTGTCGTCCCGACCCGCGATGAGTGTCACCGAACGGAACGCGCCGAAGAAGAGGTCGACGGTGCCCGCGCGGACTCCCGTTCGCGCACACCACTCGTCGAGGGCAGCGATGACCTCCTCGCCGGGCTCGAGAACCAGAATCCAGCGCCGCCCGAGCACGAGCTCCGTCTCGCGCACGTCAGCTGTCCAAACCGGCGAGTAGAAGAGCGTCGACCTCCGCGGCCCACACCGCGAGGTCAAGCTTCCCAGCGCCATGAATATGCAGTTCAGCGGTCGCCCACATAGATCACCCTCAGTCGTTTCCGGAGTTCAACCGACGCTCGGGAAGGCTCGTGAGCTGGCGGCGAATGTAGGTCTGCTGCACGGCACGGATGATGCCGATCAGCACGATGCCCACGGCACAGAGTCCGGCGATCAGCATCACGGCGACCTCGCGCGGCCAGACGAGCTGAAAGAAGTCGATCGCGATCGGCACATTGAGGATGATCGTGAGCCCGCCGATCATCGCGACGAGGATGGCGGCCTTGGTCCAACTGAGCGGCAGAGAGATCAGCGCCAGCACCCAGATACCCAGCACGGCGACGATGATGGTCGACCCCGTACGCAGCTCTTCAATGGGCACACCCCACAGATGCCCGGCGATGCGAGAGAACACGGTGAGGGCGAGGCCGACGACGAACCCCGCGGGAATGGCGAAACTCAGCGAACGCCTGAGGAAGCCGGGGATGTAGCGCTGCGTGTTCGGCAGCAGCGCCAGGAAGAAGGCGGGGATGCCGATCGTCAGGCCATCCGTGATCGAGAGCTGCCGTGGCAGGAACGGGATCTCCATGATCATGATGCCGAACAGGATCGCGATCGTGGTGGCGTAGGCGGTTTTCGTCAGGAACACCATCGAAACGCGTTCCATGTTCGCGATCACGCGCCGGCCCTCGGCCACCACCGCCGGCAGATGGGAGAACTTTCCGTCGAGCAGCACGAGCCGCGCGACAGCCTTCGTGGCGGCGGACCCGGAGTTCATCGCGATGCCGATGTCGGCCTGTTTGATCGCCAGCGCGTCGTTCACGCCGTCACCGGTCATCGCCACAACACGGCCTCGGGACTGCAGCGCGACGACGATGCCCTTCTTCTGCTCGGGCGAGACCCGGCCGAATACCGTGTGCTGGCTCAGCACGTCCGCGAGCGCATCGCTGTCCTCCGGCAGCTCACGCGCATCGAACCCGTGCGGCACGTCAAGTCCCAGGTCGCGCGCGATCGCGGCGACCGTCTGCGGGCTGTCCCCGGAGATGATCTTGACGTCGACGCCCTGCTCCACTTGCGCTTGGACGAGAACGGGATTTCGCGCTCCGCGACCAAGGCTGCGCCCGCGGGGAATCCTTCGGCGAGGCTCCGGGCGGTCGCGTTCGCATCGGGCGCGCGGCCGAACCAGCCGAGGGCGTCCCGCCAGCCCGTCGCGCGATCATCGAACGGGTACACCGCATCGAAGGCGATGTCGCCGTAGGTGAGCGTTCCGGTCTTGTCGAGACAGATGATGTCGACGCGGGCGAGGCCCTCCACCGCGGGGAGTTCTTGCACCAGAACCTTCTCGGCCGCGAGGCGCGCCGCTCCGACCGCGAACGCAATGCTGGTCAGCAGTACGAGCCCCAGCGGGATCATGGCAGTGATGACGGCGATCGAATCCACCGCCGCCTGGCGCCAGGACCCATCCGCGAAGGCTTCGTCCCACCCGCCCTGAACCTGCACCTGGGCGTTGGTGACCAGCAGTGCAATCGGCCCGATGCCCCACGCGACCCAGGCGAGCACCCTGTTGACGCCGCGCCGCAACTCCGATTGGACGAGCGAGAATCGCTTGGCCTCACCCGCGAATCTGTTCGCGTACGAGTCCGCGCCCACCTGCGTCGCCCGGGCATCGGCGCGCCCCGAGACCACGATCGAGGCGCTGAGGAGCTGCCCGCCCGGATGCTTGTCGATCGGGTCCGATTCACCGGTCAGCATCGACTCGTCGACCTGCAGTCCCTGCTCGCTCAGCACTTCTGCGTCCGCGGGCACCTGATCGCCGGCCCGCAGGACGAGGATGTCGTCCTGCACGACATCGGCGGGCGCTATCTCGGCCTCGACCCCGTCGCGCCGCACCCGCGCACGCGGGGCATTGAGCAGGGCGAGACGGTCGAGGGCGATCTTGGCTCGAATCTCCTGGTAGCAACCGATCAGGGCATTGAAGATCGCCGCGAGCCCGAACAGCGCATCCTGCCACCGGCCGAGTGCGAGCAACGCCGCGAAGCACGCGAACACGATCGCGTTGAAGAGGGTGAAGACGTTCGCGCGGATGATGCTCCACCAGGTGCGACTGGTGTCTGCATCGAATGCGTTCGTGCGCCCAGAGGCGACCCGCTCCGCGACATCCGCGGCGCTCAGGCCGGCTGCCGTCCGCCCCGCGCGATCGACTGCAGAAACGGTGGCCGGCGCATCCGGAACATCCATGGCACTCACCATATCGGCGGCATCCTCGAGTGCCCGGGTATGACGACGGGACGGGCGGCCCCCCGTTGCGCCGCCCGTCCCGTCCGCACAATCAGCCCTTCGTCGAGCCCGCCAGCAGGCCGCGCACGAAGAACCTCTGCAGCGCGAGGAACACGATCAGCGGCACGACGATCGCGATGAAGGCGCCCGCGGTGAGCAGGTACCAGTCCTGACCGCGGTTACCGGTGAGCTCGGCCAGCAGCTTCGTGATCGGCGCGACATTGCCGTCCGCGAAGATCAGGGCCACGAGCAGGTCGTTCCACACCCACAGGAACTGGAAGATCGCGATGGATGCGAGAGCGGGCACCGTCAACGGCAGAACGATCCGGAAATAGATCTGTCCGTGCCCGGCCCCGTCCACGCGGGCCGCCTCGATCACGTCGCCCGGGATCTCAGACGTGAAGTTGTGCAGCAGATAGATCGCCAGGGGAAGGGCGAAGATCGTGTGCGCGATCCATACCTGCGAATATCCGGACGCCCCGATCGCCTGGATCACCGGGACTCCGAAGATCGACCCCTGGGAGAAGAGCTGCAGAAGCGGGATCAGCGCCATCTGGATCGGCACGATCTGCAGCGCGAAGACGAACAGGAAGAGCAGGTTTCTGCCCTTGAAGTTCATCCACGCGAACGCGTACGCGGCGAGAGACGCGATCACGATCGGGATGACCGTCGCCGGCAGGGTGATCGCGATCGAGTTCACGAACGCGCCCGCCATGTTCAGCTGACTGTTGCCCGACTGCAGCGCCGTGCCGTAGTTGTCGAGGGTGAAGCCCCAGTTCTCGAAGATCGTCCACCACCCGGTGGTCTGGATCAACTCCCGGGGACGGAACGAGGTGATGAACAACCCGAAGGTCGGGATCGTCCACAGGATCGCGATGACGAGCGCGGCCACGGTCGCCCAGCGCGACGTCAAACGCTTCTTGGTGCGGCCGAGCATCTCCCGCTCGACCTTGCGCTCACCGCGCGAGAGCTCTTCGCGAGCCTCCTTGTCCAGCGGCAATTCGACCGGTTGTACCGCGCTCATCAGCGCACCTCCCTCTGCTTGGAGAGCTGTCTTGCGTTGTAGATGATGATCGGCATCACCAGGAGGAACAGCACCACGGCGAAGGCGGCGGATCGGCCCGTCTCGAAGCTGCGGAACTGCGTGTACATCTCATTCGCGATGACGGAGGTGCCGTTGGCCCCCGCCGTCATCGTGCGGACGATGTCGAAGACCTTCAGCGACGCGATGGAGATCGTCGTCAGGACGACGATCAGCGAGGGGCGGATCGCCGGCACGATGACGTTGATGAAGCTCTGCCATCCATTCGTGCCGTCCAACTGCGCGGCCTCGAGCTGCTCGGCGGGAACGCCCTTGATGGCGGCGGAAAGCACGACCATCGCGAAACCCGTCTGCACCCAGATCAGCACGACGATGAGGAACAGGGTGTTCCACGGCTCGGCGGCGAGGAAGTTGATCGGCTGCCCACCGAACCACACGATGATCTGGTTGAGGAATCCGATCTGATTCTGATCGTCGGGGCGCGCCGTGTACATGAAGCGCCAGATGATCGATGCACCGACGAACGAGATGGCCATCGGCAGGAACACGAGGATCTTGTAGTACTTCTCGCCGCGGGTCTTGTCGATGAAGTAGGCGTAGGCGAGACCCGCGATCGTCGAGACGATCGGGGCGACAAGCACCCAGACGATCGTGTTCAGGACGGTGCGGATACCGTTTTCGGTCGAGAAGATCCACGCGAAATTGTCGAGACCGACGAACGCCGTGCCGCGCGAGTTCATGAATGCCTGCACGATCGTCTGGATCGACGGGACCACGAGTCCAACGATGAGCAGGATGAGCGCGGGGCTCAGGAACCCGACGAGCTGGAACAGGTATCCCGCGCCGGACTTCGCGCGCATGTCGAGCCAGAAGAAGAGCAGTCCGAGCACACCCGCGGCGAGGATCGCCCAGGTGTAGGACTGCAGCACCCACAGCACGATGAGCGGGATCAGGATGCACGCCGCGAGGCGAATGATGGTGTACTTGCGGCCCTTCCGAGGGGCTATTTCGATGAAGAAGAGCAGGAGACCGATCACCACGACGAACGCGCCGATGATGATGGGAATCTCCAGCCAGGGTGAGAGGGTGCTCAACCACTGCAGGAAAGCGGCCACGGGAATCCTTTCGAGTGCTTCGTTGAACTCGGGGCGGGGCGCGAACGCTCAGCCTGCCCTCAGAGTACGGAGGTGGGGCCGCCCCTGAATAGGGGCGGCCCCGGATTCCTTCCGGTCAGCTGGACGGCCAGCCGGCTTCGATCTGTTCGAGCACGGTCTGTGTCGGAGTTCCGCCGACCCAGTCCCGCATTCCCGCGAAGAACGTTCCCACACCGACAGCACCGGGCATCAGGTCCGAAGCGTCGAAGCGGAACGTCGTCTCGGGGTCCTGCAGCAGCTCGATCGCGGCGACCAGGATCTCGCTCGACGCGTTCTCCGGGTCGAGTCCGTTGTTCGCCGAGATCACGCCACCGAGCGCGACGCGGCTGTTGGCCCATTCGGGGCTGGACAGGTACGCCTGTACCTGCTGCACGGCCTCGCGGTCGCTGAACGCGCCGACGATCTCGCCGCCACCGGTCACGACCGAACCCTCGGCACCTTCCTCGAAGGGAGGCGTCAGGAACGCCCAGATGTCGCCGTCTTCGGCCACTGTGCCGCCGGCGTCCACGATGAACCCGTCGTAGAACGAAGCCTGGTGGTGGAGCAGGCAGTCACCCGCGACAAGCGCCGTGGCCGGGTCGCCGAACGGCGTCGTGCCGATCGACTGGACGTCGCCGTAGCCGGCGTTGACATAGTCCGGGTTGAGGATGATCTTGCCGACCTCGTCGAACGCCGACGCGATCTGCGGGTCGGTGAACGAGATCTCGTTCGTGACCCACTGGTCGTAGACGTCCGTGCCCGACTGACGGAGCACGACGTCCTCGATCCAGTCGGTGCCCGGCCATCCGGTGGCCGCGTCCGAACCGAACCCGACGCACCAGGGCGCGGCGCCGGTCGTCGACTGGATCTCTGCCGTCAGGTCGAGAAGTCCCTGCCACGTGGTGGGGACCTCCCAGCCGTTCTCGGCGAAGGTCGCGGGCGAGTACCAGACCCAACCCTTCACGCTGGCCATGAGGGGCGCCCCGTAAAGGGTGCCGTCCACGGTGCCGTACGCGGCCCAGTCCTCGGACCAGTACTCCGCGACGTTCTCCTGGACGCTCTCGGGCGCGGGCACGAGGTATCCGCGGTCCGCCATGTCTGCCAGGAGCCCGGGCTGCGGGAAGATCGCGAGGTCGGGCGGGTTACCACCCTGGGCACGAACCGCGATCTGCGCCTCGAACTCCTGAGAGGCTTCGTACTCGATGTCGATGCCGTTCTCTTCTTCCCACTCCGCCCACGATTCGTTGAGCAGATCGGCCTCGGTGTTGCTGATGGTGCCGTAGACCGTGACGACGTTGTCGTCGCCGCCGTCGCCACCGCCGTTCGATTCCCCGGGTCCGCCCGTGCAGCCGGCGAGCGTGAGGCCGCCGATCGCGAGCATGGATCCCAGGACGAGGATCCTGCCCCGTCGCATTGTCTTCATCTGGTCCTCCTCATCGAGTGCGCGCGTAGTCGCGCCGAAGAATCGTCCGGTCCATACGGGCCTTGGAACCGATTCCATCACCACCGTAGATGACTCCAGACCGGCCCACAATCGACACAAAGTCACGACTCGATAACCCTCAAGAATTGAGCAATTTGCGCCGTGATATGGTCACCCTGAGGGTCTCGATCTCCCTGCTCGCCGTCGCATGCCGTATGGAAACGATTCCTTCACCGAGGCTATCCGCGCCTCCGCGGGCTACATCAAGGGAGATGCGATGAGCGGTATCGCCGATGTGGCGAGCCGGGCCGGCGTGTCGAAGGCCACGGCCAGCCGGGCGCTCACCGGCCATGGTTATGTCGCACCGGAGACTCGCGAGCGGGTTCAGCAGGCAGCGCGCGACCTGGGATATGTCGCGTCGAGCAGCGCCGCGAGCCTGGTCACGGGGCGGACTCACACGATCGCCCTCGTCGTACCCCGGGTCGGGCGCTGGTACTTCGGCGAGATCATCGAGGGAATAGAGCGCTCGCTCATGCGGTTGGGTTACGACCTCACGCTTTACGTGGCCGAGCCTGACTCGCGCGACCGGGACCGCCTGTATCGGCATTTCCTGGCCCGCAAGCGATTCGATGGGGTGATCGCCGTTGCACTCGAGCCCGACGATTCCGATCTCGAGAGCCTGGTCGGATTTGCCAAACCCACCGTCTGCATCGGCAACACGTTGGCGGGGATCGTCACCCTCGGCATCGACAATGTCGCCATCGGTCGCATGATCACGCAGCACCTGCTGGCGCTCGGCCACACGAGGGTCGCCTTCATCGGCGCGACGCCGGAGGGCGACCCGCCTGCCCGCGATGTCGACGACCGACAAGAGGGCTACGTCCAGGCCATGCGTGAGGCGGGGCTCCCGGTGACGGTGCACCCCTCAGCCCTCACCATCACCGCGGGCTATTCCGCCGCGACGTCCGCCCTCGCTGATGCCGACGCCCGCCCGACGGCAATTGTGGGGGCGTGTGACGAGGTCGCGATCGGGGCGATCATCGCCGCTCAGCGCCTGGGGATCGCCGTCCCCTCGCAGTTGAGCGCAATCGGCGTGGATGGGCACGACTATGCGGAGATGTTCGCCCTCACCACGGTCGAGCAGGACCCGTGTCGTCAGGGCGAAGATGCGGTCGCGATGCTCATGTCGATGATGGACGGCACCCAACCCCCCGAGCGCACGACCGCTCCCGCCCGTATGGTGATGCGCGCGTCGACGGCGGCTCCGCCAAGCACCTGACGTACCCGGGCACGCAGAAAGCCCCGGATGCGGACATCCGAGGCTTTCTGACGGGAGACGATTTCGGGGCGTTGAACGCCCGTCGATCGTTCCGAATTACTTGAGGGTGACGGTTGCGCCGGCCTCTTCGAGCGAAGCCTTCGCCTTCTCGGCGGCTTCCTTGGTCGCGCCCTCGAGCACAGCCTTCGGGGCACCGTCGACGACAGCCTTCGCCTCGCCGAGACCCAGGCTGGTCAGCTCGCGAACGACCTTGATGACCTGGATCTTCTTCTCGCCAGCAGCCTCGAGGACGACGTCGAAGGAATCCTTCTCTTCGACCTCTTCAGCAGCGGCACCCGCGCCACCGGCGGCGGGGCCGGCCACGGCGACGGGAGCAGCGGCGGTGACCTCGAAGGTCTCCTCGAACTTCTTCACGAACTCGCTGAGCTCGATGAGCGTGAGCTCCTTGAACGCGTCGAGCAGCTCCTCGGTGGTGAGCTTTGCCATGATGTTTCTCCTTGTGTTGGTTTTACGTGCTTGCCGCGCCTGACCCGAGGGTCAGGCTGCGGATTCCTGCTTCTCACGCAGCGCGTCGACCGTGCGAACGGCCTTCGACAGCGGTGCGTTGAACAGATAGGCGGCTCCGAACAGCGAGGCCTTCATCGCGCCGGCGAGCTTCGCCAGCAGGACTTCACGGCTTTCGAGGTTGGCGAGCTTGCCGACCTCTTCCGCAGTCAGGGGGTTACCGTCGAAGTAACCGCCCTTGACGACCAGAAGAGGGTGTGCCTTGGCGAAGTCGCGCAGGCCCTTCGCAACGGCGACGGGGTCGCCGTGCACGAACGCGATGGCGGACGGGCCCTGAAGCTCGTCATCCAGCGAGGAGATCCCGGCCTTGTTGGCCGCGATCTTGGTCAGCGTGTTCTTCACCACGGCGTAGCTGGCGTGCTCACGGATGTTGTTGCGAAGCTCCTTGAGCTCGGCAACCGTGAGCCCGCGGTATTCGGTCAGCAGTACGGCGGTCGAGCTCTCGAAGTTCTTCGTGAGTTCGGCAACCGATGCGTCCTTCTGCGCCATGGCCACTCCTTGTGTGTACGAGGGGCCCCGCGATGGCGGGACACCGGCCACAGAAACCGGTTCCGCACATGAAAAAAGCTCCGGCGCAAGCGCACGGAGCTGGACGACCCTCTCGGGCTGTGTCGTTCGTGTCACCTGCGCGGGCCCCTGCATGTGCAGAGCTTCGATTGCCATGCGCTTGCGCGCACGCCAATGACCAGCGGTCTGTGGTTACCCCCAGGGTACGCCATCCCCGCATCCGCGCCAAATCTTGCGAGTCCGCCGGTTGCCAACGAGGCAGCCCGTTATTGCCCGTACGCAAGGGGACGTCTCGGCAACAACAGGCGGTCTCGCCGATCCGGCAGCGCGACCCCGAAGCTCGCGAGCCGCGCAGCCAGTGCCTCCGGTGACGCCGCGTGCGCGCTGCCGCCACGTAGGACACGTTTGCCTGTGGTCCCACGAACCCAATCCTCGCGCTGCTTCTCCGCGAGAAGTACCTGTTCGAGGGTGCGTCCAGACCTCATCGCTTCGTCCGTGTACTTGGTCTCACCGTCGCACTCGTAGAAGGCACCGGCCTCATCGAGCTCGATATCCATCCAGAACCATCCGTCCTTCGGCGCCCGCACCGGAACCTGCAGCCGAGGGGCGCGAAATCCGAGGCGGCGTAACTGCAGCTTGGTGATGCTTTCTAGAGGCAGCTGCGAGCGACCGTCGATCACCTCGATCAGCATGCGCGCGTGTCGGATGCCGCGCACACCTCGTGCGGCATCGATGCGCGCCGCCATCTCTGCCAACCATGCTTCGGCGGCAGTCGCGTCGTATTCGCGGGGGTCGCCACCGATGCGACCGAGCTGCGCGTCGGCGCACGCAAGCGCGACCTCTGCGCTCGCGTGCCGCGCCAAATCGTAGATCGTGCGCTCGGGGGACGTGCAGAGGATGCCGCCAATGTCGATGACATCTGCATCGTTAACTCTGCCCTGATGCCGGATGGTCCCCGCAACCGTGCGGCGAGCGACATCGGGGTACAGCGTGTGAACTCGATCGACGACCACGCGATGCAACGGAAGCCCATGCACCGCGGCAGCCGACGTGAACGCGAACACCGGGGGGACGCGTGCGCCATCGTTCACCGCAACGACGTGAGCGAGGTGTCGAGACGCGGGCCACAGTTCCCGCCACTCCGCGCCCGCCATGTACCACCCTCTCCGCACGCGGTGGAGCTGCCCTGCCGCAACATCCCGTTCGATCCGTCGATCGGACCATCCGTCAGCCATCAGCTGCTCTCGGGTGAGGAGCAGGCGCCGGGCTGCAGGGATGTCGAGGGTTCGCATCGCCATAGGATCGCGCCGTGGTATCCCAGCCACGCCCATCCGCCCTCGATTTGCGCTGTGGGGCTCCCCCGCGCACGCTGTGGAGGAACAGGATGCCCCATCGAGACCGCCGGGTATTCACGAGCCCGCCCCTTATTCGCCGGCAAGAACGGGCGGAGTCGGCACGAACCGGCGGACTCGCCGGACTTCGGCGCGGGGGCGTCTGGGGCGGGCCTCGTCCGCGTGCCGGGGCGGGGCGCGGGACGCCGCGGGGTTAGGGTCGATTCGTGCTTCCCGAACTCGCCGCCCGCATCGTCGCGGACTCGCGCGACCGGGTGGCCTGGGTGCGGGCACGTTCCCGCGGCATCACCGCGACCGACGTCGCGAGCCTCACGAGCGAGAACGCGATAGCGAAGGCCGCAGACGCCAAGCTCATCGGAACGCGCTTCAGCGGCAATGCCTTCACCGACCACGGCCGAAAGCGCGAGCCCGAGATCGCGGCGTGGGTAGCCGCAACCCACGGCATCCTCCCCTCCTCGGCCCTGTTCCACGCGGTCGCGGAGAGGCGGCACCTCGCCACTCCGGACGGCGTTGCCACGACGCCCAGCGGATCGATCACGCTGGCCGAGATCAAGACCACGAACAAGGCGTGGCGATCCATCCCCCGCTCGTACATGCGTCAGATCTGGTGGCAGCAGCACGTGCTCGGCGCCGAGCGCACACTCGTGGCGTGGGAACAGCACGACGGCTTCGTGCCGATCGGCGACGAACCCCGCTGCGCGTGGGTGGACCGCGACGACCGCGAGATCGCCCGCCTCATCCGCCTCGCTGATGCGCTGATCGACGAACTGCATCGCCGCACCACACGACCCGCAACGCCTCCCCCGGTACGAACGCTCGAGTTCGTCGAAGAGCGGATGCCTCGCGTCGCCCCGCGGCAGCCGTTCCGCGCGCTCGCCCTCGCGGACTGACGCACTCCTCCCTCGGCCTCCGGATCATGGGGCCGGGCGCCGGCGTGCGCCCGCGCGATTTAGTTGACTTTACTCAACGAAGATATATAGTTGACTTTACTCAACTTTCGCGCCACGCCTCGTGGTGCTCGCTCCGCAGGAAAGGGCCCTATGGCCACCTCGACTTCCGCGTCCACCGACGCCGCACCACCCGCTCCGATGTCGCGACGAAAGGTCCTGGAGGCCCTCTCCGGGCTGCTGCTCGGGATGTTCGTCTCGATGCTCGCGGCCACCGTCGTATCGACGTCGCTCCCGGTCATCGTGCACGACCTGCAGGGCGACCAGACCGTGTTCACCTGGGTCGTCACCGCCACCCTTCTGACCACGGCGATCTCGACGCCGATCTGGGGCAAGCTCGCCGATCTGTTCGACCGCAAGCTGCTGATCCAGTTGGCTCTCGCGCTGTTCGTGCTCGCGACCGCTGCGGCGGGCTTCTCGCAGGACGCCGCCACCCTGATCGCGTTCCGCGCCGTGCAGGGCCTGGGCGCCGGTGGACTCGCCGCCCTCAGCCAGGTGTTGATGGCCGACATCATCAGCCCGCGCGAACGTGGCCGCTACATGGGGCTCTTCGGCGCCGTGATGGCCCTGGCCACAGTCGGCGGGCCGCTCCTCGGCGGATTCATCACGGACGGAATCGGATGGCGGTGGAACTTCTTCGTCGCGATCCCGTTCGCCATCGCCGCCTTCGTGATCCTGCAGCGCACCCTGCACGTACCGCGCGTTCGGCGCGGCAAGGTCCGGATCGACTACCTCGGAATCGTCCTGCTCTCGACCGCCGTGTCGCTGCTGCTCGTCTGGATCACCAACGCCGGCAAGAACTACGACTGGTGGAGCGTCGAGACGGGGCTCATGGTCGGCGGGGTCGTCGTCGCCACCGCCTTGTTCATCGTGGTCGAACTGCGCTCGCGCGAGCCGCTCATCCCGCTCTCGCTGTTCCGCAACCGCACCTTCACACTCTCGGTGATCGCTTCGATCGCGACGGGGCTCGCGATGTTCGGGGCAGCCGTGTTCCTGGGCCAATACATGCAGATGTCGCGCGGCGCGACTCCCGCCGAGGCCGGACTGCTCACGATCCCGATGATGGGCGGGCTGTTGGTGACCTCGATCCTCATCGGCCAACTCATCAGTCGCTTCGGCCGCTGGAAGGCGTACATGATCGGCGGCGCCCTGTCGCTCATCGCCGGCTCGGTGCTGCTCTCGACGCTGCACTACGACACCCCGTACCCCCTCGTCGCGCTGTACATGTTTCTGCTCGGCGCGGGCGTCGGCGCAACAATGCAGAACCTCGTGCTCGTCGTGCAGAACACGGCCAAGCCCGAAGAGATGGGCGCCGCGAGCTCCGGCGTCACGTTCTTCCGGAGCCTGGGCGGCACGATCGGCGTGTCCGTCATGGGGGCTGCGCTCGCGTCGAGCGTGGCCGACGGCTTCGTCCGGTACCGGGATGCGATCGGTGCCGCACTCGCCCCGCTCGGCGACGCGGGCCTCGCGGTTGCAGCTCAGCTGCAGTCCGGCACGCTCCCCGCGGTGAACACCCTTCCCGACGGCGTTCGCGTCATCGTCGAGGACATCTACGCACAGGGCATCGCGCACTCGTTCCTGTTCGCGGTCCCACTGGCGATCATCAGCTTCATCGCGATCGTCTTCCTCCCCAATCGGCCGCTGACCCGCATGACCACGACCGAGCGGCTGGCCGCGGGCGAGGCGGATCTCGCCACTTTCACCGCGAGCGAGGGCATGGAGTCGATCCCCGCGTCGGGGAAGGGTACCGTCGAGCGATGACCGATCAGCCGCAACGCGTCTCGAACCCGGACTGGCACGAGGCGGTGCGGGAGCTCGAATCGGAGTTCGGTGAACTCTCGGTACGGATGCGTCAGGTCATGGCGGCCCGCGCCGACAGGCTGAGCCCGGGAATGCTGCCCGGCGCGTACAAGGTGTTCACAACGATCGTCAAGCACGGGCCGATCAGTCCCTCCGTGCTCGCCGAGACACTCGTCGCCGATAAGGGCCAGGTGAGCCGGACGGTGCGCGAGCTCGAGCAGGCGGGCCTGATCGAGCGTGCCGCAGATCCGGCAGACGGCCGCTCGGCGCGACTGACGGCGACGCCAGAAGGTGTGGAGCGGCTCGCAGCCGCCCGGAGCGCCGACCCGCACGCCCTGCACGATCGACTCGCGGACTGGGACGTCTCAGACATCCGAACCCTGACGCGGCTGCTCCGCGCGGCGTCGACCGGCGAAACCCCGTCCGGCTCCGCCTGACGACCCGTATGGCGTAGCGGCACGTTAGCACCTGCGTAACACCGTCGAGACAATCCCCGGCTTTACTGGGACCAGTCCGATCCTCGGGGCAATAGCGCCCCCGGGCCAGGTGTGCATCATGCCTCATGTGCACGCGTGCCGGTTTGCAGGATCGCGCAGAATGGAGCACCGCCATGGCAGTTCGCCCCCCACGACCCGCGGGAGCGCCCGCCGAGGCGCCAAGCGTTCCGGACACGATGCGCGCCGTCGTGTTCGACGAGCCGGGAGACGCGGATTCGTTGCACCTCACCGAGGTCGCCACCCCGGCTCCCGTCATGAGCGAACTGCTCGTGCGGGTCGTCGCCGCGGGCGTGAACCCCATCGACGCCAAGACGCGCTCGGGTCGTGGCGTGTCATCAGCGATCGCGTCGTACCCCGCGGTCCTCGGTTTCGACTTCAGCGGGATCGTCGTGCGTGCGCCCTTCGAGACGCACCCCCTTCAGCCGGGTACGCCCGTATACGGCATGGCGGCGTTCCCCCGCACGCCCGGCAGCTACGCGGAGTATGCGGTCGTGTCCTCACTCTCGGTCGCCAAGATGCCGACGGGCCTCTCTCACGTGGAGGCCGCGGGTGTGCCGCTGGCCGCGCTCACCGCCTGGGGCCTCATCGTCGAAACTGCGCACGCGCACGAGGGCCAGCGGATCCTGATCCACGCGGGCAGCGGCGGCGTCGGACACTTCGCCGTGCAGTTCGCGTCGTATTTCGGCGCGCACGTCACGGCGACGGCGTCGGGGCGGAACGCCGCGTGGCTGCGTGAACTCGGAGCATCCGTCGTCATCGATCACACCTCGACGAAGTTCGAGGATGTCGTGGCCGACGTCGATGTGGTGATCGACCTGGTCGGCAACACGCTCGACGCCACGGGCAGCCGCTCGCTCGGGGTCCTGCGGCGGGGCGGACTGATCGTGAATGTGCCGACGGGAAGCTGGCCGACGTTCGAAGAGGATGCCGCGGCGGCGGACGTCCGCGCGTCCACCTACAAGGTGATCCCGGACGGCGGGGCACTCGCGACGATCGCTCGCCTGCTCGCCTCGGGATCAGTGCAGGTCTACATCGACCGCGTGTTCGAGCTGGGGGACGCCGCCGAGGCGCATCGCGAGATCGAGGACGGCCACACGCGCGGCAAGATCGTGCTGCGCGTGAGCGACGACTAGTCAGGCCGCCTCACGCTGGGCTGAGCGCCCGCCGCGCCTCGTCGACGACGACGCGGGCAACGCGGTCGAGCAGGGGTGATCGCAGATCCCACTGCTGCCAGAAGAGCGGCACGTCGATCGGATCGCCCTCGAGCACCACGATCTCGCCCGCGGCGATCGGCCCATCCGCTTGCAGGGGCGGGAGCATTCCCCACCCGAGTCCCGACCGCACCGCGGCCGCGAAGTCGTGCGATGCGGGGACGGTCAAGTCCCGTGTTGTGGTGTCAATCCGGCTGCTTCCTTGATGGGTGAGGGTCAGGCGGTGAGGAACAGGTCGGGGCGCTCAGGCTCGGCGTGGTCTTGGAGTGTGTGGACGAGTTTGCGCATGGAGATGTCGGAGAGGTAGCGGCGTTCACCGTATTGCCATTCCTCGTGCTGCTCCTGCAGGACGGCGCCGATGAGGCGGGTGACGGAGTCGCGGTCGGGGAAGATCTGCACGACGTCGGCGCGGCGTTTGATCTCACGGTTGAGGCGCTCGATCGGGTTGTTGGACCAGACCTTCTGCCAATGCTCACGCGGGAGCGGCGCGAATCCGGTGAGGTCTGCTTCGGCAGCATTGAGCATGTCTGCGATCTCCGGGAACGACCCGCGGAGGGACGTGGAGACCTGGTGATACTGGGCGATCACGGCCTCGGGGGTGGTCTGCGCGAAGATCGTCGAGATCAGCGCGTTGACGGGCTTGGAGCGTGCCGATCCGAGCTTCTGGGTGACGTTACGAGCGAAGTGGACGCGGCATCTCTGCCAGCCCGATCCGGGGAGGATCGCTTTGACGGCGGCTTTGATGCCGGCGTGAGCGTCGGACGTGACGAGGGTCACGCCGAGCGGGTCTGTGTCGGTGGAGACTTTCAGACCGCGGTCGCGGAGGGAGCGGAGGAACTCGGTCCAGAAGTCCGTCGTCTCCGCGTCGCCGAGAGCCATCCCGAGGATCTCCCGACGGCCGTCGCCGCTGACCCCGGTCGCGACGATGAGGGCTT
The DNA here is from genome assembly GCF_002812805.1 of Microbacterium lacus. Classification (GTDB taxonomy): domain Bacteria; phylum Actinomycetota; class Actinomycetes; order Actinomycetales; family Microbacteriaceae; genus Microbacterium; species Microbacterium lacus_A. The sequence continues at coordinate 666 of NZ_NMUM01000011.1, read as the reverse complement.
GGGAGAGAACCCGGCCACGGTGGCGCACGTCGAGGTAGGTGGCGTCCAGGAACAGGTACGGGAACCAGGTGTGATCGAGCCGGCGGTGCAGAAACTCGTGCACCACCTCATCGATCTCGGAGCAGATGCGGGAGACGGTGGACCGGCTGATGCCGGTGTCGTTGCCCAGCGCGCGGACGAGCTGGTCGACCTTGCGGGTGGAGACTCCGTCGATCCAGGCCTGGCAGATCACCGCGTAGAGCGCCTTGTCGACACGGCGGCGTGGGCTGAGCAGGCTCGGGAAGAACGACCCCTCCCGCAGCTTCGGAATCTGAATGTCGACCTCCCCCGCGGGCGTGGCGAGCGTCTTCGCGCGAGCACCGTTGCGACGCGTGGTGCGCTCCGCCGTGCGTTCGTAACGGGCCGCGCCGATCTTCGCGGTCGCTTCCGCGTCAACAAGGTCCTGCAGCCCCGCCTGCAGCATCCGACGGAACACGTCGGAATGGGCGAGGTCAGGATCGGCGAGGACTTCTGCGATCAGGGTCGTCAAGGCAGACTGATTCTGGGTCATCGTGGGATCTCTTCTTTGCTTCTTGGCGGAAACAACTGGTCATCCCACGATGGCCCTCCTACGTCAACGACGACGAGAACCCCGCAGGAATTGACACCAAGCTACGAGACGCACCC
>NZ_NMUM01000019.1 GCF_002812805.1 Microbacterium lacus | reverse complement strand
GGTCAAGTCCCGTGTTGTGGTGTCAATCCGGCTGCTTCCTTGATGGGTGAGGGTCAGGCGGTGAGGAACAGGTCGGGGCGCTCAGGCTCGGCGTGGTCTTGGAGTGTGTGGACGAGTTTGCGCATGGAGATGTCGGAGAGGTAGCGGCGTTCACCGTATTGCCATTCCTCGTGCTGCTCCTGCAGGACGGCGCCGATGAGGCGGGTGACGGAGTCGCGGTCGGGGAAGATCTGCACGACGTCGGCGCGGCGTTTGATCTCACGGTTGAGGCGCTCGATCGGGTTGTTGGACCAGACCTTCTGCCAATGCTCACGCGGGAGCGGCGCGAATCCGGTGAGGTCTGCTTCGGCAGCATTGAGCATGTCTGCGATCTCCGGGAACGACCCGCGGAGGGACGTGGAGACCTGGTGATACTGGGCGATCACGGCCTCGGGGGTGGTCTGCGCGAAGATCGTCGAGATCAGCGCGTTGACGGGCTTGGAGCGTGCCGATCCGAGCTTCTGGGTGACGTTACGAGCGAAGTGGACGCGGCATCTCTGCCAGCCCGATCCGGGGAGGATCGCTTTGACGGCGGCTTTGATGCCGGCGTGAGCGTCGGACGTGACGAGGGTCACGCCGAGCGGGTCTGTGTCGGTGGAGACTTTCAGACCGCGGTCGCGGAGGGAGCGGAGGAACTCGGTCCAGAAGTCCGTCGTCTCCGCGTCGCCGAGAGCCATCCCGAGGATCTCCCGACGGCCGTCGCCGCTGACCCCGGTCGCGACGATGAGGGCTTGGGAGAGAACCCGGCCACGGTGGCGCACGTCGAGGTAGGTGGCGTCCAGGAACAGGTACGGGAACCAGGTGTGATCGAGCCGGCGGTGCAGAAACTCGTGCACCACCTCATCGATCTCGGAGCAGATGCGGGAGACGGTGGACCGGCTGATGCCGGTGTCGTTGCCCAGCGCGCGGACGAGCTGGTCGACCTTGCGGGTGGAGACTCCGTCGATCCAGGCCTGGCAGATCACCGCGTAGAGCGCCTTGTCGACACGGCGGCGTGGGCTGAGCAGGCTCGGGAAGAACGACCCCTCCCGCAGCTTCGGAATCTGAATGTCGACCTCCCCCGCGGGCGTGGCGAGCGTCTTCGCGCGAGCACCGTTGCGACGCGTGGTGCGCTCCGCCGTGCGTTCGTAACGGGCCGCGCCGATCTTCGCGGTCGCTTCCGCGTCAACAAGGTCCTGCAGCCCCGCCTGCAGCATCCGACGGAACACGTCGGAATGGGCGAGGTCAGGATCGGCGAGGACTTCTGCGATCAGGGTCGTCAAGGCAGACTGATTCTGGGTCATCGTGGGATCTCTTCTTTGCTTCTTGGCGGAAACAACTGGTCATCCCACGATGGCCCTCCTACGTCAACGACGACGAGAACCCCGCAGGAATTGACACCAAGCTACGAGACGCACCCGCGGGGACGAAGGTCCGCGGCGGCGCCTCGGCAGATCCGCCGTGTGCGCGGAGCCACCGCGCTTGCAGGTCGTCTCGGCGGTCATATTCGATGACGGGCGCACGGGCGAGCGATTGCGCGTTCACCCCTCCCGCGAACCAGCGCCGCGCGAACACAGGGGTCGCGCATGCCCGATACGACATGACCCCGAGCGGCGTCACCGTGCAGCCGGCGACCGCGGCGCTCTGCGACGTCACAGCAGCCGAGACACTGCCGTCTGCGAGCAGACGTGCCGTGTAGTCCTGGTCGTCGCGATGCAGTTCGATCGCGACGTCCCCCTCGGCCACGATCCGAGCCACGGCGGGCAGAAACCAGGTGGCGAGGGAATCGGCATTGACCGCCAACGCCAGTCGCGCGGGTCCCTCTTCGTCGAGCCCGAGCGAGCGGAGGGTGTCGTGCTCGAGCAGGGCGAGCTGGCGGGCGAGGCGGACGACGGTCTCGCCCGCCTCGGTGGCGCGCAACGGCTTCGAGCGGATCAGCAATGTCCGACCGATCCGTTCCTCGAGCGCCCGGATTCGCTGGCTGACCGCGGACGGCGTGATGTGCAGCGTGCGCGCCGCGGCGTCGAGCGTGCCGGCATCGACCGCAGCGGCTACGGTCGCGACGAGTTCGAGCGGAAGTTTCATGAAGCCATGCTAATGGTGCGAAAGAAACGTGAGCTGGCCTTAATTGATCCGGCACCGTACCTTCGAGTCGTGCTCATCTCCGCCGTCTCGGGCCTCGGCCTCGGCTTTTCACTGATCGTCGCCATCGGCGCGCAGAACCTGTTCGTGCTGCGCCAGGGCATGCGTCGGGAACACATCGTGCTCGTCGCGACGATCTGTGCGGTCTCCGACGCCGTGCTGATCGCGCTCGGCGTCTCGGGCGTCGGCCTGGCACTGCAGGCACTGCCGTGGCTGACCGAGATCGTGCGCTGGGCGGGAGCGGTGTTCCTAGTGACATACGGATGCCTCGCCGCACGACGCGCGTGGCGCCCGAGCGGCGAGGTGCTGCTCCCGGCGCCGGGCCCGACCGCTCGGGCGACCGACGCCAGGACGGCGACGCAGACGAGCGCCGTCGCGGTCGCCTCGACGGCGCTCGCCCTGACGTGGTTGAACCCCCACGTCTACCTCGACACCGTGTTCCTTCTCGGTTCGATCGCGGCAACCTACGCGAGCCCGTGGGCCTTCGCCGCGGGTGCGATCGTCGCCAGTGCGGTCTGGTTCTCGGGCTTGGCGTTCGGCGCCCGCTACCTCGGCCGACTCCTCTCCACCGAGCGGGCCTGGCGCATCCTCGATGCCTCGATCGCCGTCGTCATGATCGTCCTCGGCATCAGCCTTGTCGTGTTCCGCTGAAACAACGACGGAACAACGACGAAGGGCCCCACCGTTTCCGGTGGAGCCCTTCGTTTATGCAGCGCGTCAGATCGCGTTGACGTCCAGCGGGATGCCGGGGCCGAACGTGGTCGACACTGCACCCTTCTGGATGTAGCGACCCTTGGAGCTGGACGGCTTCAGACGAACGATCTCGTCGAGCGCCGCCTTGATGTTCTCGTCGAGCTGCTCGGCCGAGAACGACGCCTTGCCGACCACGAAGTGAACGTTGGCGTGCTTGTCGACGCGGAACTCGATCTTTCCGCCCTTGATCTCCTCGACGGCCTTGGCCGGGTTGGGGGTCACGGTGCCGGTCTTCGGGTTCGGCATCAGACCACGGGGGCCCAGCACCTTTCCGAGGCGACCGACCTGGCCCATGAGCTCGGGCGTCGAGACGGCCGCGTCGAACGACGTGTAGCCGCCCGCAACCTTCTCGATGAGCTCGGCTCCACCGACCTCGTCGGCGCCGGCCGCGAGAGCAGCCTCGGCCGCGGGGCCCGTTGCGAAGACGATGACGCGGGCAGTCTTACCCGTGCCGTGGGGCAGGATGACGGTGCCGCGCACCATCTGGTCTGCCTTGCGGGGGTCGACGGCGAGCTTCAGCGCGACCTCGACGGTCGAGTCGAACTTCGCCGAGCCGGTCTCCTTCGCGAGGGCAACAGCCTCGGTCGGGGTGTAGAACGTGTCAGCCGCGATCTTCGCGGCGGCGGCCTGATAGGCCTTGGACTTGGTAGCCATAGTCGTTATTCCCCTCAGTCCTCAACCGTGATGCCCATGGAACGGGCGGTGCCGGCGATGATCTTCGAGGCGGCCTCGATGTCGTTCGCGTTCAGGTCAGGCTGCTTGACCTCGGCGATCTCGCGCACCTGAGCCTTGGTGAGCTTGGCCACCTTGGTCGTGTGCGGAGTCGGCGAGCCCTTGGCAACGCCAGCGGCCTTCTTGATGAGCTCGGCAGCGGGGGGCGTCTTCAGGATGAACGTGAAGCTGCGGTCCTCGTAGACGGTGATCTCGACGGGGATGACGTTGCCGCGCTGGGCCTCGGTCGCCGCGTTGTACGCCTTGCAGAACTCCATGATGTTGACGCCGTGCTGACCGAGCGCGGGCCCGATCGGCGGCGCCGGGTTGGCGGCTCCGGCCTTGATCTGGAGCTTGATCAGGCCGGTCACCTTCTTCTTGGGTGCCATTCTTGTTTCCTCTCATCGACCGGATGCTTCTGCATCCGCTCTCCCGCGCACCCGGCATTTCCGGATCGCGGTTCTCCGGAGCAGAACTCCGGAAGCCTGTATTAGTTCCTACTGCTTGCTTTTTACTGCTTCGTGACCTGGTCGAACGACAGCTCGACCGGGGTCTCGCGCTCGAACAGTGACACCAGCACCGTGAGCTTGCCGCTCTCGGGCTTGATCTCGCTGATCGTGCCGGGCAGGCCCGCGAACGAGCCTTCCTTGATCGTGATCGTCTCGCCGACCTCGAAGTCGACCTCGGTGACGATGCTGCGCGCCTGCGTCGCCGAACCCTTGCCGCTGCCGGACTTCGCCGTGGCGACTTCCTTGATCTCGACGAGGGACTTCAGCATGTTGAAGGCCTCTTCGAAACGAAGGGGCGTGGGGTTGTGGGCGTTGCCGACGAAGCCGGTCACGCCGGGCGTGTGGCGAACGACCGACCAGGTGTCTTCGTTCAGGTCCATGCGCACGAGCACGTAGCCCGGGATACGGACACGCGTGACCATCTTGCGCTGGCCGTTCTTGATCTCGACGACGTCCTCCATCGGGACCTCGATCTGGTAGATCTCGTCCTCGACCTCGAGCGACGACTTGCGCTGCTCGATGTTCGCCTTCACCTTGCGCTCGAAGCCGGCGTACGAGTGGATGACGTACCACTTGCCCGGCAGGTAGCGCAGTTCGGCGCGGAACGCCTCGTACGGGTCAGCCTCGGCGTCGTCTTCGGATTCGCCGTCTTCGGATTCGCCGTCGACGGATGCCTCGGCGTCATCGACGACTGCCGCAGCTGCGTCGACCTCTGCCACGAAGTCCTCGTCCAGGACGGGCGCGTCGGGCTCACCGTTGATGTCGGGACCGTCGTAGGGGGTGACCTCTTCGGCATCCTCGGCTGCGCGCTCGGACTCTTCGTCCTCGAGCGAATCGGTCAGGACCTCGGCGGCGGCTTCGGCCTCGGCGGCCTCGTCGATGTGCAGGGCGTCGTTCACGATAGCGTCGGCCTCCGGGTCGTCGATCTCGATGTCGTCCAGTTCAGCGAAGTCTTCGTCGTCGTCCCCGTCACTCACGACGTGCAGCGCGGCGTGCTCCGCAGGCTCGACCGAGCGCTCCTCGGCAGCGAGCTGGTCGCCCTCCTGCGCCTCGTCGTCCTCACTGGACTGCTCGGCGGCCGTCGCCCAGTCGGCGTCGTCGGTGAATCTTTCGGTCACTGGATCACTTCCGTTGATGACGGCCTGTTCGGGCCGCCGATGATTCGGTCTGGGTGCGTCTGGCCGGGGTGTGTCTACGCGCCGACGAGTTCGCCGGGCGTTCCGAAGACGACCGAGGCCATCCAGGAGAAGACGAAGTCGAGGCCGTAGACGATCGCCATCATGACGACGACGAATCCGAGCACCACCGCGGTGAACTTCAGCAGTTCCTGGCGCGTCGGCGTGACGACCTTGCGGAGCTCGGCGAACACCTGCCGGATGAACAAGACGAGGCGGGCGAAGAAGCCGGGCTTCTTTCCGCGATCCGTCTTGCCCGCCGCGACGATCTCGCCGTTCGGCTCGTCTTGGGCCACTGCACTCACCTGAATGTACCTTTCGTGTGTCAGCTCGGGGCTGACGCGCAGGGCGGACAGGAATCGAACCTGCAACCTGCGGTTTTGGAGACCGCTGCTCTGCCAATTGAGCTACCGCCCTAAGGACCGTTTCCGGCCCCGGGTCCACACTCTTGCACCGTGCTCACGAACAGGATTTCGCCCGACCGCGGGCACGGCAAAGAATGCAGATTTCGACTGCACCGCAAGTCTACGTCATGCCCGGGGAAGGTCGCGAATGCCTCTCGCGCTCAGGAGTCCGCCGCGCCGTACCGGTCGGGCTCCGGTCCGATCTCGAAAGCGCGACCTGTGAGAGAGACAGGCGCGACGCGCACGTAGTTGTACTTGAGGGTCGGGATCCACGGGCGCAGCGGCAACTCGTCTGCGGCATGGACCTCGTCGCTCACCGTGAGTCGGTGGGCATGCCCCCGCACGACGACGCTCCACGCATCCGTTCCCGAGTGGTCGTCCACCTCGAACAGCACCTCGTCGTTCACCGTGAGTTCGAAGAGCTTGCTGCCCTCGGCCGTGCGGAAGACGATCGTCTCGTCGTCCACGACGTAATTGACGGGGAAGATGTCGAGAACATGCCCCACGTGTGTGACGAGCCTGCCAAGCTGCTGCGTTCGCAGACGATCCCAGCACTCCTGCGCTCCCAGGCGACTGACTGCTTCGTTCATCTCGTCCATGAGACAGACCTCCTCATCCCTATCGTCCCCCGAACGACAGGGAGCCACCAGCCGCGGCGGCCGTGAATATCAGGGACCGACCCGGATGAGCTTCTTGTTGACGAACTCGTCTGCTCCCAGCAGGCCCATTTCGCGCCCCGTGCCGGAACGCTTGACCCCCCCGAACGGCAGTTCGGGCGAGTCCGCGAGCACGAGGTTGACGTAGACCATGCCGGCGTCGATCGCGTCGGCCACCCGCTCGGCCTGCGCTTCGTCCGTCGTGAACACATAGGAGCCGAGCCCGAAGCCGGTGTCGTTCGCCAGGGCCACCGCCGCCGCCTCGTCGGCGACGCGGTAGACGACGCCGACGGGTCCGAAGAACTCTTCGCCGTAGGCATCCATCTCGGGCGTGACGTCGGTCAGCACCGTGCCCGGGAAAAAAGCGCCATCGCGCACACCGCCCGTGACGAGCGTCGCGCCCTGCTCGACAGCGCGTTGCACCTGCTGCTCGAGACGCTCGGCCGCCGCAAGCGACGACAGGGGACCGAGCACCGTGTCCTCGCTCATCGGGTCACCGACCGTCGCGGCACTCATCGCCGCGGCGAACTTCTCCACGAAAGCGTCGTACAGCCCGTCGACCACGACGAAGCGCTTGGCGCCGTTGCAAGACTGGCCGACGTTGTCCAGGCGCGCCTCGACGGCGGCCTCCACCGCACCGTCGAGGTCGTCGGTCGAGAACAGCAGGAACGGGTCCGAGCCACCGAGCTCGAGCACGACCTTCTTCAGGCTGCGGCCGGCGGCCTCGGCGACCGCCGCGCCCGCGCGCTCCGATCCCGTGACCGAGACGCCCTGCACGCGCGGGTCGGCGATGATCGTCGCCGCCTGCTCGTTGGTGGCGTACAGATTGACGTAGACACCCTCGGGGAACCCGGCGTCGAGATACATCTGCTCGATCGCCGCGGCGGACTCCGGGCACTGCGGCGCGTGCTTGAGCAGGATCGTGTTGCCGATCGCGACGTTCGGAGCGGCGAACCGGGCGACCTGGTAGTACGGGAAGTTCCACGGCATGATCCCGAGCAGCGGACCGAGCGCTGACCGTCGAACGACTGCCGTGCCCTCGCCGAGGATGTCGATCGGCTGGTCGGCCGTGATCTTCGCGGCGTTGTCGGCGTAGAACTGCGTGATGTCGGCGGCGAAGTCGACCTCACCGAGGGCAGCGGCGAGCGGCTTGCCCATCTCGCGCACGATGATCTCGGCGAGTTCGTCCCGACGCTCGCGGTGCAGGTCGGCCACGCGGTTCAAGCGCTCGGCGCGTTCGGCGACGGATGCGTCGCGAGCCCAGTCGCGATAGGCGGTCGCGGCGGCTGCGACTCCCGCCTCGATCTGCGCGTCCGTGAAGGTCTCGTACGAGGCAAGAGTCTCACCCGTGGCCGGGTTGACGACGGCGTATTCGGTCATGATCGCTCCCATTCGTCCGCGTCAGTCGACGGGGATCAGCGTGTACTTGGTCGAGAGATATTCGTGGATGCCCTCGAGGCCGCCCTCGCGCCCGATGCCGGACTGCTTGACGCCCCCGAACGGTGCGGCCGCGTTCGAGACGACACCGACGTTCAGTCCCATCATCCCCGTCTCGAGGCGATCGATCATCCGGTGCCCACGCGCGAGGTCCTTCGTGTACACGTAGGACACCAGCCCGTACTCGGTGTCATTCGCGAGGCGAACGGCCTCGTCCTCGTCACGGAAGCGGGCGATCGCCAGCACGGGGCCGAATATCTCTTCGCGCAGAATCTCGCTGCCCGCGACCACATCGGAGATGACCGTGGGCTGGAAGAACGATCCCTCGCCCTCGATCGCCGAACCGCCCGTGACCAGGCGCGCGCCGCGATCGACGGCGTCCGAGACGAGCGCGGATGCCTTGGCCACCGCGTCGTCGTCGATGAGCGGCCCGATCTGCACGTCGTCCTCCGTGCCGCGGCCGATGCGCATCGCGGCGACCCGCTCACCCACACGGCGGGCGAACTCGTCGGCCACCGCGTCGTGCACGATGAACCGGTTCGCGGCCGTACAGGCCTGACCGATATTGCGGAACTTGGCCTGCATGGCCCCGTCCACGGCCTTATCGATATCGGCGTCCTCAAACACGACGAACGGCGCGTTGCCGCCGAGTTCCATCGAGACGCGCAGCACACCCTCGGCGGCCTGCGCGATGAGCTTGCGCCCCACCCCCGTCGAGCCGGTGAACGAGAGCTTCCGCAGCCGCGGGTCGGCGATGATCGGCGCGGCCAGCTTCGATGACGACGACGAGTTGACGACATTGACGACGCCGGCGGGCAGTCCCGCCTCTTCCAGGATGGTGGTGAAGAGCATCGTGGTGAGCGGTGTCAGCGCGGGAGGCTTGATCACGACGGTGCACCCCGCGGCGAGCGCCGGGGCGATCTTGCGCGTCGCCATCGCGAGCGGGAAGTTCCACGGCGTGATGAAGAACGACGGGCCGACCGGACGCTGCGAGACCACCATTCGACCGGTGCCCTCGGGGTTGAGCCCGTAGCGGCCGGCGATCCGCACGGCCTCTTCCGAGAACCAGCGCAGGAACTCGCCGCCGTAGGCGACCTCACCGCGCGCCTCGGCGAGCGGCTTGCCCATCTCGAGCGTCATGACGAGCGCCAGGTCTTCCTTGCGCTCCTGCACCAGGTCGAACGCGCGGCGCAGGATGTCGCTCCGCGTCCGCGGCGGCGTCGCGGCCCAGGCGTCCTGCGCGGCCACGGCCGCATCGAGGGCGCGCATGCCGTCTTCGGGCGTCGCATCGGCGATCGTCTTGATGACGGCGCCCGTCGCGGGGTCGCGGACGTCGAAGGTGCGAGCGCCCGTCGCATCCGTCCACTCGCCCCCGATGAAGAGACCGGAGGGGATGGATGCCAGCAGTGCGGCTTCGCGCTCGGGGGTGATGCTCATCGGTGGGATTCCTTTCGTGCGCTTCGTCCTCTGAGGGAACGTGCGCTGATGGGTGCGTCGAGGGACAGGGTTTCACCGCGGAAGAACGCGGGGCTGCGGAAGCGCTGGATCACCATGATCACGATGCCGAGGCCGATGATCACGACCCCGAGCACGAACACGCTGCCGAGGCCGAACCATTCGGTTCCGCTGCCGTAGTCGGGGTCCATGCTCTCGACCAGCGTGATGACGAACAGTGCCGCCAGGATGATCCCGCCGACGAGGGGGAACAGCAGGGTGAAGAAGACGTTCCGCACCGAGTCGAACCACTGCTTGCGGAAGTACCAGACGCACGCGAAGGCCGTGATGCCGTAGTAGAAGCAGATCATCAGACCGAGGGTCGTGATGGTGTCCCAGAGCACGTTCTCGTTCACGAAGCGCATGACGGCGTAGAAGACCGACGCGATCACGGCCGACACGATCGTGGCGTAGCCCGGGGTGAAGAAGCGCGGCGTGACGGCGGCGAACTTCTTCGGCAGGGCCCCGTAGTGCCCCATCGCCAGCAGGGTGCGCGCCGGTGAGACGAACGTCGACTGCAGCGACGACACGGACGACGTGAGTACGGCCAGCGAGACGAGGAACGCGAGGGGTCCGAGGATCGGACCGCTCAGGAAGAAGAACACGTTGCTCTGGATGTCCTCGTTGCCGAGTCCCAGTTCACCCGTTCCGATACCGGCGAACGCCAGCAGCGAGATCGCGATGAGCAGGTAGAGGACGACGATCGTGATGACCGTCAGGGTCGCGGCGCGTCCCGGCGTCTTCTCGGGGTCTTTCGTCTCTTCGTTCATCGTGAGGGTGACATCCCACCCCCAGAAGATGAAGATCGACAGCGAGAGTCCCGCAACGACGGCCGTGAACGAGCCGACGGCGAACGGGTTGAACCACGACAGTTCGGGCATCGACGCGTCGAAGGCGTTGCCCTGTGCGACGTGAACGAACGCAGCTATCGCGAACACGACGAGCACGAGCACCTGGAAGCCGACGAGGAAGTACTGCAACTTCTGGGTGGTCTGCATGTCGCGGTACGAGATCAGCGTGGCGCCGAGCATGAAGGCCAGACAGACGGCGACGTTGATGAACGGGTTGAATGCCAGGTCGGCGATCGCGCCGTTCGTCTGAGCGATCTGGTCGATCAGCAAGAAGAAGAATTCGACGGCTATGCCCGCGAGATTCGACAGCACCAGGATCGTGGCGGCGATCAGCCCCCAGCCGGCCATCCAGCCGACCCACGGACCGAACGCGCGGGCGGCCCAGGTGAACGATGTGCCGGAGTCCGGCATCTGGCGGTTGAGTTCGCGATAACCGAACGCGACCAGCAGCATCGGAATGAATCCGATGAGGATGATCGCGGGTACCTGGAATCCGACCTCGGACACCGTGGGACCGAGGGCCGCCGTCAGTGTGTAGGCCGGGGCGATGCACGAGATACCGATGACGACCGCGCCGATCAGGCCGACCGTCCCGGCGCTCAGGCCCTTCTTGGAGAGTCCCCCGGTCACCGGGTCCCCGGTTTCGGCGACGCTCTTTCGGGTGGTGCTCATGCGCGTTCTCCTTCCACAGCGTGCGTTCGGGGCACGACGATCATGGGCACCGGAAGGGTCCGGAGCATCTTGGCGGCGGTCGAACCGAGGAACAGGCGACGCGGCTGCGCGAGCCTGCTCGACCCGACCAGGACGACCTCGCCGTCCTGCCAGTCGAGTTCGGCGACGGCATCTTCGATGCTCGCACCCTGGGCGGCGGATGCTTCGGCGACGATGTCGGCCGGAAGCCCCGCGCGCGCCTGCGACAGCACCATGTCGGCGTGCGTCGAACCGGCAAGACGGATGACGCCGGTGTCGACTCCCGAGGGGAGGTCGATCGTCACGAGCGACACGAGTCGTAGTGTCGCGCCGGTGGCGGCGGCGAGCGAGACGGCGTCATCGATCAGGGCGTCCGCGCCGGGACGCGTGCCGACCGCGGCGGTGATGCGCGTCAGCGGCGCCGTCACGGTGCGGGCGCCGGCGGGGGCGAGCACGACGGGCACGGTCGACGAGTGCAGGAGTTCATTCGCGACCGCACCGAGGGTGTAGCGCCCCAGGATCCCGCCCGGCGAGGCACCGACGACGATGTACGCCGCGCCCAGTTCCGTGGCTACCTCGAGAAGTCCCTCAGCGAACGAGTCCGAATAGCGAACGTGCGTGGCGTGGGCGAGCCCCGCGGGGAGGGCAGCGACGGCCGAGTCGAGCCATCCGGCGGCCTGCTCGCGCACGTACGCGTCGTAGCTGGCATCCGGCGGCACGACGGCCCCGCGGCCCTCATCGAGCAGGACGGTGACGAGTTCGACCTGTCCACCAGACGCGGTGGCGAGCCGGGCGGCAAGAGCCGCGGCGTCGGCGCCGGAATCGGTCGCCGTGTAGCCGACGACGAAAACGGGTGCGCTCATGCGCGGGCCTCCTCGATGATGTGTGCCGCGGCTTCGCGACCCATGCGGATCGCCCCGTCGACGTGCTGGTAACCGGCGCCTGCCAGATCACTGCAGGCGAAGTGGATGGGGCCGACCGGGGTGCGCAGATCCACACCGTAGCGAGCGAGACCACCGAGGTCGAAGCTCGCGGCGTAGGCCCCGCGCGTCCACTCTTCGGAGCCCCAGTCACTCTCGTAGTAGACGACGGGGTCTTTCGCCTCGGGCCCGTAGTAGTGCGAGAGGGACTCAAGGATGCGCTCCTTGCGCTCCTCGGCGCTCAGCCGGAACAGATCGTCGGCGGTCTGGTCCGAGACGAAGCCGACGAGCGTTCCGCGGGAGTCACCGTGGTTGGTGTTGTCGTAGGCCTCGTGCGAGAGCTCGTACGGGCTGAACGCGGTACCCGAGAGCCCCTTGGCGCGCCAGAACGGGGTCTCGTAGACCGCGTGGACCTTGATGACGAAACCCATCGACAGGTGTTGGTGCATCTGGTGCTGCAACCGCGGCAGCGGCGGCACGTACGAGATGCGCGAGTAGAGGTTCGGGGCGAGCGCGATGATGGCGAATCGCGCACGCACGGTCGTGGTGTCGGCGATGGCGGTGACCGCGGTCTCGCCCCACTCGAGCGTTCGCACGGGCTGGTTCAGCAGCACGTCTTCGCCGAGGCGCTCCGCGAGCAAGATCGGAACCTGCTGGAGTCCCCCGACGACGCGCTTGTCGAGGATGAAGTCGGCGTCGACCAGGTGGGAGTACGACCCGGCGGAGGCTGCCATCAGGAGCGACTGCAGCAGCGAGAAGGTATGTGTCGGCTTGGTGAGCATCGCCGAACCGGTCGCGAAGGCGAGGTTCCGCACGGCTTCGTCGTCGTCGGTCTGTGCGCGCAGCCACGCGTCCCACGAGACACGATCCCACTCGGCTGCCTTCTCGTGCGCCCAGGGCCGGTCGGGGTCGATCTCGGCGACCATCGCGTCGAGCCGCTCGGTGATCTCGGCGATGACGCGCTCGGTCTCCGCCGAGACGGGGAACATCTCGCCCGTGAAGCGGTGCGCGACGCCATCCGGTCCGACATACACGCTGTCGCCCTCGCGGTATCGACTGAACGTCTCGAGACCGAGCTCGGCGACCGTGTCGATCAGCGCGTCCTGGTCGGGCGAGACCCACTGCCCGCCGATCTCGAGCATGGCTCCGTCGATCTCGTCGGTCCAGAGCCGGCCGCCGACGCGGTCGCGGGCCTCGAGCACGGCGACCGACAGCCCGGCCTTGCGAAGCGTATTCGCCGCGGTCAGTCCCGCAGCCCCCGCCCCGATGACAACGACGTCACGGGTGATCTCGTTCATCTGGCGTTTCTCCTTCAGTCGCGAGCGAGGGCGCCCTCGACAACGTCGAGACCCTCGTTCAGCAGGTGGTTCGGGATGGTCAGCGGCGGCAAGAACCGGATGATGTTCCCGTGCGTACCGCACGTCAGCACGATCACGCCGTTCGCGATGCAGTCCTTCGCGACCCGAGCTGTGAGCGCACCGTCCGGCTCTCCCGTCTCGGGGTCGACGAACTCGGCGGCGATCATCGCGCCGAAACCGCGCACGTCGCCGATGCGGGCGTCCGTTGCGGCCAGGGCGCGCAGTCGGGATGTCAGGATGTCGCCGATCTCGGTCGCCCGCTCGAGCAGTCCATCCTCGACGTAGGACTCGATCGCGGCGAGCGCCGCGACGCAGGCGAGCGGGTTGCCGCCGTAGGTGCCGCCCAGTCCACCCGTGTGCGTGGCATCCATCATCTCGGCGCGGCCCGTCACACCCGAGAGGGGTAGGCCGTCGGCGATGCCCTTGGCCGTGACGACGAGGTCGGGCACGATGCCGAAGTGCTCGCTGGCGAACCAGCGGCCGGTGCGGGCGAAGCCTGTCTGCACCTCGTCGGCGATGAAGACGACGCCGTTTTCGCGGCACCAGTCCGCGAGCGCGTTCAAGAAGCCGTCGGCGGGCACGATGAATCCGCCCTCGCCCTGGATGGGTTCGATGATGACCGCCGCGACGTTGTCGGCGCCGACCTGCTTCTCGATGTGCAGGATCGCCTTCTTCGCGGCCTCGGGCCCCGTCAGTCCGTCGCGGAACGGGTAGGACATGGGCGCGCGGTAGATCTCGCCGGCAAACGGTCCGAAGCCGTGCTTGTACGGCATGTTCTTCGCCGTCAGTGCCATCGTCAGGTTCGTGCGGCCGTGGTACGCGTGGTCGAACGCGACGATCGCGTGGCGTTTGGTGTACTTGCGGGCGATCTTGACCGCGTTCTCGACGGCCTCGGCCCCCGAGTTGAACAGGGCCGTCCGCTTTTCGTGGTCGCCGGGGGTGAGGTCGTTGAGCGCCTCGGCAACGGCCACGTAGGACTCGTACGGCGCAATCATGAAGCAGGTGTGCGTGAAGCGGGCCAACTGTTCAGTGACCGCGGCCACGACACGCGGGTTCGCGTTACCCGCTGTCGTGACCGCGATCCCCGACCCCAGATCGATGAGTGAGTTGCCATCTGCGTCGACGACGACGCCCCCGCCTGCGGCGACGGCCGCGATCGGGACCGTGTGCCCGACGCCCGACGCGACCGCGGCGGCCTTGCGGTCCAGGATCTCGCGGGACCGGGGGCCCGGCAGGTCGGTGACGAGGCGGCGCTCCTGAGGGAGCGAGGGCCCCCCGAGGGGCAGCGCGGTGAAGCTCTCGATGACACTCATGATCCGGAGCGTAGGCCCGGATGACTGGGCCGCGCACTCGCCGCCGTGTACAACTTTGCCGCACACACTATCCACCGCGTATAGCCTGGCCCCGTGGCCTCCTCCGCTCCCCCGACCCCGTCGGCACCCACGTTGCGTGCGCTGCTGGCGCGCACCGACCTTGCCCTGCGGCTTGCCGGTGCGGACGGAGAGTTGAACGACGACGCCCTCGACCGTCCGATCCGCTGGATCCACAGTTCGGACCTCGCCGATCCCACCCCGTTTCTCTCCGAAGGGCTCGCGCTCCTCACGACGGGGACGCAGTTCCTCGACACGGACGAAGCGGACGACGCGTCGATCTACGACGAGTACGTCGCGCGGCTGTCCGCCCGGGGCGTTGTCGCCCTCGGCTTCGGCACCGAGGTCGTGCGCGAGGGCATCCCCGACGGGCTCGACGCGGCGTGCCGCGCGCACCGGATGCCCCTGGTCGAGGTTCCCTATCGCACCCCCTTCATCGCGGTGGCCCGTGCCAACGCCGAGGCCGTCGCGGCCCAGACCTACGCGCGCCGCAGCTGGGCCCTGGCGGCACAGCGGGCGATATCGCTCGCGGCACTCCGTCCCGACGGACTCGGCGCGACCCTCGCGGAGCTGTCTCGACAGCTCGACACCTGGGTGGGCCTGTTCGACGCGACGGGCACATTGACGCGCCAGCATCCTTCGGGCCTCGAAGCCGACGTCTTCGCCGGTTTGCACGACGAGGCGCGGCGGGTCCTCCGGCGCGGAGCACGCGCGGGATCGACGCTGCGGGTCGGAGACATCCCCTTCACCCTCCAGACGCTCGGCCGCGGCGGGCGCCTGCGTGGAGCCATCGCTATCGCGGCGGGCGACCTCGACCAAGAGAGTCGCAGCGTCGTGACCGCGGTCATCGCGATGGCCGGCCTCGCGCTCGAGCAAAGCGAGGGGGCGGCGCGGGCACGCGGACAGCTCCGGGCGGGCGTTGTTCAGCTGCTGCTATCCAGCCAGCCGAACATCGCCGCGCGCATCGCCCGCGAGACGTGGGGCGGACTGCCCGAGGCGCCCGTGGTCGTGGCGGTCACGGATGCCGCGGCCGCGCGCCGCGAGACGGTGACCGACCGCCTCGAGCTGCTCGCCGAAGAACACCGGGGTCGCATCTTCTTCGGTCGTGAGGCATCCGGAGTCGTCATCGTCCTCACCCCCGGCGAGACGAGCGTGCTCGCCGAAGTGGCCGGGGACCTGGGTCTGCGGATCGGGCTGTCCGGTCCGACCGCGTACGACGGGTTCGCCGCCGCGGCCGCCCAGGCGCGCACGGCGCGGGACCGCGGGACGGGCAGCGGGGTCACACCGTTCGCCGATCCCGCCGTGGGCGGCGTGCTCGCACTGCTGGGCGGTCCGGACGCCCGCGCCGCCGGGCGAACTCAGCTGGAGCCCCTGCTCCGACACGATGCCGAGCGGGGCACCGCGCTCGTCGACACGGTGCGGTCGTGGCTCGAGCACGACGGCTCCCACGAGGCGACGGCGCGGGCCCTCGGCATCCATCGCCATACCGTCCGCGCGCGCGTGGCCACGGCCGGTCGCCTGCTCGAGCGCGACCTGACGACCTTCGCCGCCCGCGCAGAAGTCTGGGCCGCGCTTCGCACCCTCGTCTGAGCGCGATCAGCGCGGGGCGTGCGCGTCCAAGAACTCGTAGACATCGGTCGTGTCGACGCCGGGGAACGACCCCGTCGGCAGCGTCGCGAGAAGGGTCCGCGGGGTGCGCACGTTCGGCCAGGCCTGGTCACGCCAGGCGTCCTCGAGGTCGGCGGGGGCCCGACGGCAGCAGACCTCGACCGAATGCTTCGAGACGCCGCGATTCGGGGTGTCCCGACCGATGAACCACCTGGTGTCGTCGAACCGCACCCCCACGCTCACCGAGTGGGCTCCCTCGCTGGATGCCTCGACGCGGGCTGTGCACCAATAGGTTCCGTTGCCGGTGTCGGTGTACTGGTAGTACGGGTTGAAGCGGTCGTCGACGTCGAAGACGACGCGGCTCGTCCAGCGTCGGCAGCACATCTGACCCTCGATCGAACCCAGCCGGTCGGTCGGGAAGTTCACGTCGTCGTTCTCATAGGCCTTCGTGA
The DNA here is from genome assembly GCF_002812805.1 of Microbacterium lacus. Lineage (GTDB taxonomy): Bacteria > Actinomycetota > Actinomycetes > Actinomycetales > Microbacteriaceae > Microbacterium > Microbacterium lacus_A. The sequence goes on along the minus strand of NZ_NMUM01000019.1, from coordinate 164,537 downwards.
TCGTGCCCGACTCGTGCACCTTCAAGAAGTGCACCGGGATGTCGAGGTGCCGGGTCGCGAGGTTCGTGAAGCGGTGCGCCGCCGTCTCGTACGACACCGAGTAGGCGTCGCGCAGGTCCTCGATCGAGATCGCCCGCCGCGACTTCGCCTCGTGCAGGAACGGCACGGCGTGCGCCTCGGGAATCAGCAGGGCACCCGTGAGGTAGTTCGTCTCGACGCGCTGGCGGAGGAATTCCGCGTAGCTCGTCGGCTCGGCGTGCCCCAGGATCCGGCTCGACAGCGCCTGCAGAACGGCCGTCCGGGGATCACCCTTCGCCGAGATTCTGCTCGAGAGGTAGAGCCGCCCGTTCTTCAGGTCCGCCACGCTCCGCGTCGTCTGCGGCAGGTCGGGCACGTAGTGGATCGTGAAGCCGAGGTGCGCCGCAATATCTGACGCCGAACGCTGCGTGAGGGGTCCGCCCGGGTGCCGCACGGCCTCGAGGATGCGGACGGCGTGCTCTTCGAGTTCGGGGAAGTGATTGTGCTGGCGCCGCATCAGGTGGCGCAACTCGACGTTGGCGCGGCGGGCCTCTTCGGGGGTGGCGGCACGCTCGTCGCGCAGACGCTCGATCTCGCCCTGCAGCGCCAGCATCGTGCGCAGCGCCTCGGTCGGCAGCGTCTTGCCGATCCGGAACGGCTCGATACCGAGCGCGCGGAACGTCTGCCCCGACATGGCGCGCTCGAGAGAGATCTCGAGCACCGAGCGCTCGTCCAGGGGCTCGGACTCGAGGAGGGCGTCGAGGCTCGTGCCGAGCGCGCGGGCGATCGAGCGCAGCAGGCTGAGCTTCGCCTCGCGCTTGCCGGTCTCGATCATCGACAGCTGGCTCGGCACCCGGTCGACGGCCGCGGCGAGCTCGTCGAGCGTCATTCCGCGGGCGGTGCGCAGTTGACGGATGCGTCGGCCGATCGTCAGGGGATCCACCTCTTCATCCTCGTCGGGCTCGAGACCGTGAACCGGGCGCGTGACGCTGCTCATACCCCGATTCTGTCACGAAAGCAGAATTTTGCTAGAACTTCACACCCTCATCGACAAGTTCAGTGCCCCAATTTCGCCCACAGTGGAGACAAGCCCACCGAGGCGCCGATCCCGAAGGACAGATCATGACCATCACAGAAACCCGCACGCCGCCCCTGACCACGACCGCTCCCTCGATCGAGGTCCTCGGCGCACTCGGCAACCGGTACGACGAGATCCTCAGTCCCGATGCACTCGCGTTCCTCACCGAACTGCACCACCGCTTCTCGTCCCGTCGGCATGATCGCCTCGCCGACCGGTTGCGTCGCCGGTTCGAGATCGGCAACGGTCACGACCCGCGCTTCCGCGACGACACCGCACACATCCGCGCCGACGACAGCTGGCGGGTCGCGGGCGCCGGACCTGGACTCGAAGACCGCCGCGTGGAGATCACCGGGCCGACCGACCCGAAGATGACGATCAACGCCCTCAACTCCGGCGCGCGGGTGTGGCTGGCCGATCAGGAGGACGCCACGTCCCCCACCTGGAAGAACGTGATCGAGGGCCAGCTGTCGCTGCGTGACGCGATCCGCGGCGAGCTGTCGTTCACGTCGCCGGAAGGCAAGACCTACAGCGTGACCGCCGAGCGCACCCCCACCATCGTGATGCGCCCGCGCGGCTGGCACCTGGGCGAGAACCACATGCGGTACACCGATCGCGCGGGACGGCAACTCGCGGCATCCGGATCGCTCGTGGACTTCGGCCTCTACTTCTTCCACAATGCCCAAGCGCTCATCGATTCGGGACGCGGACCCTACTTCTACATCGCCAAGCTCGAATCCAGCGAAGAGGCGAAGCTCTGGGACGACGTGTTCTCATTCAGCGAGAAGTACCTCGGCATTCCCCACGGCACAATCCGCGCGACCGTGCTGATCGAGACACTCCCCGCCGCGTTCGAGATGGATGAGATCCTCTACGAGCTACGCGACCACTGTGCCGGCCTGAACGCGGGCCGCTGGGACTACATCTTCTCGATCATCAAGAACTACCGCGGACGCGGAGCGCGCTTTGTCCTACCCGACCGCAGCGAAGTGACGATGACGGTGCCGTTCATGCGCGCCTACACCGAACTGCTCGTGAAGACCTGTCACAAGCGTGGAGCCTTTGCGATCGGCGGCATGAGCGCGTTCATCCCGAACCGTCGTGACCCCGAGGTGACCGCACGCGCCTTCGAGAAGGTCGCCGCCGACAAGAAGCGCGAGGCCGGCGACGGGTTCGATGGCACGTGGGTGGCGCACCCCGACCTGATCCCGACCGCGATGGCCGAGTTCGACGCCGTGCTCGGCGACCGACCGAACCAGCTCGATCGCCAACGCGACGACGTGCAGGTGAAGGCGGCGGACCTGCTCGACGTGCACATCGGCAGGCCCGTGACCGCCGCGGGCGTGCACGCGAACGTGTCGGTCGCGATCCGCTACATCGAAGCGTGGCTGCGCGGCCTCGGAGCCGTGGCGATCGACAACCTCATGGAGGATGCGGCAACCGCCGAGATCTCGCGCAGCCAGGTGTGGCAGTGGATCCATCAAGACCGCTCCACCGCGGAAGGCGACCCGATCACCCGCGAGTACATCGAGGGTCTCATCGGCGAGGTGCTGCGCGAGGTCGACCGACGCGAGGGAGACCGCTACGAAGACGCCGCGCAGATCTTCCGCGAAGTGGCGTTGGGCCAGGACTTCCCGGCGTTCCTCACGCTCCCCGCATACGCGAAGTACCTCGTCGAGACCGACTGACCGCGCTTTTCGAGCCCCACTATCCACCCCATATTCCGAAGGAATTGACATGACCCACTACGAAGACGACATCGCAGCCGTCGACGCTCTCAAGAAACAGAACGGCCCGAGCTGGGATGCCATAACCCCCGAGTACGTCGCGCGCATGCGCGCACAGAACCGCTTCAAGACCGGGCTGGAGATCGCCCAATACACGGCCGACATCATGCGGCGCGACATGGCGGAGTACGACGGCGACTCGTCGCTGTACACGCAGTCCCTGGGCGTATGGCACGGCTTCATCGGGCAGCAGAAGCTCATCTCCATCAAGAAGCACTTCAAGACCACGAAGAAGCGCTACCTCTACCTGTCGGGGTGGATGGTGGCGGCAATGCGCTCGGAGTTCGGTCCGCTACCCGACCAGTCCATGCACGAGAAGACCTCGGTGCCGGCCCTCATCGAAGAGCTGTACACCTTTCTTCGCCAGGCCGATGCGCGCGAACTCGACCTTCTCTTCACGAAGCTCGACGCAGCCCGTGCCGCAGGCGATGAGACTGCCGAAGAATTCATCCATTCCCAGATCGACAACTACGAAACGCACGTGGTGCCGATCATCGCCGACATCGATGCCGGCTTCGGCAATCCTGAGGCAACATACCTGCTCGCGAAGAAGATGATCGAGGCTGGCGCCTGCGCCATCCAGATCGAGAACCAGGTCTCGGATGAGAAGCAATGCGGCCACCAGGACGGCAAGGTCACGGTTCCGCACGACGACTTCATCGCAAAGCTCCATGCCGTCCGCTATGCGTTCCTCGAACTCGGGATCGAGAACGGCATCATCGTCGCGCGCACCGACTCGCTCGGCGCAGGCCTCACACAGAAGCTCGCCGTCTCGCAGACGCCGGGCGATCTCGGCGACCAGTACAACGCGTTCCTCGATGTCGAAGAGATCCCCTCGTCCGACCTCGCCGACGGCGACGTCGTCATCCGACGCGACGGCAAACTGCTCCGCCCGCGGCGGCTCGCCAGCAACCTGTACCAGTTCCGCCCCGGCACGGGCGAGGCCCGATGCGTGCTCGACTGCATCACCTCGTTGCAGAACGGCGCCGACCTGCTGTGGATCGAGACGGAGAAGCCCCACGTCGAACAGATCGCGGGCATGGTGGATGAGATCCGCAAGGTGATCCCGACCGCGAAGCTCGTCTACAACAACAGTCCGTCGTTCAACTGGACGCTGAAGTTCCGTCAACAGGCGTACGACCTTCTGGTCGCCCAGGGGGCCGATGTGTCGGCCTACGACCGCGCCGACCTGATGAGCGTTTCCTATGACGACACAGAGCTCGCACGCCTAGCCGACGAGAAGATCCGGACGTTCCAGAAGGATGGCTCGGCCCGCGCGGGAATCTTCCATCACCTCATCACCCTGCCGACCTACCACACGGCTGCGCTGTCGACGGATGACCTCGCCAAGGGCTATTTCGGAGACGAGGGGATGCTCGCCTACGTCACGGGCGTTCAGCGCCGAGAGATCCGCGAGGGCATCGCGACGGTGAAGCACCAGAACATGGCAGGCAGCGACATCGGCGACAACCACAAGGAGTACTTCGCGGGCGACGCGGCGCTCAAGGCGGGCGGCAAAGACAACACGATGAGCCAGTTCGGCTGAGCCACCTCGCGAGATCATCAGGATGCACGCCCGGAGGGGTCCGCTACAGTGAGCGACGTGGCACGGTTCCAGGCCTCTCCGGGCTCGCAGACCTCTCTGCGTGAGGCGAACCGCGCCCGCGTGATCGACAGCCTCAAGCGGTATGGCCGCCTCACACAGGTAGAACTTGCCGGCATCACGGGCCTCTCCCCCGCCACGGTGTCCAACATCGTGAAAGAGCTGACCGCAGCGGGCGTCCTGAACACGTCGATCACCTCGCGCAGTGGTCGCCGGGCAACCCTCGTCTCGCTCGCGCGTCACCTCGGGATCGTCGCTGGGGCGCACTTCTCGTCGCGGCACCTGCACATCGCGATCGCCGATGCGACGCGAACGATCGTCACGCAATCGACACTGCCATTGCCCGTAGATCATCGGCACGACGCCGAGCTCGACCGCCTTGCCCTGCTTCTGAGCGACATGATGGACTTGATCGGCGGCTCGCTGTCCGACATCTTGGCGATCGGCCTGGGTCTTCCCGCGCCGGTCGATCCACGAACCGGGCGGATCTCCACCCCCGGCCTGTTGCGCGGATGGGAGGGCGTGGATATCGCGCAAAGCCTGTCGGCGCGCACGGGTCGCCCGGTGTTCATCGACAGCGAAGCGAACCTCGGCGGCCTCGCCGAGGCGCGGGAGGGGGCCGCGCGCACGTCCGCGTCGTCCGTCTACCTCCGGGTGGGACAGACCATCAGCGCGGGACTCGTCGTGGGCGGTGACCTCTTCCGCGGCGTGAACGGCAAGGCCGGTCAGATCGGGCACATCACCCTCGACGAGAACGGGCCCGTCTGTCGCTGCTCCAACCGCGGTTGCCTCGAAACCTACGCGGGTGGCCCCGCCCTGCTGAGCCTGTTCGCGCCCGACGGCGGCTTCCGTCGCCTGGGCGACCTCGTGCAGGCCGCCGAACTCGGGGACGGCCGCGCACGTCGGGTGATCGCCGACGCGGGCAAGCACCTCGGCATCGCGGCGGCCAGCCTGACCAATCTCTTCGACCCCGAGGCGATCGTGGTCGGCGGCGAACTCGCCCGGGCCGGCGAGATTCTCCTCGCGCCGATGCGCCACGCCCTCGAGCGCGCCGCCCTCTCGGCTTCGGGTGAGCTGCCCGAAATCGTCGAGTACAGCTTCGGGGAGTGGACCGAGACGCGGGGCGCGATCGCGCTCGCGCTCGATCACGTGAGCGTCGATTCGGAGTCCGTCGCTCTTCCCGCGTGATGGCGACCCTAGACTCATCGCGTGTCGATGGGGATTCGCGATGGTCAGCCTGGCCGTGCTCGCACGGCGATCGCGTGCGCCTCGGCACTTCTTCTTCTTGCCGCGATGCTCACAGGTTGCAACGCGTTCGCGGGCGGAGCGGACAAGATCGGACTGCTGCTGCCCGATGCGAAGACCGCTCGCTACGAGAGCTTCGATCGGCCCTTCTTCGAGCAGCGCGTCGCCGAACTCGGTGACTACGAGGTTCTCTACGCCAACGCCGATCAAGACATGGGTAAGCAGCAGGAGCAGGCCGAGTCGCTCCTGGCCGCGGGGGTCTCGGTGCTCGTGCTCGACCCGGTCGATGCCGAGGCGGCCGTCAGCATCGTCAACTCCGCGTCGGGGATGGGCGTGCCCGTCGTGGCATACGACCGCCTGATCGCAGGTGGCGACATCGCGTACTACGTCTCGTTCGATAACGCGCTCGTCGGTGTGCTCCAGGCGCAAGCGCTCGTCAACGCGCTCGCGACCGGCGGCACCGGCGGGATTCTGATGGTCAACGGGTCCCCGACCGACAGCAATGCTCCCCAGTTCGAGGAGGGCGCCCTGAGCGTCATCAACTCCAGCCATCTGACCGTTCTCGCCTCGTATGACACGCCCGACTGGAGTCCCGATAAGGCGCAGGAGTGGGTGGCCGGGCAGGTGGCCCGGTTCGGGTCGCAGATCGAGGGCGTGTACGCGGCGAACGACGGCACCGCGAGCGGCGCCATCTCTGCGCTTCGCAGCGCGAACGTCGATCCCCTGCCGCTCGTGACGGGACAGGATGCCGAGCTGACCGCGATTCAGAGGATCATCACGGGGGATCAGTTCATGACGGTCTTCAAGGACGTGCGTCCCCAGGCGCGAAAGGCGGCCGAAGTCGCCGTCGCTCTGGCCCGCGGCGAAGAAGTGACGTCGAGCGTCGAGGTGAGCGGCATCCCTGCCACCCTGCTGATGCCGGTCGCCGTCACACAGAAGAACATCGCGGAGACGGTGCTCGCCGACGGCTTCTGGTCGTGGGAGCAGGTCTGCACGGAGGACTACGCCGAGGCGTGCGCCGCCGCCGGGTTGGTGGCACCGTGAGCCACGAGCGCATTCTGACCGTTACCGCCGCGACGAAGCGCTTCGGCGCGGTGACTGCCCTGAGCGCGGTGGACTTCTGGGTGGACGAGGGCGAGGTCGTGGCTCTGGTCGGAGACAACGGCGCGGGCAAATCGACTCTGGTGAAGATTCTGGCCGGCGTGCATGCGCCAGACAGCGGATCCCTCGAGTACGACGGGCGCGTCGTCTCGCTCTCCGACCCGGCGGACGCGAACGATCTCGGAATCGCGACCGTCTTCCAGGATCTTGCCCTGTGCGAGAACCTGGATGTCGTCGCGAACGTCTGGCTCGGACGCGAGCTCGTCACCGAGGGACGCCTCGACGAGGTCGAGATGGAGCAGCGCACCTGGTCTCTCCTCCGAGATCTCTCGGCGCGGATCCCGTCGGTGCGCGACCACGTGTCGACGCTGTCGGGCGGGCAGCGTCAGACGGTGGCGATAGCCCGCTCGCTCGTCGGCGAACCGAAGATCGTGATCCTCGACGAGCCGACCGCCGCCCTCGGCGTTGCGCAGACGGCCGAGGTGCTCAACCTGATCGAGCGACTGCGAGAGCGCGGACACGGTGTCGTGCTGGTCAGCCACAACATGGCGGACGTGATGGCGGTGGCCGATCGCGTCACGGTCCTGCGCCTCGGACGCAACAACGGCGTTTACAACGTGGCCGACATCACGACCGAGACTTTGCTCGCGGCGATCACCGGCGCTATGGAACCGACAGCATCCGCGCCGCCCCGCGTCACCCGCACCGATCCCGCCGCGATCACCATGCCCGGCCACGCGGCGGACGTCGTGTCTCTCGCGGATCGCAATGGCCGACGACGGGGGCGGATCACATGAGCGCGTCCGAGTCCGCGCGCGAATCGCTCGCGATGGCCGGGTACCGCATCCGCGACGGTGCCACCGCACTCGTGGAGCGCACGCGTAGCGGAAATCTGGGAGTTCTGCCCGTCGTCCTCGGCCTGGCGCTGATCTGGACGATCTTCCAGATTCTCAACCCGGTGTTCCTCTCGAGCACCAACCTGGTAAATCTCACGCTTCAGTCCGCGGCGATCGGGACGATCACCCTCGGTGTGGTCATCGTCCTCCTGGTCGGCGAGATCGACCTCTCGGTCGGATCCGTATCGGGGCTGGCCTCCGCGGTGCTCGCCGTCGGCCTCGTGCAATCTCGCTGGCCCCTGATCCTCGCCGTGCTCGCCGGGGTCCTGGCGGGTACGGCCGTCGGGCTGCTGTACGGATTCCTCTACACACGATTCGGGATCCCGAGTTTCGTCATCACACTCGCTGGTTTGCTCGGCATCCTCGGGGTTCAGCTCTGGGTGCTCGGCGAGTCGGGTTCGATCAACCTGCCCTTCGACTCGTGGCTGGTGGTCTTCGCCCAGCAGATGTTCCTGCCCGCCTGGGCCTCGTACGTCGTGATCGTGCTGGCCGTCGCCGCGAATGCTGTCGCTCACCTGCGCACGGCGCGCCGCCGAGAGCGGGCGAACCTGACGTACCAGAGCACTCGCGCGATCGCGCTCCGCGCCATCGCGCTGCTCGGGGGACTCGGCGTTGCGGCGTGGTACCTGAATTTGTCGCGCGGCGTCGGACTCTCCTTTCTGTTCTTCGTCGGTCTCGTCGTCATCGCCGACTTCGCACTCACCCGCACCCGGTGGGGGCGGGCCGTCTACGCGGTCGGCGGATCGGTGGAAGCAGCCCGGCGCGCCGGGATCCGCGTCGACCGCATCTACGTCTCGGCTTTCGTTCTGTGCTCGACCTTGGCGGCGACCGGCGGAATCCTCGCCGCGGCCCGGCTTGCGGCGGTCAATCAGAGTTCGGGCGCGGCAGACACGAATCTGAACGCGATCGCCGCTGCGGTCATCGGGGGCGCGAGCCTCTTCGGGGGACGCGGGACCGCGTGGGCGGCACTGCTCGGCATCCTCGTCATCCAGTCGATCTCTTCGGGGCTGACACTGCTCAACCTGGATTCGTCGGTGCGATTCATCGTCACGGGTGCCGTGCTCGTGTTGGCCGTGATCATCGATTCGACATCGCGAAAGAGCCGGGCGGCACACGGGCGGAACTGATCCGCCGGAAGCTCGATCACCTTTTTGCCTTCAGTTACTGAATCGTTGCGATCGCCCATCGGCAGTGTTCGTTCCTCGTTCTGAGCACATGGCCACTTTCTGGCCGGTCACCCTGCGCGTCATGCTCAACGAAACGAGCCTTCTCGTCCTCTGAATCGATTCGGGAACGGTCCCATCAATTCTTGCGTTCAAGTCTTGACGTTAACGAGCCGCGTCGTCATGATCGACCTGCGGGGCACTGATGCCCCGGCAATCGCATATTCAGTGTGGAAGGGCGAAAGATGAAGAAGTCTCTGCTGCTCCCGGCGCTCGCCGTCGTCGGAGCCTCGGCGGTGCTCTTGGCCGGCTGTTCCGGTTCGGGTACCCCGTCAGCCTCGGAAGGCGGTGGCGGCGACGCCGCCGGACGGGCCTGCGTCATCCTCCCCGATGCCGCGTCCTCGCCCCGTTGGGAGAACTTCGACCGCAAGTACCTCCAGGAAGGTCTCGAGGCCGCGGGCTTCGACGTCGACATCCAGAACGCCCAGGGCGACGTCAACAAGTACTCCACGATCGCGGACCAGCAGCTGACCCAGGGATGCGGCGTCATGCTCCTCGTCGACTACCAGGGTGCGGCCGAAGCAGTCGCGACCAAGGCGAAGGCCGAGGGAATCCCGGTCATCGCCTATGACCGACCGTTCACGGGTGCCGACTACTACGTGTCGTTCGACAACGTCGAGGTCGGCCGCCTCGAGGGCCAGACCGTGCTCGACGGCCTCGAAGCCGCGGGCAAAGATCCCGCCACGTCCGTCGTCGTCTACATGGGTGGGGACCCGACCGACGGCAACGCCGCCATGTTCAAGGAGGGCGCCGCCGAGGTCATGGAGGCTGCCGGAATCGAGCCGGCCGCCGAGCCCCCGGGAATCTGGGACCAGGCCAAGTCGCAGACCAACTTCGAGCAGGCTCTGACCTCGCTCGGCGGCGTCGTCGACGGGGTCTGGGCGGCGAACGACACCAACGCAGCCGGTGTCATCAAGGTCCTGCAGGACAACAACCTGACGGGCGTTGCCGTCTCCGGTCAGGACGCCAACGTCGCGGGCCTGCAGAACATCCTTCTCGGCTGGCAGACCGCCACGGTCTACAAGCCCGTCAAGGATGAGGCGGACGCCGCTGTCGAGGTGGCGGTTGCGCTGCTCAGCGGTGAAGAGCCCTCGGCTGACGCGGAGCTCGACGACGGAACCCCGTACATCCAAGTCACGCCGATCCTGGTCGGACCGGACAGCGTCAACGACGTCATCGCCGCCGGCGACGCCGCCTACGACGACGTCTGCACGCCGGATGTCATGGCCGCGTGCGAGGAGTTCGGCGTCACGGCACCGTAGCTCGATCCATCCGGGGGCGTCGCATCGGCAGCACGATGCGGCGCCCCCGACAACGACCGCCAACACGACCAACGAAAGAGCGAAGATGCCAGACCCGATTATCGAACTGGTCGGAGTGAAGAAATCATTCGGACCCGTCTCCGTGCTGAAAGGGATCGACCTCAAGGTCTATCCCGGAAAGGTCACCGCGCTCGTCGGCGACAACGGAGCGGGCAAATCGACGCTCATCAAAGGGCTCGCCGGCGTGCAGCCCTACGACCAGGGCGAAGTACGCATCGACGGAGTTCACCGCGACCTGACCACGCCGCGGGAAGCGGCGGCGCTCGGCATCGAGGTCGTCTATCAAGACCTCGCGCTCTGCGACAACCTCGACATCGTGCAGAACATGTTCCTCGGCCGCGAGGAGCTCTCGGTCGGAACGTTCGACGAGGGACGGATGGAGAAAGAAGCATCCGACACCCTCCGCTCACTCTCGGTGCGCACCGTGAAGTCCGTGCGGCAGCGGGTCTCGTCGCTGTCGGGCGGCCAGCGGCAGACGGTGGCCATCGCACGAGCCGTCCTCAAGAAGGCTCGTGTCGTCATTCTGGACGAACCCACCGCCGCGCTCGGCGTCGCTCAAACCGAACAGGTGCTCAACCTCGTGCGTCGCCTGTCGGAGCAGGGGGTCGCGGTCGTCCTCATCAGCCATAACCTCGCCGATGTGTTCGAGGTCGCCGACGACGTCGCCGTGCTCTACCTCGGTCAGCTCGTCGCGCAGCTCGAGGTCTCGGAAACGACCCGTGACGATGTCGTCGGATACATCACCGGCACGAAGACTCCGCCCGGATTCACCATTCAAGAGACCAGCACCATCGCCACGGGAGGCGCAGAATGACAACGTCGTCCAAGGATGCGGCTCCGCCCCTCATGGGCGAGGGCATGATCGGATCCGGCATCGAGGGAGGCCTCGGCGACCAGATCCGGGCCTGGTGGCAGCGAGTGCGTTCCGGCGACATGGGTGCGCTTCCCGCAATCGGCGGGCTCGTCGTGCTCGGCGCGCTGTTCAGCCTGCTCAGCCCGTTCTTCCTCACGGAGCGCAACTTCGCGAACCTCATGAACCAGGCCGCGACCCTCGTGATGTTGGGGATCGCCCTCGTCTTCGTCCTGCTGCTCGGCGAGATCGACCTGTCGGCCGGTGTCACCGGGGGCGTTGCAATGGCCCTGTTCGTCGTCCTCAACGCGCAGTTCGGCGTGCCGTGGCCGCTGGCGCTGCTCATCGGCTTCGTGGTCGGCTTCGCCACCGGTGCGCTCATCGGATTCTTCGTCGCGAGGGTGGGGATACCATCCTTCGTCGTCACGCTCGGGCTCTTCCTCGGATACCAGGGGCTCGCGCTGCTCATCATCGGTGACGGCGGCCTGTATCGCGTCCAGGTTCCCGAGCTCGTCGCCATCCAGAACAGCAACCTGCCCGTCTGGGCGGGGTGGGCGCTGCTCGCCATCATGATCTTGATCTCGGGCGGGACGTCGTGGTGGGACCGGGCGCGACGCACTCGGGCAGGCGTTCCGAACCGAACGATCACGGTCGTCTGGATCAAGCTGGCCGCCATCTTGGTGATCGGCGGCATCGTCGTGTTCGTCCTCAACCAGGATCGTGGGCAGTCGGTCGTGGCCGTGCAGGGCGTGCCGGTGATCGTGCCGATCGTTCTGGCGGTGCTGTGGATCGGGACGTTCGTCCTCGACCGCACCAAGTTCGGCCGCTACATCTACGCGATCGGCGGGAACAAAGAGGCCGCGCGGCGCTCGGGCATCAAGGTCCGACTGATCATGTGGTGGGCGTTCGTGATCTGTTCCACGCTGGCCGTCCTGTCGGCACTCTTCAGCGTGGCGCGTGTCGGTTCGGTCGACGCGACCGTCGGGCGGGACATCGTGTTGAGTGGTGTCGCGGCCGCTGTCGTCGGTGGCGTCAGCCTGTTCGGCGGCAAGGGCCGGCTCGTCCACGCCGCGATCGGAGCGCTCGTCATCGCGGTCATCACGAACGGCCTGGGCCTGCTCGGCCTCCCGGCGGGAATCAACCTGTTGGTGACCGGTGGCGTGCTGATCCTCGCTGCGACGGTCGACGCCCTCTCTCGCCTACGGTCGGGGGGCGGTTCGCGAGTGTAGGGCGGCGAGAGGGCGGGGCACGGGTCACGCGACTACCATTCAAGACGTGACCGAACGCGCTCCGCTCTCCCGCAAACTCTCCGCCATCGCCGAGTCGGCGACCCTCAAGGTCGACGCGAAAGCGAAGGCCCTCAAGGCCGCCGGGCGTCCCGTGATCTCATACGCCGCGGGCGAACCGGACTTCGCCACCCCCGAGTTCATCGTGGATGCCGCGGCCCAGGCCGTGCGGGATCCCGCCAACTACCGCTACACCCCCGCTGCGGGTCTTCCGGTCCTCCGCGAGGCGATCGCGGCCAAGACCATGCGCGATTCCGGTCTCGAGGTCAACCCCGCCCAGATCGTCGTGACGAACGGCGGCAAGCAGGCCGTCTACCAGGCATTCCAGACCGTCGTGAACCCGGGCGACGAGGTCCTTCTGCCGGCGCCGTTCTGGACGACGTACCCCGAGGCCATCGCCCTCGCCGACGGCGTGCCCGTCGAGGTGTTCGCCGGGGCCGACCAGGACTACAAGGTCACGGTCGAGCAGCTCGACGCGGCGCGCACCGAGCGAACGACCGTGCTGGTCTTCGTCTCACCCTCCAACCCCACCGGCTCGGTCTACACGCCGGAAGAAACGCGCGCTATCGGCGAGTGGGCACTCGAGCACGGCATCTGGGTCATCACGGACGAGATCTATCAGAACCTCGTCTACGAGGGCGCACGTGCGGTGTCGATCGTCGAGGCGGTTCCGGGCCTCGCCGATCGCACGATCCTCGTCAACGGGGTCGCGAAGACGTACGCGATGACTGGATGGCGCGTGGGGTGGATGGTAGGTCCCCGCGACGCGATCTCCCTCGCTTCGAACCTGCAGTCGCACCTCTCGAGCAACGTCAACAACATCGCCCAGCGCGCGGCCCTCGCCGCGCTGTCCGGTCCGCAGCACGAAGCCGAGAAGTTCCGGCTCGCTTTCGACCGTCGTCGGCGGCTGATCGTCGATGAGCTCTCGAAGATCGATGGCGTCGTCGTCCCCGTCCCGCTCGGCGCCTTCTACGTCTATCCGGACGTAACCGGTCTGCTCGGGCGTGAATGGCGTGGCCGCACGCTGAACACCTCGCTCGAACTCGCCGACTTCATCCTCGAAGAGGCCGAGGTCGCCGTGGTACCCGGCGAGGCATTCGGGCCGAGCGGATACCTGCGCCTGTCGTACGCACTCGGAGACGATCAGCTGCTGGAGGGCATCCGGCGCCTCCAGCAACTGTTCGCCTGACCGAGCGGGCGCGCGAGCCGCTTCAGAACCGGGTGATGACGCTCCGCGCGGTTCGCCCCGTGCGGAGCTGATCGTAGGCCTCGTTGAGGTCGTCGATTCCGATCTCGACCGAAATAAGGTCCGTGAGGTTGAGCCGACCCTGCAGGAACAGCGAGGCGTAGAACGGGATATCGCGCTTGATGTTCGCGTGCCCCATGTAGACGCCCTGCACCTTCTTCTGCCAGCGCAGAAAGTCGTTCGGGTCGAGCTCGATCGTCGATCCCGCACCGTGGATACCGATCAGGCTGGCGGTGCCGCCGACGGCGAGCATCGCGATGGCCTGGAGCGCGGTGTCCTTCCGCCCGATCACCTCGAAGGCATGGTCCACACCCCCGTCCGTGAGCTGCTGCACCGCTGCGACGACATCGCCATCGCGACCGTTGACGACATCGGTCGCTCCGAACGCGCGAGCGAGTTCGAGCTTCTCGTCGTTCAGGTCGATGCCGATGATTCTCGCGGCACCCGCCAGGCGCGCTCCGCTGATGACGTTCAGGCCGACGCCGCCGAGACCGATCACCGCAACGGTCTGACCGGGACGTACTCCGGCGGAATTGATCGCCGCGCCCGCCCCCGTGATGGTGCCGCAACCGAGAACGGATGCCTCGGCGAACGGGACCGCCGGGTCGATCCCGACGAGCTGGTTCTCGTGCAGGAGCGCCTGCTCGGCGAATCCCGCGGTTCCCATCGCGGCCAGCACGGGCTCTCCGCGGCGGCTCAGGCGCGGGGGTTCATCCGGCGCACGCAGGGTCGCCTCGGGGTGCGCGCAGCGCACGGTATCGCCGCTGAGACAGGCGACGCACGCCCCGCAGAACTGCACCAGTGATCCGACGACGTGGTCGCCGACGGAGAACTCGGTGACCTCCGGGCCGATTCCCGCAACCACCCCCGCGATCTCGTGGCCGAGCACCATCGGCGGTTCCATCCCGAAGTTCGTCTCGGCGAAGTGCAGGTCGGAGTGGCACAGACCCGATGCCTTGATGTCGACTAGCACCTCTCGCCCGCGCGGCTCGTCGATGTCGATCTCTTCGACATCGAAGCCGGCCCCGAAGCCGTTGACGACCGCGGCCCTCATGCTCCTGCTCCCAGGATGACGTTGATCGACTTGGTGTTGAGGTAGTTGTAGAAGACCTCGTGGCCCTGCTCTCGTCCGAGTCCCGATGCCTTGTAGCCGCCGAAAGGCGAAGCAAGGTCGGGGGCGTACCCGTTCACGCCGATGGTGCCGGTCTGCACCGCGCGTGCCACGTCTCGGGCCGCTTCGATGTCACGCGAGAACACCGCCCCGCCGAGCCCGTACTTCGAGTCGTTGGCGATGCGCACCGCATCGTCGCGGTCCTGATATTCCATGACGGTGACGACGGGACCGAACACCTCTTCCTGGGCGATCTCGTCTTCCGGCGAGACTCCGGCCAGGATGGTCGGCTCATAGAAGTAGCCCGATTCGCCGGGCAGATCGCGTCCGCCGGTGAGGACCTGGGCGCCGCGTGCGCGAGCCCCGTCGACCAGACCGCGAACGCGTGAGCGAATGCGGTCCGAGACGAGCGGGCCGAGTTCGGTGGAGGCGTCTCGGGGATCGCCGAGCCGGAACGAGCGCGCCACGTCCACGAGTCCGTCCACGACCTCGTCCCGCCGCGAACGCGGCACAAGCACGCGCGAGAGCAGGAAGCAGGTCTGACCCGAGTTCATGAAGGAGTTACCGCGCAGCCCCGCCAGCGTGACATCGATGTCGGCGTCGTCCAGCACGATGGCCGCGGACTTCCCGCCGAGCTCGAGAGTGACCGGGATCAGCCGCTCGCCGCAGTTGCGGGCGATGATGCGGCCCGCGGCGGTCGATCCGGTGAATGCGATCTTGTCGACACCGGGGTGCTTCACGAGGGCGTCGCCCGTCTCACGACCACCCGTGACGACGTTCACGACGCCCGGAGGGAATCCCACCGCCTCGACTGCCTCGGCCAGCGCGAGCGCGTCCAGCGGAGTCTCGGCCGCGGGCTTGATCACGACGGTGCACCCGACCGCGAGCGCGGGCGCGAGCTTGGCGGAGAGCAGAGACTGCGGATAGTTCCAGGGCACGATCAGGCCCGCGACACCCACCGGTTCGTACCGGATGGTCGAAGCACCGGGACCGGCGATGTTCGCCCGTTCCTCTTCGAACGCGAAGGCGCGGATGAGTCCGGCGAAGTAGCGCAGTTGGCCGGCCGGCATCATCCCGTTCACGTAGCGCGATAGGCCCGTCGGCTGACCGATCTCGTCGGTCACGAGGTCTGCGATGTCCGCGCCGCGACGCTCCAGTTCGTCCGCGAGACGCTCGAGCAACGTCGCCCGCTCGTCGGCGCTCATGCGCGGCCAGGGTCCGTGATCGAACGCTTCACGCGCCGCGCGAACAGCGGCGTCGATGTCGGCAGCGTCCCCGTCCGGGGCGGTTCCGACAATCCTTCGGGTGTAGGGGTTCTCGACCTCGATGCGGGCCGAAGTGTGGGGCGTCAGCCATTCTCCGCCCGCGAACAGGCGGTGATCGGAATGCGATGTCATCGTCGACATGGGGGCTTCCTCCTTTGGAATCCCTCTTGTTCTATACGACGCGGGCCAGCTTGTCATCAGCCTGACTGAAATTGGTCGATCGCGCTCTACAACTCCACGTCGATCAGGACGGGCTCCGGTTGCAAGAGCAGGCCGAACTCCGCCTGCACCCGCTGCTGGATGAATCGTGCGAGTTCCGCGATCTCGCCCGCCGTCGCTCCCCCGCGGTTCGTGAGCGCGAGCGCGTGTTTCGTCGAGAGTCCGGCCCGCGAGCGCGGCAGCGAGAACCCCTTGCGCAACCCCGAGTGTTCGATGAGCCAGGCGGCGCTCACCTTGACATCGGGAGCGGAGGTGGATGCAGCGGGCACAATGCCGTCGTACGACTCCAGGGGAATCACGGTGTCGACCTCGACATCCGGGCGCACCGGCCAGCGCGGGCACTCGGGGGGGAGCGTCCGGGCGAACGCAGCCGACACGATCGCGTTCTGGAAGAACGATCCAGCGCTACGCGTGTCGGGGTCGGCACGGTCGTCAGGCAGGTCGTCGAGCACCATGCCCTTCGCTCGACGGGTCGCGAGCACACGGTGACGCACGTCGCGCAACGTTGCCGCCGCGCCTGGCTCGTACCCGAGGGCACGTCGCAACTGCTCGCCGCGCACGAGGCGCGGCGCGTCCCCGACCTCTTCCAACTCGAGGGTCACAGAGAGGATGACGGAGGGACGTTCGGCGACCGAGCCGTAGTGGGCTTTGAACACGGAGGTGCGGAAGCCGAGCCCGAGTTGCTCCACCGGCACCGTCTCGACATCGCCGGTCGTCTCGTCGATGAGCTCGACCTCGACGAGCGTCTGTTCGATCTCCTGCCCGTACGCGCCGACGTTCTGCACGGGTGCTGCTCCGACCGTTCCGGGGATTCCCGACATCCCCTCGATACCGGCCAGGCCTTCGCGAACCGTGTGCGCGACGAGGTCGTCCCAGTCGTGTCCGGCCTCGATCCGCAGGCGGGCATAACCCGGACGTGCTGAGGGTATCCGCTCGATGCCGCTCGTCAGGATCCGTACGACGGTGCCGTCGTAGTCGGAATCACCCACGAACAGGTTCGAGCCTCCGCCGAGCACCAGCCACGGTTCACCCGTCGACCAGACTTCACGGAGCGCTGCAACCAGCTCATCACGGGTGGTCGCGGCGATCATGCGGGCGGGCCGTCCGCCCGTGCGAAGGGTCGTCAGCTTCGAGAGGGGAACGGGTTCGATGTCGGGCATGGGACTCACCCCAACCGAACGCGCACCTGCGCCTTGCCGAGCACGGTCGTTTCGGCATGCGAGACGACGAGGTCGATGCGCGCGGTTCGGGCGGCCTCGTCGACCTCGGCCACGGTCGCCACGACCCGAACGTCGGCGCCATCCTCGGCGTCGACGACGACGGGACGCGTGAAACGCACACCGTAGTCGGTGATGTGGCCGGCGTCGCCGAGCCATGGCACGATCGTCGAACCCGCGAGGCCCATCGTCAGCATTCCGTGCGCCAAGACGCCGGGCAGCCCGACACGGGCCGCGACCTCGTCGCTGTAGTGGATGGGGTTGAAGTCCCCCGATGCCCCGGCATAACGCACGAGGGACTCTCGGGTCAGGTGGACGGTGCGCTCGGCGACGACCTCGCCGACGGTGGGAAGCAGGCCGGTCATTCTTCGCCGCCGATCAGCAGGATGGATGTCGCGGTCACGACATGAGCACCCGAGGCATCCGTGATCTCGGCTTCGCTCGTGACCATGGCGCCTTTGCCGATCGCACGGACCCCGGTGACGGCGAGTCGGCCGGTGAGCTCGTCGCCCGCGACGATCGGCCTCGTGTAGCGGAACTTCTGTTCGGCGTGAATCGTGCGCTCGAGGACGACGCCCGAGTCGGGTTCGGCGAGCAATTGCTGCAGGGTGTGATCTTGGATCACCATCGCGAAGGTCGGCGGCGCTACGACATCCGTGTACCCGAGCGCTTGGGCCGCTGCGACATCCGTATGCGAGGGGTCCGTGGCGAAGACGGCGCGGGCGAACTCGCGCACCTTCTCCCGGCCGACGAGGTACGGCTGCGTCGGCGGGAAGTCACGACCGACGAGCTCGGGGTTCACTGGCACCCCGCCATCCTATGACGGCGTACGGGGGCTACTTGGATCGCCCGCGGATTGCCCGCACCAGGATCTGAACGGTGATGAAGAAGAGGAACACCGCGAAGATGATGTTCGCCGAGAAGGGATCGATGCTCTTTGTGATGATCGCGCCGAGCGCTGTGGTCGTGCACGCCGAACCACCGACCAGGGCAGCACCCAACAGGTTCACGTTCCGACGGCCGAGGTTGCCGATCGTGCCCGAGATTGCGGTCGGGATGATCATCAGCAAGCTCGTGCCGCGGGCGATCAGGTCGCTTGTGCCGAAGATGAGCAGCAGGGCGGGCACGACGACGATGCCGCCTCCCACGCCGAGGAGTCCCGAGAGGAGCCCCGTGATGAGTCCGAGCGCGATCAGTCCGAGAACGGTCACCACACTGAGCTCGAACGGCTCGCCCCGGCTGGGGATGACGAGGAAGAGGCTGACGATGACGACGATGAGGAACGCGGCGAAGCCGAACTGCAGGACACGCACCGGCACCCGAGGCAGGAGCCACGTGCCGACCTGAGCGCCGATGACCGCCCCACCGGCCAGGATCAGCGCGGGGATCCAAGCGACATCGCCGCTGAATGCATAAGAGATGACGCCGACGCTCGCCGCGGGGATGATGGCCGCAAGCGACGTACCGGCCGCGAGGCGCTGCGGATAGGCCAGCAGCAACACGAGGAGCGGGACGATGACGATGCCGCCTCCGACGCCGAACATGCCCGACAGCAGACCGGCGAACAGACCGACCGAGATGTGCAGGATGACCCGTCCCGGCGTCCACCTGTAGCCCTCGACGATGTCGCCATCTCCACCGGTTGCACCACGTCTTGGCATTGCCCGACCTCTCTGCCCACGCGGGCACACCAGGAAAACCCTAGTCCAGGCACGACCGTGCGCCCGCCGCGCTCAGGCGTCAGGCGTCCGCGCTGGTGACGACGAGTCGGCGGGTGCGCCCAGGGCCGTGAGCTGCGCCGAGATTTTGCGTACCTCGGCCCGGGTGGCCGGCTGGTACTCCGCGTGACCGGCGGTCGCGCGCTCGGCGACCCACGATGCCAGTGTCGCGGTGCTGATGCCGAGCACGGCGACCCCCGAGAGCATGAGGATCACGGCGACGACGCGGCCCGCGACCGTCACGGGCGTGAAGTCGCCGTAGCCGACCGTGGTGATCGTCACGAACGCCCACCAGATCGCATCACCGAAGTTGGTGATATTCGCGTCGGGGGACGCCCGCTCGGCCTCGAGCACCGAGAGCGCGGCGATGTAGACGACGATCAGCGCGGATGCGACGCCGTAGATCATGAGGCGGGCACGCAGCGCGTCGCCCGCGCTCCGGCCGAACGGATGGAACAGCGTCAGGACGCGGAGCAACCGGAGGGGCTTGAGGGCGGGAACGATGACGACCGCGAGAGCGAAGAGATGCGCACGGAACCACACGCCCTTCTTCGGCGCGAGCGAGAGCTGTACCAGATAGTCCGCGACGAACATGATCCAGGTGACGAAGATGATCGTGGCCGTGACGACCCGCGGCATTCCCCGGAGCTCACCGATGACCTGCCACGAATACGCGGTTATGAACGCGAACGATGCCACGATCAGTGGCCAATTGGTCAGCTTGTGCCACCGTTCTGGGGTCATGTCCGAATTCTCTCGGATGCCCGGACACACGTCCGCGCAACTCGCCCGCAACGGGTGCGTAACACTCCGACGAATTATCCACAAGTGTCCCCCTTTCGGTGGACAGTAGGTGAACGGTTTTGCTAGGTTACGAGAACCCGATCTCAACGGTGTGACGTGGGGACTGATCACCGTGTCTTATTGCTATGCGATCTGATCCGCGCCGAAATGCGCGTGTTTTTTCGTGCCATAGGACGAATGTTCGTGGGGAATCAGGATAGCCCTCTCGTGTCGACGGCTGGGGAAGACGACGACGCGAGAGGGCCCTTCTGTGCACGGGGCATCTCGCCCACAGAAGGACCGATGAGCGAGGGTCCTAGTCCCGTGACATCAGGGTGGTGCGGGGCGGACCGCGGTGCGGAATGGGGACAGGGCGCTCAGATCTGGAGCGCGCCTCGCGCCGCTGCAGGTCGCGAATGACCGCGACCGGCGAGCTGTATCGCGCGGGGAAAGGCAGATCGAGGAGCCACTCGACTTCTACCTCGTCTGCGTCAACCTCGTAGATGCGCGCGACGGTGCGGCGTGGATCTCCGAGCGGACGTCCCAAGTCGAGGACGACCCACATCATCGTGGTGGTCGGCTGCAACGCGTAGTGCGGATTGTGGATGCTGGACATGGTTCTCCAACCGTTGTCCGTCCAGTGTGCGGCGGCACTTCGGCATCCCCGCACCCCTTGACAACGGGGCGCGTTCATGTCTCAACCGACCGTATCAACCGAGCCGGTCGCCATTCGCTGCGGCGTGCACCGGATCGGTCACACCGCCCGAACACGCGTAGCGCTCGATGTCCCAACCCGCCAGCGTGGCACCGCCGCGATAAGCGGCCTCGAAAAAGTCGAGGATCGCGGCGGCCTGGTCGGGGGCGTCGCGAACGGCTGCTAGCGGGTAGACCGCGAGGTGACTGGCGCCTCGGTCGAGCCACTCGGCTCCGGACGGGAGCGCACACGAGCTGATCCTCGCAGGCTCGGGCGACGTATAGGAGTAGAACGCCGGGGCAGGGTAGGACTCATCCCCGAACCAGAATCCGAAGCTCACGACTTCGCGCGAGTAGGTCTCACGCGTGACGGAATCGGATGTGGCGTCGTGCGCGACGATCGTGTCCGAGAAGCGCGTGGCTGCGATGTCGAACGTGTGCCAGAAGTGGTGCACCGGGCTCGTCTTCCCCGAGACGCGTCCGCAGAACTCCTCGAGGATGAGGTTGACGTGCGACAACGTCTGCCAATACGTGGCGACGGCGTCCTCATCGTAGGTTGCGTGCTCGGTGTCATCCGCGAAACGCCGCCCGGCATCGGGGAGGTCGAAGGGGGTGGCTTCGACGATCGGGGATGGGTCCACGCCTGCCCTCGTCAATACGTCGACGAACGCCGAGTGGAATCCCGCGACGCTCAACCCCCGCAGGCTGAACGACTCCCTCCGCCCATCGGTCGTCGCGACGACGAGCCGATGTTCGATGAAGTCGAAGTCGACCGCGAACACCGGGTCCGAGCCCATCGGTCGGGTTGTTATCCCGGCTCCGGTGACGTGGAAGGGGACGTTCCACCAGTGGTTGCGTCGTGGGCTGTCGGCAAGGCGCAGCTTTCCGACGATCTGCAGGTAGCGGTGGAGCGTCTCCTTCGTGTCACGCCAGGACTCGTACGGCAGCTCCGGCAGCGCGACCATCAGCGTGCTGCTGCCACGGCTTCGCTCCCACCGGGCAGAACTCGCTTGACGACGTCCGTGAGTGTCACGACCCCGATCATATTCGCGGCGCTCTCCACGACCGCCAGTTGTACCCGGCTCTCGCGCATCTGGCGCAGCACTTCGTAGACCGGCGTGGCTGCGTCCAGCCGCAGCGCAGGTCGCGCGAAGGCGGCCGCCGGGGAGCCATCGTCGGCGAGCAGGGTGTCGCGCACGTGCACAACCGACTGCGCGTTGCCCGCGGCATCCGTGAGCAGAATCCGGAGGTGGCCCGAACGCTGCGAAGCGGCACGCACCTCGGCAACGGTTGCGCCGCCTGCGACGGACGTTGGATGCCCATTGTTAGACGTGATGCTTTCGGCGGTGAGGGTCTGCAGAGCGATGACGCCCGTGATCTGGGTGCGCAGCTCGGGCTCGAGAACGCCCACCTGTGTCGAGTACTCGACGAGGTGCCTGATCGTGTCGGCGTCGCGGCCACCGACCGCCGCCTTGTCGACGGGTTCGACACCGCTTCGGCGCACGAGTGCGTTCGCGATCCGATTGATCCACAGCAGGAAGGGCCGGAAGAGCCAGATGAAGGCGCGTGCCGGGATCCCGATGAGCTTGGCCGAACGCTCGGGATGGGCGATCGCCCAGGACTTCGGCGCCATCTCGCCGATCACGAGGTGCAGGAACGTCACGACCAGCAGCGACAGCGCGAACGCTGCCCCGCCCGCGAGCCATTCGGGCGCGCCCCACGCCGTGAAGACCGGGCCGAGCCATCCGTCCACGAACGGCTTCGTGATAGCCCCGAGTGCGAAGGTGCAGGCAGTGATACCGAGCTGGGCGCCGGCGAGCATGATCGTCAGTTCGTTCATTCCGCGAAGCGCCGCGCGCGCGGACGCGCTCTCGGGAGCCATCTCTTCCAGCCTGTGCCGGCGGGCGCCGAGAAGGGCGAACTCGATAATGACGAAGAAGGCACTGAGCGCGATCAGCGCGATGGTCACCAGGATGACGAGACCGGCGCTCATCGGTCGACCTCCTCATCGTCAGCGGGAGCCGCGGGCGCAGTGTGCTCGCGCTCGTGCTCCTGTTCGCGGGAATAGGGTTCCTCGCGCAGTGTGATCCGCACGGTGCGCGGCACGAAGCGTTCGATCTCGACGACCTCGATGTCGATGATCCGCACCGTCTGGATATCCTCGACCAGGTCCGCTCCCTCGACGGGCAGTCGGACTTCGATCCGCTCGCCGATCTCGGGAAGACGCCCGGCCTCCGCGATCACGAAGCCCGCGATCGTCTCGTAGTCACCGCGGGGAAGATCACGCCCCACGGATCGCTCGACCTCGTCGATGTGCACGTCTCCGTCCATCACCCAGACACCGTCCGCGTCCTGTTCCGATCCGGCGACGTCATCGGGATCGTGCTCGTCCGTGATCTCGCCCACGAGTTCTTCGGCGAGATCTTCCATCGTGAGAACTCCCGCGAACCCGCCGTACTCGTCGATCACACACGCCATTTCGTTTCGGGTCTTCGTAAGCAGCGCCAGCGCGTCGGGCAGAGCCATGAGAGTAGGCACGACCAGCGGATCGCGCATGATCGCGGTCACGGGGCGCGGGTCGCTCACGTCGGTACCGAGCACATCGGCCAGGTGGACGACCCCGATGGGTTCGTCGTGGTCACCGATCACGGGGTAGCGGGTGTGCGCGCGGGACATGAGCGCACGAACGTCCGCGACCGTCGCGTCAGGCGTGACGGTGTCGACGCGGACGCGCGGAATCATCGCGTGTTCGACATCACGATCCGGGAAGTCGAGGATGCGATCGAGCAGCACCGCCAGTTCTTCCGGGAGGTCGCCGCTGGCGCGGGAGTCCTCGATGATGTTCTCGAGATCCTCGGCCGTCGCGCTCGCATCGACGTCGTGCACGGGTTCCACGCGCATGAGCCGGAGCACCGCGTTCGAGGACGCGTCGAAGAACCGGATGAGCCATCCGAAGACCGTCAGGTAGATGAGGGTGGAGCGCGCGAGGCCGCGTGAGAGCGGGTCGGGGTTCGCGATCGCCAGGTTCTTCGGGTAGAGCTCGCCGAAGAGCATCTGGACGACCGTCGCGAGCACGAGCGCGCCGACGGTTCCGATCGTGATGCCCACGGCGGTGGGGATGCCGACACCGCCCAGCAGCACGCCGAGGGATTCGCCGATGAAGGGTTCGGCGACGTAGCCGACCATCAGGCCGGTGACGGTGATGCCCAACTGGGCCCCCGACAGCATGAACGAGGTGCGCTTGGTCACGGCGAGCGCCCGCTTGGCGGATGCGTCGCCCGCTTCGGCCCGTGCGCGCAACTTCACGCGGTCGACCGACATGTACGCGAACTCCTGCGCCACGAAGTAGCCGTTGGCGGCGATGATCGCGGCCGTCAGGGCCAGCCCGGCCAGCAAAAGAAGAAGCGCGGCGATCATCGGTTGATCACCACGCTCGGCGGGGAATCGAACCCGCGCAGGCGGGTTCGGAAGGGCGAATACGGTCTATGGCTGGGGTCGTCGGTCGACGACGCGGCAGTCAGGGTGGTGTGCACGGTGTGCTTACGCCTCCGGGGATCGTGGTCTTCCAGGCTAGCGGGCGAGCCCTTCGCGTTGCCGAGAGAGTGCTGGACGCGGTGAACGCTCGACCGCCAAGATGGGGGAGCCTGAGCTCGACGGACGGGGGCCCGCGATCACGACTCAGCACGATTCCACCGATGGGCTGTCCGGCCTGGACGACCTGATGCGCGATGAACGGGCGGCACCCGAGTGGCGCGTGCGGGAGGATCCCGCGATCCGGCGACGTCGCCGCCGGAGGGGTTGGTTGATCGTCGCGATCATCCTCGCGGTCGTGCTCGCGTCCACCGGCGGCTACGTGGCCTGGGCACTGAACGCTCCTCTCCCGGAACCTGTCGTCGAGTGGCAGACACCGGATATCTCGGTTCCGCCGGCCGCGACCATCACCATGCCCCTCGAGGGCGCCGCTGCGATCAGCGTCGCTGGCGCCGACGACTATCTGGGCCCTGAAGCCGGTGGCATCTGGAAGTCGAGCGGCGCAGCGGATCCCCGGCCGATGGCGAGCATCAGCAAGCTGATCACGGCCCTCGTGATCTTGGACGCGAAGCCCCTCGCGAGCGCGGACGACCCCGGTCCGACAATCGCTTTCGGCGAGGCCGACCGCGATCTGTTCGACAAGTACTACGTGCTCGGGGCGACGGTCGCCGAGATGCCTCGGGGCACGACGATGTCACTGCACGACGCGCTCGCGACGATGCTCATCCCCTCCGCGAGCAACTATGCCGAGGCCGTGTCGACCTGGGCGTTCGGTTCGCAGGGCGCTTTCGTGAGCGCGGCGCAGCGCTGGCTCGCGGCGAACGGACTGACCGGCACGACGATCGTCGAACCCACGGGCCTCAGTGCCCGCAACACGAGCACCCCGAGCGACATGATCGCAATCGGCAAGATCGCCGCCGCCAACCCCGTGATCGCGCAGATCGCGGCGACGCGTTCCCTCACGCTGCCGGGTCCGGGGACGATGTTGAACACGAACGGCGTGCTGGGCACATCCGGGATCACCGGACTCAAGACGGGAACGCTCGGCGAGAACGACTACACCCTGCTGTACACGGCGACCCTCGATGTCGGCACGGGGCAGCCACTCAGCGTCACCGGGGTGATGCTCGGCGGGTTCTCACGAGACTCCGTCAGCGCCGGGGTCGTCTCGCTGCTCGACAGCATCCGCGCGGGGTTCCACAACGTACCGCTCTCTGAGCGCGGCCAACAGGTCGGCACGTACACGACGGCATGGGGATCGGCCGGACGGATGATCGTCCTCGATAGCGCGTCGATCCTGACCTGGTCCGACACCCCCCTCGCCGTGACCATGGACACAACGGCGCCCGAGACATACGAGGACGGCGAGTCCGTCGGAACCATCACCTGGAGCGCCGGTCCGAACACCGCGACCATCGATGTGACCCTCGAGGGCGGGATCGAGCAGCCGACCGCCTGGTGGCGCCTCACGCACCCCGGCGAGCTCGGATAACCGGGGATGGCGGGATCGTGACGATCTGTTCACCCGAGGACGATTGCGGGTGGGAGCCGGCAGCCGCATCCTGAAGGCATGTGGGGATACGCACGCGAAATGCTGGATCGTTCGAGCATCGGTGAGATTTTCGGTACAGCGGTGATGTTCGTCGCTGTGGTCGCACTCGTCTGCTCGGCCATGATCTACGCGTCCGGGGATGAGCTCGCGTTCTTCGGTCTGCTGGCGGCGTTCGCAGCCGGAACGACGGGCGTCGGCGTCCACGTCGCGAGCCGTGAGGCACGACTGCGCCGAGCTGGCCGCAGCGCCACCCGCGGGTGACGCGCCAACCAACCACTCCACCAACGAAAGAAGCGCCCCACGAGGAGGCGCTTCTTTCTGTAGCGGGAGCGGGGCTTGTCCCCACCGCCTCTCCACACGCCGCTGCGCGGCGCGCGGAGCCTCTGGCGGCGTGGGCCCACCCGCGCGTGACGGGCCAACCAACCACTCCACCAACGAAAGAAGCGCCCCACGAGGGGGCGCTTCTTTCGTAGCGGGAGCGGGGCTTGAACCCGCGACCTCACGATTATGAGTCGTGCGCTCTCACCAACTGAGCTACCCCGCCACACCGCATCCCGGTCCAGGATGCTGCGAGCCCCGAGTCAGGATTGAACTGACGACCCCTTCCTTACCATGGAAGTGCTCTACCACTGAGCTATCGGGGCGCACCCGCAAGCGGGCAACCACAAGAGAATACCATCGGCGGGGCGCCGACCTGAAACCGAGGCGACCTCGCGGATCAGCCGCCCGCGTGCTCGCGCAGCCACGGCAGCGGATCGATGCGTGCGCCGTTGACGAACACCTCGAAGTGCAGGTGCGCTCCATACGACAGACCCGTGTCGCCGACGTGCCCGAGAACCGTACCGGCCTCGACGACGTCGCCGGCCTTGACCTGCATCGAGCCGTACAGCATGTGCGCGTAGTGGGTTGCGAAGACCTCGCCGTTGATCTCGTGATCGACGATCACGTGGACGCCGAACGCTCCGCCGCTCTCGCTCGCGACACGAACCGTGCCGGCAGCGACGGCCTGGATCTCGGCACCCTCACCCGGAGTGAAGTCGAGCCCATAGTGGAACGAGCCCCAGCGGGGACCGTAACCATCCGAGATGGGAACGCCGACGGCGAAGGGCCACTGGATGGGAGCGCTCGGGTCGTTGACGAAGAAATTGGTGTGGCGGCTGATGCCGGTCGCCGCAGCGATGTCGCTGAAGGTGGCCGTCGAGTACTGCTCGTCCCGATTGAGCTCGGTGTCGGCACCCTCGGGAGCGACGAACGCCTGGATCTCGTCTTCTTCCGCAACCTCGTCGTCGGACGCAACCGTGATCGACGTGACGGAATCGGCTTGGGTCGCCGCGGCGAGTGCCTCGGCGGGCACCGTCACCGCGACCGTGAGCAGTCCGACGGCCGCCATGACACCCATGCTGAAGCCGGTGGCAGCCACGCGCCTGAGGGCGGACCCGGGCCGCCGCACGCGACGCGGCGCGCGGTGTGAAGCGGCTGCCGGGGCCTCCGACTCGTCTGCAGCAGGTTGGGCGACCGGCACGATCACCGGGTTCTCGCCGGTGAAGCTGAACAGGCGAGCCGCTGTCTCGAAAGCATCCGAGACATCGCCCTCGACGGACTGAGACGCAGGCGTCAGATCGGCCGGCGAAGGCACGAGCGGAACGGACGAGTCCGAAGCGGTGACGGATTCGACGATGGGAGTGCCGCTCAGGCGAGCCTGTCGACGGCTCTGCGGAGCATCCTGGATCGCTGCTCGCCGACGAGCGGCACGCGTCTCGGACTCAGCGGACGAGTGTGTCGCAGCGGAATCGGAGGCAGAGTCGAGGGCGGACGCAGAGGCGTCTGCACGTCGAGCACGGCGTGTGAGGCCGAACTCCGACTCGGGGGCGTCGGGTTGCAAGCGGATGGAACTCTCGGATCAGGCGCGCGGGGGGACGCGACGGGCTTCGGGATGTCTTGCTCGGGTTCTTGCTTCTGAGATTCTCGTCAGATCCGTTCGGGCGGAGGTAACGAATAGGTAAACACTAACCCGTCGGGACTGAGAATGCCATGTGTGAGCAGACTGCTCAACCAGCGAGCACTGCCTCCAGCGATCCGTAGAATTCGGGACTCGCGGCGATCAAAAGGTCGCGTCCCGCGCGAGCTCCCGCGAGTCCACCCACAACTCCCCCGGCCTCGCTGACGAGCAGCGAACCGGCTGCCATGTCCCATGGCCAGAGGCCCCACTCGTAATACGCGTCGAATCTTCCGGCCGCGACGAAGGCGAGATCCAGCGACGCCGCACCGATTCGCCGGATGTCGCGAGCGAGTGGCAGCACCCGCCCCAGAATCTCGAACTGCTGCGTGCGGCGCTCGGGGTCGTAGCTCATGCCGGTGGCGATGAGCGCGCCGGATGCATCCGGTTCGCCCAGGATCGCAAGTCTCTGCGAGCCGAGATAGGCGCCCTCGCCGCGGGATGCATGGAAGAGCTCGCCGGTGGCCGGGTTGTTGACGACGCCGGCGACCGCCGTCCACACGCCGGGGTCGGGCGGACCCTCGACGACCGCGATCGACACGGCGTACGCGGGAATTCCGTACGCGTAGTTCACGGTCCCGTCGATGGGGTCGACGACCCAGGTGAGGCCGGACGATCCTTCTTCGGCCGCAGACTCTTCACCGAGGAACCCGTCGTCCGGACGCGCCGCCGCTATCCGGTCGCGGATCAGTTGCTCGACCTCGCGGTCGGCTTCCGTGACGATGTCGGCCAGCCCCGACTTGGTCGCCGCGATCGCCACCCCCTGGTCCCGCCGGGTGCGGGCGAGTTCTCCGGCCTCCCGTGCGATCTCGACGGCCAAGGACAAAAGTTCCGCGTCTGAATCCACGCCCCTACGCTACCCATGGGTTCTCGGCGCCGCGCGTCCTAGGGTGGGCGCATGACGCGCTCGAGCGGCCCGCACACCCTTCACGATGTCGTGATCGTGGGAGGAGGTCACAACGCACTCGTCGCAGCCGCCTATCTCGCGCAGGCAGGCCGGAGCGTCCTCGTGCTCGAGCGCCTCGGCCATGTCGGCGGCGCCGCGGTCTCGGAGCGACCGTGGGCGGGTGTCGACGCGCGCATCTCGCGCTATTCGTACCTCGTGAGCTTGCTCCCCGCCTCGATCGTCCGCGACCTCGGGCTCGAAATCACGCTCCGGCGGCGCCGCATCTCGTCGTACACGCCCGACCCGGGCTCGCCCGAGCACGGTGTTCTGATCGATCACGGGGATGCCTCGGGCACCGCCGCATCCTTTGCACGCGCGACGGGAGACCGTGCCGAAGCAGCTCGCTACGCCGCCCTCTCGGCTCGGGTGGGTGCCGTTGCCCGAGCCGTGTTCCCCACGCTCACGCAGCCACTTCCCGATGCGCGGGCTGTGCGCCGGGCCGTCGGCGACGACGAGCTCTGGCAGGGGATCGTCGATCGTCCGCTCGGTGAACTCGTCCGCGACTCGGTGGGGTCGGACCTCGTGCGTGGGATTGTCATGACGGACGGGCTGATCGGCACCTTCGCGTCGTCGGACGACGCCTCGCTGCGCCAGAACCGCTGCTTTTTGTACCACGTGATCGGCGGTGGCACGGGCGACTGGGATGTCCCGGTCGGGGGCATGGGGAGTGTGACAGATGCTCTGCGCGACGCAGCCGTGCGCGCCGGCGCCACCCTACGCGTCAACGCGGAGGTCGTCGTGGTGAGCCCTGATGGAGAGGTCACACTGGCGGATGGCGAGCGTGTCGCCGCTCGACTCGTGCTGAGCGGCGTCGGACCTGCCGTTCTCGATCGGCTCGTCAGCGCGGACGGGGACGAGCCGGACGCCGCTGCGCGGGAAGTCGAGGGAGCGCAGGTCAAGGTCAATATGTTGCTGCGCCGCCTGCCGAGGCTGCGCGATCACGAGGTGGATCCGGCATCCGCATTCGCGGGCACGTTCCATGTGAACGAGACGCTGACGCAGCTGGACTCGGCCTACGCGGAAGCCGCGTCGGGGCGGATTCCCTCACCGCTTCCCGCCGAGATCTATTGCCACTCGTTGACCGACCCAACGATCCTCGGCTCCGACCTGCGCTCCGAGGGCGCCCAGACACTGACGCTGTTCGGTTTGCATGCACCTCATCGTCTCGTCACCGGACGGGACCCGGATGCCTCGCGCGCTGAGCTGCTCGCTGCCGCTCAGGCCTCGCTCGACAGCGTGCTTGCCGAGCCCATCGAGGACGTGATCTATCGGGCCCCGGACGGCACGCCCTGTCTCGAAGCACGATCAACGCTCGACCTGCAGGATTCGCTCGGAATGGCCGCCGGCGACATCTTCCATGGGCCCCTGTCGTGGCCGTGGCTGGGCGATGATTCGGATGCCGGTGGCGGAGTCGATGGCGGAGTCGATGGCGGGGGCTCGCGCGGTCCGGCGGTGCGCTGGGGCGTCGCGACGGAACACCCGCGTGTACTGCTCTGCGGTGCAGGAGCGCGACGCGGGGGTGGCGTCAGCGGTCTGGGTGGCCAGAACGCCGCGATGGCCGCGCTCGAGATCCTCGACCGGTGAGACTCAGCTCGGCGGAGCCGCAGGAGGCACGGGCGGCGCCGGAGGGACGGGGGGCGGAGTCGGCGCGATGCCCTGCTGCTGATAAGCCGCCTGCTGTGTCGGGTAGCCCGTGTAGTAGGCGTTCCAGTCCGGCGAGCCGTCTGCGAGCGCGGGCAGCGGGGTCATGCCGTCGACATAGGTCGGCCAGACGGGAGCCGGTACGGGCGGGGCGGGCGGCGCGAGACGTCGCGGGCCGTTGAGAGCCTTGACGAGGGGCACGAGAGCCGTGCCGACGGCAGCCAGGATCGTGATTGCGACCACGACGCGCCAGTAGAACTCCGAGAAGTCCACGGCTCGCGCCAGCAGCATGGGCAGGATCAGGAGGACGGCGAGCACCGAGACAAGAACGACGGTGATGGGCACGACGATCCGCGAGAAAGCACTGCGCGGCTCGCCCTGAGTCTTCGTGAACAAGCGGATGTGCAGGATGGCCAGCCGAAGCACCAGGACGATCCCCACGAATTCGACGAAGCGGATGAAAGGCGACGAGCCCCACGGCCATCCCCAGTCCATCGGCGCCCAGATCTTGATGGCGCCGGCGAGGAGCGCAAGCACCCACCCGATCATGCTCACGAGCACGTACCACTGCGGGCGGCGCGGCGCGGCGCTCGCATCAAGCAGCGCGGCGCCGGCAAAACCGGCCAGCAGCACGATCGTCAAGAACGCCCGACCGATGAGTCCGTTCTGATCACCGATCAGCACCCAGATGACGCACACGAGTGCGGCGGCGATGAGTGCGCCGATCGCGATCCAGACGGCGAACTTCCAGTAGGGACTCCGGGCCTCTTCGGCCTCGACGGGCGATGGGCCCTGGGGCTGCGACATAGTGGCTCTCTTCGATCACACGGACGGATGCGACCCATCCTGACAGGTCATCGCGTGCCGGCAAGGAGAAGAACCGGCGTCCTGTGGACGGTTGCGCCTCGTGAGTCGCGGGGAGGGCCGAAGAAAAGAATTGGCCCCCTCGGGTGGCCCATTGGGGACTGGGCGACTCGAGGGGGCCCCGCTTCCTTCCCATCCGATCGCAGAACCGCTTGGGGAAACGGCCCGCCCAACGCTGGGGACGTCGGTTCGAATGCTTCAGAAGGAGCTAGAACGAGCATAACCCCACCGCGCACGCAAGGTATGTCCCCCTTTTGGGGGACAAATCATAAATTTATGTCCCCTTTTCGGTGGACAAATCGTCAAAACACCGAATCGGGAAGCTCTTGCGAGGGAAAGTTTGTCGCGGGATCTTGTTCAGATCGACGCGATGGTCCAGCTTCCCCCGGCCCGGGATGCGGGGTCAAGGTATATGAGAGAGTTCTCAGAATTAAAAGCGTCGGGTGGGCAGGTCATCGGCTCGACGGCCAATCCGATCCGATCGGTCGCACGCCCGGGCATATCCGCCGTGTGCACCTGCACCCAGGGGCACGCCCCATCCCAAGCAAGGGAGACACCGGACCCCGAGGCATCCGTCACACGCACACGAGCCATTCCGTCGTCCCACCGCAGCCCCGTGAAGGCGTGGTCGATGCGCGCATCACCGATGCGGCGCGGCCGACGAAAATCGAAGCAACGGGCGTCGTGTGCGTCGACATCTTGCTCGGTCGTGGGGATGAGACGGTCCTCCGTGACACCGAGGACGACATCGGCGGGCAGCTCCAGCGTCCAGTCGTCCACGCGTCCTGGGCCCGCAACGAGGTAGGGGTGCCCGCTGATGCCGAATGGGGCGACCGTGTCGGACATGTTCGTTCCCGTGACGGTCTGCTCGAGGCCCCCCTCGCTCAGGCGGAAGGTCGACTCGATACAGATCCGCCACGGATAGCCCGTCTGCGGTTCGATCTCGGCGGCGAGCGTGACGTGATCGGCGCCCTTGTCGACGGCCTCGAAATCGAGCCACGAAACCAGCCCGTGCAGGGCATGACCGCGCTCCGGCTCGGTCAGCGGCAAGACGTGATCGATCCCTCCGAAGCGATAGCGACCGTCGACGATCCGGTTGGGCCAGGGCGCGAGAGTCACGCCGCGATAGGCGGGCCGGACCTCGTCGGCGTCGAAGGGCACGACGAGATCGCGTTCACCCATGGGCCCGCTGTGACGCAGGACCCGCAAGGAGGCTCCGACACTCGCGACGACCGCTTGATAGTCACCCGATCGCAGCAAGTGCTGGGTGCCGGATGCGGGGCGTCGTTCTCTCGGAGTCACGGACGGAACCCTAGCGCGGCGTGCGCGTACCGCGCGCGGATGTCGGCTCGGGTGTCGACGGGCACCTCGATCTCGCCGGATGCGGCCCAGTCGGGCCAGTCACCCGCGAGGACGGCTGCGGCTTGACGTGCCGCGCCGAGGGCGACGTACTCGCCCGGCGCCGGTACCACGATCGGCAGGTCGAAAACCTGCGCGGCGATCGCCGATACCGCGGGATTTCGAGCCGCGCCGCCGATCAGCAGCAGACGGTGAAGCTCGACCCCCTGTTCGCGGATCGCGTCGAGACCCGCGGCCAGACCGCAGAGCATGCCTTCTATCGCCGCGCGCGCGATCGCCGGCCTCGTCGTACCGGCGAGCGTCAGACCCGACAGGGATGCCGTGGCATCCGGCAGATTCGGCGTTCGTTCACCCTCGAAGTACGGCACGAGCACAGGACTTTTCGGCCCCGGTGCCGCCTCGAGCGCGAGGCGACCGAGCTCATCGTGATCGACCCCGAGCAGCCCGCCGAAAGCATCCAGGACGCGCGCCGCGTTGAGCGTTGCGACGAGCGGCAAGAACCGTCCTGTGGCGTCGGCGAAGCCGGCGACCGTACCCGAGGCATCCGCGATCGGAGTCTCCGTGACGGCGAAAACCGTTCCCGATGTACCGATCGAGATGACGCCGTCGCCGCCCGTGGCACCGAGACCCAGGGCCGCGCCTGCGTTATCCCCCGCGCCGGGGCCGATGACGAGCCCGCTCGGCGTTGTACCCGCGCGCTCGAGCGGACCCAGCACACGTGGCAGCACGGCCGCGTGACCCAGCGCGCGTTCGAACAGGTCGGGCTGATAGCCGGCGGAGCCCCAATAGGCGGTGCCACTGGCATCCGACCGATCCGTCACGAGCTCGTCGAGCACGGGGCCGAGGGGCGATCCCGCCGGGCCGTACCCGCGCAAGCGCCACGTCAGCCAGTCGTGCGGCAACGCCACTGCCGCGACGCGGGCCGCGTTCTCGGGTTCGGTGTCGCGCAGCCAGCGCAACTTCGTCGCGGTGAAAGAGGCAACGGGCACGACGCCCGTCCGCTCCGCATACGTGTCAGCCCCGACCTCCGCGATGAGCTGGCGTGCCGCCACGGCCGAACGCGTGTCGTTCCAGAGCAGGGCGGGACGGATGACCGCGCCCTGCGCATCCAGCACGACCATGCCGTGCTGCTGACCCGCGATCGACACCGATGCCACGTCGTCGAGCCCACCGGCGTCGACGATCGCGGCCTGCAGAGCGTTCCACCACGCCTCCGCGTCGACCTCGGTGCCATCCGGATGCGCCGACCGGCCGGTGCGAACGATCCGGCCGGTCGAGGCATCCGCGATGACGACCTTGCACGACTGCGTCGACGAATCGACCCCCGCGACGAGCGTCATTTGCTCTCCTCAGCCGCGGGCGCCGAGCAGGTGCTCGGTCGCGAGCTGCTGCAGGCGGACGAAGCCGAAGCCCTTGCCACCCAGGTAGGCGTCGGTGTCGAAGTCCTCGTATGCCGAGCGGTCCGCGAGGAAGTCGTCGTACGACTCGCCCTCGTTCAGCGTCGGCACCGAGAGCTCGGGCACACGCGAAGCCTCGAGCGCCTCCTGCACCTCGGGGTCGGCGCGGAAGGCCGCGGCACGCTCCTTGAGCAGCAGGTAGGTGCGCATGTTGGCCGCTGCCGAGTCCCAGACTCCCGTCTCGTCCTCGGTGCGACTCGGCTTGTAGTCGAAGTGTCGGGGGCCGTCGTAGGCGGGCGTACCGCCGGGTCCGCCGTTTTCAAGCAGGTCGACGAGCGCGAACGCGTTGTGCAGGTCGCCGTGACCGAACACCAGGTCCTGGTCGTATTTGATGCCGCGCTGGCCGTTCAGGTCGATGTGGAAGAGCTTGCCGTGGTACAGCGCCTGGGCGATGCCCGCGGCGAAGTTCAGGCCCGCCATCTGCTCGTGCCCGACCTCGGGGTTGAGGCCGACGAGTTCGGGACGCTCGAGCGAGTCGATGAACGCGAGGGCGTGACCCAGCGTCGGCAGCAGGATGTCGCCGCGCGGCTCGTTGGGCTTGGGCTCGATGGCGAAGCGGATGTCGTAACCCTTGTCGATCACGTAGTCGCCGAGCAGGTTGACGGCCTCACGGTAGCGCTCGAGCGCGGCGCGGATGTCCTTCGCGGCGTCGTACTCGGCACCCTCGCGGCCGCCCCACATGACGAACGTCTTGGCGCCGAGTTCGGCGCCCAGGTCGAGCTGGCGGAAAACCTTGCGGAGAGCGAAGCGACGGACGCCGCGGTCGTTCGACGTGAAGCCGCCGTCCTTGAAGACAGGGGCGCTGAAGAGGTTGGTCGTGACCATCGGCACGATCATGCCGGTGTCGGCGAGTGCGCCCTTCAGCCGGTCGATCTCTTTCTCGCGCTCGGCTTCGGTCGAACCGAAGGCGAAGAGGTCGTCGTCGTGGAAGGTCAGGCCATACGCGCCGAGTTCGGCGAGCTTCTCCACGGCGTGCACGGTGTCGAGGGGCGGACGCGTCGGGCCACCGAACGGGTCGGTCCCGTTGTAGCCGACGGTCCAGAGGCCGAAGGAGAACTTGTCGGCGGGCGTGGGCGTAGGGGTGCTCATGGGTGATCCTGATCCTCGCTGAACGGAAATGTTGTTGAACACAACCTATACCATTCCGTCGGACGCGGCGACCCCCTACGCTGGTGCGATGACCGACCGCGCGACGACGTTCGAAGCCGTGCGTCGAGCGAACCTCGCGCGTTTGGTGCGGATCCTGCATCTGGCGGGCCCCCAGTCGCGCGCGCAGTTGACGGCGACAACCGGACTCAACCGCTCGACGATCGCCGACCTGGTTGCGGAACTCGCCTCGATCGGCCTGGCAGAAGAGCTTCCGCCGGCTCCGTCGACGCGCGCGGGACGTCCGTCTCCGGTCGTGGTGACGCATCCGTCGATCATGGCGATCGCCGCGAATCCCGAGGTCGATGCCCTCGCCATCGCTGCCGTACGACTCGATGGGACGGTCGCCGCCCGCCGCCGCATAGAGGTCGACCACCTGCTCACTCCGGCCGAGACGGTGCGGCTGGTCGCCGAAACGATCGAGCTCTGGCGCGCGGACGCGTTGAGGGACGCGCGGCTCGTGGGACTCGGTTTTGCGGTACCCGGGCTG
Source organism: Microbacterium lacus (assembly GCF_002812805.1). Classification (GTDB taxonomy): domain Bacteria; phylum Actinomycetota; class Actinomycetes; order Actinomycetales; family Microbacteriaceae; genus Microbacterium; species Microbacterium lacus_A. Next base: position 128,894 of record NZ_NMUM01000019.1, on the reverse strand, counting down.
GTGCGCGGCGCCGACGGGATGGTGCGGAACGCCCCGCACCTCGAGTGGCACGATGTGCCGCTGCACGAACTCGCGGCCGAAGCGACGGGCCTACCGATCGTGGTCGGCAATGACGCATCCCTCGGCGCGATCGCCGAGCACCTGTTCGGCGCGGGTCGCGGCATCGACAATCTCGTCTACCTGAATGGCGGCGCGAGCGGTATCGGTGGTGGCCTGATCGTGCACGGGATGCCCGTGGCCGGGGCCTCGGGTTACGCCGGTGAGTTCGGGCAGAACCGACCGGGCATACCGTCGAGCGCGGACCGGCTCGCCGGGGACGGCGTCCTCGAAGACGAGGTCAGCCGAGTGCGCCTGCTCGCGGTCGCTGGCCTGGCGAGCGCCGACGAACCGACCCTCGCCGCCGCTCTCGCGGCCAGCACCCTGCCCGACGCGCGCGACGAGATCGCGCGGCAGCGACGCATCCTGTCCACGGCGCTCGCGAACGCCGTGAACGTGCTCAATCCGCAGCTGATCGTGCTGGGCGGCTTTCTCGCGACGATCGCCGAGGGCGGCACCGGCGAACTGCTCGAGGACGTGCGAGCCCTGTCGATGCCGGCCGCGGGAGAGGACGTCGACATCCGCTCGGCTGCGCTGGGCGAAGACCGCCTCTTGGTCGGTGCGGCAGAGGCGGCCTTCGCCCGGTTACTCGATGACCCCGTAGGCGCGCTGGCGGCGCCCACCGATCGTGAGCGAGCGCAGCGAGTCGAAACGCCCTGACTTACAGGCCCTGAGCCAGGCGGTAGTACGCCTGATTCCAGCGCACCTCTTGCTGGAACCCGCGCAACGTGGTCTCGTCGTCGATCACGAGCAACTCGGTCTTGGCGATCTCGGCGAAGTCGCGGAAGACCTCGATGCCCACGGCGGTCGTCATGACGGTGTGGTGCGCGGCACCGGCCGTCAGCCAGGCCGCGGCGCTCGTCGCGAAATCGGGCTGCGGCTTCCACACGGCGCGCCCTACCGGCAGGTTGGGCAGGTCCGGCGCCTCGACGTTCTCGACGACGTTCGCGACGAGTCGGAAGCGGTCGCGCATGTCGCTCATCGCGACGACGACCGCGGGGCCGGGGTCGGCCGTGAACACCAGGCGCACGGGGTCTTCCTTGCCGCCGATACCGAGCGGGTGGATCTCGAGCCGCGCCTTCTGCGATGACAGCGACGGCGACACCTCGAGCATGTGTGCCCCGAGGATCCGCTCGCTGCCGGGCACGAGGTCGTAGGTGTAGTCCTCCATCAGGCTCGCCCCACCGGGCAGGCCCGCGCCCATGACGTTCGCTACCCGGACGAGGATGGCCGTCTTCCAGTCGCCCTCGGCACCGAAGCCGTAGCCCTCGGCCATCAGACGCTGGACCGCGAGGCCCGGCAACTGCTTCAGCGCACCGAGGTCTTCGAAGCTCGTCGTGAAGGCGCCGAAGCCACCCTCCTCGAGGAACGAGCGAAGACCGAGCTCGATCGCGGCACCATCGCGCAGCGACTGGTGGCGCTCTCCCCCGGCACGCAGCTCGAGCACGACGTCGTACTCCTCTTCATATAGCGCGACGAGCGCGTCGATGTCGGATTCGGATGCAGCGGCCACCGCATCCGCCAGCTCATTGACACCCCACGTGTTGACCTGCACGCCGAACCGCAGCTCGGCCTCGGTCTTATCTCCCTCGGTCACGGCGACGTAGCGCATGTTGTCGCCGAAACGGGCGAGCTTGAGGCTGCGCGAGGCCGCCCAGCCCGCGGCCGCGCGCTGCCACGACTCGATCTCGGCGCGCACACGGGCGTCGGATGCGTGTCCGACGACGGTCTTGCGGGCGACGCCCAGACGCGTCTGGATGTAACCGAACTCGCGGTCGCCGTGCGCGGCCTGGTTGAGGTTCATGAAGTCGAAGTCGATGTCTGCCCACGGCAGCTCGACGTTCGCCTGTGTGTGAAGGTGCAGCAGTGGCTTCTGCAGGGCGTCGAGCCCGCCGATCCACATCTTCGCGGGGCTGAAGGTGTGCATCCAGGCGATCAGGCCGATGACGTTGTCGGCGGCGTTGGCTTCGAGCGCGAGGCGGCGGATGCTGTCGGCATCCTTCAGCACGGGCTTCCAGACGACCTTGACCGGGACGTGACCCTCGAGCTGGGCGACGACGCCCTGCGACTGGTCGGCGACCTGGCGGAGCGTCTCTTCGCCGTAGAGGTTCTGGCTGCCGGTGACGAACCAGACCTCGTAGGGCTCGAGCGAGGTGGAGAGAGGAGTGCGAGTCATGGAGTTCTACTTTCGGTGTGGAGTCAGAGCGCTGCGACGGCGGCGTGCTCGATGGCGAGCCCGGCTTCGTAGCGCGTGAGGTAGGTGGCGTATCCGACGAGGTCGTCGGGGTCGGGCGCGACGGTCTCGAACCCGGTCGCGGTGAAGACGTGGTCGGCCAGGTAGGCGTCGAGCGGGGCGTCGGCCGCGTCGAGGTAGGCCGCGAGCACCGCGATGCCCCACGCGCCACCCTCCGATGCCGTCGCTGCGACAGCGACCGGCGCATCGATCGCGGCAGCGAGAAAACGTTGCGCGACACGGGCCGTACGGAACATACCCCCGTGCGCATACATGGTGTCGACCGCGACGCGCTCGCCACGCAGCACGCGCATCCCGAGGCTCAGGGTGCCGAAGACGGCGTAGAGCTGGGCCCGCGCAAAGTTGCCCAGCGTGGGGCGCGAGTCGGGGGTGCGAACGACGAGCGGACGCCCCGCATCGAGCCCGGCGATCGGCTCGCCCGCGAGGTAGTTGTAGGCCAGCAGACCCCCGGCATCCGGTTCCGCCTCGAGTGCCTCACGGAACAGGACCTCGTAGACGGCGTCCGCGGCGAGAGGGGTTCCGGCTGCCTCGGCGAAGCGACCGAACATGTTGGCCCACGCAGCGAGTTCGCTCGCGCCGTTGTTGCAGTGCACCATCGCGACGGGGTCACCGGCCGGCGTCGTGACGACGTCGAGTTCGTGGTGCACCTGCGCGAGCGGGCGTTCGAGCACGACCATCGCGAAGATGCTGGTGCCCGCGCTGACGTTTCCCGTGCGGGGCGAGACGGAGTTCGTCGCGACCATCCCGGTACCGGCATCACCCTCGGGCGGACAGAACGGGATGCCGGGGGCAAGCGCGCCGGTCGGGTCGAGCAGGGCGGCCCCTTCGGTCGTCAACCCACCGGCGTCGACGCCCGCAGCGAGGACATCGGGCAGGAGTTCGACGAGAGGAGCGGGCAGACGCCCCTCCGCCAACGAGTCGTACGCCGAGACCATGTCGGCGTCGTAGGTGCCGGTGGTCGGATCGATGGGGAACATGCCGGACGCATCACCGACACCGAGCACACGGCGACCGGTGAGACGCCAGTGCACGTAGCCCGCAAGGGTGGTGACGAAGCGGATGTCGCGGACATGGTCTTCCGCGTCGAGCACCGCCTGGTGCAGGTGCGCGATCGACCAGCGGAGCGGGATGTTGACCCCGAAGAGGTTCGTCAGTTCGGCGGCTGCCGGCCCGGTCGAGGTGTTGCGCCAGGTGCGGAACGGGACGAGGAGCTCGTTGTCGGCATCGAAAGCGAGGTAGCCGTGCATCATGGCCGAGACGCCGATGGCGCCGATCGTGGCGGGGCTGACACCATGGCGCTGCTCGGCATCCGTCTTCAACTCGGCGTAGGCGGCGGCAAGTCCCGTCCACACCTCGTCGAGGGCGTAGGTCCAGCGCCCGTCGTCGAAGCTGTTCTCCCATTCGAAGCCGCCGACCGCGAGGACGTCGGCCGGGTTGTCGGCGTCGACGAGGCACGCCTTGATGCGGGTCGAGCCGAACTCGATGCCGAGGGCGGTTCGGCCGGAGCGGATAGCGTCCGCGGCAGATGTTTCGGTCATCGGCGATCGTCCTCGTTCTGTCCGTAGACGTTTTGGTAGCGGCCGTAGAGGGCGTCGATCTTGTCCTGCGGGATCGGGATCAGAGGTCCCGCCTCCCGGGCGATGTGCACCGTGCGGGCAGCGTCCTCACACATCACCGCCGCCTTCACCGCATCCTTCGCCGACACCCCGATCGTGAACGGCCCATGATTCTGCATCAACACCGCACGGCTCCTGTGGCCCGTGAGGGTCTCCACGATGCCGCGGCCGATCGAGTCATCCCCGATCACCGCAAACGGACCCACCGGAATCGGACCCCCGAACTCATCCGCCATCCCCGTGATCACACACGGAATCTCTTCCCCCCGCGCCGCCCACGCCACCGCAAACGTCGAATGCGTGTGCACCACACCACCCACATCCGGCATGTTCCGATACACATACGCATGCGCCGCGGTATCACTCGACGGAGAACGATCACTGCCCGGAGTACCGGCGATGACGTTCCCATCCAGATCGCACAGAATCATGTTCTCCGGAGCGAGATCGTCATACGACACACCACTGGGCTTGATCACGAACAAGTCCGCCCCGGGCACACGACCCGACACATTCCCACCCGTCCACACCACCAAGCCGTAACGCACCAACTCCGCATGCAGCGCGGCGACCTCGATTCGGGTGGCGGCGATCGCTGCCTCGACGGAATTCGGGTCTTCGGTCGTGCTCACGGGGGCTCCATCGGTCTCGCGGCGGTCGCCTCGGGTTCGAGCGACCCTCGCGATGTTACCGGTACCATCCAATTTTCGCGAGAGCCCGTCCGCCGCTGGGGAGTTCGTTCAGTCGCCGAGCGGAATCGCAGAATCGCGCACGACGAGCACCGGAGGCTCAGCGAACGCCTCCCCCGGCGCGCCGACGACCTCAGCGACCACCCGCCGCGCTTCGGACGCGAGGTCGAGTCGCACCGTCGTCAACGCGGGCAGGTAGAACGCGGAGTCGGGATTGTCGTCGAACCCCACGACGGAGACCTCGCGGGGCACGTCGATGCCCTGAGCACGCAGTCCCGCCATCAGACCGAGCGCCATCTGATCGTTCGCAACGGCGAGCGCAGTGGGCGCCTGTGCGCGCCCGAGGGCTTCGGCGACCGCCTCTGCGAGCGCATACCCGGCAGCAGCACTCCAGTCGCCCTCCCACCGGTCGGCGAGGGTCAAGCCTGCGGAGTCAAGCGCGTCAGCCACACCCCGGGAACGAGCCGTCGCCTCGAGCCAGTCACCCGGGCCCGCGACCTCCGCAATTCGTCGATGCCCGAGGTCGATCAGGTGCGCCACCGCGAGTGCCGCGCCCGCTGACTGAGTCGCCACACCGGTGCCGCCGTGCAGGGCGACGATCGGAACACCGGGTGCCGCCGCGGTGGCCGCCTCGAGCGTGCGCGTGTGGGGTGCGACGAGGACGATGCCGTCGACGCCCTGCGCGAGCAGGTGCTTTACCGCGGCTTCGACTGACGACGCATTCGCGCCGTCCGCGTAGGCCGTGGCGATCCAGCGCCCTCCCGTTCGGGCCGCCGCCTCGAGTGCGGCGACCCCTTCGGCGGGTCCGTAGAGGGCGGCATCGGATGCCACGACGCCCAGAGTGCGCGATGTGCTGGTGCCCAGGGCTCTCGCGGCGTTGTTGATGCGATAGCCGAGCGCCTGGATCGCATCGAGTACCCGCTGACGCGTTTCGGGGCGGATGTGCGGATGACCATTGAGCACGCGCGACACCGTCTGCGTCGATACTCCGGCGTGCGCGGCGACGTCGCGGACCCCGACGGCGCGCACGGGGGCGGGCTGCGTCATCTGTCATCCCCTCCTTGGGCTGTGCCTCAGCGTAGTGACAGAACATATGTTCTATTCATTTGTCTCTGCCGTAGCGTTTCATCGTATCTATGTGCTACGATCGATCTGTGATCGAAGTTCTCGAGCATCCGCAGACATCGTCGACGAGCGTGTCGATGGAAGAGTCGCTGGGCTTTCTGTTCGACGATCTCCAAGGTGATCAGTTCGCGTCGATCCGGCACGATGCGCGCCGTGCGGCCGGTATCGCAGAGGCGATCGAGATCGCGCGTCGGCATCCGTACGTCTACACGGACATCGTCGGGCGAGACGGCGAAGAACTGGCGGAGCGTGGGGTTCTGCTCGATCTGTCTCTGCGTCTGAACGTCTCCGAGCAGACCCTCCGGTCCCACGCGTACACGGCATCGGCCGCATCCGAGTCGTTGCCGTGGCTGTGGCGTCGCGCCCTCGACGGCTTCGCGCCTCTCGTACTCGTCGATGCGGTCGTCGCGGGAGCCGCCCGGCTGCGTGCTGCGGACGGCGCCTCTCCCGAAGAGATCGCGGAGGCCGAGTCGGCCATCGCTGAACTTGACGCAGCCACATCGGAGTGGGTCCTGTCCTGCACGCGCGCCGCATTCCGCGCACGCCTCAAGCGGCTGCTCGAGCGCCTCGACACCCGTCGCTCCGAGGTACGCCACGCCGCTGCAATGCGCGATCGTCGCGTCTGCATCGAGCACGTCGACGACGGGATGTCGTGGGTCTCTGCCCTCGTACCGACCGTCGACGCGGTGGCCCTCGGTCGTCGCCTGGACGCGACCGCAAAGGCGACGTCGAAGGATACCCGCGAGCTGCGCACCCGCGATCAGATCCGCGCTGACCTGTTCGCGTCATGGTTGAAAGGCGACGGGACGGCGACCGCGGTCAAGACGAAGGTCTTCGTGACCGTGCCGGTTTCCCTGCTCGCGGGAGAGGGGACGACGGCGGGCGCAGGTGGCGACCTCGCAGCGCGGCTGGCCGGACTCCCCCGCGAGGATGCGGAGCTCGTGGGTCACGGTCCCATCGATCCACTCACGGCCGCTCAGATCTTCAGCGATGCCAAGGCCTTTCACCGCGTGATCACGGATCCGGTACGCGGGGTCGTGCTCCAGATGGACCGCCGCACGTATCGCCCGACAAAGGCGCAGCGGGATTGGCTCGTCCTGCGATACGGAAGGTGCGCTCGCGATGGCTGCACCCGCCTCGCCCTCGACGCCGACATCGATCACGACAAGCCCTGGGCCCTGGGAGGGAAGACCGACGAGGTCAACCTGCGCCCGCTCTGTCCTCCGGATCATCAGCACCGGCACATCACCAAGTTCCGGTTCATCACACGAAGCGACGGCACGGTCAGGGTGGAGACTCCCACGGGATACGCGAGTTCCGCTCCGCCGCCGTTCTGACCGCGCGCGCTTCGCCCGCCCTAGCACGGCACCCGTGTGCGAGCCTGGAGACATGCGCATCGCTCTCACTGGTTCCTCCGGCAAGCTCGGTTCCGTCGTCCTCAATGAATTGCGCGCCGCCGGGCACGACGTCATCGGCATGGATATCGTCGGGCAACGCGGGCCCGGATTTGTTCGTGTCGACCTCACCGACTACGGCCAGGTCGTCGATGCCCTCACCGCCGTCAACGACCAGCACGACGGCTTCGACGCGGTGGTCCATCTAGCCGCCATCCCGGCACCCGGCATAGCGCCCGATGTCGCGACGTTCCACAACAACATGCCCAGCACGTTCAACGTCTTCTGGGCTGCGATCCGCCTGGGCATCACGCGGATCGTCTACGCATCGAGCGAGACCGTGCTCGGTCTGCCCTTCGATGTGCCGCCGCCCTACATCCCGGTGGACGAGGAGTACCCCGCCCGCCCTGAGTCCGTCTATTCGCTGGTCAAGCACCTCGAGGAGCAGCTCGCGATCGAGCTCGTGCGGTGGCATCCGGAAGTTTCGATCACCGCACTGCGGTTCTCGAACGTCATGGTGCCCCAGGACTATGAGGCATTCCCCTACGACGCCGATCCGCGGGATCGTAAGTGGAATCTCTGGGGCTACATCGACGCGCGCGACGGCGCCCAGGCCATCGAGCGCGCGCTGCAGGTTGCTCCCCCGGGCTTCGACCGCTTCATCATCGCGGCGGCCGACACCGTCACGACCCGGCCGAACGCCGAGCTCGTCGCCGAGGTGTTCCCCGATGTTCCCGTGCACGGCGACCTGGGCGAGCACGACACGATGCTCTCGATCGTGAAAGCACGGCGCCTGCTCGGCTACGACCCGCAGCACTCCTGGCGCGACTGACGCCTATTCGCCACCGTCGAACAGACCGCCATCCAGGACCCAGTTGTATCGCAGCCGCAGCGCACGCTCGGTGCTCGCGACGAGGGTCGCGACGACCAGCGAGATGTTCGCCCACGCCGGCAGATGAATAGGGCTCGCGAAGGTGCCGATGTTGTCGGCGATCAGCGGAATGTGTGAGATCTCGTCGATGATCTGCGGCACACCGAGAACGAGCGCGATCACGAGGATGATCAACGACGCGGACCCTATCGCGCGACTCAGGACAGGGTGAGCACGGTCGAGACGAGCACGACGACCCTCTGCGGAGGCCTGATCGGGAGTGAGCTGCCGCTCCGAACCATCCGGGGTGACGTAGTGACACCGTTTGATCCCGAAACCCGAGACAACGACCTCGATCTTGCCGCCGGGCACGGTGAACGTCGCGGGAAGTTTCGACGTCGCCTCATGGACTCCGTCGCGGTAGAGCTTCGCGAGTACGGTGCCGTTCGAGTCGCCTCCGTGGCGGACGTCGACCGTCCACGTCTGACGGGAGCCGTCCGGACTGACAAGACCCAGATGGAAGACGGAGCGCGAGAACAGCTGCCACCAACGAAAGCGAGGTAGTGGGTGCCCATCTCCGGGCTTCACCGACCTTTTGAGCATGTGATTCAGACTCCCACGACGTAGGTCATGGCCGCCCAGATCGACACCGTGGTCACGGTTGTCCAGATGACGATGGCCACGGCCTGCCAGAGCAAGACCCACCCTCGCCGAGTTCCGCTGGCGACCAAGATCGCGGACGTGAACTGCGTCGGGATCGCGAGGGGGCCCAGGATGCTCGCGCCGGGCACGCCGAACCGAACCAGCCACCGCTTGAAACGCTGACGCCCCTTCGACTCTGGCTTGCTGGGCGCCGCGTCGTCCTGAGAAGCGCTGGCGCGGTTGACGACGGCGGTCCGCGCCCTCGATGTGAGCAGCACCACGACCAGAACACACAAGAAGTTGCCGGATGCCGCGGCGATCGCGGCGACGATCGGATTGAGCCCGCCGACGATTCCGATCATCGCCGCGACCTCGCCCTCGACGAACGGAATGGTCCCGGCGAGCATCACGATGAGAGGGCGGAGGATCTCGGGGACCTGCGCGACCAGGTCCTGGAAGTTGGTGACGAGCTCCTGAAGAGCGTTCATGATCTACGAGTAGAAACCGTGTTCCGAGAACACGGTCAAATCGGGCAGAATCGACCGGATGGCATGGAGCACACGCGAGCTCGCGGATCTCGCCGGCACGACCGTCAATACGGTGCGGCACTATCACCGCGTCGGGCTTCTCGACGAGCCGGACCGGATGTCGAACGGGTACAAGCAGTATCAGGTTGAGCACCTCGTGCGGCTGCTGCAGATCCGGCGTTTGAGGGATCTGGGCGTACCGATCGAACAGATCGAACAGGTCGGACAGAACGGCGATACGTCCTCGCAGGCACTCGAAGCCATCGACGCGGAACTGGCGTTGAGTATCAAGCGCCTACAGCGTGCGCGAGCCGAGATCGCCGCGATCTTGCGGGGCTCCTCGGCGACCGACGTTCCGAGCGGCTTCGAACACGTCGCCGCCGGGCTGTCCACCTCAGACCGGGCGCTGATCCTCATCTATGAACAGTTGTACGACGAGGACGCGATGGCGGACGTACGACGGATGCTCGAGGCCGAGCGCGACCAGGCGACCGAGGACTTCGATGCGCTCGCGCCGGATGCAGACGAGGATGAGCGACGTCGACTCGCCGAGAGATACGCGGTGACCCTGGCGCACGCCATGGCCGACTATCCCTGGCTGATGAGTTCGCCGGGTGCGCACTTCTCAAAGGCACCGAAGCTGGCCGCGAGCGCCGTATCCGAGTCGGTCCTGGCGCTCTACAACCCCGCCCAGTTCGACGTGCTGGCTCGGGCGACCGTCATTGCCTGGGGACTGGTGGCAAGCGAAGGAAGTACAGGCGAGTGAGCGCCGCTGTTCGAATCCCGCGGCACCCGATAAACGAAGAACGCCCCCGCATGCGCGGGGGCGTTCTTCGTTTGGTGGCGAGTGAGGGATTCGAACCCCCGAAGGCTACGCCGGCTGATTTACAGCTATCCGGCTTAGCGACAACTGCGATAACCAGGGCTCACCAGGGATACCCACTGTTACACGTTCTCGCCCGGAATCTCGCGGCTCTGAGGGCGAACTGGTATGCCCCTGGGCAGCGGTGGTAGGGCGTCGCAACCGGGGTTATGCCGGGGTTCTGACCCTCTGTTTGACCAGCTTCCAGAACCGCCGCACTCTTGTGTTCCACCGCACCCCGCGGCACCAACGAAGGGACACACCATGAGCACCATGGCCGAGACAGTCAGATCCCAGAACGACTACACGCCCGACTACGCGGTCGAAGCTGCCGCCGACCTGCTTGAACCACTGCAGCGCTACTACGACGAGATGGAGGAGCGCCCGACCTTCAACGAGTTCGCGTTTATCGTCTCCGACTGGTTCCACACATGGATGGACGACGCCTACTCCAGCGACGAGCCGCTGCGAGAGGCTAGTTGACCCCAGGGCTGGGCGTAGGCGCACGAGAACGGCGCGGTCGGGGCAACTCCCCTACCGCGCCGTTCTCGTTGGTCCCTGGCCATGCTCGCCACAGCCGCGTGGGAATGCGGCCAATGACAACCCTGAGCGACGCGGTCGGGCGGGGACGAGCCGCGGAAATTACCTGCAACTTCCCAGGTCAGAGGTCGTATCCGATTCTCGACCCAGGTTTGCCGGGGACACATCTGGTGGAGTTCACTTCGGGTTAGTGAAGCAGAAACGAAAGGGGCCGGACATGGCTCGACCAAGACCCTCCCCGAGGGCAGCATGAGCGTGCAAACCCAGATTCCCGCGGAGGTCGATCATGCCGTCGATGAGCTCGCGGCCGTGAGCGGCGGCGTGAGCAAGGCGGCGATCCTGCGTCAGGCGATCCTCACCGGCCTCCAGCAGTTTGCCGACACTAATCCCGAACTCGCCGCCGCACTCGCCAACGCGCCGGTGACCGAGACGAGCGCCGCGTAGGCGTTCGTACCAACCCCGCGAAAGGAACCCCATGCCCGCCAAATACATCATCGACGCGAACCACAAGCAGTTCGATGAGAAGACCGGCCTCCCGGCCTATCCGCGATCCACGTCCGGCACCGAGGTCAAGCTCCGTCGAGTGCAGAAGAGCCTTCAGGCGACGCTCTCTCGCACCGAAGCGGCCCTCGACCGGGCGCTGAACGAGTTTGCCGACGCGCTCGACGCCGAGGGCCGCAAGGAAGCCGCACAGGCTCGCCTCGACAACCTGACCAACAAGCGCAACCAGCGCCGCATCTGAGAGGAATTCCATCATGGCAACGAAAGTCACCGGACCCGAGTCCGTCACCCCGGACGTGCAGCCCGCCGAAACGGTGCGCTATCGCGAAATGGGCGGAACCATCGTCAACGTCATCGGCCCGAACCAGCTCGACGGACCCCGCATCGCCGCTCGCGAAGCCCAGTACGGGAATCGCCAGGCCGAGATCGAGGCCGTCATGGACATCGACCAGGCCGCGTTCGACCGCGTTCGTCCCGTTGAGGCGGGCATGGCGGCTCGCGCCGAGAACTTCATCGACGACATCGAGCGCAAGGGCACCGACACAGTGTCGCCCGGGCTCATCGAGTCCACCGAGGGCATCGTGACGCAGCTCAACAACCTGGTCACCCAGCTCGAACGCGGGACGCCCGCCAGCCAGCTCGCCGAGCGGTTCAAGGACCTCCAGAACCAGGCACGGCACATGGCAGTCCCCAAGATGGCCCGCGCGCTCCAGATGGTCGAGGAGAGCCACCTTCCGAACATGGAGGACCCCTATGGCCGCGTCCAGAACAAGGTCATCGCCAAGATGCCGCACTCCAGCTTCCGGCCGTTGCGACCGCGTCGCCCCTGAGCGTGACGAGGGCCGGTGCCTTCCGCAAGCACCGGCCCTCATCTGAACGCACACACCCCGAGAAAGGAACGACCCATGTCCCTAGCGACAATTCTACCCGACCAGGCATTTGTGCCGCTGGTCACTCCGCTCGACCCGTATCACGACGCGTTCTGGGACGTGGAGAGTGAGCCGGAGTTGGGCTTGACCCCGCGTACCCGGATGTTGGCACTGCCTGCAATCGCTTTGGCGACTCTGGAACTACAAGCGACACCCGCGAAGTCGTGGCGACCGACCACCCGAGGTCTCGTCACCGAGGCGTCGATCCGCGCGGCAATCTGGAAGGACCGAGGGCTAAACCTCTCTGCCTACGAGATGGCGCTCAACTTTCAGTCGCTCTTCTTCGGTGGCGACGGTCGGCGCGGCGGCAATGTCCCGCTGCTCGGTCTCGACCTTCTGCGCTGCATCGATGAGCTGTCGATGTGCAGCACCGAGCTTTGGTGCTCCACGCCGACCGTCGAGGACCCTTTCGAGTTCGAACAAGTCAGGCTCGGAACGGCTCTCGCCCGAATCGCAAATGTCGAAGGTCGCCTTTCGAGGTTGCGAAAGCGGCGCTAGTTGGCCTGACGCACGCTGACCAGCGGCGACGAGGGTCGATCAGGTAAAGTTGAACGCGAGCCAGGGAGACCAGCTCACTCATGACACGAAACGCACGACGACATACGTAACCGAAGCGACGAGCAAGACCAAATGCGACACCACTACGACATACCCAGCCTCGACTAGTTCGAGTCTGCTCACGCTGAATCCTCAGGACCACAGGCGTACGGGCGAGTGGAGAACCACCTTCGACTTGAAGGTGGCGACTCCCACCGTGCGCCTTTTGTGCATTTAGGCGCAGCTCTCTGAGGAGAACTGCAATGTCGATCATCAACCCCGATCACCCCTCTGTTCACGACCGCCTGCTCGATACCGCGGAGGTCGCGGAGTGGCTGGGGATCACCGAACGCCAAGTAGCCCGAGCCCGTCAGGCCGGTGCGCTCAAGTGCGTCCGCATCAGCGGCTCCGCCGTACGCCACACCCGCGCCCAGGTGGAGGCGTTCATCGCCGCGCGCTCGAACGACGAGTCGGTGAAGTGATGCCCAGCTTCAAGCGTCCTGGCGATTCCGACCTCGGTCATAACGTCCGTCTCATCGTGGCGGCGGTCGAGAGGGCAAGCGATTCGCTCGAAGTGATGATCTGGCTGGCTGAGGGACCGCGCACCTTCGAGCATCTTCTGTCGCTCCGAGCGCAACGAGTGCGCGACGACATGCCCGAGTTCCTCGGCGCGATGGTCGGCAACGAAGAGGCCGTAGCGGAGGGTCGGGCGCTCGACACCCTCGTGCACGACCTGAAAGCGCTCGGGACGCTCGTCCGCCATCAGGCAGGGCACCTGTTGCTCAGGGAGGGCACGTCCATCGCTCTGGACGTGCTGCGCCCTGTGCTCACGACCCCACGTCGCTTCGCGCGCAAACCTCTGTCCTGAACCGCTCCCTATTCCGAATTCGTCACCAAGGGCGACCCCGAAAGAGATCCATGTCCAAGTACGTCGAGCGAACACGAGAAGTGTGCCGCTATCCATTCACCGACCGGTACGGCAGGTTGCGGTTTGAGAAGGTTCGCTACGAGATTCTGAACCCCAAACCGGACGGTCGCACCAAGACCTTCCGATACTTCAACCCGGACGCACTGCCCTTCGATCAGAAGCGCAAACCCGCCATCGCGGACAGCATCATCTACAACTTGCCTGCTGTGCTCGAAGGTGTCAGCGCGGGCGAGGTCGTGCACTGGACCGAGGGCGAGGCCGACTGCGACGCGCTCACGGCGCAGGGCTACGTGGCAACCTCGCACCACCAGGGCGCTGGCCACGTCACGCCGGAGCAGGCGGCGTGGCTGCGAGGCGCTGAGCGCGTGGTCCTGTGGGCCGACCGCGACATCCCCGGTGCGTACGACGTGTGGAGGCGATGGCAACTCCTGCTGGCGACAGGCGTACCCGAGGAGGGCATCGTGATCGTGGTTGCCCTGGCCGGCAAGGACGTGCGCGACCACCTGAACGCCGGTCACACCGTCGCGGAGGCGGTACCGATGGCGAAGTCGACGGTCACGACGCTTGCCGCCCAGCACTCCGCCGCCACGGCGCGGAAGGCGGGATATCGTGCCGTCTGACGATGCAGCTCTGTTCAATCCAGAGAACACCCAACGCCGCGTCCATATCTCCGCCGCCGAGATCGAGGCACGATCGAACGGCGAGACATTCGGAGGACCGTCTGTCGAAGAGCGCCGCCTGGCCGATGTCGAGGCACGAGTCCGCAGCAAGGAGATCGAGCTAGAGGCTCAGCGCAGGATCACCGAGCGAGTCGCAAAATCGACCTTCGGCGGCTTCATGTCGTTGTCTCTCGGCGAGGCGCTCCTAGTGCCGCGCGAGGTCAAGCCTGCGATCATCAGCGGTTTGCAGATGCAGGGTCACAAGGCAACGCTGACGGCTGGCTTCAAGGCGGGCAAGACGACGCTCAGCGGGAACGTCGTGCGCTCCCTCGCCGACAACGAGCCGTTCCTCGGCCGGTTCCCCGTTATGGACCTGCCCGGGAACATCGGGATCCTCGACTACGAGCTAACCGACGACGACGCCCTCGATATGTATGGTGCCCTGGGCGTCCGCAACACCAACCGCATCTTCCTGGAGTCGCTGCGCGGCACTGGGTTCTCGCTCGCCAACGGATATCACCGCGACCTGGCAGTGAAGTGGCTCATCCTCCACGACATCTGTTATTGGGTGATGGACCCGTTCGGTCGTGCGCTGCGCGGGTTTGGCTCTGAGAACGACAACAACGATGTGCGTGTGTTCCTCGACGCCATAGACGAGATCGTGAAAGAGGCGGGCGTCCTCGGCACTCTGATGCCTGTTCACACCGGCCGCGCACAACATGAGATCGGCGCTGAGCACGGTCGTGGCGCGACGGTGCTGGATGACGACGCCGACGCCCGGTGGCTCCTCACGAAGGATGCAGCAGGTCGCCGGTTCTTCCGCGCCGAGGGTCGCAGCGGCGTCGGTCTGGATGAGGTCTCGCTCGACTTCGACTCCGCGACCGCGCGCCTAACGACCGGCACCGTCACCCGTGACGAGAGCAAGGGCGAGCGCTACCTGTCGGTGGTCGAAGACCACATCGCCGCGAACCCCGGCCTGGGCCTGAACGAGCTGCGCGATGCCAAGTTGTGCGGCAACCCTGAGCTGTCGTCCGCGATCAAGCTCGGCGAGAAGCGCGGCACAATCCGCATCACGTACAGCACCTACATGCACCTGTTCCCGAACCACCAGGACATGAGCCGCCTCGACGCCCTGGACGCCGTAGCTCCGGCGCCCCGTCTCGCGCGGATCGGAAGCTGAGCGCCGTTACCCGTGGCACTCCCACTCAGTCTGGCGGAGGTTATAGGTGTCGAAGTGTCGACCATCGATCACACCTTTACAGGACACACATGTAAACATATTCGGCCCACTTCTCGGGTGCTCCAGAAAAACTCCGGATTTCAGTTGAGTTCGGGTGGTGTGGTGTGCCACACTTGTGCACATGGCCCAGGACCCACTCCGCATCACCCTCGACACGCTCCGCTCCGAGCGCGAGGGTGCTGAGCGCGACGCCATCGAACTGGATCAGAAGCTCAAAGCGGTCGGACAGCGGTTGACGCACCTGCGCGGCGCAATCGAAAACATCGAGGCCCTCCTGGGAGTGCCGAGCGCCGAGGACGAGGCCGTACTCGCCGACAACTTCGAGGATGACGAGCCTGCTGGCGCGACGGTCCGCGAGTTCGACTTCACAAACGTGCCCGACGCGCCGGTCAGCTCAAAGGACGATGACGTCGATCCCGACTTCGGCCCCGTTACGCCTGCTGTGCGCAAGCGTGTTCCTTCGACCGACTGGGTCGCCGAGGTTGTCGAGCGAATCGGGCAACCTGCTGACCGTGACGACATCTACAAGGCTTTCGGCCACTACAAGGGTTTCCCCGAGGCGTGGACGAACCCGCGCAACTCCGTCAACAACGCTCTCGGGCGGGCGGTCGAGCGAGGCATGGTGCGCAAGCTGAAAGAGAACCTTTTCGCCCCACTGGGTTACAAGCCCATCGGGAGCGACTCCGACGATCGCGAGGAGTCGTGATGGCCAGGTAGGTATCGACCGAGGTCTCAAGTCGCCGGACGCGGTGATCTCGGTCTACCGGCTCAACGGGAATTCCAGTTCCCCTGAGTCGCAGCCTCGGGTAGCGAGGTACAGGCCTGCGCTGGCCTGAGGTGGGTGCCAACTCACCGAAGTCTACGGACCGACGGGACCGCGGGCAAGCGTAGGGAGGGGCATCCGTTCGTCGGGTGCCCCTCCCGCTTCGTCTATGGCATGTTCCGTCTCGCAACTGCGTCCGGCAGATGGGTCCGTCAGACGGGTTCTCCGAGCTCGCGGACCGACCATGACTGAGCATCGAGATCGACACTGTCCAACTGCTCATCGAACTGCACCATTATCTGCTTGGCGTAGAAGATCTCGTCGCTCCGCAACGGCGGCTTCAACTGGCCGAAGGCGGCGCTCCAAACAAACATGTACGCTTCACGCGCTACTGCATCTCCGCGAAATCTATCGAGCGCGGTGAGGCGCTGGTCCGGCAAGTATCGGAGTTCATCCGCGGCTTCGAGTTCGCTGTCCAACATTTCCCAGCCGTTCCAGAACGCGATCTGAGCCGTGTGCAGCGCCACTCGGCCGAGAGACCCATGCAGGCTCTGGGGAGGAAGGTAGCGCCCGGCTGGTGCCCGCTCGCTCGTCACGAACGACCACACCTTGTTCGCAAACACCAGATCGAATGAGAACAACTCGTTCACATTCACCTGGACTGCAGTCATGTTGTCCCTGCGCCGATAGAGCGACGTTCTCAGCAGCGACATCACGGCGGGAAGATAACTCATTGCCCCGCGATGCGCTCGGTCGTCTAGCCCCATGCCCCGTGTCCTCTCGGCAGATTCTGCGAAGCGTATCGGAAGACATCGGCGACAACGGGCCGCCCCGGCCGGGGATATGCCGGGGATGTCGTGAGGCACCGCGAGAACGAGAATGGCCCGGAGGCTGAGGCTGCTCAGTGATTCCGGGCCGTTCGTCGTTTGGTGGCGAGTGAGGGATTCGAACCCCCGAAGGCTACGCCGGCTGATTTACAGTCAGATCCCTTTGGCCGCTTGGGTAACTCGCCAGGGCGCGCCCGTCCGACTTTTGCAGACGACCGGAAGCGCGATCTCCCATATTACCCAATCACGGGAGCCCCGAAGAACGCCCGTCAGGTGCCGAGGCGATCGAGATCCACGTCGCGCAGTTCGCTCGGGGTCCGCAGCAGCGCACCCTCGAACCGGCAGGTCGCGGCGGCGATCTCCATCGCCTCGGCGAGGACCGCACCCCACGCCTCGGCATTCGCGGGCTCTCCATCCACTGCCAACCGGGCGACCGTGGCCGAAAGCGTCGCGTCGCCGGCACCCATGGTGTCGACGATGCGGCCGGGAAGATCGGCGATGGGCGCCACCAGCTCGTCTCCCCCGAGCACATCGGCGCGAACAAAAGCGCCGTCCGCACCACGCGTGCCCAGCACGACGGGCACCCCGAGCTCGCGCATCCGTTCCACCGAGTCATCCAGCGACTCCCCGAACATCAGATGCGCGTCGTCGTCACCGATCTTCACGAGCGAAGCGCGGGGCGCAAGATCCTCGAACCCGGCGACGAACTCCGCGAGATCACCCATCATCCCGGTGCGGGGGTTGGGGTCGATCACGAGACGCGTATCGGTCGCGCGAACCGCCGTGGCGAACTCCGCCGCCTGTGCCGGATCATCGAAGGGAAAGCAGCTCACGACGGTCATCGAGGCATCCGCGATCGCCGCCCGCTCGGCATCGCCGAAGTGGATGCGTCGGGCCTGAGCCGCCTCATTGAACACGTACACCGGCTCGGCGCCGCCCGCCCGCTCGCTGACCGCGCGCGACGTACCGAGCGGCGACGGGGTTTCGAGCAGCTCGACATCAAAATCGCCCAGATAGGCGCGGATGCGCTCTCCCGCATCGTCGCCCCCCACCATCGCGATCAGGGTCGTCGGAACGCCCAGGCGAGCCAGCCCGACCGCGACGTTCAGCGCCGCCCCTCCGACGAACTCGCGAACTCCGAGGTCGTCCCGCAACTCATCGATGAGTGCGTCGCCGACCACCACAACCCGTGCTTGCGTCATGACGCGAGACTACGCCAGCACCCGTTCGACGAACCGTTCGGTGCGTCGTCGTGCTCCGTCGATCCGGCGGTCCACGCTCGCCCGCATCTCGGACGGAGCGAGCGGCGCCGCGAGGCGAACGTTCTCGTGACACGACAGGTCGGCGCAGATGTACGTGCCGACGCTGTCGCCGTGCACGCCGGCATCCCCCGCCTTGCGCGCCGTGAACAGCGACACCTGATCCGCCGGTTGCAGGGTGTGGCAGATGTCGCACATCCCGGACCGGGCGCGCGACGTCGTCGAAGCCGCGCGCAGGGCGACCCCGAGCGGCTTGCCGTTCTGCTCGGTCACGACATACCCGCGCCCGCGCACCTCGGGGTCACGCCAGGCCAAGAAGTCCAGATGATCCCAGTCGGTCAACAGGAAGTCGTGCGGCAACTGCAGCTGCCTGATCTCTTCGTCGACGACGTTCACGAACGACGCCCGAACCTCATCCTCGGTCAGCGGTCGCATCCCACCTCCATGCGTAGTGCCCCTCCAGTCTACGAACGACGACGGATAGACTGCGTGGATGGCCGATTCATCCTTCGACATCGTCAGCAAAGTCGACCACCAGGAGGCCGAGAACGCCCTGAACCAGGCGCGCAAAGAGATCGAGCAGCGCTACGACTTCAAGGGCACCGGCGCCTCGGTCGAGTGGAGCGGCGAAACGGTTCTGATCAAGGCGAACAGCGAAGAGCGTGCGAAGGCGGTACTGGATGTCTTCCAGTCCAAGCTCATCAAGCGCGGCATCTCGCTGAAGAGCCTCGAGTCGGGTGAGCCTTTCGCGAGCGGCAAGGAATACCGCGTCGTCTCGACGATCAAGGACGGCATCTCGCAAGAGAACGCCAAGAAGATCGGCAAGATCATCCGCGACGAAGCCCCCAAGGGTGTCAAGTCGCAGATCCAGGGCGACGAGTTGCGCGTGCAGTCGAAGAGCCGCGACGACCTGCAAGAGGTCATCCGTGTGCTGAAGGCCGCCGACCTCGACGTAGATCTGCAGTTCGTCAACTACCGGTAGATCCCGCGGCCGGTGGGCTTCTCTCGCACTGAGCTCGAGTCGTTCCGCGATCGCGAGATCCCGGAATTCGTTCCCCCGCACCCGCGACTGCTCTTCGTCGGCATCAATCCCGGGCTGTGGACGGCCGCGACCGGCGCGCCGTTTGCCCGGCCCGGCAACCGTTTCTATCCGGCACTCGTCGCCGCGGGGATCATTCCGAGACTGCCGCGGATTCCGGACGACGGGATGCCGGACGAAGACCGCGCGATGTTCTTCGACGCGGGTATCGGCATCACGAGCATCGTCCCTCGCGCGACCGCTCGCGCGGACGAACTCACACGGCAAGAGTTGCTCGACGGAGCGACTCGCTTGACAGCGGATGTCGAGCGGTGGCGGCCGCTCCTCGTCGCGGTCCTCGGGCTGACCGCATACCGCCAGGGGTTCGACCGACCGCGCGCGAAGGCTGGCCGACAGGACCAGTCAATCGCCGCGGCGGAGTTGTGGGTGCTTCCGAACCCCAGTGGCCTCAACGCCCACGAGAGCGCCGCCTCGCTCGCCGCCGCCTACGCCTTACCGGCCCGCGCAGCCGGCGTGCTCGCAGGCTGAGTTTTGCGCTGCCACGGCAGCACCAGCGGCGTGACCAGTCGGAACGCCAGGTTGATGAGCAAACCGAGCAGACCGACGATCAGGATGCCCGCATAGACCTCGTCGATGGCGAACTGCTGACCGGCCCTGCGGATTGCCGCTCCCAGGCCGAACTCGGCACCGACGAACTCGGCGGCGATCAGCGTGATCAGGCACGTCGCCATCCCGAGCCGCAGCCCGTTCAGCAGGCCCGGCGCGATCGCCGGAAACAGCAGTCGGGTGAAGAACCGGATGCCCGTGGCACCGAAGTTGCGCCCTGCCTCGATCAGATCTGTCGGCACGTCCCGGACGGTGCCACGCGTGCTGATGATGATCTGGAAGAAGGCGGTGGCGAAAGCGGTGATGATGTACGCCACCTCTCCCCGCCCGACGATGATGATGAAGAGCGGAAGCAGGGCGATCTTCGGCAGCGGATAGAGCGTGTCCGTGATCGGCCGGATGAGCAGCTCAACAGTGCGCCACCGTCCCGAGGCGACGCCGATCGCAACGCCGAAAACCGCGGCGAGCGCGAAGGCGATCAGCAATCGCTGGACAGTCAGCACCAGATCGAGGCCCAGCCGCCCGTTCACGAGGCCGTCGAACGCCGTCACGACGATGTCGCTCAACGGCGGGAAGAATCGCGGGTCGAGTAGTCCCGCGCGCGTGACGACCTCCCACAGCACGATGACCGCGAGGGGAATGGCCCACGACTGCGCCCAGCGCCGTACCGTCGGGTTCATATCTGTGCTCCTTGCACGTCACGTCGCCACGGCAAGAGGCGGTCGGCCACGGCATCGAATCCGACGGAACTGATCAGCCCGATCACGGCGATGATCAGCAGGGCGACATACATGTCGGTAACCCGCAGGATCTGCCAGTTGGACCAGAGGAACTGACCCAGGCCATTCGGGGCGCCCACCATCTCGATCGCGATGACCGCGATCAGGGTGAATCCGAGAGACACCCGGATGCCGGTGACGATCGACGGCAGCGAACCCGGTACGAGGATGCCGAAGAATCGCTTCACGCCCCGTGAGCCGTAGTTGTCCGCAACCTCGACGAGAGTCCGATCGATGCTCCGCACTCCCGCGACGGTGTACAGGATCATGACGATGAGCGGGGTCACCAGGGCGGTCAGGATGATCGCCATCTCGGTCCGGCCGAGCAGGAACGTCAGGAACGGAAAGAAGAGCACGCCAGGGATGGGGTAGAGGAATGCCAGGATCGTGTGCGCTCCGCGATCCATCCATTGCGAGGCGGTGATCGCGATCCCCACCCCGACTCCCAGAACCACCGCCAGCACGATCGTGACGAGCACGCGCAGGACGGTCGCGATGATGTCGCCACCGAGCCCGGAGGCGGGTTCGAAAATGATCACGCTGCGGGCGATGATCTCGGTAGGGGGTGGGAAGAAGGTGGCGCGGATGACGCCGGTCCGGCTGAGGATCTCCCACCCGAGCAGGATGACCACGGGACCGACGAAGAGGGCCCACTTGTCGCGAAGGCCACGCCAGCTCACCGGTCGTCCACCGCCATGGCCGCCTGCACCTCGTCGCGCAGGTGATTCCAGATGTCCTGCGACAGCGCGGCGAACTCCGGCGTACCGCGAAGTTCAGGTGTGCGGTCGGGCCCGAAGTCGAGCTCGACGATGTCCCGGATCCTTCCCGGTCGGGCGGACATCAGCACCACGCGATCCGAGAGGAAGACCGCCTCATCGATCGCGTGCGTGATGTAGAGCACCGTCGGTTTCGTCTGCTGACGCAGCTCGAGGATCTGCTCCTGCAAGAGGGTGCGCGTCTGGGCATCGAGCGCGCCGAGTGGTTCGTCCATCAACAGCACTTCGGCATCCTGCGCGAGCGCGCGGGCGATGCCGACGCGCTGCTTCATTCCGCCCGAGAGCTGGTGAGGGAAGAAGTCGCCGAAGCGTGCCAGGCCGAGCCGCGCCAGCTGCTCGTTCGCGATCTCGGCCGCCTCCTTCTTGGGGACATTGCGGTTGCGTGGGCCGAACATGACGTTCTCGCGCACCGACATCCAGGGAAAGAGCGCGTGCTCCTGAAACACCATGGCCGTCTTCGGTCGGTCGGGTTTGGAGCTCTGGATCTCGACCGTGCCCGAGGATGGCTCGTACAGGCCCGCGACGAGACGCAGCAGAGTGGACTTGCCGCAGCCCGACGGCCCCACGATGGAGACGAATTCGGCTTCCGCGATGTCGAGCGAGACATCCTCGAGTGCGGTGACCTGTTCCTTTCCCGGGAACCGCTTGCTCACGTCGGTGAGTCGGACCTTCGGTTGCATCTGTGCGCTCATCGGCTCACCGCGTCAGTTCTCGAGCGCGGCATCGCGCCAGCTGAAGTCCCAGATGTCCTCTTCGGGGATGATCTCGTCATAGTTCAACGAGCCCTGCTCCATGAAGAACTCCTGGTAACGCAGCAGGACGTCGAAGTCCACACTCAGGTCGGCCGGGATGTGGTGCTGGCGGGACGCGGCCACGATGGCGGGATCCGCACCCGTGTACTGCTCGACGAGCTCGAGCATCTCGGGGGTGTCCCAACCGTTCGCGTCGAGATCTTCGGCGGCCATCGCATAGGCGCGCATGAAGTCCTCGGCGACCTGCGGGTTCTCGTCCGCCCAGTCCGTGTTGTAGATGATCCCCGTGAACGGCAGCGGATCTTCATCCGTCGGGGTCTCCCACGGGCGGTAACCCGACCCGTTGCCCTCCGCCTGCGTGGGGAACGGCTCCGAGAGGATGCCGGCCGCGATGCCCCCGTTTGCGAGCGCCGGCACCTGATCGGGGAACGGGATGTACTCCAGCGCGATGTCGTCCATCGACAGCCCGCCGCGCTCCAGGGCGAAGCCGAGCAGCGCCTCGGTCACGACGCCCGGCGCGTTGACGGCGAACGTCTGACCCGCGAGCTGCGACATGTCCTCGGCGACCGCGGCGGCCTCATCCGACGAGCCCGCGAGCTGCGACGACACGATGAAGTAGTCCTCGATGTATCCGGCGTGCATCGGCGCCACGTAGCGCACGGGCAACCCCTCGTCCACGGCGTTGTACGCGGCAGAACCGATCCCGGCGAACCCGGCGTCGTACTGGGCGGTCGCGACTCCGGTGATCGACTCGTTGCCGCTCGCGACCTCGACGAGCTCGACGTTGATCCCGACCTCTTCGGCATACTTCTCGGCGGTTACGAAGAGGGGAAGCGACGAGCCGGTTGCCAGATAGGCGACCCGGATCGTGCCACCCTCGCCTGCTGCGTCGCCCCCACCGGAGTCCCCTCCGGATGAGGCGCCCTCCGGGTCGGCGGCGCAGCCCGCCAGAACGAGCGCGGCAACGGCGCCCGTGGCGACGAGGGCCCGGCGGGCACGGATTGCTGTGTTGTGCATCATGGTGAAACTCCCTTGTTTCTGTTGCGTGCGAGTACGTGCGGTGTTGGTCAGTGCCCGTGCTCCCGGGCCATGAGCCAGGAGGGGCGTCCGGTGATCTTGGCGTCGATCACGAGAGGCCGATCGCGAGCGGAGGCGAGCCAGGTGGCCACGCCGCCCAGGTCGTCGAGAGAGCGCACGGTGATCGCGTCGCAGCCGTAGCCCCGCGCGATCGCCGCGATGTCGGTGTCGGGGAACCGGACGATCTCTTGTTCCGCGGCCGTCGATTCCGGAAAGAGATGGATCTCGGCGCCATACGCACTGTCATTGAATGCGATGACCACCATGCCGAGCCGCAACCGCACGGCGGTCTCCAGCTCCACAGCTCCCATGAGCAGCGACCCGTCACCAGTGCCGAGCACGGCCATCCGGTCGGGACGTGCGACTGCGGCGCCGATCACGCTGGCAAGCCCCAGCCCGATGGACTGGAACGAGAGGGGGAGGACGTACCCCTCGTCGTCCGGAACGCGCAGGTGAGCACCCGGATAGGCGTTGACGTTGCCCCCGTCGACCACGACGACGCGTTCGTCGGGAAGCATCGCGTCCAGCGCGTTGGTGAGGGCGGCGGGATCAACGAAGCCCGGCTCGTCCACCGGTTCCACAGCCTGCTCAGACCAGTACCGCGCCGCGCGGACGCGCTCGGCGACATCGGCGGTGCGGTATCCGACACTCGTCGTCCCCGTTGCCTCAAGCGCCGAGAGGGCGGCACGTGCGACGGCTCCGGTGTCGCCAACGATGCCGAGGTCGACCAGGCGATACTTGCCGATCGCGTCGACGCGGTCATCGACCTGAACGAGCGTCGCCTTCTCAACGAGCGAGCCCCCGCGCGTGGTCCAGTTGTTCAGCGCGACACCGAACCCGACGATGAGGTCCGCATCCCGAACGAGCTCGGCCGCACTGTCTGTTGCGAAGCCTCCGACGACGTCGAGGGCCCACTCATCACCCTCGAACACGCCTCGGGCGCCGCCCGAGGCGATCAGCAGCGCGCCGGTCGCCGCGGCGAGTTCGCGCAGATCGTGCTTCGCGATACGGGCACCGCGACCACCGATGATCACCGGCCGTTCCGCCCGCGCCAGCATTTCTCCGAGCTCCGCGGCGTCGGCCCCCGAGACCGCGGGCGTCGGTACCCGCAGGTTCGATGCCGGCCGGGCGCCCGGATACGCGATCTCGAGGTCCTGGATATCGATGGGCAACGACAGCACGACGGTGGCGCGTTCGATCTGCGCGACCCGGAACGCGCGGGCCGCATCGGCAAGCGCGGTCTCGGCCGAGTGAATGCGCATCGGTGTGGCGCCGATGCCACGCACGGCGGTGTCTTGATCGATGTAGAAGTTCGACGTGACATCACCCACCGCCGTGTCTGCGGCGAGGACGAGAAGAGGAGTGTGACATTTCGCCGCCTCGGCGATACCCGTCAGCGCGTTCGTGAGCCCGCACCCTTGATGCAGACTCAGCGCACTGACGTCACCGGTGATGCGGGAGTACGCGTCAGCCATGGATGCCGCACCGGCCTCGTGGCGTGCCGCGACAAATGTCGCACCCGATGCCACGAGCGCGTTCGTCACGCGGAAATTTCCGCTTCCCACGACTCCGAATACCTGCTTGACACCCAATTCGGCGAGCATGCGGCCGAGAGCATCGGCGACCCTGATCATCTGCGTCACTGCACTGATTCCGTTTCTTCGGTCATCGGCGACCTTCTTCCACGGTACGTTCGGGCTCGATGTTCGTCCAATGAATAATCGGCATCCCGGTCATTCTTTTCATGAATAATGTTCGTATGCCCGCCACCATCGATCTGAACCTGCTGCGCACCTTCGTTGAGGTTTACCGCTCCGGAAACCTGACGTTGGCAGCCGAGTCGCTGCGGGTGTCGCAGCCCGCGGTCAGCCATGCCTTGAAGCGTCTGCGTACGCACTTCGACGATCCGCTCTTCGTCCGCACAGGCACGGGTGTTCGCCCGACGCGCTCGGCCACGGACCTGTACGCGGAGATCAGCGGCCCTCTCTCACGCATCGTCGCCCGCGCCGAGGACGGCACGCGGTTCGACCCGACCACATCGCACCGCCGCTTCCGCATCGCCCTGACCGACTTGGGCGAGGCGGGGCTCCTCCCCCGCATCCTGCTCGCGACCGCGGCGACGGCGCCCGGCGTCTCGGTCGAAGTCGTCCCGCTCGACATCGATTCGGTGGCACAGGACGTTCTCTCGGGGGACATCGACGCCGCGATCACGAGCTCGCCCGTGGCGGGTCAGGTCCATCAGGAGGTTCTCTTCCAGGACCGCTACGCCTGCCTCGTGCCCGCCGACCTGGACGACGACGAGGGACGCATCCGGGTCGATGACCTGAGCAGGCTTCGGGAAGCGCGCGTCGGCGCCGCGGCCGGGCACCGCGCGATCACCGAGGCCGTCACCACGCTCGGAGCCGGGGTGCTGTCGCGGGTCGCCCACGTCGAGGTGCCTCGATTCACGTCGTTGCCGTGGATCGTGGCGCGCTGCGGCTACGTCGCGATCGTCCCGATCGACGCCTTCGCCGCTCTCGCGCTACCCTCGGGGGCCAAGCTGCTCGAGCTGCCGTTCCCGTCGCCCACGACATCGGTCCATCTCATCTCGCACCACGACGCGGACGCGACGTCCGCGACGACGTGGTTCCTCGACACGGTTCGGTCGACGCTCGCCGCGTAGAGGGGGTGAGGCGAGCGGACTCGTCGCCTAACCGTGGCGCTCGACGAAACCCAGCACCCAGCGATTCTGACGCGCATAGGCATCCTCTCGGGCCTCGTGACGCGACAGGAAGACATCGTGAATCGCCCCGTCGATCCGCTCGATCGTGACGGATGATCCGAGCCGGAGGGCCGCGCGCGCGATCTCATCGACGTTCAGCACGCTGTCGACGCCGGTGAGCTCGTTCGACCAGCGCGTCGGGAGGGCCGACCTCGCCGACAGCAGAACACAGACGGGCACATCTATCGACAGCCCGGCTGCGACTCTCGCATGCCCCATGAGCACCGCGTTGAACCACCCGGCGTACACCGCCATGGTCTGATCCGGACGCCAGCGCGGATCGATCACGACCGGATCGTCGGGGTCCGCGACCTCGCGCTGTGCGCGTGCGTAGAACCCGAGGTCGACCTGCGGAGCGACATCCAGGGGGTGCAGCCGAGCGCGCAGGCTCACGACCGGGGCGAGCGCGGCTCGCGTGATGCCGCTCAGCTGGAACTCCAGCCACGGACTGTTCAGGATGAGCGCCGAAGCGACGCCCGGATGCCGCGACGCCCAGAGGCTGAGCGTCAACCCACCAGTCGAGTGCCCGAGCAGCACCAGGCGGCGCTCCCCCCGGTCCATCACTTCGAGCGCGGCCGAGATGTCCTCGTCGTAGTCGTCGAGGTCCGTGATGTAGCCGGGGGTCTGCCCCTCCCGCAGACTCCGGCCGTACTTGCGGAGGTCGAGAGCGAAGAAGCGGGCACCGCGCTCGGCGAAGAACCGGGCCAACCGCGCCTGGAAGAAGTAGTCCGACCACCCGTGCACGTAGAGCACGTCGACATCCGCGAGCGGGCGGCGATCGCCGAAGAGCCGGTCTGTCAGAGATTCGTCTGGCAGATGCCGCACGAGCGTCGCAACGACCGCGCCCTCATCGTCATCGCCGAGCGCGAGCGTCCGCTGCTCGAACCCCGGCCCGAGGACATCGGGCCGCCATCCCGCGTCCGTCGTCATCCGCCCAGGTTATTGCGCGGCGTCACTCTCCGCGCGAGATCGCGACCATCTCATCGCGGGGCACGACCTTGACGCGGGCACGCTCGTGGGGCGCACCCAGCGCCACCTCGTGCTCGTCGAGACGGTGCCATCCATCGAGGTCCGTCCACCGGACCCCACGCTCGGCGAGGAGAGCGGGAATAGCCTCTTCCGAGGGGTCCTCCGGCTGCCACCACGACGCCTGATCGTTGATGAGGTGCCGGACGGTCTCCATCGCGTCGGACTTGGTGTGGCCGATGAGACCGACGGGTCCGCGCTTGATCCACCCCGTGGCGTAGACGCCCGAGACACGCTCGTTCGAGTCCTGGTGGATCGCCTGGCCCTCGTGGTTCGGGATGACGCCGTGCCGGGGATCGAAGGGCACGTCGGGCAGCGGCGACCCGAAGTATCCGACAGCGCGATAGATGGCCTGAATCGGCACCTCGCGGAACTCGCCGGTGCCCTCGATGCCACCCTCGGCGTCGGGACGGGTCCTCTCGTACACGAACGCCGTCACGCGACCGGAGGCATCCTTCTTGACCTCCACGGGACGCGCCCAGAAGTGCAGGTGCAGGCGACGGGATGCCTCGGTCCCTGAGCCTGTCGAAGGGCCGGCGTTGTTGACGGACGGCCGCTGGCGCCACGACTGCAGCACGCGGTCGATCACCATGACCTGCTTGTTGCTCGCGATCGCGGTCTTGGATGCCTCGTCGTAGTCGAAGTCCTCGTCGTAGACGACCATGTCGACGTCGCGCAGCTCGCCGAGCTCACGAAGCTCGAGCGGGGTGAACTTGACCTGTGCCGGACCGCGGCGCCCGAAGACATGAACGTCCGTGACGGGGGATGCCTTCAGCCCCTCGTAGACGTTGTCGGGAACCTCGGTCGGCAACAGGTCTTCGGCGTGCTTTGCGAGCATGCGTGCGACGTCGAGCGCGACATTGCCATTGCCGATGACGGCGACAGACTCGGCCTCGAGCGGCCACGTGCGCGGCACATCCGGGTGTCCGTCGAACCAGCTCACGAAGTCGGCGGCTCCGTACGAGCCCTCGGCGTCGATCCCGGGGATGTCGAGGTTGGTGTCGCGGATCGCGCCCGTCGCAAAGATGACCGCGTGGTAGTGGTGCTTGAGGTCGTCGAGGGTGAGGTCCTCGCCGTAGCGGACGTTGCCGAAGAGGCGGATGTCGCCCCGGTCGAGCACCTCGCGGAGCGCGGTGATGATGCCCTTGATGCGCGGGTGATCGGGCGCGACGCCGTACCGGACCAGTCCGTAGGGGGCGGGAAGCTGCTCGAAGAGGTCGATCGAGACATCGAACTTGCGCTCGGTCTTGAGCAGGATGTCCGCGGCATAGATGCCCGCGGGGCCCGCGCCGACGATGGCCAGCCTGAGCTTGGTCATGGGGTCCTTCCGGTGATGCTTGCGAAGAGGGGGAGCGAGGCGGCGAGCGCTCAGCTACTGCGGTCGACGACGGCCTCGGAGAAACGCTTGAGCGCGTCACGGACCGGACCGTCCGGGAGCGGATCGAGAGCCTCGACCGCCTCGCGCGCCCAGTCGTGGGCCAGGCGCAGCGTGCGTGCGGTCGCGTCGTGGTCACGCAGCTCGGCCAGCGCGGCGTCGAGGATGGCAGGATCCGCGCCGTCGGCGATGCGGGCGACACCCTCGTCGATGCGGACCTTGAGAGCGATGGATGCCGCGTCCGTCTCTTGCCCGAGCAGCAGGAACGGCATCGTCGGAACACCCGCGCGCAGGTCGGTGCCGGGCACCTTGCCGGTCTCGTCGGGATCCGCGCTCAGATCGAGCACGTCGTCGAGCAGCTGGAAGGCGACACCCGTCTTCTCACCGAAGGTGCGCAGCGGCATGCCGTACTCCTCGGGTGCACCCGCGAACACGACGCCCGTCTCGGCGGACGCGGCGATCAGCGACCCGGTCTTGTCGGCCAGCACCTGCAAGTAAAACGCGACGGGGTCGTCGCCCTCTTGCGGCCCCACTGTCTCGTGCATCTGACCGAGCACGAGACGCTCGAACGTGTTGGCCTGCAGACGGATAGCCCGCTCGCCCTGGCGCGCCATGATCTGGCTCGCGCGCGAGAACAACAGGTCACCGGTCAAGATTGCGACGTTGTTGCCCCACACGGTCTGGGCGCTCGGCACCCCGCGCCGCACATCCGCACCGTCCATGACATCGTCGTGGTACAGCGAGCCGAGATGCGTCATCTCGAGCGCGGTCGCACCCTCGATCACGGCGGGCGTGATGCCCGCACCGAGGTGGGCCGAGAGCAGGGCGAGCATCGGACGGATGCGTTTGCCACCGGCCTCGTACAGGTACCGGCTCGTCGCGTCGGCGAGAGCATCGGTCATCTTCAGTTCGTCGGCCAGCGTGGCTTCGACCCGATCGAGGCCCTCCTCTACCTGGGCGAGGAGCTTGCGCGAGCGGGGTCCGGCGAAGACGCGCTCGGTCATGCCGAGTCGGCTCGTCAGTCGCGAGCCGCGCGCTGAGGGGCCCGGAGTCACCCCTCCAGCCTACCGGCGGGTTTTCCGCCCGCGGTGCAGAGCGACAATCCCGAACGAGAGGTTTCGGTAGGCGACATCCTGCCAGCCCGCGGCGCGGATCCATGCGGCCAGGGTCTGCTGATCCGGCCAGTCGCGAATGGACTCGTTCAGGTAGTCGTAGGCATCGGCGTTAGAAGAGAGCGCCCGCGCGACGACAGGGAGCACACGGGAGTTGTAGAAGCCGTACAGTTCGGCGAAAGCGCGCGACGGCGGATGCGAGAACTCGCAGATCACGACGCGCCCCCCGGGCTTGGTCACCCGGTACAGCTCGGCGAGCGCCTTGCGTGGTTCGTTGACGTTGCGCAGGCCGAACGACATGGTCACGGCGTCGAATTCATCGTTGCCGAAGGGCAGATCGGTCGCGTCAGCCTCCACAAACGACAGGCCCGGCACGTCGCCGTGCCGGCGTCGACCCTCGGCGATCATGCCGGGAGAGAAGTCCGCGGCGACGACCTCCGCACCGCTCCGCGCGAGCGAAACGGACGAGGCGCCGGTACCCGCCGCGAGATCCAGGATCCGCTCGCCCGCGCGCGGAGCAACGGCGCGGCGCGTGGCGACACGCCACAGCCGATCGTTGCCGAGGCTGAGGGCGGTGTTGGTGCGGTCGTAGCGACCCGCGACCTGGTCGAACATGCCACTGACCCGAGCCGGATCCTTGCCGAGATCGGCACGGTTCGGCTCGTTACGGTCATCGTTCGGCGGTTGCGGGGTCACCCGTCGAGTCTACGAGGCGTGCCAGCCAGTGAGCCGCGGTCGCCGGGTCGTACGGGGGCTCGTGCGCGGTGACTGCCGCGAACAGATCGGCCGTGAGTGCCTCGAGCTTCTCGACCAGGTCGAGCGGGTATCCGTAGAGCACCCGGTGCTCCTGCCACTCGTCCTCATCGTCGATATAGACACCGCGCGCTTCCTGGTCGACGACATCGAGGTCCATGTCGATGCCGGTCGGCTCGCCGCCGGACCAGCGCGCGTCCCACGCGATGTCGATGTACACGCGGGTGGGATGCGGGCGCGCATTCATCGTCAAGACGTGATCGCCCGACGGCGGCAACAGCATCACGTTGTCCTCGACGACCACGACAGAACGACCCGGTCGGTCGCTCCGCCACCCCCCGCGCTGGCCGAACCAGTCGCCCCATTCGTCCGAGCCGAGGTAAACGCACTCGTGCACCCAGTGGGTCGAGCCATCCCACTTGCGCCAGCGGAACTCCACCTTCGTCCCTACAGGGGGAGGTTCGGATGCCTCGGCCGGCACATTCGGATCTGCGCTCACGCAGCGAGTCTAGGCTGGAGCAGTGACCGAGTCCGCCCCCGCCCGCGTGCTTCGGCTTGTCGTCACAACCCGAGAATTCGATCTCATCGAGGACCTTCTTTCGTACGCCGAGCCCGCGCATCCGCTCGCGTGGTTGCGCCGCGGCGAGGGAATGGTGGGTTTCGGCTCGGCTGCGATCATCGAGGTGGGCGGTCATCGCGCCAATCCGCCCGATGGTTCGCAGGCCGCTGCCCTCGCCGATACGTGGCGAGCGGTCGCGGCGGCAGCGAGCGTCTCTGACCAGGTCGGGCTACCCGGAACCGGCCTCATCGCGTTCGGCGCACTGAGCTTCGACCCCTCGTCGGCGACGGCTAGCGCCCTGATCGTGCCCCAGTTCGTCTTCGGACGCCGGGCGGGACGGTCGTGGATCACCACGATCCATCGCGCCGGCGCAGAGGCACCCATCACTCCCTCCGCGCGCGAGTGGGGCCCCGCCTGGTCGGCGACCGTCGGGCCCGGTGAACTCGATGCACCCGGCTACCAGGCGGCCGTCCGCAATGGCCTCGAGGCCATTGCGGCGGGTGAGGTCAGCAAGGTCGTGCTGGCACGTGATCTCATCGGCTCTGTTCCCGCGAGCGCGGATCTGCGGAGACTCGTGCGCGCACTCGCGACGGGGTATCCGGATGTCTGGACGTATGCCGTCGACGGCATCATCGGCGCGAGCCCCGAAACTCTCGTGACCGTGTCGGGCGGGACCATCACGGCCCGGGTGCTCGCCGGCACGGCGCCACGAGGTGCCGATGCGGATGGTGACACCGAGGCATCCGTCGCCCTCTCCGCGAGCGGCAAAGACCAGGACGAGCACCGCTTCGCCGTCGAGAGCGTGCTGCGGACCCTGCGGCCCCACACGAGCGCGCTCACCGCGAGCGAGCAACCGTTCGCGCTCAAGCTGCCGAACGTCTGGCACCTCGCGACCGATGTCGAGGGGATCGTCGCGGACGGTGTCTCAGCGCTGGATCTGGTCGGCGTCCTTCACCCGACTGCCGCGGTCGCGGGAACACCCACCGCCGCAGCACTCGAGGTCATTCGACGCATCGAGCCTTTCGATCGCGGTCGGTATGCGGGACCCGTCGGCTGGATCGACGCTTCCGGTGATGGAGAATGGGCGATCGCGTTGCGCAGCGCTCAGTTCGGTGGTGCTGCAACCAGCGACGGGCACTCGTGGCAGCTCAACGACACCCGACCCGTCACCGCTCATGCGGGCGCGGGCATCGTGCTCGGCAGCGATCCCGAGGCCGAGCTGCTCGAGACGCGGATGAAGTTCCGCCCGATCGTCGACGCGCTGGCGTGATCACCGCTCGAGCGGCACCTCGATCAGCTGGCGTCCGCCGATGGGCGAGGTGAGCAGCTGATCCAGCGCCGAACGCGTTGTCGGCCGGTGGTACTCCCAGCCGTAGGCGAGCGCCAGGTGTTCGAGGCGCACGGCCTGCGGGGTGAACAGCACGCGGTCCATGTCTTCGGGCGAGGCGACCTGCGCGACCTCGAGCCCGTCGAAGATCGTGCCGCCGCCGTCGTTCCCGACGACGACCTGCAGCCGCGGCTCGCGTTCGCTCGGGGGCAGCAGGAGCGCCCCGACGTCGTGCAACAGCGCCAGGTCACCCAGCAGCACGCGGGTGACGCCCGAGTGCCCGTCGGCCTGGCTGGCGAGGGCAATCCCCGTCGCCGTGGCGATCGTGCCGTCGATCCCCGCGACACCCCGGTTGGAGTGGACGGGCACCTTCTTGCCTCCGAGCACGCCGTCTGCCACACGCACCAGACGCGACGACCCGAACACCAGGCGATCGTGCGGCCACGTGGCACGCCAGAGCGCATCGACGAGAGTGGTGCGATCGAGCGGGGCGCGCACGGCCGCGAGTTCTGCGTCGACGGCCTTCCGCCGCGCGACGGGATCCGAAGCGGAGAGACCTGCGAGGTCGGGCGCGGGTGCGCCGAGGTCAACTTCCTGCGCCTGAGACGCCCGCATCCATACGCCGAGCCATTCCCGGTCGGTCTCGCCCGGGTCGACCCGCACGGACTCAACGGGCTCGGTGTGTCCGTTGAGGTTCAGGCGCTCACCGGGTCCGCGAACGGCGATCACGTCGAGCTCGGGGTCCGAGAGCAGCGCCGCCACCTCACGGCTCAGGGTCGGCCGCCCGAACACGATGGCTCGCTCGACGGCGCCGCCCAGGGTCTCATCGCGCAGGAGCGCGCGGTATCCGTGCACCAGATTGCGTCCGAAACGGGCGCCACTGACAATCTCGGCGACGAGGGGCCACCCGCCATCGTGTGCGACCTGTTCGGCCCCGACACCGGCGTCGGCACCGGCGATCACCAGCGTGCGCGGACCTCGAGCCAACGCGTACGGCATGGCCTGGTCGAGGTCGCTCGATTCGGCGAGGCCGATGCCGCCACCCCCCTGGTACAGCGCACCCGAAGCAGCCTCGACGGGGGGCGGCGCGTCTTCTGTCGGCTCGCGTTCGGTCGCAAACCATGCGGGCAGGGACCCGGCGAGCGGTTCGCGCACCGGCAGGTTGACGTGCGCGGGCCCCGCGGGAAGCGAGACGGAACCGGATGCGGCGGCGAAGGCATCCGCGGCAATCGCCCGGAAGGTCGCGGTCTGGGTCGAATCCCCCGCGTCGTCGATGTCTTCCGGCACCGGCGCGTCGAGCGCGAACCGGGTCGACGGACCGAACAGCCCGGGCTGGCGGGTGGTCTGATTGGCTCCGACTCCGCGGAGCTCTGGAGGGCGATCCGCCGTGAGCAGTATCAGGGGAACCCCGGCGTGATGCGCTTCGAGCGCGGCCGGCAGCAGGTTCGCGACGGCCGTGCCCGACGTGCAGATCACGGGAACGGGCAGGCGGGACTCGCGGGCCAGGCCCAGCGCTGTGAAGCCGGCAACCCGCTCATCGATGCGAACGTGCAGTGAGACGCGTCCAGCGCGCTCCAGGGCCGTCGCCGCGAGAGCCAGCGCCTGCGAGCGCGACCCGGGGCTCAACACGATGTCGCGCACGCCGAGGTGCACGAGTTCGTCGAGCAGCGCGGACGCCGCGTCCATGGCGGGGCTCGGCGAGGTTCGCGGCGTACCGCCGCCGGCAAGGGACACTGTCAGCCGATCGAGCCGCGACGCGGGCCGTCGGAGTCCGGGTCTGCGGGGCCAGGATCCTTCGGAGGGTCGTCCGCTTCCGCGTCGAGCATCGCGAGCTCTTCTTCGAGACGACGGATGCGCTCATCCTGGTCCGAGAA
This sequence comes from Microbacterium lacus, assembly GCF_002812805.1. Taxonomy (GTDB): domain Bacteria; phylum Actinomycetota; class Actinomycetes; order Actinomycetales; family Microbacteriaceae; genus Microbacterium; species Microbacterium lacus_A. The sequence goes on along the minus strand of NZ_NMUM01000019.1, from coordinate 94,819 downwards.
CGTCCCGCCGCCGACGCGTCCGAGGAACTCGGGATCGTCGTCGGGTGCGAGCGCGAGCTTCAGCCGTGAGGGGCGCGATCGGCCCACCACGAACCACAGGGCGCCGCCGAGAACGGGGAGCAGAATGACGATCGCAATCCACGTGGTCTTGGAGACTCCCCGGTGACGGGTCGGTGGCTGCACGGCGACGTCAACGATGCTCACGACGTAGAACGCCAATGCCAGCACCGCCACGATCAGGAGCACGCGGGGCATAGGGTCCATCCTAGGTGCGTGGGTCAGATCCTTCCGTTAACGCGCCGGGGTGAATCCGGTGGATAGCGCGGGGTGCTGGGAGAATCGATTCATGACGGTGACTGCCAGCCTGGAGGGTCTGTTCGAGGTCGAGCCGGGTGAGGCGCGGGCGCCGGGATCGGCTGCACCGGCGGGTGCGGGCAAGACGTTCCGTGGGTATGACCAGGGGCAGTGTTTCCTGCTCCCGCCGAGTCTGGATGACTGGCTGGACGAGGATGATGAGGCCCGGTTCATCTCCGAGGTCGTCGAAGAGCTCTTGGATCTGACGCCGGTCTACGCGTCGTACGCGTCCGCCTCGGGTGCGCCTCCGTATGACCCGCGGATGATGTTGAAGCTGCTGCTGTTCGCGTACGCGACGGGCGTGACCTCGTCTCGTGAGTTGGAGCGGCGCTGCAAGCGCGATATCGCCTTCCGGTGGCTGTCGGGCAACCAGGCGCCCGACTACCGGTCGCTGGCCCGGTTTCGTCGGCGTCACCTGGATGCCCTGCCGGGGTTGTTCCTGCAGGTGCTGCGGGTCTGCGCGGAGGCGGGGCTGGTGCGGTTGGGGCGGGTCGCGCTGGATGGCACGAAGCTGGCTGCGAACGCGTCGCGGCATAAGGCGATGAGCTATGACCGGATCGTGCCGAAGATCGATCAGCTCCAAGCCGAGGTCGCTGCGCTGCTCGCCGAGGCGGAGGCGGTCGATGAGGCCGAGGATCAGCAGTTCGGCCAGGACCGGCGCGGGGACGAGGTCGCCCCGGAGCTGGCCCGCCGTGAGGGGCGCCTGGCAAAACTACGTGCCGCGAAGGACGCGATCGAGGCCGACGCCGCCGAGAAGGCGGCAGCCGTGGCGCGGAAGAAGGCCGACGCCGCCGGTCAGCCCCCTGAGCAGGCCGACGCGGCCGTCGCGACTGCGGTGGACACGGCGGCGCCGAAGCCGAAAGCGCAACGCAATTTCACCGATCCTGAGGCGCGGATGATGAAGACGGTCCGCGGCTTCGATTACGCGTTCAACGCGCAGGCCGTTGTCGATGAGGGCCACCAGATCGTGTTGAGCGCCGAGGTCACCCAGCAGGCCACCGATATCCAGCAGTTCGTCCCGATGGCCGAGCAGACCCTACGGAACCTCGACGCGGCAGGAATCGAGCGTTCCCCAGAGGTCGTCCTCGCTGACGCGGGCTACTGCTCGGAAGCCAACCTCGAAGCCGCCGACGATCTGGACGCACAGGTGTTGATCGCGACGGGACGGCAACGTCACGGCGAGAGCTTCCCTACCGCCGGCGCCCCGGACCCGGCCCCAGAGGACGCGAGCCGGCGGGAGCGGATGGCGCACGCGCTGCGCACCGAGCAGGGCCGCACCGACTACGCGCGCCGCAAAGCCATCGTTGAACCCGCGTTCGGGCAGATGAAGACCCGGCAAAACGCCGGACAGCTCCGGCTACGCGGACTCGCCGGCGCCCAAGGCGAATGGCTACTCCACACGATCTGCCACAACCTCCGCAAGCTCCGCGTCGCTACAGCCGCCGGGCTGGCGCCCGCATAGGCCTCCCCAGGGGTCCCTGGGCGTCACAGCACGCACCGACAGTCGCCACGAGCCCCTCGCCGTGCGATCCCGCACGCTCTCACACCGCAACGGCCCGCCCGTTCCCGTTCGCGACCGTCAGCGCGCGATGCCAGAGTCAACGCCGCGCGCCACGCCACCCGATTCTGACCCGCGCACCTAGGCGCGCGGGGTGGGTCGAGACCCGTCGTTGCGCAACTGTGAGGGTCTGCCCAGGCCAGCCTTCGGGCCGGAAGCGCCGACTTAGGATGAGAGGGTGAAGGTTCCGCCGGTTCTCGTCTACAGCGTGCTGCGTCTGCTCGCGTTCCTGGTTCCGCTCGGCCTCATGCTGCTGCTTCCGATCTTCCGGGAGAACTGGCTCATCGCCGTCGTCTTCGCGGCCCTGATCGGGCTCAGCCTGTCCCTGCTGTTCCTCCGTCAGCCGCGCGCCGCCGTCGCCCAGGGCCTCGCGAAGCGCCGGTCCGACTCACGGGCGCAGGTGCCCGACGAGGATGCGGAAGACGATCTGTCAGCCGACGAACGCCCACGCGAGTAGCGCGGCGTAGCCGAGCGACGTCACCGACGTCAGCGCCAGCGCCGTCACGAGTTCGCGCGGCGCCCGGAACGTCCAGACGATCAGGATGGCCGGGAGTCCCGCGAGCAATGCGAGCAGCGTGAGCCACGCGATCGGATAGACCAACGCCAAGAAAGCCGCGATTCCGAACGGCACGAGCACGAAGACCGTGAAGAGCACCTGGGTTGCCCGCTTGCCGATCAGAACCGTGAGCGTCCGTTTGCCCGCGCTCCGGTCCTGGTCGATGTCGCGCAGGTTGTTGGCGAGCAGCACGGCGCAGGCGAGCAGGCCGATCGCGACCGCCCCGAACCACGCCTCCTGCGGAACGTACAGCGCCTGCACCCAGGTCGTACCGATCGTGGCGACGAGCCCGAAGAAGACGAACACGAAGATCTCGCCGAGCCCGAAGTATCCGTAGGGGCGACGACCGCCCGTGTAGAACCACGCCGCGACGATGCAGGCCGCACCGACGGCGATCAGCCACCACTGTTCGGTGCGGATCACGATGGCGAGGCCCGCGACGGCGGCGAGGGCGAAGAAGACCAGCGCGACGGTGAGGACCGTGCGGGGCTTCGCACGACGGGCACCCGTGAGGCGTCCCGGACCCACCCGGTGGTTGTCGGTGCCGCGGATGCCGTCGCTGTAGTCGTTGGCGTAGTTGACGCCGATCTGCAGGCACACCGAGACGGCGAGGCACGCGAGCGCGATGACCCAGTGGAAGATGCCGGTCGCGAGAACGGCGGCTCCCGTGCCGACGACGACGGGCGCGATCGCCAGGGGCAGGGTTCGGGGACGCGCGGCACCGATCCAATCCCGCGCGGTTGCGGGCTTGACTGTCACGGCGTCGGGGCGACCGCTCCGACGCGGGTCGCCGCCGCCACGCTGCTTCTTACCGGTCCGCTTGCGAGTTGTACCTGCCACGAGGGTTCATCCTAGGCGGATCGCCTCTCAGTGCTTCGAGCCGGTCAGCGCGAGCACGCCACCCAGACCGATCATCATGCCGCCGCCCGCCGCCGAGAGACGCTCGACGCGGCGCGGGCTGCGGGCGAACCAATCCCGGGCAGACCCTGCGGCGAGCGCCCACACCGAATCGCTCGCCCACGCCAGGAACGCGAAGATGACACCGAGCTCGAGCATCTGCAGGGGAATGGTCCCCGCGCCGTAGTCGACGAACTGCGGCAGGACCGCGACGAAGAAGGCGATCGTCTTGGGGTTGGTCACGCCGACCACGAACCCCTCACCGACGAGGCGGCGGGTCGACGACGCCGCAGCTCCCGCGGCGACCGCGGCGGCTGCCTCTCTGCGGTGCCGGATGGCCTGGATGCCCAGCCAGATCAGGTAGGCGGCTCCGGCGAACTTCACGATCGTGAACAGCACGACCGACTGCGCGACGATCACACCCAGCCCGAGCGCGACCAGCACCACCAACACGAGCATGCCAAGCGTCGTGCCGACGACCGACAGGACGCCGCCTCGGCGGCCGAGTGCGAGAGACCGGCCGATGATGAACAGCACCGAGGGTCCGGGCATGACGATCAGCACGAGCGAGGCGATGAAGAACGCGACGAGCTGGGGCCAGGGAACCATGCCGCGATCCTATTCCCGCGCGAGATCCTGCCTCATGCCGGTCCGATCAGGTTTACCCGAAGGCAGCTGCGGGATCGCTCGTCGCGCGATCCGCGCGGGGCGAGCGGCGGGTCCGATCGCCTCGGCGACGGCCGCGCGGGCGGCTTCGAGCAGCGCGGCGTCGTCTGCACTTTCGATCGACTCGAGGACGATGACGGATGCCTCGCCCCACCGCTCGTCCGGCACGCCGATCACCACGGCATGCTCGAGCCCGGGCACCCCCCGCACGACCGCCTCGACGCGATCGAGCGAGACGTTCACTCCTCCGGAGACGATCACGTTGTCGCGGCGCCCGGTGACACGCACGACGCCGTCCTCGACCGAACCGGTGTCGCCCGTGCGGTAGCGGCGGGTGCCGTCGGGGTCGACCGGGAAGGTCGCGGTCGTCAGTGCGTCGTCGCCCAGGTATCCGTCGGCCAACGTCGGCCCCGCGATCACCAGCTCGCCGCCCATCACGCGCACATCGACACCGTCGAGCGGCACGCCGTCGTAGACGCACCCGCCGCTCGTCTCGGTCGAGCCATACGTGCGGACGACGCGAATTCCGAGGGCGTCGGCGCGCTCGCGCAGTGGCAGGGGAAGCGCCTGACCGCCGATCAGGATCGCTTCGAAAGACCGCAGGGCGTCCCGCACTCCCGGCTCCGTCTCGGCGGCGGACACGACCGTTGCGAGCTGGGCCGGCACGAGCGAGGTGTAGCGCGACGCCGACACGGGCATCTCGTGCGCGGCCGCGACGAACGCATCCGGGGTGAATCGTCCGTCGAGATACACAGGCCGCGTCCCCGCGAGGTGCGCGCGCACCAGAACCTGCAGCCCCGCGACATAGGCCACCGGCAGCGCGAGCAGCCACGCACCCTCGCCGATACGCGCGGCCGTGGCGGTTGCCGAGGCCCGCAGCGCCGCGGTGCTCACGACGACGGTCTTCGGCACGCCGGTCGAGCCGGACGTTGTGATCAGGATCGGTTCGACGCCGCTCAGCAGGGTCGGCAGCGTCGCGGCGAGGGCGCGCGGATCGCTCGACGTGTCGCTCATGCGGGCGCTAGAACTGCCAGGGGTAGGGCGCCCAGTCGGGCTCGCGGCGCTCGAGGAACGCGTCGCGGCCCTCGACGGCCTCATCCGTGCCGTAGGCGAGCCGCGTCGCCTCGCCGGCGAAGACCTGTTGCCCGACGAGTCCGTCGTCGACCGCGTTCATCGCGAACTTCAGCATGCGGATCGAGGTCGGCGACTTACCCAAGATCGTCCGCGCCATCGCGAGAGCCTCGCGCTCCAGCTCCGCGTGCGGCACCACCCTGTTGACCGTGCCCATCTCGCGACCGCGCTCGGCCGAGTACTCCTCGGCGAGGAAAAAGACCTCGCGCGCGACCTTCTGGCCGACCTGCTTGGCGAAGTAGGCGCTGCCGTAGCCCGCGTCGAACGATCCGACATCCGCATCCGTCTGCTTGAACTTTCCGTGCTCGGCGCTCGCGATCGTCAGGTCGCAGATCACGTGCAGGCTGTGCCCGCCCCCGGCCGCCCAGCCGGGCACCACCGCGATCACGACCTTCGGCATGAACCGAATGAGTCTCTGTACCTCGAGGATGTGCAGGCGCCCCGAACGGGCAGGGTCCGTGACGGATGTCTCGTCCTCGGAGTACTTGTACCCGTCCCGGCCACGGATGCGCTGGTCTCCTCCGGAGCAGAACGCCCATCCGCCGTCCTTCGGGCTCGGCCCATTGCCCGTGAGCAGCACGACGCCGATCTTCGGGTCCTGGCGCGCGACGTCGAGAGCTCGGTAGAGCTCATCCACCGTGCGCGGACGAAAAGCGTTCCTCACCTCGGGACGGTTGAAAGCGACGCGCGCGACGCGTCCGTCGATCGACACGTGCGCCGTAATGTCCGTGTAGGCGTCCGCGCCGGGCGCGAGGCGCCACTCCGCGGGATCGAAGATCTCCGAGACCATGGCCCCAGCCTAGGCACCGGCAGGAGCAAGATGGGGACATGACGGATGCATCACCCCTTCCCTCGTTCGCCGACCTCCGCGAACGCGCGGTCGTCGTGGCCCTCCCCCTGCGCGTCCGCTCCCGCGGCCTGGACGCGCGCGAGGCGCTGCTGATCGAGGGGCCCGCGGGGTGGACGGAGTTCTCACCCTTCATCGAATATGGCGACGACGAGGCGGCGACCTGGCTCGAGGCAGCGCTCGACTACGGCTGGCACGAGCTGCCCGAGCCGCGGCGGACCGACATCATGGTCAACGCGACGATCCCGGCCGTGCCCGCAGCATCCGTCCCCGAGGTCCTCGCGCGCTTCCCCGGGTGCCGGACCGCCAAGATCAAGGTCGCCGAACCCGGTCAACGCCTCGCCGACGATGTCGAACGCGTGCGTGCCGTTCGACACGAGCTCGGTGCCGAGGGGCGCATCCGCGTCGATGCGAACGGCGGGTGGAACGTCGACGAGGCCGAGCATGCGGTGCACGCCCTCGCCGAGTTCGACCTCGAGTACATCGAGCAGCCGTGCACGACCATCGACGAGCTCGTGCAGCTGCGCGAACGCATCCGCTACCTCGACATCCCGATCGCGGCCGACGAGAGTGTGCGGAAGGCCGAGGACCCGATCGCGGTCGCGCGAGCCGGGGCCGCCGATCTTCTCGTGATCAAGGCCCAACCCCTCGGCGGGATTCGCCGGGCCATGGACATTGTCGAACGGGCGGGTCTTCCCGTCGTCGTCTCCAGCGCCCTCGACACGGCGATCGGCCTCTCGATGGGCGTCGCGCTCGCGGCCGCGCTCCCCGACCTCGACTACGACTGCGGGCTGGGCACGTCCGCACTTTTCGAGACGGATGTCGCTGTGCTGGAGCAGAACGCGGGCTCAATCGGCGTCGGCCGCATTCGCCCCGATGCCGATGCCATCGAGCGGTTGGCCGCTGCACCCGAGCGCCGCGACTGGTGGCTCGCCCGCCTCGAGCGCTGTCTCGCTGTGCTCAGGGAGCGGGAGGGTCGATGATCAGCTGCGCGAGCCGGCCGATCTCGACGCTCGTGCGACGGCAGAGCTGCTCGTAGTCGAGACCGGCCATCACGGCACGTACCGACGCGCCTTCCCACGCCATCAGCATCAGCCGGGCCGCCTCGTCGGCGGGTACGCGTAACGCAAGGCGGCGCGTACGGACGATGTCGGCGATGATCTGAGCGACGCTCGTCACCATTTCGGCCTCTTGCGCGAGGTATGCATCGGCGAGCGAACGATTGCGGAGCGCGTGGATGCGTATCTCGCTCATGAGCAGCACGCCCAGCCGATCGTCGTTCGAGACGTCGAGCACCTCCTGAACGATCGAGAACGCGTCGGCGCTCGGAGCGGTGTCAGCGTGCTCGAGCTCCCCGACCCGCGCCCGCACAGCGGCGACCCTCTCTCGCGCAACGCGACCGGCGAGCTCGAGGAAGAGTTCTTCTTTGCTGTCGAAGTTGGAGTAGAAGGCGCCTCGCGTGTAGCCGGCGCGCTCGCACACGGCCTCGACGGTGGCCGCATCCAGCCCGACTTCCGCGAACACTTGAGCCGCTGCGTCCAGGAGTCGCTGACGGGTCGCCTCACGGCGACGGGTCGTCGCGACGGTTCTGTCAACCGTGGTGTCACCCATGCGCGCTCCCTCCAAGAAATCCTCACATCGACTACACAGCCTTGCCCTGCGCGGACGTTTTACGATACACCTATGTATCGGATACACCGGCGTATCGATATGACCACTCGAGCGCCCTGGAGGCCGTGTGTCCACTCTGCTCTACTCACTGGGACGTTGGGCGTACCGTCACGGCTGGCGGGTGCTGATCGCGTGGCTGTTACTCCTCGGCCTCGGCGGCGCGGGCGCCGTGCTGCTCGGCCAGGGAACCGATAACTCATTTTCGATTCCCGGCACCGAGGCACAAGAGGGCCTCGAGCAGCTGAGCCGCACATTCCCCCAGGCGAGCGGCACCAGCGCCCAATTCATCGTCGTCGCGGCGGAGGGCGATCGCGCCGATGAGGCCCCCTATCTCGATGACATCCAGGCATCCATCGCCGAACTCGAAGACATCGACGGCGTGTTGGCGGTCACGGATCCGTTCGATGAGACGGTTTCCGGTCTCGTCACCGAGGATGCGTCCGCCGCGATCGTCCGGCTGCAGTTCGACGGGCAGGCGACGGATGTCTCGGCCGAGACCCGCGCCGCACTCACCGACGTCGTGACCGAGCTGCGCGACGAACTACCCGCGGGGTCCGAAGCCGAGCTCGGCGGCGACCTGTTCTCGACATCGGTGCCGGGGGTGACGATCACGGAGGCCGTCGGCATCCTGATCGCCCTGCTCGTGCTCATCGTGACCTTCCGATCGTTCCTGGTCGCGGGGCTCCCCCTCGTCACCGCACTCATCGGCGTCGGTCTGTCGATGGCGCTCATCCTTTTCGCCACGGTGTTCACGACCATTTCGTCGACGACGCCTCTGCTCGCACTGATGCTCGGGCTCGCGGTGGGCATCGATTACGCGCTCTTCATCGTCGCTCGACATCAAGACCAGGTGCGGTCGGGCATCGATCCGGAGGAGTCGGTCGCGCGCGCGACGGGAACCGCGGGTTCGGCGGTCGTCTTCGCCGGAATCACCGTGCTCATCGCCTTGATCGGACTCTCGTTCGCGAACATCCCCTTCCTCACGACGATGGGTATCGCTGCCGCCGTCGCCGTGGCCATCGCCGTGCTGGTCGCGCTCACCCTGACCCCCGCCCTCTTGGGATTCGTCAAGGGGCGCGTACGTGGACGGATGCCGCGGCCGAGGACGCCGCGCGCCCGCCGGTCGGGTCCGACGCGCCCTCGCCTCGGCTTCGCGCAGCGGTGGGTCGGCGGCGTGACGAAGCACCCGGTCATCACGACCGTGGCGCTGATCGTCGGCCTCGGCATCACCGCGATCCCGGCGACACAGCTCGCCCTGGCCCTGCCGAACGCGGGGATGCTGCCCGAGTCGTCCGAGGCGCGCAAGAGCTACGACCTCATCGCCGAGGAGTTCGGTCCCGGGTTCAACGGACCGCTCATCATGACGGGCACGATCGTCACCTCGACCGACCCCGTCGCCCTGATGGACGACCTCGCCGCCGAGATCGAGAAAACCCCGGGGGTCGACACGATCGCTCTCGCGACACCCAACGAAACCGCCGATACGGGCATCATCCAGATCATCCCGACGACCGCGCCGGATGACCCGGCCACCGCGCAACTCGTCCGCGATCTGCGCGCGCTGCACGATCAGTTGCTCGACGAGTACGGTGTCGACCTGAAGGTCACCGGGTTCACCGCCATCGCGATCGACATCTCCGATCGCCTGGGCGCCGCGCTGCTCCCCTTCGCCATTTTCGTCGTCGGGCTCTCGTTCATCCTGCTGATGATCGTGTTCCGCTCGATCGCCGTGCCGCTCACCGCAGCACTCGGCTACCTGCTCTCGGTGGCCGCCGCCTTCGGCATCGTCGCGGCTGTCTTCGAGTGGGGGTGGTTCGCCGATCTGCTGCACGTCACCCGCACGGGCCCCGTGATCAGCTTCATGCCAATCGTGTTGATGGGTGTGCTGTTCGGGCTCGCCATGGATTACCAGGTGTTCCTCGTGACCCGCATGCGCGAGGACTTCGTGCATGCGTCCCGCGAGCGGCGTGGCCGCGCAGACCGGCTTACCGCAATCGGCGCCGTGCGCTCGGGATTCACCGCGTCGGCGCGCGTCGTCACAGCGGCCGGTTTGATCATGTTCGCGGTCTTCGCGGCCTTCGTGCCCGAGGGCGATACCTCGATCAAACCGATCGCGTTGGGTCTAGCCGCGGGAATCGCGATCGACGCCTTCCTCGTTCGCATGACGCTGATCCCCGCGGTCATGGCGCTCCTCGCCGACAAAGCCTGGTGGATTCCCCGCTGGGTCGACCGGATCCTGCCGCACATCGATATCGAGGGCGACGCCGTCCGCCGCGAGATCGAGTACGCGGACTGGCCCGAGCCGGATACCACGGCCGTGGCCGTGGCCGAGGACCTCTCACTGGTCGAGGATGATCGCGTTCTGTTCGCCGGTGTCGACCTTCGCCTCGAGTCGGGGCAGACCCTCGTGGTGACGTCGTCCGAACCGATCGCCGCACGGAGCCTGCTCCTGACACTCGCCGGCCGCATCGCACCCAGCGACGGCGCGCTGAAGGTCTGCGGGCACCTGCTGCCCGGCCGGAGCGCCTGGGTGCGCTCGCACGTCGGCGTCGCGTTGCTCACGGACACGGATGACCCGATGGGCGAGCTGCGAAGCGCGCTGGCCGGTTCGCCGCGCCTCGTCGTGATCGACGGACTCGACGCCGTCATCGGCGACGCCGAACGAGACCAGGCATCCGCGCTGCTGCGCGACGCTGCCGACCGGTCGCCCGACGGAAGGCTCACCGTGATCGCCTCGGCCCGGCGTGAGCCCGCGGCCCTCGCCCTGCTCGCGGAGGCACGACGGCCGGACGTGACGGGATTGACTTTGACGAAGAACGTAGCTCGCACGAGCTCGAATGAGGTGAACGTATGACTCTTCCGATCGAGCGCGCGCGCTCGCGCCGCCCCGTGACCTGGCTGACCGTGCTGGGGGTGCTCCTGCTGCCCGCCGTGCTCGGCGGAATCCTCGTGACCGCCCTCTACAACCCGACCGAACGCCTTGACGAGATCACCGCGGCAATCGTGAACGACGACGAGCCCGTCACGGTCAATGACCAGTACACGCCGCTGGGTCGTCAGCTCTCGGCCGGACTCGTCGAGGGATCGGACGACCTCGACTCGAACCTGACCTGGGTGCTCTCGAACGATGAGGACGCGGCCGAAGGTCTCGCCGACGGCACGTACGACGCCATCGTGACGATCCCGTCGGGCTTCTCGGCCGCCGCGACCTCATCGGGTCAGGCTCTGGCCGACTCTGCCGCGACGACGCCCGAGAAGGCCGTCATCGAGGTGGCGACGTCATCCGAATCCCTGCTCGTCGACGACGCGATCACCTCGCAGGTCACACAGACGGCCGCGACCGTCATGGGCGAGCAGATCTCGACCCTCACCCTCGAGAACGTCTTCCTGAGCTTCACAACGCTGTCTGACCAGATCGGTCAGGCGGCAGACGGGGCAGGGCAACTCGCCGACGGCGCCGCGCAGGCGGCCGAGGGCGGTGCGGCGCTCCCCAGCGGCGCGACACAACTCGCCACGGGCGCGAGCTCGGCCGCCTCCGGGGCAGGAGAGCTTGCCGGTGGTCTCGACACGATCGCCGGCGGCATGCGCAGCTCGGCGGGCGGGGCAGCGAGCCTCGGCTCGGGTATCACGCAGATCGCGGACCAGCTCTCGGGCACGCAGCTCTCCCAGGCCGCGAACGGGGCGTCCCAGCTCGCCGCCGCTGTCGACGCGCAGAGCGGCGGCACGACGGCTGCCCTGACGCAGCTCGTCGCGGACTGCGACGCATCCGGCGCCTCGGGCGCGTTCTGCACCTCGTTGCAGTCAGCGCTCGTGAGTTCGAGCACGACCGATGCGTACGCCGATCAGCTCGTACCCGCAGCCGCCGGCACCGCAGCCGGGGTCGGTCAGATCACCGGCCCGACCTCTCCCGTTGTCGACGGTCTGCGCCAGTCCGCCTCCGGGGCGACCTCGCTCTCGTCCGGGCTCACGCAGCTCGCCGACGGCACGACCGCGAGCGCGAACGGCGCCCGCGGACTGCAGAACGGCACCGCGCAGCTCGCGACGGGGGCCGAACAGCTCGGCGCCGGCGCGCAGACGCTCGTCGACGGCGTCGGGTCTCTCGCAGACGGCGCGACCTCGCTCGCCGACGGCCTCGACGAGGCCACCGCGGCCCTGCCGACCTACACCGACGACGAAGCGACGAGCCTCGCAACCGTGCTGAGCAACCCCGTCGGCACCGAAGGCATCGGCACATCCCTCTTCGGCGCATCCGCCATCCCGTTGCTCTCGATGGCCGTGCTCTGGTTCGGGGGCCTGGCGACATTCGTCGCACTGCGCGCCGCGACCGGCCGTGCCCTCGCCGCACGCGAATCCACGGTGCGCCTGACGCTGCGGGCCTTCCTGCCCGCCGCTCTTCTCGGGGCGGCCCAGGGCCTACTGGTCGCGATCGTCGCGCAGTTCGCGGCCTCGTACGACTGGGGCCAGTGGTGGACGTTCGCCGCCGTGTGCATGATCGCCGGGGTCGCCTTCGCGGCCGTCAACCAGGCGCTCGTCGCGGTACTCGGGGGTGCTGGCCGCTGGGTCGCGGCGCTCGTCGGGGTGCTGGCGCTCGCGACCGGAATCGTGTCGACCGTACCGGGGCCCCTCGCCTCGATCGCCGGCCTCTTGCCCACAGCTCCGGCGTATCACGCGATGGTCGGTGCCCTCACGGGCGCCGGCGGGGTCACCGCCGGTGGCGTCGGCCTGATCGCGTGGGGCGCACTGTCGCTGATCGCGAGCATGGTCGTTGTCGCGCAGCGCCGCTCGACCTCGGCGCGGGCTCTGCTCGCGGCGCAGCCCGCCTGAGCTCCAGGCCCGCCCCGGCATCGCCGGCACGCGGATGTCCCACCTTTTCACCCCAAGACTGAGCGTCAGGTGAAAAGGTGGGACATCCGGCGCGGAGAAGAGACTTACGACAGGCCGCTGTACGCGTGCAGACCCTTGAAGAACATGTTCACGATCGTGAAGTTGAACATGACCGCCGCGAAGCCGATGATCGCGAGCCACGCCGAACGCGTGCCGCGCCAACCGCGGGTCGCGCGGGCGTGGATGTATCCGGCGTACAGCACCCAGATCACGAAGGTCCAGACTTCCTTCGTGTCGAAGCCCCAGTAGCGACCCCAGGCATCCTGCGCCCAGATCGAGCCGGCGATCAGGGTGAACGTCCAGAAGATGAAGCCGACGATCGCGAAGCGGTAGGCCAGGCTCTCGAGCGTGTCGGCGGTCGGAAGCGTCCGCAGGAAACGTGGTGAGGGCTTCGCTTCGGATGACTCGGATGCCTCGACCGCACGCCGCTCGCGACGTGCCTGCATGAGCTGCACGACCGACAGGGCGAAGGCGAGCGCGAAGAATGCCGTGCCGAGCGAGGCGACGAAGACGTGGATGACGAGCCACACGCTCTTCAGCGGGTCCATCAGCGGAACGACCTCGGTGTAGAGCCCACCGAGGAGCACTCCGGCGAGAAGGATCACGATGAGGCCGGTGATGAACGTGCCGAGGAAGCGGAGGTCGTAGCGGAACAGGACGACGAGGTACACGGCGACGATCAGCAGGGTGCCGGTCATCGAGAACTCGTACATGTTCGACCAGGGGACGCGTTCCGCCGCGATTCCGCGCGTGATCGTGGCACCGAGGTGGAACAGGAACGCCAGAACGGTCAACGCCGTGCCGACGCGGGCCCACATCTGCCGCGGGCGACGGGGAGTCGCGGCCGGCTGAGCGGTGTCGACCGAGCCGGTTCCGCGGGCCGGCGCGCCCGATCCGAGACGCGTGCCCACCCCGACCAGCTCGCGCTGCGTCGCGTACTCGGGAACCCCCTTGGCGTCGACCGCCATCGCCGAGCGGCGTGCGAGGTCAAGGGCGTAGGCGATGAACGCGAGGGCGTAGATCGCGATGGCCGTCCAGATCAGGAGCACCGATACGGCGTCCAGCGAGAGGGTTTCTTCGGCGGGCATGGCCTCAGTTTACGTCGGGGGTGGGGGCATCGCGGCGGTCGCCACTGCCGGTATCGCCGGGCTCGAGGGCGTCGACAACGGGGTGATCGAACGCCGCGAGGTGCCGATCCGCGACCTGCGTCACGGCGGCGCGCAGGGCCGGATCTTCACCACGGGCGAGGCCGGCGTATTCGAGATCGATGAGCGGGCCATCCTCGCTCTCGCGGACGGCGGCCTTGACCCACACACGTCGACGCGGCACGAACAGGGCCGTGAGCAGACCGAGCAGTGCCAGCACGGCGAAGACCAGAACCCACACGGCGGACGGATCGCGGTGCACCTGCAACGACGCGAAGCGCTTGACCGGAGCCTCCGATGCGATCGTCGCGGACTCGTCCTCGAACGTGACGGTGCCGAGGCCGTTCGGCAGATCCGCCGTCTCTCCGGGGCGCAGCTCGATGGAGTCGACGCCCGTCGATCCGCCCGTGAGCTGGGTCATCTCGCCGACATCGAGTGTGTAGACCGAGCGGGGGGTGCCATCGTTGATCCCGAGGTCGCCCTGAAAGACGTTCAATGTGAGAACCGGGTTGATCAGATCGGGGAAGGTCGACGTGTAGGCCCCCGACGTGAGCACATCCTGGGTGGGATAGAAGAATCCGATCATGCCGAGCTGTTCCGCGAAGCCATCCGCGACCTTCACCACGCCGAGCGAAGTCATGTTGGTGTCCTGCGGAAGGAAGGGCTGCGATTCGCGATACCGCACGACGCCCTCGGCATCACGAACGACGATCGTCGGTGCGTAGCCGTTGCCCAGCAGATACAGCTTGTCGCCCGCGAGGTCGACCGGGTGGTTGACGCGGATCGCGTCCTCGGTGGTCTGACCATCGGGCTCGCGCGTCGTGATGACGGCGGCGAAGTCCCCGGCCTGGCCCACCGCGTTCGTGCCGAAGCCCTGGTACGAGACCTGGAATTCGTCGAGGGTGACAGCGTAGGGCGCGAGAGTCGTGCCGTCGACGAACCGACCCGGGTTGAAGGACGAGTAGTCGGTGAGCGTGTTCACGAAGGTCGTGCCCTCGACCACCACGCGCTGGGCCGTGTAGGCGAAGCCGCCACCGAAACCGACCGCGATCAGCACCCCGACGAGAGCGATGTGGAAGACGAGGTTCCCGGTCTCGCGCAGATACCCACGCTCCGCCGAAACCGACCAGCTGCCGCGGGAATCGTCCCGTTCGACGCGGTAGCCGGCGCGGCGCAGTTGCTTCGCGGCGAGATCGACGGCGTCGGATGCCTGGGCCGAGGCATCCGTCCCCTCCGAGGCCTCGACACTGTGCTTTTCGTAGTCCGCGAGGCGCGAGAGGCGCACGGGCGTGCGCGGAGGCCTCGACATGAGCGCCTTCGCGTGGTGCTTGGCGCGCGGGATGACGCAGCCGATCAACGAGAGGAAGAGCAGGAGGTAGATCGCGGAGAACCAGGGCGACGTGTAGACGTCGAAGAGGCTCAGCCCATCGAGGATCGGCGCGAGGTCGGGCTGGTCGGTGTAGTACTGCGTGACGCCGTTCGGGTCGGCGCTGCGCTGGGGAACGAGGGATCCGGGGATGGCTGCGATCGCGAGAAGAAGCAGCAGCACGAGGGCCGTCCGCATGCTCGTGACCTGGCGCCAGGCCCACCGCAGCCATTCGACCGGCCCGAGGCGCGGCGCCGAGACATCCGCCGCACCATCCGCGTGATCGCTCGGGCGGAGCGGATCAGAGAGGGAGTTCGACACCGCTTATCACCGCCCCGAGACGCGACATGATCTGGCCCCAGAAGCCGGTCACCATGAGCAGACCGAGCGCGACGAGCATGAGGCCCCCGATGATGTTGACGACACGGATGTGGCGGCGCAGGAAGTCGACCGATCGCGTCGCCCAGCCGAGTCCGAGGGCGATCAGGATGAACGGGATGCCGAGCCCGAGCGAGTACGCCAAGCCCAACCAGGCCGCGCGCCAGGGATCACCGAGATTCCACGAGACCGAGACGATCGCGGTGAGCGTCGGGCCGATGCACGGGGTCCAGCCGATGCCCATCGCGAGCCCGAGCAGCGGGGCGCCGATGAGCCCGACATTGCCGCGGAGCTGCGGGCGGAGCGTGCGCTGAGCGACGCCGAACATGCCGATGAAGACCAGCCCGAGCAGGATGATGACGACACCCATGATGCGGGTGATGAGATCGCCGTACTGGATGAAGAAGCGCCCGGCCGCACCGCCGAGGATCGTCACGGTCATGAAGACGACCGTGAAACCGGCGATGAAGAGCAGGACGCCGCCGAGCAGACGGCCACGACCCGCTTTTGCGGCGCTCGAACCCGCGGCGCGCGGCGCGACGGAGCCGCCGATGAAGCCGAGGTAGCCCGGCACGAGCGGGAGCACGCACGGCGAGAGGAACGAGATCAGGCCAGCGAGCAGGGCGACGGGGATCGCGAGCCACAGAGCGCCATCGACGATCGTGGCCCCGGGATTCACAGGTTCTCCGCCATCATGACGACTCCGCCAGGAGGTCGCTGACGAGGGTCGACAGGATCGACGCGCTCTGCAGCTGACCGATGATCCGCGCAGCGACCCGACCCTCGCGGTCGAGCACGAGCGTCGTCGGCGTCGCCTGGATCGGGGTCGCGTCGGCGAACGCAAGCCCGACATTCTTGTCGTTGATGTCGATCACGCTCGGGTACGTGACGCCGTAGGTTTCAGCGAAGGCCAGGGCCGTATCGGGCTGGTCATAGGTGTTGACGCCGAGGAACGAGACATCCTGTCCCTCGTATTCCTGCCAGACCTGCTCGAGCAGGGGCGCTTCGACGCGGCACGGGCCGCACGCGGCGTACCAGAAGTTGACGACCAGCACCTCGCCCGCGGAGTCTTCGTTCGAGACCGGATCGCCGAGCTCGGTGACGCCCGCAAACTCGACCGGTTCGCCGCGCTCGGCGGCGGGGATCTCGACGACGTCGTAGCTTCCGGCGATGTAACCCTTGTCACTGCCCTCGCGGTACTCGTCGGCGAGGGGGTCACCGCCACCCGTGCAGGCCGCCAGCGTCACCGCGAGCGCCAGAGCGGCAACGCCGCCCAGCATCCGTCGCACGTTCATACCGCCCCCACATCCACGGCGCCGGCGGTGTTCGCGGGCTCCGCATAGTCCACCTCGCGCCACACATCGCCGTGGCGCTCGAAGCTCGTCACGCTCGAGAGCGCGCAGCGCCGACGGCGGGGATCGTGGCGCAACGGCAATCCCGCGACCGACAGGTGTGTGACCCAGATCGGCAGTTGGTGCGACACGATCGCGACGTCGCCGCCGTCGGTGGCGTCCCACGCCTCGTTCATCGCCGCGTGCATCCGCTCGACGACGCTCACGTAGGGCTCGCCCCAACTCGGGATCTCGGGCCGACGCAGATACCGCCAGTTGGCGGGATTCGCGAGCGCCTGCTTCATGCGGCGCCCCTCGAAGACGTTGGTGGGCTCGATCACGCGCTCATCGACGCGCGGTTCGAAGCCGAAGAGTTCGGAGAACGGAATCGACGATTCGCGAGCGCGCTGCAGCGGAGAGCAGACGAGGGATGCCAGGGGCCGGTCGAGATCATTGACGTACCGCGCCGCGTCGGCGGCCATCCGGCGCCCGTCGGCGCTCAGCCCGAACCCGGGAAGGCGGCCATAGAGCACGCGCATCGGGTTGTGCACCTCGCCATGCCGCACGAGGTGGAGGCGGTCGGCGGGCACCTCTTCAGTCTACGTGGGGCGCTTCTGTACGGTCTCTGTGCGGACCTTATGAGAGGGCCCCTCCGCGGCAGTGTCGCTGGTTTTCGGGTGTGCGAGACCGCCCAGCCGACGTTCTGCGACGACCAGACCGATCACGAGCGCCGCGCCCAGCACCGCGAGTGCGATGGGCGCGAACACGGGGTCGGTCGGTGCGATCGGTACCCCGACGCCGCTGGTCTGGCCGGGGCCCAATTCCTGCCACGGCCAGAGCGCTCGGAGAGACCCGAGCATGAGTCCCGCCATCGCCAGCAACGTGAAGCGGCGAACGTGGTCGAGCAGCCACTTCATGACGCGGACGATCGTCACCAACCCGAGCAGGGCGCCCGCGGCGAAGACGCCGAGATAGGCGAGGTCGAATTGATCGACCGCGATGAGCGTCGGCGAGTACAGCCCGATGGCCAGGAGGAAGAAGGAGCCCGAGATACCCGGCACGACAAGCGCGCACACCGCGATCGCCGCGGCGATGAACACGACCCAGAGGGGCGGGTCTACGGTGATCGTGCCGCTGGCCAGATCCACGAGCAGGTAGGCGGTCACGGCGGCCGCGGCGAAGGCGAGGAACCCAAGCAGACGAGACACGATCGAGCGGCTGCGCTTCGGGATCAGCGCGAGGGGCACGACGATGCTCGCAGCGACGAGACCGAAGAAGAGTCCACGAGACGCCTCGGCGTGGGTCGAGACGAGGGATTCGATCGTGCCCGCCAAGAGCACGACCATGGCGATCATCCCGACCATCAGGGGAAGGATCAACGACCACTCGACGTGGCGCATCTCGGCCGCGAAACGCTGTTTGCGGTTGGGGCCCGTCACCCAGACCTTGACCGCGGAGGTCAGGTGGGCCGCCGAGTCAATCAGGCGCTCATAGACGCCCGTGATCAGGGCCACGGTTCCACCCGAAATACCCGGCAACAGCTCGGCGATCCCGATCAGGCCACCACGAACCGCGTTGATGAGCGAACGGAGGGTGGCCCGGCGGCGCGAGATCGTCGAGGTCAGCGTCATGCATCAAGGGTACGGGTGGGGCGCCTTCCGGATGCTGAGAGGGCCGCGTCGGGAGTCCGCGAACGATCGCGGCGCGCGCGCAATAGGGCGCGTGTGCGGCCATAGAGGAACCAGGCGACGCCGATGGCGACCGCGGCGATGACGACGTACTGCAGGATCCCCGTGTATTCCTCGACGATCGGCCAGGACTCACCGAGATAGAACCCCGCGAGGACGAAGATCGTGTTCCAGACCGCACTGCCCGCGGCGGTGAGCAGGCCGAACTTCCATAGCGGCATCCGCGTTATTCCCGCGGGAATCGAGATCAGGCTCCGAAAGATGGGAATCATCCGTCCGAAGAAGACGGCCTTGCCGCCGTGACGGCGGAACCACTCCACGGTGCGGTCGATGTCTTCGGGATGCAACAACGGCACCTTCGCGGCGATCCTCCGCAGTCGTGGGAGTCCGAGCACCGCTCCGATGCCGTAGAGCAGAAACGCCCCGACGATCGAGCCGAGGGTGGTCCAGATCAGCGCCTCGGCGAGGGTGAACGTGCCGCGGCTGGCGGTCAGACCCGCCATCGGCAGGATGACCTCGCTCGGCAGCGGCGGGAAGATGTTCTCGAGGGCGATGGCGATACCGGCGCCGACCGGCCCGATGACCTCCATGAGCGACACCGACCAGTCGACGATCGCCGTAAGCCACGAGCCGTCGGAGACGTGGACTGCTGTGGTCGTGGCGCTGATGATTGCGGTCATCGGGTGCCTTCGCGCTCGGTGATCGTGCTCGGTCGGTGGGTCGTTTTTCAGAATATGAGCCGCGGATGTCCGGATTCTGTGAGCCAGACCTCCGTTCGTTGAGCGCGCCGCAGACGAGACGAAACGCTCCCCGCACCGGTCGTTGAGCGAGCCGAAGGCGAGTCGAAACGACTACCCCAAGACGCCCCGAAACATGAGAACTATTTCATATCTGACCTGCCCAAAACCCCCGCTGAATGTCGGTGGCCCTCGGCAGAATTGAGGTATGAAAAGCCTCGTCGACACGCTGCGCGAACTGGTCGCGCACGTCGGCGAGGTCGTCGATCGAATGCACGACGAGGGGCTCGTGGCGGCGGCATCCGATGCCGATCAGGCGGTCGCGCTCGAGCTGCTGGGTCGGCTCGGCCGCCGCGTCGACGCCGTGACGATCGAGGCCGTTTCTGAGGTCACGGCGCGGTCCGAATCGGCGGTGCGGGAGGAGCGACTGACGTCGCGGCTCGGATGCCGGAGCGTGAGCGAGCTCGTGCAGCGGACGACACGCCTCGGCCCCCACACCGTGGGTCGGTTGGAGCGCGCGGCGCGGGCCACGCGTCAGGGTCGCTCGGTGTTCTCGGGTGAACTCGAACCGGCCGCGCTTCCCGCGATGCGCGAGGCGCTCTTGGATGGCGAGGTCGGGCTCGATGGAGTTCTCGCCGTGGCCGAGCCGCTCTCGTCGCTGGCGTCAGGGGTGTCGCGCGAGGCGCTGCTGGTCGCCGATCAGGTGCTCGCCGCCGAAGCGCGCGGCGAGGGGCCCGACGGCGCCCCGCCCCTCTGCGCCGACCTGCTCAAGGTGCAGGCACGAGTCTGGGCTGTCGTGCTCGACCAAGACGGCGCCGAGCCCCGCGAACGACAAGCGCTCCTCAAGCGGGCGCTCACGCTGGGACCTGCGCGCGATGGGCTCGTCCCGATCAACGGTCGGTTGCTGCCCGAGGTCGCGGCGCAACTGCAGCGCATCTTCGACGCATCGCTCTCGCCGAAGGTCGCGGGCGACGGCGTGCGATTCGTCGAAGCGGATGCGTCGAACACTTCGGCACCGTATGACGACCGCCGCCGCCCGCAGCAACAGCACGACGCCTTCGCCGGCGCGCTCGCGGCCGCAGCCGTGAGCGGAGAGCTGCCGACGATCGGCGGCGCGGCCCCCACCCTCGTAGTCTCGGTGCGTTCAGAAGACCTCGTCGAGGGTCGCGGCTGGGCACACACCGAGGCAACCGACGAGCCCCTCTCGCTCACCGCGGCACGGCACATCGGCTGCGCCGGCGTCGTGCAGCGCGTGACCCTCGGCGACAACGGCCGCATCCTGCGCCTCGGCACCGAGGAGCGCGTCTTCAACCGCTACCAGCGACGCGCGATCGCGCTGCGGGACGGCGGATGCATCATCCCCGGCTGCGGAGTCCCCGCCGGTTGGTGCGAAATCCATCACGTCACGGGTCATGCCGAGGGCGGCCCGACTCACACCGACAACGGAGTCCTCCTCTGTTGGTACCACCACAGGTTCGTCGATCGAAACGGTTGGTCGATCCGCATGAACCGGGGCGTCCCCGAAGTCCGCGCACCTTCCTGGATCGATGCCCGAATGCTGTGGCGTCCGGTCACCCGCTCCCCCACCCATCTGCGCGATCGGGTCGTCCGGCAGACGTGAAGCGAGCCCCCCGTAGACTGAACCCTCGTGAGTCAACGCGTACTGGTCAACCAGCTTCAGGGTCTGCCCGACGGCACCGTTTCGGTGTCGGGATGGGTCGAGACCGTCCGCGACCAGAAGAAGGTGCAGTTCGTCATCCTGCGTGACGAGACCGGCGCCGTGCAGCTCGTCAACCCGGCGACGCGCGAGCTCGCCGAAGACGCCGCGCCTGAGGCATCCGCTGCCCTGACCCTCACCGAGACGATCTCGGGACTCGCGACGGGCACCTTCCTGACCGTCACGGGCGAACTTAAGCACGACGAGCGCGTCAAGCTCGGCGGCGTCGAGATCAAGCTCGCGACCCTCGACATCGCCGCGGCCGCCAACCCCGAGACCCCGATCGCGGCCGACTCGAGCGTCGACAAGCGCATGGACTGGCGCTTCCTCGACCTGCGCCAGCGCCGAAACAACCTCATCTTCCGCGTGCAGACCACGCTCGAGCACGCGATGCGCACCTACTGGATCGAACGCGACTACATCGAGATCCACTCCCCCAAGCTCATGGCGAGCCCGTCGGAGTCGAACGCCGAACTGTTCTCGCTCGACTACTTCGAAGACAAGACGGCCTACCTCGCGCAGAGCCCCCAGTTCTTCAAGCAGATGGCGCAGTCCGCCGGCTTCGGCAAGATCTTCGAGATCGCCCCCGCGTTCCGCGCCGACCCGAGCTTCACCAGCCGCCACGCGACCGAGTTCACCTCGATCGACGCCGAGATCAGCTGGATCGACTCGCACGAAGACGTCGCACGGATGCAGGAAGAGCTTCTGCAGTTCGCCTTCCAGGCCGTGAAAGACAAGCACGGCGCCGAGATCGAAGAACTTTTCGGCGTCGAGGTGCACGTTCCGGCCATCCCGTTCCCGCGGGTCCCGCTCGCCGAGGCGCTCGAGATCGTCAAGGCGCGCGGCTACGAAGTCCCGCGCACCGACGGCGACCTCGACCCCGAGGGTGAGCGCCAGATCGCCGCGTGGGCACAGGACACCTTCGGGCACCAGTTCGTGTTCGTCACCGACTACCACCCGCAGATCCGCGCTTTCTACCACATGCGCGACGAAGAAACCGGGCTGACCAAGTCGTACGACCTGCTCTTCAACGGCGTCGAGATCACGACCGGCGCCCAGCGCGAGCACCGCGTCGACATCCTGATCGAGCAGGCGAAGGAGAAGGGGCTCGACCCCGAGCACCTCGACTTCTACCTCGACTTCTTCCGCTTCGGCGCCCCGCCGCACGGCGGGTTCGGCATGGGCCTCGCGCGCGTGTTGATGCTGCTGCTCGGCGAATCGTCGATCCGCGAGGTCACCTACCTGTTCCGCGGCCCGACGCGCCTCGCGCCGTAACCCGCACGCGCATCGGCAACCCGCGCCGCCGAGACTGCCGCTTGTCGCCGAGACCGCTGCTTAGCCGCGGGCAATAACCGGCGACCTCGTAAACAAGCGGCGGACTCGGTGTGCCGCCACGCCCCGAGCCAGACCCGCGAGCGCCGACCGGCCACACACCTCTCACCCGCCGTTTACCCGGGACCGCTCCCGTGGTAACCGGCGCTCCCTAGCGTTCCTCCGTCACCCCGATTCGGCGCCCTACCCGAGCGCCCGGGAACACCGAGAGGAACCCACACGCATGTCATCAATCTCACCGCGGCGTATGCGCCGCGTGCTGATCGCAGGAACCGCTGCCCTCAGCGCCGCCCTGCTGCTGTCGTCCTGCGCCGGCGGCGCCGGATCCGACACCGAGTCGGCCAGTGGCGTCGACGCGGCCACGGCGACCAGCCTCGCCGACTTCGGCACGATGGAAGAGCTCGAGGCGGCCGCCATCGCCGAGGGCCAGCTGAACGTCATCGCCCTCCCCCGCGACTGGGCCAACTACGGCGAGATCCTCGACCTGTTCGCCGAGAAGTATCCCGAGATCACGATCAACGAGCAGTCCCCGGATGTCTCAAGTGCCGAAGAGATCACCGCTGCCGAGACGAACAAGGGCCTCGACACCGCGCCCGACGTCTTCGACATCGGCCTGACCGTCGCCCTGCAGAACACCGACGTCTTCGCTCCCTACAAGGTCGAGACGTGGGACGACATCCCCGACGCCCTCAAGGAGTCGACGGGCCTGTTCGTCGGCGACTACGGCGGATACATGTCGGTCGGCTACGACTCGTCGAAGTTCGATGCCCCCGAAGAGATCGGCGACCTGCTGGGTTCCGACTACAAGGGCTCGGTCGCGATCAACGGTGACCCGACGCAGGCGGGCGCGGCCTTCGCCGCCGTCGGCCTCGCGACGCTTTTGAATAGTGACGCGCAGAACGACGGCACGCTGGATGACTTCCAGCCGGGCATCGATTTCTTCTCCGAGCTGAACGCCGCGGGCAACATGCTGAAGCTCGACGTCACGACCGCGACGATCGCGAGCGGCGAGACCCCGGTCGTCTTCGACTGGGATTACCTCAACGCCTCGCACAAGGCCGACAACCCCGCCTGGGAGGTCGTGATCTTCGACGGCACCGGATACGCCGGCTACTACAACCAGGCGATCAACATCGACGCCCCCAACCCGGCCGCCGCGCGCCTGTGGCAAGAGTTCCTCTACAGCGACGAGGTCCAGAACCTGTGGCTGAAGGGTGGCGCTCGCCCTGTTCGCATGGAGGCAATGATCGAGGCCGGCACAATCGTCCAGGAGCTGGCCGACGCACTGCCCGAGGCGCCCGCCGACACGGTGGTTCCGACCGAAGAGCAGAGCTCGACCGCGGGCACCCTGCTCGGCGAGAAGTGGGCCTCGGCGGTCCAGTGACCTCCCTCGAAGCGATCGCCAGCCCCGCGGGGCTGGCGGACGCCGAGCTGTCGAAGAACGCCGCCGGGTCGGAGCCTCTCGCTCCGGCCCGTCGGCGGGGCGTCCGCAGCTGGGCCTGGCTCGGCCTCACGCCGTTCGCCGTCTACGTCCTCATCTTCCTCGCCCTGCCGACCGTCCTCGCCATCGGTTCGGGGCTCTTCGACGCAGATGGCGCATTCACCTTCGACAACCTCGCCGCACTCGGTGATCCCGTCATCCTCCAGACATTCTGGAACTCGACCTGGCTATCGCTTCTCACCGCGGTCATCGGCGCCGTGCTCGGCGCCCTTGTCTGCTACGCAATGCTCGGCCTGCACGAAACCAGTGGCGTTCGCACGACGGTGGATGCTGCATCCGGCGTCCTCGCCCAGTTCGGTGGCGTGATGTTGGCGTTCGCCTTCATCGCGACGATCGGCATCCAGGGCGTCGTCACCCAATTCATCCTGAGCGCGACCGGCATCAACATCGCCGACGGAGGGTGGCTCTACGCGCTTCCCGGCCTGATCCTGCCCTACATCTACTTCCAGGTGCCGCTCATGGTCATCACATTCATGCCGGCCCTCTCGGCCCTCAAACCGCAGTGGGCCGAGGCCAACCTCACGCTCGGCGGTACACGCCTGAGCTTCTGGACCACGATCGGAATCCCCGTGCTCGCCCCCTCGTTCCTCGCGAGCCTGCTGCTGCTGTTCGCCAACGCGTTCTCGTCGTACGCGACGGCCGCGGCCCTGGCCAGCCAGGGCTCGCAGATCGTGCCCCTCGGAATCCGCACCGCTCTCACCAGCGAGACGGTGCTGGGTCGCGAGAACCTCGCCGGCGCGCTCGCGCTCGGCATGATCGTGATCGTCGGCATCGTGATGTGGGCCTACTCCGTCGTCCAGAGTCGCGCCGCCCGGTGGCAGTCATGAAGGGCGCGTTCAACGGCGGCATGAGCGGCACGATGAGCGGCATCGCCCCCTCACGGGCGACGCGCTGGATCATCGGCGTCGTCGTCGGCGTCGCGTTCGCGATCCCGCTCGTCTCGACGTTCCTCTACACGCTGCGCGACAACTCAGTTGAGGGACAGTCCACCGGTGGGCTGTCGCTGACGAACTGGGCGGCGCTCTTCGACCCCGAGAACGCGCGACTCTATGCGCCGATCTGGACGGGCCTCGGCAACTCGCTGATTCTCGCGGTCGTCACGGTCCTCATCGTCCTGCTGCTGCTCGCCCCGACGATGATCCTGGTGTCGCTGCGCTTCCCGAAGCTGCGGCCGGCTTTCGAGTTCGGTGTGCTGCTGCCCATCTCGATCCCCGCGATCGTGCTCGTCGTCGGCCTGACCCCGATCTACCTGCAGATCGGACGCACCCTCGGCACGGGAGCGTGGACCCTCGCCTTCGCCTACGGAATCACGGTGCTGCCGTTCGCGTACCGCTCGATCCAGGCCTCGATCGACGCCGTCGACATGAAGACGCTCGCCGAGGCGGCCCGTTCGCTCGGCGCATCGTGGCCGACGGTCGTGCTGCGCGTCCTGGCGCCGAACCTGCGTCAGGGGCTGCTCGCCGCATCCCTCATTTCGGTCGCCGTCGTGCTGGGCGAATTCACCATCGCCTCGCTACTGAACCGCCAGGTGCTGCAGACCGCGCTCGTCGTCGTGAACCGTATCGATGCCTACGCGGCCTCGATCTTCACACTGCTGGCGCTGCTGTTCGCCTTCCTCCTCCTGCTCTTCATCGGCCGCGCGGGCAGAGCCCGCACGGGAAGGACCTCATCGTGACCGACACCACCCCCCGCCCCCTGCCCCGCACATCCGACAACCAGCTGCTGGCCGACGCCGGCGAGGGAACTCGCGTCGAATTCCGCGGGGTCGTGAAGGACTACGGCAGCACCCGCGTGCTGCACGGCGTCGACCTCGACATCAAGCCCGGCGAGTTCGTCTCGCTGCTCGGTCCGTCGGGCTGCGGCAAGACCACGGCGCTCCGCGTTCTGGCGGGACTCGAGAATGCGACCGAGGGCTCGGTTCTGCTCGGGGATCGGGATGTCTCGCGCGTGCCGACCAACAAGCGCGACATCGGGATGGTGTTCCAGGCGTACTCGCTCTTTCCGCACTTGCGGATCCGCGAGAACGTCGCGTTCGGGCTGCGGCGACGGGGTGTCGCTCGCGTCGCGGCCGAGGCGCGCGCGATGGACGCGCTCGATCTGGTCGGCCTGGGTCACCTCGGCGAGCGCTACACGCACCAGCTCTCCGGCGGTCAGCAGCAGCGCGTGGCGCTCGCGCGGGCCCTCGTCACCGAACCCCGCGTGCTGCTGCTCGACGAGCCGCTCTCGGCGCTCGACGCGAAGGTACGCGTGCAGCTGCGCGACGAGATCCGACGCATTCAGCTGCGCCTCGGCACCACGACGGTCTTCGTGACGCACGACCAGGAAGAGGCCCTGGCCGTCTCGGACCGGATCGCCGTGATGAACGCCGGACGGATCGAACAGGTCGGAACCCCCGAAGACCTGTACCTGCGTCCCGCTACGCCCTACGTGGCCGCTTTCGTCGGGCTCTCGAGCACCGTGCGCGGAACAGTCAACGGTACGGAGGTCGAACTGTGGGGCCAACGACTGCCCGTGCAGGGATCGGTCGTAGACGGAGCCGTCGATGTGTTCCTGCGGCCCGAGAACGTGCGACTCGCGGTCTCTGGCGACTCGGGCGTATACGGGAACGTCCAAGAGAGCACGTTCCTCGGCAGCTTCCGCCGTACCCTCGTGCGGACGGCCGAGGGTGAACTCGTCCGCGTCCAGCATTCGGCAGCCGACCGCCTGTCCTACGACGACTCGGTGCGCCTGACGGTTGCACCCGAGCCCGTCGTGGTGCGGCCGGTGGCCGACTGATCGCTAGAGGGTTACTTCCTCGGCATCCGCACGGGCGCCGGCGACTTTCTTGTCGCTGGCGTCCAGCAGAGCCTCACGCAGGCGGTCGGGTGCGACCCGCCAATGCGCATGCAGCTGCCCGTCGATGAGAACCACGGGGATCTTCTCCCACCACTTCGCATACAGATCGGGGTCGTCGGCGATGGATGACTCGATCACCTCGATGCGGGATGCGACACGCTCAGGAAGATCGGCGAGCACGCGTTCGACGACCCCTTCTGCGACATCGCAGAGGTGGCAGTCGGGTTTGCCGATCACGGTGATTGTGGGCACGAAATCATCCTAGGCACGGATTCCCACGCCTCGGCGACGCTGTGGATAGCGCCGGATCAGCTTTTGATCAGGTCTCGCTCAACGCGATGGTCACTTCTCGGTCGGGTACCCCGCCGCGATCCATTCGCCGGTGCCGCCTTCGACGTTCGTCGCCTCGTAGCCGCGCGCTTCGAGCGCCTCGACGACCCGCGCCGAACGGCCCCCGGCCTGGCAGATGACGTCGAACGGCTCCGCCGGCAGCTGGTCGAGCAGGTCGCCGATCTTCGACATCGGCAGGTTCACGGCACCGGGAACGTGCCCGGCGGCGAACTCGTCTTCCTCGCGCACGTCGATCAGCGGGACATCGCCCCGATCGTGCAGCTGCTGAACGGTTATCGACTTCATGACCGGGGCCCCTCGCCTCGAGATGAACGGATGACTGCTGCCGAGCACAAACACGAAGCGCCCGTCCAGGGGACAGGCGCTCGGCGTGTGGGAACCGGAGTCCCCGAGCCGCTTACTTCTTGTTGCGGCGCTGGTGGCGAGTCTTACGAAGCAGCTTGCGGTGCTTCTTCTTCGCCATGCGCTTGCGGCGCTTCTTGATGACAGAACCCACGGAAGGACCTCACTATGTCAGGGGTGGGCGCCGTCCGCGATGCGTGCGGAGGGCCCGGGAACAGGCTCTGCGAACAGAGCCTTCGAAATAGCCTACCAGTCAGCCGGCGTCGGCGATGGGCCGGCCGAACTCGAGAGGACGACTGAGGGCCTCCGTCACCGCCTGCTCGGGAACCCGATACGACCGGCCGAAGCGGACGGCGGGAAGCTCACCCGCGTGAACGAGACGGTAGACCGTCATCTTCGAGACGCGCATGATCTCGGCAACCTCGGCAACGGTCAAGAACCGCATGTCCGGCAATTCGGCCATGTGACCGCCCCACTTTCTCCCCAAACGCGAACGCTCAGCACACTCTAGGGGTGCGAGAGGCGCGTGTAAACCCGTGTGACTCGTGGGACGAGTGGGAACCGTGCTGCGTGCGCCGCGCGCGGGTCAGGTGCGACGGCGGAACGCGGAGGTCACCGCATGCTTGGCGGACGCGGCAGCGCGGCCCACGAACTCGGCCGCCTGAGCGGCAGGTTCGGGCAGCGCGCTCGACCCGATCCGCACGATCTCCTCGCCATCCGCTTCGTCGATGAAGAAGGGGACGAGCCAGTCGTCGACGGTCTCAAGGGGGGTGCTCTGCAGGCTGTAGTAGCGGTGCTGCCCCTCCTCGCGCACCGTCACAAGGTCTGCTTCGCGCAGCACCTTCAGGTGCTTGGACACGGTCGGCTGGCTCACACCGAGCTCGTGCACGATCTGCGAGACGCTCGTGCCACCGTCCCCTGAGGAAGAACGAGAGAGCAGGATCTGCAGGATCTCCCGCCGTGTGCCGTCCGCGATCACGTCGAAGATGTCCGCCATCCCCATAGGTTAGCCGCGCGAGGGCCCGAGTACCATGATGGAGGTTCTGCGCGAAGGGGGCGGCTGCATGGCGAGGATGCGGCCATTGTTGAGCAAACGGTCGAGCAATCGGTCGAGCGGGCAGGCGAGCAGTCAATCGAACTCGTCGGCCACGAGACCGTCGGGCAGACAGGTGTTCTCCTCGATCGGGCAGTTGTTACGGGACTTCACCACCTCGTCACCCGCACGCTTCGCGATCCTCGTCTTCGCATCGCTCATCCTGATCTTCACCGCGTTACTGTCGCTTCCCGCCGCATCCGCGAGTGGCCGGCAGGCGCCTCTCGTCGATGCCCTGTTCACCGCCGTTTCGACGATCTGTGTGACCGGCCTGACGGTCGTGGACATCGCCACCTACTGGTCTCCGATCGGCAAGGCGATCATCTTCCTCGGGGTCAACATCGGTGGGATGGGCGTACTCACGCTCGCCTCTCTCCTCGGCCTCATCATCTCCAAGCGCCTCGGCCTGCGCGCCAAGCTGATCGCGGCGAGCGACACCAACCCGATGCGGGCCCACGGCGGCCCCGTGAACGAGGGCCAGACGGTCCGTCTGGGCGAGGTCGGGCAGCTGTTGATCACCGTCGCGATCTCGACGCTCGTGATCGAGGCCGTGATCGCCGCACTGCTCTACCCCGCGCTGCTGCTCGCGAATGTCGCTCCCCTCGACGCCCTGTGGGAGGCGCCGTTCTACGCCGCGATGGCGTTCACGAATACCGGCTTCACCCCCAACCCGGGCGGCCTTGAGCCGTTCGCCGACGACTATCTCGTGCTCACGATCCTGATGATGGGCGTCTTCCTCGGCAGCATCGGATTCCCCGTCATCTACGCCCTGTCGAAGCACCTCTGGCACGTCAAGAAGTGGTCCCTCCACGTCAAGCTGACGTTGATCACGACGATGCTGCTCTTCGTGGCAGGTGCGATCGTCTTCCTCGGGCTCGAATACAACAACCCGGGCACCTTCGGATCGATGGACGCCGGCGACACCGTCTTCCAGGCCTTCTTCCTCTCGGCCATGACGCGCTCCGGCGGCTTCTCGGTTGTCGATATCGGCGAGCTCAATGGTTCTTCGCTCGTCGTCGGATCCATGCTGATGTTCGTCGGCGGCGGCTCGGCCTCGACGGCCGGCGGCATCAAGGTCACGACCCTCGCGGTGCTGGCCCTGGCAGTCTGGTCCGAGGCCAAGGGGCGCGTGTCGGTGGAGGCGTTCGGCCGCCGCATCCCGAGCGACGTGCAGAGAGTCGCGCTGTCGGTCGTCGCGTGGGGCGCGACGATCGTGGCACTGTCGACCATCACGATCGCGCAGATGACGAAGGCTCCGATCGCCGAGGTGCTCTTCGACGTCATCTCGGGCTTCGCCACCGTCGGGCTGTCGACGGGCCTGACGGCCGAGCTTCCCGATCCCGCCGCCTACGTCATGGCCCTCACCATCTTCATGGGCCGCATTGGTACAGTGACTCTCGCCGCGGCGGTGGCCGCGACATCCCGTTCGCAGCTCTATTCGTTGCCCGTGGAAAGGCCCATCGTTGGTTGAGCAGATCCGCGGCGACGCGCCCGTTCTTGTGATCGGACTCGGACGATTCGGCGCCGCCTGCGCGGGCGAGCTAGACCGACTCGACCGCGAGGTCCTGGCGATCGACGAGAGCCTCGACCTGGTGCAGAAGTGGTCCGAGCGGGTCACGCACACGGTGCAGGCCGACGCGCGCAACATCGACGCCCTCACCCAGATCGGTGCCGCCGACTTCCAGGTCGCGGTCGTGGCGGTCGGCTCGAGCATCGAGGCATCCGTCCTCATCACCGCGAACCTCGTCGACCTCAAGGTCCCGCAGATCTGGGCGAAGGCGGTTTCGCAGTCGCACGGCAAGATCCTCGCCCGTGTGGGCGCGAACCACGTCATCTACCCCGAGCGCGAGGCCGGTGAGCGTGTCGCCCACCTCGTGAGCGGACGCATGCTCGACTTCATCCGCTTCGACGACGACTTCGTGCTCGCCAAGATGTACCCGCCCCGGTTCATCCGCGGGGTGGGCCTGAACCAGTCGGGCGTGCGGACGAAGTACAACGTGACGGTCGTCGGCGTGAAGAGCCCCGGCAAACCATTCCGCTATGCCGAAGCACAGACGGTCGTGACGAACCACGACCTGATCATCGTCTCGGGCACCAACAGCGACATCGAGCGCTTCGCGTCGCTCGACCGCTGACGCCGACGGGGGTACCGCAGACGCATCCGCGGCACCCCATCGGTATCAGGCCCGGTATCAGGCCGCCAGAGCCGTGTCCTTCGCCGGACGGTGGTCGGAGTGCGGACGCTCCACGGCGGCGAACGCCGGGTCTTCGAGCAGCGACTTCGTGCGCGCAACCTGGTAAATGATGATGGCGTAGACGGCCTTCGCCACGATGTCCGCGATCGAATAGCCGACCTGCTTCCACACCCAGCCATCGGCGCCGAGGTCGAGCGACGGCAACAGGTAGGCGATCGGTAGACGCCCCAGCTCAGCACCAACAGGTACCGCAGGCGGCTGATCTTGCCGCGAACAGCCTCGGGCTGGTTCGCGAGCGAACGGGACAGCTGCACGAACAGCACGTACAGGATGAACAGGAACGGGATCGTGGAGAGGATTCCGAACACGGTCCGCACACCGAGATCACTGCTGATCTCGCCCGGGTAACCGAGGACGATCATCAGGATGGATGCCGGCACGAGCTGCATGAGGAGACGATTCTGCAG
Source organism: Microbacterium lacus (assembly GCF_002812805.1). Classification (GTDB taxonomy): domain Bacteria; phylum Actinomycetota; class Actinomycetes; order Actinomycetales; family Microbacteriaceae; genus Microbacterium; species Microbacterium lacus_A. The sequence goes on along the minus strand of NZ_NMUM01000019.1, from coordinate 63,777 downwards.
CTGGCGGGCGAGCGCCAGCACGGCGATCAATTCGACCAGCAGAAGCGGGACGGTCAGCAGCCAGTCCACGTACCGGTAGCCCTCGTTGAAGGCCGCTCCGGCCGTCGTGGTGTAATCACCCAGCCCTCCCGCGGCTTCCGTCGTGAAGGCCGCGTTGAAGGAATCGAAGATGCGGAAGTAGTGGTACGCGGCGATGCCACAGACGACGAGCGCGATGGTGAGGGCGGTCCGATATCTCGGTAGGACCCTCGGGAGCGAGATCAGCAGGAATATCGCCGTGAACAGTTGCGCGGCGATCACCAACGAGAGGGCGTTGTAAACCGTCGAGAATTGCGCGGCGGTCAGGAGGTCGGGTATCACGTAGGACTCCTTCGTCGGGGGAGTTCCGGGCGGAACTCCGTTATCACAGTCACTATACAAGTTACTAACTTAGTTAGTCGCTATTACAACCTCTGCCCGAAAACGCGGTTACACTGAACGATTCGGGAGGAGACCAGATGACGGAGCAGATGGCGGCGCAGATCGGGCGTTCCCACCGGCTCGACGCGTTCCCCACCGCGGCGGTTCGCTTCTCGCGTGCCCTCGACCGCAATCGTGAGCGCATCGCCGAAGAAGAAGGCCTCTCAGCGAGCGAACTGCGAGCGCTGTTCTACGTCGCCGAGCACATCCGCGTCACCCCGAAACAACTTGCCTCGCACATGCACGTCACGACGGGTGCGATCACCTTCATCACCCGTCGGCTCGTTGAGATCGACATGCTGGTTCGCACCGAGCACCCGGGCGATCGGCGGAGCGTTTTCGTCGAGCTGACCCCGCTGGCGCACTCCACGATGGAGCGGATTCACGCGGACTTCGCCGACATGGTGCGCGGCGCCACTGCTCATCTCAGTGAGGGAGAGCTGGATCAGTTCACCCGCTCACTCGACTCGGTAGCCACGGCGATCGCCGAGCACACCGCCAAGATCAGCGCCGCGAAGAGCGCCGCGGCACTCTGACCGGCTCTCGCACTCGATGGAGCGCGTCGGTCAGGCGCCCTCAGCCAGTTCGCGAGAGCGCGCCAGAGCCGCGTCGGTCGCGCGCGTGAAGACAGTGCCGAGCTCGGCATCCTGCAACACCGCGATTGCCCGCTCGGTCGTGCCACCGGGACTCGTCACCCGCCGTCGCAGCTCGGCCGGGTTCTCGCCCGTCGCCGCCAGGAGCGCACCCGCACCGATGAACGTCTGCTCGGCGAGCAGGCGCGCCTCGCTCTCGCCAAAGCCCCGCGCGATCGCCGCCCGAGTGAATTCTTCGATGAGGAGGAAGACGTAGGCGGGCCCTGACCCCGAGATCGTCCCGAGGGCGTCGATCTGGTCCTCGGGCACCTCGACGACCACGCCCACCGTTTCGAACAGGCGCCGAACGGCGTCCACCTGCTCGGGGGTCACGGCACTGCCCGACGCGATACCGGTCACGGCCTGGCGAACCACAGCCGGGGTGTTGGGCATCGAGCGGATCACCGCGACCTCGCCGCCGAGCACCTCGGCGAAGGTCGCGAGGGTGACACCGGCCGCCAGGCTCACCACAACCGCACCCGGACGCAACGCGGGGGCGATCTCGGCGAGCAGCGCGGGCACCATGGCGGGCTTCACCCCGACCAGAACGATGTCGGCGTCTCGGACGGCACGCAGGTTTCCGTCGGAGTCGTCGGCGAGGGCGATCGAGGTCACACCCGCGAGCTCCGCGAGCGCCGCGGCCTTCTCACGCGACCGGTTCGTCACCGTGACGCAGCCCTCGATCGCTGTACCCGAGGCGAGCAGTCCGGAGAGGATCGCACCGCCCATCGAACCGGCCCCGAGAATGGCGACGGACGGAAGCGGACGGGCGGATTCTTCGTGGTCGACCATCAGGTCATCCTATGAGGGCCGGACTAGGATCGGCGAGGTAACAGGAGCCCTGCGCACGGGCACTGAGATGGCACCGAGAAGAGGGACATCATGGCGATCATGGACGGAATCACCGCACGTCAGATCGAGACCTCGAGACTCACGGTGAACATTCTCGAGCGCGTAAGTGACGAAGCGACGACCGTTCCCGAGCGCACCCTGGTGTTCGTGCACGGTCAGGTGTCGTCGAGCCTGATCTGGCAGGAGCTGATGCAGGACCTGCCGCCGGATCTGCGGATCATCGCGGTCGACCTGCGCGGATTCGGCGCGACCGAGAACGCCCCCGTCGACGCCACCCGCGGGGTGCGCGATTTCAGCGACGACCTGCACGTAACCCTCGAACTGCTCGAGGCGACACCGGCACACCTCGTGGGCTGGGCCCTGGGCGCCGCGGTTGTCATGCAGTACGCGCTCGATCACCCGGTGCTGAGCCTGACGCTCGAATCCCCCGTCTCGCCCTTCGGGTTCGGGGGAACGCGGCGCGACGGCACGCGCTTGACGGACGACGACGCCGGAGCGGGCGCGGGCGTCGCAAACCCGGATTTCGTCGAGCGACTCATCGCGGGCGACACGTCGACCGATGCCCCCACCTCGCCCCGCAGTGTCTTCCGCACCGCGTATGTTGCTCCGGGCTACACGTCCGAGAACGAGGACACCTGGGTCGAGTCGATGCTCTCGACCTCGACCGCAACGGGCAACTACCCCGGCGAGACCGTCGCGTCCCAGAACTGGCCCGGCTTCGCGGCCGGGGCGATCGGTGTCATGAATGCCCTGGCGCCGCGGTACTTCGACGTCTCGAACATCGTCGATCTCGACCCCAAGCCGCCGATCCTCTGGATCCACGGTGAGGACGACGCGATCGTCTCCGACACGTCGTTCTTCGACGCGGGCTATCTGGGCGAGGCCGGCATCATCCCCGACTGGCCGGGCGCCGAGGTCGCGCCGGCCCAGCCGATGGTGTCGCAGACGCGCGACGTCCTCGCGCGCTACGCCGACCGCGGTGGCAGCGTCACCGAGATCGCCCTCGAGGGTGTGGGCCACACCCCGCACCTCGAACGCCCCGCCGAGGTGCGCCGCGCTCTGCTGCGCGTGATCGGCTACGTCGACCAGCCCGCCGACCCCGCGCCTCCCACCGAGGCGATCATCCTGAAGTCCGCGGACTGAAAGGGCGCGCCTCGTGAGTGCATCCGGCGGAGGAAAGGCGATCATCGCCGCGTTCCTCGCAAACCTCGGCATCGCCCTGGCGAAGTTCGTCGCGTGGTTCTTCTCCGGGTCGGCGTCCATGCTCGCCGAGGGCATCCACTCCCTCGCCGACTCGGGCAATCAGATCCTGCTGCTGCTCGGTGGTCGAAAGGCGCGCAAGAAAGCCGACCAGGAGCATCCGTTCGGCTACGGGCGCGAACGATACGTCTACGCGTTCGTCGTGTCGATCATCCTGTTCTCCGTCGGTGGCTTGTTCTCGATCTACGAGGGCGTCGAGAAGCTCATCGATCCGCATGAGGTGACGAACCTCTGGATTCCCCTCGTCGTTCTGGTCATCGCGATCGGACTTGAGTCCTTCTCGCTCCGCACCGCCGTCCGCGAAAGCAACCTGGTGCGCGCCAAGGGCGAGTCGTGGATCGGATTCATCCGTCACGCGAAAGCACCCGAGTTGCCCGTCGTTCTGCTCGAGGATGTCGCGGCGCTGATCGGTCTCGTGTTTGCGCTGCTGGGCGTCGGCCTGACCGCCATCACGGGTGACCCGCTGTTCGACGCACTCGGCACCCTGATGATCGGCACGCTGCTGATCGTCGTGGCGATCACCCTCGGCATCGAAACCAAGAGCCTGCTGGTCGGCGAGGGTGCCAACGAAGGCGACCACACCGCGATCGTGCGGGCTCTGGAGTCCGGCGATGCGCCCGTCTCGGTGATCCACGTGAAGACGCTCTACCTCGGACCCGATGAGTTGATGGTCGCCGCGAAGCTGGCCTTCCCCGCCGACCAGACGCTCGGTGAGGTTGCGGCCACGATCGATGCGATCGAGGCTCGGGTGCGAGCCGCAGTTCCCGCCGCGCGCGTCGTCTACCTCGAGCCGGACATCCTGCGCGTTTCGAAGAACGTCCCGAGCAGCGCAGCGGATTCTTCGGCCGCCACTCCCCCGACGACCTCGGCGCGGTAGGGCAACCGCCGATCGCGGACGACGTCGTAGACAGAACCCGCGGCGCCCGCCTTGGCGTCCCACGATCCGAAGACGACACGCGAAATCCGGGCCTGCAACAGCGCGCCCGCGCACATCACACAGGGTTCGAGCGTCACAACGAGCGAATGACCCTCGAGGTTCCACGACCCCGCGACCTCGGCAGCTCGGCGAAGAGCCAGGACCTCGGCATGCGCGGTCGGATCCCCCGTCACCTCGCGTTCGTTGCGGCCCTCGGCGATGATGACGCCCGCGGCATCCGTCACGACCGCCCCCACCGGGACGTCGCCCGCGGCACCCGCCTCGGCCGCGAGCGCGAGCGCGCGAGCCATGGCGGTGGAGTCGGCGGGCGAGTTGCCCGGGGCTGCGACGGTCACGCCCCGAGCATACGACTCGGTAGCCTGTGTTTATGCGTGTGCATGTCGCCGATCATCCCCTCATCACCCACAAGCTGACGGTGCTGCGCGACAAGCGCACCCCCTCGCCGGTGTTCCGTCAACTCACCTCCGAGCTGGTGACGCTGCTCGCCTACGAGGCGACCCGCGCCGTCCGGGTCGAAGAGGTCGAGATCCAGACTCCGGTAACGACGACCATGGGTGTGCGGATCGGCGACCCGCGTCCGCTCGTCGTTCCCATCCTCCGCGCGGGTCTCGGGATGCTCGAGGGCATGGTCACGCTTCTGCCGACCGCCGAGGTCGGGTTCCTGGGTATGGTCCGCAACGAAGAGACACTCGAGCCCTCGACCTACGCCGAGCGACTGCCCGACGATCTCAGCGATCGCCAGTGCTTCGTGCTCGACCCCATGCTGGCAACGGGCGGATCTCTGGGAGCCGCCATCGAGTTCTTGTTCAACCGCGGCGCACAGGACGTCACCGCGATCTGCCTGCTGGCAGCCCCGGAGGGTGTCGCGGCGATCGAGCGCCAAGTCGCCGGACGCGATGTGACCCTCGTGCTGGGCGCGCTCGATGAGCGGCTCAACGAAAAGGGCTACATCGTTCCGGGACTCGGCGACGCGGGCGATCGACTGTACGGAACCGTCTAAGTCCTACTCGGTCACCGTCACGGTGAACTCGACCGGCTGAATGCCGCCCTGTTCGTTCGTGAGGGTGACTTCGGTCTCGCCGACAGCCTCGCCGATGAGCCCCGGGTTGAAGGTCGCGCCATCGCGCTCGCCACCCTTCGAGAAGCTCACGATCGACGAGTCGGCGATCTCGGCCGAGTAGCTGTCTTCCGCCAGGTCGCCCGTCGTGATGTCGAGGCCTTGGCCGACGCGCAGTTCGACGCTCGCGCCCTGCAGTTCTTCGGCGGACATGATGACGGGGGCGATGACTTCACTGTCATCCCCCGAGGACGAGCAGCCCGCGAGGGCGAACGAGGCGAACACGGCAGCGGCAGCAAGGGCCAGGATTCGGGTTTTCATGCGATCAGTGTGGCGGATCCGGGCACAGCGGCGCTGGAGGATCGCGTTTCGGCGTGGCGGGTACCGATCGCGGGCCCGCGATAACGTGGAGGGATGAGCGCCCCGACAGAGCCGTCGTCCGAGCATTCCGTACCCGCACGGATCGTGGTCATGGGCGTCTCGGCCGTCGGTAAGTCGACCGTGGGCTCAGCCCTCGCCGAACGCCTCGGTATCCCCTTCCTGGATGCGGACGACCTGCACGATGGGGCCGCGGTCGCGTCGATGGCGGCGGGTATCCCGTTGACCGATATCGAGCGGATGCCGTGGCTCGGGCGGGTGGGCATGGCGCTGGCCGAACAGTCCGGCGGCGCGGTGATCGCCTGTTCCGCTCTCGCGCGGCGCTACCGTGACGCCATCCGCACCACCGCGCCCGGCGCGGTGTTCGTGCATCTCGATGCCCCCGCGGACGTTCTCGCCATCCGCGCCGGGGCGCGTGAGGGCCACTTCATGCCCGCTTCTCTGCTCGCCTCCCAGCTCGCAACACTCGAACCCCTCGACGCCGACGAGGAGGGTTTCGCCGTCGATGCGAGCCTGCCCGTCGACGATCTGGTCACGGCCGCCGTGGTCGGGCTGACGAAGCGCCTGGATCTTCCACCAGCCGCGCGAAGCCACTGAGCCGGGCCACACCCTCGGGGGTGTGCGGCAGATCGTCGAGCAAGCCCGGCGAATAGACGAGGAACGCGGCCACTTCGGCGCGCGAGATCGCGACGTTCAGACGGTTCGCGAGCAACAAGAACTCGAGTCCACGGGGCGCATCCCGCCCCGACGACGCGGCGAGCGAAACGATCGACACCGCGGCCTCTTGCCCCTGGAACTTGTCGACCGTTCCGACGCGGACGGGCGGCAACTGCGCCTCAGCGAGGGCGGCCAACACGGTCGCCGCCTGTGCGTTGTAGGGCGTCACGATGATGATGTCATCCGCCGTGAGCAGCCGCGGGGCGACTACCCGGGGTTCTCCGCCGTCTCGCGCGAGATCGGTGAACGAGGTGCCGATCAGCCCACGCACGAGATCCACGACTGCAGCCGCCTCTTCGACCGATGCCGTGGCGTTGCCGTGATGCTCGATCGGAACCCGATGAAGGCCAGGCTCGACGCCATCGATGGATCGGAGCGCTGCGGAGCGGTGTGAGGCCAGCCGCCCGGCGTACGACAGGTTCGACACGGGCAGGGCGACGAGCGGATGCATCCGCCGACTCTCGGGCAAGAAATACCCGAAAGCGTCGGGCAGCACTGCGGACCCATCCATGATCCATCCGAGCGCCGACGTGTCGACGGGTTCGGGATGGGTGCCCTGGCTGACCTGCGGCAGCTGTTGCGGGTCACCGAGCAGGAGCAGGCGTTGCGCTGCAACCGAGACCGCGATGGTGGAGGCGAGGGAGAACTGCCCGGCCTCGTCGATCACGAGAAGGTCGAGCGAACCGCGGGGGAAGCGGCCCTCGTGGCTGAAGTCCCACGCCGTGCCGCCGACCACGAACCCCGCCTGGGCGTGCTCGTCCGCGAATGCCGCGACGCCGTTCTTCTGCAGCGGGGTGAACCGCACCGGCACGGAATCGTCCTTCGGCGCCTTGCCGACCCGCGCGGCGGGTACACCCGCGTCGATGATCCGATCGAGCATGTGCTCGACGACGGCGTGCGACTGCGCGACGACACCGATCGTCCACGCGTGCTCGCGCACCAGACGCTCGATCACGTGCGAGCCGACGTACGTCTTTCCGGTGCCCGGTGGGCCCTGTACGGCGAGGTAGCTGTGGTCGAGGTCGCGCAGCGTCGCGACGATCGCGGGAACGGGATCTGTCGGATCGGCGGCAACCGGGTGCCCCGCGCGCAGGCGCGGCGGGCGACGGCGCAGCAGGTCGGTCGCCGCATCGGTCGGGAAAGCGGGGCTCGCGGCGATCACGCGGTCGGCCCACTCATCGATCGCGACCTGCTGCGACAGGGCACGCGGCGGCGAGCCCGGCGTGATCGCGATGGGGAGTTCACCCCAGGTGAATCCGCCCCGAGCGCGCTCCTCGATGATCGCGCCGTCCTCCAACTCTTCCAACACGCGACCGCGGTGATCGGCATGCAACCACCGCGGCGATGCCTCGAAGACGAAGGGCGCGGGCAGCTCGTAAAGCAGGAACGGCTCGCTTCCGGGCGAGAGGCGCGTGCCGGGAGCGAGTTCGCCGCGCAGGCGCAGGATGCGTCGATCCACCCGGTGCCCCTCGGCACGGTGCCAGTCCTCGACGACCTCACAGCGCGACGCATCCAAGACCGCGACATCGCGACTCTGCTCCCACACCGATACGGGCTCGCGCAGGCGCAGGAAGTGCGTCGCCCAGTAGCTCTTCGCCTCGCGCGGGTAGTAGTCGATCGCGGCCGATCCGAGGCGGAGGGCCGCGGCATCCTCGCCATCGGCCGACTCGGCGAGCGCGATGAGCGCGACGGCGCGCGGCGAGGGTTCGTAACCGGCGGCGTCGGGTTCGGGGTCGGCGATCGCGACGATCCCGAGTTCGTCGGCGCGGTCGCGCAACCAGTTGCGCAGACGACGGGTCGAGACGCAGTCGTAGCGGTTGTAGTCGGCGATGTCATCGAGAATCGCCCGCGCACCCTCGTCGTCGCCCGCATCCTGAAGCATCCGCGCTTCGACGTAGCGGACGATCGACTCGTCGCCGCGCTGTACGTCGCTCTGACGCGTTTCGTGCCCCATGTACAGCGGCTCGAGCTTCTTGATCGAGTACGACCGCGACCCGACGCGCAGGGCACGACGCACGATCGGGTAGAGGTCGACGAAGACCCCGTCGCGAAGCAACCGATCGACCTGCGCCTCGCCCGTGCCGTGGCGCGCAGCCATCGCGAGCAGATGAGTGGGCTCGTAGGGGGCGTAGTGGTAGATGTGCATGCCGGGATGAGCCGCGCGGTGCACATCCACGAAGTCGAGGAAGCGCTGGAGCGCCACGCGTTCTTCCGCGAAAGAGTGCGCCCAGAGGCGTGAGAACGTCTCGCTCTCGTCGACCCAGCCGAACAGGTAGTCGATGCCCCACTCCGTGCCGGTACTCGCGCCCGTGCCCGTTCCCGTTCCCGTCCCCGTTCCCTCTGTGTAGAGCGGGTCGCCCTCGAAGTCGAAGAACAGGTCACCCGGGTCGGCCGGGGGCAGCGCCGCGAGTCCCGCACGGTCGACGACGCGATACACCGGCGCAGGGACGGCGTCGGGCGCGTCGGTCGCGGCGATCTCGGACGCACGCTGCAGCTGCGCCTGCGTCCGCAGAAGGCCGAAGACGTCCGCGTTCAGGGTCGAAGGCGGCGTCTGCGCGACCGAGAGGTCGTCCAGCGTGCGGATGCCCGCCGCCCGAAGCTTCGTGCGCTGCAGCGGCCGCATGCCCGCGACGAGGAGCAGGTCGCGGGATGCCTCGACCTCGATCTGGCAGGTCGCGCATCGACCGCAGGCGAAGTACCGGTCGTCCCCCCACGCGGTCGGCGCTCCCCCCGCACCCAGCTCGACCTGACGGCTCTCGATCAGTTCGATCAGGCGCGCGTAGCGCAGCCGGTAGACGGGCAGGATGTCGTCGACGAGGTGTGAACTCGTGGTGCCGTCGCCGAGCAGCAACTCGACGCGATCCGAGCGCTCGACACCTAGATCGTCGAGACGCTCGACGTATGCCGCCAGCTGCATGAGGGCGGTGACCCGCGCCCGGCGGGCGAGCTTGGTGTCTTGCACCAGCCAGCGACCGTTCTCGTCGCGAACCAGGAAGTCGGCGAAACCGACGAAGTCACGGGTCGCGAACGCCGCTTGATAGATGATCCGCACGGATGGGTCGGCGAGCGCCGCATTCGTGAGCCGAACGGCTTCTGCCAGCGCCGAAGCATCGCCCGACGAGACCTGCTCGATGGTGGCCACGCCATCCGGATCGTCCGCCAGATACTCATCCAGCACCCGCTGCTCGTGGCGATCGCCCAGTCGCGCCGCCCGCTCGAGCGTCAGGTCTTCAGGCTCGACGACTTGGGGGACACGACCGAGGCGGGCATCGATCGCCCGCACCCACGCGAACTCGCATTCCGACGCGGCTTTGAGGTCGCTCGCGCTCGTGACCAGCCGGCCTTCGTTCTCGATATAACGCACGGGACCCTCTCCGTCTGCGACCCTACCCGCGGCCTCAGACAGCGGCCCGGCGAGCTACTTCGACTTGGCGCGTGCCGTCAGGTCCACGAGCGAGATCACGAAGGCGAGTGCGAGTCCGACACCGACCGTGACCATTCCGATCGCGTACGCGTCGTGGTAGACGACGATGGTCGGCGCGGTGTCGGTCTCGCTGTAGACCGTCGCGTAGAAGAAGGCGAGGGCGATCGCGGTGCCGATCGATGTTCCGATGCGCTGACCGAGCTGCCCGACAGAGCCCGCGAGTCCACCGCGCTTGGGGGGGATATTGGCGAGGGCGAGCGTCTGGTTGGGTGAGACGACGAGGCCTCCGCCCGCACCGGCGACGATCATGATGGCCGCCATGACCCAGATGATCGCGCCCGACGGGACGTAGAGCGCGGTGACGACGAGGCCCGCCGTGCTCACGAGCATGATCGCGAGCCCCCATACGACGAGGGGGCGGCCGATGCGGTTGACCCAGAGGCCGCCGAACCACGACGTCAGCGCGCTCGCGAGCGCGAATCCGATCGTGACCATGCCCGCGAAGACCGGCTCGAGCCCGACGCCGGTCTGCAGGAACAGCGTCGTGAGCAGGAAGAGCGCCGGGAGCGCGGCGAAGTAGGCCGTCGCCAGGACCGTTCCGTTGCGGTATGACGACACACCGAACAGTCCGAGAGGCACGAGCGGCTGATGACCCCGAGCCTCGTACGCGCGCTCCCACACGATGAACGCCCCGATGAAGAGGACGGATGGCACGAGCAGCCACCACCGGTTCGGGTCATCGCTCGGCGAACCCGTCGTGAACAGGAACGGCCACAGCAGCGAGATGACCGCGAGCCCGAAGAGCAGGATGCCGACCGGGTCGAGGGAGAGCTTTCGCCGGGACTTCGTCCGCGTCGCCGGCAGCAGCCAGATCGCCGCCGCGATCGCGATGAGCGCGAGGGGAACGTTCATCCAGAAGATGCCGCGCCATCCGTCGGTCGGACCGCCGATCGCAATCGCCAAGCCGCCGAGCGTGGGGCCGAAGGCCGTCGCGATGCCGATGCTCGCCCCGAACAGGCCGAAGGCCTTGCCGCGCTCCGCCCCGCGGAACAGCTGCTGGATCAGACCGAGGACCTGCGGCATCTGGATGCCGGCCGCGACACCCTGGATGAGACGCGCGACGAGCAAGAAGGTCACGTCCTGCGCGAGGGCGCAGGCAAGACTCGTTACGGTGAAGAGGGACAGGCCGACGATGAACAGGACCCGTCGGGAACGTTGGTCGCCGAGACGCCCCATCGGAACGAGCGCCAGACCGAAAGCCAGCACGTATCCCGAGACGACGAGCTGCAGCTCGGTCGATCCGGCACCGAACGCCTTCTCGATCGAGGGCAGGGCCACGTTGACCTTGCTCAGGTCGAGGATCGTGAGCGCGGCGACACCGACACAGACCCAGTAGGCACGCCAACGATGACGGTCGGTGAGCTTTATCTCCTGCGTGCGCGGGGGCTCTTCCGGGGGTGCCGTACTCATCCTGACAACTCTAAGGTGCCAAACTGGGGTGATGACCGCCGGCCTTCCGTTCCGCAACGCCTATCGCCACGGTTTTGCGCGCGTGGCGGCGTGCACGATCCCGGTGCGTATCGGTGACCCCGCAGCGAACGCGGAGGCCGTGCTGACGACGGCCCGCGAGTGCCACGCCGATGCCGTCGCGGTCGCCGTCTTCCCCGAACTCTGCCTGACCGGGTACGCGATCGAAGACCTCGTGCTTCAGGACGCCCTGCTGGATGCGACCGAGGCCGCGATCGCGCGCCTGGTCGAGGCATCCCGCGATCTGATGAGCGTGCTCGTCGTGGGTGCGCCGCTGCGGCACCGCAACCGCGTGTACAACTGCGCCGTGGTGATCCACGGCGGTGAACTGCTGGGCGTCGTGCCGAAGTCGTACCTGCCCACCTATCGCGAGTTCTACGAGCGCCGGTGGTATGCCGCGGGCGACGAACTGAGCGAGGATGCGCGCTGGATCTCGGTCGGTGGCATGGAGGCACCGTTCGGGCCGAACCTGCTCTTCGACGCCGAAGACGTGCCCGGGCTCGTGCTGCACGCCGAGGTGTGCGAGGACGTGTGGGTTCCGATCCCACCCTCGTCCGAAGCTGCGCTCGCGGGCGCGACCGTTCTGCTGAACCTCTCGGGTAGCCCCATCACGATCGGCCGCGCCGACGAGCGCGCCATCCTGTGTCGCGCTCAGTCGTTCCGCTGCCTGTCGGCATACGTCTACGCCGCGGCCGGCCAGGGCGAGTCGACCAACGACCTGTCGTGGGACGGGCAGACCATGATCTACGAGCTCGGCGGACTGCTCGCCGAGACGCAACGCTTTCCGGATGGTCCGCGTCGCTCGGTCGCGGATGTCGACCTCGACCGGATCCGCCAGGACCGGGCCCGCCAGGGCACGTTCGACGACAACCGGCGCACCCACGCCGCGCGCACCGGCTCGTTCGTCACGGTTCCGTTCACGCTCGGTGTTCCCGCGGGCGAGACGGGGCTCCGGCGCCCCCTCGACCGCTTCCCCTTCGTGCCCGACGACCCCGCGCGCCTCGCCCAGGACTGCTACGAGGCGTTCAACATCCAGGTCACGGGACTCGTTCAGCGGCTGAGCGCGATCGGCGATCCGAAGCCCGTGATCGGCGTCAGCGGCGGGATCGACTCGACGCACGCGCTGCTCGTCATCGCTCGCGCGATGGACCGGATGGGCCGGCCGCGCTCCGACATCCTGGCGTACACGATGCCCGGCTTTGCGACGAGCGACCACACGAAGTCCAACGCGATCGCCCTCGCGGAGGCCGTCGGCGCCTCGATCGAGACGATCGACATCCGCGACGCGGCGAACGAGATGCTCGAGAAGATCGGGCACCCCTTCAGCGGCGGCGAGCCGGTCTACGACGTGACCTTCGAGAACGTTCAGGCGGGCCTGCGCACGGATTACCTCTTCCGCCTCGCCAACCAGAACGGCGGGATCGTCATCGGTACGTCCGATCTGTCCGAGCTGGCGCTCGGCTGGGCGACCTACGGCGTCGGCGACCAGATGAGCCACTACGCCGTGAACACCGGCGTACCCAAGACCCTGATCCAGCACATCATCCGCTGGGTCATCGCCGCGGGTGAGGGCGTGGATGCGGCCGAAGCCGCCGTTCTGCAATCGGTGCTCGATACCGAGATCAGCCCCGAACTCGTGCCCGCGGATGCAGACGGGGCGACGCAGTCGACCGAGTCGCTCGTCGGCCCCTACGCCCTGCACGACTTCACGCTCTTCCACGTGCTTCGCTACGGGTTCCGGCCCTCCAAGATCGCCTTCCTCGCATCCGAAGCGTGGAGCGATGCGGATGCCTCGGGCTGGCCCCCGGGATTCCCCGACGACGCCCGGGTCGCCTACGACCTGCCGACGATCGTGCGCTGGCTCGAGGTGTTCCTGAAGCGTTACTTCGGGTTCGCCCAGTTCAAGCGCTCGGCGCTGCCGAACGGACCGAAGGTTTCGGCCGCCGGGTCGCTCTCGCCGCGTGGCGACTGGCGGGCCCCCTCGGACGGCAATGCGCAGGTGTGGCTCGAGGAGCTCCGACAGGCCCTTCCCGACCCGGTTTAGATATCCCGCAACCCCACGCGGTCGGGGATCTCGAACGCGAGCCCGGGCAGCCACGAGATCGGCTCCGGCCACGGGCGCGAGGTCGGCAGAGTTGTGAGCATCCGCCGCATCGCCGTGTCGCGCGGTGTCGAGGGGGATGCCGCCGGAAGCACACGACGGGGAGCCCGGAAGCCGAGGGCCCCGCACCACCAGTGCCGCCACGTGCCGTCCGCCGCGTCCGGGTCGAGGACGATGTAGTAGTCGGGCATGAGCGCGGTGCCCTCCTCGAAGTGGGCGAGAGCTGTCTCGACCTCGACCTCGAGGGTGCCGAGCGTCGCGCGCTCTTCGTAGAGCTCGACCCACGCGGCCGCGACATGTTCGAGGGGATCTGCATCGTGCACGATCCAGGGCGTGCTGCACGCCGAGATGCGGCGAGCGGCGATCGCGGGATCCGCGTCCCGCAGCGTGAGGGTTTCCACCCCGGGGATGCCCTCAAGAGTTGCGAGTGCCCCGGCCGATTCTGTACCGACGATTGCGACGACCGTGCCGGAGGCTCCCGCGAAGGGGGAGGTGTCTGAGTGCGCCATGACTCAGCCTAAGTCGGGTCGTGTTGCGAGCGGATGTCCCCCGCCCACCGATTTCGTAAAGCGATGCGGGTGCCGGGCTGGGGACCCGGCACCCGCATCGGCGGCCTCTGTTCGGGAGGCGTCAGTTCGATCCTGCGGATGCGACCGACGCGACGGAGGCCGCGGATGCCGCGCTGGGGATGCTCGCGGGCGAGTCGGCGGGGGCGGGTGCCGGGGCGGGCTGCGCGGGCGCAGGTGCCGGGGCGGGAGCCGGGGGCGGGGTGATCGGGGAGGCGACGCTGGCGGGCGACGGGACCGAGGGCGGCGTCACGACGGAGGCGACCGAGACGACCGATACCGAGGTGTCCGTCACGTTCATCTGCACACCCGAGCGATCGAGCACGCCGGACTCACGGCCAGTGATCGCGCCACCGGGAAGAACGGTGCCGTCCGTGGAACGCAAATCCATGCTCGCGGCGGTGGCCGCAGCTCCTCCGGCGAGGATGCCGAGCCCCACAACGCCGATTGCGCCGAATGTGATCCACTTCTTCTTGGTGTCCATGTTTCTCTCCTTCGTCTGTGACCCGGGGGGACGGGCTCTGTTCGATAGCTCCAGATTGGCAAGCCCCGCTAAGGGCCCTCGAAGCCGGACATGAGGGCGGTCTTAGGTATTCTTCGATTCGCTTACGAGATCGTGAGCACGGCCCAGCAGCCGCTCGCTCCGCAGTAATTCGCCACCCTCGGCGGCGGCGAGCGCGTGACCGAGCAGGTGCACGGCCGCCCGCCCGCGGACGCCGGGTCGGTCACCCCACCGCACGAGAGCGCCGTCGGCGAGCGCCCACGCACGCGGGGCATCGCCCCCGTTTTCCGTCAGGATGGCGCTCGCGATGGCGTGGCTGAGGAACGCGGCACTGTCGTCGGCGGCGAACCCGCGACCCGCGGTGTCGACGTCGATGATGCCGGCAAGGCTCACCTCCGAACCCTCACCCGTGAGGAAGAGCTGACCGAGGTGGAGATCTCCGTGGATCGGCTCGACTTCACCCTGGCCGACATCGAGCGCGGCAGCCGTCTGCGCGGAGACGAGACTCACCCCATCCGGCCGAGCCGCGACGGCCTCGAGCTTGGCGGTGTACCAGGGCAGACGATCCTCCAGCCCCGTACGCGCCGTGCGCCGAAGGGGCACCTGAGCAAACCTGCTCTGCACCTCTTCGGCCACATCGAGCAGCGCTTCGGGATGCCACGCGACCTCCGTCGCCGGGGCCCCCTCGGCCGAGGCGAGCGCGATCAGACCCTCGGGCGACCACGCCAGGATCGCCGGGACGGGGATGCCGGATGCTGCGAGCAACGCGTGGGACTCGACGATCGGCTCAACCCGCGACGGGCGGACGACCTTCAGCCACACCACGCCCTCTCGCGTGGGAACAGTGAGCACCGCCCGTCGACCGGGACGGTAGGCGACCATCGCGGGCGCGTCCGTCGCCTCGTGTCCGATGCGAGAGAGCAGGACCCCCGCGGCGCCGCCGTAGGCCGTCGGCGCCAGGGCAGGAAGATGGGGATCGGCCGGATGCATCCAGATGCGCGCGACACCCGGCAGCGCCATCCCGGTCTCGACAGCGACGTCCAGACCCGAGGTGTCGACGAAGTAGTCACCCTCGACCGGCTCACCCGACACGGCGAACGCGGCAACCGAACCCGGCCCGAGCGGCTCGCGGCGGATGAAGCTCACGCGTTCGGGCGCCACTTCTAACGCATCGCACAGGAGCGCCGATTCAGCGGCGGCGGGATCGCTTCGAGTCATCCATCCATCTCAGCACCCGCGTCTAAGGTGCTTCGTGAGATGTTCCTTAGGCAGTCCGGCCGCCTCTCGCCCGCCGACATACTAAGAATATGAGCGCGTCGGAATCAGCAGAAAAAAGCCGGAAGCGAACCGTCTTTTCTGTCCGCACGCGCATCATCGCGGTCATCACGATCGTCTCCGCGCTCGGCCTCATCTCGGTGGGTGCGGCCGTGTATATGGTCGAGCGCGCACGCATCATCGCGCAGATCGACGATCGGCTCGCGGCGAACCTCGACTCGGCCCGCTACCTCGTCTCGCAGGGGAATCCGGAGACGGGCACGTGGGCCTCGTCGACCGAAGCACTCACAACCGTCGTGCAGCGGATGAGTCCGGACGACAACACCGGCGCCTTGGGCGTCATCGAGGGTCAGCCCGCTCTCGCGCCCGGTGTGGCGCTCGACGTGGACCTGAGCGCCGCCCCCGGCTTCGTCGCCGAAGTCACCGAGCAAAGCGCGGATGGCCGACCCGTAATCGGCACCTACGTGGCCGGCGACCGTGTGTGGCGCTACCTCGCAGCTCCGATCACGGTGCCGGATTCCCCGGCGCCCGAGACCGCACTCTTCACGATGGCGTACGACGTCGAGGCCGAACTCGCCGAGATCAACGTCGCCGCGCAGGTGTATCTGCTCACCGGCGCAATCGCGCTCGTCGTCATCGCAGGAGTCGCGTGGCTCGTCGCAACGCGGCTCCTGCGCCCCCTCCGCCAGATGCGTGAGACGGCAGACCGCGTGTCGGCCAACTCGCTCTCGGAGCGGCTTCCGATCCAGGGCCGGGACGATGTATCCGAGCTCGCCGCGACGATGAACGCGATGCTCGATCGCCTGGACGACGCGGTGGACTCGCAGCGCCGCCTGCTGCACGATATCGGGCACGAGCTGAAGACCCCCATCACGATCGTCCGCGGGTACGTCGAGGTGATGGACCCCACCGATCCAGAGGATGTGCGCGAGACGCAGGCTCTGGCCGTGGACGAGCTCGACCGGATGGGCCAACTCGTGCAAGACCTCGCCCGCTCGGCCTCGTTGCACGGCGCCTCGCCGATCTCGCCGCGCCCGGTTGACGTCGCCGACCTGACACGTCAGGTGGTGCGCAAAGCCGAGGGCATAGCGGGCGCGACCGTGCGAGCAGGTTCGCACGTCGACATCGTCGCGGCACTCGATTCCGACCGCATTACGCAGGCCCTGCTGCAGTTGGCGCAGAACGCCGTCACACACGGCGACGGGTCGGTCGAGATCGGCAGCTCGCTGGCCGGACCGAATTTGGAGTTCACCGTGCGTGATCACGGGCCGGGCGTTCCGCTCACCGAACGCGAGAAAGTCTTCGAGCGTTTCTACCGCGGAGAAGAGGGGCGGGATGCCTCCACCGGCAGCGGCCTGGGCCTGAACATCGTGCAGGTCATCGCCCGCGCCCATGGTGGCTCGGCGCGAGTCGAAGAGGCCGAGGGCGGTGGCGCGCTGTTCGTGGTTTCGGTTCCCCTGCGGCGTCCGGTAGAACAGAGTCTGGCCCCCTCGGACGTGCCTCCACGTCCGCCGGTACCACCCCTGCCGTTCCCCTTCGAATCCGAGAAGGCCACCTGATGCCGTCGATTCTGATCGCCGACGACGAGGCGCGCATCTCGGGATTCATCGACAAGGGACTGCGCGCGGCCGGATTCGCGACGAGCGTCGCCAAGACCGGACCCTCGGCGCTGAGCTTGGCTCTCACCGGTGAGTTCGATCTGCTCGTGCTGGACGTCAACCTGCCCGGGATGGACGGGTTCGAGGTCCTCGAACAGCTGCGCGGATCGGGATCCCGCCTGCCCGTGATCATGCTCACCGCGCGCGTCGAGCTGCACGACACGATCGCTGGCCTCGAGGGCGGTGCCGACGACTACCTCGGCAAACCATTCCGGTTCGACGAGCTACTCGCGCGCATCAGGCTGCGGATGCGGACGGATGAGCCGGCCGTCGTGTCGGAGATGACGCACAAAGGTCTCACCCTCGACATCCGGACCCGTCGCGCACTCGTCGACGGACGGGCGGTCGAACTGTCCGCCCGCGAGTTCGCCCTCGCGGAGGAGCTGATCCGGAACGCCGGTCAGGTGCTCAGCCGTGAACAACTCCTCAGCCGAGTGTGGGGCTACGACTTCGACCCCGGATCGAACGTCGCCGATGTCTACGTCGGATACCTCCGCCAGAAGCTCGGCTCGCACCGAATCGAAACCGTGCGCGGCGCCGGCTACCGCCTCATCTAGGCGCGCCTCACTCCGCGGCGTCATCCCCCGAGCGTGCGTTGTAGACCACGACGCCACCGCTGTCGACCGCGGCGCGATAGGCGCGGAAGACCGCCAGCGCCTCGTCGCGCAGCACGTCCTGCACGACCTCGATGCCGCGCGCCTCGAACTGCTCGGCCCAGTCCGCGACCATCGGCCCCTCGTCGAAGGTGCTGATCTCTTCGAGCTCGGGACCCGAGCCCGCAACGATGAGCGTGCGCACGCCGGACCACATCGTGGCTCCGTAGCACTGCACGCAGGGGCGCCAGTTGACGACGAGTTCGTGGGGCGAGAGCCCCTCGGCCCCGAGATCCCACGATCCGACGCGGGCCTGCGCCGTGCCGAGCGCAGTGACCTCGGCGTGTGCGGACGAGATGCCGCTGCCGAGCACGACGTTGACCCCGACCGACACGATGCGCCCGGTGTCGGACTCGGCCACGAGCGCGGCGAACGGGCCGCCGTTGCCCTCACGCCAGTTGCGATCGGCGAGACGGTGCACGAGAGCCATCCGCTCCGCCCGGTCGGGAATGATGTCGGGAACGCCGTGGAGTTCTTCCCCGATCCAATCGGGCAGGTTCACCGAGTATCCGGTCGCGAAATAGGCCATGTCCATGCGTCAGTCCTCCGGGAGCAGCGCGTCGCGCTGAAATAGGGCGTCGAGGGCCGTGAACTCGGCCGTGAATTGTGAGCGCAGACGCGCCTTCTGATCATCGTCGCAGAACGCGGCGTCGATGCCGTTGAACGCGATCCGACGCGCGGTCGCCGCGTCGACTCCGAGGGCTGGCAGGGCTTCGCGAAACTCGCGTCCGATGTCGGTGCGGAAGAACATGGCGTCGTCCGTCGAGACGTTGATGGCGAGCCCGGCCTCGATCATCCGGGCGATGCGGTGATCGGGCGTGAGCTGCCAGTCGGAGCAGATCGTCGTCGACACCGGCGTTGCGCAGAACGGCAGGCGACGCTCCCGCGCCTCCGCGACGAGGTCGGGATCATCGAGCACGCGGTAGCCATGGTCGATGCGGTCGACACCGAGGTCGTGCATCGCGAAACGCACGGAGTGCGCCTCGGACCGATCGGTCTCGCCCACGTGGGCGGTGAGACGGAGGCCTGCGCTCCGGGCGAGCGCGAACGCCTCGGCGAACCGTTCGGGCGCCTCGAGCCCCTCGGGCGTCAGATCATCCATCCCGAGTCCGACGACGCTCGGTCGCGGGTTCTCGGCCATGAGTTCAACGAGACGGATGGCTTCGGCACCGCTCTCCGCACGATTGACCGCGACGACGATGCGAAACCCGACCCCGTACTGGGCTTCCGCGGCCGAGAGCCCCGAGATGAGGGGATCGATGACATCCGCGTAGGACATGCCGCGCGCGATGAAGTACTGCGGATTGACGTAGTACTCGCGGTAGCGCAGGCCCGCCTCGACGCCGACGCGAACACCCTCGAGTGCGACCGCCTCGATGTCTTCGGGGTCGCGCAGCACGTCGTGGGCGAGCTCAAAACCCACCAAGAACTCGCGCAGGTCGGCATACGCGAAGAGATGGGCCGGATCGCTTGTGGGCAGCTCGACGCCGTGTTTGCCGGCGAGTGCGACGAACAGCTCGGCGGTCATCGTGGACGTGAAGTGACAGTGCAGCTCGGTCTTCGGCAACAGCTGCAGATAGTCGGCGTAGCTCAGCACGTGGCTCCTCGGGGGCGCCGGTCGGGCGACGGCACCCGTTCAGCTTGCCCGATGCGTGTTTCGCGGCCGTAACGGGACAGAATGGGTGACCGTGAGACTTCTCGTCGCGGCGCTGGACGCCGAACTCGTGGCATTCCCCGCTCAGATCGACGGTTTCGACCGTCTCGTCACCGGACCCGGCAAGTTGAAGGCGGCCGTTGCCCTCACCCGGGCCCTCTCCGCGCGCGAGTACAGCGAAATCGTGGTGGTCGGCACCGCCGGCGCGCTCGATCCCGAGCTCGAGGCGGCCGTCCATGAGGTCGGCACCGTGCTTCAGCACGATGTGAGCGACCTGGACGGCATCGTCGGGCAGCACGTCTCACTGCCCGCCCGCATCGACCTGCCGAACGACGGTCATGCGATCGCCACAGGCGACATCTTCGTCGACGACGCGGATGCGGTCGTCCGGATCCGCGACCTCGACGCCGTGCTGGTCGACATGGAGGCCTACGCCTACGCGTATGTGGCCGGTGAGTTCGGTGTGCCGCTGCGCATCATCAAGGCCGTATCGGACCGTGCGCAGGACGGCGCGACGCAGCTGTGGGACGAGGTCGTCGCAACCTGCAGCGCGGCGCTCTGGCAGAGCTTCCGCGCCGACTACCAGCTGTAGGGGGTCAGTCGTCCGACGATCGTGCGAACACCATCCGCAGGATGACGAACACGATGAGGGCGACGACCGCAACTGCCAGCAGCTTGAAGACGAACGCGAGCACCGAGAACAAGACGTTCACGAGCACCCACGCGATGATGATGGCGACGATGACGCCGATGACTGTCCACAGGGTGCCGGTCTTCATTCCTCCAGCCTAGGCTGATCGACGGCGCTCCCGCGCAGCATCCGGGTCGCCGATCTCTCGAGCAAGGAGCAGCATGACCCGTATCGGCCGCAGTGATCTCGATGTCTTCCCCCTCTGCCTCGGCGCCAATGTCTTCGGGTGGACGGCGGATCGGGACGAATCCTTCCGCATCCTCGACGCGTTCCACGGCGGAGGCGGCAACTTCATCGACACCGCCGATTCGTACAGCGCGTGGGTTCCGGGAAACACGGGTGGCGACAGCGAGCGCATCATCGGTGAATGGCTCGCCGCCAGGCGCCCGGCGAACGTCATCATCGCGACGAAGGTCAGCCAGCACCCCGACTTCCGCGGGCTCGCGCCGAAGAACGTCCGCGCCGCTGCGGAGGCGTCGCTGAAGCGCCTCGGGGTGGACACGATCGACCTGTACTACGCGCACTACGACGACGAGACCGTGCCCCTCGAAGAGACCGTGGCCGCTTTCGGCGACCTCGTGACGGACGGGCTGGTTCGTCACACCGCGGTTTCGAACTACTCAGCCGACCGCATCCGCGAGTGGGTCGGCTACGCGAGCGCCGCGGGCTCTGCCCTCCCGGTGGCCGTGCAGCCGCACTACAACCTCGTGCACCGCAATACCGTGGAAGAGAGCATCGTCCCGGTCGCGGAAGAGTTCGGCCTGGGCCTCGTGCCCTATTACGCGCTGGCGAGCGGCTTCCTGACGGGCAAGTACCGTTCGGCCGATGTTCCGGATGCGGCGGACACCTCGCCGCGGGCGAAGGGTGCCGCGAAGTACGCCACACCGGAGGGCCTGGCGATCGTCGATGCGCTCGAGTCGATCGGCGCCGCGCACGGTGCATCGATCGCCACGACCGCGCTCGCGTGGCTGCGCGCCCAACCGACGGTCGCTGCGCCGATCGCGAGTGCCTCCCGGGCGGACCAGGTCGCCGACCTGCTCGCCGCCGGCACGCTGGAGCTGTCCGCTGCTGAGCTCGACGAGCTGGGCCGCGTCTCGACCTGGTCGCCCGCCTGAATCAGACGGGCATGATGGCGTGGGCAGCGACCTCGCTCGAGCCGTCTTCTGCGACGGCGACGAGCAGCTGCGCGGGGATCTGATCCTTCATCGCCTCGACGTGGCTGATGACTCCGACCGTCCGGCCGCCCTGTCGTAGTTCGTCGAGCGTCCGCATGGCCGTGTCGAGGGTTTCGGCGTCGAGTGAGCCGAAGCCCTCGTCGATGAACAGTGTGTCGAGCTCGATTCCCCCGGCGCGTCCGGTCACGACCTCGGCGAGGCCGAGCGCCAGCGCGAGAGAGGCGAGGAAGGTCTCTCCGCCGGAGAGCGAGTGCGGCGGGCGCGGGCGCCCCGTGTAGGCGTCCAGCACGTCGAGGCCGAGGCCGGAGGCGGCCCCGCGCGCGGCGAGGGAATCCGTGTGCAGCAGACGGTAGCGACCATCCGACATGTCGTGAAGACGCAGGTTCGCCGCCTGCACGATCTCTTCGAGTTCGGCCGCCAGCACGAAGGTCTCGAGCTTCATCCGGTGCGTATTCGGCGCCTTGCCCGCCACCGTGTGGGCGAGCCTTTCGATCGTCTCGTGTTCGGCGAGGGCCGCGGCGATACCCGACTGGGCCGCCTCGGCCTGCCGGGCGAGTTCCCACAGGCGGTCGCGGATCTGATCGGCCGCGATGGTCTTCTGTACCGCGGCGGTCCAGGCCTCTCGGGTGTCCTGGCGCGCGGTTTCGGCGGCGCGGGCATCGATCGGTTCCTCGGGCAGCATCTGCAACTCGAGGTCGAGGAGAACCGACTTGGCCGCGGACAGCGCTGTCTCGTGCTCGCGGATGGTCTCGTCGAGGCGGGCTCGAGCGGCCGCGTCCCGGAGCGCCGCGACGGCGGTATCTGCGGACTCGAAACCGGCTGAGGCGAGATCGACCTCGACTCGCGCCCGCGCGGCGGACTCGGCGCTCGTGCAGCGCTCGGCCGTCGTGATGGCATCGCGCAGTCGCTCCGCAGCTTCGGCGATGCTCTCCGCGTCCGCGATCCGCTCCGCGACGGACGCGAAGCCGCCCCGTGCTTCCGTCAGAGCCTCGTTGTCCGACGCGATGCCCGCATCGAGGACGACGAGAGACCGATCCAGGGACTCGATGCGCGGCGCTGCTTCCGTGAGCGCCGCGTCGAGCGCTTCGAGGGTCGTCGTGCAGTCCTCGCGTTCCGCGCGGAGCGTGGTCACCTCGAGCTCGGCCTTCGTGGCGATCGCGAGCGCCTGCGCAGCCTCAGCCCGCTCGGCGGCGAGCTGTTCGGCCGATCGATCCCCCGCTCGCCCCCGCGCTCGCGCCGCCGCCTGCCGGACGGTCGCCAGTGCGTCGGATGCCTCACGCTGCTCCGAGACGGCGATGACGACCCGCGCCTCGGCCGACTCGATGTCGTCGGCACTCACGGGATCCTCCCCGCGTGGGGCTGGCGCGGGGTGGTCCACGCCCCCGCATACGGCGCACGGCTCGCCCGGCACGAGTTCGGCGGCGAGTTCGCCCGCGTGCCCGCGCAGGCGGCGCTCACGAAGATCCGCCAGGGCGACGGATGCCTCAGCAAGCGCCCGATCGGCCGTCAGCGCCTTCCGCTCGGTCGTTGCGGCTTCGTTCTCGAGGCGCTCGGCGTCCGCGGCGGCCGCCGAGCGGGCATCGAGGTCTGCGAGGCGAGATTCGGCAGTGCCTCTGCCCCCGACGCTGGGCGCGAGTTGCATGAGTCGGGCGTCGACCCGATCGCGACGCGCGACAACGACGTCACGCTCCGTACGGCTGGCGTCCACGGCAGCCTGCAGGGCTGCGAGATCGGTTCGGCCCTGCGAGAGCTCGGCGCGCCGCTCGGCGATGCTCTCTTCGCGCGCGAGCAGGAGCCGCCATCCGCCGACGGCGTGCTTGACCTCATCGATACGCGCAGCAAGCTCGGTGGTCCCTGGTGGCGTGGCGTCGGTACCGACCGTGCCAGCCAGGGCCCGCCACTGCGCAAGCGCGACTTCGCGCGCGTCGTTCGCACGCGCGGCTTCGGCACGGGCCAGATCCAGCGCCCGGATACCCTCACGCGCCAGCTCGGCGCGCGTCGCGGTGTCGCGCTCGTCGCGCACGCTCTGGATGCGGGCCATATCCGCCTCGAGAGCCGCGACGCTGCGGCGCGCACGGTCGCGGCGTTCCTGCACGTCCCGTCGAGCGAGAACATCCGCGAGGGCCGACTCGGCGGCATCCCGCGCGGCTCGAGCGGCGTCTTGTGCGAGGGCGGCGGTATCGGCGCGATACGCCGCGCGCTGCGCCGCCTGGCGCACCGCATCGATCCGCACGGCGGTATTCGCGGGTGCCCCACCCTTGGCATCCTCTCGCCCGAGTTCACCCCGGAGGTCGTGATCCGCGATCAGCCGCTCGGCGTCGTCGAGGCGGTGGGCGAGGGTGTCGCCGTCGCGGGCGACGCGCGCCTCGGAGTCCTTGCGGCGCTGCTCGAGCGCGTGCTCGTACTCCTCGAAGCGGCGCGTACCGAAGAGGGTGCGTAGGAGAGCCTGCCGCTCGCCGTGCGTCGCGAGCAGAAACCGCGCGAAGCGGTTCTGTGCCAGGAGGATGACCTGGAGGAACTGCTCCTGCGTGAGCGGAAGGATCTCGTGCAGCGCTTCGCCCACGTCGCGGGGACGCGCCGCGCGGCCCTCCCACCCGCCGTTCGTCCAGATGAACAATCGCGCCTGCGGCGGGGCCGTCGTCGTTCCCGTTCCGTTGCGCTTGGCACGGTCGTACTCCGGTGAACGCTCCACCCGCCAGCGTTCGCCACCCGCACTGAATTCCAGGGCGACGATCGTCGAATCGTCGGGGCCGCTGTGGTCGCTGCGCAGGCGCTTCTCGCCCGTGTCGTAACGCGGGACCGACCCATACAGCGCGAAGCAGATCGCGTCGAGGATGCTGGACTTGCCCGCGCCCGTCCGGCCTGAGATGACGAAGATCCCGTCGTCGGCGAATGCGTCGAAGTCGACGGTCTGGGGGCGCAGGAACGGCCCGAAACCCTCGATCTCGAGCCGATGCATCCTCACGCGAGCACGCCGCCTTCCGTGCGCTCGGCGAGAGCGCGCTCGTCGGCGCCCTCCACGATCACCTCGGCCAGGATCTCGGCCTCGGCCTGATCGGCGGCCTGGCCCTGCCGCACGTGCGCGAGGAACGCCGAGATCAACTCACCGTCGTCCCGTGCTTCGCGCACCCGCGCCGAGTACGAGCGCTCGCTCGACTCCGGCACCGTAGCCGGGACATGCTGCACGGTCGCGCAGTGCGGGAAACGCGCGAGCAGCCGCCGCATCGGGTCGCGCTGCGGCGTCGTGTCGGTGTACTGCGCGCACACCCAGGCGTCGGCCTCGGACTCGAAGCGGGCATCGGTCAGCAGTTCGTCGAGCGTCCCGGTGATCGTGACGAGGCGTCGGGGCACCGTGAGCGGCACCCACTCGACCGCCGCCAGGCCCTCCGCATCCAGGTCGATGAGCCACGAACCGCGTGGCTTGTGCTGCTCGCCGAAGGAGTAGTGCAGCGGAGCACCCGCGTACCGCACCCGCTCGGAGAGCTCGTTGCGTCCGTGGATGTGACCGAGCGCGACGTAGTCGGGGCCGTCGAAGGTCGACAGGGGGACGACATCGAGCGTGCCCTGCCGAATCTCACGCTCGACCCCCGGTGTCGCCTCGACGTTCGCGGCGAAGCAATGCGCGATCGCGATCGAGCGGCCCCCGCGCTCGGCCCGATCGTGGTTCACGAGCCCCATCGCATGCCCCATCGTCTGCTCTTGCGTCCGCAGCGTCACGTCCGGCCAGACATGACGAACGAGCGAGGGCTCGAGGAACGGGATGCCGTAGACGTGCACGGGCCCGTGCTCGTCGTGCAGGGTCACCGGAGTGCCCACGCGATCGGATCGGGTGAGGATGTGGATGCCCGCTGCCGCGACGAACGGCGCCTGGAAGCCGAGCCGCGCGGCGCTGTCGTGGTTGCCGCTCGTGACAACGACTTCTGCCCCCGCGGCACGGATCGCCGCGAGGGTGTCGGTCAGCAGCGGATAGCAGCCCGCGGCGGGCGTTGCGGAGTCGAAGACGTCGCCGGCCACCACGACGAGATCGACGTCGCGCTCGGCGACCTGCGACACGAGTTCGTCCAGCACTACCGCGAGCGCGGCGAGTGTCGAGTGCCCGTGGAACGAGCGCCCGATGTGCCAATCGGAGGTGTGCAGGATGCGCATGCTCCCACGCTATGCGGGAGCACCGACATCGGCCCGGATCCCCGGCCGCGGTTCGCCGAGCGTCAGTCCTTCGCGAGCTGGACGATCTCGTCGTCCGACATCTCGATGCCCGCCTGATCGAGGCGCTGCTTCAGGACCGCGATGATGCGGTCGTGACCATCGGCGGCGTGATCCGCTCGCGTCTGGGCGACGATGCCGTCGATCTTTTCGGACGTTGTCGTGTCATTCATGTCCATCGCGGGCTCGGTCTGCACAACGTCGCCCGTCCGGACGATCGGCGAATCGTGGACGGCGTCGCGCTCGGCCGTGGCCTTCTCCGTGGGGGTGTTGTCGTGCGCGGATTCTCCCGAGGTCATGAGTCGCTCCTGTCATCGCCGTCGGATTCGACGGACTCGTCCGTTACATCGTCGCTCAGATCGGGGTCGGCCACCTGGCCGGGCTCGGAACCCTCGATCGGAGCGTCGGGTGCGACCGGCTCTCCGGAGTCCTTATTCGCGGTGTCGCCGCTCTGCCACCCGCCCGTCGGATCGGCGTCGATGACGCCCTCGGGTAGTTCCTCGCGTGACGAGCTCATCGGGTCTCCTCTTGATCGAGCCGGGTGGTCGAGACAACCATCACCCGGATCCGCGCCCGAGCCAAGGGGCTTGACGCACCTCGGGGGCGGGACTACGTCAATCTCGCGGCGTTCGGGCGGCGCTCGCCCTTCGCTCCCGCGCCACCTCGCCCGCAACGACCCCCGCGCCACTCGTGAGCAGCGCGCGCCGCCACGGCAGCACACCCTCGATCTCGATCTGGATCGAGATCGACAGGATGGTTCGGATCAGCACGATGATGCCGAGGATCACGGCGTCCTCGAGCGAGGGCTTAGACGTGATCGTGCGTAGCAAATCCGCGGCGACGAGAACCTCGAGGCCCAGCAGGATCGCCCCACCGAAGGTCGTGCGGAGCGTCGTGAAGGCCGCCGTGCCACCGTCGCCGCGGGCGAGGGTGCGGATGCCGAGCACGATCGCGATGACCGCGCCGACGATCATCGCGAGGGCGCCGGCCGCCTCGAAGACGACCGCGACGGTGATGAAGGCCTGCTCCGTATCCACCCGGCCAGCATAGGGGTGGGCCGAGCGCTCGAACCGTTACGCGCGGGTGCGCTCGGCGAGGATTCCCGCGCGCTCGGGGTGCGCCTCGAACCACTCCGCCACGTACCAGCACACCGGCAGGACCTTGCGATCCCCGGCCTGCTCGAGTTCTGTCACGGCACGGTCGACGACCTCGCCGGCATAGCCGTGGCCGCGGAAGGTGGGCACCGTGTACGCACGGGTGAGTGCGACGGTACGTCCGTCATCGCGGTAGTCGAGGGCGCTCACGAGGTTGGGCCCGTCGTGCAACGTGTACCGCGAGGCATCCGGTTCGTGGGTGAAAGTCAGCGAAGTCACCGGCACAGCGTACGCCCGCCCCGAGCGGTCGAGGCTGGGCGCACGCTGAATGCCGTGATCGGTCTAGGCAGGAAGAACTCCGGTGCGTGCGAGATCGCGGTACCAGAGCCCGCTGTCCTTGACGGTGCGCTCGAGCGAGTCGAAGTCGACGCGGACGATCCCGAACCGCTTGGCGTAGCCGTAGCCCCACTCGAAGTTGTCCATCAGCGACCACACGAAGTAACCACGCAGGTCCACCCCCGCCTGCATCGCCCGGTGTGCCGCGGTGAAGTGACGGCGCAGGTAGTCCAGGCGCTCGGCGTCCGGCACCGAGCCATCTCCGGCGACCGCGTCGTCGAAGGCGGCCCCGTTCTCGGTGACCATGAGTGCCTGCTCGGGGAACTGCTCGCGCAGCGACAGCAGCAGCTCTTCCAGACCCTCGGGCGCGATGTTCCAACCCATGGTCGTGTACGGCCCGGGCTGCTCGACGAACTCGACGATGTCGTTGCTGCCCGGCCAGGCCGTTCCGCCCTCCGCGCCCTTGTGACCATCGTTTTGCTGCTTGGGCGACTCGCCGTCCCACAGACGCACGGTGGCGGTGGAGTAGTAGTTCACCCCGAGCACGTCGATCGGCTGGTTGATCTGCTCGAGATCGCCGTCCTGCACGAACGCCCAGTCGGTCACGGATGCCGTGTCTTCGAGCAGATCGTCAGGGTATTCCCCGCGGAGCATGGGACCGGTGAAAGCGCGATTTGCAAGGGCATCGATCCGGCGCATCGCGTCAGCGGCGTCCTCCCCGCGACTGTTCTCGAGACCCCGGAGCACGTGGAAATTGAGGGTGACCGAGTAATCCGGATCGCCCGTGGACGTCGCGCGGAGTGCCTGCACGGCACGTCCGTGGGCGAGGTTCAGGTGATGCACGGCGGCGAGGGCCGCCGCGGGTTCGTGGCGTCCCGGTGCGTGACCGCCCTGCCCGTACCCGAGGTAGGCCGAGCACCACGGCTCGTTGAGAGTCGTCCAGGTGTGCACGCGGTCGCCGAGGGCCGCACCCATGATCTCGGCGTAGCGCTCGAACGCGTCCGCCGTCGCCCGCACCGGCCACCCGCCCGCATCTTCGAGCGGCTGCGGCAGATCCCAGTGGTACAGCGTCGCGACGGGACGGATGTCTCGCTCCAGCAGACCGTCGACCAGGCGCGAGTAGAAGTCGATCCCCGCCTGGTTCGGCGCACCCGTGCCGGTGGGCTGGATGCGGGGCCAGGCGATCGAGAAGCGGTACGCCCCGAGCCCCAGGTCTTGCATCAGATCGAGGTCGGAGTCCACACGGTGGTAGTGATCGCAAGCCACGTCACCGGTGTCGCCGTTCCAGACCTTGCCGGGCGTCTTGCTGAAGGTGTCCCAGATCGAGGGGCCGCGGCCGTCCTCGTCGAATGCACCCTCTACTTGGTACGACGCCGTCGCCGACCCGAACGTGAAGCCGTCTGGGAAGACGAGCCCCGCATCCCGGTAGTCGCTGTTGCCCTGCATGCTCATTCGGTCACCTCCGCACGGTCCGCAGAAAACGTCTCTCTGCGCCCGTCAGGCGTTGTGACCGCTACCTCGATGGTACCGGTCCCACCCGGGAAGACGCGGAGCGTCAGTCCGTCGAGATAGTCGTAGTCGGGGCGATCCTCCCGTGCACCCCAGGGCAGAACCGCGCCGGGACGGACATAGATCGGCAGGCTCAGGAAGTCATGCCGCTCGCGCCGCCAACCGCCACCCTCGACCTTTTCACCGGTCAGCAGATGCGTCCACGTGCCCGCGGGCAGATAGAAGTCGACCTCACCCGACTCGGTGAACACTGGGGCAACCAGGATGTCGCGCCCGAGCATGTACTGACGGTCGAGGTAGGCGGCGCCCGGGTCATCCGGAAACTCGAGCACCATGGGACGCATGATCGGCGCGCCCGTGCGCGTCGCATCGATTCCGACCTGGAACAGGTACGGCATGAGACGCATCTTCAGGCGGGTGAAGACGCGCGTGACCTCGACGGCCTCGTCGTCGAACATCCACGGCACACGATAGGACTGCGACCCGTGGAAGCGACTGTGGCTGCCGAGCAGGCCGAACGCCGTCCACCGCTTGAAGACCGAGGCATCCGGTGTCCCCTCGAACCCGCCGATGTCGTGACTCCAGTGCGCGAAGCCGCTGAGGGCCAGCGACAGTCCTCCCCGGAGTGTCTCGGCCATCGACGGGAACGTCGAGGTCGAGTCGCCGCCCCAATGTACGGGCATGGTCTGGCCGCCCGCCGTCGCCGAGCGCGCGAACAGCACCGCATCGCCGGCGCCGCGGGCGTCGACCAGCACGTCGTGCACGGCCTTGTTGTACAGGTGCGTGTAGAGATTGTGCATGCGCGCGGGGTCGCTACCGTCGTGCCAGACCACGTCGACGGGGATTCGCTCGCCGAAGTCGGTCTTGAAGCAGTCGACACCCTGGTCGACCAGGGCGCGCAACTTGCCCTGGAACCAGGCGGTCGCGTCGGGGTTGGTGAAGTCGACCAGGCCCATTCCGGCCTGCCAGAGGTCCCACTGCCAGACCGAGCCGTCGGCCCGGCGGACGAGATAGCCCGCAGCCGCGGCCTCGGCGAACAACGGCGAGCGCTGCCCAATGTACGGGTTGATCCACACGCACACGCGCAGGTCGCGTTCGTGCAGCCGATCGAGCATCCCATCGGGATCCGGGAACACCCGGGGATCCCACTCGAAGTCGCACCAGTTGAACTCGCGCATCCAGAAGCAGTCGAAGTGGAAGACCGAGATCGGAAGCTCGCGCCGCGCCATCTCGTCGATGAACGACGTGACCGTCGCCTCGTCGTAGTCGGTCGTGAAGCTGGTCGACAGCCAGAGCCCGTACGACCACGCCGGCACGACCGGCGGCCGGCCGGTCAGGCCGGTGTACCGCTCGAGCACATCCTTCGGCGTCGGGCCGGCGATCACGAAGTACTCGAGCGCCTCGCCCGCGACCGAGAACTGCGTGCGCTCGACCGCCTCGGACCCGATCTCGAACGACACGTGGCCGGGGTCGTTGACCAGCACACCGTAGCCGCGACTGGACAGGAAGAACGGCACGCTCTTGTACGCCTGCTCGCTCGACGTCCCGCCATCCGCGTTCCAGATCTCAACGCTCTGGCCATTCTTGACCAGGGGACCGAATCGCTCGCCGAGGCCGTAGATGAGTTCGCCCACGCCCAGGTCGAGCTGCTCGTGCACGAACGTGTTCGCCGCGGGTCGTGCCTGCGCGGCACGGGCGTTCCCGACGATCCCCGAATCGACCTGCGCATCGGGGGCGAGCTGCACGTAGCCCTGCGCCTTGTGCCCGCTGCCGGTCAGGCGGCGACCACCCTCTTCGAACGACAGCGACCACGGCGCGCCCTGCGTGATCCGCGCGGTGAGCGGGCCCGACGTCAACGATCCGCCCGTTTCGGTGACGGATGCTTCGCCCACACCGCCCGCGATTGCACCCGGCAACTCGAAGCCCGCCTCGCGGCGACCGCCCTCGTGGTGCGCGATCCGCACCCGCACGACGCCCTCGAGCGGCGACGAGAGCGTTACGGTCAGCGTGGCCCGGTTGAGCACGTCGCCGCGTTTGGCGATGACCGCCGTCGGCGCCGTGATCTGCAACCCGGCCCCGTCCGCGGTGTCGGTGACCTGCCAGATGTCGTAGGCCTCTTGCGCATACAGGGCCGTGACCCCGGGTCGTAGCTGCCAGAAACCATCGGTGAACTTCATTACTTGACTGCTCCTGCTGTGATGCCGCGGGTGAGCGTGCGTTGGAAGATGAGGAAGAAGAGAAGGGTCGGAATCAGGCCCAGCAGCGCCGAGGCACTGGTGGTCGTGACATCCATCAGGCGGTCGCCCTGCAGCACGCTGATGGCGACCGGCACCGTCTGGTTCTCGTTCGAGACGAGGAACGTCAGCGGGATGAGGAACTCGTTCCACGTCCAGATGAAGAAGAAGATGAGGAGCACCGACAGGGTCGGGCGACTGATCGGGAAGATGACGCGCCAGAGGATCTGCCACCGGCTTGCGCCGTCGATGGATGCCGCCTCGAGCACCTCCTTCGGGAACGTGCCGTACACCGCCGAGAGCAGGTACGTGCCGAACGCCGCCTGGATCACCGTGAAGACGATGATCACGCTCCACACGTTGTTGTACAGACCGACCTCGCGGAACATGTAGTACAGCGGGTACAGGAGCGCCTCTTGCGGCAGCAGGTTGGCGAGCAGGAACAGCAGCACGATCCACGAGCGCCCGCGCACGCGTCCAATTCCGATGGCGAAGGCATTGAGCACCGAGATGAGCACGGCGAGTACCGCGACCGTGCCCGAGATGAAGAACGAGTTCCACACCTTCTCGGGGAAGTTCACGCGCTCCCAGAACGCGATGATGCCGTCGAAGTAGAGACCCGTCGGCAGCGCGAGGGGGCCGCCGTTGGAGTAGTCGGTGGGCGACTTGAACGAGTTGATCAGGATCAGGTAGAAGGGCGCGATGATCAGGATCGCCGCAACGACCGCGAACGCGACGAGGAGCCAGTCGACGCCCCGGCGTTTGGTCATTCCGCCGCGCGGCGCGGGGGCCTTCTTGCCGCCTCGCACCGTGGTCATTGCCATTGTGGCGGCCATTACAGTCCCGCCCTTTCTTTGCGCTCCGCGGCGTTCTGCGCGCGGATGAACAGGATCGATACGACCGCGATGACGATCGTCAGCGCCGTGGCGATGGTCGAGCCGTAGCCGACCTGCTGCGACTGGAAGAACTCGCTGTATGCGTAGTACGCCGGCACGATCGTGGAGTCGCCGGGACCACCGCGGGTCAGCACGTACACCGGCCCGAACACCTTCAAGGCCGCGATCGTGCACGTGAGCGTGACGACGTAGATCTCGGGCCGGATGATCGTGACCGTGATGGCACGGAACCGCTGGAACCAGTTCGCACCGTCGAGCTCCGCCGCCTCATACAGCTCGGGGTCCACGCGCTGCAGAGCCGCCATGAACACGACGACCGGGTAGCCGATCTGAATCCAGACCAGCACGACCATGATGCTGGCGAGAGCAGTGTCGGGCGAGCCGAGCCAGTTGTGGGCGAGGAATCCGAGACCGATGTCTTCGAGGATGGTGTTGAGCGCTCCGTCTTGCGGACGGAGGATCCAACCGATCACGATGCCCGCGATCGCCGCGGGCAGGATCTGCGGCAGGTAATAGGTGGCGCGCAGGAAGCTGGCGAAGCGGCCACCGAACTTCCGGCCGATGACGTCGAACAGCAGGGCCGCCAGCACGAGCCCGATGATGGTCGGGAAGATCACCATCGCGATGATCATCCAGATGCTGTTGCCGAACGACGTCCAGAACTTCGCATCACCGGCGAGTTCGATCCAGTTCGCAAGCCCGATGAATTCCGGCGGACGGATGCCCCGCCAGTCGGTGAAGCTGAGGTACACGTTCCAGACGAGCGGGACGACGATGATGACCGTCACCAGCACGAGGCCCGGAACGAGATACAGCCAGTACCCGGCCGTGCCACCCCGACGCTGGGGGATCAGCGGCTCCTCGGGTGGGAGTTTCGTTTTTGTCCGCGGCGTGCGGACGAACGGGACAGCGGTCATCGCCGGGCTCCTCGGGAGGTTCGTGCGAACAGAAGGATGCTGCCGGAGCAGCGCGGTCGGTGGTGGCTCGCACACGGGCGAGCCACCACCGGTGCATCAACGGAAGTCGTCGACGTACGAGTCGTACTCGGCGCCGAGCGCCTCCTGGACTTCAGCTGCCGTCTTCGTGCCGTTGACGAGCTCCTGCAGTTCGGCGACGAGGGTGTCGTAGAACGTGGGGGTGGGCCAGTCCGGGTAGAACGACAGGCCGTCCAGTTCGTTGACGGCGTTGAAGGCCTCGATGAGTTCGAGGCTCTTCTCGTCGGTGATGTCGGCCACATCGGCGGCGACGGGCAGACCGCCGTTGTTGCCGATGAGCGCCTGGATCTCGGGACGCATCGTGATGTCGATGAACTCGTACGCGAGTTCCTTGTTCGCCGCACGCTCGGGAACGACCCACAGGTTGCCCGACGAACCCAGGCTCAGCTGGCTGTCGGGGAACGGGAAGACGCCGAAGTCGAAGGTCGAGATCTCGTCGACGAGGCGGCCGTACCACCAGCTGCCCGAGACGAAGATAGGCGCCGTACCGTTGATGAAGGACACACCCGCATCCTCGGCCTTGATGCCCGTGACGTCGGGCGAGAAGTAGCCCTTGTCGGCGTACTCCTTGACGGTCTCGGTGGCGTACGTGATCTCATCCCCTGTCCAGTCGACGGGGTTCTCGTACAGCTGGTAGTCGTTGACCCACTGGCGGTCCGCCTGGCTCAGCGCGAGCTGGTACCAGAGCTGACCCAGGGGGTACTCCAGGCCTGCCTCGGCGAGCGGCGTGATGCCCTGCGCCTGGAACGCGTCGAGCACCTCGATGAATTCGTCGTAGGTCGTCGGCACCTCCAGCCCCGCAGCGGCGAAGGCGTCCTTGTTGTAGTACACGGTGACGAACTCGCCGTAGTTGGGAATGCCGTACCACTCGCCGGAGCCCATGACGCCGTCTTCGGTGTAGCGCGCCGTGGTCTGGAGGGCGGGGGCCAGCATGTCGTCCCAGCCGTACTCTTCGACGGCTTCGCTGATGTCACTGATCAGACCCTGGCTGGCAAGGAATCCTGCCGTGGCGTTGCCCTTGTTGAACTCCATGAGGTCGGGGGCCTCGTCGGAGTTCAGCACCTGGCTCGCGGTCGAGCGGATCTGCTCGAAGCTCCGCTCCTCGAATTCGACCGTCGCGCCGGTCTCCTCCTCGAAGACCTCGATCGCCTCGGCCCATGCGATGCCCATCGCGCTGTTGGCTCCTTCGTAGTGCCAGAGGGTGAGGGTGTTGTCGTCCTCGCCTCCCCCGGATCCGCCCGAGCAGGAGCTGAGGGCGAGCGCGCCGACGGCGATCGCGCCGACGGCGGCGATGAGCCGCGTGTTCTTCTTTCTGGTGCTGTGTTGTGCCATCGTCGGCACTCCTTTCTTGGTGACCCGCATTGGTCGGGATCGGTGAACCGCACACGCTGCGTGTGGGGGTATTCGTCGAAGCGCTTCGATTGATGACATGGTCGTGTGCGTGTTCTTCACGCTCACGCCCGTTCGGCGAGTGCGGCGGGGGCGAGGACGGTGCCCGCAGCCACGTAGAGGGGATCGATGAGGTGAACCGCCGGTTGCAGCCGGTCGGGCCCCAGGGCCTGCACAGCCAATTCGACCGCCCGTTCACACGACGCCTGCGGGATGAGCGGGATCGTGTCGAGCGCCATCGGCAGCAGTGCCATGTCGAACGAGGCGGCAACCGAGAGCACCGAGATGTCACGGCCGACCTCGAGTCCGCGGGCGGCAAGCTCGGCCAGAACGACGACGTGCATGTCGTCCGCTCCGTGCAGGAGAAGCGCGGTCGCGCCCTGCTCCAGCGCCGCGGTGAGTTCTGCCCGGACGGCATGGGCTTCCATCTGAAGCTCGCCACTCGCGCCGAATGAGTGCGCCAGGCCTCGTGTCTGCGCTCGCGCCTCGTACGCGGTGCGGACGCGAGGGGGGAAGTTGGATCGTCGATACGCGACCGCGGGCTGCCCGATCATCGCGACACGCCTGTGCCCGGCGTCCGCCACGCGATCCACAGCCATGCGCGCTGCGGCCTCGAAGTCGAGGTCGACGCAGACCAGGCCCTCATGGTCGTTCGGGATCCCGATGAAGATCGTGGGGATCGCGATCGAGCGCGCGATCGCCACTCGCTCGTCATCAGGAGCCACATCGAGCACCAGAACCGCGTCCGCCAGGTCGCTCGCCGCGACCCTCCGCATGCCCGCGGACGCCTGCTCGTCGGTCAGCAGCAGGATGTCGTAGCCCTGCCTGCGCGCGGCGACGGCGGTCGCGAGCACGAACGCCATGTGGGTCGGCGCGTGGGTGTCGACGCGCAACGGCTCGGTCAGGGCGAAGATATGCGTGCGGCTACCCGCGAGCATGCGAGCTCCCGCGTTCGGCTCGTAGCCGAGCTCGCGAGCGACGTCCTCGATGCGCCGACGCGTGTCGGGTGAGACGGGGCGCTTCCCGCTCAGCGCATACGACACGGTGCTGATCGAGACGCCGGCGGCCTTGGCCACCTCGTTGATCTTCGCCATGCGGACTCCGTTGTCTGAGTGTTGTCGAACTGAGGATTGAGAGCGGATCGGAATGTCGAAGCGTTTCGCGGAAGCGCTTCGACAGGCACTCTATGCCGCACCCTCGAACAAAAGCAAGACCTTTTGGCGTTTGACACAACTTATCGAGCGGTGAACGCATCGACGCTCCCCTAGGGTTGTGGACACTTCTCCCTTGCACCGAACGAGGAATCGATGGCGCTTTCGTTCACCGACCTACCCCTGGACGAGCTACGGGTCTACTCCCCGAAACTCGCCGAGCCCACCGGACTCGATGCCTTCTGGAGCGAAACGCTCGATGAGGCGCGGGCCGCCGCATCCGATCCGGTCATCGCGCCGGCGCGCACCCCGATCTCTGAGATCGTGATCGAAGACCTGGAGTTCTCGGGTTTCGCCGGAGACCCCATCCGCGCATGGATCTCACGCCCGCGATCGAGCGAGTCCCGCCCGGTTGTGATCGAGTACCTCGGTTACGGGGGCGGTCGGGGTCTACCGGGTGAACACCTGAAGTGGGCCGCCTGCGGTTATGTGCACGTCCTCATGGACACCCGCGGTCAGGGCGGCAACTGGGGATCGGGCGGGGACACTCCCGACCCGCACGGGTCCGGACCAGCAGCGCAGGGGGTCATGACCCGAGGCATCCACGACCCATCGCAGTACTACTACCGGCGCATGTTCACCGACGCCGTGCGACTCGTTGAAACTGTCGCGGAGCTGCGTGGAATCGACCGGGACCGCATCGCCGTGACCGGCGGTAGCCAGGGAGGGGGTACCGCTATCGCGGCGGCTGCTCTCTCGCCTCTGGTCGCCGCCGTCATGCCCGACGTACCTTTCCTCTGCGACTTCCCGCGCTCGATCACCCGCACACCCCACGACCCGTTTACCGAAATCACCCGCTACCTGTCGGTGAACCGCGCCGCCGCCGCGACGGCCCTGCACACGCTCTCTCACTTCGACGGCGCGATCCTCGCGCGGCGGATCACCGCGCCGGCGCTGTTCTCGGTGGCCCTCATGGACGAGATCGTCCTCCCGGCGAGCGTTTTCGCCGCCTACAACGCGGTGTCATCGGCAGACAAAAACATCGAAGTGTACGAGTACAACGGTCACGAGGGAGGCGGTCACCACCAGTGGCTGCGACAGGTCTCCTGGCTGGCGGAGCGCTTCGGCGCCGACTGAGCAGAATGCGAAACCGGCCACCGAGAATGCCGGGATGCCCGCGCAGTTTGACACATCCCGGGGATCTCGGAGATAATCGGCGGCATGAGTGACAACGCACGCCCTGTGTCCGCCTGGGAGGCGAACCGGAGTGCCGGCACGATGAGCGCCGGTCGCGTTGCCCTGTGTTGTCGAATGTGTCGCTGATCTCGTGACCCAGCCGGGCCCTCACGCCGCCGCCGACGCGGCCGCGACGGCCCCGGGTGCCACCCCCGCAGAAGTCGGGGATTTCGGACACCCCTCACCCGGCCACCGGCCGACACATCGCCGTACCTCGGAGAACCCGCAGGGTTCCCTCCCGGAAGAAGACCTCATCATGTCGAACACCGCCCTTCTCGAAGCTCCCCTCGCTCGACCCGCACATCTGCGGCCGGTCGAATCCCTTCCCGCACCGAGCACCCCCGCTGCGCAACCGGTTCGCGCGGCCGCTCCGCGCAGCGCACCGCGCGGCTTCGCCCTGTACGTCGGTCTCGATGAGCAGAAGGCCGCCGCGGCGGGTGTCAGCCTCGGCACCCTCGTCGAAGCCCTCCGCCGCACCCTCGCCGACCTGGCCCCCGACGCCGAGACCTACGCAACGGTCGCGCTTGCGCCGACAGACGCCGGGGGACGCGACGTCGATCTTGTGCGCCTGGCACTGCACGAGCCGTCCGCGGTCGCACGCAGCCGCCGCGACTCGGACGAGACCGAAGCGGCATCCGTCGGCGTCGTCGTCGACATCTCGCGCAAGAAGGTGCTGCTCGACGGCGAATCCGCGGCGTTCACCTACAAGGAGTTCGAGCTGTTGCAGTACCTCGTGCTCCGCGAGGGACGCACGATCGAGCGCACCGAGTTGGTGTCGTCGCTCTGGTCGGCCGCCGACGACGATGCCCCCGGCGAGCGCACGATCGATGTGCACGTCCGGCGACTGCGCGCCAAGCTCGGACGCTACGAAGACATCGTGCGGACGGTCCGCGGCGTCGGCTACCGGTTCGACCGGCACGCGGATGTCTCGATCCGCTACGGCCACGGCACGCCCTCGCCCGACCGGTTCTGAGCCGATCCGCCTTGGGCCCCCGGTGTCGGACGGGCGCCGTATGGTGGGGCGATGACGTTGAGTCTGAGCGCAACGGGACGCGTCTTCGATCGGCCGATCGAGACCGTCTATCGCCCCGCGCACCCACTCAATCTGGCGCAGGTCATCATGTTCCAGCGACGCGGGGGCGGCGATCCGACGATCCTGCAGGACGGTCCGGTGATCTGGCGTGCGAGCCGAACTCCCGAGGGCACGGCGACGGTCGCCCTGCGACAGGATTCGTCGGGCGCTGTCCGCGCTGCCGCGTGGGGTGACGGAGCCGGGTGGGCTCTCGCCCAGGTCCCCGACCTGTGCGGCGCTTCCGACGACCCCGACGCCTTCGACCCCCGAGACCATCCCCTCCTCCGCGACACCCACCGCCGCAGTATCGAGCTCCGACTCGGCCGCACGGATCTGGTCTTCGACGCGCTTGCCGGCGCGATCATCGAGCAGAAGGTGACCGGAATGCAGGCGTTCGCGGCGTGGCGCCGGCTGGTGCGCTGGCACGGCGAGCTCGCCCCGGGGCCGACGCCGGTGCCTCTGCACGCCCCGCCGACGATCGAAGGATGGCGGAGCATCCCCTCGTGGTCGTGGCACCGGGCGGGTCTCGAACCGCCGCAGGCGCGGACCATCGTGGGCGCGGCTCGTATCGGCCGCTCGCTCGTGGCTGCCGCGGAGCGCGCCGGCGACGGCCCCGATCGCGACCGCGTGCTCACGAGCGTGCGCGGCGTGGGCCTGTGGACGGCGGCCGAGACCCGCATCCGGGCCTTCGGGGATCCAGATGCGGTGAGCGTCGGCGACTACCACCTAGCCCACGAGGTCGGCTATGCGCTGACGGGTCACCGCGTGGACGATGACGGCATGCTCGAACTGCTCGAGCCGTGGGCGGGGCAGCGTCAGCGAGCCATCCGGCTGATCCGCATGAGCGGCGCCCGCGAAGAGCGCCGAGGACCACGCCTGCACCCCGAAGACCACCGGGCACGCTGACGCGCCCTCCCTCTAGGCTGGGGGCATGTCAGGACAGAAACGTTGGCCGCGCGGCCGTGTGCAGTGGCTGCTCGGAACCATCGGTCTGCTCATCGCGGGAGCGCTCGTGGGCTTCGGCCTCTCGAACGTCTGGCTGGGACTCGTCATCGGCATCGCGGTGTCCCTGGGTTGGCTGATCGCGTACGAGTCGTGGCGTGGGCGGAATGCCGGCGTGAACGACGAAAACCACGGCATCCAGCTCTGACCGGAGCCTTGAGGGCTCGCCGCGCTCAGGAACCGAGCACGCGCCGCAGGTACTCGTTCGTGAACCGCCCCGCGGGGTCTTCCGCCGCGACGAGTGCACGGAAGTCTCCCCCGCGCGGATAGCGATCGACGGACGCGCCGCCGCCCGTGGCCGAGAGTTTGCCCCAGTGCGGGCGTGCGTCGAAGGGTGCGAGCGCGGTCTCGATGGTCGGCAGCAGTGCCGCGACGCCGTCCGGATCGTTCCGCCAGGTGAAGTGCAGCGCGATCGTGTCGCGACCGTAGGCTCCACTGAGCCACAGATCGTCCGCGGCGATGCTCCGGACCTCTGAAACGAGCAGCACCGGCGAGATGCTCGCGGCCAGTGTTCGCAGCACGGCGAGCGCCGCCGGAGCATCCTCGCGCGCCACGAAGAACTCGGACTGCAGTTCGTCGCCCGCGTTGCTCGGTGGCGCGTCCCGCCGAAAGTGGGGCAGCCGGTCGAGCCAGCGCCCCGGTTCGCCCAGCTGCGGCGTGACGGAGTCGGTGGGACCGGATGCGATGGGGCCGATCTGTCGGGTCGCCCGCTCGGCCGTCACGCCGGCGGGAAGCACCGCCTCGGCGTTGGTCGTACCGACCACCGACTTGATCCAGACCTGATCGACGACGTCCGTCCCCCAGTCGGCGATGAAGAGGCTCACGCGGTAACCCGACCCCATCACGGCGTCGAACCCGGCGAGTACCTCATCCCACGGAGCGTTCAGGAAGATGTCCTGCCGCACATCGAAGGAGGGCACGAGGTCCAGGCGCACGCGCGTGGTGATACCGAGCGCACCCAACCCGACGACCGATCCGGCGAAGCGCGGATCCTCACTCTCGAGGACCTCGAAGCGCCCGTCTGCGCGGACGATCTCCAGGCCGGTGACGGATGCGCCGAGGATTCTGTTGCCATCGCCCGATCCGTGCGTCCCGGTCGCGATCGCCCCGCCGATCGAGATGTGCGGCAGCGACCCCATGTTGCGGAGCGCCAGCCCGTGATCCTCGACCGCCGAGGCGATCTCGGCGTATCGAGCCGCGGCGGGCACCCACGCGGAGCGGGATTTCACGTCGATCTCGAATGGCGCATTCAGGCGGGTGAGATCGATCAGAACGCCATCCGTGTCGGCGATGTCGTTGAACGAATGTCGCGACCCGAGAGCTCGCACGCGTTCGTTGTCGGTCACGATCCGGCGGAGCTGGTCGAGATCCGCCGGCGACTCGATGGCACGCGCGCGAAAGCGGATGTTTCCCGACCAGTTCTGCTGAGACATCCCTCCATTGTCGGGGCTCTTGCGGATGTCGGAGGCAGGGAAGACACTGAGCGTGCCGCGCAAAAGCGGAAATCGTGTCACGACAGGAGCACCGTTATGACCCGCCTCAACCCGTACATCTCGTTCCGGGATCAGGCACGCCCCGCCCTCGAGTTCTACCACTCGGTGTTCGGCGGCGAACTGGACCTCGATACCTTCGCCGCGTTCGACATGGGCCAGGATCCCCGCGAAAACGACCTAATCATGCACGGCCAGCTCGAGACGCCCGCAGGATTCGTCCTCATGGCGGCCGACACACCGAGCTCGATGCCCTACACGCCCGCGGCGGGCGTCTCGATCTCGATCAGCGGGGACGACGAGGCCGAACTCGAGCGCTACTGGGACGCGCTGGCCGACGGCGGAACCGTCGGTATGCCGTTCGAGACACCACCCTGGGGTGGTCGCTTCGGCATGCTCACCGATCGATTCGGGATCGACTGGATGGTCGCGCTCAACGCGAGCTGAGCGAACCCCCCCCTAGAACTCCTCGTGCGTCTCGGGGTCTCCGCCCCAGAGGCGACCCCGTTCGAGGGCCGAGACCGCGGCGACATCCTCGGCGTCGAGCGAGAATCCAAAGACATCGGCGTTCTCGCGCTGACGGTCGGGGTCGGCCGACTTCGGGATGGGGGTGCTCGCGAGCTCGACGTGCCAACGCAGCACGATCTGCGACGGCGTGACGCGGTGAACTTCTGCCAGTTCCTGCACGATCGACTCGTTCAGCAGTTCGCTGCGCTTGGCGAGCGGGCTCCAACTCTCGGTGCGGATGCCGTGCGCTGCGTGATAGGCCCGCAGCTCCGCCTGCGGGAAATACGGATGCAGCTCGACCTGGTTGACCGCCGGTACGACGCCTGTCTCGTCGGCGAGTCGCTCGAGCATCCCGACCGTGAAGTTCGAGACGCCGATCGAGCGCAGCACACCCTCGTCGCGGAGGTGGATCATCGCCTTCCACGTGTCGACGTACTTGTTCACGCGGGGGTTCGGCCAGTGGATCAGGTACACGTCGATTCGATCGAGGCCGAGGGCGGCCAGCGAGGCTTGGGCGCTCGCGATGGTCTCGTGGTAGCCGTGGTCGCGTCCGGGGAGCTTGGTCGTGACGATCAGCTCGTCGCGGTCGACGCTGCTGCGGCGGATGCCCTCGCCGACCTCGGACTCGTTCTCGTAGTTGAGGGCGGTGTCGAGCAGCCGATACCCGGAATCGATTGCCGCAGTGACCGACTCGATGCCTTCTTCGGCACGCAGCCCGTATGTGCCGAGACCGAGTTCGGCGAAGCGGTGACCGTCGTTGAGGGTTACTTCGGGGATGGAGAGCATGTTGCCATCCTGGCCCACATCCGGGACTGCAAGAACTTTCGCGACGATGTCGATTTCGCTCGGTGCCGTTCGACGCGATAGTAGGAGGACGCACGAGCGCCCACCCGCGGCCGGGATCGGCCGATGGCACAGAGATGACACAGAGGAGCAGACGATGGCGAAATACATGCTGATCATGCGGTCGAACGAGGCCGCCGTCGAGGACTACGAGTCCATGGACTTCGAGGCCGTGATCAACGCGATGGGCGCGTACAACGAATCGATGATGAAGGCGGGGGTGCTGCTCGCGGGCGAGGGGCTCTCCGATGCGAAGGAGGGCTTCGTGGTCGACTTCGCCGGCGAGACCCCGATCGTCACGGATGGCCCCTATGGCGAGACGCACGAGCTGTTCAACGGCTTCTGGATCATCCAGGCATCCTCGAAGGAAGAGGCCGCCGAATGGGCGAAGCGCTGCCCCCTCGGACCCGGCAGCAAGCTCGAGGTGCGGCGCGTCACGGATGAGTCCGACTTCGCGGACTACGCCGACAACGAGTACGTGCAGAAGGAAGAGCAGTGGCGCGAGGAGCTCGGCACGAAATGAGTAGGCCGGCGCCAGACATCCGCCGCCGCGTCGACGCCGTGTGGCGCATCGAGGGCGCCCGGGTCGTCGCCACACTGGCGAAGGCCACGGGCGACCTCGGGCTCGCCGAGGACCTGGCCCAGGAGGCGGTGGTCGAGGCCCTCGAGCAGTGGCCCGAACGCGGCGTGCCGAGCAATCCCGGAGCCTGGCTGACCACGGTGGCGAAGCGCCGGGCGATCGACGGATGGCGGCGGCGCGAGCGGCTGGATGACCGCTACGCCGCCCTCGCTCACGATCTGGCCGACGAAACAGAACGATCGGACCACGCCGACACCTGGCAGCCGATAGACGACGACGTGCTGCGCTTGATCTTCGTCGCGTGTCACCCGGTTCTCTCGCGCGAGTCGCAGGTCGCCCTGACCCTGCGTGTCGTCGGCGGGCTGACATCGGAAGAGATCGCCCGGATGCTGCTCGTGCCCGTAGCGACCGTGCAGGCCCGCATCACCCGGGCCAAGAAGACGCTGTCTGCGGCGGCCGTGCCGTTCGAGGTGCCCGATCCCGCCGCGTGGGCAGAGCGTCTCACCGGGGTGCTGAGCGTGGTCTATCTCATCTTCACGGAGGGGTATGCGGCGACGTCGGGCGACCGCTGGGTGCGCGTCGATCTGGCGAACGAAGCGCTTCGGCTGGGTCGCGTGCTCGCGGGCCTCGTTCCGCGTGAGCCCGAGGCGCAGGGACTTCTCGCTCTGATGGAGCTGCAAGCATCCCGCTTCGGCGCTCGTACCGCGGCGGACGGGTCGCCCATCCTCCTGGCAGATCAGGACCGTACGAAGTGGGACCGCGCACAGATCGCGCGGGGTCGCGCGGCGCTCCAGCGAGCGGATGCCTCGGGTCGACGCGGACGCGGGAGAGGAACGTACGGCCTCCAGGCAGCCATCGCCGAATGCCATGCCGCCGCGCCGAGCGTGGACGAGACCGACTGGGAGAGCATCGTGATCCTGTACGAGGCGCTGGGGCGGATCGCCCCCAGCCCGATCGTCGAGCTCAACCGCGCGGTCGCGGTTTCGATGAGCACGGGCCCGGCGAGCGCCCTCCGCATCATCGATGGATTGGCCTCGGATGGCGCCCTGCGGGGGTCCCATCTGCTGCCGAGCGTGCGTGGCGAACTGCTCGCCCGGCTCGGCCGCGTGTCCGAGGCGCGCTCCGAGTTGCTCACCGCGGCCGGGCTGACGGCGAACACGCGCGAACGCGCCGTTCTCGAGGCGAAGGCCGCAGCACTGTAGGTGCACGAGGGAATGCGCGACGTGCCCACCGGCGTTGGGCCGTACATGACACGCGTAGGAATCATCGGAGCAGGAAACATCGGATCGGCACTCGCGCAGGGGCTGGTCAACCGCGGCTACGAGGTCGTGATCAGCAACTCTCGCGGGCCCGCGACCCTCGCCGATCTGGTCGCCACGCTCGGCGCCGGCGCGACCGCCGGAACACCGGAGCA
Source organism: Microbacterium lacus (assembly GCF_002812805.1). Lineage (GTDB taxonomy): Bacteria > Actinomycetota > Actinomycetes > Actinomycetales > Microbacteriaceae > Microbacterium > Microbacterium lacus_A. The sequence continues at coordinate 20,308 of NZ_NMUM01000019.1, read as the reverse complement.
GGCCGCAGAGGCCGGCGTGTGGGTCATCGTGACCGTCCCGCTGAAGGCGCTCGACACCGTCCCCGTCGCCCCCCTCGCGGGCAAGATCGTGCTCGACACGAACAACTACTACTGGGAGCGCGACGGGCACATCCTCGAGCTCGACGAGAAGCAGATCACGACCTCGCAGATGCTTCAGCGACACCTGCCGGAGTCGAAGGTCGCCAAGGCGTTCAATCACATCGGCGCGGCAGAGATCCTGACAGCGGGCGCACCTCAGGGCACGCCAGGCCGTCGTGCTCTCGCCACGGCGAGCGACGCACCCGAGGCAGCGCAGTTCGTGACCGACCTCTACGACGCTTTCGGATACGACACGGTCAACATCGGCCCGCTCGCCGACAGCTGGCGTGTCGAGCGCGACACTCCGGCGTATGGCGTGCGCCAGGACGCGGACGAACTTCGCGCCAACCTGGCGGCCGCAGAGCGCTGATCAGGGCGCCCCGCTACGGGTCACTTCGACAAGCTCAGTGACCGGGTGACGAAGCACGCTCCCTGAGCCTGTCGAAGGGAGCAGCCGAGCCTCAGCGCTCTTCGACCGCCTGTGCGAGTAGCGCAACGTCGGCTCGCGCCGCGGAGCCCTCTGCGAGCGGACGGTCGAAATCGCCAGACAACCCTGCCCCCGCGGGCAGGTGCTTGCGGGCAAGCGCGAGGCACGCGCGCAGGTTCGTCAGCGCGCCGCCGAGGCCCGCGCCGATCGCCTCTGCCGCAACCGCGACATCCGCGATCAGGTGCGGGTTGCCGCGATCGGCGAGCACCCGCAGTTCAGCGGCGAGCGCGGCGCCGATCCCGACCAGAGTCGCGGATGACTCGGCGCCGGCCGTGCCCGTCGCCACGATGCGCTCGTCCCGCTCCGGGGAGGACTCGGCCGCGAGCGCAGCGCCCAGGGCGGCCGAGCGCACCCCGTCATCCTCCGCCGCCTGCAGCGCCTCAACACGCAACTCGATCGAGCGCTGGCCGCTCTGCTGCGCTCGTTCGTCGTCGGGGGTGTACGCCGCGACCATGTGCAGCAGCGCGGCACCGATCGCCATCATCACACCCGAGGCCGCCCCACCGCCCGGCTCACCGCCGCGCTGCGAAAGGCGATCCAGCCAGGCGTCGAGCGAGAGAGATACGGGTACACGCGATTCGTCCGTCATGAGCCATGACCTTAGCCGCGCTCGACTTTCTCGTTCAGAGGGTTGACCCCTAGCGGTGCGCGGGTCAACGGAGTTGAATCGAAGTGATCGAACGGAGGCACGTGCGATGACTCGATCAAGTGCTGGGCCCGGGGCGTCGGGAGCACACGCCTTCCAACGATTGAGCCCCGCGGAATGCTGGCGACTACTCGCCGACCCCGCGATCGGGCGACTTGCTGTGACGGGCGCGGACGGGAAGCCGGATGTCTTTCCCCTCAACGTCCTCGCCCACGACGGCGCGCTGTACGCCCGCTCCGCCGAGGGGTCCAAGCTGAGCGTCATCGCCGAACACCCCGAGACCGCGATCGAGATCGACGGGGAGGGCGACGATCACCGCTGGAGTGTTGTCGCTCGCGGTACGGCTGCGCGCCTGGAGACGGACGTTGATGCGGCGACAGATGCCGAGATCGAGGCATCCGGTGTTCTGCGACTCGCGTCGGTGAACTCGGGCGGCAAGCCGTACGTTATTCGTTTGCGTGTCGTCACGATCAGTGGCCGCCGAATCAGGATCCGCGACGGGGGCGCGTCGGGGGCGACGCCGCGCACAGGGCCCATCATCAACTCCGAGCGTGCGCGGCCGCCACGGCCGATCCCGCATCACCCGCCGCCGAAGGCCTAAGCGTTCAGTCCTGGTCGCTCAGGACGACGACCTCGTCGCCCTCGAGGACAAACTGCAGGCCGGTGCCTTTGGGAAAGACCTGGAGGAGTTCGTCGGGGAGGCCCTGATAGTCCTCGGTGACGACGATTTCGATGGTCGCCGCGAAGTCGCCCGCCGTGCACCCGTTGAAGAACGGCCCCTCAAGGGAGCTGGACTCGCTGTCGATGTTCGTTGACGCCACGACCATCAAACAGGTTTGCCCGGTCCCGTAGCTGAATGGCCCACTCGGCATGCTGAACAGGGCCAGTCCGTGGAAGGTCTGAAAAGCCCTGCCCCCTTCCGGCACGTCGGATCTCTCTTCTGATCCGTCTTGCGCGACGTAGTAGTTGGAGAACGCTCCAGGCCACTCGGCGAACGCGTCGACTCCCAGCACGGCGACCTCGTCGGGGGACGGCTCCGCCGAGACGAGCGGCTCGACGTCAACGACAGGCTCGGTCTGCACGGGCAGCGGCGGCTTCGGCGGCAGCTGTTCGACCTCGGGTCCGCGGGCGAGGCGCTCGAGGTCTTGCAAGCGGGCCAGGGCGGACGGGTCGTGTTGGATGTCGGGCTCCGGACCGTACGCCCGGGTCCGCAGCATCCGGAGTTCGTCGATCAGCTGGTCGTCCATCCCGACCCATTCTGCCGTGCGCGTCCGACGCGTCAGAGTGACCGGCGCCGCGCGACGTACACCGTGTTCGACGAGCTACCACCGGTCAGGCGGTTCTCGAACGCCACCTCGAGGGCTCGGGCTTCGTCGAAAACCGAGGCGAGCACCGTCATAAAGTCGGCGTCGGGCGGATCGTCCGACCACAGGGCGAAGATCCCGCGATCGGCCAGATGAGCGGCGAGACGCTCGAGTCCCGCGGCGGTATACAGATCGGCGTGACTCGGGTCGAGGGTATGGCGGGGCGAGTGGTCGACGTCGAGCAGGATGACGTCGTACGGCGCCTCGTCTGGAGCGGCGGCGCGACGCATCACCGCGAAGAAGTCGTCGTGGACGAGCGTCGTGCGCGGGTCATCCACGAGCTTCGTCGAAACGGGCAGCAGATGCCGCTCGTGCCATCCGATCACGGCCGGGAGGGCGTCGATCACATCGAGGCGGGCGACACGGTTGTCCTCGAGCGCTGTCACCGCGGTGTATCCGAGGCCGAGGCCTCCAACCAAGACCGCAAGCGAGCCGCCGTCGGTCGCCGCGAGGCCGAGCCGTGCCAGCTCTTCTTCCGCGACAGTGAACAGACTCGACATGAGATATTCATCGCCGAGCTTGACCTCGTAGATGAGTTCGCCGGACTGGCTGTCGGTACGGCGGCGGAGGTTCAACTCCCCCATCCGCGTCTCTTGCCAGTCGAGCTCTTCGAATCGCGCGATCATCGGCGTCCGCCTTCCGGTGACGTCACACCCTACGCTGCCACTCAGCGGACCTTGCGCCGATAGATCACGATCGCGAAGCCGTAGGCGACGACCAGGATGCCCGCGAGCCACGCCAGAGCGATCCAGATCTCGCCACCGACCGGCTGGCCGGCGAACAACGCACGGATCGTGTTGACGATCGATGTGACCGGCTGGTTCTCGGCGAACCACGCCACCGGGCCCGGCATCGAATCGGTCGGCACGAACGCCGAGCTGATGAAGGGCAGGAAGATCAGCGGGTAGCTGAAGCCGCTCGCGCCGTCGACGGTCTTGGCCGAGAGCCCCGCGATGACGGCGATCCACGTCAGCGCCAGGGTGAACAGGATCAGGATGCCCGCTACCGCGAGCCACGCCCCGACCGTTGCCCCCGTTCGGAAACCCAGGAGCAGTGCAACGCCGATGACGAGCGCGATGGAGACGACGTTCGCGACGAGGGAGGTCAGCACGTGGGCCCACAGGACGCTCGATCGGGCGATCGGCATCGACTGGAAGCGTTCGAAGATGCCGCCCTGCATGTCGAGGAACAGCCGATACGCGGTGTACGCGACTCCGGACGCGATCGTGATCAGCAGGATGCCGGGGAGGAGGTAGTTGACGTACGACTCCCCCGAGCCTGTGTTGATCGCACCGCCGAGCACGAAGACGAACAGCAGCATGAGCGCGATCGGGGTGACGGCGGTCGTGATTATCGTGTCGGGGCTGCGAAGGATGTGTCGCAGCGACCGCCCCGTGAGGACGCTCGTGTCGGCGAGAACGTGGGCGCTCATGACGGCTCTCCTTCGGATGCTCCGGATCGTTCGGGTGGTTCGGTCTCGCCGATCAGGGCGAGGAAGACATCCTCGAGCGACGGTTGCTTCTCGACGTACTCGACCTTCGCCGGGGGCAGAAGTTTCTTGAGCTCGGCGAGCGTGCCGCTCTGGATGATCGTGCCGCGGTGCAGGATCGCGATGCGGTCGGCGAGTTGCTCGGCCTCGTCGAGGTACTGCGTGGTCAGCAGGACGGTCGTGCCACCCCGGGCGAGGTCGGTGATCGCGCGCCACACCTCGAGACGAGCCTGCGGGTCGAGGCCCGTCGTGGGCTCGTCGAGGAAGATGACCGGCGGATCGCCGATCAGGCTCATCGCGATGTCGAGGCGTCGGCGCATACCGCCCGAGTACGTACCGGCTCGGCGACCGCCAGCCTCGACGAGCGAAAACTGCGCGAGCAGGCGGTCGGCGATCGCGCCCGGATCCTGCAGATGCCGCAGCTTCGCGACGAGCACGAGGTTCTCGCGCCCGGTCAACACCTCATCGACCGCGGCGAACTGTCCCGTCAGGCTGATCGACTCGCGCACGTCGGCGGGAGCCGCGGCCACGTCGAACCCGGCGACGGATGCCGTGCCCGCGTCCGCCTTCAGCAGTGTCGACAGTATCCGCACGAGCGTCGTCTTGCCCGCGCCGTTCGATCCGAGCAGGGCGAAGATGCTCCCAGCCTGCACGTCGAGGTCGACGCCGCGCAGCACCGAGACATCCGCGAAGGACTTCTCGATCCCGCGCACAGCGATGGCCGCGGCGGACATGCTCAGCGCCCCTCTTCCTCGACGGCGCGATCGATGGTCTTCTCGAGGCGCGCGCGTTCTTTGCGGATCCAACTGCCCCCGCCGTAGTTCTGCATGAACGTCTCTGCGAACTCGACCGGGTCGCTGCCGACCAGGTCGCGCACGGGTGTTTCGTCGGCGACTGCCTGTTCGAAGAGTTCGGCCAGGTCCGTCAACATCGCGATCAGGCTCTTGCCGTCGTCGCTCGGGCCGAGGTACATCAGGTAGCGCTCGAGGCCCCCGGCAGCCTCACGGTACGGCTCGGGCAGAGCCTTCACCCGCGCCTTGTATTCGCGGTAGTGCTTCTTGTCGGCGAGGTCGCCGGTCAATTTCTCGATCCACATGTCAGTTCCCTTCGGTCTCGGTTGATGCGGTGCGGAGCTGTTCAAGCCGCGTGGTGAGAAAGCCCCACGTTCCCCAGAATTCGTCGAGGTAGTCGCGGCCCTGAGCGTTCAGCGAATAAACCTTGCGCGGGGGACCCTTCTCCGACGGGACCTTCTCGACATCGACGAGCCCCCGCTGCTCGATACGGATCAGCAGGGCGTAGATCGTGCCCTCGGCGATGTCTGCAAAGCCCTCGTCACGCAGCCGGGCCGTGATCTCGTAGCCGTACGCGGACTGCGTCGCGAGGATCGCCAGCACGATGCCCTCCAGCACGCCCTTGAGCATCTCGGTCGCTTGTTTACCCATCCGGAATCGCCTCATTACTCAGTGTCACTAGGTACTGGTAGATAGTAACACTGAGTACTGCGGATGCGTCAAGCATCCGTTCTGCGTAAAGGTCAGATCAGGCGGGCTGTGCGGCCTTCGGACCGACCCCATCGCGGAAGATGCTCGGCTCCGGCTCCGGGTGACGGACGCTCTGGATCACGAACAGCGCGACGCCGAGACCGATCGCCACGAACGAGGCCCAGACATTGGCCGGGATTCCGAACAGACCATCGCTGGTCGGATCGATGCGGATCGCCTCGAGCCAGCTGCGACCCAGGCCGTACCAGATCAGATACACCGCGAACGCCTTGCCCCAGCGCAGCGCGATGCGGCGTTCGAGCAGCAGGATGATCGCAACCCCGACGAGGTTCCAGATCATCTCGTACAGGAACAGTGGATGGAACAGCGTCCCCTCGGCGAGACCCTCCGGGAATTTCGGGTTCGTCGATTCGATCTCCAGCCCCCACGGCAGGGTGGTGGGCAGACCGAAGAGCTCGTGGTTGAACCAGTTGCCGAGGCGCCCGATCGCCTGCGCCACCAGCATGGCCGGGGCGAGTGCGTCGGCGAACGACCACAGCCGAATGCCCGCGATGCGGCATCCGATCCACGCACCCACCGCTCCGCCGAGCAGCGAGCCATACAGCGCGTTGCCGCCATCCCAGATCGCGAAGATCGCCCAGATGTTCGCGCCAGGGTAGAAGTAATCCCCGACGTGGGTGAACACGTGGTAAAAACGCGCGCCGACGATGCCGAGCGGCACCGCCCAGATGATGACGTCGAGAACAGTCCCCGGCTCCGCCCCGCGACTGCCGAGGCGTCGCTGCGTGATGAGCACCGCGGCGATGATGCCCGCGATGATGCACAGCGCGTACGTGTGGATCGTCAGCGGCCCGAGCGAGAACTGGGCGAAGACGGGGTCGGGGCTCGGGATGCTGGCTCGAATCACAAGGGGCAACTGTAGTCCTCGGACCTGTATGCGATACCCGGTGGGGTATCTGCTTTTCGTGGAATAATGGCGTGTAACCCGCGACGCCGTCGGCGTGCGGTACCAGGAGGCCCACCGTGAACGAGACCGCGACATCCGAAACCACGGACGACCGCGAGGCCGAGCTGATCGCGCAGCAACGCAAGATCGTCAATCGCCTGCGCCGGGCACAGGGTCAGCTCGCAGCCGTCGTGAACGCCGTGGAGTCCGGCGCGGAATGCCGCGACGTCGTCATCCAGCTGGCGGCGGTGTCCAAAGCCCTCGACCGCGCGGGTTACGCGATCGTCGCCTCGGCCATGCGCACCTGCATCGCCGACCCCGAGGACGAGTCGATGACGCCGGACGAGCTCGAGAAGCTCTTCCTCACGCTCGCCTGAGGCGAGCTCAGCGCGGGCTCAGCGGGCGAAGAATCGCGCGAAGAATCCGGTCGACGGCTCCTTCGCGTGGCCCTCGCACCGCTGCGAGCGCGGAACCGATCGCATCACCTGATCGACGTGTTGGCCGCACCCTGCCCAGCTCGCCTTGCCGCACTTCTTGCACGCCACTTGGTAGCACATGGTCTGTCTCCTGGAGATGTTGCGGTCAGCGAACGGCTGCGTCGACGACGAGGACGTCGCGAGCACGTGAGCCGAGCGACGCCCGGAGCGTGAGGATGCCTCCCGACAGCGATGCCGAGTCCAGACCCGCCTGCGTCACGACGCGGTGGGCGATGGCCGAACGCACGCCCGAGGCGCACATCACGCGCACCGGGCGGCCGGCCGCACGCTCCCGCACCTCGTCGATGCGCTCGCGCAGTTCGGTGTGCGGAATGTGCAGCGCACCGGGAACATGGCCGGTGGCCCACTCGTCGTCGCGGCGCACGTCGAGCACCAGTGAGGTAGCCAGCACCTCGTCGAGGTCTTCGGCGTACCAGAGCGACAGGGTCCCGTTCAGCACGTTCTCGCCCACCATGCCGGTGAGGTTCACGGCGTCCTTCGCCTGTCCATAGGGCGGCGAGTAGGCCAGATCGAGGTCGATCAGTTCGTCGACCGCCATGCCCGCGCGGATGGCCGTGGCGAGCACGTCGATCCGCTTGTCGACGCCCTCGGTTCCGACAGCCTGGGCACCCAGCAAGAGCCCCGTGTCGGGGTCGATGTGCACCACGAGATGGATCTGGCTCGCACCCGGGAAGTACCCAGCGTGCTGATTCGCGTGCAGATGCAGGGTGGTGTGCGCGATGCCGTGGGCGTGGAGCACCGCACGATTCGCGCCTGTCAGCGCGGCGGTCAGCGAACCCACGCGCACGATCGCGGTGCCGAGCGCAGGCGGAATCGCTCGCGCCGTCGCCGGGCGCAGGATGTCGTCGGCCACCAGGCGTCCGGCGCGGTTGGCGGGTCCCGCGAGCGCCACGGGGTGACGGGCGCCCGTGATCGGATCGACGCCGAGGGTCGCGTCTCCGACAGCCCAGACCCCGGGCACGCTCGTGCGGCCGTGGTCATCCACCACAATCGCACCGCGCACGCACGCGATGCCGGCGCGTTCGAAGCTCGCCGTATCCGGACGAACCCCGACGGAGAGCACGATCATGTCGGCGGCAAGGCGTGAGCCATCCGAGAGCACCACCATGTCGTGGCCTGCACCTTCCTCGATCACGGTCGCGGTCGCGCCGGCGTGCACGTCGATTCCGATCGCTCGCAGTTCTTGCGAAAAGAGCCAGGCGAGTTCGGGTTCGAAGGGACTGAGCGGATGCGCGGAGCTCTGCACGATCGACACCTCGAGACCGCTCGCGGCCAGAGCTTCGGCAGCCTCGACGCCGATGAACCCTGCGCCGAGCACGACAGCACGGCGCGCGCCGCCCGTGACCGAGTCGCGCAGCGCGAGGGCGTCGTCGACGGTGCGGAGCGTGCGAACCCGGGCGGAGGTGATTCCCGGGATCGCGGGGATGACCGCGGCCGCACCCGGAGCGAGCACGAGGGCGTCGTAGTCGATGACCTCGAGACCATTCGCCGTCTGCACGGTCACGTTTTTCGCGGCAGTGTCGACGGCGATGACGTCATGCCCGGGCCGGACATCCAGCGCAAGCGCCGCGCGCAGCGTCTCCGGCGTCTGCACGAGGAGCTTCGCGGGATCTTCGATCTCGCCGCCGACAAAGTAGGGCAGGCCGCAGTTCGCGAACGATACGTGCGGGCCGCGCTCGAGCACGATGATCTCGGCCGACTCGTCGAGGCGGCGCGCACGGGCCGCGGCGCTCATTCCCCCGGCGACCCCACCGACGATCACGATCCTGGACATAACTGACCTCTCTGGTCCTTCTGACTCACGTTAGCATACCCCGGGGGGTATCTATCTGCGCCGCCGAACCGGCGATCCCTCGCGCTTGACAAGGTCGGAGCGATAGCGTCGGGATCGCGCCATGCGGGCGCGTCGAGAGAGGTTTCGCCGTGGACGTTTTCGACACGATCGTGGTCGGCGCGGGCATCGCAGGACTGACCGCAGCGCGCCTCTTGACGAGAGAAGGGCGCCGCGTCGTGATTCTCGAGGCGCGCGACCGCGTGGGTGGCCGGGTGCACACTGACCGTAGCGAGGGGCTCGTCACCGACCTCGGCGCATCCTGGATCCACGGCATCACCGACTCCCCCGTCGCCGCGGTAGCAAAAGCGTTCGGGATGCCGATGGTCGAGTTCACGGTCGGCGGATATCAGCCCGACGGTCGCCCGATCGCCCACTACGGGCCCGACGGGCACCGCCTCTCGAACGCCGCCGCACAGGCCTATGTCTCAGACATCCATGCGGTCGACGCGGCTCTCGTCAACGTGATCGCCTCATCGAGCCCGGATGCCTCGTACCGTGATGTGACAGAAGCAGCCCTCGCGCTTCAGAACTGGAGCGAGGACCGCGTCCAGCGCGTCCGCGAATACCTCGAGCACCGCGCCGAGGAGCAGTACGGCGCGTGGATCGAGGATCTCGCAGCCCACGGCCTCGACGACGACTCGATCGACGGCGACGAAGTGGTGTTCCCGCAGGGGTACGACGCGCTGGCGGCGGGGTTGGCGGAGGGGCTCGACGTGCGACTCGAGCATGTGGTGTCTCGTGTCGAGTGGAGCACCGATGGAGTCGTCATGACGACCGATCGCGGAACATTCGCCGCACGCGATGCGGTGGTCACCGTGCCTGTCGGCGTGCTGCAATCCGAGGACTTCGTGATCGAGCCCGCCCTCCCGGAACCGGTGGCGGGCGCGCTCGGACGCCTGACGATGAATGCCTTCGAGAAAGTCTTCCTGCGCTTCCCGACGAAGTTCTGGGACGACGACGTGTACGCGATCCGCCAGCAAGGCCCCGAGGGACGCTGGTGGCACTCGTGGTACGACCTGACCGCCCTGCACAGCGAGCCCACATTGCTGACTTTCGCGGCGGGACCCGCGGGCATCGAGACACGGGGCTGGGCGACAGACCGGGTCACCCAGTCCGTGCTCGCGCAGCTGCGTCGGCTCTGCGGCGACCGCGTCGAGGAACCGTCCCACGTCCACATCACCGCCTGGCAGGGCGACCCGTTCGCCCGAGGCTCGTATGCGTACATGACACTCGGGTCGACGACCGACGACCACGACGCCCTGGCCACCCCGATCGGCGGCGTCCTGCACCTGGCGGGCGAGGCGACGTGGACGGATGACCCGGCCACCGTCACCGCGGCGATGTGCTCGGGACACCGTGCGGCGACACGCATCCTGGATCATGACATCCCGATCGAGCGACTCTGGATGGATTGACCTGCGGCGCGCAGCTCAGCTTTCGACTTCGGATGCCCGGGGACTTGCGTGCATCCGCAACCGCTCGACCACCTGGGCAAGATACCGCGTGATGACCTCCTGCTCGGCCTCGGTGAACGCGTCGAGCTCGCCGTCGATGCCCATGATCATGGGCATGAGCCGCCCCATCGCGCGGTCGCGCGAAGCGGGCTGCGGCACAACGAGAGTGCCGCGGCGATCCGTGGGGTGGGGCTCGCGCGTCACGTGACCGAGCGCGACGAGCCGGTCGATCGAGGTCGTCGCGGCGCCGGCAGAGATGCCCACGCGCCGCGCCAGCTCGGTCGGCCCCAGCGGACCACCCATGAGCAGATGCTCCATGGCCGCCAGATCCGTCGGATTGACCTCGAGCTCGGTTGCTATCGCACGCTCGAACTGATCGGTGAGTTCGATGAACTCCCGCAACGACGCCGTGGCCGGACGGGTCGGAGAGAACCCGGACGCGTCCGCGCTTGGACTGTCGCCGTGCCTCGGTTGCATGAGACCCACGATATCGCTACATTCATTCGATAGTCATATAGTTTGATCTTCAAATAACTTTCACAGACGTGGAGAACCCCCATGAGCGGCCTGCTGCGCTTCATCACATCCGCCAAGACGTCATGGATCGTGCTCGTCCTGGCCGCTCTCGCAGCGGCCGCACTGTTCAGCATCGCGGGCGGCGAAGAGTCCGAAACGGCACCCTCGGTCGGCCTGCCCGACAGCGCCGAGTCCGTCCAGGTCGATCAGCTGCGCGAAGAGTTTCCGAGCGCCGACGATACCTCAGCCCTGCTGGTCTTCGCGTCGGATGAGGGCGAGCTCGACGCCGACACGCTCGCCCTGATCAACGAGAACGCCATGGGAGAGCTCGCGGACCTCTCCCGCGAGGGATTTGTTCCTCCCGCGCAGGTCTCGGACGACGGAACGGTCGCCCTGGTCGTCGTACCGCTCGAGCCCGAGACCGACGTCGCGGCGCAGAGCGAGCGCGCACAGGAACTCCGCGATGCGGCGTCAGCGGGCCTCGACGGGGTACGGGTCTACCTGACCGGCGCAGAGGGCTTTGAGGTCGATATCGCTGCTGTTTTCGCGGGGGCCGACTTCACCCTTCTGTTGACCACCGTGATCGTCGTCGCCGTGCTGCTGCTCATCACCTACCGCAGCCCCTGGCTGTGGCTCGTCCCACTCGTCGTCATCGGGGTCGCGGACGGGCTCGCCGGCATCGTCGCGCGACAGGTGGCGAGCGCGGTCGGGGTGCAGCTCGATGCATCCATCACCGGCATCCTGTCGGTACTGGTCTTCGGAGCGGGAACGAACTACGCACTGCTGCTCATCGCGCGGTACCGCGACGAGCTACGCCTGCATGAGGATCGCCGGGACGCGATGCAGCGCGCCCTGCGGGGAGCCGGCCCCGCGATCATCGCGAGCGGCTCGACCGTCGCGCTCGCGCTGCTGACGCTGCTGCTCGCCGAGCTCGCCGGCAACCGGGCACTCGGACTGGCGTGCGCCGTCGGCATCGTCGTCGCGATGATCTTCGCCCTGTTCGTTCTGCCCGCGGCGCTTGTGCTGTTCGGCCGCGGACTCTTCTGGCCCTACATCCCGCGCTTCGGCTCGCCCGACGCGATCGCCCGGAGCGTCTGGGGCAAGCTCGGCCGCGCGGTTTCGAAGCGTCCGGTCATCGTGGCTACGGGCGGATTCATCGTGCTGGGTGTGATGGCGAGCGGGCTGTTCTTCGTCCAGACCGGGCTCTCGCAAAACGACAGATTCCTGCAGAAGCCCGAGGCCGTTCAGGGACAGGAGGTCCTCGCCGAGGCTTTCTCGGCCGGAACGACCTCGCCCTCCATCGTCATCGTTCCGCTCGACGAAGCCGAAGAGGCCGAGAGCGCCTTGGCCGCCCTCGAGGGAGTCGATTCAGCGGCGATCGGCGAGACGACCGACGACCTCGCCCGGATCGATGTCACGCTCGGCGCGAACGCCGAGACCGAGGAGGCTTTCGCCACGGTCGAGCGGATGCGTGCAGCCCTCGACGGAGTCGGCACCGGCGAGGGTCTGGTGGGTGGGCTCGACGCCCAAGCCCTCGACGTCACGAACGCGCAGGCGCGCGATCAGGCCCTGATCATTCCGCTCATCCTGGTGCTCGTATTCATCGTCCTCGTCGTGCTGCTACGCGCGCTCGTCGCGCCACTCCTGCTGCTCCTCGCGGTTGTGGCGAGCTTCTTCTCGGCCATCGGCCTGAGTTGGTGGCTCTTCCAGACGCCGCTCTTCGGCTTTCCCGCCATCGACGCCAACGTGCTGCTGTTCAGCTTCCTGTTCCTCGTGGCACTCGGCGTGGACTACAGCATCTTCCTCGTGACGCGGGCGAAAGAGGAGTCCGACCACCTGGGCATCACGCAGGGCATGATTCGTGCCCTTGCCGCTACGGGCGCGGTGATCCCGAGCGCGGGAATCCTGCTGGCCGCGGTGTTTGCGGTGCTCGGAGTGCTCCCGCTCATCACGTTGACGCAGATCGGCATCATCGTGTGCATCGGTGTGCTCATCGACACGCTGCTCGTACGCACGGTGATCGTTCCCGCGCTCGCGTTCATCACGAAGGACGCCTTCTGGTGGCCCCGCAAGCCGAAGCTCCGGGACGCGGACGCCGCGGCCGCCGGCGCGGATGCGCTTGCTCTGGCACCGGCGGCGCAAAGAGTCACAGAAAGATAACGACAAACCTTGCCCATCGTTACCTGGCCGTTATAGAGTTCACGCACGGTAGTTGTTTTGCTGTGGCAGCTACCGACATGTGATTGCAGGACACTCTTGGTGCAAGGGACAAGGGCCGGTCAGAAGCCTCTCTGACCGGCCCTCACTTGTGTCCGGACGACGACGTGGATCGCGACCGGATGCGCACGGACGCGCTGCGGATCAGCCGCGGCGACGCGCTGAGGCGCCACGACCCCTGACCATGACGTAAATCAGCAGCGCGATGATCGCGCCGATGATGGAACCGATGATTCCGGCCGGCTGGAAGAAGCCGTCGGCGGCGTCCTGCCCGAAGAGCAAGAAGCCGAGGAATCCACCCACGAACGAACCGACGATTCCCAGGACGATGGTCATGAGGATGCTCATGTCCTGTTTGCCAGGAACCACGGCGCGAGCGATGAATCCGGCGATGAGGCCGATGACGATGATGCTGATGATGAGACCGAGCATGGTTGCTCCTCTTCTCGACGCCGAGAGGCGTGGTGGGCGCGCACCATTCGATGCGCGGAATGCCGCAATTCGCGACAACACCTGACTTCATCACCCCTCAGGGTGTGGCGGCACACCCCTGGGGGTGTAAAGCTCGAGCATGCCCTCATCCCCGGCCTCGCGCCCCATCACCGTCGCCCTCGTCGATGACTACGACGTGGTGTTGAAGGGGCTGGCGCATCTGTTCGACGAATACCGTGATCGAGTTCTGGTCGCCGAGATCGACGCGAACAGGGGGGTGAGCGACTCGGTTGATGTCGTGCTGTACGACTCTTTTGCGCAGCCCGAGTCCGACCATCACGAGATCTCCGAGCTCATCAAGAACCCCAGCGCCCGTCGCGTCGTCATGTACACCTGGAACTTCCATCCCGAACTCATCGAGTCGGCTCGGCGCCAGGGGGTCCATGGATACCTCTCGAAGACCTTGACGGCACCGCAGCTCGTCGCGGCGATCGAGGCGGTGCACGCGGGTGAACTCGTGATCAGCAATCAGGGCCGCCGGGCGCCCAGCGCGCCGGGGCTCGACTGGCCGGGACGACTCGAGGGCATCACCGATCGCGAGTCCGAGATTCTCGCGCTCATCACCCAGGGCAAGAGCAACGCCGAGGTCGCGAGCCTCACCTACCTGAGCCCGAACACGGTGAAGTCATACATCCGATCCGTCTACCGCAAGATCGGCGCGACGAGCCGCACTCAGGCCGTGCTGTATGGCGTCGCCCACGGATTCACCCCCGACACCCACCGGATCGACCATTGGATGGGCGGGCCGTGACGCGCGCCGGGCTCACCCGCGCCCGGTAGGGGTCCGAACGGCGATACCGGGATACTCCACGACGAGCCCCGCACGGTCGAACGGGATGTCGCACGCGAAATCGAACGTCGATGACTCGTAGTGGAACAGCAACCGGTCGGGCGTGGTCCCGACCAGGGTGTATCTCTGCTCCAGTCGTTCCACCCGAAGGTCATCGGCGCGAACGAAAGCCGCGGGCACGTCGACGCTGGCTCCGACGATGAAGTCGAGCCGGTGGATCGGAAGAGTATTCGTGACAGCGGATGACTCGAAGTCCACGTCAACGCATCCGTCGAGGTCCGGGCGCTGCGTCCCGCCGACAATCCAATGACCCTGCGCGTCACGCGTCATCGTCATCTCGCCCGTCCCCTGAGCGCTCAAGCGAGACGCCCGCACCGAGATCGTCGTCCACGAAGGATCCACGGTCAGGTCGTAGCCGACCGACCACAGGGCGCCCGACTCGTTCGCTGTTGTGTGCCCCGTCAAACGATGACCCAGCCGCACATCACGGAAGAACGCAACCTCGAAGCCGACCCGCAGCCCCTGGTGATTCCAGCTCTCGGCGGAAGGCAATGGTGTCAGCCTCATGAGGCGAATCTAGCTCGACGAAAACATCACAGATAGATAACGGGAAACCTTGCTTGTCGTTACCTCGCCGTTATAGAGTGCAAGCACGGAAGTTGTTTGCTGTGGCAGCTCCCGACATGTGATTGCAGGACACTCTTGGTGCAAGGGACAAGGGCCGGTCAGAAGCCTCTCTGACCGGCCCTTACTCTTGCCGTCTGCGACCTGCCTGCGTGCCGCGGCGCGCATTCGCTCCTCCACAGGACAAGTCTCCGAGAGTTATCCACAGAACAAACGTTTGACCGGGTCTTTTGTCGCCGTCAATGTCGTTGGTCGATGGGATTCTGGAGGCATGTTCACGACCGCACCCCGCGACACGGGGGCATCCCTCGGCACGACGCTGCGGGCTGGTGTGGCCGAGGCAACCGCCCTGCTCGACGCGCACGTACTCCCCGCACGGGATCAGTTGGGCCTGTTGCCCGACGACGAGCTCCTGGAGCTCACGCGCGTTGCGGAAGAACTGGGCAGGCGGGCGGATGCGCTGCGAACGCTCGCGGCCGCGGAGGTCGGACGCCGGTCAGGACCCGAGCGGGGCGCGGAGGGGCTGAGTTCACGCCTCGGATGCCGCAACCCGGCTGAACTCCTCGAGCGGTTGTGTTCGGTGTCGGGCGCGACGGCGCGGACTCGGTTGCGACTCGGCGCGCACATAGCGCCGAGGTTCGGCCTCGCGGGTGAAACTCTTCCCTCAGACTTTCCCGCGGCGCGGGCGGCGTTCAGCGCCGGCGAGCTGGGCATCGATTCGCTGGTCGCCATCACCGGCACCCTTTCTTCCCTGACCGAACGGTGCGGGGCTGAGGCGGTCGCTGCGGCCGAGGGCGAGTTGGTTGCGGCCGCCACGGGCACCGCGCCCGACGGGGCGCCGCCGGCCGCAGCCGACGAGATCCGGATGCAGGCGAAGCTCTGGGCTCTCTACCTCGATCCCGACGGCGTCCTGCCCGATCCTGATCGCACCATGCGGCGTCGAGGCCTGACGCTCGGACGCGAGCGCGACGGCCTGACTCCCCTCTCGGGCGCGCTGACGATCGACGTTGCGGCGCAGTTGCAGCGACTCTTCGACGCCCAGATCAGCCCGCGCGTGGCGGACCGCGGGCGCCCTGCCTTCACTGAGGACACGGCCGGCGCGCACGACGCCGCGCACGCGAGGGATGACTCGCGCACCCGGGCGCAGCGACAGCACGACGCTCTCGCGGCGATCCTCGGGGTGGCAGCGCGCGCGGCCGAGTCGCCCTCGATCGGCGGCAGCGCACCGACGCTGCTCGTCACGATCAGCGCCTCCGAACTCGAGCGTCGCGACGGCTTCGGCCTACTCGACGCCGCGCACCTGAGCGACGACATGGGCGCCGACGCGGTTGCCCAGCCGATTCCCGCTACGTTCGCTCGACAGGTTGCGTGTTCCGGTGGCATCCAGCGCCTTGTTCTCGACGCCAACGGCCGCATCATCGAACTCGGCGGACCACAGCGCGTCTTCACGGCGCACCAGCGGCGCGCGATCATCGCGAGGGACGGCGGATGCGTCATCCCGGGATGCCACGTCCCCTCGGCCTGGTGCGAGGTCCATCACGCGACCGACCACGCCCGCGGCGGACCGACGCACACCGACAACGGCGTCCTGCTGTGCTGGTTCCACCACCGCACCCTCGAGACGAGCGGATGGGAGGTGCGCATGCGCAACGGGGTGCCCGAAACCCGCGCACCGGCCTGGGTCGAAGCCCGCAGGCCCTGGCGCCCGGTGCACCCACACGGGCATCGGCGAGGAACACGAGCGCGGCCAGGGTGAGGGCAGGGCTAGAGGCCGGGCAAGGACCTACACCCCGCCGCCGCCACCTCCGCCGCCGCCACCGCCCGCGGAACCGCCGCCGGACGATCCACCCGAGGTGGATGCCGTAGAAGAGCTCGTCGACAGGGAAGAGATGCTCGACGAGAAAGCGGCCGCACTGAAAGCACTCGTGCCGTAGTACCAGCCGGGCGTGGAGTCGCCGTAGTAGACGACGATGTGTTCGGCCCACTTCTTCTCCTGGCCGAACACCACGGCGTAGGGCAGCAGACGCTCGTACAGCCTGATCATCTGTCGCGGATCGTCGACGGCGATCGACGTGCGCTCGGCTCCCTGCGGCGACTGCAGCATCCGGATGCGGTCGGCCTCCGCCCACTCGATGAACACCTTCACCCCGGCGAGGTGGTCGCGCAGTTCCGCACCGCGCGAGGTCAGGGGCCGGCGCGAGACCAGCACACCCGCCGTGATCGCGAGGATGGGCGCCGCGACGAGCAGCGGAACAGACCAGGCGGGGGTGATCCCACCCTCGAGACCGACAACGCCCAGAATCACCGACGCGACCGCCGCAAGGACTCCGACGAGGATCGGCCGCGCTCGCACGATTCCCGGCACCTCGCGCCGCACACCCATCGCGGCCAGCGTCGCATCCGCCTCCTTCAGGATCTTCTGCGCCGTGCGCGACACCCGCGCGTCGCTCTTGCCGAGCGTGAACGTCGTCTTCCCGTCGGGGAACATCCCGTCGAGCAGCTCGCGGCCGTTCTCGTCAGCCAGCGAACGGTTGACGAGCTCGAGCTCGAATGTCTGACTGCCCCATTTGCGCTCGCCCTCGACGATTCGAATCGAGCCCGCGATCGCCTGCTCCAGCACCTCCGCCGGAATGCCCTTGGTCTGCGCGCCCCACAGCACCGCGGACTCGAGCGCGTCGAGGCCTGGCGGTGGGTCGTACTCGGCGATCACCGTCGGCCGGCCAGGGTCGTCCTGCAGCCGACGGCGCCGGATGACCGCGGCCCAGATCACGGCCAGCACAGCGACGAGAGTCGCCCCGCCCTGCAACCAACCGACCGGTGAAGCGAAGGGCGACGAATCGAACGCGGCGAACGTGCCGGGCTCGAAGGCAACCGCAATTGTCATCGTCTGGCGCGGCGCCAAGGCATCGGCGCGCGCTGAGACGACGGCGCCCGTCGCATCGGTCGCCACGTCGATCTCGCAGTTATCGGTCGAGCCGGTTGATCCCTGATAGCACGCGACATCGCCGATCGCCGCCTCGGCCAGGTCTCCGTCGAGCACCACGCGCGCATCCACGCGGTCGAACGGCTGCGCCCATTCCTCTCCGTTGACGTCCCAGTACAGCTCGTCGACGCCCGTGTCATCAAAGCCCCGCGTGACGTTCTGAAGGTCATAGGTGAAGACGTAGGTCTGCGCGCCGTGCACGTAGTCATCCGCTCGCGAGGTGACGATGAGGAAGTCGTCTTCGTCGTCGGTCTCGACGGGCCTCTCGGCACCCGTCTCGTCCGTCACCGAAACGAGAGAGGGGAATAGGGGTGCGTTCAGATAGCTGTTCGGGATGAGCCGCCGCATGCCCCGATTCTGATCACTCTCGGGGAAGACGGCGACGAACGTCTCGATCACCCGCATCCGACTGGTGCCGTCTTCTGCCCGGGACAGGGTGTATTCGACGTCGAGGCTCGCAAACGAAAAGTCGTCGACATCGCTCGGAACGGCGGCGGCAAAGTCGGACCCCGTACCCCGCTCCGCGGCGGACGCCGGGGGAACACCGGCGCCCACTCCCCCCGCGACGACGATCGACATCGCGATCGATATCGCGACGATCAGTCCCGTTCGAAGCAATGCACGCATGGGCCCAGCCTAGGTGCGTGGGTCAGATCCTTCCGTTAACGCGCCGGGGTGAATCCGGTGGATAGCGCGGGGTGCTGGGAGAATCGATTCATGACGGTGACTGCCAGCCTGGAGGGTCTGTTCGAGGTCGAGCCGGGTGAGGCGCGGGCGCCGGGATCGGCTGCACCGGCGGGTGCGGGCAAGACGTTCCGTGGGTATGACCAGGGGCAGTGTTTCCTGCTCCCGCCGAGTCTGGATGACTGGCTGGACGAGGATGATGAGGCCCGGTTCATCTCCGAGGTCGTCGAAGAGCTCTTGGATCTGACGCCGGTCTACGCGTCGTACGCGTCCGCCTCGGGTGCGCCTCCGTATGACCCGCGGATGATGTTGAAGCTGCTGCTGTTCGCGTACGCGACGGGCGTGACCTCGTCTCGTGAGTTGGAGCGGCGCTGCAAGCGCGATATCGCCTTCCGGTGGCTGTCGGGCAACCAGGCGCCCGACTACCGGTCGCTGGCCCGGTTTCGTCGGCGTCACCTGGATGCCCTGCCGGGGTTGTTCCTGCAGGTGCTGCGGGTCTGCGCGGAGGCGGGGCTGGTGCGGTTGGGGCGGGTCGCGCTGGATGGCACGAAGCTGGCTGCGAACGCGTCGCGGCATAAGGCGATGAGCTATGACCGGATCGTGCCGAAGATCGATCAGCTCCAAGCCGAGGTCGCTGCGCTGCTCGCCGAGGCGGAGGCGGTCGATGAGGCCGAGGATCAGCAGTTCGGCCAGGACCGGCGCGGGGACGAGGTCGCCCCGGAGCTGGCCCGCCGTGAGGGGCGCCTGGCAAAACTACGTGCCGCGAAGGACGCGATCGAGGCCGACGCCGCCGAGAAGGCGGCAGCCGTGGCGCGGAAGAAGGCCGACGCCGCCGGTCAGCCCCCTGAGCAGGCCGACGCGGCCGTCGCGACTGCGGTGGACACGGCGGCGCCGAAGCCGAAAGCGCAACGCAATTTCACCGATCCTGAGGCGCGGATGATGAAGACGGTCCGCGGCTTCGATTACGCGTTCAACGCGCAGGCCGTTGTCGATGAGGGCCACCAGATCGTGTTGAGCGCCGAGGTCACCCAGCAGGCCACCGATATCCAGCAGTTCGTCCCGATGGCCGAGCAGACCCTACGGAACCTCGACGCGGCAGGAATCGAGCGTTCCCCAGAGGTCGTCCTCGCTGACGCGGGCTACTGCTCGGAAGCCAACCTCGAAGCCGCCGACGATCTGGACGCACAGGTGTTGATCGCGACGGGACGGCAACGTCACGGCGAGAGCTTCCCTACCGCCGGCGCCCCGGACCCGGCCCCAGAGGACGCGAGCCGGCGGGAGCGGATGGCGCACGCGCTGCGCACCGAGCAGGGCCGCACCGACTACGCGCGCCGCAAAGCCATCGTTGAACCCGCGTTCGGGCAGATGAAGACCCGGCAAAACGCCGGACAGCTCCGGCTACGCGGACTCGCCGGCGCCCAAGGCGAATGGCTACTCCACACGATCTGCCACAACCTCCGCAAGCTCCGCGTCGCTACAGCCGCCGGGCTGGCGCCCGCATAGGCCTCCCCAGGGGTCCCTGGGCGTCACAGCACGCACCGACAGTCGCCACGAGCCCCTCGCCGTGCGATCCCGCACGCTCTCACACCGCAACGGCCCGCCCGTTCCCGTTCGCGACCGTCAGCGCGCGATGCCAGAGTCAACGCCGCGCGCCACGCCACCCGATTCTGACCCGCGCACCTAG
>NZ_NMUM01000010.1 GCF_002812805.1 Microbacterium lacus | reverse complement strand
CGACGTGCTGGCGATACCAGGCGACGGTTCGTTCCAGTCCCTCACCGAGCGTGATCTGCGAAGTCCACCCTGCGTCGGCGAGCTTTGACACGTCGAGCAGTTTCTGGGGCGTCCCGTCTGGCTTGCTTGTGTCCCATTCCGTCTCGCCGGTGAACCCGACGACGTTCGCGATCGTGTTCGCGATCTCGCGAATCGTCACGTCTGATCCGGTACCGACGTTCACCTGCTCCGGGCCGTCGTAGTGCTCGAGCAGGTGGAGGCAGGCGTCAGCCATGTCGTCTGCGTGCAAGAACTCGCGGCGAGGCGTGCCCGTGCCCCAGTTGGTAACGACGGGAGCGCCCGTCTGCGCAGCCTCGTCGTAGCGGCGGATGAGCGCGGGTAGAACGTGTGAACCCTGGGGAGAGAAGTTGTCGTTGGGGCCGTACAGGTTGGTCGGCATGGCCGAGATCCACGGCAGTCCGTACTGGCGGCGTACCGCCTGGGTCTGGAGGATGCCCGCGATCTTCGCGATCGCGTACGAGTCGTTGGTTGGCTCGAGGTGACCGGTGAGCAGCGAGTCCTCGTGGATCGGCTGTGATGCGAACTTGGGGTAGATGCAGGACGAACCGAGAAACAGAACACGCTCGACATCGTTCGCGAGTGCGGCATCCAAGACGTTGACCTGAATGCGCATGTTGTCGCTCAGGAAGTCGACGGGGTAGGTGCTGTTCGCCAGGATGCCGCCGACCTTCGCCGCCGCCAGCACAACGTACTTGGGCTTGATCTCGGACATGTACTCGAACACCGCATCGCGGTTCTTGAGGTCAAGCTCAGCTGAGGGCTTGCCGACGAGCCGGTCGAAGCCCGCGGATTCGAGTCGCCGCCAGATCGCGGATCCGACCAGCCCGCGGTGACCGGCGACGTAGAAGGTCGCGTCGCGATCGAGCGGGCGCGGGGTGTAATCGAGCCCGTCCGAAGCCGTCACTTGGTGCCCCACGAGCCGAGCGAAACTTTGTCGATCCAGGGACGTCCCGCGTGCTCGAGAGCCTCGATGTCGGCGTCGACCATCAGACGAGCCAGTTCGCGACCGTCGATCGTCGGGGTCCAGCCCAGCTTGTCCTTCGCGTGGGACGGGTCGCCGATCAGCGCGTCGACCTCGGTGGGGCGAAGGTAGCGCTCGTCAAAGCGGACGTGCTTCTCCCAGTCGAGACCGGCGTGACTGAACGAGATCTCGAGAAATTCGCGCACGGTGATGCCGAGCCCGGTCGCGAGAACGAAGTCGTCGGGTTCGTCGACCTGCAACATGCGCCACATGCCCTCGACGTACTCGGCGGCGTAACCCCAGTCGCGGATCGAGTCGATGTTGCCCATGTAGACGTGCTCTTGCGTCCCCGCCTTGATGGCTGCGACAGCACGTGTGATCTTGCGCGTCACGAACGTCTCACCACGGCGAGGCGATTCGTGGTTGAAGAGGATGCCGTTGACCGCGAACATGCCGTAGGCCTCGCGGTAGTTCTTGGTGATCCAGTAGCTGTAGAGCTTCGCGGCCGCGTAAGGCGAGCGGGGGTAGAAGGGCGTGCTCTCGTCCTGCGGCGGGGGAGTGGCCCCGTAGAGCTCGGACGACGACGCCTGGTAGAACCGCGTCTGGATGCCCGAGAGTCGAACGGCTTCGAGCATGCGGATCGTGCCGGTGCCGGTCGTGTCGGCCGTGTGCTCGGGCTCGTCGAACGAGACACGTACGTGCGACTGAGCGGCCAGGTTGTATACCTCGTCGGGGTTGATCTCGGCCAGGAGGGTCACCAGACGCGCACCGTCGCTCAGGTCGCCGTAATGCAGGAAGAGATTCGCGGCCGGGTCGTGGGGGTCAACGTAGAGGTGGTCGATGCGCGCCGTGTTGAAGGTTGATGCTCGCCGGATCAGCCCGTGCACTTCGTACCCCTTCGAGAGCAGAAGCTCGGCGAGGTAGGAACCATCCTGGCCCGTGATTCCGGTGATGAGTGCACGCTTCGTCAAGAAGAATCCGATCGTGTGGGGCAGGGGCGAGTTGCTCTTTCGACCCTACCGGGACCACAGTTCTTATGCGCCGTCAGTAAACGGGCAGGTTGAGCCAGCGCGGTCGCTCCCCGCACGACCCGCGCTCCCCGCTCGACGCGGCATTGCTCATGGCGAAGCTCGAGAACACGAACGAGATCGAGTACCACGTGGCGAGCGGAGAACACGGGGACGCGAGCCTTCATCAGGCGGCCGAGGTTCTCGACTTCTGCAACCGAATGACAGGCCGATCCTAGATCGCGAGGTTGCTGATGTGCTCCTCAGCACACTTTGAGGAGCACGTCACTGACTCCGCGTTATCCACCTGTCCTCCGCAGGCGGCACACGTTTGCCGGTCCGGTGCCACCAATAGGCGAGGCCTTTAATCGGTGTCTGCACGGATGGCCTCCCCGGGGCGCGCGGCTTTTTTCCCGCCGATCATACGGGACAGGTGGTGGGACGGTTTCTCTACTACGAGGTAGAAGAGCTGCGCCACGGCGAGGGAGACGGTTACCCCGATCGAGTAGATCAGCCACATCGGGAACTGCCCGTGCGACACAAACGCAAGCGCGACAATGATGGGCTCGTGTACTAGATACAGGCTAAACGAAACGAGTCCAAGCCACCTGACCGGGCGAAGCGTTAGTACCCTGGCCGCCGATGGCGACCAAGCTGCGATGTATACACTCATCGCGGCTCCGACGATCGTCGCCATGAGAAGCGCTGGAGCGGCCGACTCCGAGTTCGGCACTAGTCGGGCAGTTGCTCCTGACGTGATGAGGAGCAGAGCAGCGAGAGAAACAAGCATCCACTGTGCGCGGGTCGTCTCGCTCGCGATCTCACTGAGCTGATTAGCGCCATATGCCAAGAGCACCCCGACTGCGAAGACCGGTAGGTACATCAGCACGCGGATCTCAAGGGCCATGCCGATCCCGCTCAACGCGGCCAAAGCGAGAATGCTCGGAAGGGCGAGATTGGTCGGAGTCCGGCGCGCCACGAACAGATAGAGGGGTAGAAGAATCGAAAAGATCACCTCGAGCTGCAGCGACCATAGTGGAGTGTTCAGCGCCTCCGCGTCGATCATCAACGTCGACCCGAGCAGGGCTTCTTGGAGACCATGCCCGCCCTCAGCGTGCTGATTGATCCACACGCTCTGCATGGGTGACACCGTCCGAGGGACGATGAGCGTGGTCCCCAACGCGAGGAACAACGCGGCGATGGAGGGAACATAGAGCCTGACGAGTCGTCGCGGGTAGTAGACGCGCCAGCGGAGAATCGAACCGCGCGCTGGGCCGATTGCGAGGACGAATCCGGAGAGCACGAAGAACACATACACGGCTTCTTCGCCGGCGAGGAACACGTTCGCTGGCGACTGCAGCAGAACTCGGCGGATGGCGTCGAGTCCCTGCTCCTGCCCGTCCACCAGATACGAGGCAACCGCGGGATCGATGAGGGCGAGGTGACACAGGACCACGATCAATGCTGCGACGCCACGCAGCCCGTCGAGCGATTCGTAGCGGCGCCTGGGACATGGTTGGTGAGTAGTCACCTTGTGCTCGAGTCGTCACTCGGTGCCTCAAGGATCTTGGATGCCTGCGACTTCCAGCGGTCGATCGCGGGGGCCAATGAGTGGTGAGCTGCAACGGCCGCCATGATTGAGACCGGTGCAGCGATCCAAGCAACGTCAATGAACACGCCTCCCGTCGCCCAGGCCAATGCCACCAACACAGGAAAGTGCCACAGGTAGAGCTCGTAACTGATGCGGCCGACGTATGCGAGCGGAGCAACGGATAACGCTCGGGTTAGTCCTGAATCTGCTGTTACCGCGTGAACGAGTGTGAGCGTCGACCCGACTAGGTGCGTGGGTCAGATCCTTCCGTTAACGCGCCGGGGTGAATCCGGTGGATAGCGCGGGGTGCTGGGAGAATCGATTCATGACGGTGACTGCCAGCCTGGAGGGTCTGTTCGAGGTCGAGCCGGGTGAGGCGCGGGCGCCGGGATCGGCTGCACCGGCGGGTGCGGGCAAGACGTTCCGTGGGTATGACCAGGGGCAGTGTTTCCTGCTCCCGCCGAGTCTGGATGACTGGCTGGACGAGGATGATGAGGCCCGGTTCATCTCCGAGGTCGTCGAAGAGCTCTTGGATCTGACGCCGGTCTACGCGTCGTACGCGTCCGCCTCGGGTGCGCCTCCGTATGACCCGCGGATGATGTTGAAGCTGCTGCTGTTCGCGTACGCGACGGGCGTGACCTCGTCTCGTGAGTTGGAGCGGCGCTGCAAGCGCGATATCGCCTTCCGGTGGCTGTCGGGCAACCAGGCGCCCGACTACCGGTCGCTGGCCCGGTTTCGTCGGCGTCACCTGGATGCCCTGCCGGGGTTGTTCCTGCAGGTGCTGCGGGTCTGCGCGGAGGCGGGGCTGGTGCGGTTGGGGCGGGTCGCGCTGGATGGCACGAAGCTGGCTGCGAACGCGTCGCGGCATAAGGCGATGAGCTATGACCGGATCGTGCCGAAGATCGATCAGCTCCAAGCCGAGGTCGCTGCGCTGCTCGCCGAGGCGGAGGCGGTCGATGAGGCCGAGGATCAGCAGTTCGGCCAGGACCGGCGCGGGGACGAGGTCGCCCCGGAGCTGGCCCGCCGTGAGGGGCGCCTGGCAAAACTACGTGCCGCGAAGGACGCGATCGAGGCCGACGCCGCCGAGAAGGCGGCAGCCGTGGCGCGGAAGAAGGCCGACGCCGCCGGTCAGCCCCCTGAGCAGGCCGACGCGGCCGTCGCGACTGCGGTGGACACGGCGGCGCCGAAGCCGAAAGCGCAACGCAATTTCACCGATCCTGAGGCGCGGATGATGAAGACGGTCCGCGGCTTCGATTACGCGTTCAACGCGCAGGCCGTTGTCGATGAGGGCCACCAGATCGTGTTGAGCGCCGAGGTCACCCAGCAGGCCACCGATATCCAGCAGTTCGTCCCGATGGCCGAGCAGACCCTACGGAACCTCGACGCGGCAGGAATCGAGCGTTCCCCAGAGGTCGTCCTCGCTGACGCGGGCTACTGCTCGGAAGCCAACCTCGAAGCCGCCGACGATCTGGACGCACAGGTGTTGATCGCGACGGGACGGCAACGTCACGGCGAGAGCTTCCCTACCGCCGGCGCCCCGGACCCGGCCCCAGAGGACGCGAGCCGGCGGGAGCGGATGGCGCACGCGCTGCGCACCGAGCAGGGCCGCACCGACTACGCGCGCCGCAAAGCCATCGTTGAACCCGCGTTCGGGCAGATGAAGACCCGGCAAAACGCCGGACAGCTCCGGCTACGCGGACTCGCCGGCGCCCAAGGCGAATGGCTACTCCACACGATCTGCCACAACCTCCGCAAGCTCCGCGTCGCTACAGCCGCCGGGCTGGCGCCCGCATAGGCCTCCCCAGGGGTCCCTGGGCGTCACAGCACGCACCGACAGTCGCCACGAGCCCCTCGCCGTGCGATCCCGCACGCTCTCACACCGCAACGGCCCGCCCGTTCCCGTTCGCGACCGTCAGCGCGCGATGCCAGAGTCAACGCCGCGCGCCACGCCACCCGATTCTGACCCGCGCACCTAG
>NZ_NMUM01000040.1 GCF_002812805.1 Microbacterium lacus | reverse complement strand
GGTCAAGTCCCGTGTTGTGGTGTCAATCCGGCTGCTTCCTTGATGGGTGAGGGTCAGGCGGTGAGGAACAGGTCGGGGCGCTCAGGCTCGGCGTGGTCTTGGAGTGTGTGGACGAGTTTGCGCATGGAGATGTCGGAGAGGTAGCGGCGTTCACCGTATTGCCATTCCTCGTGCTGCTCCTGCAGGACGGCGCCGATGAGGCGGGTGACGGAGTCGCGGTCGGGGAAGATCTGCACGACGTCGGCGCGGCGTTTGATCTCACGGTTGAGGCGCTCGATCGGGTTGTTGGACCAGACCTTCTGCCAATGCTCACGCGGGAGCGGCGCGAATCCGGTGAGGTCTGCTTCGGCAGCATTGAGCATGTCTGCGATCTCCGGGAACGACCCGCGGAGGGACGTGGAGACCTGGTGATACTGGGCGATCACGGCCTCGGGGGTGGTCTGCGCGAAGATCGTCGAGATCAGCGCGTTGACGGGCTTGGAGCGTGCCGATCCGAGCTTCTGGGTGACGTTACGAGCGAAGTGGACGCGGCATCTCTGCCAGCCCGATCCGGGGAGGATCGCTTTGACGGCGGCTTTGATGCCGGCGTGAGCGTCGGACGTGACGAGGGTCACGCCGAGCGGGTCTGTGTCGGTGGAGACTTTCAGACCGCGGTCGCGGAGGGAGCGGAGGAACTCGGTCCAGAAGTCCGTCGTCTCCGCGTCGCCGAGAGCCATCCCGAGGATCTCCCGACGGCCGTCGCCGCTGACCCCGGTCGCGACGATGAGGGCTTGGGAGAGAACCCGGCCACGGTGGCGCACGTCGAGGTAGGTGGCGTCCAGGAACAGGTACGGGAACCAGGTGTGATCGAGCCGGCGGTGCAGAAACTCGTGCACCACCTCATCGATCTCGGAGCAGATGCGGGAGACGGTGGACCGGCTGATGCCGGTGTCGTTGCCCAGCGCGCGGACGAGCTGGTCGACCTTGCGGGTGGAGACTCCGTCGATCCAGGCCTGGCAGATCACCGCGTAGAGCGCCTTGTCGACACGGCGGCGTGGGCTGAGCAGGCTCGGGAAGAACGACCCCTCCCGCAGCTTCGGAATCTGAATGTCGACCTCCCCCGCGGGCGTGGCGAGCGTCTTCGCGCGAGCACCGTTGCGACGCGTGGTGCGCTCCGCCGTGCGTTCGTAACGGGCCGCGCCGATCTTCGCGGTCGCTTCCGCGTCAACAAGGTCCTGCAGCCCCGCCTGCAGCATCCGACGGAACACGTCGGAATGGGCGAGGTCAGGATCGGCGAGGACTTCTGCGATCAGGGTCGTCAAGGCAGACTGATTCTGGGTCATCGTGGGATCTCTTCTTTGCTTCTTGGCGGAAACAACTGGTCATCCCACGATGGCCCTCCTACGTCAACGACGACGAGAACCCCGCAGGAATTGACACCAAGCTACGAGACGCACCCCATGAACGCTCAACGGAGTTCTGCCGGCGGCGGGATTAGCGATGTGCTGGACATGGATGCAATCGGTGTTGGGATTTCGTGAAACCGTCCCACGTTCTTGTCAATGTTGCGGAAAACTGCCAGTCTGAGTTTCTGCAATTCTTCCTTTTAGCTTCGCCACGTTCTGGCAGACTCAACGCGCCTCGCAGGAGTACAACAAGCCCGGAAATGGTCATTTCTCGATCTGTTTGCGCCACCGAGTCGAAGCTAGTCGAGACGCCGCACCACGCCGGCTCGGTGGAATCCGAACAGCGCTGCACCGATTCCATCTCCATGGAACCGCACCACGCCTAGCTCCGCCTCCGAGTAGGCGCGCCCGAGCGTGAGGTGCGTTGCATCCCGGTAGAAAGCTGCCACCGCGGATTGGTAGTCGGGCTCTTCCCAGATGAGGGTGTAGGCCGGCCGGGAGCGTCGGTCCGCAGATAGACGTCGAGGTCTCCCGACGACGGAGGTTCCTACGCCATCCGTCCGAAAGACCTCAACGTGACCGACGCTACCCCGCCGGCCGGCTTCGGCCGCCCTGACCTGACCGCCTTCGCGTCTCATCCCAGTCGACCCTGATCGAGTCTGCTGACCCCCTCGACGAGAACGCAGCGACATCACAGCCACCCAACCCCGACCGTCCGGGAAGCCGGGACACGTCACATGACCTGTGCTGCGGGCGTGTCGAGTGGGTCGTCCAGGGGCGACGCAGGAGCGTCGACGCGACGTGCTGAGAGGTGGTTCCAGTCGAGCGCTAGGACACCGGCTACAGGCATGGCGATAGGTCAGGAACGGCGTCGCTCCCTGCGCAGGAGGGAGCGCAGAGTCTCGGCGTTCGCGTAGCCGACCCGTAGCGCGATCTCGGCGGAGGTGAAGTCCGTGGTTGCTGAGAGGTGCCGAGCTCGTTCGATGCGAAGCCGTTGGACGAAGCCGAGCGGAGTGAGGTTGAGCGCCGCACGGACTCGTCGTTCGAGGGTGCGCCGGCTGGTGCCGAGCGACTGCGCGACGAAGGCGACGTTGAACGGTTCGTCCAGGCGGGCGCGCACGAAGCGTTCGAACTCGACGACGATCGGGTCCTCGTGCCGGAGATGTTCGTAGGCGACGAAGGCCGCCTGCGACGGACGCTCGTCGATGATGAGGAGCTTGGCGACATGTTGGGCCAGGTCGGGGCTGATCGATCGCACGAGTGAGAGCGCGAGGTCGATGTGGGCGAACGCGGCGCCGGCGGTGACGAGGTTCCCGTCGACCACGACCATGGTGTCGAGATCGAGGGCGACGGTCGGATAGCGCTTCAGGAACTCCGGCCCCAGGAACCAGCTGGTCGTCGCCCTCCGATGATGCATCCGTCCGGTCTCGGCGACAGCGAACACGCCGGTGCACGCCGCGGCGATCCGGGTGGTCGCCTCGTCGAGGCGCCCGAGCGAGGCGATGACCGAACGAGCATCTCGGCTCTGGAGGACGTCGTTGGTAGCGGCGGCCGTAAGGGTTCCAAGCGCAGGGACAACGACCACGTCGAACTCTGCGGACTCCGACAGCGGGTGGTCCACCGACAGGGTCATCGATGCCGTCGTGGTCACTCGCCGTTTCGGTCCGAGGATGGCGAGTTCGATCGGGTCGATCTGCGGGTCGACATCGCCGCGGGCTCCGTCGGCCACCCGCACGATGTCGATGATCGACGCGATAGCCGAACCGAAGCAGCCGTCGATCGCGATCAGTCCGATACGCATGACGTAAACAATAGCAATACTGCCGTATACGCCACTCCCCACCGGCCCTCGCTCGTCATACGCTGAACTCGTCCCACGAAGAACCCCGACGTCAAGGAGAGTCCCTCATGTCCACACCCGCATCACTTCCGTATGCCTTCGTCGCCAAGATCGTCGCGGCCGATGGACAGCACGACGCGGTCGCCGATCTGCTCGCCGGCGCTGTCGCACTCGCCAACGAAGAAGTAGGAACGATTGTCTGGTTCGCGGTCAGGACCCACGCCGACACCTTCTGGATCTTCGATGCATTCCCCGACGAAGCCGCTCGCGACGCCCACGCCAACGGCGCCATCGTCGCAGCCCTGATGGCCAACCAGCACCTCCTCGGCGCAGCACCCGAGATCCTGGCGGCCGACGTCCTCGCGTCCAAGCTCCCGTAGTCCGCCAACGCACGAGACGATCGCGCCCCGCCGAGCCGTCGACAGGATTGCGGCATCGGTGTCGCGATCGTCCGCGATCCCGACGATCGCGTCGGCCATCTGACGCGCGCGCTCGGCCGCGGAGAGCGACGACCATGCCGGATAGGCCGCCTTGGCCGCCGCGACCGCGTCGGCGACGTCATCGGCCGAAGCGGAGGCCGCCTCACCCACGATCACGCCTGCCCTAGCCGGATCGGCGACCTCCAGCGTCTCCGCCGTCTGCCGTTCCCGACCTCCAATGAACAGCCCCATACGAACCGCCGTGGGTATGATCTTCCCAGACACTACTTGGCTCCCTTGCCTCATGCACCCGCCGCGATGATGCGGCTCTGACCATCATGATCGCTTCCAGGTCAGAGTGACCACGTAGTTCTACGCATTCTGCGTCTGGTGTCCAGAAGTCACTGCATCGCCGAAGTCGGTGGCGCGCAACGAGGACTGGCTCCACGGGCGCACGTTCCTACGCATCATCGCTATGGGAGTCGCCGCATCCCACGCAGCAAGTTGGGTGCGTGATTCTGTCGCGCGTCAGCCTATGTGGCAGGGGTCGTAGTTGCTGAGGCAGCGCCCTATCGAAAGGTCTGAGTCATCATGAGTCGTCGCCCTACGATCCTCGCGAGAAGAAGCTCCGCATCGTGTTATCCGTGCTGGAGGGTGAGATCTCGATCGCCGAAGCCGCGCGTCCTGAGAAGGAGTACGAGCAAGCGATCGGGAACTGGAAACGGCAGTTCCTCGAGGGCGGGAAGGCCGGGATCGAGGCCGGCAATTCGCCCGGACACGGGCGACCGGCACCGAAACGTCCTGGAGCTGACTGAGAACGGCCACGCGGTCCTCGCTCATGCTGTCCACGCCAGCGACCAAGCGGAACGACAGTTCCTCTCGCAACTCGACGACGAGGAGTCCGCACAGCTGCGCATGCTGCTCACACGCGTGACTCAGGAGCACTAGGGGTCTGAAGGTGAGGCGCGTGCCCGGGTAGCTGCGCTGTACCCGGTGCGTTCACTCCATGCTCGACGGAATGCCCGAAGTCAACCAGGGACTATCGACCCATGGTTCGGCGGGCCGCCGGTGCGGTCCGCCGAACTCGAGCTGAAGAGGTCATTCGGAGTGCCCGACTTGGGTCATGTAGCGGGCGAGGAATGTCTCAACCGCGCTCTCGACCGTTTCGACTATCGCGCGATCGGTGGGGGACCACTCCTGCAGCAGGAGATGGGGCCAGAGCACGAAGTTCGAGATCATGCCGAGGAACTCCGTCGTCGCCCGGACGCCGTCCGGCACCTCGAGCCGACCGCCGGTGGCCTCGGCTTCGATGTATTCGCGGACGAGCTCGAAGAACGGTTCCTTGCCGAGATCGAACTGCATTCGGCCGAGCTCGGGGAATCGCGGCGCCTCGGCGATGACCATTCTGTGCAAACCCGCCATGCTGGGGCGGTGAAGGAGCTCGGCGTAGCGGCTTCCGAGGGTTCGCAGTGCGACTCGGGGGTCTCCGCGCTCAGGCGGTGCGATATCGGCGCCGGGATCAGCTGCCCAGAACCGGAGCACGATCGCCTCGAACAGATCCGCCTTCGTCGGGAACTGCTTGAACATCGTCGCGGTGGACACGCCCGCGCACTCGGCCACGCGAGCCAGTGAGGTCTTGTCGTACCCGAGCTCCGGTCCTGACCTTCACCCTCTGTGTGTGAGGGATGAGCCGTGTTGAGCCAGTTGATCCCCGTGTCCGCCTCGCGATCACGCAGTGGCCACCCGATGCTCCGCGCGGGGCGGTGACGACGTTCTGTTTCGAGCACGGGATCTCGCGGGAATCGTTTTACGCGATCCGAAGACGTGCCGCCTCGGAGGGGCCGGCCGCTGCGTTGGAGCCGAGCTCCAGACGCCCGAAGCACAGCCCGGGCAAACTCACCGAGGACGTCGCCTCGCAGGCGATTGCGGTGCGGGCCGCGTTGGAGCAGTCGGGGCTTGACCATGGTCCGATCAGTGTTCACGAAAAAATTCGCACGCTCGGGATGGAGCCGGTGCCGTCGACGGCGTCGCTGTCTCGCATCTTCCGTGACACCGGTGTCGCGAAGACCGAGCCGAAGAAGAAGCCACGCTCGTCCTATCGCCGGTTACCGGAGCAGCAAGGCAGCCAGGAAGAGCCCATGCTCCAAGAAGCTGAGCCACTGATCAAGAATCCGGCGCCATTCTTGGGCAAGATCGGGCTGGACCCCGATGCGCTCTCCCACATGCGGGATGGATTCCGTGCGACGGCGGAGGGTCTGAGCGAGTTCTTTGTGGCGGGAGGCCAAAGTGCTGGACGCACGAAGGACACAGGACCGAGTCATCGGGCTCATCGAGACCGAACTGGACAGGGATGCTCTGGCGCCTCAGGAACGCCTTGAGTTTATTCAGGCCGGCGAGTGGATGGTGGGCAAGGTCGGAGATAGCGACGAAGGAGTGCGGGAAGCGAACGAGCAAACCTTCAGTAAAATCGTCGCGATCGCGGCCGGAGCTGCTGCGGGAGTGCTGTTCTGGGGTACCTCGCCAAGGAGGGCAAGCTCCCAATCGACCCGCCTAGCGCCGCAAGCTGAGACGCCGGAGGCGGCGCGCACGATCAGGCGGGTTGGTCGGCCAGTGGAATGTGCGCGTAGACACGGCACTGGTGTGCTAGGTCACCCCCGCCCCCCTGTTGAGGCCTCAGACGACGGCGGCGACCTCGGCGATGACCGACTCCGCCCACGCGATCCCGAGCTCACTGGAGTCGTCGAATCCGGATGCGTCATGCCGGCCGTACTCGCCCACGCGCACCGCGCCCAGCTCGGTGAGCAGCCGGTCGATGTGCTCGCTGCCCTGGCTGTACGTGTCAAGATACGCGCGATCGCCCAGCCCGAACATCGCGTACCGCAGACAGGTCAGGTCGGGTCGCTGAGCCTGAAGGCGATCGAAGAAGGGCTGGGCACCCGAGGGGAGCTCGCCGTCGCCGTGACTGGAGCAGATCACGAGGTAGAGCGCCCCGGGGTCCAGGTCGTCGGGGTCGAACTCCGACATGTCCTCAACCTGCACGGCGCTCTCGCTGATCGCGCCGGCGATGTCCTCCGCGATCATCTCGGCGTTGCCCGATTCGGTGCCGTACAAAGCCACAACCTTCATCAGTCCGTCCCCTCGTCGTCTGTTCTGCCCGCTGGCGTCGTGAGCTCGTGCTCCATGCGTTGGCCGAGCAAACCGGCCCATGTCCGGACCTTGCGTCGCGTCCTTCTGGGCGCGGCGCTGGCTAGCTCGTAGGCATCGATCTGCCGCCAGTGCTCGAATCCGACGGCGCGGTCGCGGACTACCTGCGGCAGCCCATCGAACCCGGGTCGCGACGGCGCCTCGTCGGGTACGTCGAGGGTTGTGAGCACGTCGCTTGCGACCTGTTTGGCGTCGGCGCGGTTCTCGGGGATCGTACCGACCGGGCCGCGGCGGGCCCAGCCGACCGTGTGCACGCGGGCGACCGGAGGCGCCGCTGCCTCTCCGGTGAAGCCGATCGCGGTCACGATCGTCTGGGCGGGGACCAGGTGCTCCCCGGACGCGTCGCGCACCCGCACACCCTCGACACGCTCCTTGCCGATGATCTCCACCGTTGCCGTGCGGAAGCGGAGCGTGATGCGCACTCGGCTGGGAACGGCATCCGCCGCTGCCAGGGCGCGCACCGTCGCACTCTTCTGATCACCCTCGTCGGGAGAGAGTCCGTGTGCTTCGATAACGACGCCGGCGATGTCGCCGAGTTCGCGCAGCATCGCCCGATCGAACTTGGCGTCTGCCGCGCTCGAACGCGCGAGGAGCGTGATGGACGCGATCTGCGACGCGAGCAGGCCATGCGCCTCGTCATCCAGGTCAGACCCGTCGTAGTGCTCGCTTGCCTTCGCGAGCAGTCGCACCACATCGATCGCGACGTTCCCGGCGCCGATCACGACGACGTCACCGCCGAACTCGAGGTCGTCGCCGTTCTCATCGGGATGCCCGTTCAGATATCGCGTCACTCTACCGGCGCCGACCACCCCGGCCCGTCCGGCCCCGGGGATCGCGAGCGCGCGGTCCTCGTGCAATCCAGTGGCTAGGACCACGGCGTCGAAGTTCGCTCGCAGGTCTTCCACGGTGACCTGATGACCCAGTGTGATGTTGCCGGCGAAGCGCACGCGAGGGGAGTCGAAGACTCTCTCGAACTGCCGGGTAATCGCCTTCGTGCCCTGATGGTCGGCCGCCACCCCGTAGCGGACGAGGCCGTAGGGCACGGGCAGCCGATCGAACACGGTGACATGAACGCGAGGGTCGGTCTTCGTCAGGAATTGGGCGACGTAGCATCCGCTGGGGCCGCTCCCGACGACGGCGACCTGGGGGATGCGACCGCTCGGCACCTCTGGTTCTCGCACTCCGGCACCTCCCCTCGCTCGTCCGTCGGCGCAATGGTATCGGCCGGGGGTGATCCACGGTTGGATAAGATTCCACTCAGTGGACCCTGCCCTAGGGTGGTAAGGCCAGACCGAGCAGTGTGGATCGGACGGGGGCGGACCGCCGCCCCGAGAGGAGCGCGACGGCGATGTCCGAGATTCCCATGGTCGCAGCCCGATCCGCTGTCAAGCTTCATCCGCGCGGACGAAGCTTCCACAGCGACGTCAGCACGCACATTCCCACGAACGCCCCAGGCGTGATCGACCTCGAGACGATGGCGCCTCTTCAGGTGGACGGCATCCGAGTGGACCTCGTCGGGATGTGGGAGCGGGCAGCGCCGCTGCTCGCCATCCGCGACAACGACGCTCACTCCCTCTACGCCCTCGGCATCGCGGCATCCCTGGCGGCCGCGCTGCCGGAGGCCGACCCCGTCGTCGCGCTGCCGGCGATCCTCCTGCATGACATCGGCTGGTCCCAGGTGCCGCCCGATGAAGTGCTCGCGGCGATCGCGCCGGGCGGAGGCAGGCCGGACCTCGTGCGGATGCATGAGGTGGAGGGGGCGCGCCTTGCGCAGGAGATCCTGGTCGACGTGGGGCATGACGCGGCAGCTATCGCCCGGATCGTCGAGATCATCGACGGCCACGACAGTCGCGTGCACGCTCTCTCGATCGAGGACGCGATCGTGAAGGACTCCGACAAGACATGGCGTGTCACCCCGCACGGGCTCGACGTGGTGATGGAGTGGTTCGGCCTCGAGCGCCACGAGGCATTGAGTCTGTGCGCATCCCGCGTCATCGATCACCTGTTCACAGACCCTGCGCGGGCGCTCGCGCGAGGCCTCGTCGCGATGAGTTCAGTCACGATGTGGCCGCAGTCCGCGGCTCTCGGGGAGGACTGACAGCAGGATGTCCGGCCGGAACCGCGATGGGACGGGAGTCCTCGACAGGGTGATGCTAATCCTGGAGGCCCTGGACCGCGCTGCGCGGCCGCAGACGCTCACCGAACTGTGCACGGCTACGGGCATCAGCAAGGCCACGACATATCGCCTGCTGACCGGGCTCGTGGACGTGGGGCTGCTCGCTCGCACGACCGACAGCAGGTACGCACTGGGCATCCGGCTGTGGGAGATCGCGCAGAACGCCGGGAGGCAGTTGCGGGATGCTGCCCGGCCTTTCCTGCAGGACATGTTCTCCCTCGTGGGTGAAACGACCCACCTCGCGGTGCGCGAGGGCGACGAAGTCCTCTACATCGAGCGCATCTACGGCACGCGACGGGTCCCCCGAGCGTCCCGCGTGGGCGGGCGGCTCCCCTTGCACGCCACGGCGGTGGGCAAGGCGATCCTCGCCTTCGAGGAGGACTGGGTGCGCGAGGCCTACCTCGATCGCGAGCGACTGGAGCGGCCGACCCCGCACACCGTGGTGAACCGCGAGGCTCTCCGCGCCGAGCTCGTCGAGGCGCGGCAACGGGGCTACGCCATCACGCGCGAGGAAGTCCGGGTCGGGTCGTGCTCGATCGCGGTGCCGGTGTCGCAGGGGTCACACGTCGTCGGGGCGATCGGCGTCGTCGTCAACCCGGAGCAGGCAGAGACGATGGTCCGGTTCGTCCCCGCGCTCCAGGCAACGAGTCGGCGCATCCAGAAAGCGACGGCGCACTTCCCCTGGGAGACCCTGTTCCAGACCGGCCTCCCCTCCCCGCATCGCTGATCGGGATCCGGAGCCGAGCGCGCAGCGTAGGTGCTGGGTCCACTCAGTGGAACATCCAGAATCCCCACGGGAGAGGGCTCCTATGGTGGGAAAACGCTCTGCACAGCATGTGAGATCCGAGCAAAGGAGCACGATGACCACCGCTGAAATCCCTACCGGCCGTTGCCCCGTCATCCACGGTGGTGGCGGGGAGGACTACGGGTACGAGCCCTTCCAGATGAAGGACCCGTTCCCCTCCTACCAGCGGTTGCGAGACGAAGCGTCCATCGTCTTCGATGAGCGCACGGGCTACTACGTCGTCACCCGTTACGACGACGTGAAAGCGATCTTCGCGGACCCTGGCACCTTCTCGAGTGAGAACACCGCGGCGCCGGTGCGCCCGTACGGACCGCCGGCCAAGCAGATCATGGCCGACGGCGGGTTCTCCGTGTACTCCGGACTCAGCTCGCGTCAGCCGCCCGAGCACACCCGCATCCGATCGGCCGTGCAGAAGGGCTTCACCCCTCGCCGCCTGCGCCAACTCGAGCCGGCGATCCGCGAGCGCGTGACGGAGCTGCTCGACGCGATGCTGTCCGCTCCCGATGACCGGGGCGAGATCATCAGGGGCATCGCCTACGACCTGCCGACCGAGACGATCCTGAAGCTCATCGGTGTGGACACCGAGATGGTGCCGCTGTTCAAGCGGTGGAGCGATTCCCGCGCCGCGATGACGTGGGGAGACCTCGACGACGAACAGCAGATCCCGCATGCGCACAACCTGGTCGCCTACTGGCAGGAGTGCCAGCGACTCGTGGAGCACTGCAAGGAGAATCCCGGCGAGAATCTGACGAGCGATCTCCTGCGCGCCCAGGCCGAAGGCGATCCCATCACCGATCACGAGATCGCCTCGGTGCTCTACAGCCTGCTCTTCGCCGGTCACGAGACCACCACCACCCTCATCGCCAATACGCTCCGCGTCCTGCTCCCGAATCGGGATCAGTGGGAGGCTCTGGTCGCCGACCCGTCGCGCATTCCTGCCGCCGTCGAGGAGGTCCTCCGCTTCTCCGGCTCGATCGTCGCCTGGCGACGCCGCGCGACACGCGACGCAGAGGTGGCGGGAGTTGCGATCCCGCAGGGCGCCGACATCCTCCTCGTCCTGGGCTCGGCGAACCGCGACTCGTCGCGTTTCGACCAGCCCGACGAGTTCGACGTGGGTCGTGGGAACGTGCGCGAGCACCTGTCATTCGGGTTCGGCATACACACCTGCATCGGTGCACCCCTGGCCCGGATGCAGGTGAAGGTCGTGCTCGAGGAGCTCACCCGCAGGGTGCCGCAGCTGCGCGCGGTGGACCCCGACGCGATCGAATACCGGGAGAACCTGTCCTTCCGAGTGCCGACCGCCGTGCCGGTCGCATGGAACGAGGTATGAAACCGATGCTGAACCTGGTCCACACCTTCACCGATCTCACCCAGGGCGAAGTCGGCATTCACGGCGGCAAAGGCGCATCGCTGATCACCATGACGGGGGCAGGGATGCCGGTGCCCCCGGGCTTCGTCATCACGATCGGCGCGTTCGACGAGTTCCGCGACGTCAGCGGTCTTTCCCGCCTCATCGAGCAGGTTCTCGGAGATCTCGACGAGAACGATGTCGCCGCCGTCGATGCCGCATCCGCCCGCATCCGCTCCGCCCTCGAAGAAGCCACGATCCCGGCGGCCGTGCGGGGCCAGATCGACGACGCCTACGCCGCCCTGATGCGACGTATCGGGACCGAGACGCCGGTCGCCGTCCGCTCCAGCGCCACCGCCGAGGACCTCCCGGACGCCTCGTTCGCCGGTCAGCAGGACACGTACCTCTGGATCAGCGGTGCCGAGTCGGTCAACGAACACGTGCGCCGGTGCTGGGCCTCGCTCTACACCTCACGCGCCATTACCTACCGTCGCGCGAACAAAATCGACGAGTTCGGCCTGTCCATGGCCGTCGTCGTCCAGAAGATGGTCAACGCCCGCGCGGCAGGCGTGGCGATGACGCTCGATCCCGCCACCGGCGACCGCTCCAAGGTCGTCATCGACGCCTCCTACGGCCTGGGTGAACCGGTCGTCTCGGGGACCGTCACACCCGACAACACCGTGCTCGACAAGATCACCTTCGCGATCGTCCGGCAGAGCGTCGGCGAGAAGGCGCGAGAACTGGTCCCTCGGGGCGGCCGGCTCGTGGAGCGGGATGTCGAGGCCGACCGCCGCTCGGTACCCTGCCTGAGCAGCGACGACGTCCGCCGGGTGGCGGAGCTCGCCAAGCGGGCCGAGAAGCACTACCGAGTGCCGCAGGACATCGAGTGGGCGATCGACGACGACCTTCCCGATGGGGAGAACCTGGTGCTGCTCCAGGCCCGCCCGGAGACGGTTCACGGGGCACAGCCCCTCACCGCAAGCGTTCCGCAGGCCGCATCCACCAGCGGCTTCTCCCTGGGAAGCATCACCGCCTCGCTCACGCGCGTATCCGCCTGACCCTCTCACCTCAACAACACCGACGCGACGACGCGTCGGAGAAAGCGAGTTCTGCCATGCCGCTCCGCTCATTCCCGAAGCCATCCGATCTGACCGTCCCCGCCGGCGCGGAAGGCTGGGAGAAGCTCTACCCGTACTACCTCGCCTTCCAGCCGGACCAGCTGTCGGGCGACGACGACAAGTTCTGGTTCTGCGACAGCCAGCACTGGCCCACCGTCTTCCGCCCGTTCGAGACCATCACCGGCGAGTTCGCCGTGAAGTGCCTCGGCCAGTTCAACGCCCGGCATCTCCTCATCCCGAACGCCAACGGCATCGAGTTCCGGGTACACCTGGGTTACCTCTACATGTCGCCCATCCCGGTGCCCGCCGAGAAGATCGCCGACCGGGTGCCTCACTTCGAAGAGCGCGCCGGCTACTACTTCCAGAACTGGCAGCCGCTGCTCGACAAGTGGTACGGAAAGGTCAGGGACACCATCCGCGAGCTCGAGGGGCTGACCTTCGACAAGCTCCCCGACATGGTCCCGATCGAGGACATCCGCTCGGGCAAGTCGAAGGACGGCTCCGAGGTGCTGCTGGAGAACTATGACCGGCTGATCCAGCTGTGCTACCAGGCGTACCAGTACCACTTCGAATTCCTGAACCTCGGCTACATCGCTTACCTGGACTTCTTCACGTTCTGCATGCAGGTGTTCCCCGACATCCCGGAGCAGAGCATCGCCGCCATGGTGCAGGGCGTCGACATGGAGCTCTTCCGCCCGGATGACGAGCTGAAGAAGCTCGCGATCCTCGCCCGTGAGCTCGGCCTCGAGAGCGCGTTCGGCAACACGGCCGACGTCGAGGGGACGCTCGGGGCCATCCGCGGGCTGCCGAGGGGCGACGAATGGATCGCCGCCTACGAAGGCGCCCACGATCCCTGGTTCAACTTCACCGTGGGCAACGGCATGTACGGGCACGACAAGTACTGGATCGAGCACCAGGGGATTCCGCTCGGCTACATCCGGGACTACATCCAGCGACTCGCGAACGGCCACGAGATCAGGCGTCCGATCGAGGATCTGATCGCCGAGCGTGAGCGCATCAAGACCGAGTACCGCGAACTGCTGGAGGGTGAGGCGCTCGACACCTTCAACGCGAAGCTCGCTCT
Organism: Microbacterium lacus; assembly: GCF_002812805.1. Classification (GTDB taxonomy): domain Bacteria; phylum Actinomycetota; class Actinomycetes; order Actinomycetales; family Microbacteriaceae; genus Microbacterium; species Microbacterium lacus_A. The sequence continues at coordinate 283,230 of NZ_NMUM01000040.1, read as the reverse complement.
CGCCGAGACCGCGTATCCCTACGTCGAGAACCACAACTTCTACATCGAGCACTGGACCATGAGCGTGTTCTGGCGCAAGGTGCGGGAGCTGTCTCGCATGCTGAAGGAGGAGGGGTTCTGGCCGGACGAGGACGGCATCTTCTACCTCGGTCGCAACGAGCTGCGGGATGCCCTGTTCGACCTCGTCACCGGATGGGGCGTCGGCGCCGAGCCGGTCGGGCCCTCCTACTGGCCCGCCGAGGTGGAGCGTCGCCGCGGGATCGTCGACGCGCTCAAGACGCAGCGGCCGCAGATCGCCCTCAACACGCCGCCCGTGGAGATCACGGAGCCCTTCACCTCCATGCTCTACGGCATCACGACGGAGCAGGTGAACACCTGGCTCTCCGACGACGAAGGCGGCGGGAACGTCCTGCGAGGAATGGCAGCGTCGCCCGGAGCCGTCGAGGGGCGGGCACGGGTCATTTCCAGCCCGGACGAGCTCGACCAGGTGCAGGAGGGCGAGATCCTCGTGGCCTCCGTCACCGCCCCCTCGTGGGGCCCGATCTTCGGGAAGATCAAGGCCACCGTGACAGACATCGGCGGAATGATGAGCCACGCGGCGATCGTCTGCCGGGAGTACAACCTGCCCGCCGTCACCGGCACGGGGACGGCATCGACGACCATCCGCACCGGGCAGCTGCTGCGCGTCGACGGATCCACCGGGGTCGTCGAGATCGTGGACGAGACGGCCGCGCCCGAGGATGCGCTCGTCGGCGCCCATGGTCACGGGCGCTGAAGCGTGGAGCGACGGGAGCGATGACGTGACGACCACGGCAGGGTCCGCGCTCATCACCGGAGCCGGGGGAGGGCTGGGGCGCGCGATCGCCCTGGCGCTCTCCCGCCGCGGGGTCCCCGTCATCGCTGCGGACATCGACCTCGACCAGGCGCGCGAGACGGCGCGCTTGATCGAGGTCGCCGGTGGCCGGGCTCACGCTGTTCTCGTGGACGTCACCGATCCGGCTTCCGCGACGGCTGCCGTGGAGGCCGCGGTTGCCGCGGCCGGACCGCTCGCCGCTCTGGTCAACAACGCCGCGATCTACGCCGCCATCCGTCGGGCACCGTTCAGTGAGATCACGGTCGAGGAGTGGGACCGGGTGATGGCCGTCAACTTGCGCGGCCCGTGGGTCATGGCCGTAGCCGCGCGTGAGGTTCTGCTGGACGGGGGGCGCATCGTCAACATCTCGAGCGCCACCGTGTTCAGCGGCTCCGAGCAGTGGGCTCACTACGTCGCCTCCAAAGCGGGCGTCATCGGACTCACCCGCGTACTCGCCCGCGAGCTCGGCCCCCGGGGCATCACCGTCAACGCGGTCGCACCCGGCTTCACCCTCACAGAGGCGAGCTACAACCTCATCGAGGACGCCGACAGCTACGGCGTCACGCGCTCGGCGCTCAAGAGAGCGGCACAGCCCGACGACATCGTCGGTGCCGTGCTCTTTCTCACCGGCCCGGACAGCGGGTACCTCACCGGCCAGACGCTCGTCGTCGACGGCGGCCGCCAGTTCATCTGACACACCCCGGGAGAATCATGTCCAACTCGACCCCCACGACAGCCACGACGGCCAGGGACGCACCGGTCGACACCGAGCTGGCAGCGGCGTTCGCCCAGGCGTACCCGATGCGGCCCATCCCGTCTACGGGCGTCGTCGACGCCTCACCCATCAGCAGTGCCCCCTCACGCGAAACCGATCTCGACGAGATCTGGCGAGCGGTCGAACCGGAGACGCGGGCACGGCGGAACGACATCCACCTGCCCATCTCGCTCACCTTCGCCGAGCGCCTGTGCGACGCCCATCCCGAAACGGACCGGTTGCTCGTGCGGGTCGCGACTCTGTTGCACGACACGGGGTGGGCGAGAGTCGACGAATCCCGCATCATCCCGGAGGGCTTCGGCCCGGACTGGCGGCGCTCCGGCATCCGCTTCGAGCACGAGCGGCAGGGCTGCATCGTGGCGCGGGAGGTGCTGCCCCCCTTGGGCTACGACCGGGACTTCATCGACGCCGTCTGCGCGATCATCGAAGGGCACGACACCCGCATGGTCGCCTACGGCCTCGAAGATGCGCTGGTGCGCGACGCGGATCGGCTCTGGCGCTTCACGCACACCGGCGTCGCGGTGTCCTCGACGTGGTTCTCCATGACGCCCGCCCAGTACACGGATCGCCTCGAAGCGGAGGTGCTGCCCGAGTTGCTCACCGACGCGGGGGTGCGGATGGCCCGCGCGGAGCTCGAGCGTTCCCGGGTGCTGCTGAAGACGGCGGTGTTGCGGTGATGCCTCCGTCCGGCATCGCGACGAGTGATCGCATCGACTCCCTGCCGCTTCCGATCCGGCATGCGGACGACATCTTCGTCGACGGCGTGTGGACGCCCGCAGACTCCTCCGAACGACGCGGCGTGATCGATCCGGCCACCGCGCACGAGTGGGGCAGCGTGCCGATCGGCAACAGCGCCGACCTCGGAGCCGCGGTGTCGAGTGCGAGGCGCGCGTTCGATCGAGGACGATGGCCGCGGATGGCGCCGTCGGAGCGTGCTGCTGTGCTGCGCCGAGCGGCCGACCGGCTCGAGCTGCTCGCACAGCCGCTCGCGCTGACGAACACCCTCGAGAACGGGACCCCCGTCGCGGAGAGCGGTGGCGGGGCGACCAACGCCGCATCCATCTTCCGCTACTTCGCCACCCTGGCACCGCTGCTCGAATCGGATGACGTTCGACCCGCACCCGCCGGTACGCACGAGACCCTCGTGCGGCGTGATCCCATCGGCGTGTGCGCGCTCATCGCACCCTGGAACTTCCCGATCAACCTCGTCGTCGTCAAGCTGGCGCCCGCACTGCTCGCCGGGTGCACTGTCGTCATCAAGCCGGCATCGCTGACACCCCTGTCGGTGCGTTTCATCGTGCAGGCGCTGACGGAGGCGGGAATACCGCCAGGCGTCGTCAACGTCGTCACGGGGTCCGGAGAGCTCGGCGACCAGCTCGTCCGCCATCCCGACATCGACAAGGTCGCGTTCACGGGCTCGACCGAGGTCGGTCGGAAGATCGCCCGCCAGTGCGGTGAGCTGCTCCGGCCGGTGACACTCGAGCTCGGCGGCAAGTCGAGTGCGATCGTCCTCCCCGACGCCGACCTGGGGGTCCTCCGTTCCGCGCTCATCCGCTCCACCCTGCGCAACACCGGACAGACCTGTTACATCTCGACCCGGATCCTCGTACCCGACAGCCGCCACGACGAGATCGTTGCGACCATCGTCGGCACCGTCGCTGCCGCCCCCCAGGGGGATCCCCTCGACCCCGCGACGGTCTTCGGCCCGTCGGCGAGCGTCGCGCAGAAGGAAAGCGTGCTCGCCCACATCGCGGGAGCACGAGCGCAAGGCGCTCACGTCGCGCTCGGAGGGGACGCGGCGTCGATGCCGGCACCGTTCAGCGCGGGGAATTTCGTCGAACCCACTGTGCTGACCCAGGTGTCCCGGGACATGAGTGTCGCACGCGAGGAGATCTTCGGACCCGTGCTGACCGTGCTCCGCTACGGGGACGTCGACGAGGCTGTCGATCTCGCCAACGCGACCGAGTTCGGACTCGGTGGCATCGTGTTCGGGGGCGACGAGACGGTGGCGCTTCAGGTCGCCGAACGTGTCGACAGTGGCAGCGTGGGCGTGAACTTCTTCGCCTCGAACCATGCGGCGCCCTTCGGCGGCCGCCGCGACTCCGGTCTCGGTGTGGAGTACGGCCCCGAGGGGCTGCACGCCTACCTCACCTACAAGTCGATCCACCGGCGCCAGCGGAAGGCGTGAGACTCAGAGCGCGATGGATTGGCATGCGCGAGCACCGGCGTGCTGCCAAGGGGCGGACGGCCCCTCGGCTCGTCATGCAGGGCGACAGGGGACGTGGCCGAACCAAGCTCGCGGCAACGCCCTGGCAACAAGTAGACCCGATCGGGCCCGACCCAGACGAACGAGGTGACATGCTAACGTGATCGAATCCGCGTGATTCAGGCATAAGCCACCGAAGTAGATGTCGGCGTCGTGAGTTCAAATCCCACCGTCACCGCCAGTTTGAGCCCCGTTTCGGCTGATTTCAATCAGCTGGGACGGGGCTCGTTTTTGTTGGCTGCAGTTCGGTTGTGGGCAGGGCGTGGTCAGGGGTTTGAATCGGCCTGACTTTCGTTCCTATTGGCAGCTTTGTCCGGCAGGTGCCGGTTGGGCTGATTCTTGGTCGGCGTAGCAGGCGTCCTCGACCTCGATGGGAGTGCGCATGTCGAGCTCGCCGTGGAGGCGCTGGTTGTTCCACCACCACACCCACTCGAGTGTCGCCAACTCGACCTGCTCAAGGGTCCGCCAGTGTCCGCGTTGCCGAATGAGCTCGGGCGTGCTATAGAACTGACGGAGGTTGTTGACAGCCGGGTCTTCCAGTTGGGAGGAAGACTTCATGACATCAACTCTGTCCGCGTCTGCGTTGCGAGCTATCGAGCGACGGGCCAATCACAAGCTCGCCGTCCTGCGTCACGTCGAGGAAGTCAGCGGGAACGTCGCGGCGAGCTGCCGCTACTTCGGCGTGAGCCGGCAGGCGTACTACGCCTGGCTCAAACGCTACGGGGCGGAAGGCTTCGAGGGGTTGAAGGACCGCTCCAGCGCCCCGCACCACTCACCGACCGCGACGGACGCGGAAGTCGTGGAGAAGATCCTCTGGCTGCGTCAGCAGTATCACTTCGGCCCGGCGAAGATCACGATGTATCTGAAGCGGTACCACGACGTCACCGTCAGCGCGTCCGGTGTCTGGCGGATCCTGAAGAAGCTCGGCCTGAACCGCCTCCCAGCATCGCAGCGATACAAACGCACGGAGACCCGCTGGAAACGCTACGAGAAGCAACGCCTTCCCCGTCATCGGAGAGGTCGCCCCGACCGCCGAGATCCTGGAGTTGTTGCACGGCTGACCCGGTCGGTCACCCCGGCAGGCCGCGCATCCAGTCCGGGAACGCGGAATCGGCGAGGGGCGGTGGGACGGGCGTTTCGTCGGGGGTCGGCCCGAGGCCTTTGATCAGCAATTCCAGGTGCCGCCGGGCGAGTTCGGGCCCGAATCCCGGGGTGCTCGTCGCCACCCGGCTGATCGTGTGCGTCAGGATCGGAATGTCGGTCGCCGCGAAGTCGGCGCGCACGGTTCCCTCGCGCTTGGCGCGCTCGACGATCCCCGTCAGCAACGGCTCCACCTCGGCACGCAGCCGCGCGGCATCCTGTTCGATGTCGCGGAACAAGAACTCCTGGAAGGCTCTGCTACGCGACTGGAGTTCGACGAAGGCACGCAGCACCGACGTCAGCGCCTCGTGACCTGAGGGGGCACTGCTGCACCGTTCGATCATCGCGACGGACTCGGCGACGCGCTCGGCGAAGAGAGCGTCGACGAGCGCAGCTTTCGAGCCGAAAGCGCGGTAAACGGTGCCCACGCCGACCCCCGCGGCGGCGGCGACCGCCTCGATCGACGCCCCCAACCCGTCACGGGCGAAGATCGTCTCGGCGACGCTCAGAACCGTCTCGCGGTTGCGTGCGGCATCCTTCCGGAGCGGGCGGACGACGTCGGTCTCGGGCATTTCGCCAGTCTACGCGGGGCGAATCCGCGAAACGGAATCATTCATTCCGTTTATCGTGTATCGTTCCTCTCCAGCGGTCCGCACCGCTCATGATCCGCGAGGAGGCGGCTATGACAACTTTCAGACAGCGACTCACCCGCGTCATGGATGGCCCGAGCCGCAAGGGCGCCGAGCTCGGTCCGTACGCCGTGGAGATCGAGAAGGATCTCCGGGTCCCGATGGATGACGGCATCGAACTGCTCGCGGACCTCTACCGACCGATCGGAGCAGACGGCTCGCTCCCGACGATCGTCATCCGTGGACCGTACGGGCGCAGCGGATCGCTGGGTGGTGCGGCACGTGTCCTCGCATACGAGGGATTCACCGTCCTGTTCGTCAGTTCGCGCGGCACGTGGGGTTCTCCGGGGGTGTTCCAGCCGCAGGTGGACGAGCAGCGCGACGGCATCGCGACCCACCGCTGGACGCGCGCCCAGCCATGGTTCACGGGGAGGCTCGCGACCTTCGGCGAAAGTTACATGGGCTACACGCAGTGGGCGGTCGCGGGAAAGATGCAACGCGACGAGCCGGAGAACGCCCCGGAGGCGTACGTGCTACAGATCACGATGGCCGACTTCGGTGCGATCACCTGGAACAACGGTGCGTTCGCCCTGCGGAATTCGCTCGGGTGGACCCGGATGATGGATCGGATGGATCGCGGAGGCCTCGCGCTCCTCGGCATGCTCTTTCCCGACCCGAAGCTCGAGAAGGCGTTCGATGTCCTGCCGCTGAGCGCCGGCGACTCGGCGGCGATTGGCCGTCAGATCAGCTGGTACCAGGATTGGGTCCGGCACGAAGACCTGGGCGACGAGTACTGGACGAAGCAGTCCCACACCGGTTCGGTGCCCGACGTGACCGCGCCCGTGTTCATGCTCACGGGCTGGTACGACATCTTCACGCCTTGGCAGCTGCGCACGTACCGTCAGCTCGTCGAGGCGGGCAATGCGCCGTTCCTCACGATCGGTCCCTGGGGTCATATCTCTTCCGGGAAGGCGGCGCCCGCGCATCGCGACAGCGTCGCGTTCCTGAAGAGTGTCTTCGCCGACGAGCCGTGGGACAGGCCCGCGCCCGTCCGTGCCTTTCAGACGGGAACGGATGTCTGGCACGATCTGCCCGAGTGGCCGCCACCCGCGGTCACGTCGCAGTCCTGGCTCCTCGGAGCGGAGGGCACCGTCGGCCAGAATGCCGTCCCGCCCGGGTCCACGCGCTACACGTACGATCCCGACGAGCCCACGCCCGCCGTCGGCGGTCCGAGCCTGCTCCCCGACACCGATCCCGTCGACAACGCCGAGCACGAGAAGCGCTCGGACGTCGTGACCTTCCGTTCGAGCGCGCTAAGTACACCGCTCGAGCTTGCGGGGGAGCCCGTCGCACACATCCGGGTCCGATCGAGCGCGCCGAGTTTCGACGTCTTCGTGCGGATCACGGATGTCGGGCCCGACGGTCGCTCCATGACCGTCTGCGATGGAGTTCGGCGCATCGGCTCGGTGGGCACGCGCGCCACAGATCCTGACGCCGATGCCGACGGCTTCCGTGAGGTGTCGCTGCCGCTCTGGCCGACGTTCCACCATTTCGCCGCGGGACATCGCCTGGGCATTCAGATCAGTTCCGGCGCGCACCCGCGGTACGCGCGCAACCCGGGCACGGGTGAGGCGGCGTTCGACGCGGTATCGACGATCGTCGCCCAGCAGGAGGTCGCGCACGGCGGGCTGCAGGGCAGCCGAATCGATCTGCCGGTGTGGTCGCGCTGATCGCGGCTCGACCAGCGTCTACGGGGTTGCGTCGCCGCCCGATGCGGCCCAGCGATCGCGCAGCGCGAACGCGGCGGCCTTCGGTTTGCGATCGCGCGTGAAGACACCCTTCTTGTTGCCACCGACACGGTGAGTGCTCGGCCCCGTCGCAAAATCTGCGAAGTTCCATACGTGTTCGCCGACGATCGACGGAATGCGATCGAAGACGCGATGGTACATCCGCAGGAGGTCGGCCTGGTACTCCTCGCTCCACGGTTCGTTCGTCGCTGAGTGCATGCCCGCTATGGAATCCGCGCCGTACTCTGCCATGACGATGGGTTTGTCGTAGGCCGCTGCCCAGGCCGTCAGATCCTTCTCGAGGCGAACCTCGGCCGCCGCGAGGTCCCCGGTGAACACGTACCAGCCGTAGTAGCGGTTGAGGCAGAGCACGTCGAACAGGTCGGCGAGCCGATCCGTCTCGTGGCTGGCCAGGGCGACGTTCGAGTAGGTGATGGGCCTGCTGGGGTCGAGCCGGCGAGCCAGCTCCACGAGCGGTTCGAAGTACTCTCGTGCGCCGTCGACCCCCGAGTCGGGCTCGTTCGCCAGGCTCCACATCACGACGGACGGGTGATTCTTATCCCGCGCGATCAGCTCTTCGATGGCGTTCTCATGGCTCGTGCGCGTGGCGTCGCCGTAGCCATCCGGACCGAATGTGGGTCGTGAGCGCTGTCCGAAGACGCCGCCGCCGACCGCCATGTTCAGACCGACCGCGGCGGTCTCGTCAACGACGACGATCCCGTGCCGATCCGCGTAGTCGATGACGTCTTCTGCATAGGGGTAGTGCGAGGTACGGAAGGAGTTGGCGCCGATCCACCGCATGAGCTCGAAGTCGTGCACCATGAAAGCGTCGTCGTGACCACGTCCCCGGACGGGTGCGTCCTCGTGCTTGCCGAAGCCCGTGAACGAGAAAGGTACATCGTTGATGAGGAACTGCGTACCGCGCACCGCGACGGTACGAATGCCGAAGGGCTGCTCATAGACATCGACGATGTCGCCGTCCCCATTGCGGGCTTCGACGTCCAGTCGATAGAGGTAGCCGTCGCCGGGTGCCCACAGGTGCGGGTGTTCGACGACAACGCTGCCGCGGGCTCCCTCACCGGTCGCCACCACGCGGTCGTCCGCATCACGAACATTGACGACGACGTCGGCGGCCGCATCGTCGACGACGACGTCGTAGTCGACGATCGCCCGGGGGCCGATCGATCGCGTCGTGACGGTCACGTCGCGAACCCGATCACGCGGAACACGCAGAAGCCAGACGGACCGGTTCAGCCCCGCGTAATTCGCGAAGTCATGCTGGAACGTCTGGCGACGCCTCCCGTCCGGACCCGTAACGACTTCGCCCGGGGGGATGCTGGCGCGGGTGAGTTCGTTGTTCACCGCGATCGTGACACGCACCTCCGTACCGGCGTTGGCGTGTGCCGTGATATCCACTTCGAAGGGTGTGTACCCGCCGACGTGGGATCCCACCAGCTCGTCTCCGACATAGACCGACGCCTCGTGGGTCGCGGCATCCATGCGCAGGATGATGGCCGAATCCGTCCATGACTCGGGCACCCGCAGGCGGCGCTGGTAATACACCCAGCCCACGTGGGACGCGACGGCGGTATCCATGAAGAGATCGTTGTAGCTGGCAGGAACGGGAACCTCGCGCAGGCCGGGCAGACGCGAGGTCCACCATCGCGCATCCTGCGCGCTGCCGTCGTCGATGGCGAACCGCCAGAGTCCATCCAGCTTGTTGGCTTCGCGTGTCGCCGTAGCGATGGGTTTCAGCATGTCGTCTCTCCTCGAGGTCAGGTCTTAGTGATCGAACTCGGCGAGCACCATCGTGTCGCCGAGCAGTTCTTCGTCATCGGCGAGTTCGGGGACGACGAGCGCGACCAGTGCACGGCGGGCTTCGCTCCGAACGCGAGACCGCGCAGAGTCGATTGCCGCGCTTGCCGCATCGCTCGGAAGTCTGCTCGCCAGAGTTCCCTCTACCCAGTACGAAAGCACGCGCGCCGCGCCCGTGCCTCGCCGGCCCGCGGCCCGCTCGGCCCGGAGAACCGGAGCTATCCGCGCTCGCAACTTCCCGACCCCGTCCCGCCCGATGCGAGTCAACGCGTCCGCCATCGCCCTGTTGTGGAACCGGGACAGGAGCGCCGATCGATAGGCGTCGAGGTCGAGGTCCACGGAGGAGGGCAGATTGCGCGCAGCTTCGTTCCAGAACTCCTCGAGTCCTGCGGTGATGAGCTGATCCGTCATGGCATCCGCAACGGTCGTGTGTCTCCTCAGCAAGCCCGCGTAGGCGAGGAACGAGTGCGCGCCGTTCAGGAGCCACAGTTTACGAAGCTCGAACGGCTCGATATCCGTCACGAACTTCGCGCCGACGGCATCCCAGGACGGGCGGCCGGCGGGGAAGTCGCCGGAGAGCAGCCAGCTGGAGAACGGCTCGGCCACGACCGCGGCGTCGTCGGCGAAGCCGGTGAGCTCGGCGACACGTATTGGCACACTCGGATCGATCTGCGGGGTGATGCGGTCGACGGATGTCGAGACGTACGTGACATCGGTCGAAAGGTAGGGGATGAGCTCAGGAAAGGTGCGCTCCGCGGCGTGGTGGAGGGCATCGCGCAGCACAGTACCGTTCGCGGGCAGATTGTCACAGGGGACGAGAGCGATCGGCGGAGCGCCCGCGAGGCGCCGTCGTTCCAGACCGAGCAGCAGGCGCGCGAGGGGTGTCCTGAGGGTCGGAAGGGCGTCGGTGTCACGCGGCAGGGATATCGCCGTCAACAGTGCGAGGTCATCGCCGATCTCGATCGTGTCGTGCCCGTCACCGGCCACGGGCAGTCGGTAGCCGGCCTCCGTGATGGTGAGCGTGGCGATGGCGGTTTCGGGTGCCTCGAACTGCTGCACGAACGTCGCCGTATCGCGCCCGTCGACCGCTGAGCGGATGCTCCCGACGATCTCGGCCTCGTCGTCCTCGTCCGAACGGGTCAGAAGCGTGTAGAGACCGTCCTGGCGCTCGAGGGCGGTCGCGATATCAGGTCCGCCCGGTGTATCCCACGATTCCCCACTCGGCTGCTTCGGGCGAGCGAGCCGTGTACCACGCTTGGTGGGATCGACTGAACGCGCCGACACCGAGGTGGGCGATGCGCGCAGGAGCCGGCGGGCATGCCGTACCGCGCGCGGCGAGCGCCGCGCGGGAGAGCCTCGGACTCACAGTTTGAAGACCTTTCGAGGCTGTGCGTCCGTCAGGTCCACGATGATCCGCTGCGCGCGGGCCCGTCCTATGCGGCCTTCCGCGACGAGGCGTGCGAGATAGGACGCGTCGACGCGTCGGGCCATGTCGTGGCGTGCCGGTATCGACAGGAAGGCGCGCGTATCGTCGATGAATCCGGCAGATCGCGAAAATCCTGCGATCTCGGTCGTTGCGGCCCGGAACCGGAGGATGGCGTCGGGCGCGTCCAAGAACCACCAGGGTGGTCCGATGAACACGCTCGGGTAGAAACCGGCGAGCGGGGCGATCTCGCGCGAGAAGGTCGTCTCATCAACCGTGAAGAGCACGAGGTGAAAGTCCGGAGCGAGTCCGTATTCCTCCAGCAGCGGTCGGAGATTGCGCGTGTACTCCGTCGCGACGGGGATGTCGTGGCCGGTATCCGGCCCGAAGGAGCGATACGTCTCGGTGTGGTGATTGCGCAGCACACCGGGATGGATCGTCATCACCAGGCCGTCGCGCACGCTCATCCCTGCCATCTGGAACAGCATGTGAGCCCGGAACGCGCGCGCCTCGGCCGGGGTCGACTCGGAGCGGACCGCGCGCCGGAACAGGGCGGCGGCCTCGTCGGATGCGAGCGGTTCCGCGAGAGCATCGACGACGCCATGGTCTGCGGAGGTCGCTCCATGAGCGATGAAATGGGCGCGGCGCGACTCCAGCCCCTCGAGGTATCCCGTGTAATCGTCGGTGGGAGTGCCGTGCCACTGGGCCAGACGCTCGACGCCGCGCAGGAACCCCGGAGCTTCGGGGTCGAGGTATGCGTCGGGGCGGAAGGTGGGAATGACCCGGCCATCGAAATGGGCGTCGTCCGCCAGAGCCCGGTGCACGTCGAGGTCGTCCATCGGGTCGTCCGTCGTCGCGAGAACCTCGATCCGGAAACGGTCCAGCAGACGGCGCGGCCGGAAGTTCGGCTGCTGCAGGCGGTCGGCGATGACGTCGTACAGTGCGTCAGCGGAGGAAGCGGACGGTTCGCGATCGATGCCGAACAGGCGCGACAGCTCATCGGTGAGCCAGTATCCCGACGCGGTGCCGCTGAGGACGTCCCAGTTCTCGCAGAACGAGCGCCAGGCGCGACGGGGATCGCGCACCTCGACGCCCCCGACGCCGAGCTCGGCCGGATCGACCCCCGCCGTCTGCAGGAGCCGGGTGACATAGTGATCGCCGGAGAGGAGCAGTCGCGTGGGGTCGGGGAACGCCTCGTCATCGAGAAGAAGCCGCGCCGGTACGTGCCCGTGCGGGGACAGGATCGGCAGATCCGCGACGGTCGCGTGCAGACCCCGGGCGATCGCCCTCGTGGTGGGGTCGGCGGGGAAGAGTCGGTCCGGATCGAGCAGCATACTGCCCTCTGCGGCCGTCGTTGCGGTGGCGATCGCGGTCATCGTGACGCTTCCTGTCGTTCGTCGCGAGCGAGTTCGAGTCGTTGAGTGCGTCGCGTGGCCTGTTCGTCCGGGTCGGGTACGGGCGAGGACAGCAGAAGGCGTCGAGTGTACGGATGCGTCGGCTCCGAGGTGACGCGCTCTGCGCTGCCGCGCTCGACGATTTCGCCCCGATACATGACCGCGACGTCATGGCTGATGTGCCGGACGATATCGAGATCGTGGGAGATGAAGAGATAGGCGACGCCCGTTTCGCGTTGGAGCTCCAGCAGAAGGTCCAGGACCTTCCCCTGGGTCGTCAGGTCGAGGGCGCTCACGGGTTCGTCGCAGACGATGAGCTTGGGTGACAGCGACAGCGCCCGCGCGATGGCGATTCTCTGCCGCTGACCGCCCGAGAAGTCGCGCGGGAGACGCGTGGCGGCGTCCGCGGGCAGCCCGACGCGGTCGAGGAGGTCTCGGACGCGGACGCGGGCCTCGCGCTGCGGCACTCCCTGCGCGCCGAGCGGCTCGCGAAGAATCTCGCCGATCGGCATCGCGGGGTTCAGCGACGTGTAGGGATCCTGGAAGACGACCTGGATATCTCGGCTGAGCGCTCGCCGCTGGCGTCTCTTGGCGTGTGTGATGTCGGCGCCCTCGAAGGTGATCGACCCCGCGGTGACGGGGGCAAGGCCCAATAGGGCGCGTCCGAGAGTTGTCTTGCCCGAGCCGGACTCGCCGACGAGACCGAGGGTGCGACCTGGCGAGACGGAGATCGAAACCGAGTGAAGTGCGCGGAACGGCTTCGCGCGCAGCGACCGTGTTCGATACTCGACGGATACGTCGCTTACATCGACGAGGTGGGGTTCGGTCATCGGATGCCTCCCGCGAGGGGCGTGAGCGGTTTTTTGTCCTGCAGCATCGAGCCGAGCAGTCTGCGCGTGTACGGCGCGTGCGGATCACGCAGGACCCGTCGCACGGCACCCTCTTCGACCACGGCACCCTCTCGCATCACGAGAACCCGGTCGGCGAGATCGGATACGACGCCGAAATTATGGGTGACCACCACGATGCCGACGCCCAGGGTGCTGCGCATGTCTCTCAGCAGGTCGAGGACCTCGGCCTGCACGGTCACGTCCAATGCCGTCGTGGGCTCGTCGGCCATAAGCAGATCCGGTTCGCTGCTCACCGCCCCCGCGATCAGGACGCGCTGTGCCATTCCGCCCGAGATCTCGTGCGGGTAGGCGGCCATTGTGCGTTCGGGATCGGCGATGCCCACCTGTGACAGGAGATCGATCGCGCGCCGCGTGGCCTCGGCCCGCGAAAGCTTGAGGTTCTTCATCATCGGGCGCACCAGCTGGCGCCCGATCGTAAACGAGGGCGCGAGGTTCGACATGGGCTCCTGCGGGATGTAGGCGATGCGTCGCCCGCGCAGCTTCGACAGGCGATCCTGCCGAGTCCCCGAAGCGTCGACTGTCTCCACGCCGTCGAACCAGATGCGACCGCCCGTCACCTCGCCACCCTCGGGCAGGAGCCCGAGGATCGAGAAAACCGTCTGCGACTTACCCGACCCGGATTCTCCCACGATGCCGAGGACCTCACCGCGGTCGAGGTGGAACGACACGGCGTGCACGACGGGCGTCGTTCCGGTGGGCGTGCGGAACCCGATCGAGACGCCCTCGACATCCAGGAGATGGCGGTTCTTCGGCTGATCGGCGCCGTCGGAGGCGGGCAGTTTCTTCGGGGACTCCCTCTTCGCCCGCTTCCGCGGCGGTACGGTCGGGCGGTCCTCGAGCCCGTCGCGCAGCGCGTTTGCGAAGAGGACGAAGGCTCCGACGGTCACGCCGATGGCGAGGGCGGGCCACAGGATCAGCAGGGGTGCGACGTAGACGTTGCGGAAGCCCTCGCCCAGCATCACGCCCCAGGTGGGCACTCGCGGATCGCCGAGGCCCAGGAACTCCAATCCTGACTGAACCGAGACCGCAACGCCGAAGTTGCGGCGCGGGCGCGACATCCGTCGGCGCCGCAATTACTTTGCGGGACCAGTACCCAATCCGCCGCGAACGCGCAAGCCCCGCCGCTCGTCTGCCCACAGCGGCTAGCGTGAGAGCCACAAGCAATGCGGCTCGGGTCCTTCCTGCGCCAGAGAAGGACTGAAAAGCGGTGCAGACAGAGACACAAGAGCGCGATGTCGTGTGGGCGCGCGTCGATGACGGGTTTTATGTGGGGAGTCGACCGGGTCATTTTCTCGGATGCATCGACCGCGATGACGATGGGCGCTTCGTCGCCCTCGACACCCACACCCAACCCATCGGTACCTTCGCTCATCTCGCTGATGCCATGGAAGCCGTGGCCGCCGCGTACGTGAGCGGCACGCAAGAGACCGCGACCCCAGTGGGTGACGCATGACCCGCGCGGACGCGTCCGGCGAACCAGCGGACGGACTGTACTCGCTCGTCTATACGAGCTTCGCCGTGACCCTGTTCGACGAGTCCGAACTCGAAGAACTGCTGACACAGAGTCGGGCGGCGAACGCTCAGGCGGACATCACGGGGATGCTTCTCTACCGCAACGGTCGGTTCATCCAGTACCTCGAGGGTCCCGAACTCCCGGTGCGCGCGCTGCTCGCCCGCATCACGGCCGATCCTCGGCATGCGGATGTCCGGGTACTGGTCGACAGCAGGCCCCCGGCACGGCAGCTCGCGGAATGGACGATGGGCTACGAGCCGATCGATGAGGCGCGTACAGCTCTTCCCGCCGGCTTCCGCAGCACGTTCGACGACCTCGAGGCGGTCGATGATGCGGATCCCGTTCTGCGCGCCACGCGCGAGCTGAGCTTGTGGTTCCGGGTGCGGCAGGCTCGCCCGCGGGTCGCCGCGACGTAGGGGAGTGTAGTCGTCGGCAGGCGGTCACACGGCGCTGACGAGGGCGTTCCGAGCCGCGTCGACGATCACGTCGGAGACGACGCCCGCCTGCGTGATGAACAGGGCGTGGCTGCCCGCGACGTGGGTGATCGTCGCGCCCATGCGCTCGGCCATGTGGTTCAGCATCGCCTGATCGAAGGCCTTGTCTTCCTTCGCGATGACCGCCCAGCTCGGCTTCGTGCGCCATGCCGCATTCTGCACCGCGGTCCCGAAGACGGACAAGTTGATCGGGACCTGCGAGTCGCTGAGGAAGGCGGCGTCGGCGTCGCTGACGTCGGCGGCGAATCCCGCCTGGAACGTGTCCGCCCGGACGAAGCCGTAGCCATCCTCCGCGACGTCGATCACGAACTCCGGGGTGGGGGCGAAGCCCTCGTACTGCTGGGTCGACGACTCGCCGGCATCGGGAGCAAGCGCTGAGACATAGACGAGCCCCGCGACATTCGGGTGAATGCCCGCCTCGGTGATGACTGTTCCGCCCCACGAGTGGCCGACCAGGATCGTCGGTCCGTCCTGGGCTTCCAGCGCCCGTATCGTCGCGGCGACGTCGTCGGCCAGCGACGTCAGCGGGTTCTGCACGATCGTGACCCGATAGCCCCGGGTGGTCAGGTTGTCGTAGACGCCCCGCCATCCCGAGCCGTCGGCGAACGCTCCGTGGACGAGGACGACGTTCGTGATTGCCTCAGACATGGTGCTCATGATGCTCTTCCTTTCGGGTCGCCCCGCCGGACTCGCCCCTGCGGTGTGAATTGATGATCGCTCGTGGGATTTAATATATTGCATGTAGTACACACTCGCAACGGATGATTAATGATTTGCGTCCATGCCCGGGTTGTGCGCAATGTATTGCATGCCGATTCCCACGGGCCGCTCTGGCGTTGACCGCTCCCTCCTCCGCGACGATGTGTATCGGCGTCTGCGCGACGCCATCGTGGACGGCACCTTCGAGCCAGGGGAGCAGCTGCGCGACGGCGATCTCGCAGAATGGCTCGGCGTCAGCCGCACGCCCGTGCGCGAGGCTCTCCTGCGTCTCGGCGCAAGCGGACTCGTGGTCGCGGTGCCCGGTAGGTCAACGGCCGTCAGTACGATCGATCCGCGGGTCGTCCGGGATGCCCGGGACGTCATCGCCGCCATGCACGGGTTGGCTGTACGCGAGACGGCCGGCAAGCTGAGTGTCGAGGATGTCGGTCGCATGCGAGAGGCGAATCACCGCTTCGCCGAGGCTCTCCGTGCCGATGACCTGGCGGCGGCGTTGGATGCGGACGATGAGTTCCACATGATCCCGGTCACCGCACTCGGGAATCGTGCTCTCGAGGCTGTGCTCGAGCAGTTCGGTCCGCTGGTGCGTCGCGCCGAGCTGGTGCGGTTCACGCTTGACGGACGCGCGTCGGTCGAGCGGCACGAGCAACTCATCGGACTGCTCTCCGTCGGAGATGTGCACGGGGCGGAGTCGGTGACTTTCGACATCTGGCACAGCCTGCCGGCCGACGAACCCGTCGACGAATAGCCACTCCATGGGGGCGCAGGTGCGACGGGCGCCGGCGTGCTCGCGCTCCATCCGGGCCACGTCGTTCGATATAGGCGGCGTGCCGCTCAGCTCTTCTTGCGGCGCGCCTTCGGCTTGACCGCTCCCCGGATCAGCGCCCAGAGTTCGCCGTAGGCACGCGCAGCTTCGACGCCGGGCGCATAACTCCCGATCGGTGCCCGCTCGGTGCCCATGCGCTCGACATGAACGGTCGCGGGGACGACCACATCCGTGACCGCCTTCTGCGCCTGAGGCAGCTGCTCGACGGTCGTCCGATGCAGGGTCTTGCGCCGATCGACCATCGAGAGAAATCCGACGATGCGGGCCTTCGAGACGGATGCGCCGACGAACTCCACGACCTGCTCGAGGGAACGCATCGACAGCGGCGACGGCACGAGGGGAACGACGACGGCATCCGCCGAGAACACGGCGTTCTCGGCGACGAGCGACGCGCCGGGCGGGCAGTCGAGGATCACGACGTCGTAGTCGCGCTCGACCTGTTCGAGGATCTTCGCGACCCGCTGCTCGGACTTCTTCGCGTGATCGAGCACGAGGTCGAGGTCGCGATAGCTCGCGTTGCCGGGCAGCACATCGAGGTTGTCGTACGCGGTGGAACGGATGGCTCCGCTGACCTTGCTGTCGCCGGCCACGAGGGCGGCGACGCCACCCTTCACCTTCGGTTTCACCTGCAGCAGGAAGGTCGCGGCGCCCTGCGGATCGAGATCCCACAGCAGGACGCGAAACTCCTTCGCGGCTTCCCACGCGAGATTGACGGCGGCGGTCTTTTTCCCGACTCCGCCTTTCGTGCTGTAAACAGCGATGACCTTCATGTCCCCACCGTAATCACCCGGTCGTCGTTCCCGAGCCGCGGCGGACACGATGAAGGACGATTCGGGCCCGCGGACCTCGATGTCCGCGAGAATTGACAGATGAGTTGCACCCATCCCGATAACGAGTTCGAGGCGCTCGTTCATCTCGCGGAGCGACTTCGACGACGGTTCCCCGTACTCGGCGAGGATGCCGTTTTCGCCCTGATCGCGGAAGAGCTCGAATCCCTCGATGGTGCACGGCTGCGTCACTACGTGCCCGTGCTTGTGGAGAACGGCGTGGTCCGCCGATTGCGCGAGTCCCGTCACCTGGCCGCGTGAGTGCGACGACGATGCCGTCTCAGGTCGCCGCAGACTTCAATCGCGACGTGGCCTCTCGCTCGACCAGGACCGGAACGAAATCGCGCACATGGGCGCCCGCCAGAGCGAGGTGCGCTTCTCGCACGACGGCTGAGATCTGCTCGATCGGCGTCGAGGGGAATCGTGCGGCGAGTCGCTCCGCTATCTGGTCCATGACCGCGTCCTCGTCCGTGATCTCGCGCGTCATGAAGGGCCTCCGCTCGTCGGTGAACAGCACCCATAGGGTACCGTCCATCACGTTCGCAGAACAGGCGGGAAGGACGCAGACGATTCCGGCCGTTCCCTGTCAGAATGGGCCGTCGTGAGCCTTCTCGTAAACGTCGTGGACGTGTTCGTCGACGCGGCGGGCGCACACGGCAACCAGCTCGGAATCGTCTGGGCGTCTTCTTCAACCCGTAAGCGCGAGCAGGCGATAGCGGCCGATCTCGGGTTCAGCGAAACCATCTTCATCGATGCGGTCGAGGCTGGTGCCGCTACCGCGCGGATCTACACGCCCACTCGCGAGCTGCCCTTCGCAGGGCATCCCACGGTCGGGCTCGCCGCATGGTTGCGCGACAACGGCGACGAGATCAAACACATCGACGTGCCAGCGGGGAGCGTGCGGGTGCGGTTCGATCGCGACCTCGTCTTCGCGACCGCGCTTCCGGAGTGGGCCCCACCGTTCGAGCTCGACCAGCTCGCGAACCCCGACGAGGTCGAAGCGGTGGATCCGGATGCCTATGGCCTCGGCATGCACTACGTATGGGCGTGGTTCGACGAGACGCGAAAGCGCGTTCGGGCACGCATGTTCGCGCCCGAGCTCGGCATCCGCGAAGACGAGGCGACGGGTTCGGCAGCGGTGCGTCTGTCGGCCGAGCTCGGCCAAGACCTCGAGATCGTTCAGGGCGCGGGTTCGCTGTTGCACACCCACCTGCGATATCTCGGGCAACAGGTCGAGGTCGGTGGTCGGGTCTCCGCGGCCAGGGTTCTCGAACTCCGCTGAGCGGGGCCCTCCCGGCGGGCTCCTCGGATAATGGGGGAGTGGAACCGTGGCAGATGCGTGAGTGGTTCGCCGAGTATCTCGAGGCGTGCAACCGGCACGATCTCGAGGCGATCCGTTCGTTCCTCGACCCGGCGGTTCGGCGCGCGCATCTGCCGGGTGGCGCGGATGCATGGATCGACGGCGTCGCCGAGCTGCTCCGGGCGTTCCCGGATTGGCAGTGGCGACGCATCCAACTCGTCGTCGAAGACGATCGTGTGGCCGCGCACGTGCGAGCGGGTGGCACCCATGTCGGTGAGTTCCGTGGGATCACCCCGACCCGGCGACACGTGAATGTCGCCGAGTTCGGGATGTACCGGATCGTGAACGGGCGGATCACCGAGTTCACGGGCACCGCCGACCACATCGAGCTGCTGAGCCAGCTACAGGGCTGAGTTACAGGGCCGAGCTAGTTACAGGGCTGACCCCTTCTCCGGCAGCTGCTCCTCCACCTTCTCGGCGACGGGTCGGTTGTCGTTGCGGGTCTTCATGAGGCTCGCGATCGTCGCCACCGCGATCGTCGCGGCGATGAAGAGCAGCGAGAACCAGATAGGGATCTCGGGGGCCCACAGCATCGGTTCGCCGCCGTTGATGAACGGCAGCTCATTGACGTGCATGGCGTGCAGCACGAGCTTGACGCCGATGAAGGCGAGGATGACGGCCAGCCCCTGTGCCAGGTAGACGAGACGTTCGAGCAACCCGCCGATGAGGAAGAACAGCTGGCGCAGTCCCATGAGCGCGAACGCGTTCGCGGTGAACACGATGTACGCCTCTTCCGTCAGGCCGTAGATGGCGGGGATCGAGTCGACGGCGAAGATCAGGTCGACGAATCCGATCGCGATGATCGTGAGGAACATCGGCGTGACCCAGCGTCGGCCACCCTTGCGGACGGTCAACTTGTCGCCGTGGTACTCGTCGGTGACGGGGAGGTGGCGCCGGACGAAGCGCATGAACTTTCCGTCCGCGGGGTTCGATTCACCGTGCGCGAACGCCTGGCGGTAGGCGAGGAAGAGCAGCAGGGCGCCGAACAGGTAGAAGATCCACGAGAAGTTCTCGATCAGCGTGGCGCCGACCGCGATGAAGATTCCGCGCAGGATGAGCGCGATGACGATGCCGATCATCAGCACCTTCTGCTGGTAGATCTTCGGCACCGCAAAGCCGGTCATGACGATCAGGAAGACGAAGAGGTTGTCGATCGACAGGGCCTTCTCTGTCAGGTAGCCGGCGAAGTATTCACCGCCGTAGGTCCAGCCGCTGACGACGCCGATGCCGACGCCGAACAGCAGCGCGAGGCCGATGTAGAAGGCCGACCAGCGGGCGGATTCGCCGATCGTCGGCTCGTGCGGTTTGCGCACGTGCGCGAAGAACTCGTAGACGAAGAACGCGATCGTGACGGCGATCGTGATGATCCAGATGAGCGGCGTGATGTTCAAGCGGGATTCCTAACCTTGGCGTGAGCGAATCGACGCCAAGGTCTTCTCCATCCTCAGATCGAGGACCGGTGACCCGGGATGCGATGCATCCGTAATGACGAGCCGACCGTGTCGGAGTACTCCCCTTGGTGCATCCAGCCTACGAGGGCGTGCGGCCGGCTTCCTGAGCGAACGCCGAGTGCCTCTTCCGGGCTGCCGATGCGACGTCTCGCCGCGCCGCCCTTACAACCATTCGGTGCGGAGCGAAAGGGGGCGGACGTGGCCGGCTCATGCGCACAGACTGTGGTGATCCGCGACGAGAGGATCCACCCCATGACTTCCACCATCACCGCAGCCGTCATGCCCGAGCTCGAAGGCGAGTTCGAGATGGCGCAGCTGACGCTTGACGATCCGCGCGCGGGCGAGGTGCAGGTCCGCATGGTCGCGACCGGCGTGTGCCACACCGACATGGCTGTGCGGGACGGGTGGATCCCGACCACCTTTCCGATCGTGCTCGGGCACGAGGGCGCGGGCGTGATCGAACGTGTGGGCGACGGCGTGACGCACCTCGAGGTCGGCGATCACGTCGTTCTGACGGTCGCGAGCTGCGGCATCTGCGTCGATTGCCTGAGCGGGAACCCGTCATTCTGCGTGAACTCCTATGAGCAGAACTTCGCCGGAGGACGCCCCGACGGCACGACGTCCCTGGTCGACGCCGGTGGGCACCGGGTCATCTCGCACTTCTTCGGTCAGTCCGCTTTCGCCACGTACGCGAACGTGCCGACGCGCAGCGTCGTGAAGGTGCGCACCGATGTGCCGCTCGAGGTGCTCGCACCGCTCGGGTGCGGGGTGCAGACCGGGGCGGGCACGGTTCTGAAGGTTATCGAGCCGCGGATGGATAGCACGCTTGTGGTGTTCGGCACGGGGGCGGTCGGTATGTCGGCGATCCTGGGTGCACGCGTCGCACGGGTTCGAATGATCGTCGCGGTGGATGTCGTGGCGGAGCGGCTCGAACTCGCCCGCGAGCTCGGTGCCACCCACACCGTCAACGCGCGAGAGGTGGACACCGTCGAAGAGCTCGCCTCGATCAGCGGGACCGGCGTGGACTATGCGATCGACACGACCGGAAACGCCGGTGTCGTGGACGGGATGCTCCGATCGCTGGGCCACCGCGGCCACGCCGTTTTGCTGGCCGCAGCGAACCCCGAAGCGGAGTCGAAGGTGAACCTGTCGCAGGCCGTGGCCCGCGCCATCCGGATCACGTCTGTCGTCGAGGGCGGCGTCATCCCGCAGCTGTTCATCCCCGAGATGATCGAGCTATATCTGGCGGGTGAGTTCCCGTTCGACAGGCTCGTTCGGACGTATCCGTTTGCCGAGATCGCGCGGGCATTCGCCGACAGCGAGTCCGGTGAGGTCGTCAAGCCCGTTCTGACATTCGGGTGAGCCTGGCCCGTCCTCGAAGCACCGCGGTGGCGATCAACAGTCCCAGGATGGCGCCGATCGCGTTGGCGACGAGATCGCGCGGATGCGAGATTCGGTCCGCCAGCGGTATCTGAGCCAGCTCGATCGCGAGCGTCAGCACGACAGGAAGAATGACGCCGAGCAGGCCGCGAAAGAGCAGACCCGAGGCCAGCCCGATGGGCAGGAACATCAGAATGTTCGCCACGATCTCAAGCGGTGACCCCTCCGTCCAGGTCGACCATCCGATCCACGATTGAGGATTGAGGATGCCATAGGCCTCCTGGTTTCCCTCGGTCGCCCACGGCAACGGACGCAGCGTCACCCACAGAACGGCGCCCGTATAGAGGGCACCGAGCGCGGCGATCGTTGTGCGTGCCGGTCGGCCGAGGGGGAACATCGTCATCGAACTCAGATTGTCATGCCGTCGGGAGTTTTACCTGGGTGAGTTCCTCGGAGCGTTCCCACATGCGGGCGGCGTCGTTCATGCTGCGGAGCGGCCGGAACAGGGGCTGCTCGCCGGGCGTTCCGCCTACGCGACCGGGTCCCATCGGCCCGAAGAGCAGACCGCGGCTCATGACGCCCGCGTTGTTGACGAGCAGGTGGATCGGTTCGCCCTCGGCGCGCAGGGTCTCGCCGAGGCGCGCAACGGACTCGAGCGACGAAAGGTCCAGATCGCGGAGCGACACCGCGGCATCGGGAATCGTGGCGCGGATCGTCGCGAGCGCGTTCTCGCCCTTCGTGCGGTTTCGCACGGGGACGATGACCTCGGCTCCGGCCGCGGCGAGCCGGCGCGCCATGATCAGGCCCATCCCATCGCTGGCGCCCGTGATGAGCGCGCGCTTGCCGGTGAGGTCGGGAAGGGTGATGTCGATCTTCTTGCGTGGCACGGTGTGCTCCTCGGATGTCTCGTGTTCTGGTGTTCCCACGATCGCCCGCGGCGCCGAGGCCATCCAGGGCCTCTCGATCCCCCGATACGAAGGGGGGATCGTCGGACCGTGGCTCCGGTTGTCCACACGGGGTAGACATGACGGACGCAGGGAGATGAGGGAACACCGTGATCGACCGCAGGGGATTGGCCGAGTTTCTCCGGACGCGCCGCGAGGCGCTGCAGCCGGAGGATGTCGGACTGACGCGCGGTGCTCGGCGCCGAACCACCGGGCTGCGCCGGGAAGAGGTGGCAGCGCTCAGCCATATGTCGACGGACTACTACTCCCGTCTCGAGCAGGAGAGGGGCCCGCAGCCGTCCGAGCACATGCTGGCATCCATCGCCCAGGGGCTCCACCTCTCGCTCGATGAACGCGACCACCTGTTCCATCTCGCGGGCCACACTCCACCCGCGCGGGGCGGTGGACGAGATCACATCAGCCCGGGCATGCTCCGCATCCTGGATCGACTCGACGACACACCCGCCGAGATCGTCACCGAACTGGGCGAGACGCTGGGGCAGAGCCGGATGGGCGTCGCCCTGATGGGCGACAAGGTCTCTCTCACGGGTCCCGAACGCAGCCTCGGTTTTCGCTGGTTCACCGATCCCGCCACGCGGGAGTTCTACGCCCGAGAGGAGCACGGGTTCCTCAGCAGGATGTACGCGTCGGGGTTGCGTGAGATCACGGCGTTGCGTGGCCCCCGGTCGCGCGCTGCCGAACTCGCCGAGCTTTTGCTCGCGCGCAGCGACGAGTTCCGCACGCTCTGGGCGGAGCACGAGGTGGGACTGCGGCCGCACGAAACGAAACACTTTGTGCATCCCGAGGTCGGTGCGCTCGAATTGCACTGTCAGCGGCTGGTCGACCCCGCGCAGGCGCAGTCGCTGATGGTCTACACGGCTGTCCCGGGCAGCGAGAGCTACGAGAAGCTGAGCCTGCTCTCGGTGATCGGGGCGCAGGCGCTCGGTTGAGCGAGTAGCGTCGCCCCATGCATCGGCTGTCCCGCAACGAAGCGCGCCGCATCGCGGTCCGGGCTCAGCTGCTCGACGTCGATCGGCCGGGCGATGTCGTTGAGGTCGCGGAGCAAATCGGCGCGATCAAGATCGATCCCACCGCCACGATCGCCCCTGCCGAGCAGACGGTGCCGTGGAGCCGGATCGGTTGGGGCTACGAACCAGGCCAGCTCCGCAAAGCCGTCGAGACCGATCGGCTGCTTTTCGAGCACGACGGATGCTTCTGGGCCGGCAGCCTGCTCGCCCCGATGCTGTCGATCATGCGCGAGGGCCCGCGCCGGCAGGCGACGGTCGACTACCTCGAGGCGAACGACGCGTTTCGCCGAGACATCCTGTCCCGACTTCGCGCCGAGGGCCCACTCGCGGCATCCGACTTCACCGACACGAGCGTCGTCCAACGCGACCGCTCGAGCGGATGGTACGGGCCGAACGAAGTGCCGCGGATGCTCGAGATCCTCGCGCGGATCGGCGAGGTCGCGATCGCCGGCCGGGTGGGCCGCCAGCGCCTGTGGGACCTGCCGGAGCGGGTCTATCCGGCCGACCTGCCGGTGTTCGAGCCGGCCGAGGCTGAGGTGCTGTTGCATCAACGGCGCCTGCAGGCGGCCGGCATCGCGAAGCAGAAGTCACCCTGGACGCCCGTGGGAACGGTGGGCGAACCCGCCGAAGTCGAGGGCAGCAGCTGGAAGTGGCGGGTCGATCCTGAGGCGCTCGCCGCTCTCGACGACGACCCGGGCGGGCGCGCCGCCATCCTGAACCCGTACGACCGCATGCTCTTCGACCGTCCGCGACTGACCGAACTGTTCGACTTCACCTACGTGCTCGAGCAGTTCAAGCCCAAGGCGCAGCGGGTGTACGGATACTTCGCGCATCCGATCCTCGTCGGCGATCGCTTCGTCGGGCTGCTGGACGCCGAACTCGACAAGAAGAAGGAGACGCTCGTCGTGCACGCCGTGCACGAAGTCTTGCCCTACGACGACGACGAGCGCGAGATGGTCGAGGCCGAGATTCGGGATCTGGCCGGATGGCTGGGGGTCGCGCTAGCGGGGCGGTGACCGGGCGCGCTAGCTCGTTGCCACGTCGATGAGTGCCTTGCCGACGAGCCCGCCCTCGACCGCGTCGTGCGCGGCGGCGGTCTGTTCCAGGGCGAATCGAGTGATCGGCAAGCCGGCTTCCTGTCCGACGGGGAGCGCACCGTCGCGAAGTGCGGCCGTGACATCCTCGACAGCGGCCGTGATCGCATCCGTCCCCATCGTGTAGAGCAGCAAGAACTGGTACCGGATGTTGAGGGCGAAGTGCGTGCGGATGTCGAGGCTCATCTCGGTTCCGCCATCGGTCGCGTAGACGGCGACGGAGCCCTGGTTCGCCAGGACGGCGGCATTCAGTTCTGCGTTGCGCGCGGGGGAGACCTCGACCACGATGTCCACCCCATCGGGGGCGGCGGCGCGGATCTCGGCGGCAGCGTGCTGCTCGCGATAGTTGACGACGGTGTGCGCTCCGGCCGCGAGGGCGAGGTCCGCTTTGGCGTCGGAAGACACGGTCGTGACGACGGTCGCGCCGGCCCAGCGCGCGAGCTGGATGGCGGCGTGTCCGACGGCGCCGGCCCCACCCGCGACCAGCACGGTCCGGCCCGCGAGTGAACCGGGGGCGAGCCGCGAGGGGCCGCCGTCGTGCACGGTGAGCGCTCGATGCGCCGTCAGCGCGGGCACGCCCAGCGATGCGCCGACGTCGAACGAGACGCCTTCGGGGAGGGGCGCGACGAGATGAGCGGGCAGGAGCGTGTACTCCTGCGCGGTGCCGGACGGGCGGTCGAATGCTGCGAGAAACATCCAGACCCGATCGCCGGGCGCGAGGTGCTCGACGCCCGGACCGACCGCGTCGACGATGCCTGCACCGTCCTGGTTGGGTACCTGCTCCGGGAAGCGCGTCGGGGCTGAGGCGCCGCCCGCCCGGCTCTTCCAATCCGTCGGATTGACGCCCGAAACGATCACGCGAACGCGGACCTCGCCCGCGCCGGGCTCGGGGATCTGCGAGTCGATCTCGTGGAGGACGTCGGATGTTCCGGTCTGGGAGTAGACGATGGCGCGCATGGTGTGGGCAACCGGCCTGCGCCGTTGGGCATTCCCGTCGGTCACTGAGCCTGTCGAAGCGCCGGTCACTGAGCCTGTCGAAGCGACCAGCGGAGCCACCCGCCTGCGGGTTCGCGCGCGACGCAAGATGTGAGGAGTCTCATCTTTTCGGCGTGATTTCACCGTTTTTGGGCACTTTTCGAGGTTCGAATGTCGGTGGTCATCCGTAGAGTTTCGAACATGCATTCGAACCATGGTGACGTCGAAACGACTGGGGTGGACGCGATCGCGCGGGAGCTAGCCGTGGAGGGCATCGACGTGTGGCGTGCGAACGCGCGTACTGAGGCCGCGCTCGCGCGATTGTTCGCAAGGGCCGCGCGCGTCGGTGCGCGCCGCGTTGCCGAACTCGCCTCACCTTCCTCCCGCGAAGCTGAGCTGCCGTTCCGTGCTTTGGCGGCAGAACTCGGCGCAGCGATGAACATGTCCGACAGGACCGTGCAACGTCGCATGAACGACGCTGCGGTTTTGGAGGAGTCGTTCCCGGCCACGTTCGCGGCGTGGGACGAGGGGCGCATCGCTCGCGGCCACGTCGCGGTGATCATGGAACACGGACTCCCCCTCACCGATCCGGAAGCGCGGGCGGAGTTCGAGCGTGAAGCGCTGATCCGGGCCGAGGGGACCACGCCCGGGCGGCTCGGGGCATCGTTGGCGCGGTTGGCGGAGTCGCTGCAGCCGCGACCCTTGGCGGAGCGCCATAAGGAGGCTCGGGCGTCGCGGGGTGCGTGCGTGCGCGATATCGGGGACGGGATGGCGGAGTTCATCTCCACCCAACCCGCCGTGCTCGCGCACGCGATGCACGACCGGATCACGCAACAAGCCCAGGCGTTGAAGAACGCCGACCCGACGGACACCCGCACCCTCGATCAGATCCGGGCCGACCTGGTGGCGGACATGATGCTCACCGTGACCCCGTCCGTGAAAACGGGTGCCGGCTTCTCGGACGGGGCCGGCGGACTGGGGGCTATTCGCGGGATCGTGAACGTCACCGTCCCCGCTCTCGCACTCGCCGGTGTGACGGATGAGCCGGCCGAACTGGTCGGCCGCTGTCCGATCGACCCGGCCACCGCGCGCCAGCTCGCGGGACACGCGACCGGATGGGATCGAGTTCTCGCTGACCCGATCACCGGGCGCGTTCTCGCCGTCGACCGCTACACACCATCCGCAGACATGAAGCGTTTCCTCCGCGCGAGGGATCAGCACTGCCGGTTCCCCGGGTGCCGGCAACCCGCGCACCGGTGCGATCGGGACCACACCCGCGACTACGCACTGGGTGGCGAAACCAGCGTCTGCAACTTGGCTTGTCTCTGCAAACGACACCACACGTTGAAAGGCGAAACAGCCTGGACGGTCCGACAACTCGGAGGCGGGGTCCTGGAGTGGACCTCACCCGGTGGTCACGTCTACATCGACAGGCCACCCTCGGCGATCCATTTCGTCCCGAACACGGATCCACCCCCGTTCTAGCGGTACCCCGCTGGGCCCGCCCGGTCACTGAGCTCGTCGAAGTGACCCGCTGTGCCCTGCCTTGTCGACGCGGGAGTTCCGGTGCTCCCTTCGACAGGCTCAGGGAGCGTGGGCCCGCCCGGTCACTGAGCTCGTCGAAGTCACCCGCTGTGCCCTGCCTGGTCGACACGTGCGCCCGGTGCTCGCTTCGACGGGCTCAGGCATCGCGGCGCTCGAATCGGTGTGCAGCTAGGCATCCCGCAGCTCGCCTATGTAAGCTATCCGCGTGCTGTCCTGTCGTTGTTGCCGCTGAGTGCCTCGCACTCGCTTTCAACGACCCCTGACAACACCCCGCGAGAGCATCGCGGCCCCGCAGCTTGGACTTATCCCGTGCGATACGCGCAGAGCGTCACCGACCTCATCGGCAACACACCCCTCGTCCGCCTGAACCACGTCACCGACGGCATCACCGCCACGGTTCTCGCGAAGATCGAATACTTCAACCCGGGCGGCTCATCCAAAGACCGCATCGCAGCCAATATCCTCGACGCCGCCGAGCGTGACGGATTGATCGGCCCGGGCGGCACGATCGTCGAACCCACCAGCGGCAACACGGGGGTGGGCCTCGCCCTCGTCGCGCAGCAGCGCGGTTACCGCATGATCTTCGTCGTTCCCGACAAGTTCGCGGGCCCCAAGGTCGCCGTCCTCGAGGCCTATGGGGCCGAGGTCGTCATCACCGATACCAGTGTGCCGCCCGAGGATCCGCGCTCGTACTACAGCGTCTCCGACCGGCTCGCCCGCGAAATCCCCGGAGCGTTCAAGCCGAACCAGTTCGCGAATCAGAACGGGCCCCGCGCGCACTACGAAACGACCGGTCCCGAGATCTGGAGCGCCACCGAGGGGCGCGTCACCCACTTCGTGGCGGGCGTCGGCACCGGCGGCACGATCACCGGCACGGGCCGCTACCTGCGCGAGGTCTCGGACGGCACCACCCGGATCATCGGTGTCGACCCCATCGGCTCCATCTACTCCAGCTCAGACATCCACGGTTACAAGGTCGAGGGCGTCGGCGAAGACTTCTGGCCCGAAACGTTCGATCCTTCCGTCGTGCACGAGTGGCAGCGCGTCTCGGACGCCGACTCGTTCGCGATGACCCGCCGCCTCGCGCGGGAAGAAGGATTGCTCGTCGGCGGATCGAGCGGGATGGCGGTGGTCGGCGCACTGAGCACGGCCCGCGAACTCGGACCCGACGACGTCGTCGTCGTGCTCCTGCCCGATCACGGCCGCGGGTACCTCGGCAAGATCTTCGACGACGGCTGGATGACCGACAACGGCTTCTCGGTGGAACCAGCGGTCGATCCAGCGGTCGATCCACCCCAGGCATCCGCCGCATCCGCAACGAACACCGCAGACAACGCCGCAGGAGGCATCCGATGAGCACGTCAGATTTCGCGGGTTTCGACAGCCTCGCCATCCACGCCGGCCAAGAGTTCGATCCCGCTACGGGCGCCGTGATTCCGCCGGTGCACTTCTCGACCACTTACGCGCAGGACGGCATCGGCGGACTCCGCGGTGGCTACGAATACGGCCGCAGCGGCAACCCGACCCGCACGGCACTTGAAACCCAGCTCGCCGCGATCGAGGGCGGACAGCACGGTCTGTCGTTCGCATCCGGACTCGCCGCCGAAGACGCTCTGCTGCGCTCCGTCCTGAAGCCCGGCGACGAGGTGCTGCTCGGCAACGACGTCTACGGCGGCACCTATCGCCTGATCGCCCGCGTGCTCGCACCGTGGGGCGTGGGGCTGCGGGTCGTCGACATGAGTGACCTCGACCAGGTCGCCGCCGCCCTCGAAGAACGCCCCGCGCGGATGGTCTGGGTCGAGACCCCGAGCAACCCGCTTCTGCGCATCACCGACATCGCCGGCCTCGCGCGCCTCGGGCACGCCGCCGGTGCGGTCGTCGTGGTCGACAACACGTTCGCGTCGCCCGCACTGCAGCGGCCACTCTCGCTCGGTGCCGACGTGGTCGTGCACTCCACGACGAAGTACCTCGGCGGGCACTCGGATGTCGTGGGTGGCGCGCTTGTCATGAACGACGACGCTCTCGCCGAGCAGGCACGCTTTCTACAGTTCGCGGCCGGTGCGGTCTCGGGCCCCCTCGACGCCTGGCTCACGACCCGCGGGATCAAGACGCTCGGCGTGCGGATGCAGCGGCACAGTGAGAACGGTGACGCCATCGCACGCTTCCTCGACGCCCACCCCGGGGTCGCCCGCGTCTACTACCCGGGCCTGGAATCCCACCCGGGACACGAGCTGGCGGCGTCGCAGATGTCGGCGTTCGGCGGCATCGTCTCGCTGGCGCTGCCGGATGCCGCGACCGCCCGCCGCTTCGCCGAATCCACGCGTCTGTTCACCCTGGCCGAGTCGCTCGGTGGAGTTGAATCGCTGCTGAATTATCCAGATGCGATGACCCACGCATCCGTCCGTGGCACCGAACTCGCCGTGCCCGAAGAGGTCGTGCGTCTGTCGGTCGGCATCGAGAGCCGCGACGACCTGCTGGCCGACCTCGAGCAGGCGCTCGCTGCGGCGGGCTGATCAGGATGTCTGACGGCACGAGCGACGGCGTGCCCGGCGGTGCGTCGGAGGGCGTGAACTCGAGCGTGCTCGACCAGCGCTACGGCGGCGCAGCCCCCGCATCCATCGCTTCCGCCAACGACGTCATAGCCCTGCTGCAGCGACACCGTTCGGTGCGGAGCTTCACGGAGGAGGGGATCGACGACGACACCGTCACCCTCATCGTGTCGGCCGCGCAGTCCGCGGCGACGAGCTCGAACATGCAGGCGTGGTCGGTCATCGAAGTCCGCGATCCCGAACACAAGGCCGCGATCTCGGTGCTGGCAGGCGACCAGGCGTTCATCCGCCGAGCACCGGTCTTCTTGATCTTCGTCGCCGACTGGTCGCGGCACCGCGGTGTCGCCGAGCATCGCGGAGAGACGGCGGAGGGCGTCGAGTACATCGAGAGCACGCTCGTCGGATTCATCGACGCGGCCCTGGCTGCGCAGAACGCGACCATCGCGGCGGAGTCGCTCGGACTCGGCGCGGTCTACGTCGGCGCCGTGCGGAACCGACCCGAAGAACTGGCAGATCTGCTCGAGCTGCCACCGAGCGCATTCCCCGTGATGGGGATCGCGCTCGGGCATCCCGATCCCGCAGACCGAGCAGGCATCAAGCCGCGATTGCCGCAGGACGTCGTGCGTCACCGCGAGACGTATCGACCGGCGCCCGACGCGGCGATCGTGGCCTACGACGACGCGGTCCGCACGTACTACGCGGGCCAGGGCATGTCGCACGGATGGATCGGCACGATTCTCGGGCGCATCCGCAGCGCCGCGACCCTGCGCGGTCGAGAGAAGCTCCGCTCGGCGCTGGAGCGTCGCGGACTGCCCTCGAAGTAGACACGCATCCGACGCGCGATTCAGCCGGCGCGCGAATCAGCTCACATACTCGTCTGCAACGTCGAGCGCCCCGTCGATGATGTCGAGTCCACGGTTCAGGTCCGCCTCCGAGATCACGAGCGGCGGCGCCACGTGCATGCGGTTGAAGTGCGTGAACGGCCAGAGCCCTGCGCTCTTGCACGCGGCGGCGAGGGCACCCATCGGTGCAGCATCCGTCCCGCTCGCGTTGAACGGCACGAGCGGCTCGCGCGTCGCAGGGTCCTTCACGAGCTCGATCGCCCAGAACAAACCGAGCCCGCGCACCTCGCCCACCGACGGGTGCCGGTCGGCGATGGCGCGCAGCCGCGGTCCGACGACACGCTCGCCGAGGTCTCGGACGCGCTCGATGATCCCGTCGCGCTCGAAGACCTCGAATGTCGCGACGCCCGCGGCGCAGGCCAGCGGATGCCCCGAGTAGGTCAGTCCGCCGGGGAACGCCACGGTGTCGAAGTGCTTCGCTATGCGGTCCGAGATCACGACGCCGCCGAGCGGGACGTAGCCCGAATTGATCCCCTTGGCGAAGGTGATGAGGTCGGGCACGACATCGAACGCTTGGAACGCGAACCACTCGCCGACCCGACCGAAGCCGACCATCACCTCGTCGGCGATCAAGACGATGTCGTACCTATCGCACAGCGCCCGCACGCCCGCGAGGTACCCCGGGGACGGGATGAGCACGCCGTTGGTGCCGACGATCGTCTCGAGGATGAGCGCCCCGATCGTCGATGCGCCCTCGAGAACGATCACCTGCTCGAGGTGCTCGAGCGCGCGCTGCGATTCCTCCTCGGGCGACGAGGAATGGAACGGCGAGCGATAGGCGTAGGGGCCGAAGAAGTGCGCCACCGATCCATCCGCCGGCTCGTTCGCCCAGCGGCGCGGGTCTCCGGTCAGCGTGATGGCGGTCGAGGTGTTGCCGTGGTAGCTGCGATACATCGACAGCACCTTGCGCTTGCCCGTGACCAGGCGCGCCATCCGCACGGCGTTCTCGTTCGCGTCGGCACCGCCGTTGGTGAAGAACACCTTGTTCATGCCGTCGGGCGCGACCTCGGCGATCCGGCGCGCCAGGTCGCCGCGCACGTCGTTCGCCATCGAGGGCTGGATCGTCGCGAGACGCCCCGCCTGCTCCTGGATCGCCGTGACGAGATCCGGATGCTGGTGGCCGAGGTTGAGGTTGACCAACTGCGACGAGAAGTCGAGATAGCTGTTGCCCGCGTAGTCCCAGAAAGTGGCACCCGACCCGCCCGCGACCGGAACGGGGTCGATCAGCGCCTGAGCGCTCCAGGAGTGAAAGACGTGGCCGCGGTCATCCGCGCGGACGCGGGCATCGGCCGCGGGGTCGGGTGTAGCGGTCATGGTGTTCCTGTCGGGTCGGGCTGGGGGAGGAAGTCAGGGAGCGACGAGGACTTTGCGGAGGGTGTCGCGAACCGTCCAGATCGTGCTCATGCCGTCTTCGAGACGGACGACGACGCCGGGGCGCAGCTCGATCGGCGCCAGCGCGGGCTCGATGAACTCCAGGGTGGCGTCGCCGGCCAACACCACGAACACCTCATCGGCCTCGATATCGCGCGAGACGCCGACCGTGTGCTCCCACACTCCGACCTCGCGCTCGGCCGTGGTGTCGAGGGCCAGGTAGCGCGTAGCGGGAGTGCCCGTGATGACCTTCGCCGCGTCGAGGAGGTCGAAGGCAACAGGCAGCAGCGAGGCATCCGTCGCCGTTCCCGCGGCGAGCCGCCCGGAATCGCGCGCCTCCGTCACGAGTCGAATCCCAGACCGAGCGCGTCGAGGGTTCTCAGCAGCATGTTGCGGCGGCCTTCGTTGTGGTCCGCACGGTCGAGCGACCAACGCGTCATGTTGATGCCGATCGCCGCGGCGGGCTCGGGCGGGAACGGCAGGGGGCGCTTTTGCACCATGTCGAGGCGCGTCCGTTCGGTGTCGGCGCCCTCCAGAAGGTCGAGCATGACCTCGCCGGCGAAGCGCGATGCCCCCACGCCCAGCCCCGTGAACCCCGCCGCGTAGGCGATCCGTCCCTCGCGGGCCGTCCCGTAGAAGGCGCAGAACTGGGTCGACGTGTCGATCGCGCCCGCCCACTTGTGGCTGAACTTCAGACCATCCAGCTGCGGGAATGTCGTGAAGAAGTGGCTGGCGAGGGTCTCGTAGCTCGTCGGCCGGTTCTCGTACGCCGGGCGAACCGCTCGGCCGTAGTGATAGACGGCGTCATAGCCGCCGAACAGGATGCGGTTGTCGGCGCTCAGCCGGTAGTAGTGGAACTGGTTCGCGAGGTCGCTGAGCCCTTGGCGGTCACCCCACCCGATGGCGGCCAACTGCTCGGTCGTCAGCGGCTCGGTCATGAGCACGTAGTCATAGACCGGCACGGTCATCAGCCGATTGCGCTTCAGGAGCGCGGGGAACACGTTCGTCCCGAGCACGATCCGGGGTGCGCTGATAGCTCCCGAAGCGGTGATGAGGCGGACGTTGCCGTCGGCATCCGCGTCGTCGATCCGCTTCACGAGCGAGTTCTCGAAGATCTCGATGCCCTGCTCGCTCGCGACGCGCGCGAGTTCGGACGCAAGCTTGCCGGGATGAACCAGCGCGGTCGAGTGCTTCTCCCACACACCGCCGAGGTACGTCGGGGAGTTGACGGATGCGCGGACCTGCGCCTCGTTCAGCCGTACGACGTGTTCACCCTCACCCCGCGAGGCGGCATCGACGACCCAGTCGTCCAGCCAGTCGAGCTGGTGCTCTTCGACCGCTACGCCCATCGAGCCGACCCGTTCGAATTCGGCGTCGACTCCCCATTCTTCGAGGTCGGATCCGATCGCATCGAGATTCGCGAGCCCCAGGCGTTCGAGTTCGTCGAGCTGGTCGGGCCAGCGCGCGAGTCCGTTCTCGCGGCCGTGCGTCAGGCTCGCCTCGCAGAACCCCCCGTTGCGGCCCGAGGCGGCCCATCCGATCTTGCGCGCTTCGAGCAGGGCGATCCGCGCGCCGGGATAACGCCGGCGCGCGAGGAGTGCCGTCCACAGGCCGGTGTATCCGCCACCCACGACCACGAGATCGGCGGTGCGCTCGCCCGCCAGTGTCGGGTACGCGGGTCGCGCGGGCAAGTCATCGAGCCAGAACGAGCTCTGCCGGGTGCCGGTGAGGGCGTGCCGGATGACGGATGCGGGGGGCTTCTGGCGTTCGAAGACGGTCGTGCCCACGGGTATCACCCTTTCCGGAGTGGCTATCGCCCCATCCTGGCCTGTCTGGGGTGCCGCGTCGACTACTGGGCGCTTGCTCGTCGGTCGCGGCGTCGACCGAGGCCGAAACCTGCAAGGGCGAAGCCCGCGGCGATCAGGATGGCCACGGCAGAGGCCGCGGTGATCGAGGTGGGAGACTCTGCGCCGCCGACGACCGCTCCGATGGCCGGCCCCGCGGCGATCCCGAGATTGAAGAGCACCACGATCCCCGCTCCCGCGAGGTTGCGTGTGCGCGGGGTCGAGGTGCGCATCAGGATCGTTTGGAGCAGCGGGAAGACCGCGCCGAGGGCGAATCCCCACACCATGAGCGCGACGATGACCGTCGGAAGGCTGCGTGAGGCGACGGTCAGCGCGACGAAGGCCGAGACGAGAACGATCAGGACCACCAGCAGCGACCCACGCGGGTACCGGTCCGCCGCCACCGCGGCCGCGACGACGCCGAGCAGACCCGCGGCGCCATACACGAACAGCAGCCCGGCGGCCCACCCGGCCTCGATGGACGCGGATACCTCGAGGTAGGGCCGGATGTAGGTGAACGACGCGAACTGCGCCGTCGCGATCAGGACGGCGACGATGCCGAACGCCGCCAGGGCGGGCAGGGACGGGTCGCGGAACACGCTCGACCGCTCGCCGTGCGTCGCGGTTGACGCCAGGTACGGGGGCATCTTCAGCACAACGACGGCGCCGAGCAGGAGGGCGATGGCACCCAACCCGACAAAGGCTGCGCGCCATCCGAGGCCCTGTGCGACCAGGGTCGCGAGGGGAAGCCCGATGATCGTGGCGGCGGTGCCGCCGCCGGTCACGATTGCCAGCCCCCGACCGAGGTGCGCCGGAGAAAGCAGGGCGGTGGCGTAGACCATGACGACCGCCCAGAAGGCGCCGTGCGCTATCGCGGCCAGGATCCTCGTCGCGAAGGCGAATTCGTACCCCGGAGCGAACGCGGTTGCGACGTTCGCGAGCGCGAAGGCGGCCAGGGCAACGGCGATCACGAGCCGGCGGTCGAATCGAGCGGTCGCGCGAGTGAGAGGGATGCTCGTGACGATGACGGTCAACGCCCATACCGAGATGAGCAATCCGATCTGGGCGGACGACACACCGAGGTCGGCCGAAAGCTCCGGCATCAGACCGGCGGGTAGCGACTCGGCGGTGACCGTCACGAGCACGCCGAAGCTCAGCAACAGCAGGGCGCGAAGGGGGAATCGGGAGACGGGCGCGGACGTCTGGGCCGCGGCCGTTGAGGTGCTCATGCACCCAGGCTAAACTCTGACATCAATGTCAATGTCAATCTCCGACCGGTGGAGGGTCTCGTGAAGATCGGCGAGCTGTCCGCGCGGACGGGAATCCCGCCTCGGATGCTGCGGTATTACGAGCAGCAGGGGCTGCTGGAATCCGAGCGTGCCCTCAACGGCTATCGCGCCTACGACGAGGCGGACGTGCAGCGGGCGCTGCGTGTTCGAGGCCTTGTGCAGGCGGGGCTGTCGACACGGATGGCGCGCGTCGTGCTCGACATCGAGCGCCAGTGCGAACTCGAGTCGCCACCCGAATGCTCGCTCGCGCTCGCCGAAGAACTCGCGGGCGAACTCGAGGCGCTCGAGGAGCGGCTCGCCTGCCTGACCAAGAGTCGGGATGCCGTGGCCCGCTACCTCGAACTGTCGCGTCACGGCGACGTCGTCGCCGCTCTGTCCGCAAACCAGGTCGCGCGGCCCGCCTAGCCGCGCTCGCTCAGGCGCGGTGGCGTCGGATTCGGATCGGCCCCTTCGCGGTCGAGGGGTCGACGACCTGGCCGCGCTGGGTGATGTCAACCTCGCCCGCCACGACGAGTCGGCGGGCGGCGCGGCGCGCGGGCTCCATCAGATCGCGCCACTCTTCGCCACCGATCGCGCGCGCAGCATCCGACGGGCAGATCGTCGAGGTGGCGGCTCGGTTGGCGAGCAACGTCAGGATGGTTCGCTCGAGCTCGCGGTCCTGGGTCGTGACACCGCGGGTGCGACAGGCATCCGAGCAATACTTCACGGCGTCCCAATTCTTCGCCCACTTGGCTCGCCACTGCATTTCACGGCCGCAGGATGCGCACGTCTTCGTGCTTTCGCTGTGGTCGGCCATGCGATCCAGTGTGCCTCAGCGTTCGGGCGTCGGGGCCGGTGCGCCCCGCGCCCCGGTGATGGCAGCCTCGACGACCGCGGCGGCGAGCGCATCGATCACGGGCTCGGGCTGCCACTGCAGAGGCCCGTGCACGGCGATCTCTGCGAACCCGTGGACCGCTGCCCAGCACGCCCACTCAGCGTGGGGGCGGCGCTCCGGATCGAGGGCGCCCGTGTCGCGCATGGTGTCGAGCGCATCGAGCAGCAGCTGGAACGGCGGTACGACCTCATCGTCGAGCGTCACGATTCCGGCGCTCGGCTGCTCATCCTGTACCGCAAATGCCAGCGTGAACCATCCGCGCTCCGTGCGTGCGAAGTCGATGTACGCGAGCCCGATTCGGCGCAGACGCTCAACCGCGGCGTCGGCGGGGGAGAGACCGGAGGGAGCCGCGTCGATACGGGCACGGATCGCATGGGCGAGTGCGAGTTGAGCCTCGGCCGCCACGGCGCGGATGAGGTCCTGACGATCCGCGAAGTGTCGGTAGGCGGCGTTCGGCGAGACCCCGACGGCACGGGTCACCTCGCGCATCGTCACGGCGTCCAAGCCCCCCGCGCGGGCGCGCTGCACGCCCTCCACGACGAGCGCGTGTCGGAGGTCACCATGATGATAGGTCCGCGCCTGAGTCGTCTGTCGTTTCGCCATTGCGTCCGTTATGTCGGGTGTGTACGGTGTGAGCAAGTGATGTGAACGGTGTACACATCCAGACTAGACCTCTCCGGCGATCTGCCGACGATTTCACGACACGACAAGCTTGAGACCGAAGAAGGAATCCGCATGACCGAACCCGTCGCAGGCGCCGCTGCCCTCCAAAATCACGGCACGGTGCGCGCGTTCTATCAGGTGCTCGCGAACACCGCGATCGCGAACGTGACCTCGAGCTACCTGTGGTGGGCCCTGACGTTCTGGGCCTATCTCGAAACGCGGTCGGTGCTCGCGACCGCGATCATCGGTGGGTCGTACATGCTGCTGGTCGCCGTCTTCGGCGTCGTGTTCGGGGTGATCGTCGACCGCACCAAGAAGAAGGCCGTGATGGTGCTGTCGAGCATGATCACGCTCGTCACATATCTGCTCGCGGGTGCGCTGTACCTGTCGTTCCCGGAGAACGTGCTCGTCGACTGGGGTGGCCCCTGGTTCTGGGTGTTCGCGGGCGTCATCCTCGTCGGCGGTGTGGTCGAGAACCTCCGCAACATCGCGCTCTCGACGACGGTCACGCTGCTCGTGCCCTCCGATCGCCGCGACCGCGCGAACGGGCTCGTGGGGGCCGTGCAGGGCATCGCGTTCATGGTGACGAGCGTGTTCTCGGGTCTGTCGGTCGGGCTGCTCGGCATGGGCTGGACCGTCGTGATCGCGATCGTCGCGACGGCACTCGCGCTCTGCCACCTCTTCTTCGTGCCGATCCCCGAGCGCGGCATCGCGCGCGTCGAGGGCGCACCGAAGGACTTCGGATTCCGCGGCGTCATCCCCGCGATCGTCGTGGTGCCGGGGCTCCTCGCCCTGATCCTGTTCTCGACGTTCAACAACCTCGTCGGCGGCGTGTTCATGGCCCTGATGGACCCGTACGGGCTGACCCTCTTCTCGGTCGAGGTGTGGGGCGTGGTGCTCGGCGTCACGAGCATCGGGTTCATCCTCGGTGGCGCGCTCGTCGCGAAGTTCGGGCTGGGCAAGAACCCGGTCCGCACGATGCTCCTGGTCAACATCGGCATCGCGCTGCTCGGCATGACCTTCGCGATCCGCGAGTGGTGGTGGCTCTACGGGCTCGGGATCCTGGTGTTCATGTGCCTGATGCCCATCGCCGAGGCGGCCGAGCAGACGATCATCCAGCGGGTTGTGCCGTTCGAGAAGCAGGGCCGCGTCTTCGGGTTCGCCGCGAGCATCGAGTCCGCGGTGGCGCCCCTGTCGTCGTTCCTGATCGGACCCCTCGCGCAGTTCTGGCTCATCCCGTTCATGAACACGCAAGAGGGTCAGGACTCGCTCGGATGGCTGCTCGGCCCGGGAGAGGCCCGAGGTATCGCGCTGGCGTTCGTGGCCGCGAGCGCCGTGCTGCTCGTCGTCGTGCTGCTCGCGTTCGTGTCGAAGCCGTACCGGCGCCTGTCGTCGGCGTATGCAGCGGCTCCGCCGTCGATCGAGGCGGAAGTCGGAGCCGCGTCGAGAACTGGCGGCGCTCCCGAGATGGAAGTCACACACCTGCCCTCGACGCGCTGATGTCGCGGTTCGTGCGTCCCGTCACACGAGCAGTGAGAGCACGAAGTTCCAGATGCAGATGAACGCGAGCATTCCGAGGCTGTAGAGAATCGACGCACGCAGGATCTCGCCCTCGCGCCCCGACAGCCCGACGGCTCCCGCCGCGATCGCGATGGACTGCGGCGAGATGACCTTGGCCGTGTTGCCACCGGCCGTGTTCGCGGCGACCAGGAGGCCAGGTGACACGTCGATCCGCTCGCCCGTCGCGACCTGCAGGGGTGCGAAGAGGGTGTTGTTGTTGACCACGGAGCCGGTCAGGAACACCCCGATCCATCCGATGATCGGGGCGATCAGCGGGAAGATCGGACCGACCGCCGCGAGCGCGACGCCCATGGAGGTCGTACCGCCCGAGAAGTTCGCGATGTTCGCCAGCACCAGGATGACCGCGATCAGTGCCAGCGCCTGCCAGAGCTCGGCGAGCGTCTTACCGAGTTGACCGAAAAGATCTCGAACCTTCATGGTCGGCATCACCAGGAACGAGACGATCACGGCGAGAAGGATCGCGGTGCCCGTGGCATTGATCGGGGTGAAGTTCCACGTCGCGGTGACAGGGTTGCCGGCAGCGGTGAGACGGCGTCCGTCAGCCCCGGCATGGGGAACATCAGGACGGTCGCCGCCAGGGCGCCGTCGGGCGCGAACAGGGCCTTGAACGCCGGGATGCTCCACACGGCGACGAACGCGGTGAGGATGTAGAAGGGGCTCCAGGCGGCCACGATCTGCCCGAGCGAATAGCGCGTGGGCGCGGGTGCCGTGCCGCCGTCCTCGCGGAAGATGTGCTTCGGCTGCCACACCCGCCCGAAGACGAAGATGGCGACCATGGTGGCCAAGCCCGCGCCGATATCGGCGAGTTCGGGTCCGAGGAACCACAGGATCGATCCCTGCACGCCGCTGAACACCAGGGTCGCGACGAGCGCGGCGGGCCAGGATTCGCGCAGCCCCTTCCAGCCGTCCAGGATCATGACGAGCAGGAACGGGATGAGCAGGGTCAGCGGCTGCAGCAGCAGGACGAGCGCCTGCGACAGCTCCATCACGGGGATGCCGCTTACCTGCGACGCAACGATCACGGGGATGCCGATCGCCCCGTACGCGCCGGCGGCCGCATTGGCGACGAGTGAGATCATCGCGGCCTTAACGGGGCGGAATCCGAGTTGTACGAGCAGGGCGGCGCAGATCGCGATGGGCACGCCGAATCCGGCCGCGCCCTCGAGGAAGGCGCCGAACGCGAAGCTGATCAGAAGCACCTGGATGCGCTGATCGGGCGAGATACCGCCGATCGAGCCGCGGATGACATCGAAGCGTCCGCTCGCCACCGCCAGCCGGTACAGCCACACCGCCATCACGATGATGAAGGCGATCGGCCAGATGGCCGTGAGCAGCCCGAGCAGACCCGCGCCCCCGGCGGCCGTGACGGGCATGCCGAACACCCAGAGGGCAATGACGATCTCGACCGCGAGGGCTATCAGGGCCGCGTAGATGCCCTTCAGGCGCAGCGCGACCAGGCACACCAGGAACACGACGATCGGGATGGCTGCCACGAGAGCAGATAGGGCGATGGAATCGAGCGGATCAATGTCTTGCGTCCACATGTCAGTGGTGTCCTCTCGCGGGTGTCATTTCACCCTGGCGTTCCCGGTCCTGCCCGCGCTAGGGCCGGAGCGAATCAGTCGGGCGGATATCTCGGACGTAGACTCGGACGCTATGGCCGCAGGCGCAGTAATCCACACGTTCGCGGTGCAACTCGCCGATGTCGACCGCGGTGTCTACGACGAGGTGACGCTTCGGGTGGCGAGGCATCCGTCCGAAACCGACGCCTACATGATGACGCGCGTGCTGGCGTATCTGCTCGAGTTCGAAGAGGGCATCACGTTCAGCGAGGGGATCTCGTCGACGGATGAACCCGCCGTGCTCGTGCGCGACATGACCGGGCACATCACGGCCTGGATCGAGATCGGTGCCCCGGATGCGGCGCGCCTGCACTACGGCAGCAAGCTCGCCGACCGCACCACGGTCTACACGCACCGGGATCCCGCGAAGGTTCTTGCAGCGTTGGCGGGCAAGCCGATCCACCGCGTTGACACGATCACGCTGCACAGCTTCGACCCGGGATTCATCGACGACGCGGTTGCCGCGCTCGCCCGCCGCAACACGATGACCCTTTCGGTCATGGAGCGGCAGGTCTACCTCGACCTGAACGGCGCGAGCGCGAGCTCAGCAGTGCATGATCACGCGCTCGTGCCGTAGGTCTGTTCTCGGCTAGCGGTTCTTGACCCGCGTCACGGCGTCGGTGTTCTCGACCCGGCTGCTCGCGGCCTTCTTGTCGGCCTTCGCGGTGCGCTTCTCCTTGAGGGTCTTGGAAGCTGCGGTCTTGCCGCTTTCTTTACGCGCGGACTTGTCACCCATGGACGTGCTCCTTCGAGAGCCGCGGTGACCCTGTGTGGCTGACGCTACACGTCCGGCAAGCGAATCAGCCGGGCTAGATCTCCGCGGGCAGGAAGTACTCGCGGGCGAGCGGGGCGATTTCGAGCGCATCCGCATCGTCGCGGGTGATCCAAAGCAACTCCGCGATCTCGGCCGCAGCTTTCGGCTCCTGATCGCCGATGTCGGCGCCGAAGACATCCGCCACCACCTCGAAACCCGGCTCATTCGCGGCGGCGGCGGTGAACTCGCCGAGCGGACGCAGGTCGCCGGGCGCCACCCGGATGCCGACCTCTTCCGCCAACTCGCGGGACAGGGTCTCGGCGGCGCTCTCGCCCGCCTCGGGCTTGCCACCCGGCTGCATGAACGCGGTCGTGCCCGTCTTCCGGACCACGAGCAGTCGACCCGCGGCGTCGGTGATGACGGCCGCCGAGACGCGGATGCTGCGGGCTGCGGACATCCACGCACGCTAACAGGTCGCGACAGTTCGCGATCGTGGCGGGGCACGGCCCGTCGGCGCAGACCGACGTAGAATCGCGTGTGCCCGACGAGACCTCCGCCCTTCCCGATCCGCCCCCGAGCGGCATCGACCCCGCAGAACTCGCGATCACGCTGAAGGTACTCGCCGGGATGTCGGACGTCGATCAGACGCATCCGGATTACGTCTCGGTCCGCCAAGCGACGGCGGCGATGTTCAAGGCCGTCAAGAAGGTCCGTCGGCGCGAGATCCGCGATGCGATCGCGCAGGCCGACCGCGAGGTTGTCGCCGCCACCGCGACAGGCGCGCCCGACCGGATCGACGACGAAACCCGCGGCATCCCGATCAGCACCGCGACCACCGCACCGACAGCGGGCACTCTCATGAAGGCGCGCGGCTGCTACATCTGCAAAAAGCCGTACACACTCGTGGATGCGTTCTACCACCAGCTCTGTCCCGAATGCGCGGCGATGAGCCACGACAAGCGCAACGCCCGCACCGACCTCACCGGCCGGCGCGCGCTGCTGACCGGCGGCCGAGCGAAGATCGGCATGTACATCGCCCTGCGCCTGCTGCGTGACGGTGCCCACACGACGATCACGACGCGCTTCCCCCGCGACGCTGTGCGGCGCTTCAGCAGCCTTCCCGACTCGGCCGAGTGGATCGACCG
Source organism: Microbacterium lacus (assembly GCF_002812805.1). Classification (GTDB taxonomy): domain Bacteria; phylum Actinomycetota; class Actinomycetes; order Actinomycetales; family Microbacteriaceae; genus Microbacterium; species Microbacterium lacus_A. Next base: position 241,489 of record NZ_NMUM01000040.1, on the reverse strand, counting down.
GCTGAAGATCGTCGGCATCGATCTGCGCGACCCCGCACAGGTCATCGGGCTCGCCGACGACGTCGCGGCGGCGGGAACCCTCGACATCCTGATCAACAACGCGACCCAGACCGTCCGGCGCTCGCCGGGGGCGTACCAGCCACTCGTCGACGCCGAACTCGCGCCGCTGCCGGATGGCCCGCTGCCCGAGCTGATCACGTTCGGCCACACGAACGATCCGCACCCGCAGGCGCTCGAGCGCTCGGTCACGGCTCATCCGATCCTCGCCGCGGCGGCCTCGCGCGCCGACGAGCTGACCGAGCAGGCGATGGCCGCCGGGTCGAGCTCACTCGATCGGCTCGCCGCCGGAACCGCGATAGACGCGGGCGGACTCGTGCCCGACCTCGACCACATCAACTCGTGGACCCAACGCGTCGACCAGGTCGATCCGCTCGAGATGCTCGAGGTGCAGCTCGCAAACACGACCGCGCCATTCCTGCTCGTCTCGCGGCTGAGGCCTGCGCTCGCCGCGAGCCCCGCGCCGCGCACGTACATCGTCAACGTCAGCGCCATGGAAGGGGTGTTCGGTCGCGGCTACAAGGGCCCGGGCCATCCGCACACCAACATGGCCAAGGCCGCCGTCAACATGCTCACGCGCACGAGCGCCCGCGAGATGTTCGAGACCGACGGCATCCTGATGACGAGCGTCGACACCGGATGGATCACCGACGAGCGCCCGCACCCCACAAAGGTGCGCCTCGCCGAAGAGGGGTTCCACGCACCCCTCGACCTCGTCGACGGTGCCGCTCGCGTGTACGACCCGATCGTCCGCGGCGAGGCCGGCGAGGACCTGTTCGGGGTGTTCCTGAAGGACTACGCGCCCGGAGCCTGGTGATGCTCCCGGCGCCCGGACGACGGGTGGTCGTGCGCTACCTACTGCCCTCGGGGCAGGCGACGGATGCGCTGGGCGTGCTGCTGAGCGAGGACGCGACAACGGTGGTGGTGGACGGCAAACGGGGGATCGTGCGCATCCCCCGATCCGCGATCGTCGCGGCAAAGGAGGTCCCGCCCCCGCCGGAGCCGCGTGATCGGCGTGGGCGCCTGTACCCCTGAGCCACCCTCGACGTCAAGGGCCCACGGTGGCGCGAGGGTACGCCTAGCGTCGTAGGCATCGGGGAAAGGAACACCGCATGAGCTCGCGTGGAGCAGACATCGCAGGCAAGACCGTGGTCGTCACCGGCGCCACCAGCGGACTCGGGCGGGGCACGGCGCTGCGGCTGTCGGAACTCGGCGCTCGGGTCGTGGTTGCGGCTCGACGCGGCGACGTGCTCGATGAACTCGTCGCCGAGATAGTGGCTCATGGTGGCGACGCAGTCGCCGTCGCGGCGGATGTCAGCTCGATCACGGACGTCCGCGTCATCGCCGAGACCGCCATCGAGCGGTTCGGCGGGTTCGACGTATGGGTCAACAACGTCGGGATCGGAGCACTCGGGTTCTTCTGGGACGTCCCGATGGAAGACCACTCCCGCGTCATCGACGTGAACGTCACCGGCCTGATGAACGGGGCGCACGTGGCGCTGCGGCACTTCCTGGATCGCGGCGCGGGCGTGCTTGTGAACATCGGATCGGTGGAGAGCGAGGTGCCGCTGGCGTACCAGTCGAGCTACGCGGCTTCCAAGGCCGCCGTCCTCAGCCTCAGCCGCTCACTGAACGAGGAGCTTCGCCTCGCGGGACACTCCGACACCATAAAGGTGGGGACGGTCATGCCGTGGGCCATCGACACGCCCTGGTGGGACCACGCGGCGAACTACACGGGGCGCACCGCTCGCATGGCCGCGATGGACGATCCGGCCGAGGTCGTCGACGCGATCGTCGAGGCATGCGTCAATCCCCGTGAACGTCAGCCCGTCGGGTGGAAAGCCCGCGGAGCGGATGTCTCGCACCGGCTGGCTCCGGACCTGACGAAGAGCGTGTCGGCAAAGATCATCGACGCCGAGTCCGCGAAGGGCGACCCCGCCCCCGAGACGACCGGCTCGATCTACACCTCGACGCGCGTGGGCACGACTGTCGATGGCGGCACGCGCGAGCGCATGAAGCGCGAGAATGCCTCGCCCGCGACGGATGCCGACCCCGCGGGTTGTTGACAGCTGCGCACCCATGCAGCCCGCCGTGGTGCGTGACCTAGAGCGGTGTGTTGCGTCCTTTCGCATGGAGAAGTGAGCGCGTCCGCCCACGCCCATTCAGCGGGACTGAAAGTTTCCGTCCCGCGGAATGCGGCGTTGAGCGCGCCCGCATCGGCGACGAGGGTGATTCCACTGTTCTCAGAGCGGTGAATCAAAGGAGATCCGATGCTCGACGTTCGCGTCGCCCTCATCACGGGCTGTGGCAAATCCGACGGAGTCGGGCAGGCCATCGCGCGCCGCCTCTCAGACGACGGTTTCGCGGTGGTCGTGACGGATCGGGAGCCGGGTGGGGTTCGCAATCAGGGGGATGCGGATGCCGCACCGGGCAGCGGTATCGATGTCTTCGTCGCGTCACTCGAGGCGGAAGGCCGGACCGCCGTCGCCCTCGTCGGAGACATCGGCGACCCGGCGGACGTCACCCGCATGCTCGAGACGGTCGACGAACGCTTCGGTCGCCTCGACGTGCTCGTGAACAATGCCGCAGCACCCCAGGGGCCGATCGCGCCGATATCGGCGAGCTGAGCCTCGAGGCCTGGAACGAACTCATCCGCGTCAACCTCACCGGAACGTTCCTGATGTGCCAGGCGGGCGTCGCACTCATGCGGCGAGGCCGCTACGGCCGCATCATCAACATCTCTTCCATGGCGGCCATCACCGCGGCGCCGCGCTCCGTACCCTACTCGGCGGCGAAGGCCGGCATCCTGGGTCTCACGCGCGCCCTGTCGATGGATGTCGCACGGTGGGGCATCACGGTGAATGCGATCGCCCCAGGCCTGGTCGGCACGAGCCGCTCGATGCTCGGAAGGCGCGACACGGACCGCGAGGAGCACCTCCGCGCGAGCGCCCGCAAGGTCGCGGTCGGCAAGGTCGGGATGCCCGTCGACATCGCGAACGCCGTGGCCTTCTTCGCCGACGAGCGGACGAGTCACGTGACGGCCCAGACGATGCAGATCGACGGTGGCGGGAACAGTTCGTTTCCCCTGAGCGGACCGGACGACGGGGATGACGCGGGGGAGGGCCGCTGATGCGTGCACTCGTCGGACGCATCGCCCGGTTGCTCATCTCTTCGGTGCTGCTCTTCGTCGCCGTGATCACCGTGCTGTTCCTGTTGCTCGAACTCGCCCCCGGCAATCCCATCCAGAGCCTCGTCGGCGATGTCCCCATCTCGCCCGCCTTCGAGGCGCAGATCACGGCGGCGTTCGGACTCGACAAGCCGCTCTGGGAGCGCTATCTGATCTACCTCGGGAACGTGTTCACCGGAAACCTCGGATACTCGTTCGGGACGAACGAGCCGGTGCTCGAACTCATCCTCGGTCGAGCCGGCAACACCCTGGCGCTCGCGGTCCCGTCGTTCCTGATTTCGACCACCCTCGGCGTCATCCTGGGGTCGATCGCGGCACGCACCCGCCGCCGCTGGCTCGACAGCGGCATCTCGGGCGCGGCCGTCGCCCTGTTCTCGGTGCCGAACTTCTGGCTCGGCATGATGCTCATCATGATTTTCTCGCTCACGCTCGGTTGGCTGCCGACGCAGGGCAAGGCGCCGTACGGGCAGGAGGGCATCGCGCTGCAGTACATGGTGCTGCCGATCATCACGATGGCCACGAGCGAGGTCGCCTACAAGACGCGCATCATGCGGGCATCGATGATCGAGTCGCTCAGCCAGGACTTCATCGACACAGCCCGTTCGAAGGGCCTCACGCCGCGGCGCGTGCTCTGGCGCCACGCGCTGCCCAACGCCCTGCTTCCCATGGTCACGATCTCGGGCTACAGCCTCGGGTTCATCCTCGCGGGGTCGGTGCTCGTTGAGCGCGTGTTCGGCTGGCCCGGCATGGGACTTCTCTTCATCGACGCGATCGGGCGGCAGGACAACCAGGTCGTGCTGGGAGTCGTGATCGTCCTCACGGTCACGATCATCATCGTCAACATCCTCACGGACCTCGTCTACGGCCTCGTCGATCCGCGCCTGCGGTCGCAACTCACTCGAAAGATCAGCAGCACGCGAAAGGTCGAGGTGTCCGCATGACCACGACAGGCGAGGCAATCGAGCTCGGCGCTGACGCACCGGTGGGCGGCGTTCCCCCGGCACCCACGGAGGGGCGGGTCGCGAGCAGACCCTCCGTCTGGGGGATCTTCCTGCGGAAGCCCTCCACCCTGATCTTCCTTCCGCTTCTGCTGATCTTCGTCATCGTCTCGGTGGTCGGTCCGTACTTCGTGGGCAGCCCGGTCTCGACCGGCAACCCACCTTTGCTGCCCCCGAGCGGTGAATTCCCCCTCGGCACCGACGCCCTCGGCCGTGACTACCTTGCGCGGGTCGTCTACGGCGGCCAGATCTCGCTGCTCGTCGGCTTCAGCGTCGCGGTGCTGTGCATGACGATCGGGATCATCGTGGGCGGCCTCGCCGGGTACTACGGCGGGTTCATCGACACCGCCCTGGTGAAGGTCGCCGAGTTCTTCCAGGTGCTCCCGGGACTGATCCTCGCGCTCGTAGCGGCGGCGCTGCTCGGATCGAACATCGTCATCATCGTCGCGATCCTCGCGATCACGATGTGGCCGAGCGGGGCCAGGATCGTCCGGGCCGAAGCCATGCGGATCTCGAAGCTCGGCTACGTCGAATCCGCGAAGGCCGCCGGTTTCGGAGGCATCCGCATCCTGTGGTCGGACGTCATTCCCAACGCGATGCCGCCTGTGCTGGTGGCGACGAGCATGACTGTCGGCCGCGCCATCCTGGTCGAGTCGGGCCTGGCGTACCTCGGTATCGGCGACACCAACCGCCCCAGCTGGGGCGCGCTGCTGAACTCCGCGCAGCCCTATATGCAGCAGGCGTGGTGGCTCGCGCTCTTCCCGGGCATGTGCATCTTCCTCGTCGTGCTCGCCGTCAACATCCTCGGTGACGGCCTGAACGACGCCCTCAACCCCACGATCGGGCGGGTGAAGTGATGTCTCTCACCACGACGCAACGGCAGGACGAGCGCGACACACGCGTCGCGGACGCCGAGCCCATCCTGCGGGTGCAGAACCTCAAGGTGCACCTGCCGACCGGCGACCGCACCGAGGTCGAGGCCGTGAGCAACGTCAGCATCACCGTGCACGACGGCGAACGCGTCGGCATCGTCGGTGAGTCCGGATCGGGCAAGTCGGTCACCGGGCGGGCGATCTCGGGCCTCTTGCCGGGGTCGCCGCGGGTACGGGCCGCGGGTTCGATCCGCTTCGCGGGTCGCGAGATGAACGGCGCCTCTGCCGAGGCCTGGGCCGAGGCTCTGCTCGTCTCGGGCATTTATCCCCTTCGCCGAATTTCGGAGGCGTACGCCGACCTGCAGAAGCTGCACTCGCGCGGCAAGGTGCTGCTCGGCACCAACATGGTGTCCTCGTTCCGCACCCTGAAGGCGCGCGATGTGCACGAAGCGGCCGGGTGAACAGGGCAGACAACTCACGGCTCGCTCACAGCTTCGCGGGACCAAAACGGGGGACTCATCCGTTCTCTTCTATGACGCGACAGCCAGCCGCGTCTGATCGAGGAGGAACCGTGGCGAACGACTATCGCAAGACTCCCGAGGCGCTTTCGCGTCTCACCCCGGAGCAGTACCGGGTGACGCAGGAAGAGGGCACCGAGCCCGCCTTCCGCAACAAGTATTGGGACCACCACGAGCAGGGCATCTATGTCGACGTCGTATCGGGGCAGCCCTTGTTCTCGTCCACCGACAAGTACGACAGCCGCAGCGGCTGGCCGAGCTTCACCCGGCCCATCGATCCCGCGGCCGTGACCGAGAAGGTCGATCGCACGCTCTGGATGAAGCGCACTGAGGTGCGCTCCAGCGGAGCCGACAGTCACCTCGGACACGTCTTCGACGATGGGCCCCGCGCGGCGGGCGGCCTACGCTACTGCATGAACTCGGCCGCTATGCGCTTCATCCCCGTCGCGCGGCTCGAGGCCGAGGGCTACGGTGAGTTCCGCGCCCTCTTCGGCGACACCGACAACACGACGACAACTCAGGAGAACGCATCATGACCGACGACGGAAGCATCACCCGCACCCCCGGGACCGAGACGGCTGTCCTCGCCGGCGGCTGTTTCTGGGGCATGGAGGACCTGATCCGCCGCCAGCCCGGTGTGCTTGACACGCGCGTCGGCTACACGGGTGGGCAGAACGAGCACGCGACCTATCGCAACCACCCGGGTCACGCCGAGGCGGTCGAGATCGTGTTCGACCCGACGCAGACGACGTACCGCGACATCCTGGCGTTCTTCTTCCAGATCCACGACCCGTCGACCCTGAACCGTCAGGGCAACGACATCGGTTCGAGCTACCGCTCCACGATCTTCCCGCTCACCGCCGAGCAGGAGAGCGTTGCGCGCGACACGATCGCGGACGTGGATGCCTCGGGTCTCTGGCCGGGCAAGGCCGTCACCACGATCGAGCCCGCGGGTCCGTTCTGGGAGGCCGAGCCCGAGCACCAGGACTACCTGCTGCGCATCCCGAACGGCTACACGTGCCACTTCCCCCGCCGGGGATGGGTGCTGCCCAAGCGTGAGGCATCTGCCAGCGTCTGACGCCCGCAGGTACGACGCCTGACGCGTAAACAAAGAAGCCCGCCGCATCCTCTGCGGCGGGCTTCTTCGTTGTGTGGGGGATCAGGTCAGGTGTGAGAGCAGCGCGTTGCCGCCCGCGATGAGGAGTGCCCACAGGGGAAGGCTGAATATGGCTCCGACGACGAGTCCGCGGAGCGCCGAGGTACCCTCGGCCCGCTCGACGGCGTACTCGCGAACCCACGCCTCCGTGGGATGCGTGACGCGCACAGGGTCGCTCGTGGCGATAGACGACATACAACGCCGTCACTTTCTCCCCGTTAACTCCCCAGAGCCGGTAGGTACATGAGAACTATATGAGAGGCCTGTCATAAATGACAAGGCCTGTGCCACGAACCGACCCGCGGGGCCGGTCCGCGACGACCCTAGCGCCGCCGGGCGATTCGCGCGCCCCGTGCGATGCAGAAGAACGCCGCACCGGCGGCTAGTAGCGCGCCGCCGAGCACGATCGGAAGGGTCAGATCAGAGCCCGATTCCGCGAGTTGCTCGCCCGCCGCCACGGCCTCCGCCGCCACGGTCTGCGCGGCGACCGTGGGCGTCGCGATCACGACGGTGTACGTCGCCGAGGCGTCGGCTGATGTGCCATTCGAGGCGGTGACGGTGAAGGTGTATGTGCCCGGGGTGGTCGGGGTTCCCGAGATGACGCCGCTGGTGGCGTCGAGGCCGAGGCCCGTCGGCAGCGTGCCGCCCGTGATCGTGTAGGTCGGTGTCGGCGTTCCGGATGCGGTGACGGTGTACGAGTACGGCGTGCCCGCGGTGCCCGCCGTGGGGCCGGCGGAGGTGATCGTCGGGCTCGTGCTGACGGCGCCGCCGGTGGCGGAGCATCCCACGGGACGGATGATCGTGTCGCTGTCGAGCGTGACGGCCGCGATTCGCGCGAGCAGGCGTCCTTCGACGGTGGCGTTGGCCCCGACGGAAATCGCCTGGTCGGCCATGACGGTGCCGACGAAGTCCGCGCCGCCGCCGATGGTGGCAGAGGTGCCGACCTGCCAGAAGACGTTGCACGCGTTCGCCGGTGCATCCACGGTGATCGTCGCGGCGCCCGCGATGATCAGGGAGGACGATGCCTGGAAGACCCAGACCGAGTCCGCGTCACCGCCGGCGAGCGTGAGGTTGCCGTTAACCGAGAGAGCGCCACCCGAATACACACCTGGTACAAGGGACAGACCGGTGAGGTCCGTCAGGCCGGACTGGATCGGCGTCAAGCTCGCGGCGGTGTTGTACGCGGTGGTGAGGTCGATCTGCGCCTGATCCGCCAGAGACCCGGGGCGGTATACGGTGCCGTTCGTCTGCACCACGTTCGACTCGCCGGTGTACGAGTCGGTCGGGCTGATGCCGATGTCTCCGCTGATTGTTGTGGTATTCGGGCTGCCGCTGGCGGCGACCGTGACGGCGGATCCACCCAGGACCGCGAAGGTTTCTGCCACGCCGAGGCCGATCGGGCCATCAATCGTCGTGTCGGCGTATGCCGCAGTCGGGAGAATCGCAACACCGATGACGGCGACGGACGCGAGGAGGACAGCGCCTCTGTGAATGAACTTCTGGACCATGGTCGAGGTCCCTTCCTTACTCAGGAGGGAAACGTCGAGGACCCCGGTCACACGTCTACCTAGGCCCAGCGTGACACGCTTTCGAGCGCGACGGGGAAATTGGTGAAGACCGATGCGCGATCGACACCTGCCCGACACGCGGTGGACATTCCGCGCTGGGCCGCCAATCTCTGTCGACCGCCGCTCCGAATAGGGGGTATGAAGCTGATCCTCGACGAGACGGCGCTCGGGCTCGAGCGTGCCGTCGTCGAGACATCGCTCGGACGCGTCGTGGTGAGGTCGGGACGCCGCTCGAGCAACACCGCGACGATCCTCGTGCACGGCGCCGCCGGATCGTGGACGACGTGGACGCCCCTGATCGCCTACGCCGACGAACACGGGCTGCCGTTGGTCGATCTGGTCATTCCGGATCTGCCGGGCTGGGGCGAGTCCGCGGCCCCCGACTGGCGAGAGGCGAGCATCGGCGCATACGCGGGGGCCATCGCCGAGATCGCGCTCGCCCTCGGTTATCGGCGCTGGCGTCTCGTCGGCCATTCGCTCGGTGGATTCCTGGCGCTGGATCTTGCCGCACGCACACCGGAGGCGACGGCATCCGTCGTGCTCGTCTCTCCCACGGGGCCCGCAGTCGTCGAAGCGGTGCGAAGGCCGGTGCGGGGCGGCATCCGTCTGCCGTGGTTCGCGGGAATGCTGCTGGCGATGCGCATCCTCGACGTGTTCGGGAGCATCGGTATCGTGCGGGGTCTGCGTCGCGTCGGGATGCTTCGTCTGCTCTCGAGCCCGCTGTTCGCCGATCGGGGTGTGATCGACGCGAGCGTGATCGGCGCGTTCGCCGACGAGCTGCGGCCAGCTTCGTTCGTGCACGCCGCCCGTGCCGTGGCGGGTTATGACCTGCGACGCTTCGAGCGGATCACGTGCCCGGTCCGTTCGGTGCGCGGTCAGCGGGACGCGTTCTCATCCGAATCCGACAGCGCGTGGTTCGCTCGGACGATTCCGGCCTTCGGTGAACAACGTGTGCCGGATGCCGGACACTTCGCCGCGATCGAATCCCCCGGTGTCGTGCTGCAGGCGATTCTGGCTAGCGCGCTCGCCGCATGAGTATGCGCCGCCAATCACCGGGAACGCGCGACGCCGGCCCCGGCGCGGTCTGATCCACCGGATGCGCCTGCGGGGGAGCGAGGTCGGGCCCGTCGATCCCAGCCTCGGTCTCGTAGTCCCAGAACCAGTCCTCGCCGGGTTCGAACGAGCGGATGACGCGATGCCCGGTCTCTTGCCAGTGCGCCGTCGCATGGCGGCCCAGCGAATCGTCGCAGCAGCCGATGTGGCCGCACGCCGCGCATCGGCGCAGGTGGACCCACCAACTGCCCGTGTCGTCGCACTCGACGCATCCGGTTCCGCTCGGGGGAATCTCGGGGTTGATGAAGCTCGACGGATCACTCATATCCGACTCCCGTTCTCGACCCTGCACCTTCGGTGCTTTCGAACTTAGGGGTACGGATGCTCCTGCAACAGCGTGGCCAGGTGCACGGCGTTCCGGGCCAGTGTCGTCGTGGCGCTGGACACGGCCTCGGGCGTCTCGTCGAGATCCCGGTAGTCGACCGTCTGCATCGCCTCACCGACCCAGTACGTGCCGCCCTGCGCCGGCAGGGTGAAACCGACGTCCGAGAGACCCTGGTACAGGTCAGCGGTCGCCTTGTGTGCGCCGTCCTCGTTACCGACGATCCCGGTCACGGCGACCTTGCCGAAGAGGATCGGGCGACCCGCGTCGTCCGTCTCGGACAGCTCGGCGTCGAGGCGCTCCAGCACGCCCTGCGCGACGCTCGACATGTGACCCATCCAGATCGGCGTGCAGATCACGACGATGTCGGATGCCAGGATCTGTTTCCGGATGCCCGGCCAACCGTCGCCCTCGCCCATGTCCTTCTCGACGCCGGGTGCGACGTTCTCGTCGATGACACGCACCTGGGCTGTCTGCGCGCCGAGATCGGCGAGGGCCTGCAGGATCTGGGTCGTGAGCAGCTCGGTGCTCGAGGGCTCGGGGGACTTCGTCAGCGTGCAGTTGAGCGCGAGTGCGCGAATTTCGGCCATGGGCCACCTCCTCATCGGGATGGTGCCCAACCTACGAGCGGACCTCGCCTGCGGTCACGGGGGTTGACACGACGCCGCCGTCGGTCCGAGCCGGCGCTCAGTCGATGCGCGAGTGGTCGCCGAGCCGATGCCAGGTGCGGTTGTGGTAGACCAGCGCGTCGCCCGCCTCGCCCACCGCGGGATCCCGCGACAGGCTGGACTGCAGGGCATGCACCGCGAAGATCGTGGAGCCGCCGGCATCCATCCGGTTCACGACGGCGCCGCGGATCCACGCCCGTACGCCGTGGTAGACCGGTTCGCCGGTGACCAGACGCGACCACGAATCGGTGTCGGCGAAACGATCGACGCCGCTCGTTGCGCCCAATCGAGCGAGGGGCAGATCCTGAGCGTCGAGCAGATGCACAACGACGGTGTCGGCTGCCGCAAGGGCGCGGGCACTCGAGGACTGAGCGGAAACCGAGAACACGAGGAGGGGCGGGTCGGCGCTCACGGACGAGACGGATGTCGCGGTCAGCGCGACCGGACCGGTGCCATCGTCGGCGGTGATCACGGCAACGCCCCCCGGGTGACCGCGGAACACGGCCTTGAAGTCGTCGGCCGACAGCGAGGGAAACGCGGTCGCGCCCTCGGTGGGCGCGATCCGGTCGGGGGTCGGCTCGGATTCGGTCGTCATCCTCACACGCTATCCCCCGTGTCGGGCAGCGGCTCCGTGTTCGCGACGCCCGGCGTAATGTGCCCTTCCATATTCGGGAATCTGTGACACGCGCGAAACAAACCGCGTGCATACTGATGTCGCAGCGTAAGCCGTTGCGGGCCCGCCGGGCCAAAAAATCCCGGTGGTGTGAAGGCGTCGTCAGCCTCGTTCCCGGCTTGGCATGCGTGTGCACGGCGACACGACACCTTCGATTTCCTGTCAATCGGTACAGATGTGAGAAGTGAAATGTCGCTCAAAGTCACGATCGTCGTCGGCAATCCCAAGCCGGCATCCCGCACGCGCAAGGTCGCGGAGCTGCTCGTCGAGAAGCTCCTCGCCCCCGGCGCGTACTCGCTCGAGGTGATCGATCTCGCCGATCACACGGCCGAGATCTTCGCCTGGCCCTCGGAAGAGATGGCGGCCCTCAACGCCTCCGTCGCCGGGAGCGACCTGGTCGTCTTCGCGTCGCCGACGTACAAGGCCACCTACACGGGTCTGCTCAAGGCGTTTCTCGACCGATACCCGGCGAACGGCCTGGCGGGCGTCACGGCGATCCCGGTGCACACCGGCGCGGACTTCAGCCACGCGATGGGTCCGACCTACAACCTCGCGCCCCTGCTCGTCGAGCTGGGCGCTATGGTTCCGGGTCGCGGCTTCTACCTCTCGCTGACCCAGATGGATCAGCTCGAGGACGTCGTGGGCGCGGCTGCGGCAGAGTACGCGGCGAACCTCGCGCGCCTGGCGCACGTGGCAGGCGCGACGGCAGCACCTCTCCCCTGAACCCGATTGCGTCGTCACCGATAGGAGGAACACCATGCACGAGTCAGCACTCACCCCGGCGCCCATCTCAGCGCCGACCGCAATCGACGCGCGACTGTTCCGTGACACGCTCGGGCATTACGCATCGGGCATCACGGTCATCAGCGGACTGGAGGCGGACGAACCCGTCGGCTTCACCTGCCAGTCGTTCTACAGCGTTTCGATGGATCCGCCCCTCGTCTCGTTCAGCGTCATGCTGACGTCGACGACCTACCCGCGCATCAAGCAGAGCGGGCGCTTCGCCGTCAACGTGCTCGCGCACGATCAGCTCCACGTCTCGAACCAGTTCGCCCGCAAGGGAACGGACAAATGGGCCGGGATCGACTGGACACCCGCCGCATCCGGCAATCCCGTCATCCACGACACCCTCATGTGGGTGGACTGCGAGCTCTGGGACGAATACGTCGCCGGAGACCACCTGATCGTGATCGGCAAGGTCGTGGAGATGAGCGCGCCGGAGTGGCACACGCGCGAGCCGCTGCTGTATTTCAAGGGCTCGTACCGCCACCTGCGCGAGGCCGACCAGCTCGCGAGCTGAACGCATCCCCTGTCGGAACGGCGGCGCGGGTTCGAGCCGCCGTTCCGACAGAATGAGCGCATGACCACGGCGGAAGAGACCAGGGCGCCGTACGAACACCGGTGGCCGGCCATCGCCGGCGTTCTCACCGTCCTCGTGCTGTGGTTGCTGCTGCCGAGCTTCTTCCTGGAGCCGTTGCGGTGGGTGGCCGTCGGTGTCTGTGCCCTGCTCGTCATTCCGTTGATCGTCTTGAACCCGCACCATCTCGTGCGGCAGACGACCTGGTCCCGCTGGTTCTCGCTGATCCTCGGGGTTCTGCTGCTGCTCGTGACGCAGGCGCTGCTCGTGCAGCTGGTCTACGAACTGCTGACGGCCCCGGATGCCGAGGGCATCAGCATCCTGCTCGCCGCCCTGCAACTGTGGGTGACCAACGCCATCGCGTTCGGACTGCTGTATTGGGAGCTCGATCTCGGCGGCCCGGTGGCCCGTGCTCGGGGAACGCGTGACGTCACGAAGGCCGATTTCATCTTTCCGCAGGACTCGACTCCGGGGTTCGGGGTGTGGCGGCCCCGCTACTTCGATTACCTGTACATCTCGCTGACGGCGGGCATGGCGTTCTCGCCGGCAGACGCGCTCCCGATCACACGCCGCGCGAAGGCGTTCATGGCGGTCGAAGCACTCGCCGGGTTCATCATGTCGGTGCTCGTGATCGCCCGCGCCGTCTCCGCCATTACCTGAGGCATCTCGCACGAGCGCGGATCGACGCTCACACGAACCTGCCAGGAAGACGCGCCGATCCCCGTCGTTTTGCGGGAGTCTGAGGGCCGCTCCGTGCGCCCGAAGGCGCCGTTCGCCGACGGGACCCATCCGATTATCGACCTGCGTCGGATGACCCCTCGTGCGGCGCAAGTCGCACGTCACGAAAGCGATGTGAAGGAGAAATCTCATGCGCAAGAACACGACTCGAATCGGAATGATGGGCGCCGCGGGACTGGGAGCTGCGGCCCTCGCCGTCGCCGGCTTCGCGATCCCCGCGAACGCAGCGGAATCCACCACGGAAGACACGTCGACGCAGACCAGTGTCACGGGAATGTTCGACATCGTCGACGACCTTCTCGCCGGTGTCTCGGCCGGTGACCTGACGGTTTCGCCCGACACGAACGCCGGCAACGTCGGCGTAGACGGCGGCATCATCAACGCTCCTTTGGTGGAGGGACCCGTCGTCAGCGACTCGCTGAACGGCGACGTGCTGTCGGGCAACGACACCCCCATCGGTTCCGGCAACGACATCGATGTTCCTGTCGAGGCGCCTGTTGAGGCGCCCGTGGGATCGGGCAACAACACCGACACCTCGATCGGCGACATCGGTGGAGTGGGTGACATCGGCGCCGAGGTGGGTGACCTCGTCGATGGTGTCACCGGAGACATCGGTTCCGACGTCGACGGCATGCTCGGCGACATCCTGGGCTGATCCCGCTCGTACTCGATGGACCCGCACCGCACAGCGCGGTGCGGGTCCTTCTTCGCTGAGAACAGGAGATCCGCCGGAAACAGGACGATATGTGCAGGATCGTCCTGTTCCGGCGAGATCTCCTGTTCTCGCCGACGCTCAGGCGGTCGGGGCGTATGCCGCGCGAGACAGGGCGAGCGGGATGAGCTGCTCGCGCAGATACCCCGCGTACCCGCCTGATGTGCGACCGACGGAGCGACCGCTCGTCTGCACCCAGGCTTCGTCAGAAGCTACGAGCAGGGCGCCGCGCTCTCTCGCCTCGGCGACGAGCAGGACGTCCTCGTGTTCAAGAACCGGCTCGAACCCGCCCGCCGCGACGAGCATGCTCGCGCGCGTGCCGAGGTTCGCCCCGTGCACGTGACCGTTGGCGGTGCCCGGCACGTGCGTCGCCCACCAGGCCGTCGTCTGCTCGGCGGAAAGATCCCGGAAGTCGGGCCGGACGGTGCCCAGCACGACATCCGCGCCCGCCGAGGCCAGCTCCCACTGATGCGTCAGCCAGTTCGCGGGAACCACCGAGTCGGCGTCCGTGTGCGCGATCCACAGGCGGCGCAGGGGCGTGTGCTCGTGCGCCGCGAGAGCCGCGGCGACACCCGCAGCCCGTGCAGCACCGACCCCCCGCCTCGCGGGAACGATCACGTCCGCTGCCGCAGCCCGGGCTATCCGTGCGGTCGCGTCGGAGCAGGCATCCAGCGCGGCATGCACGCTCACGCGAGATACTGCGCGACCGACGACGCGCCGCACGTCTCTGACGGCGGCGCGTATCGAGTCCAGGCACGCACCGATCAACTCTTCCTCGTCGTGCGCGGGGATGACGACCGCCATCGCCGTAGGTGCCGTCATCAGACGAGCCCGGCGGCACGAGCCACGGACGGCGTACCGCTGTGGACCAGAACGTCGAGGAAGAAGTCTTCTTCTTCGTGCCGCGCCAACAGCCGGAGGCCCGGCAGGTCCCGGAGGGCCGCGTGCACGTCGTCGGCGGTGCCCGGATACTCGGCGACGGCATGGCGCCAGTGACACGCGACCAGGACGCCGTCGGAGGACAGGCTGGCGACCGTGCGTCGCGCGGCATCGAGCAGGTCTGAGCGGCTCCAGTAGTAACCGATCTCGGACATCACGATCAGCTCGAACTCGCCCTCCGGCCACTCGGAGGGCAGGGTGGCGCGCTCGAGCGTGACGTGTTCGGCGTCGCCCTGCCGCTCCAGGCGCTCGTGGGCGCGGGCGAGGGCTTCGTCGGATGCGTCGAGCCCGAGTACACGATCGGCCCGTGTTGCCAGCTCGACAGTCAGTGCCCCGGTCGCGCAGCCGAGCTCGAGGACGTCACGGAAGTGCGCCCGGGGCAGAACGGCCATCATGAGCGCCCGCTTGCGCTCTTCGTACCAGCGCGTGTCGAACCCCCACGGGTCGTCGTGACGCGCGTAGAAGTCCTCGAAGAAGGAGGGCGCGAGGCTTTCGGCCCCGCCGCCCCCCGACGCGGGAACCACGAACACCTCGACATCGCGTTCGAAGTGCGCGCGCATGCCTTCATGGATGAGTGCCTCGTCGCCGGGCGCCGAAGAGAGAGGGCGCACCTGCGTCGCGTGCGCAGTGAGCGCCCGGCGTTTCGCCGCGTGCGCGGTCCTCCCGAGCGTCAGCACGGTCCAGGATTCGGTCGCGATGCCGGTGCCGATGCCGGTGTCGGACGGGTGCGCCCAATGCCAGAACCAGATCGGATACCCCAGAGCCCGATGGCCGAGTTCGGCGGAAAACTCCTCGGCGACCTCTCCGAGAACGCGGTGATCGCGGTGCCCATCTCCGCGCCAGGGCGCGACGACCAGGGTGCGCAGCGGGTCTTCCGTCGTCTCCTCGAGGATCGCGGAACGAACCTGTCGTGTCAGACGCTTCCTGTGCTCCCTGAGCTGGCCGTCCGGCAGGCCGAGAAAGCGGAGGGCGCTTCCGGGAGCGAGCAGGTCGATTGCCCGCGTGAGTTCGACGCGGCGCTCGCGCGCAAGAGCCTGCCGCGGCCACGTCGGCGAATCAGGGTGCGAAGCGTCGCCATCCGTCGCGACCACGACGACGACGCGGATGCCGCGGAGCGCTGCCGTCGCGATGAGGCCGCCGGCGCCCAGTGTTTCGTCATCGGGGTGCGCGGCCAGCACGATCAGCACGTCGATGTCGATGTCGATGTCGACGTCCAGATCAAGCGGGCGCGCGGTCGCCCATGGACGCGCACGCTGCCACTCCGACTCGGGTGTGCCGGGCTCGCGATGGTCGAACGCGACGCTCACGTCGTCCGCGGGGACGCATCGGACTGCGTCAACGCCCGGCCGAGCCGAGCCAGGTCCCGCTCGGCGTGATGTTGGCGCAGGTAGATGCGCAGGTCGCCGACGCGGCGGGCGTGCGCTTCGTCGGATGCCAGGGGCGCGGGGCCGAGTGCACGATCGGCGATCGTCAGCACGGTCTCGACGGCGTCGGCGACGATTGCACGTACGCGTTCGCTGATCAGCCGTGCGGGAACCGGGTCCATGCGATCCGCGAGCCGTGCGGCGTCGGCGAGCGCGAGACGCGCAGCCCAGAGGCGCGCGTCCGCGGCGCCGTAGGAGGTGTGCGCGAGCTGATCCGCATCGGGGCGGGCGGCCGCGTGGGCGAGGGCATCGAGCAGGGGGAGCGCGCCGCCCCACCAACACGCGGCAACGCCGACGCCGCCCCACCAGAAGCCTTCACGCCGCAGGTACCAGCCATCGCCGCCGACCGGGAGGGCGGCCGCGTCGTCGAACTCGACCGGCGTGCTTCTGATCTGCGCGAGTCCGCGCGAGACCCAGGTGTCGCGTTGCGGACGAACGGATGGGTCCCGCATCGCCACCACGAACAAGCGCCGCTCGCCCGGACCCGTCCACGCGGTGACGAGCGCGTGCGATACGCAGTCGGCGAGTGAGCACCACGGCTTGACGCCGTTGAGCGTCCACGACCCATCCTCCGCCTGGCGTGCCTCCAGGCGGACGCCGTCACCCTCGGCGGCGAAGACGCCCCAGGAAGAATTCGCGTCGGCGCCCATCCGGACGAGGTCGGCCGTCGTCACCAGGCCCTGTGTCGAGGCCTCCGCCAGGATCGCGAGCGCGTCCAGGTGCGGTTCGAGAATGCGCGCGCCCGCGACATCCGCCCGTGCCGCCGTGGCGAGCGCTTCCCAGCGTTCGCGTGTGCTCCCGCGTCCCGGAACCGGCACAGCGCCGCCGAGTTCGACGGCCCAATCGATCGTCGCATCGACGTGGGTGCCGAAGGCCACGACCGACCGCAGGGTCGTCTCCGCCCTCAGCGCGGCCGAACCCGGCTCGCCGTCTTCGAGCGGGACCGCGAGGTCAGCGTCGGTGGTGACCAGAGGTCCGCTCACGTGGCGGGGGTGCGATTCTCGGCGCTCACCATCCAGGCGAACTGCTCGAGGCTCTCGAGCACGGCGTGCAGGATGTCTGCGCTCGTCGGGTCCTCGTCATCGATCGGGTCGTGCACCTCGCGCACTGTCGAGATCGTCGCCTCGAGCCGCTCGGTGATCAGGTCGATCGTCTCGGTCGTGTCGACCTCGCCGTGCGGGAACTCGGGCAGGGTCGTCGTCTCGGCGACCGTGTCGGAGCGACCGTCGGGAACGGCGTGGAGGGCCCGCATCCTCTCGGCGACCGTGTCGCTGAACCCGCGCGCCGCCTCGATGATGTCGTCGAGCTGGCGGTGAGTGTCGCGGAAGTTCGTTCCCACGACGTTCCAGTGGGCCTGCTTGCCCTGCAGCTGCAGCTCGAGCAGATCGACGAGCACCTTCTGCAGGTTCTCGCTGAGTTCTTTCGAGGCCTGGAAGCCGCTCTCGGCGTTCTGCTCGTCGGTCAGAGCTGCCCCGGCGCTACCCTTCGCGGGCCGGCGGCGTCCTCGCGTGCTGGCCTGCGTCTTGTCCTGCGTGGCGCTCTTTGTCGATGCGTTTGCCATCGGAATTCTCCTTTCGAGCGGCCGGAGGCCGCTGGTCCTTTCGAACGGAATCCACGCTATGGCCGCTGTCCGGACGGGTGGCGGGGGTTGCCGGCAGACCCCCGGGGTGCTATCTACGCCGATCAGTCAGAATGGCCGGATGGCCGACACGACGTTCGAAGAAGCTGCCGAGGAGCTGTACGGGCTCGCGCCGGCCGATTTCATCGCGGCCCGAAAAACGCTCGCGGCCGCCGCGCCGGATCGCGAGACGGCAGCCCAGATCCGAGGCCTGCGCAAGCCCCCGACGTCGGTCTGGGTCGTCAACCTGCTTTCACGCCGCGCGGCAGAAGCGGTCGGCAAGTTGTCCAGCCTCGCGGCCGAGATGCGCGAGGCTCAGGATGATCGCGATGCGGCTCGTCTGACCTCTCTCAATAAAGAGAGGCGGATGCTCGTGGCCGAGCTCGTCCGCACCGCAACGGACCTCGCCGAGGGCGAGGGCGTCGCGACGGGGGCGGGCATCGTTGCCGATGTCGAGCGCACCCTGGGGGCTGCTGCGCGGGATGAGGCCGCGGCCGCCGCCGTCCGGACGGGCCGATTGCTGCGTCCGCTGGAAGCATCCGGCGTCGACCCTGTCGATCTGACGGACGCCGTCGCGGGCGAGGCGCCCGTCGCGGCGGAACCCGCGCCCGCTCGCGGGCGGGACGATCTCGCCGAGCGGCGTGCTCTCCGCGAGGCCGAACGCGCCGCCGCCGCGGTCCGGCGCGAGGCAGCGGATGCCGAGCGTGACGCCGCGCGCGCCGAGGCCCGACTGGCGACCGCGCGCGAGCGCGAGACGCTGTTGCGCGAGCGGGTCGAGGCCCTCGAGAGCGAGCTCGCGCGGATCCGTGCCGACGCCGATGCCGCGACCGCCGAGCGCGACGAGGCCGAGGCTGCGCGCCGTGCGAGCGCCGATCGCCTGCGCACGGCGAGCCGTGCGGCGGAGCGACTCACGGGGCCCTCATAGTCCCGAGTCCTAGCGTGGAGCCATGAGTATGCCCACCGGCGAGCAATCCTTTACCGCGACTCTCGCCGAGATGCGGGCGATGCGTGATGAGTTCCAGCGTTTCCTGCTGGAGTACCGCTTCGGCCTGCAGGAGGTCGAGACGAAGATCACGATTCTGCGCGACGAGTTTCAGCTGATGCACGACTACAACCCCATCGAGCACGTCTCGAGTCGGGTGAAGACGCCCGACAGCCTCGCCGAAAAGGTCGCGCGACGGGGAATCGAACCCGACTTCCCCACTATCCGGCAGCACATCACCGATATCGCCGGCATCCGTGTCACGTGCAGCTTCGTCGCGGACGCCTACCGCCTGTTCGATCTGCTGACGACGCAAGACGACATCACCGTGCGCGCCGTCAAGGACTACATCGCCGTACCGAAGGACAACGGATACAAGAGCCTCCACGTGATCGTCGAGGTGCCGGTGTTCCTCTCCAGCGGCCGCGTCGATGTGCCGGTCGAGGTGCAGTTCCGCACGATCGCCATGGACTTCTGGGCGAGCCTCGAGCACAAGATCTACTACAAGTACGACAAGCAGGTGCCTTCGCGCCTGCTCGATTCGTTGCGCGATGCCGCCGAGACGGCCGCCGAGCTCGACGAGCGGATGGAGCGCCTGCACAGGGAGGTCCACGGCCGAGCGTCCCGCCCGGACGCTACCCCCGTCCAGGTCTAGTCCGCTGGCCCCAGGACGGCTGCTGATCGCCGCATCCGCGCGTTCCATGGACGTAGCGGATGCTGAAAACAGGCGCCGACGTGTTCTGAGGCGTGCGCTCGGGGAGGTCGTCGTGAGACGGTAGCTCCGTGACATCAGAGGGCCCGCGTCCCGCGCGTGCGAACCGACACCGGCACGCGCTGCAGCACCGATGGGCCATCCCGTTCTTCGCGGCGGTCTTGGCGCTCGTGGGTGGCGGTGTCGCGGTGCTCGAGGCCCGCATCGTCGGCGACCTGCTCGAGCGGCCGGGACTCGAGGAGTTCTATCTGGATCCCGTACCCGAGGGCTCGGGCGCTCCGGGCGAGATCGTCCGCTCGGAAGAGTTGATCGGCCTACCTTTCGACACGCGGGCGTGGCGGATCCTGTACCGCTCGACCGACCTGAACGGCGAACCCGTGATCGTCTCGGGCATTGTCGTCGCGCCACTCGGTCCCGCGCCCGCCGAGGGGCGGACGGTGCTGTCGTGGGGTCACCCGACGACCGGCTCGGCCCGAGAGTGCGCCCCGTCGCTCGCGGCCGACCCCTTCCTCGACATCGAGGGGCTGCGCCTGATGCTCGATCGCGGCTACGTCGTCGTCGCGACGGACTATGCCGGCATGGGGTATCCCGGCCCGGACTCGTATCTGGTGGGCGCGACCGAGGGCAACAATGTGCTCGACGCCGTCCGAGCCGCGCAGTCGATCCCCGCGACGGGCGCCGGAGAGTCCGTTGTGCTGTGGGGTCACTCGCAGGGTGGCCAGGCCGTGCTGTTCGCCGCCGAGCGCGCCGCGGACTACGCCCCCGAGCTCGATGTCCGCGCGGTCGCGGTCGCGGCACCCGCGGCAGACCTGACGGCGCTGCTCGACGCCGACATCGACGACATCTCGGGCGTGACGATCGGCTCGTACGCCTTCACGGCGTACGCCGGTGTCTACGGCGATACGGTGCCCGGGGCACAGCTGTCCGACATCCTGACGCAGGCGGCCGTCGCGGCCGCACCCGAGATGAACGAGCTGTGCCTGCTCACGCACACGAAAGAACTGCACGCGATCGGGCAGCCGCTCGTCGGAAACTTCGTGCTGAGCGACCCGACCACCACCCCGCCGTGGGACGACCTGCTCGCCCAGAATTCCGCGGGGAGCGTCGCCTTCGACGCCCCGCTGTACATCGCCCAGGGCCTCGAAGATACGCTCATCCACCCCGATGACACCCGCGAATTCGCGAAGCACGAGGCATCCCTCGGCCTGGACGTGACGCTGTCCGAGGTTCCGAACGCGACGCACGCGACGATCGCCTATTTTTCGCTGTCGGGGTTGATGGTCTGGCTCGACGAGCACGTGGGTCTGTGAGGATAGGGCCATGGCCGCCACACCCCCGAAAAGCCAGATGTACCGCCCCGCGTTCGTCCCCAGCCTCATCGCCGCTGCGGCGCTGCTCTCGGGGATCCCGCTGCTCGAGGCGGACTGGTACCTGCTGATCCGCTTCATCGTCGCGATCATGGCGCTGATCGTCGCCTGGTACGCGCTCCAGGGCGCGCAGTGGTGGTGGACGCTCGTGTTCTTCGCCGTCGCGATCGTCTGGAACCCGGTCTTTCCGGTGCCGACCGAGGGACCCTGGTGGATCGTGGCGCACCTGGGTGTTGCGGCACTGTTCGCCGTCGCGGGAGCTGCGGTGCGTGTGCCGCGCGAGACGCCGCCCGCGCGGAAGCGCTGACAGAAGGATGCTCCACGCGGCGTGCCGCGCGTCCAGCTTCGTGCAGTGCTTCGCCGTGTGACGCGCCGGGAGCGTCGCGGAGAGCGCGTCGATAAAGTGTCGGGGTGAGCATCAATCCGCCGTACCGTGCCGATATCGTCGGCTCCTTCCTACGTCCCGAAGCGCTCAAGCGCGCGCGTGCCGCCCACACCGCCGGTGAGATCGACGCGGACGCGCTGCGGGCCGTCGAGGACACCGAGATCGCCGATCTCGTGCGCAAAGAGGCCGACAACGGCTTGCGCGTCGCGACGGACGGCGAGTTCCGCCGGTCGTGGTGGCACTTCGATTTCTTCGGGATGCTCGACGGGGTCGACGTCGTCGAACTCGACCACGGCATTCAGTTCCAGGGCGTGCAGACGCGTCCCCGCGGCCTGCACCTGAGCGGACCGGTCGGGTTCTCAGACACGCATCCGTTCCTCGAGCACTACCGTTCGCTGCAGGCGCTGACGACCGGCACCGGCGCACTGGCGAAGGCGACCATCCCCGCACCCACCGTGTTGGACTTCCGCCTCGAGCCCGATCACATCGATCCGAACGTCTATGCGGGCCGCGATGACATCATCGACGACCTCGTGCAGGCGTACCGCGATGCCGTCACCGCGTTCTACGACGCGGGCTGCCGCTACCTGCAGTTCGACGACACCGCCTGGGCGTACCTCTGCTCGGACGAGGAACTCGCGAAGGCGCGGGACCGCGGTATCCGAACGGACGGACTCGCTGAGCGATACGCCGGCCTGCTGAACGGGGTTCTCGAGGCCAAGCCTGACGACATGGTCATCACGACCCACGTCTGTCGTGGGAACTTCCGCTCGACCTGGATCTCGTCCGGCGGATACGAACCCGTCGCCGAACAGCTCCTCGGCGAGGTCGCCTACGACGGTTTCTTCCTGGAGTACGACAGTGAGCGTGCCGGCGGCTTCGAGCCCTTGCGCTTCCTGCCCGAGGGCGACCAAACGGTCGTTCTCGGCCTCATCACGTCGAAGTCGGGCGAGCTGGAAGACGTCGACGCGATCAAGAACCGGATCGACGAGGCATCCGTCTTCGCCCCGCTCGAACAGCTCGCCCTGAGCCCGCAGTGCGGATTCGCCTCGACCGAAGAGGGCAACGTGCTCACCGAGGGCGAGCAATGGGCGAAGATCCGCGAGGTCGTGGCGATCGCGGACGACGTCTGGCGCTGATCCCCGGCCGGACGGGCGGCACACGCGCGGGAGCGCGCAGACGATAGCGTGAGCCCGTGCAGCTCAGCGATCTCGACTTCGTGGTCATCGCGGCGATCGCGGTCATCGCCCCGCTGCTCGTCCGCGGGCTCTCGAGCCGCCTGCGTATCCCGATCGTGGTGTTCGAACTCGTGCTGGGAATCATCGCGGGCCCGAGCGTGCTCGGCTGGATCCAGGAGGGTCCGATCTCGGAGCGCCTCGCGGACTTCGGCCTGGCGCTGTTGTTCTTCATGGCCGGCAACGAGATCAACTTTCGCGTCCTGCGCGGTCGCGAGGGCGCCCGCGCCGTCGGGGGCTGGCTGATCGGCCTCGTCGCCGGCATCGCCGTCGGGCTCGTGATCGCGCCGGGCGAGGCGGCCGTGGTCATCGGCATCGCCCTGTGTTCGACGGCGCTCGGCATGCTGCTGCCGATCCTGCGGGATGCCGGAATGCTGCCGACCCCGTTCGGACGTGCGGTCATGGGCATCGGTGCGGTGGGCGAGTTCGGGCCGCTCGTGGCGATCTCGCTCTTCCTCGGCGGACGCGAGATCGGCGTCGCCACGATCGTGCTGTTCTTGTTCGTGGTGGTTGCGGCGACCGCGGTGTTCCTCGCCTCGCGGATGCCGCACGGGCGCCTCCACCGCATCGTGACCGCGACGCTGCACACGTCTGGACAGTTCGCGATCCGTGCGATCGTGCTGATCCTCGCGCTGCTCGTCGCGCTCAGCCTGTTGCTCGACCTCGACATGCTGCTCGGTGCTTTCGTCGCCGGGGTGATCTGGCAGCTGATCATGCGCAACGCGCCCGAGGACGACCGCGCGCAGGTCGAGTCGAAGATCGAAGCCGTCGCCTTCGGTCTGCTCGTACCCATCTTCTTCATCTACACCGGGGTCACCTTCGACCTCGATGCTCTGCTCGCGGACGGCGCGACCGTCGTCCTCGTCCCTGTCTTCCTGGTGCTGCTGCTCATCATCCGCGGGCTGCCGTCGATGCTCTCCGCCCCGGCGGGATCGACGCCCCGCGATCGTCTCGCGCTGGCATTCCTCGGCGCGACGGGATTGCCGGTCATCGTCGCCGTCACGAGCATCGGGCTATCCGAAGAGCTTCTCTCGCCCGGTCTGGCGGCGGCGCTCGTCGGTGCCGGGATGCTGTCGGTGCTGCTGTACCCGCTGATCGGAACGACCCTGCGTGGTGTACGCGTCGTCGATCGGGACGTGGTCGATGAGGATGTCGGGTGAGATTGGCCGAGGCATCCGCCTAACATGAGCGAGTGGACTTCTCCCTGGACCTGACGCCCGACCTGATCGCCGTCTTCCTGACCCTCTTCGTGCTCGAGATCGTTCTCGGCGTCGACAACGTCATCTTCATCTCGATCCTCGCGTCGAAGCTGCCGGTCGAGCAGCAGGCGAAGGCGCGAAACCTCGGGCTGACGCTCGCAATGGTGATCCGCGTCGTCCTGGTGTTCTTCGCCGGCTGGATCATCACGCTGAAGGACGACGTGGTCGTCTGGTTCGGCATGGGCTTCTCGGTGAAGGACTTCATCCTGATCGCCGGCGGTCTGTTCCTGGTCTACAAGGCCGTCACCGAGATCCACCACAAGCTCGAGGGCGCCGAAGAGGAACACGGCGGGGTTGGTCCGAAGACCATCACGTTCGCCTCGGTGCTGACGCAGATCCTGCTGCTCGACATCGTCTTCTCGCTCGACTCGGTCATCACGGCGGTCGGCATGACCGAGAACCTGCTCGTGATCATCACGGTGGTCGTCCTGTCGTTCGGCATCATGCTGTTTGCGGCACGATTCATCTTCACGTTCGTCAACAAGCACCCGACGGTGAAGATGCTGGCGCTGTCGTTCCTGCTGCTGATCGGTGTGTTCCTGATCGCCGAGGGCTTCGGGGTCTCGATCGACAAGGCCCTGATCTACGCGCCGATGGCGTTCGCGATCCTGGTCGAGGCGCTCAACCTCACGTACTCGTCGCGGAAGGCCAAGCGCGAGCAGAAGCGGCTTCAGGCCGTGCAGCTGCGCCCGCGCTACGCCGACGTCGACGAGTCCGTCGCCGTTGCCGCCGCAACCGCGAAGGGTCCGGAGGCTGGGGCGGTCGGGCTCTCGCGTAAGCCGGTCGCGGGTCACGTTCTACCGGACGACGGCCACGAGGATCGCGCCGGCCTCGGCTGATTCGGCGAGGGTGCCCGTTCCGCGGAGCGAGGGTGCCCGTTCTGCGCGCGAGGGTGCCCGTTTCGCGGTGTGAGGGTGCCTACTCGTCGGGCACGAAGCGGTAGCCCATGCCCGATTCGGTGAGCAAGTGCACCGGATGCGCGGGGTCGTCCTCGAGCTTCTTGCGCAGCTGTGCGATGTACAGGCGCAGGTATCCGGTGTCGGCAATGTGTTCGCTGCCCCAGATCTCGGTCAGCAGTGTCTGACGTGTGACCAGCCGGCCGGGGTTTCGCACGAGGAACTCCAGCACCCGCCACTCGGTCGGCGTCAGCCGCACCGCCCGCGCGTCCGCGCCCCGCGTCACCGCGTGGGCGACGAGGTCGACCGTCGCATCGCCGAACCGCACGACGGGTGAGGCATCCGCCGGTACTGGCGCGATCCGCCGCGTCAGTGCGCGGATGCGTGCCACGACCAGGGGGTGCCGCCGCTCTGAGCGATCGCGTCGGCGGCGTCGGTCACGTGCGTGCGCAGGTCGGCGGGAACGTCGACCCCGGATGCCCCGAGCCACGCCGCGACCGCCGACCCGGCTCCCTTCCGCACCTGCGTACCGTCGGCGAGGTCCAGTCCGCTCATGCGGGTCTGCGCCGTGAACGGCACGAAGACCGCGCCGGCCGGTTGCGTCGCCGTGAAGCCTCGCGCGGTCGCGAGCTCGACGATCGAGGTGCCCTCGGGTGTCGGATCGGCGAGCGACGACAGCGCCGCGGCTCGGGCTAACTCGTCATCAGCGACCCCGGGCATCCGCACGAAGTCGCTCGTACGGCGGTTTCCGTACGTGATGGTTCCGGTCTTATCCAGCAGCAGGGTGGTGACATCGCCCGCCGCTTCGACGGCCCGCCCCGAGAGGGCCAGCACGTTGCGCTGCACCAGACGGTCCATACCGGCGATGCCGATGGCGGAGAGCAGCGCCCCGATCGTGGTGGGGATGAGGCAGACGAGCAGCGCCACGAGCACGGGGATGCTGACGGGCGAAGCGGCGTACGAGGCGATCGGGTTGAGCGTCAGCACGACGATCAAGAACACGATCGACAGGCTCGCGAGCAGGATGCCGAGGGCGATCTCGTTCGGAGTCTTCTGGCGGCTCGCGCCCTCGACGAGCGCGATCATCCGGTCGACGAATGTTTCGCCGGGCTTCGAGGTGATGCGGACGACGATGCGGTCCGAAAGTACGCGGGTTCCGCCGGTGACGGCGCTGCGGTCGCCGCCGGATTCGCGGACGACGGGCGCGGACTCGCCGGTGATGGCCGACTCGTCGACGGTCGCGATGCCCCACACGATGTCGCCGTCGCCCGGGATGAGCTCGCCCGCCGTGACGACGACGTGATCGCCGGGACGAAGATCACCCGAGGCGACGGTTGCCAGCTCGGCGCGTTCGGCGGAGGCATCCGCTTCGGCGTCGTATCGCGTGACGAGGGAGGCCATCGTGCTCGTGCGGGTCTTCCGCAGGCTGGCGGCCTGCGCCTTGCCGCGGCCCTCGGCCACCGATTCGGCGACGTTCGCGAACAGCACCGTGATCCAGAGCCAGATGGCGATGCCCCATGTGAAGCCCGCGGGAACGGGGGCCCCGCCGGACTCTTCCGCTCCGCCGACGAAGGGCTCGGCGATCGCGATCAGCGTGGTGAGTGCCGCGCCGACCCAGACGAGGAACATGACGGGGTTGCGAACGAGGGCGGCGGGGTTGAGCTTGCGGAACGCGCCGGGCAGGGCCGCCACGAGGGTTCCCCACCCGAACGCGCGGGCGGGTGCCGCCTCGGCGGGAGCAGGGGCCGGAGTGGGGGTGTGGGTTGCGGTGGACATGGTCAGACAAGCCCTTCGGCGAGAGGCCCGAGCGCGAGCACGGGGAAGTAGGTGAGTGCGGTGACGATGACGGTGACACCGACGAGCAGGCCGACGAACTGCGGCCGGTGGGTGGGCAGGGTGCCGGATGTCGCGGGCACCGAGTCCTGTGCCGCGATCGAGCCCGCGAGCGCGAGTACCAGCACCATCGGGATGAAGCGTCCGAGCAGCATCGCGACGGCGAGCGCCGTGTTGAACCACGGGGTGTTGGCCGTGAGCCCCGCGAACGCCGAGCCGTTGTTGTTCGCGGCCGAGGTGAAGGCGTAAAGCACCTCGCTCAGGCCGTGGATGCCGGGATTCCAGATCGACACCGACTCGACGTCCTGCCGCACGCCCGGGATGGCGAAGCTGGCAGCCGTGCCGAGAAGCACGAGGGTGGGCGTGACGAGGATGTACAGGCTGGCGAGCTTGATCTCGCGCGGTCCGATCCGCTTGCCGAGGTACTCGGGTCCGCGGCCGACGAGCAGGCCGCCGATGAAGACGGCGAGGATGGCGAGGATCAGCATGCCGTAGAGGCCCGACCCGACACCGCCCGGCGCGACCTCGCCGAGCATCATGTTGAGCATCGGCATCATGCCGCCGAGTGCGGTGTAGCTGTCGTGCATCGAGTTGACCGCGCCCGTCGAGGTGAGGGTCGTGGCGCCCGCGAAGAGAGTGGAACCGAGGATCCCGAAGCGGGTCTCTTTGCCCTCGAGCGGGGCTCCCGCAAGCCGCGGTGCGGTGCCGTTGCCCATCGCCTCGAGCCACGAGCCGATCGTGATCGACGCGATCGCGATCGTCGCCGTGGCCGCGAGGATCGCGTAGCCCTGACGGTTGTCGCCGACGATTCGGCCGAACGCCCGCGGAAGCGATACCGGGATCGCGAGCAGCAGCAGGATCTCGGCGAGGTTGGTCCACGGGGTGGGGTTTTCGAAGGGATGCGACGAGTTGACGTTGAAGAAGCCTCCGCCGTTCGTGCCGAGGAGCTTGATGGCCTCTTGCGAGGCGACGGGTCCGCCCGGGATGGACTGCGTGGCGCCGGTGATCGCCGTGACATCGGTGAAGCCCGCGAAATTCTGCACGACGCCCCCCGCCAGCAGGACGATCGCGGCGATGATCGAGAGGGGCAGCAGGATGCGGGTGATGCCGCGCACGAGATCGACCCAGAAGTTGCCGATCGTGCCCGAGCGACGCGACGCAAAGGCTCGGACGAGCGCGATCGCCACGGCGATGCCGACCGCCGACGAGACGAAGTTCTGCACCGCGAGTCCGGCGAGCTGCACCGTGTAGCCGAGCGTCACCTCGGGCGAGTACGACTGCCAGTTCGTGTTGGTGACGAACGAGATGGCCGTGTTGAACGACAGGCCCTCGCCGACCGCCGGCAGGCCGAGCGAGCCGGGCAGGATCGCCTGCGTGCGCTGCAGGGCGTAGACGAGCAGGACCCCGACGAGCGAGAACAACAGGACGCCGCGGAGGTAGGCCTGCCAGGTCTGAGTGGCGCGAGGGTCGACGCCAACGGCGCGGTAGGTCACGCGCTCAACGCGCAGGTCGCGCGAACTCGTGTACACGTGGGCGATGTAATCGCCGAGCGGGCGGTAGATCAGCGCGAGCAGGATCAGCAGCGTG
The DNA here is from genome assembly GCF_002812805.1 of Microbacterium lacus. Classification (GTDB taxonomy): domain Bacteria; phylum Actinomycetota; class Actinomycetes; order Actinomycetales; family Microbacteriaceae; genus Microbacterium; species Microbacterium lacus_A. The sequence continues at coordinate 213,313 of NZ_NMUM01000040.1, read as the reverse complement.
GCGCCCTGCAGTACGCCGAACAGGATGGTCTCGGTGTTCAGGAACGGGTTCATCAGAAGCGCTCCGGATTCACGAGTGCGACGACGAGGTAGACGAGCGCGGCCACCGCGAGCACGACGGCAAGGATCGTGAAGAATGTCATCCCCGGTCCCCTCCATCCATCGCTTCGCGCTGGACGGAGCCTCCGGACCGTGGGCCCAGCTTCTCGACCCCCCGCGCGACGAGGGCGACGAGCGCGAAGAGCGCGACGGTCGCGAGGACGTAGATCAGATCGAGCACGGGAACTCCTGGTGAGGTTCTGGGCAAGAGGGCACGGGGTGCCCCGCGAACTCGATCTCACTCCTCGCGTGCGGCCGGTTTGGCGATCCTGACGGTTTCCATACGCCCGCGCGCTGATTCCACACGCCCTGCTCATGGTCGGCCGCTCGATCGCGCACAATAGCGATGTGGTGGATGACGCGGCGACTCTCCTGAACGCTGCCCGCGCTCGCCTGGTGGCCGCGGACGCGCCGCGTGAGCGACTGGGTGAGGTCGTACGACCGCGCGTTCTCGCGGGGCTCCGCGCGCCGAAGATCGTGCCCCGAGGCGACGCCTGGCGCCTCGGGGTCCTGCTGGTCGGTGAGGGCACCGTGTACGCCGCCGGAAATGTGGTGCGCGCGGGCGACCCCGGCCGGCGTGGGTTCGCGTCGGATGCGGCACGCGCCCGCGCAGAAGTGGCGGCTGCCGCGACGCGCGGCGGATTCGGTGACGGCGAAACCGTCCACCTGGACTGGAAGATGCTCGACCTGGCCGCGTTGGGACGAGGCGAACCGACGGGACCCCTCGCCCTGGTGAACGGCACCCCCAGCATCCGCTGGAGTCCGGCCGCCGGACACGTGCCGCTGGCGGGTTATCTCGAGGAACGCGTGGCACTTCTGCTGCAGCCGCCGCAGGGGGCATGATCGCGATTCCTCGGGTGGGTACACGCCATTAGGCTCATCGCATGGGCCGCTTCATTTACGACACGCTGAACAACTCGATCGACATCGAGGACCGCACCCTCGCCCACCTGCGGATCGTGATCATGAACAAGCTGCGCCGCTCGGAGTCGTTCATGTTCACCGTCGACCTGGACAGCGAGGGCATCTCGCGGCGGAGCTTCTGGATGCATCCGTCCGTACCCCTGCAGTTCGCCTTCCACGGCAGCCGCGAACCGCGGCTGAACCGACTCTGGATCGAGGCGCTCATGGTGTCGGCGAGTAGCCCCAACGGCCTGTTCGTGGTCTCGGAACCGCAAGAAGAAATGCCGTTCGACTCCTGACGGAGGCGCGGGGGAGAGTCGGCTGATCAGTCGCCGGCGTCGACCTTTGCTTTGGACTTCGCCTTCGCCCGAGCCTCCTGCTGAACGGAACCGACCGTGGCGTTCTCGACGTCCACTTCTTTCGCGACGATCGCGCCGACCTCGATCGTCGACTCATTCTCGGAAGGATCCACGTCGAAGTGCTCAGCGACGAGCATGATGCCGCCCGACGAGTTGGCCGACTGAGCGAGCTCTTCCATCCACTCCCGGCTCAGGACCGCGGGCTCGGGGTCGTCGAAGACGAACCGCAGAGGGATCGACGGGCTGAGCCATACGGTGCTGCGCCCGCGCGGCTGGTCTTCGGGGTGGCGCCACGTGAGCGTGAAGCTCTCGCCGCGGCGCAGCTTGGTCGCGATGACGACCTTGAGGTGCGCCAGCGCACGGTCTTCGATGTCGATGGCGGAAGCGTCCCCGCCGTAGTAAATGGTGCCCACCCCATCAGACTAATCGTTGTCTGCTGCCATACCGACGGGTTTCTCCGTACGCGTCTGTCGCCGCGAAGTCAATCGGGTTCCGCTATCGCGACCCGTGCCGCACAGTAAGAGCTGGACAGGTCGGCAGGGCGGGACAAGTCAGGGGTGCTAAATGACCGGCAAGAATCCGATGGGCGCGAACCGATCTTCGACGAGCCTGCCCCAGGACTTCTTCGACGGGGGCATCGATTACGAGATCGTCGAGGGCGAACTCTTGCCACGCGGTCCCCATTCCCGTGCCTGGGACGCGGCCACGGAACTCAGCTGAGGACCCTCGGCACCGCTATAGGGCACCCGCTGGCGTTGCGCAAGCCACAGCGCCATCGTGCGTCGATGGGTAGTCTTTGGCAGTGCAAACATGGCCTGGCTCGACCTACCCACTCGGTGCGACATATGACGGGAACGGCACGAATTTCGCGTTGTTCAGTGAGGCGGCGGAGCGCGTAGAGCTCTGCCTCTTCGAGGAGGACGGAACCGAAACGCGCGTCGAGCTCATCGACCTCGATGCCTTCGTCTGGCACGCCTACCTTCCGCAGGTCGGGCCCGGTCAGCGCTACGGCTACCGCGTGCACGGCCCGAGCGATGTCGAGGAAGGGCACCGGTTCAACCCGAACAAGCTGCTCCTCGATCCCTACGCCAAGGCGGTCGCCGGGCAGGTGAACTGGGGCCAGTCGGTTTTCGGCTACAACTTCGGCGATCCCGATTCTCGCAACGACGAGGATTCGGCCGCCGACATGATGATGGGCGTCGTGGTCAATCCCTTCTTCGACTGGGCCGGTGACCGCCAGCCCAAGACGCCCTACGCGTCCACCTTCATCTACGAGGGCCACGTCAAGGGTCTGACGATGCGGCACCCGGGCATCCCCGAAGAGATCCGCGGCACCTACAGCGCCATCGGCCACCCCGCGATGATCGATCACCTCGTCAAGCTCGGGGTCACGGCGATCGAGCTCATGCCGGTGCACCAGTTCGTCAACGACAGCACGCTCCAAGAGAACGGGCTCGCGAACTACTGGGGCTACAACACGATCGCGTTCCTCGCGCCGCAGAACACCTATGCGTCCCAGGGCGACCTCGGGCAGCAAGTGCAGGAGTTCAAGGGGATGGTCCGCGCGCTCCATGCGGCGGGCATCGAGGTCATCCTCGACGTCGTCTACAACCACACGGCCGAGGGCAACCACATGGGCCCGATGCTCTCGATGCGCGGGATCGACAACAACGCGTACTACCGCCTCGAGGACGACGACAAGCGGTATTACACCGACTACACCGGCACGGGCAACAGCATGAATGTGGGCAACCCCCACACGCTGCAGCTGATCATGGATTCGCTTCGCTACTGGGTGCTCGAGATGCACGTCGACGGCTTCCGATTCGACCTCGCCTCGACATTGGCGCGGGAGTTCTATGAGGTGGATCGCCTCGCGACGTTCTTCGAGCTCGTGCAGCAGGACCCGGTGGTCTCGCAGGTGAAGCTCATCGCCGAGCCGTGGGACATCGGCCCCGGTGGGTACCAGGTGGGCAACTTCCCGCCCCAGTGGACCGAGTGGAACGGCAAGTATCGCGACACCGTGCGCGATTTCTGGCGCGGCGAGCCCCAGGCATTGGGCGAGTTCGCCTCGCGCCTGACGGGATCCGCGGATCTGTACGAGCACTCGGGTCGCAGGCCGGTGGCATCCATCAACTTCGTCACGGCACACGACGGCTTCACGCTCCGCGACCTCGTCAGCTACAACGAGAAGCACAACGAGGCCAACGGCGAAGACAACAACGACGGCGAATCGCACAATCGTTCGTTCAACTTCGGCGTCGAGGGTCCGACGGATGACCCCGAGGTGCTGACCCTGCGCGCCCGTCAACAGCGGAACTTCATCGCGACGCTGCTGCTCTCGCAGGGCGTCCCGATGCTGCTGCATGGCGATGAGCTCGGTCGGACACAGCAGGGCAACAACAACGGGTACGCGCAGGACAACGAGCTGACCTGGGTCGACTGGGACTCCGTCGATAACCCACTGCTGGAATTCACCGCGGCCCTCGCGCGCTTGCGGAAGGACCACCCGACGTTCCGCCGCAGCCGCTTCTTCGACGGTCGCCCGGTGAAGATGCAGGAGGGCTCGCCTATTCCCGACATCGTGTGGTTGCGACCGGATGGGTCGGCCATGCAGCCCGAGGACTGGGATTCCGGGTTCGGACGCGCCGTCGGAGTCTTCCTCAACGGCGGCGGCATCCGCGAGCGCGATCGCCGCGGTGAGCCCATCGTCGACAAGCACTTCCTCATCCTGTTCAACGCGGGCGACGAGATCATCGACTTCCACATCCCCCACCGGGCGTACTCGCCGAAGTGGGACATCATCGTCGACACGGCCGGTGAACTCGCCGACAGCGAGCCCGTAGAGCCCGGCGGAGCGATCCGCCTCGCGGCGTCGTCGCTCGTGGTGCTGCGCGCACACACCGTGCCCGAACCGGACGTCGACCATTCCGTCGCCGCGTCACTCGCCGTGCTGGCTCAGAGTCAGGTGGATGAGATTTCAGGTGACCCGATCCGCTCGGAGCTGCAGTGACTCACAAGCCCCTCTCGACCTACCGGTTGCAGATCCGTTCCTCTTTCGATCTGGATGCCGCGGCATCCGTTACCGGATATCTCCGTGACCTCGGGGTCGACTGGGCCTACCTGTCGCCGCTGCTGAAGGCGACGGAGGGCTCGGATCACGGCTATGACGTCGTCGACCCGAGCCTCGTCGACCCCGCCCGTGGGGGAGCCGAGGGACTCGATCGTTTTGCCGCATCCGCCCGCGATGCGGGACTCGGCATCCTGGTCGACACGGTCCCCAACCACATGGGGGTCGCGGTTCCGTCGCAGAACCCGTGGTGGTGGGACCTGCTGACCTACGGGCGTGACTCGCGTTACGCCGAGGCGTTCGACGTGGACTGGCAGTTCGGTGGCGGCCGCATCCGCGTACCGGTGCTGGGCGGCGAGCTCGACGAGATCATCGGCGCGGGCGACATCCGCATCGAGCTCACGCAGACGGAACAGGCCCCGCACGGCACCCTGCATTACTTCGACAACGTGTTCCCGCTCGCGCCCGAGTCGGTGCACGGCGACGAGCGTGAGACGCTCGCGAACCCGGAAACGGTGCGCGCGATCGTCGACCGTCAGCACTACGAACTCATGTTCTGGCGCCGAGAGGCCGCCGAGCTGAACTACCGCCGCTTTTTTGCGGTCACGACCCTGGCGGGCGTCCGCGTCGAGGTGCCGTGGGTCTTCGACGAGGCTCACGCGGAGATCCTCCGCTGGGTGCGAGACGGTCTCGTCGACGGCATCCGGGTTGATCACCCCGATGGGCTGCTCGACCCCGGCGCCTATCTCGACCGGCTCGCCGAGGCGACCGGGGGCGTGTACGTGCTCGTGGAGAAGATCCTCGAGCACGGCGAGACGCTCCCCAGCTGGTGGCGGACGGATGGCACGACCGGGTACGACGCGCTCGCCGTGATCGACCGGGTGCTGATCGATCCCGCTGGCGAAGCGGCGCTGGATGCGATCGATGCCGCGGTCCGCACCGAGGACGGCCTCGATCCGCAGGCATCGTGGAGCGACCTCATCCACGACACCAAGCGAACGATCGCCGAGACGATTCAGGGTGCCGAGGTCGCGCGCCTGGTGCGACTGCTCGACGAACCCGTCACGGGGGCGGCCGACGCGATCGCCGAGTTGCTCGCCTGCTTCCCTGTCTACCGCTCGTACCTTCCCGCCGGCCGCGACGAGTTCGACGCCGCAGCGGAGGAGGCCATGCGCCGGCGTCCCGACCTCGCCGGCGCCTTCGACCGGGTGCTGCCTCAGCTGGCGGATGCCTCGCTCGAGGTCGCCCGCCGGTTCCAGCAGACGACCGGGCCCGTCATGGCGAAGGGCGTGGAGGACACCGCGTTCTATCGCGCCTCGCGCCTCGGTACCCTGACCGAGGTCGGCGCCGACCCGTCCGAGTTCGCGCTCGACGTGGCCGGGTTCCATGCCGCCCAGGTCGTGCGCGAGGCATCCTGGCCGCACGCCATGACGACACTCTCGACGCACGATACGAAGCGTGGCGAGGACGTTCGTGCGCGCCTGTCGGTGCTGTCGGAGCTGCCCGCACGGTGGCTCGAAGCGCTCACGGCTCTCCGTGCCATCGCCTCCACGGGACACGGCGGCTTCGACAACTTGCTCTGGCAGGCCATCGTCGGTGCCTGGCCCGCTTCGCGTGAGCGCCTGCACGCCTACGCCGAGAAGGCGGCCCGCGAGGCGTCCGAGTCGACCGGCTGGTGGGATCAGGACGAGGCCTTCGAGGCCCGGATGCACGCGCTGGTGGACGCCGCGTTCGACAACGCCGAGGCATCCGCGATCCTCGAGACGCTCGTCGCCGAGATCGCGCCCTACGGGTGGTCGAACTCGCTCTCGGCGAAGCTGCTGCAGCTGACCGCGCCCGGTGTGCCGGACGTCTACCAGGGGTCGGAGTTGTGGGAGACGAGCCTCGTCGACCCCGACAACCGCCGCGCCGTCGACTTCGGCGCGCGCGCCGAGATGCTCGCCGGAATCGACGCCGGGTTCGAGGCGGGCGAGTTGCCAGCGGTGAATGCGTCGGGTGCCGCGAAGCTGCTCGTGACCTCTCGTGCGCTCCGCACGCGCCGCTACCGGCCGGAGCTCTTCACGCGTTACACGCCCCTCACTTTCGTCGGGTCCGCGGCGCACCACGCGATCGGGTTCGATCGGGGCGGCGTTCAGACTGTCGCGACCCGGCTGCCCGCCGGGCTGGAGGCTCTCGGCGGGTGGCAGGACACCGTCCTGCTGCGCCCGTCGGTGCCCGCGATCGACCTCTTGACCGGGCGCCGCTACGAGGGCGGCGAGGTCGCGCTGGCCGAGCTGCTGTCGACCTACCCCGTAGCGCTCCTCGCCAACGAGTAGCGCGAACGGTCGCCCCCGAAACGTGGGCGAAACGTAGATCTGATTCCATTTCTGTCAGTCGATAGAAATGGGGTCCGATCGTGGCGAGCGACAACACCGGGCTGGACAGCACCGGCCTCGACAATATGGGCCGAAGCGAAGCGCTCGGCAGCGTGGAGCAGGCGCGAGCGGATGCGCGGGCCCGGGCGACGCAGTCGAAGTGGATGCCGTTCGTGCCCGCGAGCACGACTCCCATGCCTCCCGAGGGGATCGACAGGGCGGCGTTGCTGTGGTCCGAAACCGTGGCGCCGGGCGGTTATACGCACCTTCGGGTGGCGCGGGGCACCCGCATCCGTCTGGAGGATCCCGAAGGGGATGCCTCGGCGAGCGTCGTTCTCTTCAACGCCCTGAACACGGGCGAGCGACTGAACGTCGCCGACACCCAGAAGATCCCGTGGCAGGCGTACCTCGGCGCGGAGCATCCGCTGCTCTCGGGTGACGGGCGCGTGCTCGCGACGGTTCTCGAAGACACGTCCGGCCACCACGACGCATTCTGCGGGGCGTCCGGCGACGCCTGGAACGTGTACAAGTACGGCGATGCGACGCCCGAGGGCCCGACGCCGTCGGGTCACGCGCTGCTGCGGATGGCCGGCTCGAAGCACGGGCTCGACCGGCGCGACATCCCCCCGGCTGTGTCGTTCTTCCAGGGCGTGCACGTGCTTGAGGATGGCGCGCTCGACTGGCGCGGGTCTGCGGGTGCGGGCACACACGTCGACCTGTTGGCCGAGCTGCCGCTGATCGTGCTGATCGCCAATGCGCCGCACCCGCGTGATCCGCGGCCCGATTACGTCGCCTCGCCGCTGCGCGTGCACGCCTGGGCCGAGCGAGCGAGCCGGACCGGTGACGCGCACGTCGATGCCACCCCGGAGCGCCAGCGCGCCTACGCCAACTCCATCGCCTACGCCGGCCTCGCCGGGCTCTGAAGGGAACCCCATCATGGCCACAACCGTTCAGACAACCGTCCCGCCGCGTCCGGTCTACGCCGACGGCAGCCCCCTCGACTGGTCCGAGGCATTCGTTCCCGGTGAGAACGTCGTGGACGACGTCATCGCGCCCCGAGCTTCCTGGTCCGCCATCGTGCGAGCGGGTGAGGTCTTCACGCTCGTGGATGTCGGGGGCAACCAGTCCGGCGACTGCCTGATCTTCGCCCTCGACGACACGTCGGAGCGCTACAGCGTGCCCGACACCCTCGCGTGGCAGGGCAACGCCTACGTCGACGTGGGGACGGTGTTGCGCTCGAACCTCGGCGAGCCGCTCATGACGGTCGTCGGCAACGAGATCGACCGCCAGGACACGATCGGCGGAGCGTGCAGCAAGGAGTCCAACACCCTCCGCTACGGCCACCACACCGCCTACCAGCACGCATGCCGCGAGAACTTCCTGTTCGAGGGCGAGAAGTGGGGGCTCGGCGCGCGCGACCTGGTGTCGAACCTGAACTGGTTCATGAACGTCCCGGTCGAGCAGGACGGTGCGCTCGGGATCGTTGATGGGATGTCCGCTCCCGGCCGCCGCGTCGCCTGCCGGGCCGATAAAGACGTCATCATCGTCATCTCGAACTGCCCGCAGATGAACAACCCCTGCAACGACTTCAACGTCACGCCGCTGCGGGCCATCATCACCCGCCCCTGAACCGCTGAGGCTCCGATGTCTTTCGATACCCTGCTCGTCGCGAACCGCGGCGAGATCGCCCGCCGCATCATCCGCTCGGCGAAAGAACTCGGGCTGCGCACCGTCGCCGTCTTCTCGGACGCCGACCGTGCCGCGCCCCACGTGCGCGAGGCCGATATCGCCGTGCGCCTGGGGCCAGCGCCCGCCGCGGAGTCGTACCTGCGCGCCGACGCGATCATCGCCGCGGCGCTAGAGCACGGCGCGGGGGCGATTCATCCGGGCTACGGCTTCCTGTCCGAGAACGTCGAGGCGGCCCGCGCGGCCGAGGCGGCGGGGCTCGTCTGGATCGGCCCGACGCCCGAGCAGATCGAAACGTTCGGGCTGAAGCACACCGCCCGCGCGTATGCCGAGGCCGCGGGGGTCCCGATGCTCGCGGGCACCGGGCTGCTCTCTTCCGCGGAAGAGGCGGTGTCCGAGGCCGAGCGCATCGGCTTGCCCGTCATGCTCAAGGCGACCGGCGGTGGCGGCGGGATCGGGATGCGGGTCTGCTCGAGCGCCGATGAGGTGCGCGAGGGGTACGGGGATGTCGCCGCGATCGCGGCGCGCAGCTTCGGAGCGGGCGGGGTGTTCCTCGAACGCCTGGTCACGCACGCGCGCCATGTGGAGGTGCAGGTCTTCGGTGACGGCGAGGGCCGGGTCGCGGTGTTCGGCGACCGCGACTGCTCGCTGCAGCGCCGCAACCAGAAAGTCATCGAAGAGGCCCCGGCGCCGAACCTCCCTGATGCCGTCCGGCGACAGATGCACGACGCCGCACGCCGGCTCGCGGCATCCGTGAACTATCGCTCCGCGGGCACGGTGGAGTTCATCTACGACCCGGTGCGCGAAGAGGCGGCGTTCCTCGAGGTCAACACGCGACTGCAGGTCGAGCACCCGGTCACCGAGGCCGTGTTCGGCATCGACCTCGTCGCCCTCATGCTCGAGCTCGGCCGCGGGGGCACACTCGACGGCGGCCTGTTCGAGACCGAGCACGTGCCGCGCGGCCACGCCTTCGAGGCTCGCGTGTACGCGGAAGACCCCGCGCGCGGGTTCGCACCGTCACCCGGACTCGTCACGAACGCATCGTTCCCGGAGGGCGACGGCATCCGCGTTGATGCCTGGATCGAGACCGGGCTCGAGGTCACCTCCGACTACGACCCCATGCTCGCGAAGGTCATCGTGCACGCCGCCGACCGCGACGCGGCGCTCGACCTGCTCGGCGACGCCCTCGCCGAGACCCGCATCGACGGCATCGTCACGGGGATCGGGATGCTCGAGGCCCTGTGCCACGATCCCGTCGTGCGCGCCATGGCACACGATACGGGCACGCTCGGCGACCCGGACGACCCGCGTCCGCGCATTGACGTGCTGGCCCCGGGCCTGATGACGACCGTGCAGGATCTGCCCGGTCGCATCGGGCTTTGGAACGTGGGCGTGCCGCCGTCGGGACCCATGGATCCGGTGTCTTTCCGCGAGGCGAACCTCGCCGCGGGGAACGATGCGGATGCCCCGGCGCTCGAGATCACGATGTCCGGCCCGCGCCTGCGATTCTCGGCGCCGACCATCGTGTGTGTGACGGGCGCCGAGGCTCCCGTCACCGTCGACGGCCGCGCGGTCGCGGCGTGGGAGCCGTTCGAGGTTCCCGCCGGCGGAGTCGTGGCGGTCGGGGCGACGACCCTCGGCATGCGCTCCTACCTTGCCGTGCGCGGCGGGTTCGACGTGCCGTCGTACCTCGGCAGCGCCTCGACGTTCACGCTCGGCGGGTTCGGGGGCCACGGAGGTCGCTCGTTGATAGCCGGGGACGTCCTGCGGCCGGGGGCGGGCGAGGGCATCGCCGCTCCGATGGCGACTCCGCTCGAGCGGCGCCCCCGCCTGACACACGAATGGGTCATCGGGGTGCTGGAGGGGCCGCACGCGGCGCCCGAATTCTTCACCCGCGAAGACATCGACGAGCTGTATCGGGCGGTCTATGAGGTGGACGTGCAGTCGGCGCGCACGGGCGTGCGACTGCGGGGCCCGAAGCCCCAGTGGGCGCGCGAGGACGGCGGCGAGGCGGGCCTGCATCCCTCCAACATCCACGACACCCCGTACGCCGTCGGGGCGCTCGACTTCACGGGCGACACCCCGATCATCCTCGGGCTCGACGGCCCGAGCCTCGGGGGATTCGTCTGCCCCGCCGTCGTCGCCAGCGGCGAGTTCTGGAAGGTCGGGCAGCTGCGCCCGGGCGACACGGTCCGCTTCGCCGCCATCCGTGAGGAAGACGCGCTCGTGTTCGCGGCGCCGCTCGTCGCGGGGAGGGGTGCAGGCGGCGGAGACAGCGACGGTGACGGTGATGACGGCATCCTCGCCCGGCGCGCCGCGATCACCGAGGGCGACGACCTGCTCGCACCGGCCGTGACCTACCGGCGTGACGGCGACGCCCACATCCTCGTCGAGTACGGCGACAACGTGCTCGATCTGGGGCTCCGGATGCGGGTGCACGCCCTCGAAGAGGCCGTGCTGGCTCGCGGCATAGCGGGCGTGCGGGACGTCACCCCCGGCATCCGTTCGCTGCAGATCCAGACCGATCCGGCGGTGCTCCGCGCATCGCAGCTGCTCGGTGAACTGCAGTCCATCGAGGCCGCACTGCCGGCGACCCGCGAGCTGACGGTGCCCTCGCGCATCGTCCATCTGCCGCTGTCGTGGGATGACCCGGCGACGCAGCTGGCGATCGACCGGTACATGTCGAGCGTGCGCGACGACGCCCCCTGGACGCCCTCGAACATCGAGTTCATCCGGCGTGTCAACGGCCTCGACAGCGTTGACGACGTCAAGCGCATCGTCTTCGAGGCCGACTACCTCGTGCTGGGCCTCGGCGATGTCTACCTGGGTGCGCCCGTCGCCACCCCCGTCGATCCGCGCCACCGACTCGTGACGACGAAATACAACCCGGCCCGCACCTGGACCGCCGAGAACTCGGTCGGCATCGGCGGGGCCTACATGTGCATCTACGGCATGGAAGGTCCGGGCGGGTACCAGTTCGTGGGACGCACGGTGCAGATCTGGAATCGCTTCCGACGGGGTGGCCTGTTCGATCAGAACCCCTGGGCACTCCGGCCGTTCGACCGCATCAAGTGGTACCCCGTGTCGGCCGAGGAACTGCTCGACCTGCGCGCCGAAGTGGATGCCGGACGCGGCGACTTCCGGACAGAAGAAGGCCGCTTCGCGCTCGCCGAGTACGAGGAGTTCCTCGCGACCGAGGCCGACTCGATCGAGGCTTTCCGCACGACCCAGCAGGCCGCGTTCTCGGCCGAGAAGGATGCGTGGCGCGCCTCGGGCGAGTTCGAGCGCACCTACGACGCACCTCCGGCCCCGGCCGCCGACATCGTCGTGCCCGAGGGATGCGAAGCCGTGACGGCTCCGTTCGCGGCGAGCGTTTGGCGCGTCGACGTCGAGCAGGGTTCCCGCGTTGCGGTCGATGACCGACTCGTCGTTCTGGAGGCGATGAAGATGGAGTCGCCCGTGCTTACCCCGGTGGCCGGGCGCGTCGCCGCCGTCTATGTCGCACCCGGCGAGCGTGTTGCCGCCGGGCAGGTTCTCGCAGCAGTGGAGGTTGAGTCGTGAGTGTCAATGTGAGTGCGGTCGAGAAGGTTCAGCAGGCGTACGAGCGGATCGCGGCTGCCGACCGTCCCGAAGTCTGGATCGCCCTGCGCGAAGAGCCCGAGGTGCTCGCCGAGGCTCGCGACATCGATGCGCGCGTCGCCGCGGGCGAGCGTCTGCCGCTCGCCGGTGTGCTGGTCGCGGTGAAGGACAACATCGATGTCGCGGGTCTTGCGACGACGGCCGGATGTCCCGCCTTCGCGTTTGCGCCAGAGGTCGACGCGCCGTCCGTGGCCCGACTGCGGGCCGCGGGTGCGATCGTGCTCGGCAAGACCAACCTCGACCAGTTCGCCACCGGCCTGGTCGGTACGCGCAGCCCCTATGGCGCCGTCCGCAACGCGTGGCGGCCCGACCGCATCTCGGGTGGGTCGAGCTCGGGATCCGCCGTCGCGGTCGCCCTCAGTTTCGTCGATATCGCCCTCGGAACCGACACCGCCGGCTCCGGGCGCGTACCCGCGGCCTTGAACGGCATCTTCGGCATCAAGCCGACGGTCGGTCTCGTGCCGACGACGGGCGTGGTGCCGGCCTGCTGGTCGATCGATGTCGTCACCGTATTCGCGCGCGACCTCGGTCTCGGTCGCCTCGCCGCCGAGACGATGGAGGGCGCGGACGGGATCGACCCGCTCATCCGGGTCGCCGAAGCTCTGCCGGGGCTCGAGCCCGCGCCCCGCGTCGCGATTCCGACGCCCGAGCACCTCGAAGGATTGGCGCCCGGATGGGTCGAGGCGTTCCGCGGGGTCGTCGATCGGCTCGCGGCATCCGGAGTGGAGATCGTCGAGGTCGACATCGCTCCGCTGCTCGAGGGCGCCGTGCTTCTCTACGGCGGTGCCTTCGTCGCGGAACGGACCGCGGCCGTGGGCGATTTCATCCGCGAGAACGCCGACCTCGTCGGCTCCGACATCGACCCGACGGTCGCGACGATCGTCGGCGGGGGAGAGAAGTTCACCGCGGTTGATGCCTTCCGGGATCGCGAACGCCTGCGTCGCTTGGGGCTCGCGGGGGCGCGCCTGCTCGAGGGCACCGCGGCGCTGCTGACGCCGACGACGACCTGGCACCCCACGCTCACCGAGGTCGCGGCCGACCCGATCGGCGCCAACGCTCGTATGGGGCGGTACACGAACTTCGCCAACCTGCTCGACTATGCCTCGCTCGCCCTGCCCGCGGGCACGGTCGACGGATTCCCGTTCGGGGTCATGCTGACCGCGCCCGCCTTCAGCGACCGCCGCCTGGCCGAGCTGGCGCGGCGGATCGTGGACGCCGAAATCGACATCCTGGTCGTCGGCGCTCACCTCACGGGACAGCCGCTCAATCACCAGTTGACCGCGGCCGGCGGGCGCTTCTCGCGCGCGGTGCGCACCGCAGCGTCGTACCGCCTGCACGCCCTGCCGACGGTGCCACCCAAGCCGGGGCTCCGTCGTGTAGACGAAGGGCGTGTCGAAGCGAGAGGTGCGGCGATCGCGGGCGAGGTCTGGACCCTCCCGGCGCACGGCTTCGGCTCATTCGTCGCCGCGCTGCCCCAGCCCATGACGATCGGCCGCGTCACGCTCGAGGACGGCAGCAGCGTGGCCGGTTTCCTCGCCGAGCCCGTTGCCCTCGAGGGCGCGGCGGACATCAGCGCGTACGGCGGATGGCTGGCCTACCTCCGCCGGGATCAGAGCGCAGAATAGAGGGATGACGACGTCGATGCCGGGCCGTCCGCGCCTCCAGCCGGGCGAGCCCGGCGTCGAATCCCGCCAGCAGCTCGTTGATGCCGCGGCCTCCCTGTTCGCCGAACGGGGGTACGCGGCCACCAGCACACGACGGATCGCCGAGCGAGCCGGCATGCGGCAGGCCAGCATGTACTACTACTTCTCGGGCAAGGAAGAGATCCTGCTCGAGCTGCTGCAGGCATCCATCGATCCCACTCTCGATCGCGCGGCCGAGTACCTGGCCGAGCCGGACGCTCGCCGGGCGCTCTTCGCGCTCGCCCGCGCCGATGTCCAGACACTGCTCGCCGAGCCGCACAACATCGGCACGATGTACCTGTCCCCCGAGATCGCGGGGGAGGCCTTCGCGCCGTTCCGCGCGGCCCGCGACGAGCTGATCCGGATCTACGGCGAGCTGGCAACGCGCATCAGTCCGGACGCAGACGCCCAGTTTCTCGGGACGTGCTGCATCCAGCTGGTCGATGTCGTCGTGCGCTTTCGCCAAGAGGGTGCGGTACCCAAAGACCTGCCCGACCGGATCGCGGCGGCCTGCCTGCGCCTGGTCGAAGACGCAAGCTGAGGCAGACCGCCGCGGGATTCCGCTCGTGCGGAAGGGTCAGGCTCGCACGGGATCCGCCGCCCCGTCCGTCGCGGCGGCCTCGCCCAGGACATCGGCCTGCTCGAGTCGCAGAGCCTCGACGGCGTCGCGCTCGTCCGCGAGTTCGCCCTCGGTGCGCGGCGACAGCCACGTGACGAGGAAGAAGACGGCGAGACTGACGGCGAAGGCGATGAGCGTCGCCCACCCGTCGATGCTCGTGTCAAACAGGGTGTTCGGGATGTAGAAGATGTTGTTCTCGAGCCCGTACAGCGTCGGCTGCACGCCGAGCAGAGCGATCCGCACCACCAATCCGACGGCCGCGGAGATAAACAGCGCGTTGCGGCCGGGACGGTTCCAGAAGATGCCGATGATGAACGGACCGGCGAGGCACGCCAGCATCAGGTCGAAGGCCAGGGTCAGCAGGATCGCGGTCTGGCTGGTCTGGATCGCCAGGAGCGAGCCGATGATGACGACCGGGAACATCGCCACGCGGGTCCAGCGCAGCAGCGGGTCGCGCTCGCTGTCCGCCGGGCGACGCACGCGGAAGATGTTGCGCACCGTCACGGCCGAGGTTGCCAGGATCGCGCCGGACGCGGTCGAGAACGACGCGGCGACGATGCCCGAGAGCACCAGGATCGACAGCAGCGGCGGGGCCCAGCCATCCAGCAGCTGGTAGAGCACCGGTCCGTCGGCGGCGGTAAGACCGAGAGCAGCGGATGCGGTCAGTGCCACGAGCGCGAAGATGATGCCGACACCGGCGGTCAGCGCCGCGGCGCTCAGGCATGCGCGACGCGCGACCTGCGGGTTGCGGGCGCCGAACACACGCTGCATGAAGTCGATCGCGACGATGTCGCCGATGCCGAGGGCGATGAGGGTTGCCCAGTTGATCGGTGCCCCGAATTCGGCGCTGGAGAGCTGCTCGAAGTCGAACGGCCCCATGCCCTCGGGGATGATGATGCCGAAGCTGAAGGCCGTCCAGATCAACAGGGCGACCGAGGCCACGACCGTGATGGTGGTCTGGATGGCGCCCGTGTAGGCGTCCGAGACGAGCCCACCGGCGATCGTGTACGAGAGCACGAGCACGACCGCGATGATGACGCCCCAGGCGTAGGGGATGCGGGCGAACCGCTCCATGAGGTATCCGCAGGCGACCAGGTTTCCGGCGAGCAGGATCGTGAACGCGATGACCATGATGACGCTCGCGAAGACCTCGTTCGTGCGGCCGTAGCGGATGCGGAAGTAGTCGCCGAGGGTGAAGAGCTTCATCGCGTTCAGGGGCTTCGCGAGGAAGAGGCCCACCAGGGTCAGGCAGATCGCCAGGCCGAGTGCGAGAGACGCGCCCGACCAGAACCCGAAGTCGGCCGTCAGGTCGGTGTTGCCGACGGTGGCGTTCGCGTCGACGGCCGCGGCCGTGAGCGACGCCGCCACGAGCGGAACGCCGAGGCGCCGACCGGCGACGAGGAAGTTGGCACTATCGCCGTCTATTCGTCTGGCGACGACGATCCCGACGACGAGAATCACGAGCACGGTCAGTGCGACTCCGAAGATGATCAAGGCGACTCCCTGTGTGAGATCGGTGCGGTGAGAACGTTGCGATGGATGAATGGGTTTCTGTCAGGTGATAGAAACCCATGTTCTCGAGGCAAACCGCCCCGCGATTTTCGGGGATGTATCGATCTCGTGAAATGTCGAGCGGGACGCCGACCCGCAGTCGCTACCGACGGCGCGGGGGCGCGTCAAGAGGTGGGATGATTCCGGCCGGGATGACAGGCTGGGTACATGAGCATCGAGGTGTGGGCACCGAACGCAGGCCAGGTCCAACTCCGTCGGGGGGATGCGAGCGAGCTCGACCTCGAGCGGGTCACGGACGGCTGGTGGTCAGCACCGGTCGACCTCGCCGACGGTGAGGAGTACGGCTTCGTGATCGACGGCGGAGCTCTGCGCCCCGACCCCCGCTCGAAGCGCCAGCCGCACGGTGTGCACGAGGCATCCGCTCACGTCGATCTGACCGATTTCGCGTGGACGGATGACGACTGGACGGGGCGCCAGCTCGCGGGCGGACTGATCTACGAACTGCACATCGGAACCTTCACGCCGGAGGGGACGTTGGATGCCGCGACCGAGCGCTTCCCGCACCTGATCGAACTCGGCGTGACCCACATCGAGCTGCTGCCCGTGAACGGCTTCAACGGCGTGCACAACTGGGGGTACGACGGGGTGCTCTGGTACACCGTCCACGAGGCGTACGGCGGGCCACGCGCCTACCAGCGGTTCGTCGACGCCGCCCACGCCGTCGGGCTCGCGGTCATCCAGGACGTCGTCTACAACCACCTCGGGCCGAGCGGCAACTATCTGCCCGAGTTCGGACCGTACCTGCGCAGCGGTGAACGCAACACCTGGGGCGATTCCATCAACCTCGACGAGCCCGCGGTGCGGTCGTACATCGTCGACAACGCCCTCATGTGGTTGCGCGAATACCACGTCGACGGGCTGCGCCTGGATGCCGTGCACGCGCTGCTCGACAGCGGTGACAAGCACATCCTGCAAGAGCTGGCCGAGGCATCCGACGCCCTTTCGGCGCACCTCGGTCGGCCGCTGACGCTCATCGCCGAGTCGGACATGAACGACCCGAAGCTCATCCTGCCGCGCGAGGCAGGCGGCTACGGACTGACGGCCCAGTGGAGCGACGACTGGCACCACGCCACGCACGTCGCCGTCACCGGCGAGACCGTCGGCTACTACGAGGACTTCGGCGCGCTGGACGCCCTGCCGAAGGTCTGGACCGACGGGTTCTTCCACAACGGCACGTACTCGTCGTTCCGCGAGCGGGAGCACGGCTTCCCGATTCCGGCCGAGGTGCCGACGTGGCGCCTCGTGACATTCGCTCAGGACCACGACCAGATCGGCAACCGTGCCGCCGGCGACCGGCTCTCGCAGTCGCTGTCGTACGGCCGCCTCGCCGTCACCGCCGTGCTGACTCTGACCGCGCCCGGCACACCGATGCTGTTCATGGGCGAAGAGTGGGGCGCCTCGACGCCCTGGCAGTTCTTCACCTCGCACCCCGAGCCCGAGCTCGGCGAGGCGACCGCCAAGGGCCGGCTCGAGGAGTTCACCCGCATGGGCTGGGACGAGTCCGTCGTGCCGAACCCGCAGGACCCCGAGACGTTCACGCGGTCGAAGCTCGACTGGGCCGAGGCATCCGAGGGCGACCACGCGCGTCTGCTGCAGCTCTATCGCGAGTTGGCGGCCCTGCGCAGTGCATGGCCCGAGCTGACCGACCCGTCGTTCGCGGCGCTGCGTGCGGCATCGGCGGAGGGAGCCTCGGGCGACGTCGGGGCACGGGCCTTCGCTCTCGGCCGCGGCGATCTGTCGGTGCTCGTGAACCTCACGGACGAGGCCGTGTCGTGGGATGTCGCGCCCGGCCGCGTCATTCTGCTGACGACCGACGCTACGGCGCTCGTCGCCGACGACGAGGTCGTCGTGCCGCCCGAGGCCGCCGTCGTCGTGGGTCCGGAGCGCTGAGGCGCGGTTGTCAATGCTCCGCCGCCCCGATCCAGCCCGGCATAGGCTGAAGAAATGACCCATCCGGGACGGCCGACCGAGGCCCAGAGCCTCGATCTTGTGCGCCAGATCGTCGTGATCTCTGCGCTCGTGTTCATGCTCATCGCCGCGATGGTGGGAGTCGGAGTTTTCGGGGGCACACCGATCGCCCAGGCTCAGGGCGGCGCGCTCGCCGCGGATGCGACCCTGCTCGCGCCAGCCACCCCCGCGTTCTCGATCTGGTCGGTCATCTACACAGGCCTCGCGGCCTACACGATCTGGCAGGCCCTGCCCGCGCAGCGCGCTTCGGCGCGGCAGCGCTCGATGGGATGGTGGATCGCGCTCAGCATGGTGCTGAACGGGCTCTGGATCGTGACGGTTCAGGTGTTCACACTCTGGGGCACCACGCTGGCGATCTTCGTGCTGCTGGCCGCATTGTGCATCACCTTCCAGCGCGCCGTGGTGACGCGGATGCCTCGCGGCGGCATCACCGACTCGATCCTGGTCGACGGGGTGACCGGCCTGCATCTCGGCTGGGTCGCGGTCGCTTCCGTCGCGAACGTCGCCGCCTGGCTGACCGCCATCGGGCCGACCTACTGGGCCGATCACGCTCACGCCTGGGGTATCGCGGTCATCGTCGTCGTCGCGGTCATCGGTCTCGCGATCGCTTGGGCGAGCGGATGGCGCGTCGCACCCGGCCTTGCGCTGGGGTGGGGACTCGCCTGGATCGCCGTCGCGCGCCTGGCCGACCAGCCGCGCAGCGAAGAGATCGGCATCGCCGCGATCGTGGCGGCTGTCGCGGTCGTCGGCACACCGCTCGCGATCGCGGGGCTCCGGATCCTCCGGCCGCAGGGCGACTGACCGCTCAGAGCGGTGGAGACGCGAGCCTCAGGCCAGGCGCTCCGCAAATGCGCGCACGATGCGCGCGGGCTCGCTGATCGACGCACCGAGCACGCGCGCCGCGATTTCGTCGAAGGCGCGGGCATCGAAGTATCCGTCGTCGCGATAGACGACCATCCGCTCGGTGAAGGCTCGACCCGTCGGTTCGGGATGGAACTGCGTCGCGTACAGGGTGTCGCCGACGCGGTACGCCTGCACGGGACAGACATCGTTCGTGGCGAGAAGTTCGGCGCCCGGCGGCGGCGTGGCCGCACCCTCTTTGTGCGCCGTGAGGGCCGAGAAGCGCGGGGGGAGTATCCCGAAGAGCGGGTCCTGCACGCCCGTCTCGGTGAGCGTGATCGTCGCGGGACCCGTGTCTTCGGGGTAGGCCCGCGTGACTTCGCCACCGAGCATGCGCGTCACAATGCCGATGCCGTAGCAGGTGAACAGCCCCGACGTGACACCGGATGCCGCGGCATCCGCGATCCGTTCGAGGTCCGCCTCCAGGCGGCGCTGCACGTCGGTCTTCGTGCCCGTGGGGTCGGCGACGTTGAACGGGCTGCCGCCCACGAGGAACCCCGCGTACGTGTCGAGAGCGTCGGCCGGCAGCGGTTCGCGCACGAGGTCGTGGGCGTGCAGGCGGTCCTCGTCGAGGTGCGCGGCCTCGCGGAACGAGCGATATTCACCCTCGGCGGCACCGGCCTGGGGGCGCACGCACAGGTACAGCAGTGGTCGGGCGCCATCGGTCCCCGTGCCGGCATAGGTCATGTTGCCCGAGTGTAATCGGCGGGCGCGGTCAACCCCGCGACGAGCGAGCGGTGCGGCCCCGAACGATGCCGACCAGCGCCTCGATCTCGGGGCTCGTGTTCTCGGCGACCCACGCCAGGGCGACGGCGGATGTCGGGGCACCCGCGAGCGGCCGGTGGGTTACGTCGCGGCGGCGGTGTAGGCGCACGAGCGACAGGGGCAGGATTACGATCCCCACGCCGGCGGCGACGGTCTCCAACGCGTCCGCGGTCGTCGCGAGTTGCGGCCCGCGAGCCGGGACGACGCCGGGAATGTCGAGCGGACCCAGCACATCGTCCGCGGGGACGAACAGGATCTCGCCGGCGAGGTCGTCGAACGCCAGCTCTTCCGCGGCTCCGAGCGACGAATCGGTGCCGAACGCGACGACCGTGGTCTCTTCGTAGAGCGGAATGACGTGCAATCCCTCGCGCTGGACCGGGAGACGGACTAGGGCCGCATCGACCTCGTGGGCACGGAGCGCCCGCTCCTGATTCGCCGCCTCGGTCGGAACGAGTTCGAAAGGTACGTCGGGCAGGCGTTCCCGCCAACGATCGACCCAGATTCCGGGTGCTGCACCCGGGAACACGCCCAGCCGCAGCGGCCCGACCAGAACGGGACCGGGCGGTTCTTCGACAGAAGGCGCGGGTTTCGAGCGTGCCGCCTTCTTCGGAGTCGCGGGGCGCATGGATGCCGCACGCACAGGACGGCGCGGGCGTCTCGGAGCCCCACCACCCTTAACCATCCGGCCAGCGTAGCCCGCGCTCGCGTGGCTTACGCCGCCAAGCGCAGTCCGCGCTTGCGTGGCTTACGCCGCCAAGCGCAGTCCGCGCTCGCGTGGCTTACGCCGCCAAGCGCAGTCCGCGCTCGCGTGGCTTACGCCGCCAAGCGCAGTCCGCGCTCGCGTGGCTTACGCCGCCAAGCGCAGTCCGCGCTTGTCGGTGGCAACGATCTGGCCGTTCGCGACGATTTCGTCGTCGCGAATCTTGGCGCCGCCCGCGACCCGTGCGCGATCGCCCACGGACGCGCGGACGCCGATGCGTGCACCGGAACCGATCGCTGCACCCGCGCCGATGTGCGCGTGCTCCTCGATGACGGCGTCCGGCCCGATGACGGCGTCCGCCTCGATCCACGCGCCACGCAGCACACGAGCTCCGGCGGCAACCTGCGCCCCGGGTTCGACATATGCGCCCGCCTCGATCAGCGCGCTCGCGTGCACCTTCGCGCCGTGCGCGATCAGGCCGCGACCATTGACGTGCTTGCGGTAACGCAGGGTTTCTCCGTTATCGCGTTCGATGTCCACGTAGTTCTTGCCCACGATTCCCTCCTACGGCGGTATGTAAAGCCGAAGTCACCGGTTGTAACTCATTCGTAGGCATGGGTATTCCCGATGGGTCGTTCGTGAACTTCTTTTGCGTGAAAGTCCCCGTTCGGTTCCGCGAGGGTGCCGTTCTCGGAGGACGCCGAGTTTGCGAAGATGAGTGCGGACGGATGACCCCTCCTGTCCAGACCCACGAACCTCACGAAGGACCCCGTGACACACGCACACGACATCCGCTCTGATGGCACCGCTGCTCCGACCGACCCGGTCTTCGGCGATCCGGCCCTGGCGCACACCGTGCCCGAAGACATCCTGGGATTGCTGACGGGAACGTTCACCGCGTCGCTCGGGCTTCACCTGCTGCAGGCCAGTGGAGCGGTCACGGGTGGTACCGCCGGCGTTGCCCTGCTGCTCGACTACGCGACCACGCTGCCCTTCTGGGCGCTCTTCGCGATCGTGAATCTTCCGTTCGCCGTGCTCGCGCTCTGGAAAAAGGGGCTGGACTTCACGGTGCGGACAGCCGTGGCGATCGGTCTCGTCTCCGCCTTCTCCGTGCTCCACAACCTGGCGTTCCCGATCCCGCAGATCGATCCCGTCTACGGCACCTTCGGGGGCAATCTGCTCGTGGGGATCGGACTTCTCATCCTCTTCCGGCATCGCGCGAGCCTCGGCGGCATTACGATCATCGCGCTGATCGTCCAGGAGCGGTGGGGCTTCCGCGCGGGCTGGGTGCAGATGATCTTCGATGTCGCGATCATCGTCGCGGCTCTCTGGGTCGTGCCCTGGCCGCTCGTGCTGCTTTCGGCCGCGGGGGCGGTGCTGCTCAGCCTGGTGCTCGCGCTCAACCACCGGCCGGGCCGCTACGTCGGCCACTGATAGGCGTGAGGTTTCTGGTCAGCGCTGGCAGTTCGGACACCAGAACACGTTGCGCTCGGACGTCGCCGTAGCGCCGAGCGAGCCTTCCCGGATCGCCGTTCCGCACCGCCGACAGGGCCGCCGTGCCCGCCCGTACACCCACGTCGTGCGGCCCGCTCGGGCATCGCCCGTGAACGTGCGTGGGGTGCGGTCGCGGTTGGCGCGGAGCATCCGTGCCCCCACATCGATCACCGCGGCGGTGTCTACCTCGGTCGCCGGACGCGAGGGCAGGATGCCTCGGACGAACAGAATCTCGTTCGCGTATTCGTTGCCGAAGCCCGCCACGGTGCGCTGGTCGAGCAGCGCCACGTGTATCGGTCGCGGGTCGGTCGCGAGCACCCGCGCGGCCTCGACCGGATCCCAGTCGTCGGCGAGCGGGTCGGGACCCAGGTGCCCGACGACGCGCTCCTCATCGGTCGTGGGCAGCACCTCGACCATAGAGAGATCGAACCCCACGGCATCCCAGTCCGCGGTCCCGACGATCGCGCGCGCCTTGAATGCCGGCTTTCGCCACTTCTCGCCCCGCCGGTAGACGTGCCACTCGCCCTCCATCTTGAGGTGCGAGTGCAGCGAGAAGTCTCCGATCCGGTGCAACAGGTGTTTGCCGCGCGGAACGACGTCATGCACGGTCTCGCCCCGCAGATCGGCTGTCGCACTGCCGGGGACGCGGATGTCGAACCGCGTCACGACCGAACCCGCGAGAGCCTCGGACAGCCGTCGCGCGGCGCGGAAGACGGTGTCGCCCTCAGGCACGAGCGCCCGCTCGAATCGCATCTCCCGCCGTCGTCCGCCGCAGCGTCAGGCCGCGCGGCGACTCGACGAACCCCGCCTCGCGGAGGGCGCGAGCGGTTGAAGTGCCGTAGACGAAAGCGCCGTTGACCTGCTCGACCGTGAGTGTGTCGAGGCGTCGTGCCCGTGCGGTCGTCGCCAGGTCGAGGGCGGCCGCCGCGAGCACGTCATCGTCCTCCGTGAAGACGAGCGCGCTCTTGCCGCCCCGTTCGAGGTACACGGCCAGGGCCCCATCGACCAGCACGACGATGCCGCCGGCCTTGCGTCCCGGGCGGTGGGTGACGCCGTCGATCACGGGCCACGGGAGGGCCGCGCCGTAGGGGTTCGCGGGGTCGGTCGCGGCGAGAGTGACGGCACGCAGGGGGGCGGGATCGGGCAGGGCCGCGAACTCGCGCAGTCGGTCGATCGTGGCGGATGCCGCGAACTGTGCCGCCCCCAACCCTTCGATGAGATACCCCCGGCGGCAGTGACCGGCCTGTTCGAAGCCGGCGAGCACCCGATAAGCCTGGGCGAAACCGCCGGGCATGCCCTCGGCCTGGACCGACCCGCGCGTGACGACGCCGTAGCGATCGAGCAGCAGTGCCGCGGATGCCGTTGCCCGCGCCGAAGCATCCGACTCCGGTTCGGGCAACAGCGACCAGCGTCCGCCCACACCGGTCGGGCGCGGGGGAGCGGCCGGGCGGGGCAGGGCGGCGCCGCGGAAGAGACGGGCACGGGGTGGGCGCCGCGTCGTGCGGTGGGCCTGCGATCCACCGGCCGTCAGGGCCCGGAGCGGCGCGAACGTGTCGTTCGTGACATGACCCGACCAGGTCAGGCGCCAGAGGGCGTCTGTCACGGATTGCTCGTTCTCGGCACCGGCCGCATCGCGCAGCTGAGAGGCGAAGTAGGCGCCCCCGACGGCCAAGGCATCGAGCACACGTCGATCGAGCGAGTCTGCGGCGGGTTCGTCCTCGGGCGGGGCCAGCGTGTACGGCGCGGCGTCCGCGGGGTGCAGAGCCACCCATCCGTCGCGTCCGGGCAGCGAGCCCTGGCCGGACCAGATGACCTCGCCGGCCGCCGTCAACTCGTCGAGCAGCCCGGGGTGATAGTCCGACACGCGGGAGGGCAGCACGAGAGACTCCCACGCGCTCGCCGGCAGCGGCACGCCCGCGAGCTGATCGATCGCCGCGACCACGCCGTCGATCCCGGACAGCGGCCGGGCGACGTGCTGCCACACCGGCAGGAACCGCGCGAACGCCTCGGGCGGCACGGGCTCGACGCTGCCGCGAATGGCCGCGAGCGAGCGCATGCGCAGGCGGCGCAGCACCTCGGCGTCGCACCACTCCGTTTCATCCCGTCGGTCCACTCCTGCGGGGAGGAAGAATCCGCTCGTCAGGCGCCCCTGCGACTCCAGGCGCAGGAGCGTATGACGTGCCACGGCGGGACCGATCCCGAGCCGTTCGGCGAGCGCATCCACGGTGAACGGGGCGTGCGTGCGTGCGTACCGAGCGACGAGATCGCCGAGCGGGTCCTCGGTCGGCTCGAGGAACGCCAGCGGGATTCCGACGGGCAACGCCGCACCGAGCGCGTCGCGTAGGCGACCGGCGTCCTCGATCGCGGCGACGCGGTGCGTGCCGCCGATCGTGATGGGGATCGCGCGCCGGGCGTCGACGAGTGCGGTCAGGAGAGCGGATGCCTCCGCCGCCGTCGCGTCGGGCAGCGCCGGTGCCGCATCCTCCGCGGGTGCATCCGCATCGGGGTCGGCGGGATCCGCCCGCAGTGCGCGCACGACCGAGCCGTCGACATCGGCCGGGATGAGGCGCGCGGCGACCTCGGCGGCGTCCAGGGGCCCGAGCATCCGCAGCAGATCCGCGACGCCCTCGATGCCGTTCACGCGGCGGGTGGGATCGAGTCGCTGCGCCTCGCGCTCGAATTGCGCGATGACGTCGGGGTCGAGCAGCTCGCGCATCTCGATCCGACCGAGCAGCTCCGAGAGCAGGGCGGGATCGACCGACAGCGCGGCAGCGCGGCGTTCGGCGAGAGGCGAGTCGCCCTCGTACATGAACGCTCCGACATATCCGAACAGCAGGTCGCGTGCGAACGGCGAGGGCTGGGTCGTCGTCGTCTCGATCAGGCGGATGCGGCGCTCGGCGATCCCACGCGCGAGCCTAAGGAGCGCGGGCAGGTCGTAGACGTCCTGCAGGACCTCTCTCAGCGTCTCGAGGATGATCGGGAACGTCGGGTGCCGCCGCGCGACCTCGAGCAGCTGCGCCGATCGCTGGCGCTGCTGCCAGAGAGGGCTGCGCTTGTTCGGGTTGACGCGCGGCATCAGCAACGCGCGGGCCGCGCACTCACGGAATCGTGAGGCGAAGAGGGCAGAACCGCCGACCTCGTCCGTGACGATCTGTTCGAGTTCGTCGGCCTCGAAGACGAAGAGCTCCGCACCCGGCGGCTCGGCCGCGGCATCCGGAACCCGCGCGATGATGCCGTCGTCGCTCGCGACGGCGGATCCCTCGACGCCGAGGCGTTCGCGGATGCGCGCGTTGACGGCGAGTGCCCAGGGCGCGTGAACACTCATGCCGTACGGGGAATGCAGGATGATGCGCCAGTCGCCCACCTCGTCGCGCCCGCGCTCGACCGTGAAGGTTGTGTCGGTCGGGAGCGTGCCGGTCGCCTCGCGCTGCTCCGCGAGGTAGGCCAGCAGGTTGTCGCTCGCGCGCTCGTCGAGACCCCCGTCGCGGAGCCGCTCGCGGGCCGCGTCGGGTGTCGCCTCGGACAGGTCTTTTGAGAACTTTCCGAGCGCCTCGCCGAGTTCGGCGGGGCGTCCCAGCCCATCACCATGCCAGAACGGCAGCTTGCCCGGCTGCCCGAAGGCCGGCACGACATTGACCCGATCGTGAGTGATCTCGACGATCCGCCAGCTCGTCGTGCCAAGGGTGAAGACGTCGTTGACGCGCGACTCGTAGACCATCTCTTCGTCGAGCTCGCCGACGCGACCGCCCCGTGATTCACCCGCGACGAAGACGCCGAACAGACCGCGGTCCGGGATCGTCCCGCCGCTCGTCACCGCGAGGCGCTGAGCGCCGGGGCGCCCCGTCAGTGTGCCGGCGTCGCGGTCCCAAACCACGCGAGGCCGGAGTTCGGCGAACTCGTCCGAGGGGTAGCGGCCGGCTAACAGGTCGAGTGTGGCCTCGTAGGCCGATCGCGGCAGCGTGCGGAACGGGGCGCTCTTGCGCACCGACTCGTACCAGTCCTCGACGTTGATCGCCCCGAGCGCGCACGCCGCGACGGTTTGCTGCGCCAGGATGTCGAGCGGATTCTGCGGCACCGAGATCGACTCGATGCGTCCGGCCAGCATCCGCTCGGTGACGATCGCCGTGTGCAGGACGTCGGCGCGGTGCTTGGGGAACAGGAACGCGCGGCTGACCTCGCCGACCTGATGCCCGGCGCGCCCGATCCGCTGCAGCCCGCTCGCGGCCGATGGCGGCGACTCGACCTGGATGACGAGGTCGACCGCGCCCATGTCGATACCGAGCTCGAGGCTGCTGGTCGCGACGACGCACCGCAGACGACCGGCCTTCAGCTCTTCTTCGACCTGAGCGCGCTGCTCCTTCGACACCGAACCGTGGTGCGCGCGGGCGAGCACCGGATCGGCGCCGGCGGTCGAGCCCGCCTGAGCCATCACGGCTGCGGGCACGGCGGGGTCGGGGAGTTCGAGCCCGAGCCTCTCGGCGTAGATCTCGTTGAGCCGACCGGTCAGGCGCTCGGCCAGTCGGCGGGAGTTCGAGAAGACGATGGTCGAGCGGTTCTCGAGGATGCGGTCGACGATCGCCTCTTCGACGTGCGGCCAGACCGACCCCGTCATCTCGGTCGCTTCGGGGCGCAGGCGGCTGTCGGCGTTGTACCAGTCCGGTCCGTCGCCGTCGCCGTCGCCGGCATCGCCGCCGTTGCCGGTGTCGTCGGTGCCACGGCTGTCCGGATCCCGGGCGTTGGCGGAACCCGAACCATCCGTTCCGCCATCCGGACCGCCCGACCCACTCCCACCCGAGCCCGGCGCGCCCGAACCGGGCGGGGGTGGGGGATTGAGCATGTCGTCGATCGGCACGGTCACGCGCAGATCGAAGGTCTTCGATGCGGGGGGCGCCACGATGTCGACGGGCGCCGCGCCGCCGAGGAACCGAGCGACCTCGTCGATCGGGCGGACGGTCGCCGACAGCCCGATGCGCTGCGCCGGATGCTCGAGCATGGCGTCGAGTCGCTCGAGGCTGACCGCCAGGTGCGCTCCGCGTTTGGTGGCCGCGACGGCGTGAACCTCGTCGACGATGACAGTGTGCACGCCCCGCAGCGTCTCGCCCGCCTGGCTCGTGAGCATCAGGTAGAGCGATTCGGGGGTGGTGATCAGGATGTCGGGCGGATCCTGCACCAGTCGTCGCCGCTCGTTCGACGGCGTATCGCCCGAGCGCACGCCGACCGTGACGTCGGGCAGAGCGATGCCCAGCCGACGTGCCGACTGGGCGATGCCCACGAGCGGCGAACGCAGGTTGCGCTCCACGTCGACGCCCAGCGCCTTCAGCGGAGAGATGTAGAGGATGCCCGTGGTCGGCTGCGGGGCATCCGCCCGTTTTCTCCGCCCGCCCGCGCGGGGCTCCGCCTCGAGTGGCTTCTCGCGGAAGACCCGGTCGATCGCCCAGAGGAAGGCGGACAGGGTCTTGCCCGAGCCGGTCGGCGCGACGACGAGCGCGTGCCGCCCGGCAGAGATCGCATCCCACGCGCCGACCTGCGCGGGAGTGGGCTCGAGGAAGGCGCCACGAAACCAGTCCTGCGTGGCAGGACCGAATTTCGCCCAGACATCGGCCATCTGTCCATCTTCGTCCCCCGCACCGACATCGGCTCGGGTCTTGCGCTGGCCGCGGGGGAGGGTCAGGTCGAGAGCTGCTTCAGGCGCGCCTCGAGAAAGGCCGTCACGTCGTCCAGCTCGGTCTGCGAGACGCTGTGCGTCAGGCCGGGGTAGACCGATCCGCTGAGGGTGCTGTGCTCGGGTAGCCAGGCGGTCGTCTGCGCGATGAGCGGTTCGGGGATGACGTCGTCATGTGTTCCGCGGCCCCAGAACACCGGGGGCTTGGTGACGGCGAGTACCTCGTCGCCGGGAAGCGCTCCGGCGCTGGCGTAGCCGCTGAGGTTGACCGCGAAGGCGAACCGTTCCGGCTGCAGTCGCAGCGCCTGCAGGGCTATGGCCGCGCCCTGGGAGAACCCGAGAAGGCCGATCGATGTCGCCCCGGCCGCGTGCTCGTCGAGCCAGGCGCAGAGTCGCTCGGCCGCCCGCGTGACGGTCGCGGAGTCTCGGCCGTTCAGGCCGTCGAGGGGGTACCACGAGTACCCGGGAGCCGGCCACGGCGGGGTCAGGGGAGCGCGGGGCGCCGCGAAGACGAAGGCGGGCGGCAGATGCGGCACCAGACCAAAAAGGTCGCGTTCATCCGAGCCGTAGCCGTGCAGCAGCACCAGCAGCGGACGCCCGGCCGGAGCATCCGACCAGAGCGCCGCATCGGCATCGAGGTGCGGCGGTTCGAGCGAAGGCGTGGTGGACGGCTCGGGCGACGGCGACTCGGGCGACATGCCCCCATCCTCGCAAACCCCGCCGACACCACGAGAGCGGACATCTCGGAGGAACGTAGTGACCCACGGGACTGAAGGGGCGCCGCAGGTGTCACATCCGACACATCCGTCCCACCGTTCCTCTCGCATGTACGGGGTCGCGCGGACGGCTGAGGTATACAAGAGACATGCCGGTGCGCACACCTGACCCCGATCCCTCCGAAGACGACGGCCCCGAGGGGCCCGATCGGCTGAGCGGCATGGGAGCGTCGTTCGGACGCTCGAGCGATCCGCGCGACGACGGTTCGTTCGGATCGCCGACGACGGGAAGCGCGGCGAATCCCGGCTGGCTGAGCGAGGTCGAGCTCGCCGAGGCACGGCGCCGGCTGCCGATGCTCTATGTCGAGGCCGTGCCCGTGCGGACGGATGGCGTGGGCTCCGTGACCGAGGTTGGCATCCTGCTGCGCGCCACACCGGTCGGCGAGATCACCCGTTCGCTCGTCAGTGGCCGTGTACGGCATGGCGAGACGGTGCGGGACGCGCTTTTCCGCCACCTCGAGAACGACCTCGGCCCGATGGCCTTCCCCCTGCTGCCTCCTCAGGTGACGCCCTTCACGGTCGCCGAGTACCTGCCGATACCCGGTGTCACCGCGTTCCACGATGATCGTCAGCACGCGGTGTCGCTCGCCTTCGTCGTGCCCGTGACCGGGACGTGCGAGCCCCGCCAGGATGCGCTCGAGGTCACGTGGATGTCG
Source organism: Microbacterium lacus (assembly GCF_002812805.1). Lineage (GTDB taxonomy): Bacteria > Actinomycetota > Actinomycetes > Actinomycetales > Microbacteriaceae > Microbacterium > Microbacterium lacus_A. Next base: position 184,410 of record NZ_NMUM01000040.1, on the reverse strand, counting down.
CCAGAAGAGGCCGCGTCCGACGCGCTCGCCGCCGAGATGGAAGGTGGTCGCGGCACGCTCGTCCGCCTGGCGCTGGCGAGCGTCGGCGCCCTGCGCTGAGTCGGGCCCACAGCGGATGCCTGCAAGTCCCCTCCTCGTCGAGTTCGCGATCGCCCTGCCCATCGCGCTCGCCTTCGCTTACGCGGTCGCGTGGGTCGTGCGTCGGCTGTTCGGTCGTCGACTGCGCCTAGGCCTGACGACGATGGCCGTGATCTCGCTGCTCGGCATCAGCGTCGGGCTCCTCCTGGCGGGACTGCTCTTCTACGGTCAGTACCTGTGGATGCCGACGACCCTCCTGCTCGCCTTCGGGTCGAGCATCGGGCTCACGTTCGTCGCGGCGTCGATTGCCGCGTTCATCCGCCCGAACTACGGCGACGTCGATGTGGCGGCTCTGCTCGTTGCGGGCGAATCCGACCACGTGGAGTTCAAAGAGACCGCACGATGGAACGTCCGCGAGCACAAGAAGGACCCGCGGATGGAGCTCGCGATCGCGAAGACCGTCGCCGCCTTCTTGAACAGCAATGGCGGGGTTCTCGTGATCGGTGCGAGCGATGACGGTGTCGTGCGGGGCCTGGAACGGGACCTTTCGACCCTTCGCACACCCGACCACGACCGGTTCGAGCTCTGGCTGCGCGACCTGCTCTCGACTCTCGTGGGGCGCAACGCCGCTGCGCTGCCGCACATCCAGTTCGCGGCGCTCGCGGATGCGGGCACGGTGTGCGCCCTCAACTGCCCGCCGTCGCCGAAGCCGGTCTTCTTGACCGCGCCACGCGACGGGGGACCCTCCACCGACCTGTGGGTGCGCGTCGGCAACTCCACCCGCGCGCTGGGTGTGGACGAAGCGGTCGAGTATGTCTCACGCCATTGGCGACCGACACTCGCGTCGCTCGTGACGGGCCGTCCGGCCGGGCCTACTTCCGGGCGCTGACACGCGGCAGGGGCGGCCTCAGAACAAGGCTGTGAATGACGTCGCCTGCGCGATAGCTCGTAGCGGTATTGTTCGTCGTGATCGGGCGGCACCCGCTACGCAACACCCGATCGTCGTCATCCGTCCGCGGGCGACGACGTACCCCGCACCTCTCCCGCACAACCCGGCGCGGCGCGGCGTGGGCCGCGTCCTCGCGCGGACGGGAACGCGCGTGCGTGGCGGGAAGATCGGCGACGGTGCCTCCGGATTGTCTGGAGAACAGACCGTCGCGGAGCAGAGAGACGGGGACGCGACATGACCACGCAGAACACGGGCAACGAGCAGCCGGATGCGGCGGCGTCGGCCTTTGACGAGCTGATCGGCGGAGCGGGCGACGCGGGCGATTCCCTCTCGTTCACGACGGCTTTCCGGGGTTACGAGAAGCACGAGGTCGATGCGGCGGTGGCGACCCTGTCGTCCCGTCTGCAGGAACGCGGTGATCGCGTCTCGGCGCTCGAGGCGCGCATCCGGCGCGGAGAGAAGGCCGCGACGACCCGCAGCCGTGAGCTGACGCAGGCCCGGCAGTCGATCGAGAAGCTTGAGGCCGACCTGCGCGAGGCACAGACGAGGGCCGCGGATGTCGAGCAGCAGGTGCAGGCGCTGACCGAAGAGCTCGTCGGTGCGACATCCGAAGCATCCGAGGGTCGTCAGCAGTTCGAAGAGATCCTGCGCGTCGCCGAGGGGCAGGCGAGCGTGCTCATCAAGAACGCGACCGTGCAGACCGAGCGCCTGCTCGAGTCGGCGCGCGAAGAGATTCGGACGCGCAGGCGTGAAGCGGAGGCGGATGCCGAGGCGATCCGTTCGCAGGCGGAGAGCGACGCCCAGCAGGCGCGCCTGCGCATCGAGACCGAGCTGACCGCGCACGAGGCGATGCTCGAGCGCGAGCGTGCACACGCCGCCGAGAAGGTTTCGCAGGCCGAGCAGGAGGCCGCCGCGATCCGCACCGAGGCGGAGAAGGGTGCCGCCGCGTTGCGGGCGCTCGTCTCGCGCGAGACGGCTCAGGACCGCGCGGATGCCGAGGCCGCCGTCCGCGAGATGCGGGCACGCGTGCTCGAGTTCGAGGAATCGCTGACGCGGCGCCAGGATGACGCGCAGCAGGAGTTCCTCGTACTGCACAACCAGGCTGTCGCCCATGCCGAGCGCATCACGCAGGACGCGAACGAGCAGGTCGCCGCATCGCTGGAGCACGCGAAGCGCATCTCGGCCAAGGCGGAGGACTACGAGCGCCTCGCGCGCGCCCAGGCCGCGCAGATCGAGGCCGACGCCAATGTGCGCGCGAACGAACAGCTCGATCGGGCGCGCGACAAGGCGCAGCGCATCATCGATCTGGTCACGACCCACTCGACCGGGGTCATGCGCGACGCCGAGGACCGTACGCGCCAGCTCCGCTGGCAGCAGCACGAGATGTCGAGCTTCATGGCTGGCGTCAAGGAGCTCATCCGCGGCGAGGTGCCGCTGGACGACGAGGATGAGGACAAGGATGCCTCGGCCGGCGAAGCGGGTACTGACGAGAACGACACAGATGCTGACGAGAACGACGCGGCAGAGCGCGATCTCGAAGTCGAGGGGGACGACGAGCACGCATCCGTGGCGCGGGCGTAGCGGACTCGCCGAAGCACCCACGCCGCCAACCGAGCCGCGCGCCGTAGCTTCAAGCATGGGCTCCGAGCGACTGGCATGGCGGCGCTACGGTTTGACGTTTTTCCTCGTCGTCGTGTCGTGTCGTGCCTGATCCTGGGCACGTTATTGGCGATTGTTTCGTATCTCGCCGCGAATGAATGGTCGTCTCCCGGGGCTCGAGGTTTGCTGGGCCTCACGATGGGAGGCGGGTACTTGGGTGGAATCAGCGGTCTTGGGGCATCGATAAGAGCGCTCGTCGCGCTCGTGATCATCGACAGGGTCCGGGGCGGACGGGTTGTGTCAGCTGCCATCACTGTTTCCGGAGCGGTCGTCGGCGGCGCGGCGGGCGCTGTGGTCCCGTGGGTCGTCATCGTCTGGGGGAACATCTCGTCCGGGTATACCGACGGGTTGACGGGGTTGATCCCGCTCGGATTCGCGTCGACGGTCGGTGCGGCAGCGCTGGTCGGCGTCGCCGTCGCCGTGCGCGATGCTCGAGCCTCGCGAGCGGCGGGCTAGACCGCGCTCGTGACCCGCGCGACCCCCGCGGGCAGTGTCGCGAAGATGGCGTACGCCTGCGTCGGCCGTCTGGACGCGACGCCCCGAATCGAGCCATCCGCGATCCCCGCCTCGAAGCGACCCTGGGTCAGCCCTTGTAGACCTCGCGTCGGTGAGCGGCTCGAACGACGGTGACTGTGAGTTGTTCGTCGATGACGTCGTAAATCACGCGATAGTCGCCGACCCTGATGCGCCAGGCCGTTTGCTCTCCGACGAGCTTCTTGCTTCCGCGCGGTCGCGGGTCGTCCGCCAAGTCTTCTATCGCGTCAAGAACACGATCGCGCGCCGGTTTCGGGAGTTTTCTGATCTCGCGGGCGGCCGCAGAACTGAGGTCGACCGCATATCTCACGACGACAGTTCGTTCCGCAATTCACTCAGCGTGACGCGTTCGCCGTCGTCGGCGGACTTCGCAGCCTGGTAGGCGGCGACGTCTTGAGCCATCTCGAACTCCTCGAGCGCCTCCAGATCGGCGGCGCTAACAACGACCGCGGCGAGCTTGCCGTTGCGTGTGATGCCGATTCGTTCGCCTGCGTACATGGCGCGCCCCAGCACGTCGGAAAGTTGCGCGCGCAGGTCGCGCGTCGACATTTCGTCCGAAAGTGTGTCCATAGTGGTAACTATAGCACTTGTGTACACAGTGGTTCGGCTAGTTGACCGCGCTCGTGACCCGCGCGATGTCGGCAACGAACGCGTCGATGTCGTCCTCGTGCGTGTCGAAAGAGCACACCCAGCGCACCTCGCTGAGCGAAGCGTCCCAATCGTAGAAGCGCACCCGCTCACGTAGCTGGTCGGCGACCCCGGCGGGCAGCGTCGCGAAGATGCCGTTCGCCTGCGTCGGTTGGCTGAACGCGACACCCCGGATCGAGCCATCCGCGATCCCCGCCTCGATGCCCGCGCGCAGTCGCGTTGCCATCGCGTTCGCGTGCGCGGCGTTCCGCAGCCACAGATCGCCCTCGTACAGGGCGATCAGCTGCGCCGACACGAACCGCATCTTCGACGCGAGCTGCATGTTGAGCTTGCGCAAGAATTTCAGACCCTCGGATGCCTCGGGATCGAGCACGACGATCGCCTCCGCGAGCATCGCCCCGTTCTTCGTGCCGCCGAGGCTCAGCACGTCGACGCCCGCGTCGCGCGTGAAAGCGCGAAGCGGCAGATCGAGTGACGCGGCGGCATTCGACAGGCGGGCGCCGTCCATGTGCAGACGCATGCCGAGCGAATGCGCGTGGTCGGCGAGCGCGCGGACCTCATCCGGTGTGTACACGGTGCCGAGCTCGGTCGACTGCGTGATCGAGACGACGAGCGGCTGGGCGCGGTGCTCGTCGCCCCAGCCCCACGCCTCGCGATCCACGAGTTCGGGCGTGAGCTTTCCGTCCTCGGTCGGCACGGTCAGCAGCTTGATTCCGGCGACCCGCTCGGGCGCCCCACCCTCGTCGACGTTGATGTGTGCGCTCGCGGCTGCAACAACCGCGCCCCACCGCGGCAGCATCGACTGCAGCCCGACGACGTTCGCTCCCGTGCCGTTGAAGACGGGGAACGCCTCGGCGCCCGCGCCGAACTGGTCGACCATGACCTCGTTCAGGCGTGCGGTGTACGCATCCTCGCCGTACGCGACCTCGTGGCCCTCGTTCGCGGTCGCGATCGCCGCGAGCACTTCGGGGTGGATGCCGGAGTAGTTGTCAGAGGCGAAGCCGCGCACGGCGGCGTCGTGGAGTCGGGTCACGCTCTCAGCCTAGATCGGGGGATGCTGGCGCCAGGCCGCGCTCAGGCATCGCCGCGGATGCCGGTCGTGGACGCGATGACCGGTGCCATCTTGCGGTCGAGGGCTTCGTAGAACATCGACAGGGGGAACTCGTCGTCCATGACCGCATCCGTGAAGCCCTTCGGCGGACCGATCAGGATGTCGCGCGGCAGCCCCGCGGCCCAGGTCGAGCCCGGGTGGGGTTCCAGCACGCCGCGGATCAGCTCGTATGCCGCCAGCCAGTGGGCGGTCTTCGGGCGATCGATCGAGCGCCAGTAGAGCTCGTCGATCGCGTCTCCGAGGGCAACAACGGCCGCGGGAACGCCGTCCCAATCGAAGCTCAGCGAGGTGTCGGTCCAGTGCAGCACCCCGCGCTGGTGCAGCCAGGCGAACAGCAGCTGGCCGCCGAGCCCGTCGTAGTTGCGCACCCGCGACCCCGTGATCGCGAAGCGGAAGATGCGGTCGAAGATCACCGCGTACTGCACGAGACGCGCGTGATCGAGCGTCTCGGCGTCGTTCGAGCCCGCCTCGGTCAGGCGCTTCTCGATCGCGACGCATTCCCGGAACGCGGTCAGGTCGCACCGCAACTCTTCGAGCGAGTAGAGGAAATACGGCATCCGTTGCTTGATCATGAACGGGTCGAACGGCAGGTCGCCGCGCATGTGGGTGCGGTCGTGGATCAGGTCCCACATCACAAAGGTCCGCTCGGCGAGGGCCTGGTCGTCGAGCAGGCGGGCCGCTTCGGCGGGCAGTTCGAGGCGCGTGATCTCCGCCGCGGCGCGGACGACGCGGCGATAGCGGGCTGCCTCGCGGTCCTGGAAGATCGCACCCCACGTAAAGGTCGGGATCTCGCGCACCGCGACCGTCTCGGGAAAAAGCACCGCCGAGTTCGTGTGATATCCGGGTGTGAAATCGATCAGGCGCAGCGAGACGAACAGCCGGTTCGTGTAGTCGCCGGCCTCGAGGAGGGCGATGAACTCGGGCCAGATGGTCTCGACGATCAGCGCCTCGACGTACCGGTTGCTCGATCCGTTCTGCGTGTACATCGGAAAGATGACGAGGTGTCGCAACCCGTTGACGCGGTGCTGTTGGGGCTGGAAGGCAAAAAGCGAGTCGAGGAAGTCCGGCACTCCGAAGTCGCCGCGCACCCAGCGCTCGAAGTCGCCGACGGACGCCTCGAGGTACTCCGCATCGTGGGGGAAGAGCGGGGCGAGCTCACGGATGCCGTGCACGATCGCGTCGACAAGCCCGGCAGCCCCGGCGTGCTGCGTGTGATCGGGGATCGAGCCATCGTGCGCCTGCAGCGTCTGCAGGTCGACCGCGGCGTGGCGCAGCGAGATCCAGGCGAGGCTCGTCTCGACGTCGCCCACAGGGCCCGCAGCGGTGTCGCTGTCCAGGGTTGTGTCGATCGTCATGTCCGTCTCCGTTCCGTGCTGCGCCCCGCGCGGGCATCATCTCGAGAATTGTAGGAACTCGTGTGGCCACACTGCTTGCCGACAGGAAAATGTCCGGTTGATATGCTCGCCGCATGGAAGATCAGGATGCGCCGCGTCACCCAACGGCGCTGGACGACCCGGTCGATCTGTCGATCGTGCGCGAGATCTCGCGAGACGCCCGCGCCACCCTCGCGCAGCTCTCGGTTGCCGTCGGACTGTCGGTTTCGGCCGTGCAGGCGCGGATGCGGCGACTCGAGACCCGGGGTGTCATCGCCGGGTATCGCGCCATCGTGGACGTCGAGGCCGTCGGCAAGCCCCTGGCCGCGTTCATCGAGATCACCCCGCTCGATCCCGCGCAGCCCGACGATGCCCCCGAGCTGCTCGAACACATCACCGAGATCGAGTCGTGTCACTCCATAGCGGGCAACGCGGCGTACATGCTCTTCGTTCGGGTCGCGTCACCGCGCGCACTCGAGACGCTGATCCGGCGCATCCGGGGCGTCGCGTCCGTGAGTACGCGCACGACGGTCGTTCTGCAGACGTTCTACGAGAACCGGCCGATCCTGCCCGGGTAGGTCTGGCGGGTCTCAGCCGGCGGGTGCGACCCCAGCCGCGTCCGTCGTGTCGAGATCATGCACCCACGTCGGGGCGAGGGCCCGGATGCGCAGGGCCCGCCATTGCCACGCCGCCCAGAGTCCGGGCCAGAGCAGGGGAGCGGTGCGGCCGCCGATGGTGAGGCGCTCGCGCCACAGAGTTCGCGCGGGGTCGCCGGGTGCGGGTGAGACGGCGAGCTGGTGGTCCCAGACATCCAGCGAGGCGAGCGGTCCGGTGAGGGGGATGCCGCTGTCCCGGAAGATGCGCACCGGCCCCCGCGAGTCCTCCGCGATCCTGTCACTCGCGTGGATGAGCTGCCGGCCCATCGGCACGATGCCGCCGATCGACATGTCGACGACGGCATCCGTTCCCGGCTCCCACCGCGTCGGCAGGCCGCCCGGCTCGGCGGATTCGAGGCGGACGAGCGATCCGTATAGCTCGGCCACGGCTCGGGGGGAGTGCAGGGCCCGCCACGCGGCATCCGCGTCGCAGTCGATCACGAGCTTGAGCAGGATGCGCATCTCCCCAGTGTCGCACCGGGGCTGGTGGCTAGGCGGTGCTGTCGGGGCGGCCTCGGCCGTATTTGCGTGAATCTGAAAGGAACGGTGCGGTCTGATGTGACTGGTGAGGCGATTCCAGGCCCCTCGCGGTCCGATATTCCTGTCAGATTTACGTCGGACCGGGTCAAGTCCCGTGTTGTGGTGTCAATCCGGCTGCTTCCTTGATGGGTGAGGGTCAGGCGGTGAGGAACAGGTCGGGGCGCTCAGGCTCGGCGTGGTCTTGGAGTGTGTGGACGAGTTTGCGCATGGAGATGTCGGAGAGGTAGCGGCGTTCACCGTATTGCCATTCCTCGTGCTGCTCCTGCAGGACGGCGCCGATGAGGCGGGTGACGGAGTCGCGGTCGGGGAAGATCTGCACGACGTCGGCGCGGCGTTTGATCTCACGGTTGAGGCGCTCGATCGGGTTGTTGGACCAGACCTTCTGCCAATGCTCACGCGGGAGCGGCGCGAATCCGGTGAGGTCTGCTTCGGCAGCATTGAGCATGTCTGCGATCTCCGGGAACGACCCGCGGAGGGACGTGGAGACCTGGTGATACTGGGCGATCACGGCCTCGGGGGTGGTCTGCGCGAAGATCGTCGAGATCAGCGCGTTGACGGGCTTGGAGCGTGCCGATCCGAGCTTCTGGGTGACGTTACGAGCGAAGTGGACGCGGCATCTCTGCCAGCCCGATCCGGGGAGGATCGCTTTGACGGCGGCTTTGATGCCGGCGTGAGCGTCGGACGTGACGAGGGTCACGCCGAGCGGGTCTGTGTCGGTGGAGACTTTCAGACCGCGGTCGCGGAGGGAGCGGAGGAACTCGGTCCAGAAGTCCGTCGTCTCCGCGTCGCCGAGAGCCATCCCGAGGATCTCCCGACGGCCGTCGCCGCTGACCCCGGTCGCGACGATGAGGGCTTGGGAGAGAACCCGGCCACGGTGGCGCACGTCGAGGTAGGTGGCGTCCAGGAACAGGTACGGGAACCAGGTGTGATCGAGCCGGCGGTGCAGAAACTCGTGCACCACCTCATCGATCTCGGAGCAGATGCGGGAGACGGTGGACCGGCTGATGCCGGTGTCGTTGCCCAGCGCGCGGACGAGCTGGTCGACCTTGCGGGTGGAGACTCCGTCGATCCAGGCCTGGCAGATCACCGCGTAGAGCGCCTTGTCGACACGGCGGCGTGGGCTGAGCAGGCTCGGGAAGAACGACCCCTCCCGCAGCTTCGGAATCTGAATGTCGACCTCCCCCGCGGGCGTGGCGAGCGTCTTCGCGCGAGCACCGTTGCGACGCGTGGTGCGCTCCGCCGTGCGTTCGTAACGGGCCGCGCCGATCTTCGCGGTCGCTTCCGCGTCAACAAGGTCCTGCAGCCCCGCCTGCAGCATCCGACGGAACACGTCGGAATGGGCGAGGTCAGGATCGGCGAGGACTTCTGCGATCAGGGTCGTCAAGGCAGACTGATTCTGGGTCATCGTGGGATCTCTTCTTTGCTTCTTGGCGGAAACAACTGGTCATCCCACGATGGCCCTCCTACGTCAACGACGACGAGAACCCCGCAGGAATTGACACCAAGCTACGAGACGCACCCTCGGACCGGGGACTGCCGCCCCGAGGACTCCCGCCCTGCGGGCCCGGAGCGTAGCCTCGGGGGATGCGTTTCGGCACCCTGCGGCATCCGTTCATCGCCCACCGCCGGACGACCGTGATGCCGCGGTGGGTGCGCCGGGCGGATCGGTCCGCCAACCGTCGTGTGAATGCCCGGCACGATCGGCGCGCACTCGACAGCGGGTACCGCCGCCTCTCGCGCGCAGCAGACCGCGGACGGCTCTGGTTCGTCCTCGCAGGCGTGCTCGTCGTCTCCGGACGCTCGCGGGCCGCGCTCCGCGGTGTCGCCTCACTGACGGTGGCGAGCATCATCGCCAACCTCATCGGCAAGAAGCTGTTCGGCGGCTCGCGCCCGGTCTTGAAGGACATACCGGTCGGCCGACGTCTCGCCGCCTACCCGACGTCGGCGTCGTTCCCCTCGGGTCATTCCGCGAGCGCCGCGGCATTCGCCACCGGAGTCGCGGTCGAGGCACCGCTCGCCGGGGCCGTGGTGGCGCCCCTCGCTGCCGCGGTCGGATACTCGCGCATGCACGTGGGTGCCCATTGGCTCTCGGATGTCGTCGGGGGCTTCGCGATCGGTGCGGGAGTGGCGCTCGTCGGTCGCGCCCTCGTGCCCGCGCGCCCCTCGCCCGAGGGTCCGGCGCCGGAGCGGGGCGAGCGCATCGACCTCCCGTCGTCGCCAGACGGTGAGGGAGTGCTCATCTTCGTGAACCCTTCGTCGGGTGTGGAGGTCATCCGCACCGACCCCCGCAGCGAGATCGAAAAAGAGCTACCGAGCGCACGGCTGAGCGAGCTCGACCCCGACGATCCGCCGTCCGCCGTCGTCGCTCGCGCCCTGGCGAGCGCATCCCCTCCGCGGGTTCTCGGAGTCTGTGGCGGGGACGGGACGGTCTCGACACTGGCCGCGGTCGCGCGCGAGACGGACCTTCCCCTGCTGGTGCTGCCGGGCGGGACCTTCAATCATTTCGCCCGCGCCGTCGGTGCCGAGACGGTGGAACAGGGCATTCAGTCTCTCCGCGACGGGCGGGGGATGCGCGTCGCCGCCGCCGAACTGTCGACCGGCGGACAACCCGTGACTGTTCTCAACGCCGGATCCGTGGGCATCTATCCGGACTTCGTCGCGCGGCGCGAGGGCTATCGGGACCGTCTGGGTAAGTGGCTCGGGGGCGTCGTCGCGGCCTGGGGTGTGCTGCGCGAAGCCGAGCCCATCGAGATCGAGCTGGATGGCGAGAGGATGCGCGTCTGGTCGGTGTTCGCCAGCGTCGGTCGCAACGACCCGCAGCGGATTGCGACGATGCGGCGCTGGAGTGTCGATGACGATGTGCTCGACGTCCGGGTGCTGCACGCGCGTGGACCGCGGTATCGCGCGGTCGCCTCCCTCGCCTTCGGCCGACGGACCGCTGCTGTCGCGCGAGCGCTGCACCTGATGCCGCGCTCGTCCGACATCGAGCGTCGCCTCGTGCGCGAGCTCACGCTGGCGGTCTTGCCCGTGGATGGTTCGATCCCGGTTTTCGTGCACGACGGCGAGCTCGAGACACGCCTCGACGAGGACGCCGACGGCCGGTACGAGATCAGCTTCCGGATGATCCCGAGCGACCTGCGCGTGTACGCCTGAGCGGCTGAGGTCCAGCCTCAGCGTTCCTGCATCGCCGCGAGGCGCTCGGCGCGTGAGATCTCGCGCTTCTCCCACCGGAACAGGAAGCGTTCATCGAATCGCGGCGCGCACTTCACACACGAGGCGGGTCGGGTCGGGCGTCGGTGCCGGTGCGCGAGGTGCCCCGCGGGACACACGCCGACCCACGGGGCGAGTTCGATCGCGGTCTCGCCGGCGTGCGTTGTGCCGCCCACGTAGCCGAGGTTCCGGGCGACCTGCTTCCACCGTGGCCCGTGGCCGGCGGCCGGACCCGCGATCGCGTGTGCGACCTCGTGCAGCAGGGTCTGGTGGTTCGTGTCGTCGTCATAGCGTGCGGACAGGTAGCGCGAAACGCTGATCCGCTTGCGCGTGTAGTCGCAGAGCCCTGCGCGGCGCTTGGCGTTGTCGAATCCGAACGACCACGAAGCATCCAGGTGGAGCGAGATGAGGGCGTCGGCCCAGGTGCGCACGCGTTGCAGATCGGACATGTCGAAAAACCTAAACCGTCCCTACGACATCGGCCGCGGAGGTTTGCGGGGCGCTCGTGAGAGGTGTCGTCAGCTCGCGACGGACGAGCGTGCGCGACGGCGGTCCGCGGCGTCGACGGCGAGCAGCGTCGCCTCGAGCTGCTCATCCGGGGCGCCGGACTCCTGACGGAGGAAGAGGGCACGCTTGAAGTCGCGACGCGCGGACTCGTAGTCGCCCGCGTCGTAGTGGACCTTGCCGCGGTGCTGGTACGAGAACGCCGCGATGGCAGACCAACCCTGGCCTTCTGCCTCGCCCGCGCACGTCGACAGTTCGTGCTCGGCAGCGGCGTACGCTCCGCGCCACTGCTGGACGGTGGCGTGCAGGATGCGGGCGCGCAGCAGATCCTTGCGCGTTCCGGCCATGCGGGCCACGCGCACGGACTCGTCCGAGATGACGTTCGCCTCTTCGAGACGGTCGAGCACCTTCAGCAGCCAGACGCGCTCGAGCAGGGCGGGAAGGCTCCGCTGGTCGCCGAGTTCCAGCAAGCGCTCGCGGCACTCGTTCATGTCTACGATCTCGCGCAGTGTTTCGGGGTCGTACCCGTGGATATAGCTCACCGTGACCTCCTCACCGCGTGTTTCGCTCCTCCAGTGTGCAACGCGGGGGCGCACAACCGGCCGAGCCGCGCCGGGCGCGCCGCTGCTCGCTTCGTGTTGTTTTCTCAGCGGTCGAACAGCGACGACGACGGGGCCGGAGAATCGGTGGCGTCGGCATCCGTCGTGACAGTGACGCCCGCGACGAACGCATCCAGCTCCGCACCCTCGGCGACCTTGGCGGGGTGCGGGCCGGCGGCCATCAGGCGCGGCAGCCAGGCCGTCGGAAGTTTGGCGGCGGATGCGGCGATCACCAGGTTGCCGAAGCGCCGACCTTTCAAGACCTGCACCTCGGCGAGCACGATGACGTTGGGCAGCACCTCGCGCACCGTCGCGACTTGGCGGCGGGCGTAGCGCAGGCCGGGTCCGTCGGCGATGTTGACCAGCAGCACGCCGTCGGGAGCGAGTACGGCCGCGGCCGCGCGGTAGAACTCGACCGAGGTCAGGTGGGCGGGGGTCTGCGCCCCCGCGAAGACGTCCGAGATGAGCAGGTCCACGGTGCCGACGAGTCCCGCGGGCAGGCGCCCGAGCACCGCGCGCGCGTCGCCGATTCGGACACGGATGGATGCGCCGCTCGGCCCCCCGCTCGGGAACGGCAGTTCGGCACGGACGAGGTCGACGAGGGTCGGCTCGATGTCGACGACCTGCTGGCGGGACCCGGGCCTCGTCCACGCGATGTAGCGGGGCAGGGTCAGCGCCCCGGCGCCGAGGTGCACGGCCGTGAGGGGTTGCCCCGGGAGCTTCAGCCTGTCGATGACGGCGCCCATGCGGGCGATGTATTCGAAGTGCAGGTGTGTCGGGTCGTCGAGATCGACATGGGATTGCGGGGTGCCCGCGACATCCAATTCCCACCCTGTCGTGTACGGCGAGGGCACGACGCGAGCGATCGAGCCGTCCGACAGGCGGGTCGAGGGAGCGGATGCCTCGTCGTCGCCGTCACGCTTTCTGCTCACTCGCCCACGCTATAGCCCGAGGGTGCCCCTTCTGGCGCGAGGGTGCCCGTTCGGGCACGCGAGGGTGCCCGTTCCAGGCGCGAAGGTGCCCGTTTGTGCATCCGACGAATCGCGACGCGCTGGTTATGGTGGTGCCGTGCACACCTCGACCGCGGACGCTGCATCCGTGGACCTCAACGCCGACCTCGGCGAGAGCGTCGACGGCGTGGCCACGGCGGATGACGAGGCGATGTTTGCCGTCATCTCGAGCGCGAGCGTCGCGACGGGTGGACACGCGGGGGATGCCTCGTCCATGCGCCTCGCGGTCGAACGGGCCGCGCGACACGGCGTGGCGGTCGGCGCGCACCCGTCGTTCCCGGATCGCGCCGGGTTCGGCCGCGCCGCGATGCGCCTCGCGCCCGCTGACCTGACCGCGGTGGTGTCGGCACAGCTCGGAGCCTTGGTCGGGGCCGGGGCAGACATCCGCTACGTCAAGCCGCACGGCGCGCTGTACCACGCGGCGGGAGCGGATCCCGATCAGGCGCGGGCGCTCGTGCGCGCGGTTCTCGATCTCTCCGATTCCGTTGGGCGAGCCGTGCCGGTGCTCGCGCTCGGCGATGCGCTGGCCGATGCATCCGCGGCCGCCGGCCTGCCCTTCGTTCGTGAGGCGTTCCTCGACCGCGGGTACATGTCCGACGGCACCCTGGTGCCGAGGGGGATGCCGGGGGACCTGCTCCACGACCCGGCCACCGTCGCCGAGCGCGCGGTGCGTCTCGTGCGCGACGGCGTTGTCGAGGCGATCGACGGCACGCTCGTCGTGGTTGCGGCGGCCTCGCTCTGCCTGCACGGCGACACCCCCGAGGCCGTGGCGATGGCCCGTGCGGTTCGCGCCGCTCTCGACACCGAGCGGATCGGCGTGCGTCCGCCATGGTGAGCGGCCCGGTCGGGGTGGGTGGTCTTGCGGGGGTGCAGATCCTGCCGATGGGGGAGCGCGCGCTGCTTGCCGAGGTCGACTCCGTCGCCGAGGTGCTGGCCCTCGGCGCGGCGCTCGCCACTGCGCCGATCGCGGGCATCGGCGACCTCGTGCCCGCGGCGTGCACAGTTCTCGTCCCCTTCGATCCCGCACAGATTGCCGCAGCGAGCGTGCGCGCGTGGATCGAGCGAGCGTGGTCCGGGCGGGCAACGGTCGAGGGGACGAATGCCTCGGGCGCACGGTCGCCGACTGGTGCGGTCGTGCTCGACATCACCTACGAGGGCCCTGACCTCGCCGAGACCGCAGAACTCCTCGGCCTCGGCCCCGGGGAGCTCGCCGAACGGCACGAGCGCGCCGAGTGGACCGTGGCATTCACCGGGTTCGCGCCCGGCTTCGGATACTTGACCAGCCCGGCCTGGACGTTCAATGTGCCCCGGCTCGACTCTCCCCGGACTCGCGTGCCGGTCGGTGCCGTGGGCCTGGCCGGCGGATTCTCCGGCGCCTACCCGCGCGAAACCCCGGGCGGCTGGCGGCTGATCGGCACGACGTCCGCATCCTTGTTCGACCCGTCCGCCGCGAGGCCGGCGCTGCTGAGCCCGGGCGATCGCGTGCGGTTCCGGCGGGCGGCTTCGGGCGCGGCGGCGCGTGCGGAGGCGGTGGCCACGGAGGTCGAGAGGCCCGAGGCATCCGTCCCGCCGTTGAGCGCGCCGCACGCACCCGTGGCGATCGAGGTGCTCGAGTCGGGGTTGCTCGCGACCGTGCAGGACCTCGGCCGTGTCGGCCACGCCTCGATCGGGGTCGCGCGTTCGGGCGCCCTCGACCGCGGCGCCCTGCGCATCGCCAATCGTCTCGTCGGCAATCCCGAGGGCGCCGCGGCGGTCGAGGTGGCGATGGGCGGCTTCCGCGCCGTGGCCGAACGCGATGTGTGGATGGCGGTGACCGGCGGCTTCGGACCGGTCGCGATCGACGGGCGCCCCGTCGACGTGTACGAAGCGCACGAGTGGCGGCGCGGATCCGAGCTGCGGATCGGATGGCTCGAGCACGGCGCGCGTGCCTACCTCGCCGTCCGTGGGGGCATCGAAGCGGTGCGCGCTGCCGACGGCGGCCACGGCGGGTCCGTGCTGGGTTCGCTCTCGACCGACACTCTCGCCCGCCTGGGGCCCGACCCACTCCGTGCCGGGGCGCGGCTCGTCCTCGGGCGCTCGCCGCAGACCCCGGTGCCCCCGCTCGATGTCGCCCCGTGGGGGCCGCCGCCCGACGAGCTGGAGCTCGAACTCGCCCGGGGTCCGCGCGAGGCTTGGTTCGAGGCATCCGCTCTGCGTCTGCTCTTCGAGGCGGTATGGACGGTCTCGGGCGATGCGGATCGGGTGGGCGTGCGGCTCGGCGGTCCGGAGCTCGTGCGAACGACTGCGGGGGAGCTGCCGAGCGAGGGCATGGTGCCGGGCGCTCTGCAGGTGCCGCCAGGAGGACGGCCGACGGTGCTGCTCGCCGACGGGCCGGTCACGGGTGGGTATCCCGTGATCGCGGTCGTGACGGAGGCCTCGATCGACGCTCTGGGCCAGGCCCGCCCGGGCTCGCGCATCCGGTTCCGTCACGCCCGGCCGTAGCCCCTCCTGCTCCTGCCCCCATTTCCGCGAGTGCATCACCTCCGCTCGAGTGCACGGCTTGGACACGGTGCGCAACCCGTGCACCGGGCGCTAAGTCGTGCACTCGGCGAGGCGGTGAAGGTTGAGGTGCCACCGGCCGCGCGAGATCGCCGGATGCCGCCGAGATCGCCTGTTGTTCACAGGGGATATCCGGCGGGCTCGGTGCGAAACGGCGGACTCGGCGAAGGAGGCAGCCACCGGCGGGAGAGCAGGGAATAGGAAGCGGCGCGCGCGGTTATACCGTAGGAACCAACACTCGTCAAGAATCCGACTGGACAGTCGGCCATTCGCGACGTATAGTTGTTGTTTGCGCTCCTAGATTCCCCCTGCCCTCATATGGTGGTCGGCTGTGCCTGCGTGCCCCCCGCGAAAGCGGCGTGCGGCCCTCTGGTTTCGGGGAAGGCGAGCAATCCACCCACGACGAGGAAACACGAGCCCTTCGGGGCCCATGGAGGTTTTTCCCTTGGCCGCTGCGCGCAACGCATCCACCACCACCCCCAAGACCGGTCGCGGAGCATCCCGCCTCTCGTTCGCGAAGATCTCTGACACGCTGACGGTCCCCGACCTTCTCGCGCTGCAGACCGAGTCCTTCGACTGGCTCGTCGGAAACGACGCCTGGAAGGCTCGTGTCGCCGAGGCGAAGAGCATCGGTCGTACCGACGTTCCCGAGATCAGCGGCCTCGAGGAGATCTTCGAAGAGATCTCGCCGATCGAGGACCTCTCCGAGACGATGCAGCTGTCGTTCACGAACCCGTACCTCGAGCCCGAGAAGTACTCGATCGAGGAGTGCAAGGAGCGCGGCAAGACGTACGCCGCCCCGCTGTACGTCGAGGCCGAGTTCATGAACCACCAGACCGGTGAGATCAAGACCCAGACCGTCTTCATGGGCGACTTCCCCCTGCAGACCGGCAAGGGCACGTTCATCATCAACGGCACCGAGCGCGTCGTCGTCTCGCAGCTCGTCCGCTCGCCCGGTGTGTACTTCGACAAGACCCCCGACAAGACGTCCGACAAGGACATCGTGTCGGCGCGCGTCATCCCGAGCCGTGGCGCCTGGCTCGAGTTCGAGATCGACAAGCGCGACCAGGTCGGCGTGCGCATCGACCGCAAGCGCAAGCAGTCGGTCACCGTGTTCCTCAAGGCGCTGGGCCTCACGAGCGAAGACATCATGACCGAGTTCGCGGGCTTCGACTCCATCGAAGAGACCCTCGCCAAGGACACGATCGTCACGAAGGAAGATGCGCTCCGCGACATCTACCGCAAGCTCCGTCCGGGCGAGCAGGTTGCCGCCGAGGCCGCGCGTGCGCTGCTCGACAACTTCTACTTCAACCCGAAGCGTTACGACCTGGCAAAGGTCGGTCGTTACAAGATCAACCAGAAGCTCGGTCTCGACGAGCCGCTCTCGGCCTCGGTCCTGACCGTCGAGGACGTCGTCGCGACGATCAAGTACCTCGTCCGCCTGCACCGCGGCGACGCGACCTTCCCGGGTCTGCGTAACGGCAAGCCGGCCGAGATCCGCATGGACATCGACGACATCGACAACTTCGGTAACCGTCGCATCCGCGCCGTCGGCGAGCTCATCCAGAACCAGGTCCGCACGGGTCTGTCCCGCATGGAGCGTGTCGTTCGCGAGCGCATGACCACGCAGGACATCGAGGCCATCACGCCGCAGACCCTGATCAACGTGCGCCCCGTCGTCGCCGCGATCAAGGAGTTCTTCGGAACGTCGCAGCTCTCGCAGTTCATGGACCAGAACAACCCGCTCGCGGGCCTGACCCACAAGCGTCGCCTCTCGGCGCTCGGCCCCGGTGGTCTGTCGCGTGAGCGCGCCGGCGTCGAGGTTCGTGACGTCCACCCCTCGCACTACGGCCGCATGTGCCCGATCGAGACCCCGGAAGGCCCGAACATCGGCCTGATCGGATCCCTCGCATCGTTCGCGCGCATCAACGCCTTCGGCTTCATCGAGACCCCGTACCGCAAGGTCGTCGACGGTCTCGTCACCGAGCAGATCGACTACCTGACGGCCAGCGAAGAGGAAGACTTCATCGTCGCCCAGGCCAACGCGCCCCTGAAGGCCGACGGTCACTTCGTCGAAGAGCGCGTGCTCGCCCGCAAGAAGGGTGGCGAGGTCGACCTCTTCCACCCCGAAGAGATCGGGTACATGGATGTCTCGCCGCGCCAGATGGTGTCGGTCGCAACATCCCTCGTCCCCTTCCTCGAGCACGACGACGCACAGCGCGCCCTCATGGGTGCCAACATGCAGCGTCAGGCCGTGCCGCTCCTGCGCAGCGACTCGCCCCTCGTCGGAACCGGTATGGAGGGCTACGCGGCCATCGACGCCGGTGACGTCGTCACGGCCGAGAAGGCCGGTGTCGTCATCGAGGTGTCGGCGGATGTCGTCACGCTCCAGCTCGACGAGGGTGGAACGCAGGAGTACTACCTGCGCAAGTTCGACCGCTCCAACCAGGGCACGAGCTACAACCAGCGCGTCATCGTCTCGGCCGGCGACCGTGTCGAGGTCGGTGCGGTCATCGCCGACGGCCCCGCGACGGAGAACGGCGAGCTCGCGCTCGGCAAGAACCTGCTCGTGGCGTTCATGCCCTGGGAGGGTCACAACTTCGAGGACGCGATCATCCTGAACCAGAACCTGGTGAAGGACGACACCCTCTCGTCGATCCACATCGAGGAGTACGAGGTCGACTCGCGCGACACCAAGCTCGGCAAGGAGGAGATCACCCGTGACCTCCCCAACGTCGCGCCCGACCTGCTGAAGGACCTCGACGAGCGCGGCATCGTGCGCATCGGCGCCGAGGTTCGCCCCGGCGACATCCTGGTCGGCAAGGTCACGCCCAAGGGTGAGACCGAGCTGTCGGCCGAGGAGCGTCTGCTCCGCGCGATCTTCAACGAGAAGAGCCGCGAGGTTCGCGACACGTCGCTGAAGGTCCCCCACGGTGAGCAGGGCACGATCATCGCCGTCAAGGAGTTCAACGCCGAGGACGGCGACGACGAGCTCGGCTCGGGCGTCAACCGCCGCGTCGTGGTCTACATCGCCCAGAAGCGCAAGATCACCGAGGGTGACAAGCTCGCCGGTCGTCACGGCAACAAGGGTGTCATCGCGAAGATCCTGCCCGTCGAGGACATGCCCTTCATGGCCGACGGCACCCCCGTCGATGTCGTGCTCAACCCGCTCGGTATCCCCGGTCGCATGAACTTCGGTCAGGTTCTCGAGACCCACCTCGGGTGGATCGCGAAGCAGGGCTGGAAGGTCGAGGGCACCCCCGAGTGGGCCGCCAAGCTGCCGCAGGAAGCCTTCGAGGCCGCCCCCGGCACGAAGGTCGCGACCCCGGTGTTCGACGGCGCGAGCGAGGCCGAGATCCAGGGCCTGCTCGATGTCACCACGCCGACGCGCGATGGCGACCGCCTGATCGACGGCACCGGTAAGGCGCTGTTGTTCGATGGCCGCTCGGGCGATCCGTTCCCCGCACCGGTCTCGGTCGGTTACATGTACATCCTGAAGCTGCACCACCTCGTCGACGACAAGATCCACGCACGTTCGACGGGCCCGTACTCGATGATCACGCAGCAGCCGCTGGGTGGTAAGGCGCAGTTCGGTGGTCAGCGATTCGGTGAGATGGAGGTCTGGGCCCTCGAGGCCTATGGCGCCGCCTACGCACTGCAGGAGCTCCTCACGATCAAGTCCGACGACATCCTCGGCCGCGTCAAGGTGTACGAGGCCATCGTCAAGGGCGAGAACATCCAGGAGCCCGGCATCCCCGAGTCCTTCAAGGTGCTCATCAAGGAGATGCAGTCGCTCTGCCTGAACGTCGAGGTCCTCTCGGCGGATGGCACGGCGGTCAACCTCCGCGACACGGATGACGAGGCTTTCCGCGCCGCGGAAGAGCTCGGCATCAACATCTCCAGCCGGTTCGAGTCGTCGTCCATCGACGAGATCTGACCCGTCCCAGGTTCAGGGATCGTCCCGATTCCGGCCCGACTCACGTAACTGACTTAAAGATTCGACACAGGAGAACACGTGCTCGACGTAACAACTTTTGACGAGCTTCGCATCGGTCTCGCCACCGCCGACGACATCCGTCGTTGGTCCTTCGGCGAGGTCAAGAAGCCCGAGACCATCAACTACCGCACGCTGAAGCCCGAGAAGGATGGCCTCTTCGGAGAGCAGATCTTCGGACCCAGCCGTGACTGGGAGTGCGCCTGCGGAAAGTACAAGCGGGTCCGCTTCAAGGGCATCGTCTGCGAGCGCTGCGGCGTCGAGGTCACCAAGTCCTCGGTTCGTCGTGAGCGCATGGGCCACATCGAGCTCGCCGCGCCCGTCACGCACATCTGGTACTTCAAGGGTGTCCCCTCGCGCCTCGGCTACCTGCTCGACATGGCGCCGAAGGACCTCGAGAAGGTCATCTACTTCGCGGCGTACATGGTCATCTCGGTCGACGACGACGCTCGTCACGCCGACATGCCGCAGCTCGAGAACGAGCTGCGCCTCGAGCTGAAGACGCTGGGCGACCAGCGGGACTCCCGCATCGCGACGCGCCTGCAGACGCTCGAGACCGAGCTCGCCGCTCTCGAGGCCGAAGGTGCCAAGGCCGACCAGAAGAAGAAGGTCAAGGACGCCGCCGAGAAGGAGATGGGTCAGGTCCGCAAGGGCTTCGACGAGCAGATCACCCGTCTCGAGCGCGTCTGGGAGGACTTCCGCAACCTGAAGGTCGGCGACCTCAAGCCGGAAGACGACGTCTTCCAGGAGCTGCAGGATCGCTACAGCCTGTACTTCGAGGCCCACATGGGCGCCGAGTCGATCCAGCGTCGCCTCGCGGCGTTCGACCTGGCCGCCGAGGCCGAGAACCTGCACCTGCAGATCTCGGAGGGCAAGGGCCAGCGCAAGATCCGTGCGATCAAGCGCCTCAAGGTTGTCAACGCGTTCCTCTCGACGGGCATGAGCCCCGCCGCGATGGTGCTCGACGTCGTCCCGGTGATCCCGCCGGAGCTTCGCCCCATGGTGCAGCTCGACGGTGGCCGCTTCGCGACATCCGATCTCAACGACCTCTACCGCCGCGTGATCAACCGCAACAACCGTCTTCGTCGTCTGATCGACCTCGGTGCCCCCGAGATCATCGTCAACAACGAGAAGCGGATGCTGCAGGAGGCCGTCGACGCACTGTTCGACAACGGCCGCCGTGGTCGCCCCGTGACCGGTACGGGCAACCGCGCCCTGAAGTCCCTCAGCGACATGCTGAAGGGTAAGCAGGGTCGGTTCCGTCAGAACCTGCTCGGCAAGCGCGTCGACTACTCGGGCCGTTCGGTCATCGTCGTCGGCCCGCAGCTGAAGCTGCACCAGTGTGGTCTGCCCAAGCAGATGGCCCTGGAGCTCTTCAAGCCGTTCGTCATCAAGCGCCTGATCGATCTCGGTCACTCGCAGAACATCAAGGCCGCCAAGCGCGCCGTCGAGCGCACGCGCCCCGAGGTCTGGGACGTGCTCGAAGAGATCATCCGCGAGCGCCCCGTGCTGCTCAACCGCGCGCCCACGCTCCACCGTCTGGGTATCCAGGCGTTCGAGCCGCAGCTCGTGGAGGGCAAGGCGATCCAGCTGCACCCGCTCGTCTGTGCCGCGTTCAACGCGGACTTCGACGGTGACCAGATGGCCGTCCACCTTCCGCTGTCGGTCGAGGCCCAGGCCGAGGCGCGCATCCTGATGCTCGCCTCGAACAACATCCTGAAGCCCTCCGACGGTCGTCTGGTCACCCTGCCTTCGCAGGACATGATCATCGGCCTGCACCACCTGACCACGGTCAAGAAGGGTGCTGCCGGAGAGGGACGCGCGTTCGGTTCGGTTTCCGAGGCGATCCTGGCCAAGGACGAGGGAACCCTCGACCTGCAGGCCGTCGTGCGCATCCGCATCCCGGGACTGTCGTTCCTCGAGGGCGAAGCGCCCGAGGGCTACGAGCGTCACGGCCTGGTCGAGTCGTCGCTCGGACAGGCGATCTTCAACGACACGCTCCCGAAGGGCTACCCCTTCGTGCGCGACGTCGCCGACAAGAACAAGCTGTCCCAGATCGTCAACAAGCTCGCCGAGGAGTACCCGGCCGAGGTTGCAGCGACGCTCGACCGCATCAAGGACGCCGGCTTCTACTGGGCCACCCGTTCGGGTGTCACGGTCGCCCTCTCCGACATCCTGACGCCGCCGAACAAGGCGGAGATCGTCGGACGTTACGAGAAGGACGCCGCGAAGGTCCAGGACGACTTCGACATGGGCTTCATCGATGACTCCGCGCGCCGCAAGGAACTCATCGACATCTGGACCAAGGCCACCGACGAGGTGCAGGTCGCGATGCGCGAGAACTTCCCGGAAGACAACACCATCAACCGCATGGTGTCGTCGGGTGCTCGTGGTAACTGGCTGCAGATCCGCAACATCGCGGGTATGCGAGGCCTGGTGAACAACCCCAAGGGTGAGATCATCCCGCGCCCGATCATCTCGTCGTACCGTGAGGGTCTGTCGGTCGCCGAGTACTTCATCGCCACGCACGGTACCCGTAAGGGTCTCGCCGACACCGCTCTGCGTACCGCCGACTCGGGTTACCTGACCCGTCGTCTGGTGGACGTCTCGCAGGACGTCATCATCCGCGAGGATGACTGTGGCACCGGCAAGGGCCTCGAGTACACGATCGCCGCCCCGGCTGCCGACGGTGTGCTCGTGCGCGACAAGAACGTCGAGAACTCGGTGTTCGCTCGCACGCTCGCCTCCGACGTCGTCGACGGCAAGGGCGAGACTGTTGCCTCGGCCGGTGACGACGTGGGCGACGTGCTCATCGACCGTCTGATCGAGCTGGGCGTCGAGTCCATCAAGGTGCGGTCCGTCCTCACCTGTGACTCGGCCGTCGGCGTCTGCGCGAAGTGCTACGGCCGCTCGCTCGCGACCGGAAAGCTCGTCGACATCGGAGAGGCCGTCGGCATCATCGCGGCCCAGTCGATCGGTGAGCCCGGAACGCAGCTCACGATGCGTACCTTCCACACCGGTGGTTCGGCCTCGGCCGATGACATCACGCAGGGTCTGCCCCGCGTGCAGGAGCTCTTCGAGGCCCGTACCCCCAAGGGTGCGTCGCCCATCGCAGAGGCCGCTGGTCGCATCACGATCGACGAGACCGATCGCGCGAAGAAGGTCATCATCACGCCCGATGACGGCGACGAGCCCAAGGTCTACCCGGTCCTGAAGCGTGCGACGCTTCTGGTCGAGGACGGCCAGCACGTCGAGGTCGGCGAGGCACTGCAGGTCGGTACGCGTGACCCGAAGGACATCATGCGTGTCCAGGGTGCCCGCGAGGTGCAGAAGTACCTCGTCAACGGCGTCCAGGGTGTATACCGCTCGCAGGGTGTGCCGATTCACGACAAGCACATCGAGGTCATCGTTCGCCAGATGCTGCGGAAGGTCACCGTGGTCGACCACGGCGACACGACGCTGCTGCCCGGTGAGCTCGTGGACTCGCGTCGCTTCATCGACATCAACCGCCAGACGGTCGTCGAGGGCAAGCGCCCCGCGTCGGGTCGTCCGGAGCTGATGGGTATCACCAAGGCGTCGCTGGCGACCGAGTCGTGGCTGTCGGCCGCCTCGTTCCAGGAGACGACCCGCGTGCTGACCGAAGCGGCCATGCAGGGTAAGAGCGATCCCCTGATGGGTCTCAAAGAGAACGTCATCATCGGAAAGCTCATCCCGGCGGGTACCGGCCTCGGCAAGTACCGCAACGTGGTCGTCGAGGCGACGGAAGAGGCCAAGAGCGAGCGTTACCCGAACCGGGTATTCGCGTCCGACGGTGTCTACTCCGAAGCCGACCTCGGGTTCGTCGATTTCGACAGCTTCTCGACGGATGACTTCACGCCCGGTACCTACAACTAAGTAGTGCCAAGAAAGGGGGTCCGCTTCGGCGGGCCCCCTTTTTGCGCGCCCGCCCCCGCGAGGGTGCCCGTTCCCGACCGCGAGGTTGCCCGTTCCCGACCGCGAGGGTGCCCGGTCCACGCGCGAGGGTGCCCGTTGGTCGCGTGGTCCACCGCGTTGCGAACGGATTACGTCGCGGCAGAGGCTTAGCCTGGGCGCGGGGAACGTTCGGGGCTAGGGGGCAGGCGGGACAGGAGGCCACGGGTGGCGAAGATCGGGGGACGCAACACGGCGTTCGCGTGGCTCGTCGGTCTCGTGAGCCTCGCGGTCGTCGCGGGCCTCGTCTGGCTTGCCGCACCGATGACGCCGGTGGTGCTCGCATGGACGGGGGGTGTCGTCGACGGTGCGCTGAACCCGCGGCCTGCGGCGTCGGTACCCGAGCCGACGCCATCTCTCACCGAGACTCCGCCGCCACCCGCGAGCGACGACGAGGCTGGAGCGCCCACGACGTGCGGTGACCTCTACCCGAGAGCATTGTGGGATCAGCTCAAGGCCGCGAAGGGCACATCCCTCGACGAGTCGATCGGATACCCGCCGTCTTCCGTGGCGGGCCTGCCGGAGGCTCTCGGCGCGCAGATCACGCTCGGCTGCGCCTGGACGGATGGCGCGGGCACAGCCACGGTCACGGTCGCCGACGTCAGTGCCTCCGCCGTGGAAACAGCGCAGAGCGTCCTACCCGCGACGGGATTCGTGTGCACACCCCTGGAGGATGGCGTCCGTTGTGATCTCCCGGCCGGTGACACGTCCGCCGCGGAATCCCATGTGCTGAGGGGCGGGCGCTGGCTCGCCGTTATACGGACGTTCCCGGGCCCCCCGTTCGATCAGGCGAGCACCGAGGCGCGCGTGTGGCAGTGAGTCGTTCGCGCACCCTGTCTGGAAGCGCCGAACGGGCACTGTCGCGCGTGGAACGGGCACTCTCGGCAACAGGAACGGGCACTCTCGCGCTCCAGATGAAGGGCATCCGAAACACGACGGCATGCCTGCCCGGCCTTGCCGCGACACCGGGGTAGCCTGAGCCCCGCGGGGAGCGCCCCGCAGAGACCGGGCGGGTTGACCGTCCCCGCGTGAGGAGCACACCCATGAGCGACGCCAGCAAGGAGCCCGGCGCACCCGTCGAGGACCCGCGGCCGGTGGATGACGTCGTGGGCCGCGCACACGAGGGCCTGGCAGACGCCGAAGCCGCTCAGCGCGACATCACCCCGACGTCATCGCGAGGCGAGTCGACGTCATCGCGAGGCGAGGACATCGACTATGCGATGTACGAGGCCGCGGCGACGCCCGACTCGTCAGACGCGAAGCCCGCCGATGCCGCAGCCACGGCCGACGCGGATGCGCCGACCACGGCCTATGCGTCCGGCTCCGACGCTCCGACCACGGCATACGCGTCCTCCGGTCTCGCCGCCCCCCTCGCCGCGCCGGCTCCGGTGACGGCGAGCGAGCCCGCAACCGAGGCGTACGTTGCGCCCGCCGCCGCAGCCCCGGCAGCTTTCGCGAGCCCCCAGCCGATCTTCGTGCAGGCTCCTGAGCCGCCCCGCCCGCGCGGCAACCGTGCCGCGGCCGGCCTGATCGGTCTGCTGGCGGCTGTCAGCTTCGCGGTGCTGTACCTGGGTGCGGCCCTCGCGATCGGCCTGCTCGATCGCTCGCTCACGTTCGATACCGTCGTCGATTCCGCGATCGAAGGCCTCACGTCGTGGTGGCTGTGGATCACGACCGCCGTCTTCTTCATCGGTTTCTGGCTGCTCGGCGCGATCATCAACCGCGGGCGCTGGGCGCACTGGGTCGTCTGGGGGTTGCTCATCGGGTTCGTCGCCTACGGCGCACACCTGGTCGGTCAGCTCTTCCAGGCACCGTTCTGGCAGCTCACTCGGACTGAAGGCGCGGACCTCGTCGAGGCGCAGCTTGTTGCACCTCTCGCCTTCGCTGCCTTCGTCATCGGGCGCGAGCTCACGATCTGGTTCGGGGCGTGGGTCGCCGCGCGCGGTCGCCGCGTGAGCGAGCTGAACCTCGAGGCGCAGCGCGAGTACGAGCGGACCCTCGAGGCAGGCCCCACGCTGGCTCGTTCCGCCCAGGGCTAGACATGGATGAGGCGGGCGCGGCCGATCGGCGGCGCTCGCTGACGATCCTGGCGTTCGCTGCGGTCGGCTTCGTTGCGCTCCTGATCGCAGGTCTCGGGGTCGTCAGCCTCGCGCTCAACGCTTCCGTCATCTCCGAATCGGGGATGACGCAACTGCCCGGCATCCTCGGCACGGTGTTCGCGATGATCGGCTTCGCGGCTGTCACGTACACCGCCCTGGTGCGGCGCGCGAGCATCGGTATGGCGGTGCTCGCGGGCTTGACCGCGGCACTCGGCTACGTGGTCGGTGTCGCCGTCGGCGCGCTCGTCTCGGGCATCGACCCTCTGCGGGCCTTCGGGGTCGCGGCCGGGCTTGCGGTCTCGTGGCCGATGCCCGTGATCGCCGTCGCGGGCATCGTGTCGGCCGCGGCCGCGCTCGCGGTCGTTCGCGCCGGACCCGGTGGCGCGCGGTGGCCGTGGGAGCGCAACGACGACTGAGAAGGGCGCCACGAGCGCGCCGATACGCGGATGTCTGTCATGTCGCGGCATCCCGGTACTACCGTTGGTCCCGTGGAGCGGTCTTTGGAGACGCAGGTCAGCGGGGCGGTCGACGCCTGGCTGCGCTGGCTGCCGCGCTGGGAACCCTCCACGCACCGCGGCAGGGTCGCTCCCTGTCGCCGGTGTTTCGGGTCGCCGGTGCTGTCGGCGGCGGGCCTCGGCTCCGACGTTCCGCATGCCGTTCAGCACGGACTGTCGACCCGCATCAAGGCGATCGTCGACCAAGCTGTGGCCGTGTACACGTCGCTCAACCTGCCGATGCTGCAGGCCGAACTCGATCAGCAGGCCGCCCGTAACCGGGCGCGCAGCTATCGCCCGGCCGAGGGTCTCGAACCCGAGTACGAGGGTCTTCCGATGGATCCGGATCCCGTCGCGGGAGCGCCCTTCCTCTTCACGATCTCGGGACTGGCGCAAGAGGTCGACGCCGAGGTCCCGGCACTGCCCGCTCTGACCGACGCGGCGAAAGCCGCCCTGCGCCAAGAGGTCGGGCTGGCCGACGATTACGCCAACCTGATCGGCCGCGAGGTCTGCGCCATCCTGCTCCATCATCGACTGCGGATCCAGGCGGCCGTCACGCGCTACGTCGAACCCCAGGTCGACGCCCTGCTCGCCGAGCTGTCGCAGTCGCTGGATGCGCCGTTCGATCCCGGTATGCCCCCGTTTCCGGCCCCGGGCCCGGACGCCTAGACCCGTTGCCCGCAGCGGTCAGAGGCTGTGGATCGGCGGGCCGTCCGAGGGTTGCACTTTGTTAGCATGTGTGGAACCCTCGCGGTCGCAAGGGCGGCGTTCATCAGTGCGGGGGCAGTGAGCGTCTCAGGTGGTTGAGGGCATCGGCGCGCGCATCCTTTCAGGAGCGCCGCCGGGGAATGCAGTCTGGGGGACAGCTCGTGGCCAAAAGGCTGCCGTCCGCGCCCCCCATCCTGCCCGGTCTGACCTATGTGCGGCCGCTCGGTTCGGGCGGTTTCGCCGACGTATTCCTGTACGAACAGGACATGCCGCGTCGCAACGTCGCCGTCAAGGTCCTGCCGAGCGACGTGCGAGACGCCGATCTGCTGCGCATGTTCAATTCGGAAGCGGATGTCTTGGCGCACCTGTCCGCGCACCCGTCGATCGTGACGGTGTACCAGGCGGGCGTCTCGGCCGAGGGTCGTCCCTACATCGTCATGGAGTACTGCCCGGGTTCGCTCTCGCAGCGCTACCGTGTCGAGCGGATCCCGGTGGCGGAGGCGCTGTCGATCGGGGTGAAGATGGCCAGCGCGCTCGAGTCCGCGCACCGCGCCGGGCTCGTGCACCGCGACATCAAGCCGAGCAATATCCTCGTCACGAGCTTCGGGGCACCCGTGCTGGCCGACTTCGGGATCTCGTCGTCACTCGCCCGCAGCCAGGCCGACGAGATGCTGGCGATGAGTGTGCCCTGGAGCGCGCCCGAGGTGATCACCGAGAAGACCTCGGGCACGATCGCGAGCGAGGTCTGGGGACTGGGTGCGACGGTCTATTCGCTGCTCGCCGGGCACAGCCCGTTCGAGCGGCGGGAGAAGGGCCAGAACACGCGTGAGCACCTGCGACGCCGCATCGCGCACGCGAACTACACGCCGCTCACCCGCGCCGACGTCCCCGGGTCCTTGCAAGAGGCGCTCGCCACCGCGATGAACCGCGATCCCGACCGGCGATACGCGGGCGCGCTTCCCTTCGGTGAGGCGCTGCGCGGTGTCCAGGCCGAGCTGGGTCTTGACCAGACCCCGCTGGAAGTCGCCGTGGACGAGTGGGCGGCGCCCACGACATCCGTCGACTTCGCGGATGCCGGATTGCGCGGCCCTGCGCGGCCCTGGGTGCCCCAGGACACGACGCGCAAGGCACCCTCCCGCCGCGGTGTGGCGGCGCTCGCGCGCGACGAGGACACGGATATCTCGAGCACGAACTTCTCGGGCAGCGCGGCGCCCGCACGCAAGTGGCCCTGGGTCGTGGGTGCGGCGGTCGTCGTGGCGGTCGCGGTCATCGCGGGTGCGCTCGGCGCGCTGTTCGGGGCGGGAGGCTTCTGATGCCGCGCCGGCGTCGGCTGATCTCGGGCCTTGCCACGGTCGCCGCCCTCGCGACCGTCATCGGGATCGGCATCGTCTGGCCCGGACTCGACGCGCGCGAGACCCCGTCGGTCGACACGTCCGTCTGGGCGCTGCAGACGGGCGATGGTCGTCGGTATGCGCGCGTGAACACGGCGATCGGCGAGCTCGACACGGTGCGGACCGTCACGGATCCGACGCTCGTTGCGCAGGGCGGCAGCTCGGGGCCGTACCTCTTCTCCGAGAGCTTCGGCAAGGTGACCCGGGTCGATGAAGCGCTTCCCGTCGACCTCGACGACGAGGCTCTGCGTGACTCGCCGTCAACTCCCGAGGGGACGACGGATGTCTCGGTCGCGGGCGACTTCGTGGCGTACCTCACCGACACGGGCGCTGTGTGGGTCGGCCGGCTGAGCGACAGTGCGCCCACACAGGTGGATCCGGACGACAGCTCGGGTGATGACTCCGAAGAGGGGCCGCAATACGCGGCCGATGCGATCGCGGTCGATGATGCCGGCATCCTGTACAGCTATTCGGAGCAGGGCGGCGCCGTCCTGCGGTACGACATCGGCACCCGCACCATCCGCGGGGTCGATGATGCCGTGATCGATGCGACCGACCCGGCGATCTCGGCGGCTTCGGGGGTGTGGTTCGTCGTCGACCTCGACACGGGCCTGGCCTGGCGGAAAGATGCGGCCGAGCCGATCGAGACCGATACCCTCAGCGGTCGCGTGATCAGCCGGCCGTCCACCTCAGCGGACGCCGTGTACCTCGCGGACGAGACACGTCTGGTGCGGTTGGACGTGAGCGGAGCGCCGGCGATCCGCGAGCTCGGCACCGGACAGGAGGTGCTCGGCACCCCCGCGCGACCCGTGACGGTCGACGGCACGACCTACGCCGCCTGGCTGGCGCCCTCGGGCGGGGGCGTCTTGTGGAACTCGAGCGCGGGGGAGTCCGTGCTCGACTACGCCGGCCTCGAACTGGATGACCAGCGCCGCCCGTCCTTCCTCCTCGGCGAGGGCGTCGTGGCGTTGAACGAGACACGTTCCGGATGGGTGTGGACCCTCCCCGACGGACAGCTGGTGGCGACGAGCCAGGACTGGTCGCTCGATGATCGCGTCGATCCGACGATAGAAGACGCGCAGGAAGAGGCCCCGGTCGTTCTCGATCCGAAGCCCCCGGTTGCCGAGCCGGACGCGTTCGGCGTGCGTTCGGGAGCGCTCGTCGTGCTGCCCGTGCTGTTGAACGATCACGATCCCAACGAAGACGTGCTGAGCATCGATCCCGCATCGGTCAGCGGGCTCGACCCCGGGTTCGGCGAGATCACGATCATCGACAGCGGGCAGCGGCTCGCCGTCCGGGTCGCCGACGGCGCGCGCGGCTCGGGCTCGTTCACGTACCGCGTCAGCGACGGCACGGCCGTCGACGGCCTCTATTCCGAGCCGACGACCGTCGCGCTCACCGTCGAACCCGAGGCGGCGAACGCCGCGCCGGAGTGGTGCGGGAGTGTCGGATGCCTGGCCGAATGGCCGACGCCCGAGGTTGCGACGGGCGGCACGGTCTCGGTGCCCGTGCTGACCGGTTGGGTCGATCCCGACGGGGACCCGCTGCTCTTGCTTTCCGTTGAGAATCCCTCCGGAGTGGGCGTGGTGACGGCTTCCCCCTCCGGCGAGGTCGTCTACCAGCACGCGGACGACGGCTCGGGTGCCGCGCAGCTCATCGAGCTCCAGGTCACCGTCGCGGATACGCGCGGGGCGGTCGCGACCAAGCCGCTGACGGTCCGCGTCTCGACTGGGCCGCGGCTGCAGGTCCAATCCTTCGCCGTCGTCGACACGGTCGGCGCGGGACTCACGGTCGATGTCTCTCCGCACGTCACCGGAACGGCGGGTGAGCTGACACTCACTGCTGTGCGCGTCCTCGACGATGCCCCCGCCAGCGTCGTCGCGACCCCCGGCGGCACCGCATTCGACATCACGGCAGAGCAGCCCGGCACGTACCGGGTGAGCTTCTCGGTCGGCGACGGAACGAGCGAGGTCACGGGCACGGCGCGCATCACTCTGCTCGCCGACGACGCGGCCGCGCAGCTGGCGACGGCCCCCGTCGTCGCGTTTGTGCACCCGCGCGAAGACGCGACCGTCGATGTCTTCGCGGCGGTCTCGAACCCCACGCGGCGGGTGCTGTTGCTGAGCGATGCGGTTCCCCGCATCGACGCGGGGGCATCGCTCAGCGTCGACGTGGTCGGACAGAACTCGATGCGCGTCTCGGGAACGACGGCAACAGGCGATCCCGGCCGGCTCGGCACCGTCTCGTACGTCGTGAGTGATGGAACGTCGGATGCCGGGGCGCGCGTCGTCGGCGAGGCGACCGTCTATCTGTTGCCCCCCGCGCCCGAGCTCGCCCCCATCGCCGTCGGCGACTCGGTCGTCGTCCGACAGGGCGCGCAGGTCGACATCCCGGTGCTCACGAACGATGTCGCCCCGTCGGGGTCGGGTCTGACGCTGAACCCGGCCGCGGTCGTGTCGTCGACCTCCGAGGGTCTTGCCTTCGCCTCGGGGGGAGTTCTGCGCTATCTCGCCCCCGAGACCCCGGGCGAGTACGTCGTGCAGTACGGCGTATACGCGACGGGCGCGCCGGCCCTGACCGACACGGCCGAGGTGCGCATAACCGTCCAATCCGACGACGCCAACCGCGATCCGCTCCCCGAGACCCTCGAGGGGCGTGTGCTGAGCGGGCAGACGACCACCATTCCGTTCGACTCGTTCGGCGTCGACCCCGACGGCGACGCGGTCGCCCTGGACGCGGTGCTCAGCCAGCCGGATTCCGGGGCCGCATCCATCTCGGCGGATGGCGCGTCCATCGTCTACTCCAGCGTCGCCGGCTTCCGGGGGCAGGTCTCGTTCCGCTACCGGGTGGTGGATGCCTCGGGCGCGACGGGCAGCGGTACGGTCCGCGTCGGCGTCCTCGACGGCCAGTCCAATCCCGGTCCCGTGACCTTCACCGACTACGTCCAGGTGCAGGTGGGAACAGAGAACGTCATCGATGTCAGTCCCCTCGCGAACGACATCGACCCGACCGGCGGCACGCTGCGCGTGACGGGCGTCCAGCCCGATCTGCCCCCGACGCTCGAGGATGGGTCGGCGAGCGACGAGTACGAGCGGCTCGAGAGTCTCGTCCGGACCGTCGATGAAGCCACGATCGCCGTGACGGCGAGCTCGGAGCCGGGCACGATGTCGTTCCTGTACGACGTCGAGAGCGACTCGGGGAACACCGCGCGCGGACTGGTGGTGGTCCGGGTCGTGCGTGAGGCGGTGCCCGACTATCCCGTTGTCGCCGATACCGTGCTGACCGCCGAGACCCGGGACGGTTTCGTGCAGGGCGTCGACGTGGTCTCGGGCAAAGTTCGCTGGACGGGTGGCGAGATCTCGGGGCTCACGCTGTCGCTGTGGGGTGCGCCCGCCGACCTTGAGGTCGACGGCACGACGATCTCGGGGCCCCTTCCGCTGACGGGTCGGATCATCGCGTTCGAGCTCACCGGTGAGGGTGCATCCGGCCCCGTCACCACGTACGGCTTCCTCCGTATTCCCGGCGAGCGCGACGTCAAGCTCGCCCTGCGCGGCGGCGCGAGCGCGCAGGAAGTGACCGAGGGGCGCTCGAAGAACATCGATATGGCCGGACTCGTTCCCGTTCCGGACGGTACGAGGCTGCAGGTTTCGCCCGACGTTTCGGCCTCGGGTGCGCGGCCGCAGGGATCGTGCGAACTCGTCTCGGGTACGACCGTCCGCTACGAGGCGGGGTTGGCTGCGCCGTGGGCGGATGCGTGTTACGTGCCGGTGCGTCTGGCGGGTACGCAGGAGTGGAGCGTCGTCGCCGTCCCGATCCGCGTGCTCGCCGTGGCTCCGCAGCCTCAGCTCCGCAGCGGGGCATTGACGATTGCGCCCGGAGCCAGCGCCGACTTCGATCTGCGGACGCTCACGAGCTGGCAGGGCCGTGACGAATGGGATCGGATCGCCTACGCGATCGAGTACACCGGGTCGTCGTTCGTGATCGACGCGGAAGACGGACGGCTGACGATAACGGGCACCGACCGTGCCGTGCCCGGCACGCAAGAGGCCATCACCGTCTCGATCACGAGCCACACGGGAGTCGAACCCGTGCGCTTGCTGCTGCGGGTCGGCGCGGTGCCATCGTCGCTGCCCGTCGGAGGAACGCTCGCCCAGCAGTGCTCCCAAGCGGGCGGATCGTCATGTGTGATTCCCGTCGTCGGGGCGGCCGGCGAGGTCAACCCGCTGCCGGGCACGCCGCTCGAGGTCATCGGCGTCGCGGCGACGGGTGCGTGTGTCGGCGTGACGTTCTCGGTCGCGTCGGCCGGAAGCGTCCTCGCCGAGTGGACCGAGGATGCCCCGGGTGCCACGTGCACAGCGTCCTTCACTCTGCGCGATGCGCAGGGACGCACAACCGGCGGTGGGCGCGATGGTGCTCTGTTGCTCGATCTGCAGGGGTATCCGCAAGCCCCGACGAGCGTCCGCCAGGTCGCCTACGCCGACGGTGCGGTGACGCTGCGGATCGATCCCGGCGCCGCGAACCAGGCGTATCCCGCGTTGAGCGAGTTCGTCGTCCGGTCTTCGGCATCCGGCGCGGGAACCGGCTCGGCGTCTGGAACGGTCGTCGCGACCTGCTCGGTCGAGGGGATCTGCCCGAGCATCTCCGCGCCGAACGGCGCCGAACGAACGTACGAGGTCGTCTCCGTCAACGCGATCGGCGAGTCGCGAACGAGTGTCAGCACCGTGGCGTGGGCGTACGACACCCCCGCCGCCCCGCGCTCGGTCACGTGGGCCCCCGTCGTCACCGGGGGAGAGGGCGGTCTGATCAGCCTCGCGATCGAGGGGATCGACCAGGCCAAGACCGGTTCCGTGCAGATCACCAGCGCGGCCGGGGAGACGGTGGTGGTCGACCTGCCGAGCGGTCGTGACACGCTCACGGTTCCGTCCTTCCGCGTGGGCGCGAACACCTCCACGACCGTCGTCGTCACCCCGCAGTCCCGCTTCCCGCTACCGCCCGGCCTCACCGGCACCGCGTCGGGAGCGTCCGTTGCGATCCAAGCGAACGGCATCGGGGCGCCGACCGGCATCTCGCTGTCGCTGTCGTCGACAGCCAACGGCAATGGAACCTCGACGATCAACGCACAGGCCACTGCGGCATCCGGTGGCGACGGGTCCACCCTGCGGCTGGGCGTTTCGCGCGCCGACGAGACGTGCTCGCCGACCAGCGCCGACGGTTCGGCCGTGTTCACCGTGCCGGACGGGCTCGAGTACGCCTTCACCGCCTGCGCCGTATCGCGCTTCGCGGGCGAAACCTTCGGATCGGCGTCCGTGCAACAGTCGGTGCGCGCCGTGCAGAGCACCGCGCCGCCGGAGGGCTATACCTTCGTCGTGTCGCCGACACCGGATGTCGAGACGAACGGCGCCCGGTGGGTCATCCGGGATCTGCCGACGTCGAGCGAGGACGCGCCGACCCTCAACGTGCCGCAGTTCGAGGGCGCCCCGCCGAACCCGGTCTTCGATGTCGACCCCGGGATCCGCGTGCGGTACACGCATACGCAGTGGGGTACATCGAGCGAGTGGGCCCCCGTCACGCCCGCCTCGGGCAGCGCGCCGTTCCAGGTGCAGGCTTCGTGGCAGGTCGCATCGTGCGCCGGGGGCGAGCCGTTGCAGCTCGCCGGCTCGTCGACCGAGGGGCGCGCTGATATCGAATTCGATAGCAGCTCGGCCGTCTTCGAGGACGCGGCCGGCAACGCCCTGGTGTTCGATCCTGCTGTCGGGATCGTTCCTTTCGGTGCGGTGTCCGTCCGCGACATCGGGGTCACGGCGTCGTGGGATTCGCAGGGTTGGGGTCTCGCTGCCGCTTCCGCGGCCTTCGGCGGCGCCTGCACCACGAACAACCCCGTGCCCGAGCCGCCGGTTGAGCAGCCTCCCGTGGAGCCCGCGCCATGATCCTCGACATCCGAACCCCGAAGAAAGAGTCGTTCTCATGAGCGTGACCCAGGACCAGGCGACATGGTTCGCGCAGACCTTCTCGCAGCTCGCCGACAACGTCGAGCGCGCGGTGCTCGGCAAGCGCCACGTCATCGAGCTCGTGCTCACCGCCATGATCAGCGATGGACACGTTCTGCTGGAGGACGTCCCGGGCACGGGCAAGACGTCGCTCGCGCGGGCCCTCGGGCAATCGGTGCAGGGCACCAACACCCGCATCCAGTTCACCCCGGATCTTCTCCCGGGCGATATCACGGGCATCACGGTCTACGACCAGAAGACGGGCGCCTTCGAGTTCCACGCCGGCCCCGTGTTCGCCAACATCGTGCTGGCGGACGAGATCAACCGCGCGAGCCCCAAGACCCAGTCCGCCCTGCTCGAGGTGATGGAAGAGGGCAGCGTCACGATCGATGGCATCAGCCGTCCGGTCGGCGATCCCTTCCTCGTGATCGCGACGCAGAACCCGGTCGAGCAGGCCGGCACGTACCGCCTCCCCGAGGCGCAGCTCGACCGGTTCCTGCTGAAGACGTCGCTCGGATACCCCGACCACGCCTCGACCGTCCGCATCCTGAGCGGCGCCGCCGTCCCGACCTCCGAGCTGACGGCGATCGTCGCGCCGCAGGCACTCATCGGGATGGCCGACATCGCAAAAGAGGTGTACATCGATGCGTTGGTGCTCGACTACATCGCGCGCCTCGTCGATGCGACCCGCTCGGCCGACCAGGTTCGCCTGGGCGTCAGCATCCGCGGAGCACTCGGGCTGACGCATGTCAGCAAGACACGGGCGGCGTCTCGCGGACGCACCTACGTCACGCCCGACGACGTCAAGTCGCTCGCGGTCGCGGTGCTCTCGCACCGCCTGATCCTGCATCCCGAGGCCGAGTTCGACGGGGTCAGCCCCGAGTCCGTGATCGGGCAGGTTCTGCTCGACGTCGCCCCACCGACCCAGCGTGAGCCCGGATGACCGTAAGCAACGAGGCACCTGCAACCCGGACGTCGGCGTCGTCCGGGCCATCGGCGCGCACGCGCGTCACGACGACCGCGCGGGGTGAGCGCGGCGCCCGAGCCGGCGTGTGGGTCGTGACGGCGGCCCGCGCGGTAGCGGCGGGTGTCCGTGCTGTCGCGGACCGCGCGGGCGGCGCGGTCATGCCCGCGGGCTGGCTCGTGCTGGCGGCGGCGACCCTCGGCCTCGGTCTCGGTGCCGCCTTCGGATGGGTCGAGTGGCTGGTCGCCGGCTTCGCATCCCTCGTCATGCTCGTGCTCTGCGTGCCCTTCCTGTTTGGCGCGCGCGCCTACGACGTCGTGGTGCGCCTCGCCCACGAGCGGGTTGTCGTGGGCGGTGAGCTGACGGGCGAGATCGTCATACGAAATCGCGGTCGCTCGACGGCGCTGCCGGGTCGTCTCGACCTGCCCGTCGGGGACGGGCTGGTCGAATTGGGAGTGCCCCTCATGCGCGCCGGGCACTTCGTCGCGCAGCCGTTGACGATTCCGGCCCTGCGTCGGGGGATCATCACGGTCGGTCCGCCCACCGCCGTCCGTACGGATCCCGTGGGGCTCCTCCGACGCGAGCGCGCCTGGGACGACATCCGTCGCGTGTACGTGCACCCCCGAACCGTCGCTGTGCCGTCCACGAGCGCGGGTCTCGTGCGCGATCTCGAGGGCCAGCCGACGCGCCGCCTCGTGGACGCGGACATGTCGTTCCACGCCATCCGCGAGTACGCGCCCGGGGATGCGCGCCGGCAGATCCACTGGAAGTCCACGGCCAAGACCGGGCAACTCATGGTGCGGCAGTTCGAAGAGTCGCGACGCTCCCGGATGGCGGTCATGCTCGGCCTTTCCGAGAAGGAGTTCGCCGACGCCGACGAGTTCGAGCTGGCCGTCAGTGCCGCCGCGTCGCTGGGCGTGCAGGCGGTGCGCGACGGACGCGACCTCGACGTCGTGACGGGGGCGGAGATTCCGCGCGTCGTGCGGGGACGGTTGCGGGCCATCCGTGACATCTCGGCGGCATCGCCGCGCGCCCTGCTCGACGGATTCTGCACCGTCGAAGCCTTCGAGAACACGATGCCGCTGGAGGGTATCTGCCGGTTGACGGCGGAGACCAAGAACGACTTGTCGATAGCCCTCATCGTCTGCGGGTCGCGCGTCACGACGCCGACCCTGCGTCGCGCGGCTCTGGCCTTCCCCGCCGACACCGCCGTGATCGCCGTGGTGTGTGACGAACGCGCGCACCCGAGGATGCAGGGCATCGGCGGTTTCACCGTCCTCACCATCGGAGTGCTCGACGATCTCGCGAGCCTCATGCTGCGCGGAGCGGGCGCGTGACGGCGCGCGTGGGCAGCCCGCTGCGGCAGCGGAGCAGAACGCGATCCGGTGCTCGAATCGTTGCGGGCAGCCTCTACGTCGCGACCATCACGGTGCTGGCCGCCGTCGCCGCGTGGCCGATCTACCGCTCGCTCGCGTTCCTCATCCTCGTGCTCGCCGCCGCCGTGGTCGGCACGGCGATCGCGACCACGGCGCGCGCGCTCCGGTGGCCCGGGTGGTTCACCGGGCTCGTGGCTTTCGGCAGTCTGATGGTGCTCGGCGTGCCGGTTGCCGTGCCGTCGCGGATGACCTCCCTGCCCGAGGCCGTTACCGGGCTCGGCGAGGTGCTGTTCGGGAGCATCACGGCGTGGAAAGACCTCCTCACGGTCGAACTTCCCGCCGGCGCGTACCGGAACCTGCTCGTTCCCGCCCTGATCGTCTTCCTCTTCGGAATCACTGCGGCCCTGCTCCTGGCATGGCGGCGTCCACCGACCTCGGCGCTCGCCGTGCTCGTGGGCTTGGGGATGGTGGCCTTCGGACTTCTCTTCGGCCGGACGAGCGTGAGCGCGCCGCTCGAGATCGGGCCCCTGACACTGGCAGCCCCCGTCGAAACCATGATCGGCGCGCTCAGTCTGGTCGCGAGCCTCGTCTGGCTTTCCTGGCAGACGTACGCGGAGCGCTCGCGTGCGCTTCGCCGCGCCGCCTCCGCGAGCGGGGTGCGTCTGTCGCGCTCGCGCGGAGCATCCGACGCTCGCCGGATGGCTCTCGGCGCCGGAATGATCGCGGTATCCGTTGCCGCCGCGGCCGCCATCGTGCCGGCCGTCGCTCAGGGCGCCGAGCGCACGGTCCTGCGTTCGGGCGTCGGTCCCGAGACCGCCCTCTCGAGCGCCATCAGCCCACTCACCGAGTACCGCACGAACTTCACCGAGCCCCGCTCCGACGCGGTCCTTTTCCGGGTGGACACCGGCGTGGGTGTGTCCCCGGGCGATGGCGGAAGCGGCGCGACGAGGGTGCGACTGGCGACGCTGTCGTACTACGACGGCGAAACGTATCGCGCGGTCGACCCCCGCGGCGAAGTCGACGCCGACCGCTATGTGCGGGTGCCGGCCCGGCTGGACACCGGTGAGGGCACACCGCTGACCGCGGACATCCGCATTGGACAGCTCACGGGTATCTGGTTGCCGACGCTCGGACGGGTGCAATCGATCGACTTCGGGGGAACGCGCTCGACTGCGCTCGCCGATTCGTTCTACTACAGCAGCGAAGCGTGGGGAGGGGTTCAGGTCTCCGAGGGCGGCGTGCGAGCGGGTGACGTCTACGCGGTCAGCGCCGTCGCACCGCCAGCCGTCGACCTGAGTCTGATCGACGCTCCCGGGGCACCGGCGGGCGCTGTCGAATCACCCGAGTCCCTGCAGCGCTGGGTCGCCGAGCACGTCGAGGGAAGCGGCGGCGCCGCCCTCGCGGGTCTCGTCGAGCTGCTCCGCGAGCGGGGCTACCTGTCGCACGCCGTATCCGTCGATCCCGAGTCGCCACCGACGTGGTTGACCGAGATCCCCGGGTATGCGTTCGAGTCGAGCGCCTCGGGGCACTCGCTCGCTCGGATCGACGCCCTGTTCCGCGCCCTGCTGGACCGCGAGGCGGAGGTGGGCGACGCCGACCTGCCGCTCGTCGCGGCCGTGGGCGACGACGAGCAGTTCTCGGTGGCGGTTGCGCTGATCGCGCGAGAACTCGGATTCCCCGCGCGCGTCGTGGTCGGGGCGCGGTTGGCGTCGGGCGAGGGGCTCCGCACCTGCGACGCCGGTGCGTGTCGCGGGGGAGACATCGTCGCCTGGACCGAGGTGCAATCGGCTGCGGGCGACTGGGTCGCGATCGACGTGACGCCGCAGAGCACGATCGCCCCCCAGACCGATCTGACGCTCCAGCGAGACCCCCAGAACGAGACCGAGGTGCGTCCCGAGAACGCCGAGGAGGTCGTCCCTCCGGATCCCGTGCAGCAGGACGCACCCGCGAGCGATGTCCGCGACGATCAGACCCCCGCGGATCTCACCGGACTGTGGGCGGCGCTGCGGGTCTCCGGCATCGTCATCGTGCTCGCGACACTTCTTCTCGGTCCGCTCGCCGTCGTCCTGGCGGCGAAGGCCCTCCGCCGCCGAAGCCGTCGGCACCGCGACGACCCGACGGCCCGCGTGGTCGCGGGCTGGGAGGAATACGTCGATGCGGCCGTGGACCACGGGCGTCCCGCGCCCTCCACGCAGACGCGGGAGGAGACGGCGGCGGAGTACGCCACACCCCGCGCCCTTCTGCTCGCGGATCGGGCGGATCGTGCCGTTTTCGCGGTGGATGCCGTCACCCCGGCGGAGTCGGATGAGTTCTGGCGCATCGTCGAAGAAGAGCGCCGTCTCTTCTCGGCACGAGAGAGCGTATGGCGTTCCGTCATCGCAGCCGTATCGTTGAGATCGTTCACCCGGGAGATCTCGCCGAAGAGTGCCCCCTCGGGCGCTCCACGTCGTCAGGAGAGGAGAACGCGACGCCGCGACGGCGACTCGCGCCCATCATGAACACCACTGAACTCATCACGACCTCGCTGGTCGTCACGCTTGTCGTTTACATCTGGGTGGCTCTGAGCCTCTCCGCCGTCTTCCGCAAGGCGGGGCAGGCGCCCTGGCAGGCGTGGGTACCGATTCTCAATACCGTCGTCCTCCTGCGCCTCGGCGGCCTTTCCGGCTGGCTCGTACTGCTCCTCGTGGTGCCCGTGCTGGGGACGTGTGCGTTCTTCGTCGTGGCGGTGATCGCCCTGCAGCGCATCAACCGGTCGTTCGGGCTGGGTACGGGCATGACGGTGCTCGGCGCGCTCCTGTTCCCCGTGTGGTCGAGCATCGTCGGCTGGGGATCCGCGCGGTGGCTGCCCGGAAACGCCGCCGCGACCCCCGCGCGACGACGCTCGGCGGCGGACGACGGTTGGCGGGCCCCGGAGGCACCGACCCCCGCGCCTCCGGCCACTCCGGCGGGCGGCGCCGCGCTCGCGTCGGTGTTCGGAACCCACGGGCCGGCGGGCGGACCCGATCTGCCCCCGCGCCCCGCGCCCCCCACGATCGACGGGTATCCCTCCGTCGTCCCGGTGCCGGTCGGACGCGGTGGAGCGCCCCTGATGCCCGTCGAAACCGCACGGGAATCGGCGCCCCTGCCCCCGGTGCCCACCTTCCGATCCACGATGCAGACGACACCGGCGGCCTTTGCGCGGCGCACGGATACGTCGACCGCCGATGTCCCGGTCCGGGGGTTCCTGCACGGCACATCCACGGCGGAGGGAGTGCCGGGTCCGCGGCCCTCGTTCTCTCCCGAAGACATGGACGACACCGAGGGCTCGAGGCCGCAAGCCGAGCCCCCCGTCTCGGCGAGGTCGTCGAACGAACCCTGGGCTCCGGCCGCGTCGGCCGCCGTCCGCCCGCCTTCCTTCCAACCGTTCCTCGGCTCGTCGGAGCTGACCTACGAATCTTCCGCCGAGGTATCCGCCGTCCAGGGGGCACCGACATCGGGTGCACCTCGTTCGGCGCGCACGTCGGTGTCCGCCCAGCACAAGCGTCCGGAGATTCCCGGGAACGAAGAGCTCGACGAATCGTTCGACGAGACGATCGTCGTCGCGCGTCGTCGGACGGTCTGGACGCTCGTGCCCACACTGGGCGCGCCGGTGCCGCTGACGGCGGACGTCGTCATTCTCGGGCGGCGCCCGCACCGTGAGCCCGAGGACGGCGATGTGCAACTCGTCTCGATCCCGGATGAGACGCGGACGGTCTCGAAGACGCACGCACGCATGGAGCTGACGCCCGACGGATGGATGATCGTGGATCTCGATTCCACCAACGGCGTGATCCTGATCGGTGAGGACGGCGCGGAGAAGGACGCCGTAGCGGGCTGCCCCGAGCAGCTGACCCCGCGGTTCCTGCTCGGTGATGCCGAGTTCGGACTGCGCCGGGAGGGCGAGTGACCGATACCGCCGAGCCGAACGCGCCGGGGGCGCCGGGTGCCGGTGGCGAGGTCGTCGAAGACATACCCGGGGGTGACACGACCGTGCGCCGCCCCCGCGTGCCGGCGCCGCCCGATCACGTCGTGCTCGCCGACACGGATCACGCGGACGACACCGTCATCGTCCGCCGGGGTTCGCATCGTCGGGGCGCCTCCGCGGGAACCTCCGAGCCCACCCCCGCGGTTGCCGGTGCGGTCGCGGCGTACCCGAGCCGGGTCGCGGCCCCCGTACGAGGATCGCGCAAGGGACAGCCCGAGGCGACAGGCGAGCGTGCCGAGGTCGGCGAGCGGACGAAGCACGATCCGATTCCGGATGCCTCGGGCATCCGCCGCTCTCTCCGTACGCGAGCGCGCCGACGATTCGCCGCACTCATCGCCACGATCCTCGCGCTCGTCGTGGTGCTGCTTGCCGCCCTCGTCGCCCTCTTGTTCGCTGGTGGCGTGTGAGAGCCGCTGCGCTCGTTTGACCGCACGCCGAAGCCGGGCGTATCATGGGTGGGTGTGCGTTCGCGCGCGCCATGTGACGTGCCTCGGGCGCGAAGCGGTTCTCCGCTCCGTGCCTACCGGTCCGATACGGGCAGCGAACGCCACATCTCAGGGACGGGCCTGCAAACAGGTCTCCCCCACGGCATACCCCCACCACACGTGACAGTCATCTGGCGCGTCGGAGGGTCGACGTGAACCCGACAAGATCCCCGGATCGCGTCGGGCGGAGAACACGCTCGCTGTCACCGTGCAGCACCATCAAGGAGAAGAAGTGCCAACTATTCAGCAGTTGGTTCGCAAGGGACGGACGCCGAAGGTCGTAAAGACCAAGGCTCCCGCCCTGAAGGCGAACCCGCAGCAGCGCGGCGTCTGCACGCGCGTGTACACGACCACCCCCAAGAAGCCCAACTCGGCGATGCGCAAGGTCGCCCGTGTGAAGCTGTCGAACGGCACCGAGGTCACGGCGTACATCCCCGGCGAGGGCCACAACCTCCAGGAGCACTCGATGGTGCTCGTGCGCGGCGGTCGTGTGAAGGACCTCCCCGGTGTGCGTTACAAGATCGTGCGTGGCGCTCTCGACACGCAGGCCGTCAAGAACCGTAAGCAGGCTCGTAGCCGCTACGGCGCGAAGAAGGGTTAAGCACCATGCCTCGTAAAGGCCCCGCCCCGAAGCGCCCCGTCGTCAACGACCCGGTATACGGCGCCCCGATCGTCACGCAGCTCGTGAACAAGATCCTCGTCGATGGCAAGAAGTCCCTCGCTGAATCGATCGTCTACAACGCCCTCGCCGGCGTCGAGGCGAAGAACAGCCAGGACGCCGTCGCGACGCTCAAGAAGGCGCTCGACAACGTCCGTCCGACCCTCGAGGTCCGCAG
The DNA here is from genome assembly GCF_002812805.1 of Microbacterium lacus. Taxonomy (GTDB): domain Bacteria; phylum Actinomycetota; class Actinomycetes; order Actinomycetales; family Microbacteriaceae; genus Microbacterium; species Microbacterium lacus_A. The sequence goes on along the minus strand of NZ_NMUM01000040.1, from coordinate 142,695 downwards.
CCGCCGCGTCGGTGGCTCGACCTACCAGGTCCCGGTCGAGGTCAAGCCGCACCGCGCCAACACCCTGGCGCTGCGCTGGCTCGTCAGCTACGCGAAGGGTCGTCGTGAGAAGACGATGACCGAGCGTCTGCAGAACGAGATCCTGGACGCCTCGAACGGCCTGGGTGCCGCGGTCAAGCGCCGCGAAGACACCCACAAGATGGCCGAGTCGAACCGCGCCTTCGCGCACTACCGCTGGTAAACAGCGCCGCCAGTGGCCGGCCCGCACGGGCCGGCCACTCCCGCGACATCCGTCACCACAAGTAAGGAAACCCCGTGGCACAAGACGTGCTCACCGACCTCACCAAGGTCCGCAACATCGGCATCATGGCTCACATCGACGCCGGCAAGACGACGACGACCGAGCGCATCCTGTACTACACGGGAACCAACCACAAGATCGGTGAGACGCACGATGGTGCGTCCACGACCGACTGGATGGAGCAGGAGCAGGAGCGTGGCATCACGATCACCTCCGCCGCCGTTACCTGCTTCTGGAACAACAACCAGATCAACATCATCGACACCCCCGGTCACGTCGACTTCACGGTCGAGGTCGAGCGTTCGCTCCGCGTCCTCGATGGCGCCGTCGCCGTCTTCGACGGCAAGGAGGGCGTCGAGCCCCAGTCCGAGACCGTCTGGCGCCAGGCCGACAAGTACGACGTCCCGCGCATCTGCTTCGTCAACAAGATGGACAAGCTCGGTGCCGACTTCTACTTCACGGTCGACACGATCATCAACAAGCTGAAGGCCAAGCCGCTCGTCATCCAGCTGCCCATCGGCGCAGAGAACGACTTCGTCGGCGTCATCGACCTGGTCGAGATGCGCGCGCTGGTCTGGCCCGGCGACGCCAAGGGTGACGTCACCATGGGTGCCAAGTACGAGATCCAGGAGATCCCCGCGGACCTCGCCGACAAGGCCGCCGAGTACCGCGAGAAGCTGCTCGAGACCGTCGCCGAGTCCGACGAGGTTCTCCTCGAGAAGTACTTCGGTGGTGAGCAGCTCACGGTCGCCGAGATCAAGGGCGCCATCCGCAAGATGACCATCGCCTCGGAGCTCTACCCCGTCCTGTGTGGCTCTGCGTTCAAGAACCGCGGCGTGCAGCCGATGCTCGACGCCGTGATCGACTACCTCCCGTCGCCCCTGGACGTGCCGGCCATCGAGGCCCACGACCCCAAGGACGAAGAGATCGTCATCGCCCGTCACGCCGACCGCGACGAGCCGTTCACTGCCTTGGCGTTCAAGATCGTGACGCACCCCTTCTTCGGTCGTCTGACCTACATCCGCGTCTACTCGGGTCACCTCGACTCGGGCAGCCAGGTGGTCAACTCGACCAAGAGCAAAAAAGAGCGCATCGGCAAGATCTTCCAGATGTACGCGAACAAGGAGAACCCGGTCGACGCTGTCACCGCCGGGCACATCTACGCGGTCATCGGCCTCAAGGACACCACGACGGGCGACACCCTCTCGGACGCGCAGCACCAGGTCGTGCTCGAGTCGATGACGTTCCCCGAGCCGGTTATCGAGGTCGCCATCGAGCCGAAGACCAAGGCCGACCAGGAGAAGCTGGGCACCGCGATCCAGAAGCTCGCCGAAGAGGACCCGACGTTCCGCGTCGAGCAGAACTCCGACACGGGCCAGACGGTCATCAAGGGCATGGGCGAGTTGCACCTCGACATCCTCGTCGACCGCATGAAGCGCGAGTTCAAGGTCGAGGCCAACGTCGGTAAGCCGCAGGTCGCGTACCGCGAGACGATCAAGAAGGCCGTCGAGCGTCACGATTACACGCACAAGAAGCAGACCGGTGGTTCGGGTCAGTTCGCCAAGATCCAGTTCGCGATCGAGCCGCTCGAGGTTACGGCCGAGACGACGTACGAGTTCGTGAACAAGGTCTCGGGTGGACGCATCCCGCGCGAGTACATCGCGCCGGTCGACCAGGGCTTCCAGGACGCCATGAACGTCGGCGTGCTCGCCGGCTACCCCATGGTGGGCGTCAAGGCCAGCCTGCTCGATGGTGCTTCGCACGATGTCGACTCGTCGGAAATGGCGTTCAAGATCGCCGGCTCGATGGGCTTCAAGGAGGCCGTCCGCAAGGCGAACCCCGTCATCCTCGAGCCGATCATGTCGGTCGAGGTGCGTACTCCCGAGGAGTACATGGGCGACGTCATCGGTGACCTCAACAGCCGCCGTGGTCAGATCCAGTCGATGGAGGATGCCGCGGGCGTCAAGGTCGTGCGGGCGAATGTCCCGCTGTCCGAGATGTTCGGCTACATCGGTGACCTGCGCTCGAAGACCTCCGGCCGTGCCGTCTACTCCATGGAGTTCGACAGCTACGCCGAGGTTCCGAAGGCGGTCGCCGAGGAGATCGTCCAGAAGAACAAGGGCGAGTAGCTCGATTTCCGGCCCCTTCGACAAGCTCAGGGCGAGCCCTCGGCTGGCGAAGGGGCCGGTCCACAACTTCACACAGAATCACTTCAACTCTCTCTACTAAGCTGAGAACCAATCCCCGTAGAGAACCGGTCGCAATCCAGCGCCCGGAGGATCTACACGAATGTCCTAGGAGGACCCAGTGGCTAAGGCCAAGTTCGAGCGGACCAAGCCGCACGTGAACATCGGAACGATCGGTCACGTCGACCACGGCAAGACCACGCTCACCGCCGCAATCTCGAAGGTGCTCGCCGACAAGTACCCGTCGGCCACCAACGTGCAGCGTGACTTCGCGTCGATCGACTCCGCTCCCGAGGAGCGCCAGCGCGGCATCACGATCAACATCTCGCACGTCGAGTACGAGACCCCGAAGCGTCACTACGCGCACGTCGATGCGCCCGGTCACGCCGACTACATCAAGAACATGATCACGGGTGCCGCCCAGATGGACGGCGCAATCCTCGTGGTCGCCGCGACCGACGGCCCGATGGCCCAGACGCGTGAGCACGTTCTGCTCGCCAAGCAGGTCGGCGTGCCGTACCTCATGGTCGCGCTGAACAAGTCGGACATGGTCGACGACGAAGAGATCCTGGAGCTCGTCGAGCTCGAGGTTCGCGAGCTGCTCTCGAGCCAGGACTTCGATGGCGACAACGCCCCCGTCATCCGCGTCTCGGGCCTGAAGGCTCTCGAGGGTGACGAGAAGTGGGTCGACGCGATCGTCGAGCTCATGGAAGCCGTCGACGAGTCGATCCCCGACCCGGTGCGCGACAAGGACAAGCCGTTCCTCATGCCCGTCGAGGACGTCTTCACCATCACCGGCCGTGGCACGGTTGTGACGGGTCGCGCCGAGCGCGGTACGCTCGCGATCAACTCCGAGGTCGAGATCGTGGGTCTGCGCCCGACGCAGAAGACGATCGTCACCGGTATCGAGATGTTCCACAAGCAGCTCGACGAGGCCTGGGCCGGCGAGAACTGTGGTCTGCTCCTGCGCGGCACCAAGCGTGACGACGTCGAGCGTGGCCAGGTCATCGTGAAGCCGGGTTCGGTTACGCCCCACACCAACTTCGAGGGCACGGCGTACATCCTGTCCAAGGAGGAGGGTGGCCGTCACAACCCGTTCTACACGAACTACCGCCCGCAGTTCTACTTCCGCACCACCGACGTCACCGGCGTCATCTCGCTGCCCGAGGGCACCGAGATGGTCATGCCCGGCGACACCACCGACATGACGGTCGAGCTCATCCAGCCGATCGCCCTGGAGGATGGCCTCGGCTTCGCGATCCGTGAGGGTGGCCGCACCGTCGGCGCCGGCACGGTCACGAAGATCCTGAAGTAACACCTGCTTGCTCGGAAGTGCCCCTCGACTTCGGTCGGGGGGCACTTCTGCGTTGCGGGGTATACGGGGCCCGCCGCGCTCCTGCTCAGGACGGCTGTCGCAACCGAGCGCGCAGCTCGCGTGGGGACATCCCGTACTTCTGGTTGATGTGCTCACGCAGATGGCCGGTCGACGACAGGCCCGCGAGGCGTGCGACCTCGCGAATGCTCTTGTCGGACTCGACGAGGAGGTGTTCGAATCTCGCCACGCGGACGGCGCGCAGATACTCGGGCGGCGTCACGCCCAGTTCTTTCTGGAACGCGCGTGTCAGAGCAGAGGACGACAGACCCGCGTGCTCCGCGATCGTCGTCGTCGAGATCGGCTCGGTGTGCCGAGCTTCGATGAATGCCTTTGCGCGAGCAACCTCTCGCCGTAATCGCACGGGGCCATCGCCGCGCGACACGCGCACGAAGTTGTCTGCGGCGAAACTCCGCGCGATGAAGGAATCCACGCGGCGTACGACCTTCGCGGCGCTCTCCAGCTGGTCCCAGACCGGCATCGTGGAGGACACTGCCGACGCCGCCCGCATGAGGACCTCGAGCAGCGCTGCGTGATCGGAAGGATGGACGATCCCGCGCCAGTACGGCGGGTTGCGCGTACGGAGGTGCTGCCAGACATCCAGCTTTCCCCCGGCGGTCTGATGTCTCCACTGCAGCAGGTCGACCGCGAGCCGTTCGTGGACGAATGCCGCCCAGGTCCGCTGCCCGCGTGGCTGCTCGATCTCGTAGTCGGTCGCGGGGGCCAGCAGAAGCACCTGGTCGCTGTCGAGCGAGACGCGACCGAAGGATCCGAGCAAGTCTGTCCTCCCCGTCGACACGATGATGGCGAGGTGCCGCCCGCCGGCGACGCGGCGTGCGCGGGGGGAGTCGTGCTCGAGCACGACGAACGGTGCGGACCGATCCAACGTGCGCACGGTCGGGCCATGGCGGCGACTGTCATTCATCTTCCGAGACATTTCTGCGAGGGACCCGGAAGTGGACGGATGATCGGGGCCGGGCGTGCTGGGGACACCGCCCGGCCCCGATGAGGCGAGGATGGTGCCTCGTGAGGGCGAGAACGCGTTGGGGACCACGTTCTCGCACGATGGAGAGCCGACGTGACATGCGTCGCGCGGCGCGAATGGGGGGAAAGGCTCGGCGTCATTTTCCTTCGGGTGGAAGTCAACGGGTTTCGGCCCAACAAAGATGAGAACTCTCTCATCTAAGCCGTTCGAGAAGTCTGGCGACACCCGGCCGCAGATGCAAGTGGGAGCCCCCGTCCCGTCTGCTCGCGCCGCGATCGGGACGCTTCGCGCCGCGCCTCGGGCATGCGAAGGTCTGGACGATACAACGACGGAGCGGGAGAATTGGTGGGCGCGCGCCATCCGGGCGCCGGAGGAGGACAACATGGGCGTTGACGACATCGTGAACAAGGGCAAGCAGATCTTCGAGCAGAACCGGGACAAGATCGAAGAAGCCCTGAAGAGCGAGAAAGCCGAGGACGTCAGCGACAAGCTCCTCGCGGGCGCCGCCGACGCCATCAAGAAGGTCGTGCCCGAAGAGCACCACGCGAAGGTCGACGAGACGCGCGACAACGTCGACAAGCACATCGGCAACCAGTAGCGCTCCCTAGGCCCCGAGGGTGCCCGTTTCCCGGGGCGAGGGTGCCCGTTCTGTAGCGTGAGGGCGCTCCGCTCCTCGGGGGGTGCGCTCCGGCAATCTCCTTCATCCCCAATCGGGCTCCGCAAACATCTCTCCACGGTGGGCATCCCCAGCTGATCGGGACGTCGCAAAGCACGGCACAGTGGACCGATGCGCGCGATCTCTACGGTGGTCAGGAAAACAGCGTCCGTTCCGCGCTCCGCGGTTGATTTCCGTTCCCTCCGCCGTGGGGTGCTCGTGGACGCGGATGAGTGGGGGTCCGCAAGCCTCGAGGGACGCATCCGAATGCGCGCTCATGCCGTCGCATTGCAGGCGCGAGACGTTCCCGTGGCGTGCGGCACGACTGCCGCCGCGCTCCATGGCCTCCCACTCGTCGGCGTGGCCGATGACCGCGTGCACGTCGTGAGTAGTGCCGCGAACCCTGCCAAGTCTCGCGGGGATATCGTGCGGCACCACGTCCCGCTTCCCCCCGAAGACATCGACAGCGTCGATGGATTGCTCGTGACATCGATAGCGCGCACGGTGTTCGATGTCATCCGGATGCTGCGAATCGAAGGGGCCGTGGCATGCATGGATGCGGCGCTTCGCGCGGTGTCGTGGTCGGACGGGACACGCACGGTCGATGAGGCGAGTTCCGCAGCGCTTCGTTCGGAGATTCGGCGGCGCGTGCTGGCGGCGCCGGGCAGCCGGGGCATCCGAACTGCACGTATAGCAATCGAGTTGGCGGATCCTCGCTCTCAGCTTCCCGGCGAGAGCATCAGTCGCGTGAGGATGTGGCAACTGGCTCTCCCCGCTCCGACGCGGCAGATCAGGGTGCGCACGCCGAATGGCGATACCTTCCCGGACTTCGCATGGCCCGCGCTACGTCGATTCGGCGAGTTCGACGGCGCCGTGAAGCTCTCGGATCCGCGCTACACGAAAGGCCGAACGGTAGACGAAATTCTCGCGGACCAGTCACGTCGCCGGGCGGACATCGAAGCGGCAACGGGCTGGACGGGGATGCACTGGGGGTGGCCCCATATTCAGGATGAGTCCACCTTCGGGCGCACGCTTCGTGCGCAGGGTGCGTCTCGTAGCTTGGTGTCAATTCCTGCGGGGTTCTCGTCGTCGTTGACGTAGGAGGGCCATCGTGGGATGACCAGTTGTTTCCGCCAAGAAGCAAAGAAGAGATCCCACGATGACCCAGAATCAGTCTGCCTTGACGACCCTGATCGCAGAAGTCCTCGCCGATCCTGACCTCGCCCATTCCGACGTGTTCCGTCGGATGCTGCAGGCGGGGCTGCAGGACCTTGTTGACGCGGAAGCGACCGCGAAGATCGGCGCGGCCCGTTACGAACGCACGGCGGAGCGCACCACGCGTCGCAACGGTGCTCGCGCGAAGACGCTCGCCACGCCCGCGGGGGAGGTCGACATTCAGATTCCGAAGCTGCGGGAGGGGTCGTTCTTCCCGAGCCTGCTCAGCCCACGCCGCCGTGTCGACAAGGCGCTCTACGCGGTGATCTGCCAGGCCTGGATCGACGGAGTCTCCACCCGCAAGGTCGACCAGCTCGTCCGCGCGCTGGGCAACGACACCGGCATCAGCCGGTCCACCGTCTCCCGCATCTGCTCCGAGATCGATGAGGTGGTGCACGAGTTTCTGCACCGCCGGCTCGATCACACCTGGTTCCCGTACCTGTTCCTGGACGCCACCTACCTCGACGTGCGCCACCGTGGCCGGGTTCTCTCCCAAGCCCTCATCGTCGCGACCGGGGTCAGCGGCGACGGCCGTCGGGAGATCCTCGGGATGGCTCTCGGCGACGCGGAGACGACGGACTTCTGGACCGAGTTCCTCCGCTCCCTCCGCGACCGCGGTCTGAAAGTCTCCACCGACACAGACCCGCTCGGCGTGACCCTCGTCACGTCCGACGCTCACGCCGGCATCAAAGCCGCCGTCAAAGCGATCCTCCCCGGATCGGGCTGGCAGAGATGCCGCGTCCACTTCGCTCGTAACGTCACCCAGAAGCTCGGATCGGCACGCTCCAAGCCCGTCAACGCGCTGATCTCGACGATCTTCGCGCAGACCACCCCCGAGGCCGTGATCGCCCAGTATCACCAGGTCTCCACGTCCCTCCGCGGGTCGTTCCCGGAGATCGCAGACATGCTCAATGCTGCCGAAGCAGACCTCACCGGATTCGCGCCGCTCCCGCGTGAGCATTGGCAGAAGGTCTGGTCCAACAACCCGATCGAGCGCCTCAACCGTGAGATCAAACGCCGCGCCGACGTCGTGCAGATCTTCCCCGACCGCGACTCCGTCACCCGCCTCATCGGCGCCGTCCTGCAGGAGCAGCACGAGGAATGGCAATACGGTGAACGCCGCTACCTCTCCGACATCTCCATGCGCAAACTCGTCCACACACTCCAAGACCACGCCGAGCCTGAGCGCCCCGACCTGTTCCTCACCGCCTGACCCTCACCCATCAAGGAAGCAGCCGGATTGACACCACAACACGGGACTTGACCCGTGCGCAAGGGTGGCCCGCACACGCGTGCGTTTAGTGCACGCTCCGTAGGGTGGAACGTGCACCTTCGTGGGTGAAATGGGCACCCTCGGGCGATGAAACGGGCACCCCCGTGGCTCGGAACGGGCACCTTCGTGGGTGGAACGGGCACCCTCGGGCGATGAAACGGGCACCCTCGTGGCTCGGAACAGGCACTCTCGCGCTGAGATCGGGCACCGTCGCGCGTGACACGCCGTAGGCGACACGCCCGAGTTTGCGACACGCCCGGGCGACACGTAGACTAGTCCAGTTCCACATTCCGGCGTGCCGCATGGCGCGCGCAGGATCACTGCCAGGCAGTGCATAGACCGCGTGAAGCGCAGGTCTAGGCCGCGGGCAGCAGAACACCTCCACAGCCCCAACCGCGAAAGCGGGATTTGCACGCGTGCGTGCGGGGCAGTGATCCGGATGCCCCGGCATCCGGTGTGACATCAGAACAGCGGTGCAGCAGAAAGTGCCAGAGGCGCGCAAGCGTCACATGCGTCCAATGCGTCCAGAGAAATCTGGGAACCGTACGACGCGATATAGAGAGTGAGCAGACAATGGCGGGACAAAAGATCCGCATTCGCCTGAAGTCGTATGACCACGAGGTCATCGACACGTCGGCGCGGAAGATCGTCGACACCGTGACCCGTGCGGGCGCAACCGTCGTGGGCCCCGTGCCCCTTCCGACGGAGAAGAACGTGATCCCCGTGATCCGTTCCCCCCACAAGTACAAGGACAGCCGCGAGCACTTCGAGATGCGCACCCACAAGCGCCTGATCGACATCATCGACCCGACGCCCAAGGCCGTCGACTCGCTGATGCGTCTCGACCTCCCGGCCGATGTCAACATCGAGATCAAGCTCTGAGGTTCGACATGGCTGATATCAACAACAAGATTTCGAAGGGCCTGCTGGGCACCAAGCTCGGCATGACCCAGGTATGGAACGAGCAGGGCAAGCTGATCCCCGTCACGGTGATCGAGGTTGCTCCGAACGTCGTCACCCAGATCCGCACCCCCGAGAAGGATGGCTACAAGGCCGTCCAGATCGCGTACGGGCAGATCGACCCCCGCAAGGTGAACAAGCCCCAGACGGCTCACTTCGAGGCCGCGGGCGTTACGCCCCGTCGTCACCTCACCGAGATCCGCACGGCGGATGCCGCTGACTACTCACTCGGTCAGGAGCTCACCGCGGAGGGCACCTTCGAGGCCGGCCAGCTCGTCGACGTCGTCGGCACGAGCAAGGGCAAGGGCTTCGCCGGTGTCATGAAGCGTCACAACTTCAAGGGTGTCTCGGCGTCGCACGGTTCGCACCGTAACCACCGCAAGCCCGGCTCGATCGGCGCATCGTCGACCCCGAGCCGTGTCTTCAAGGGCATGCGCATGGCCGGCCGTATGGGTGGCGAGCGCGTGACCGTCATGAACCTCACGGTGCACGCCGTCGACGCCGAGAAGGGTCTGCTGCTCGTCAAGGGCGCCGTCCCCGGTGCTCGTGGCCGCATCGTCTACGTCCGCAACGCAGTGAAGGGGGCATGAGCCACATGACTGACTCGACTCTCGCGCTCGACGTGCGGGGTACCGACGGCAAGAAGGCCGGTTCCGTGAACCTGCCCGCCGAGGTCTTCGACGTCAAGACGAACATTCCTCTCATCCACCAGGTTGTCGTCGCGCAGCGCGCGGCGGCTCGCCAGGGCACGCACTCGACCAAGCGTCGTGGCGAGGTCTCGGGTGCCGGCCGCAAGCCCTTCAAGCAGAAGGGCACCGGTAACGCCCGTCAGGGCTCGATCCGCGCGCCGCACATGACCGGTGGTGGCATCGTCCACGGGCCGAAGCCGCGCGACTACTCGCAGCGCACGCCCAAGAAGATGATCGCCGCAGCGCTCCGCGGAGCCCTCAGCGACCGTGCTCGCGGCAACCGCCTGCACGTCGTCGAGTCGCTCGGTGTCGCCGGCGCCCCGTCGACGAAGGCCGCTGCGACGTACCTCGCCACGGTCGCGCCGACCAAGAACGTCCTCGTCGTCATTGAGCGTGACGACGAGATCAGCGTCAAGAGCATCCGCAACCTCGCGTATGTCCACGTGCTGACGTTCGACCAGCTCAACGCGTACGACGTGCTCGTCTCGGACGACATCGTCTTCACCAAGGCCGCCTTCGATGCGTTCGTCGCATCCAAGACGGTCTCCACCACGGAGGTCTCGGCATGAGCGCCCTGAACACGGCCCTGAACAAGGACCCGCGCGACGTCATCCTGAAGCCGGTCGTCTCGGAGAAGAGCTACGGGCTCATCGACGAGGGTAAGTACACGTTCCTCGTGGACCCCCGCGCCGACAAGACCGAGATCAAGCTGGCCGTCGAGAAGATCTTCGGCGTGAAGGTCGCTTCGGTCAACACGATCAACCGCGTGGGCAAGGCCCGCCGCACCCGCTTCGGCACCGGCCGCCGCAAGGACACCAAGCGCGCCATCGTCACGCTGAAGTCGGGCACCATCGACATCTTCACGGCAGTCGGCTGACGGTCGGGATAGGGACGAGACACCATGGCAATTCGCAAGTACAAGCCGACGACCCCCGGTCGTCGCGGCTCGTCGGTCTCCGACTTCGCCGAGATCACGCGCTCGACGCCCGAGAAGTCGCTGCTGCGCCCGCTCTCCAAGACGGGTGGCCGCAACAACCAGGGCCGCATCACCACGCGTCACATCGGTGGTGGACACAAGCGTCAGTACCGCGTCATCGACTTCCGTCGCCACGACAAGGACGGCATCGACGCGAAGGTCGCTCACATCGAGTACGACCCCAACCGCACGGCGCGTATCGCGCTGCTGCACTACGCGGACGGCGAGAAGCGCTACATCATCGCGCCGAACAAGCTGTCGCAGGGTGACATCGTCGAGTCGGGTTCCGGCGCCGACATCAAGCCCGGCAACAACCTGCCGCTCCGCAACATCCCGACCGGTACGGTCATCCACGCCATCGAGCTCCGCCCCGGCGGCGGCGCGAAGATGGCCCGTTCGGCTGGCGTCTCCGTGCGTCTGGTCGCGAAGGATGGCCCCTACGCCCAGCTGCGTCTGCCCTCGGGTGAGATCCGCAACGTCGATGCGCGCTGCCGCGCGACCATCGGCGAGGTCGGCAACGCCGAGCAGTCGAACATCAACTGGGGCAAGGCCGGTCGCAACCGCTGGAAGGGCATCCGCCCGACCGTCCGTGGTGTCGCCATGAACCCGGTCGACCACCCGCACGGTGGTGGCGAGGGTAAGACGTCCGGTGGACGTCACCCGGTTTCGCCGTGGGGTCAGGCCGAAGGCCGCACCCGGCATGCCAACAAGGAGAGCGACAAGCTCATCGTCCGCCGCCGCACGGCCGGCAAGAAGCGCAAGTAGGTAGGAACAGAAGATGCCACGCAGTCTTAAGAAGGGCCCCTTCGTCGACGAGCACCTGCTTCGCAAGGTTGTCGTCCAGAACGATTCGGGTTCCAAGAACGTCATCAAGACCTGGTCACGTCGGTCGATGATCGTGCCGGCCATGCTCGGCCACACGATCGCCGTCCACGACGGTCGCAAGCACATCCCCGTGTTCGTGACCGAGACCATGGTCGGTCACAAGTTGGGCGAATTCGCGCCGACCCGCACCTTCCGCGGCCACGTGAAGGACGACAAGAAGGGCCGTCGCCGCTAAGGCGGCGACAGAGGAGAGAGAAATGGTGGAGTCCATCGCACGCGTGCGACACATCCGCGTGACCCCTCAGAAGGCTCGTCGTGTCATCGCACTCATCAAGGGAAAGCAGGCCGAAGAGGCCCTCGCGATCCTGAAGTTCGCGCCGCAGTCGGCGTCGGAGCCCGTATCGAAGCTCGTCGCCTCGGCGATGGCCAACGCGCGGGTCAAGGCCGACAAGGACGGCGAGTTCCTCGACGACCGCGACCTGTACGTCGCGAACGTCTACGTCGACGAGGGCACGACGCTCAAGCGTTTCCGCCCCCGCGCACAGGGCCGCGCGTTCCAGATCAAGAAGCGCACGAGCCACATCACGGTCGTGCTCGCGACGCCCGTGGCCGCTGACGCCCCGGCGTCCGCCAAGACCAAGAAGGCGAGCAAGTAATGGGACAGAAAGTCAACCCGTACGGCTTCCGCCTCGGGATCACCACGGACCACGTGTCCCGTTGGTTCTCGGACTCGACCAAGGTCGGCCAGCGTTACGCCGACTACGTCGCCGAGGACATCCGGATCCGTAAGCTCCTGCAGGTCTCGCTCGACCGCGCCGGCGTGAGCCGTATCGAGATCGAGCGCACCCGCGACCGCGTCCGCGTCGACATTCACACCGCCCGCCCGGGCATCGTGATCGGTCGTCGTGGTGCTGAGGCCGAGCGCATCCGTACCGATCTCGAGAAGCTCACGGGCAAGCAGATCCAGCTGAACATCCTCGAGGTCAAGAACCCCGAGGCCGACGCTCAGCTGGTCGCCCAGGGAATCGCCGAGCAGCTCACGGGTCGCGTGGCCTTCCGCCGCGCGATGCGCAAGGGCCTCCAGGGTGCCCAGCGCGCCGGAGCCAAGGGCGTCCGTATCCAGGTTTCCGGTCGCCTCGGCGGCGCGGAGATGAGCCGTTCGGAGTTCTACCGCGAGGGTCGCGTACCCCTGCACACGCTCCGCGCCAACATCGACTACGGCTTCTACGAGGCCAAGACGACGTTCGGCCGCATCGGTGTGAAGGTCTGGATCTACAAGGGCGACCTCACGAACAAGGAGCTCGCTCGCGAGCAGGCCAACGCCCCCAAGGCGCCTCGTGGCCGCGATGACCGTGGTGGCGACCGTCGCCGTGGTCCGCGCAACGACGCCCCCGTCGCAGAAGGAGCGTCTGCCTGATGCTTATTCCCCGCAAGGTCAAGTACCGCAAGCAGCACCACCCCGGTCGTTCGGGTGCGGCCACCGGAGGCACCGAAGTTTCGTTCGGTGAGTACGGTATCCAGGCCCTGACGCCCGCTTACGTGACGAACCGTCAGATCGAGTCCGCTCGTATCGCGATGACCCGTCACATCAAGCGTGGTGGAAAGGTGTGGATCAACATCTACCCCGACCGTCCGCTCACGAAGAAGCCGGCCGAAACCCGCATGGGTTCCGGTAAGGGTTCGCCCGAGTGGTGGGTTGCCAACGTCAAGCCGGGTCGCGTCCTCTTCGAGGTCGCCGGCGTCAGCGAAGAACTCGCTCGCGAGGCACTGACCCGTGCCATCCACAAGCTGCCCCTGAAGGCACGCATCATCAAGCGCGAGGAAGGCGACGCGTAATGGCTATCGGTACCAAGGAGCTCAGCCCGTCTGAGCTCGACACGATGGAAGACCACCGCCTCGTCGAGGAGCTGCGCAAGGCCAAGGAAGAGCTGTTCAACCTGCGCTTCCAGTCGGCCACCGGCCAGCTCGAGAGCCACGGTCGCATCCGCGCCGTCAAGCGCGACATCGCGCGGCTCTACACCGTGATCCGTGAGCGCGAGCTCGGCATCCGTGCCACGCCCGCTCCCGCGGAGGTCGCGACGAAGGCCAAGAAGACGAAGGCGAAGAAGACCGAGGATGCCTCGGACACCGCCGAAGGAGAGGCTGAGTAATGGCCACCGAGAAGGCAACTGAGACCAAGGCCGCTGAGGCCAAGGAGACGAAGGCCGCCGCACCGAAGGCTGCAAAGCCCGCGGCTGCAAAGCCCGCCGCCAAGAAGGCGCCCGCCAAGGCCGCCGCACCGAAGGCCGCCAAGGCCGAGGCTGCGGAGCCCCAGGCTGCCGTCCAGGCATCGGGACACGAGTCGTCCGCACACGACGTGCGCGACGCCGCGGCCCGTGGTTACCGCAAGTCGCGTCGTGGCTACGTCACGAGCGACCGCATGGACAAGACGATCGTCGTCGAGGTCGAAGACCGCGTGAAGCACCCGCTTTACGGCAAGGTCATCCGCCGCACGTCGAAGGTCAAGGTGCACGACGAGGCGAACTCCGCCGGAATCGGCGACCTGGTCGTCATCAATGAGACCCGTCCGCTGAGCGCCACCAAGCGCTGGCGCCTGGTGGAGATTCTGGAGAAGGCCAAGTGATTCAGCAGGAATCCCGAGTCAAGGTCGCCGACAACACCGGCGCCAAGGAGCTGCTCACGATCCGTGTGCTCGGTGGCTCGAAGCGCCGCTATGCGGGCCTCGGCGACACGATCGTGGCGACCGTCAAGGACGCCATCCCCGGCGGAAACGTCAAGAAGGGCGATGTCGTCAAGGCGGTCATCGTCCGTACCGTCAAGGAGACCCGTCGTCCCGACGGTTCCTACATCAAGTTCGACGAGAACGCCGCCGTCATCCTGAAGGCAGACGGGGAGCCCCGCGGCACCCGCATCTTCGGACCGGTCGGCCGCGAGCTTCGTGACCGCAAGTTCATGAAGATCGTCTCGCTCGCACCGGAGGTGATCTGATCATGGCCAACATCAAAAAGGGTGATCTCGTGCAGGTCATCACGGGCGCTAAGCCCGAGCGCGGCGGAGACCGCGGCAAGCAGGGTAAGGTCCTCGAGGTCCTGACCGAGCGCAACCGGGTGATCGTGGAGGGCGTGAACTACGTCACCAAGCACTCGCGCGTCGGCCAGACCCAGCGCGGCACCAAGACCGGTGGCATCGAGACCCTCGAAGCCCCCATCCACATCTCCAACGTCGCCCTCGTCGACCCCGAGACGAAGAAGCCGACCCGTGTCGGTCACCGCGTCGAAGAGCGGACGAAGGATGGCGTGAAGCGCACTGTGCGCGTCCGCTACGCGAAGAAGTCAGGTAAGGACCTCTGATGAGCACCACCACTGCCGCGCCCGCTGGCAAAATCCAGCCGCGCCTGAAGCAGAAGTACCAGGCCGAGATCAAGAAGGCTCTTCAGGAAGAGTTCGGGTACGCCAACGTCAACCAGATCCCCGGTCTGGTCAAGGTTGTCGTGAACACCGGTGTCGGCGAAGCCGCGCGTGACAGCAAGGTGATGGACGGTGCGGTCGACGACCTCACCCGCATCACCGGCCAGAAGCCGCTCGTGACGAAGGCCCGCAAGTCGATCGCCCAGTTCAAGCTGCGCGAGGGTCAGCCCATCGGCGCCCACGTCACGCTGCGTGGCGACCGTGCCTGGGAGTTCGTCGACCGTCTCGTGACGCTCGCCCTGCCCCGTATCCGCGACTTCCGCGGTCTGTCGTCCAAGCAGTTCGACGGCAACGGCAACTACACCTTCGGTCTTCAGGAACAGTCCGTGTTCCACGAGATCGACCAGGACCGGATCGACCGCGTCCGTGGTTTCGACATCACCGTCGTCACCACGGCGAAGTCGGATGACGAGGGTCGTGCACTTCTGCGTCACCTCGGCTTCCCGTTCCGCGCCGAGGCGTAAGACTCCATAACACCACCACAGGTCGTCTGCCTTGCACAGGCATCCGAAACCTGGTGAACGAAGGAAACAAACACATGACAATGACAGACCCGGTCGCAGACATGCTGACCCGGCTGCGCAACGCGAACTCGGCGCACCACGATTCCGTGAGCCTGCCGAGCTCCAAGCTCAAGTCGCACATCGCCGAGATCCTCAAGCGTGAGGGTTACATCGCCGAGTGGGAGATCGAGGACGCCCGCGTGGGCCAGACGCTCACCATGACGCTGAAGTACGGCCCGAACCGCGAGCGCTCCATTGCGGGCATCAAGCGCGTTTCGAAGCCCGGTCTGCGCGTTTACGCGAAGTCCAGCGAGATCCCCCGCGTTCTCGGTGGCCTCGGCGTTGCCATCCTGTCCACCTCCTCCGGTCTTCTCACCGACCGTCAGGCAGAGCAGAAGGGCGTGGGTGGGGAAGTCCTCGCCTACGTTTGGTGATCCTCGATGTCACGTATTGGAAGACTGCCCATCGACATCCCCACGGACGTCACCGTCACGGTGACCGGTCGGGACGTTTCGGTCAAGGGACCCAAGGGTGAGCTCGGCCTGACGATCGCTCGTCCGATCGAGGTCGTCGTCGAAGAGAACCAGGTCGTCGTGTCGCGTCCGGACGACGAGCGGGAATCGCGTTCGCTGCACGGACTCACGCGCACCCTCATCGCCAACAACATCGTCGGCGTCACCACGGGCTACACCAAGGGCCTCGAGGTCGTCGGCACGGGTTACCGCGTCGCACAGAAGGGCGGCTCGGTCGAGTTCGCCCTCGGCTTCTCGCACCCCGTCCTGGTCGAGCCCCCCGCGGGCATCACGTTCACGGTCGAGGGCAACAACAAGGTCACCGTGAGCGGCATCGACAAGCAGGCCGTCGGCGAAGCCGCGGCCAACATCCGCAAGATTCGCAAGCCCGAGCCCTACAAGGGCAAGGGTGTGCGCTACGCCGGCGAGGTCGTGCGTCGCAAGGCCGGAAAGAGTGGTAAGTAACCATGGCTCTTAAGTCGAAGTCAGACGCTCGTTCGCGTCGCCATGCCCGCCTTCGTAAGAAGGTCGTCGGCACCGAGCTGCGCCCGCGTCTCGTCGTGACCCGCTCCGCACGCCACGTGTTCGTCCAGGTCGTCGATGACGCCAAGGGCCACACCGTCGCGTCGGCATCCACCCTCGAAGCGGACCTGCGTTCGTTCGACGGTGACAAGACCGCCAAGGCGCGCAAGGTCGGCGAACTCGTCGCCGAGCGTGCCAAGGCCGCCGGCATCGAGGATGTCGTGTTCGACCGTGGCGGTAACCGCTACGCCGGCCGCGTCGCTGCGATCGCCGACGGCGCCCGCGAAGGGGGACTGAACCTGTGAGTGAAATCAAGGAGACCGAAGTGGCAGCCACTGCCGAGCAGGCCGCGCCCGAGGCGACGGCTGCACCTGAAACGGCTGCTGCAACCGAGGCGCCCGCCGAGCGTGAGCGCGAGCCGCGTCGCGGTGGTCGTGAGCGCAACGCCAACCAGCGTGACCGCGGTTCGCGTGATGCCGACAAGAGCCAGTTCCTGGAGCGCGTCGTCACCATCAACCGCGTCTCGAAGGTCGTGAAGGGTGGTCGTCGCTTCAGCTTCACCGCCCTCGTGATCGTCGGAGACGGTAACGGACTCGTCGGTGTCGGCTACGGCAAGGCCCGTGAGGTGCCCCTGGCCATCTCGAAGGGTGTCGAAGAGGCCAAGCGGAACTTCTTCCGTGTGCCCCGCGTCGACAAGACGATCCCGCACCCCGTGCAGGGTGAGGCAGCAGCGGGCGTCGTCCTGCTCCGCCCCGCCGCCGCCGGTACCGGTGTTATCGCGGGCGGTCCCGTCCGCGCCGTTCTCGAGTGCGCGGGCATCCACGATGTCCTGTCGAAGTCGCTCGGCTCGTCGAACACGATCAACATCGTGCACGCGACGGTCGCCGCGCTGAAGCAGCTCGAGGAGCCCCGCGCCGTCGCCGCACGTCGTGGTCTCGACTTCGACCAGGTCGCCCCCGCGCGCCTGGTTCGTGCCGAGGCTGACGCCGCTGCGGCAGCAAAGGCAGGTGCATGATGGCTGCACGACTGAAGGTCACGCAGATCAAGTCCAAGGTGAGCGAGAAGCAGTACCAGCGCGACACGCTGCGTAGCCTCGGCCTCAAGCGGATCGGCGACTCGGTCGTCCGTCCGGATGACGCCCAGAACCGTGGTTATGTCAACACGGTTGCTCACCTCGTGAAGGTTGAGGAGATCGACTAATGGCTGAAAAGGACAACGCGGCCGAGGCCGCCGAAGCCAAGGCTGCAGCGCCCAAGAAGGCTGCGGCCCCCAAGGCTGCTGCCGCGAAGAAGGCGCCCGCCGCGAAGGCTGCTGCTGAGAAGGCGCCCGCCAAGGCTCCTGCCAAGGCATCCGCTTCGAAGGCTTCGGCTTCTGCCGACGCCCCGAAGGCAGCGGCGACCAAGGCTCCCGCCAAGAAGGCCGCCCCGAAGGACGACGCTCCGGCGTCGCGCCCCGGTGTGCTGAAGGTTCACCACCTGCGTCCCGTCCCGGGTGCCAACAAGGCCAAGACCCGCGTCGGTCGCGGTGAGGGCTCGAAGGGCAAGACGGCCGGTCGTGGCACGAAGGGCACCAAGGCCCGCAACACCGTGCGCGTCGGCTTCGAGGGTGGCCAGATGCCGCTGCACATGCGTACGCCGAAGCTGCGCGGGTTCAAGAACCCGTTCCGCGTCGAGTACCAGGTCGTCAACCTCGAGAAGCTCGCCGAGCTCTACCCGGCGGGTGGCGACGTGACCGTTGCCGACCTCGTCGCCAAGGGCGCCGTTCGCAAGAACGAGAAGGTCAAGGTTCTGGGCGATGGCGACATCGGAGTGAAGCTCCTGGTGAACGTCGACAAGGTTTCCGGCTCAGCCGAGCAGAAGATCGTCGCCGCCGGCGGCAGCGTCAAGTAATACGGACGAACTGTTCTCAAACAGGGGGTCGGAGGCATCCTCCGGCCCCCTGTTTCCGTTCTCGGGACATCTCACTCGTTGCCGCCGATCTCGGGCATGGGCTGCTCGCAGGGGCAGCCTGGGCTAACCTAATGTTTGGCCCGCCCGCGGGCATCTCCCTTCCCTTCAGGAGGATCCTTCTTGTTCAGCGCTATTGCGCGCATCTTCCGGACACCCGACCTGCGCCGGAAGATCGCCTTCACCTTGGGCATCATCGTGCTCTACCGTCTCGGTGCGCACGTGCCGACGCCGTTCGTCGACTTCGCGAACGTGCAGTCCTGCATCGGGCAGAACGAGGGCATGGAGGGACTCCTCTCTCTCGTCAACCTGTTCTCGGGTGGTGCCCTGCTGCAGCTGTCGATCTTCGCGCTGGGCGTCATGCCGTACATCACGGCCACGATCATCACGCAGCTGCTGCGCGTCGTCATCCCGCACTTCGAGACCCTCTACAAAGAGGGCCAGGCGGGCCAGGCGCGTCTGACGCAGTACACGCGCTACCTGACCATCGCGCTGGCGCTCCTGCAGTCGACGACGCTCGTCACGGTCGCTCGCAGCGGGCAGCTCTTCGGCAACACGGGCGTCGCCGCCTGTGACAACCTGCTGACGAACGTCGCGTGGTGGGCGCAGCTGCTCATGATCATCACGATGACCGCCGGTACCGGCCTCATCATGTGGTTCGCCGAGCTCGTCACCGAACGCGGTGTCGGCAACGGCATGTCGCTGCTGATCTTCACCTCGATCGCCGCGACGTTCCCCTCCGCGATGTGGTCGATCTGGCAGGCCCGTGGCTTCGAGACCTTCCTGCTGGTCCTCGCCGTCGGAATCGTGGTCGTTGCGCTGGTGGTGTTCGTCGAACAATCGCAGCGGCGTGTGCCCGTGCAGTATGCGAAGCGGATGGTCGGGCGCCGGACGTACGGCGGCACCAACACGTACATCCCGATCAAGGTGAACATGGCCGGCGTCGTGCCCGTCATCTTCGCGTCGTCGCTGCTGTACATCCCGGCGCTGCTGGCCCAGTTCAACCAGCCCGCCGCGGGCGAAGAGCCGGCCGGGTGGGTCGTCTGGATCTCGCAGTACCTGACGTCGGGCGACAGCCCGATCTACATGGCCGTGTACTTCTTCCTGATCATCGGCTTCACGTACTTCTACGTGGCCATCACGTTCAACCCGGTCGAGGTCGCCGACAACATGAAGCGCTACGGCGGCTTCATCCCCGGCATCCGCGCGGGTCGTCCGACGGCCGAGTACCTCGATTACGTGCTCACGCGCATCACGCTGCCGGGCTCGATCTACCTCGGTCTGATCGCGCTGCTCCCGCTCATCGCGCTGGCAACGGTCGGTGCGAACCAGAACTTCCCGTTCGGTGGAGCATCCATCCTGATCATCGTCGGTGTGGGTCTTGAGACGGTGAAGCAGATCGACGCGCAGCTGCAGCAGCGCCACTACGAAGGGCTGCTGCGATGAGCGCAACTCGGCTGTTGATCGTCGGACCCCAGGGTTCCGGCAAAGGCACACAGGGCGTTCGCATCGCGGAGGCCTATGGCATCCCCGTCGTCTCGACCGGCGACGTCTTCCGCGCGAACATCAAGGACGGCACGGAGCTCGGGCAGCGCGTGCAGCAGATCGTCGAGCAGGGGCGTCTCGTGCCCGACGAGCTGACCAGCGAGATCGTGCGCGATCGTCTGGCGCAGCCCGATGCGGCGGCGGGATTCTTGCTCGATGGCTACCCGCGCAATCTCGGGCAGGTCGGGCACCTCGATGACTTCCTCGCGAGCCGCGACGAGTCCCTCGACGCCGTGATCGAGCTGCGTGTGCCGCGGGCCGAGAGCATCGCGCGTCTCGGACTGCGCGCCGCGCAAGAGGGGCGCTCCGACGACACCGACGACGTGATCGCCCACCGTCTCGACATCTACGAGAACGAGACGGCCCCGATCCTCGACGTCTACGGCGAGCGGGGCATCGTCGACGGGATCGACGGTATCGGGACGCTCGACGAGATCACCGACCGCATCTTCGCAGCGCTCGAGGCCCGCGGGCTCGTCCGCCGCGGCGGCTGATCGCGCCCCGCGAGGACACACATGGTTTTGCGGCGCTCGATCTATAAGTCACCCGCCCAGTTGCGGGCGATGATCGAACCCGGGCTGATCACGGCGCGCGCCCTCGCGGCCGTGCGTGAGCTGGTCGCCCCCGGTGTCACGACGCTCGAACTGGATGCCGAGGCATCCCGCGTCATCACCTCCGCCGGCGCGAAGTCGAACTTCCAGATGGTGCGCGGCTACCGGCACACGATCTGCACCTCGGTCAACGAGCAGGTGGTGCACGGCATACCCGGCGCTCGTGTGCTGGGCGCGGGGGACATCCTGTCCGTCGATGCGGGTGCCGAGTACCAGGGCTGGAACGGCGACTCCGCCTTCACGGTCGTGCTGCCGGATCCGACACGACCCGAGGTCGTCGCGGAGCGCGAAGAGCTCTCGCGCGTTACCGAGGGATCGCTCTGGGCCGGGATCGCGGCGCTCGCGTCGGCGCGGCACCTGAACGAGGTCGGCGCGGCGATCCAGGACTACGTCGATGCGCAGGGTGAGTACGGAATCCTCGCGGACTACGTCGGGCACGGCATCGGACGCAAGATGCACGAGTCCCCGTCGGTGTTCAACTATCGCGTGACCGACCCGGGGCCCGAAGTTCGCCCCGGCCTGGTGCTCGCCATCGAGCCCATGGTCGTCGCCGGCGACCCCGCGACGCTCGTCGAAGACGACGACTGGACGGTTTCTACCGTGGACGGCTCAGCCGGCTCACATTGGGAACATAGCGTCGCGGTGCACGATGGGGGAATCTGGGTGCTGACGGCACCCGACGGCGGGGCCGCGGGCCTGGCCGCGTTCGGGATCGAACCTCAGCCCATCGGCTGAGGCAGACGTAGGAGCACGTAATGATGGCCACAGCGGGTAAGCGCACGAACTGGTTCGCGATCTGGGTGAGTGTCGCCGTGGTTGCCGTCGTCGTCGTCGCGGGCGTCGCCGTCGTGCTCATCAACAACGCCGCGTCGAACCCGGATCCCGGTCCCGAGCCCGAGGCTGCGATCGTCAACACCGAGACCGGTGCGATCTCGGTCGGGGACGGTCCGGATGTCGTGGCCACCTACATCGACTTCATGTGCCCGATCTGCAACCAGTTCGAGGGGATCTACGCCGAGACGCTGAACGACCTCGTCGCGGACGGCTCGATCACGCTCGAGTACCACCCGGTCGCGATCCTCGACAACCAGTCGCAGGGCACGCAGTTCTCGACCCGAGCGGCGAACGCGCTCTACTGCGTGGCGACCACGACGCCCGAGGCTGTCACGCCGTTCGTCTCGGCGATGTACGCGAACCAGCCGTCCGAGGGCACCACCGGCCTCAGCGACGACGAGATCATCTCGATCGCGACGGACGCGGGCGCTGCTGACGCGGCATCCTGCATCACCGACCGCACCTACGAAGGCTTCGTGGGGGAGCGCACGCAGGCGATGCCGACGACCGCGGACGGCGGGCGCGGTACGCCGACCGTGACCTTCAACGGCGAGCGCATCGACCTGACGGGCGACCCGCAGGTCGACATCATCGATCGCCTGAGCTGACACAACGGGCACCCTCGCGGGGTGGAACGGGCACCCTCGCGGGGCGGTTCGCCGGAGGCGTAGCGCAAGAACCCGCGAGCATTTGCCTCGGGCATCCGTGTCGGATACCATAGATCCTTGGTGCTTTGCGCCGTCTATCGGC
This sequence comes from Microbacterium lacus, assembly GCF_002812805.1. GTDB lineage: Bacteria > Actinomycetota > Actinomycetes > Actinomycetales > Microbacteriaceae > Microbacterium > Microbacterium lacus_A. The sequence goes on along the minus strand of NZ_NMUM01000040.1, from coordinate 120,568 downwards.
GTGTCTCACGACTCCGCCGGGACACCGACGAAACACCGAAATCCCACCCACCGCAGACCGACCGGTCTGCCCAGCGTTAGCGAGTGTATGGCCAAGAAAGACGGTGTCATCGAGATCGAGGGCGTGATCTCCGAGGCGCTTCCCAACGCGATGTTCCGCGTTGAGCTGAGCAACGGACACAAGGTCCTGGCCACGATCTCGGGCAAGATGCGGCAGAACTACATCCGCATCATTCCGGAAGACCGCGTCGTCGTAGAGCTCAGCCCCTACGACCTCACCCGCGGTCGAATCGTTTACCGCTACCGCTAGACCGGTCGAGAAGTAACGGCCCATGCGTTCTTGACGCATGGGTACGAAGACAGCGAACAGGAAACATCATGAAGGTCAACCCCAGCGTCAAGCCCATCTGCGATCACTGCAAGATCATCCGCCGTCACGGCGTGGTCATGGTGATCTGCAAGAGCAACCCGCGCCACAAGCAGCGCCAGGGCTGAGACGCTCCCGCTCTTTCTGCAAGAACAGCACCACAGCACACAACTGAATACATACGGCAGTTTCAGAACTTCGTCCCGAGAGATCAGGGCGGGGGGACACCCCGGGCGGAGGCCCGGGCACCGATTCTGCTCCACACCTCCACACACCTCCTAGGAGAGCCGCATGGCACGTCTTGCTGGCGTCGACATCCCGCGCGATAAGCGCGTGGTCATCGCCCTGACCTACATCTACGGCGTTGGCCGTACCCGTTCCGTCGAGATCCTGAACGCCCTCGAGATCGACCCCGACGTCCGCGTCAAGGACCTCGCGGACGAGCAACTCGTTCAGCTGCGTGACCACATCGAGGCCACGTACAAGGTGGAGGGTGACCTTCGCCGCGAGGTTGCCTCCGACATCCGCCGCAAGGTCGAGATCGGGTCCTACCAGGGGATCCGCCACCGTCGTGGCCTGCCCGTCCACGGACAGCGCACCAAGACGAACGCCCGTACGCGCAAGGGCCCCAAGCGCACCGTCGCCGGCAAGAAGAAGGCGCGCTAGGCCTCCGCCGGCGTTCCAGGTTTAGGAGAAAAACGTTATGGCACAGGCCAAGACCGCCGTACGCAAGCCGCGGCGCAAAGAGAAGAAGAACATCGCACTGGGTCACGCCCACATCAAGTCGACGTTCAACAACACGATCGTTTCGATCACCGACCCCTCGGGCGCTGTCATCAGCTGGGCCTCGTCGGGCGGCGTGGGCTTCAAGGGCTCGCGCAAGTCGACCCCGTACGCGGCCGGTATGGCCGCCGAGTCGGCCGCTCGTCAGGCTCAGGAGCATGGCGTCAAGAAGGTCGACGTCTTCGTCAAGGGACCGGGTTCCGGTCGTGAGACGGCGATCCGCTCGCTGACGGCCGCCGGCCTCGAGGTCGGTTCGATCCAGGACGTCACGCCGCAGGCACACAACGGCTGCCGTCCCCCCAAGCGCCGCCGCGTCTGATCCCGTAGCCGGGGCGCCTCGTGCGCTCCGGCTACAGGTCGTCGCGCCGTCTCACTGACTTCGCGGATGCCTGGGCCTGCGCCCTGCGCGGTGCCCCGTCATCCGCCCGAGAAAAACTCAACAACCTCACCCATGCAAGTGTCATATAGCGGGCACTTAGCCGAAAGGAACACACAGTGCTCATCGCACAGCGTCCCACTCTGACCGAGGAAAAGATCGCGGAGTTCCGCAGCCGCTTCATCATCGAGCCGCTCGAGCCCGGATTCGGATACACGATCGGTAACGCGCTCCGTCGGAGCCTGCTCTCGTCGATCCCCGGTGCAGCCGTCACGAGCATCCGCATCGATGGTGTCCTCCACGAGTTCACCACGATCCCCGGTGTGAAGGAAGATGTCACCGAGATCATCCTGAACATCAAGCAGCTCGTCGTTTCGTCCGAGCGCGATGAGCCGATCACGGCTTACCTGCGCAAGACGGGTGCCGGCCAGGTCACGGCCGCCGACATCTCCGCTCCCGCGGGCGTCGAGATCCACAACCCCGAGCTCGTCATCGCGACGCTCAACGACACCGCCAAGTTCGAGCTCGAGCTGACGATCGAGCGTGGCCGCGGCTATGTCTCGGCCACGCAGAACCGCAACGAGTACGCCGAGGCCGGTCAGGTCCCGATCGACTCGATCTACTCGCCGGTTCTCAAGGTCAGCTACCGCGTCGACGCGACGCGTGCCGGTGAGCGCACCGACTTCGACAAGCTCGTGCTGGATGTCGAGACCAAGTCCTCGATCGCCCCGCGTGACGCCGTCGCTTCGGCCGGTCGCACGCTGACCGAGCTCTTCGGCCTCGCCCGCGAGCTGAACGTCGAGGCTGAGGGCATCGAGATCGGCCCCGCGCCGGTCGAGACCGTCCTCTCGAACGAGCTGTCGATGCCGATCGAAGACCTCGATCTGTCCGTCCGTTCGTACAACTGCCTCAAGCGCGAGGGCATCAACACGGTCAGCGAGCTCGTTGCGCTCTCCGAGACCCAGCTGATGAACATTCGCAACTTCGGTCAGAAGTCGGTCGACGAGGTGCGCGACAAGCTCGTCTCGCTCGGCCTGTCGCTGAAGGATTCCGTGCCGGGCTTCGACGGCGCGCACTTCTACGGCGGCTACGACGACGAGACCGTCTGACCTGCGGACCCCGACCCGATTCATCCTGGAGTAGATACTCATGCCTAAGCCCACGAAGGGTCCCCGCCTCGGCGGCGGTCCTGCCCACGAGCGCCTGCTGCTTGCGAACCTCGCCGCGGCCCTCTTCACGCACAAGTCGATTCAGACGACCGAGACCAAGGCCAAGCGCCTGCGTCCGCTCGCTGAGCGCCTGATCACGTTCGCCAAGCGTGGTGACCTGCACGCGCGTCGTCGCGTGCTGGGCATCATCGGCGACCGTGAGGTCGTGCACGTGCTGTTCACCGAGATCGCCCCGCTCGTTGCGGAGCGCGAGGGTGGTTACACGCGCATCGTCAAGATCGGCAACCGCAAGGGCGACAACGCCCCCATGGCTGTCATCGAGCTCGTGCTCGAGCCGGTCACGCCGAAGGTCAAGTCGTCGAAGAAGTCGGATGCCGCGGCCCCCGCTGCAACGCCTGCTCCGGCCGACGAGCCCGCCGCCGACGAGACTCCGGTCGCCGTCGAGGACGCCGATGTCGAGGTGTCGGACAGCGACGCCGAGGCTCCCGAGGGCGCCGCAGAGGCAGCCGCCGAGGACGCCGAAGCGAAGTAATCCGATATACCGCCAAGAGGCCCGTACCCCGTCGAGGGTGCGGGCTTCTTGCGGTCTTCGGCGCGTCGCGTCGCGGATTTCATGCGGGCCGACATCCAGTGCAACACTTAGCGCTGGAGGGATCTCTGTGATCAATGTACGCACGCGCACCGCGGCAGCGATGTCACATCGCTCGATTTCCGCACGCCCCGATGCCCGCCGTCATGCGCTCCGGGGGCTCGCCGCGATCACGATGATCTCGGCTCTCGCCCTGACCGGATGCGCGGGCGTGTTGCCGTGGGATCAGCCCTCCGGCTCGCCCTCGCCGTCGGGCACGACCGTTCCTGCCCCGGTGCCGAACGATCTCTCCAGCGGCTCCACCGCGCGGACGCTCGCCGCGGGCGCCGTGGGCGTGTCGATCAACTACTGGTCGACGCTCAACATGGGGGACTGGACATCCGGTGCGCTCAAGCCGGTGAGCATCAGCCTGATCACGTCGGTCACACCCAACGACGGGCAGAAGGTGTATCTGCAGCGCGCGACGATGGTCGCGGTTCCCGGAACGCTCAATGAGTCGTTCGACCCGCTCTCGCCCCAGACCGATCAGTCCACCGTCGCGCCGGGATACCTCGTTCTCGACCCTTACAGCTACTCGCAGACCTTCAACGTCGGGCCCGTGCCGGCCGAGGCGACGCTCGTCACCCTGCAATTCACCTACGACTTCCTCGTGCAGACGACACCCACGTCCACCGAGTACGCCAAACAAAGCGCGTCAGACACCCTCACCGTTGCGATCACGGGCCAACCCGCGCCCTGAGGACACTCCGCGTAGTAGCATTCGCAAGTGAGAGCATTCTCATCCTGCCGTCACGTTTCTCTTAGGTAGATCCTGCGGAGCCGACAAGCCCGTCCTGAGGTTCCCCTGAGCGGCTCCGCCCATAATCGAACAGCACCCCCCGTATTTCTTCCCCCGGCTTACCCGCCGAAACACGAGGTCCCCATGTCGATTTCCCCGTCCGTCGGCCAGAAGGTCATGCCGTATTCGCGGCCTTCCGCCGCCCGGCCTGAGCCCGAGCCCGAGATCGTCGAGCCGAGCAGCGCCTTTCCGCAGGACTTCGCCGCGTCGCTTCAGGACCTGAGCACCCAGCGGGCGACCATCGGATGCATCATCCCGGCGTACAACGAAGAGGAATCGATCGCCGACGTGCTGCGGGGGCTCCTCGAGCAGTCTCGCGTGCCGGATGTGATCCACCTCGTCGTGAACAACTCCAACGACAAGACCGTCGCGATCGCCTCGGAGTTCGCGGGTCCGCACGAGATCACGACCGAGCTCGGCGAGCAGTTCACCGAGGTCTTCGTCCACGACATCGGCAAGAACCCCGACAAGAAGGTCGGTGCCCTCAACTACGGCTTCGCACTCGTCGAGGGCTACGACTTCCTGCTCGGCGTCGACGGCGACACGGTCGCCGACCGCCGCGCTGTGGAATTCCTCGAGACTGAGATCACGAGCGACACCCGCATCGGCGGTATCTCCGCGATCTACTCGATCGACGACAACCCGTTCAAGGGCTTCGCGCGCTTCCTCATCACCGGACAGCGGTCGCAGTTCGCGGCCTTCAACCTGCACAACCTGCTCCGCGGCCGCAACATGGCGGTGCTGGGCGGGCAGTTCTCGATCTTCTCGACCAAGGCCCTGCGCGATGTTATGCGCGAGAACCACCAGTCGACACCCTGGGTGAAGGACAGCGAGGTCGAGGACTCCCTGCTCTCGCTGCAGATCAAGAGCGCCGGATACCTCACCAAGATCAGCCCGTACGCCCGCGCCGACGTCGGTGGCATGACCACCCTCCGCGGACTCGATGCCCAGCAGGTCAAGTGGAACTACGGCGCGATCGAGCTCATGTGGCCCGGTCAGCGCGGTGACACGAAGGGTCAGCCGTTCCACCCGAACCTGCGCGTGCGCTGGCTCGAGCAGTTCAGCATGCTCGTGAACCTGTTCGTGCGCGTCGGCTTTGTCACGCTGCTCGCGGGTTCGCTCTCGATCAACGCGTTCATCTTCTCGCCGCTCTGGCTCATCCCCATCGCAATGTCGGTAGCGCTCAACCTGCGCATGGCTCTGTCCATGAAGAACAAGGATCGCCACGATGTGCTGTTCGCGGCGCTGATCGCGCCCGCCGAGCTGTACATGTGGATCCGTATTGCCCACTTCCTCCGCTCGTGGACGCGCTTCCTGTCACGCAAGAAGGTCGACAACTGGGCCATGCAGGCCAAGGCCGAGCGTGGCGCGGGCATCGGACACTGGACGCCGCTGTTTCTGGCGATCGGGATCGTCGCGGCGATCGTCGTCGCCTGGCACCTGATTCCGATCGAGCTTCAGTCCGGGATCCTCGCCGTCGGTTGGCCCGTACTCGGTGTCATCACCGTGATCCAGACCCTGAGCATGTTCATGCGCCTGCTGCGCCGTCAGCACGGGTTCAAGGTCTGAGCCGAGAACGCTCGAAATTAGTTCTCGGTCTCGGGGGTCATCCGGTACCCGACGTCCCGCACGGCTTCGAGATAGCGGGGGACCGGCGAGCTCATGTCGCCGAGCTTGCGGCGCAGGCTGTCGACGTGCGCCTGCACGGCGCGCTTGTCGGCGTCGCCGACGTAGTACGACGTGACGTAGGACTCACCTCGCAGCACGAGGGTCAGGTCTGCCTTGCTGCGGATGCGGCGACGTGACGACATGATCGTCAGCAGCAGCTCGAACTCGGTCTGGGTCAGATCGACCGGCTGATTGCCGATCTCGACCCGGCGCGTCTCGGGGTCGAGGAACAGGTCGCGGTGGTGCATCCACCCGATGTGGGGGTCACGGCGTTCGACGGCGGAACTGGGTCCGTCGATCTCGCCCTCGATGACCTCGTCGTACTCTTCGTCGAGATCGTCGTAGTCTTCGGGCGGCACGACCCGCATCGCCTGTACCGGCTCGTCGTACCTCTCCCACTGCTGTGTAGGGGGCTGCCGCGGGGGTTGCGCCTGCTCGAACGAGCGAGCGCCCGGCCCGCGGTAGATCGGCGGGTCGGCGGGAGCAGACTGTTGGACGGATGGCTGGGGTGCGGGCGCCTGGACCGGGATCGTCGTGGTGTTGATGCGCGGAAACGATGGTCCGACGCTCTCCTGCTGGCGCGGCGAGGGGGCGCCGGGTGCTTCGGTGCGCGGCGGTCGCCGCAGGAAAGCATCGATGCGTGCCCGGAATTCGCGCGGTCGGAACGGCTTGACGATGTAATCGTCGGCGCCGGCGCCGAGTCCCTGGATCACGTCGGATTCTTCGGACATGGCGCTGACCATCATGATGAAGGTCGGGCTGCCACCTGCGCGGATGCGACGAGCGGCTTCGAAGCCGTCGATCCCCGGCATGCTGACATCGAGCGTCGTGATGAGGGGCTTGTAGGCCAGGGCGGCGCGGACGCCATCCAGCCCGTTGCCGACGGAGACGACGGAGAACCCGGCCGACTCGAAGACGCTGGCGATCAGGTGCCGAACGTCGGGGTCGTCCTCGACGATAACGGCGGTGCGCAGCTCATCGGCATCGGCCATTCGGTCGCTCCCTTTGCTGACGGTGGATCCTGTCGAATTCTCGCACACACGGGGCAGGCATTATTCGTTCTCGTCTTCGATGACGACCACGTCGGCGGTCAGGACGATGGCGGACTGCGGCCACCAGGCGCCCGCGGCAGGGCCGCCGTTGCAGGTGCCGTCGCTCTCGCCCGGCACCTTGATCCAGAGGTTGGTGTCGACGACGTCGTCGTGCACGGTTCCGGGAGCAGATCCGACGCGCCGGTCCGGCGGGTTGCACCACTCGCCCGTCCCCCCGACGCCATTGCGTGCGGAGTCGATCACGGCGTGCGCACCGCCGAGCAGTCCCGACAGCTGGCGTGCGTAGGCGACCTCATCGCGGTCGGTGTTGTAGTTCGAGACGTTCGTGGCGAATCCGCGGACCTGGTCGATGACGCCCATCTGGCGGATGAATCCCGCCATGACCTCGGGGGAGTGCCATGTCGAGTGGCCGCCGTCGATGTAGATGTCGGCGTTCTCGGCCGACAGGTTCGTGACCGCGCCCTGCAACTGTGGCGCGCGCTCGGCGAGGTTGCCGCACTCCTGGGCCAGGGCGATCGAGTCCGGTTCGAGCATGACGATCGTCTCGATGCCGGATGCGCTCACCGCCGCGCCGATCTCGGCGGTCCAGATCGCGTAGTCGGCCTCGGACAGCCCCCCGGCCGAGAAGTTGCCGCAGTCGCGTCCCGGCAGCCCGTAGATGACGATCGTCGAGATCGCGCCCTGGTCGGATGCTTCCTGGGCCAGGGCGGTGACGCGGGGGCCGACGCCGCCGATCGGGTCGCGCTCGGGTACGAGCCAGTAGGCCGTGGGCTGCTGCGCGAGGTAGGCGGCGGCGAGCTGCTCGGGGGTGCCGATGGGCTCGCTCGCGGCGTGCCGTGATGCTTCGGTGTTGGCGTACAGCGCCGGACGGATCGGGTCGGGTGCGCTCGTGATATCTCCGTCTTTGAGGAGGTTCCAGGCGGCCGCGCCCACCACCACGATCAGTGCCAGAACGATCAGGACCACCGCGATCGTACGGCCGGGCCGTCTGCGCGTTCTCGCGTCGCGCGAGGGAGGGGGCGAGGACGTCACCCTGAGAATCTATCGGTCGCCAGCACCCTCTCTTGACGCGCCGCGCTCGCGTCATCGTGCGGCGCGAGAAGCCGGCCCAGCAGGGTCTACTCGCCGCCTCCGTCGACCAGTCGCGTCGCGAGCGCCGACGCGCGGACCGACTTGTCGAACGCGGCCTGGGCCCGGGCATCTTCCACACCCTGCACGGCCGTCGCCACGGTCTCGGCGAAGAGCCTTCCGCCCGTGGGGCCGGGGTGGATGCGGTCGCCCGCGAGCAGGTCCTGGTGTGCCGCGGCGGCGCCCGCCCAGTCGGCGACGACGACGTTGGCCTGGGCCGCATCGAAGGTCGCGAGCTCGGCGTTGACCCCGGCGATCCAATCGCGCGGTGCGAAGGCGTTCACGAGAACGAGGTGCCGGTCGGGCCCGATCGCCTGTTCGAGGCGGGCGAGCGCTTCGGCGCTGATCGGACCGTTCGTGCCGAGCGCGATCACGACGTAGGGCCGAAGCTGCCCGGCGGCGGCCTGCGCTTCGGCAATGCCGACGCCGGCGTTCAGGGAACGCGAGACGGATGCGTCGATCTGGATTCCCGGCAGGCGTTCCATCAGTCCGGGTGCCGACGCGAGCATGACGGAGTCGCCGATGGCGCTGACCTGGTCGCCGGTCACGGGGGTCGGCCGCGGCCCGGGCACGGGCTCATCGCCCGTCTGCACGGCGAGCGGCGGCTCGACCCGGGGGCCCGACGACGAAGACGGGGATGGCGACCGTGATTGTGATGGTGCGTCTGCCGAGTCGAGAGCCTGCTGTCCCGCTTCGACCGCGGTCGCCCCCGACGTGACCTCGGGCGCAATCGCGATCGCGCTGGTCGTGGCGCCCGCGGCGAACACAAACGCCGTGACGGCCGCGAGAGCGGCGAAGCGACCCGCCGGTGCCCCGGACAAGCGAGCGCGGAGAGCCGCGAACGAGGCGCGGAAGCCGTTCCGGCGGATGGGGGTCTCGATGAACCGGTACGAAACGATCGCGGCGAAGAGAGTGATGGCGAGGGCCCAGAGCCCCACCGCGAGAGGGACCTCGGTGCCGGGGGCGATCGAGAGGCCCGCCATGAGAAGAACGAGCACGGGCCAGTGCCACAGGTAGATGCCGTACGAGCGTTGCCCGACGAAGCGGAGCGGCGGAAGATCGAGCGCACGTCCGAGAACCGAGCCCGGCCATGCGCCGGCGGTGATTGCGACGACCGTGAGCAGGCAGGCGACGAGCAGGGCGCCCGGGAACGTCGCCGTGTCGGGCGCGGGCGGCACGGTCGCGATCGCGACGATCCCCGCGACGGCCAGTGCGCCGAGGGCGGTGACACCGCGGCGAACGCCGGCGCGCAGCATCCAGGCGGTCGGTGTGCGAAGCGCCTGCCCCGCGACGAACGCGAGCGCGACGCCGAGCAGGATGCCGAAGCCGTGTGAGTCGGTGCCGAAGTAAGCCCGCGTCACGCCCACTCCGCCGCTCGCGCCTGCCAGTGCGTTCGACACGAGCACGGCCATCCAGAGGGCCGACCCCGCGGCCGCGACGACGGCTACGCCCGCGCGGACGATGCGTGAGGGGATCAGCAACAGGAGCGGGAAGAGCAGGGGCCACAGCACGTAGAACTGCTCTTCGACAGCGAGGGACCAGAGGTTGCGGAACAGCTCGGGGGTGCCCGCGTCGAAGTATCCGCTGCCCGCCGAGATCGAGATCCAGTTGAAGCTGAAGGTCAGGGCGCCGAGCACCTGTCGCCCGAAGCCGACGAGGACGTCGCCGCCGATCGTCCACGCCCAGAGCCCGCACACCACGATCAGCGTCACGAGCGCCGGCAGCAGGCGCCGGGCGCGGCGTCGCCAGAACCCGACCAACGAGATGCGTCGCCCCCGGCCCACGGCCTCGGATGACGCGGCTTCGGATGTCGAGGCTTCGTGCAGCAGCAGCGAGGTGATCAGGAACCCGCTGATGACGAAGAAGACGTCGACCCCGATGAACCCCTGCGGCAGCCACCACGCGGGGAACAGGTGATAGGCCACCACGAGTGCCACCGCGATCGCGCGCAGTCCATCAAGTCCCGCATACCGCCCCGAAACGGGCGCAGAAACGACCGGCAGAGCAGGCGCGACGGGACGGTCGAGCGCGGGAGCCGAGGCGGGGGCGGTGGGGATATCGCGAGTCATGGGGTACCGGGCGGCGGACGTAGCGCCCCCATTTTCGGGGGAGTGTGTGGGGCACATGCGGGTGGCGTCGACGCAGGCCAAGTTTACGTCGGGGGCGCCGACACTGCGAGAAGGATTGCCGGCGGCGGGCCCCTGAGGTGTTCCGCCGCGGCAATAGGCTGAGCGGGTGCGGATCCGCCTCGACATCGCCTACGACGGCACGCATTTTCGCGGCTGGGCGCGGCAGACGAGCCTCCGCACCGTCCAGGGGACGCTCGAGGATGCCCTCGCGCTGGTGCTCGGCACCGCCTACACATCCACCCCGACCCCACGCCTCGTCGTCGCGGGCCGCACGGATGCCGGTGTGCACGCCGCCGGCCAGGTTGCGCACCTCGATCTCGACGCACAGCTGCTCGACGCTCTGGGCCGGTCGCGCCCGAAGTACGGCAGCCCGCTCGATCTGCTGGCGCAGCGCGTGCGTGGCGTGCTCGGCAAGTACGCGGACGTCACCGTGCGGAACATCCGGGAGGCCCCCGAGGGGTTCGATGCCCGCTTCTCCGCCGTCTGGCGCCGCTACCGGTACCGCATCGCCGATTCGACGACGGGCTACGACCCGCTCGAGCGCACGCGCACGACGAACGTCAACGCCCGCCTCGATGAAGAGGCGATGGATGCTGCCGCCCGGTCGCTGATCGGACTGCACGACTTCGCGGCGTATTGCCGGCCCCGCGAGGGTGCGACGACCATCCGGACGCTGCTCGAGTACGACTGGCGGCGCGACGCGAACGGCGTGCTGATCGCGAATGTGCGCGCGGATGCGTTCTGCCACAGCATGGTGCGCGCCCTCGTCGGCGCCTGTGTCGCGGTCGGCCGCGGCAGGCTGAGCATCGAGGACGTCGCGACCCTGCGGGACGCGCAGGAACGCACCAGCGCCTTCCCCGTGCTGGCTGCCCGCGGCCTCACCCTGATGGAGGTGGGGTACCCCGCCGACGATCAGCTCGCGTCGCGCGCCGACGCCACCCGCGCTCGCCGCGACGAGGAGTGAGAACTCGCTCGTCCACCTGAGAGTTCTCAAAGAACCCCGCACCGTCGGTCAACGCGTCACCCGACGGTAACGTCTCGCGCATATCCTGGTTGGCGGTATGAAGGTCATCTCTTACAACCTGCGCAAGCACCGTGCGGCCACCGAGCTCGCGGCGCTCGCCGAGCGCTACGAACCCGATGTGCTCTGCCTGCAGGAGTGCGACTCCACCGACATTCCCGACACCATCCATGGCCTCAAGCTCGCGGATGCCACGAGCCGCAACCGCCTCGGACTTGCGGTCTACTTCCGCGAGAACACCTACCGTGCTGAGGCCGTGCGGGCGATGAGCCTGAAGAAGTCGCTGCACGACCGTGTGCTGAAGCCCGCGGAGGAGCGCCTGCTCGGGGTGCGCCTACACGATATCGACGCGGGCCACGAGATGATCGTCGCGTCCTTCCACGCCGCGCCCCTGACCGCCCTCAACTCTCTGCGCCGGCACCAGATCCGCACGGCACTCGATGAACTCGACACGCTCGGCCCGGGTCTTCCCACCCTCATGGTCGGCGACTACAACTACCCCGTCTTCAAGGAGAACCTCGGCCAGCGCATCCGCGACCAGGGCTACGAGCTGAACCTCAGTGACGCCCGCACCTACACGCGCTACCGCTTCTTCCGCGGCCACTACGATTTCGCCACCTCGGTCGGTTTCGAGATCGACAAAGTGCAGACCCTTCCGCAGGGCCTCTCCGACCACAAGCCCATCCTCGTTACGGCCAAGGCGATCGCCGCGACGAACGACGCGACCCCGAACGCCACGACCCCCAACGCCATGCCAGGCACGCCCACCCCCGGCGAGCCCCTCGCGCCCGCGGCAAGCGCCTGAATCTTCTGGCTCGACTCGCGTCGTAAAACGCCCCATGTGGCGTCTCATGAGAGAGCGACCATTCCGCGCGCCCTCTATCGTGGTCGAACACATCAGAACCGTCTGATGGTGGGGATTGCCGTGAGCGAGAACAGCATGTCGAGCGTGCGCGCGAGTCAGCGCCCGAGCGGGTGTTGGTCGCACCTGAGCACCTGAGCACCTGAGCCTGAGCACCTGCGTTCCGCGATCGAGATCGCCGCGCGCGACGAGGGCTGGCTGGCCGCCGCCGATGTCTTCCAGCGGCACTGGGATCTCTACGCCACCGCATGTTCCACTACAGAACGCCACGCGAACCTCGACGCCCTCACTCGTCGCGAGCGCGAGTTGCTCGTCCTCATCGCCGACGGTCAGCCCTTCGCCGATATTGCAGACACGCTCTTCATCAGCCTCAACACCGTCAAACCCTCACCCGCAGCCTCTATCGCAAGCTCGGCGTTCACAGTCGCGCCGAGGCCACCGCCCTCGCCCGCCAGCTCTAAACAGCACAATAACTCGGCCCCAGAACCTCACCCCCAGGGTGAATTCGAGTCGCTTCGGGGGTGATATCTGCCGGAACCCCAGGGCGCGATTATGAGAGCGCTCTAATGTTGCATATCGAACGCCTTACGCACCGTGGGGCTTCTCGTCTGTTCAGGGAATCGTCGTGCCGCGCATGCTTCTCTCTTCCGCCGTGCGGGTGAGTGACCCGTTCGACTTCGGTGTGAGCGTCAGCTCGATCGAGTCGTTTACGTCACCAGGCTCCACGCGAGACGAGAAGCCGCAGTAGCGAGGGATTCGCGCCAGCCGGACGGTTCGGGCGGGGTGACGTCCCACCACCACTCAGAGGGACGTCACCCCGCAGGACGCCGGACAGGAACTCCGGACACAGTACGCCGGACACAGGACTCGGACGCCGAACACAACAACGTGAGAACGGTCTTGCCCGGCCCGCCAGATGCGCACCGTCCCGCACCTCGCCCGAAACCGTCGGGCGCCCGCACCTCGCACGCAACCGTCGCGCCGCCGCGCCGCGCCGCACCACTCAGAAAGGTGGCGGCTCCAGATCAGGCACGAATCCCACCAGGACCGGCGGCGGTATGTCGATATAGACCTTGCCGCCGGGTGACGTCCATTCGAGTACTCCGCCGGGCAGGTGCCTGACCATCCACGGAGTTTCGCCCTTCAATACATGGTGTCTTCGGCAGAAGCACGCGAGGTTGCAATGCGATGTCTCACCGCCGAGGGCATAGTCCCGCCCGTGATCGACATCGCACCGATGCGCCGGCATTCGACACCCGGGGAATCGGCAATGTGGGTCGCGAACCCGCAGATATCGGGTCAAATCCGCGGATCTTGTGTACCGATCGACCGCCAACACCCCTCCGGTGATCGGATCGGCGAGCACTCGTTCCCACCCCGGCGCCGAGAGGGCCAGGATGCGGGCCGTATCGATGTCGACGGGAGCGCGGCCGACAAGTTCGGCGGGGTCAGCGGTGACGCCGGCCAGCGCCAGCGCAGGGACCGTCACGTTGACGACCGCACGGATCGACGCGAGCCCGCCGTACCCGTCCGAGAGCCCCTCGCCCGTCGCCGGGTCGACCCGGTGAGTCAGCACGATCTCCGCGAGGAGATCAGCACGCACCTGACTCATGGTTCGCGGGTCGGGCTCGGCGCCGTCTGCAGTCGCAGCGGAAGCCGCGTTGGTGATCTTGCGGGCCATCTGCGTGAGCATGTCGTGCATGCCATGGACGGGAACCGCGGGACCCCGCATAACCAACTCCGCCATGCCGTCCGCGTCGTCGCGGACCCACACACCTCGCCCCTCGCGGGCAGCCTTGTGCCGATCGGCAAACGTGCGGGGCTGTACCTCTTCAACCAGACGCGCCAAGGACGCATTCAGCCGACCAGCGGTGGTGGACTCAGCCCGCGCGATCGCCTCGGCCTCGAAGACCTCACGCACGGAAGGATCTTCGATCTTCGACCCGTGATCGACGATCACACGGACGTGTGCCACAGCCACACGGCCTTCGCCCAGAGCCTTGAGCGTCGCCCCGAACTTGGTCGAGATGGTGTGTGCCTCGTCGATTCTGCGTTGCACAGTCCTATCGGACTGGTTCGCCCGCGCGGCGAGCTCAGCTGCGATCGCCCGCAGCGGTAGTTCTGCTTCGCGTGCACTCGTCCGCGGCAGGGCTTCCATTCGCTCGAACGCAACGTCTCCCGCCCGCGCCAAAACGCGAAGCACCTTCGCCTCTGCGGCAGCCAACTCGGCAATCGCGGTCCAGTACTCATCCGCAACGTCGGCAGAAACGACGTCGATGCTGCCCGCTTGAGTCTCGCGGCTGTTCGAATGCATGTACCAAAAGTATCAGCGAGCGCCGACATCAAGCCCACGATATTACGAGGTTGTGGATAAGTAATTAGAACAAAAATGCGAGAAAAGTCGCCACCGGATGCCCCAAAGAGCGCCACCCCCGATGCCCGGCAGGTCGCCGCACAAACCCAATGGCCGCACGAACCCAGTGGCCACATGAACCAGATCGTCGCGCGCCAACACGCAACCACCCAAACCCGCCTGCTCGCCGCATCGACGAGAAACGCGCCTCCACCCGCGAACGCAACCCATCCCCTCGACGGCAAGGGATCGCCCGCGATCCCGCGGCAGCTTCCGGCGCGCACCGCAGCCGACACCGGCCCAGGACCTGCACTCACCCGGATGCCGCAGCCCGTCAGCATCGCCCACCGGGCGCCGTCCAGCCCCCGTCCGGTAGTCTCCAACGAACATTTGGGCTGCACCGGCGCGACCCGACCCGACCCGATCCGACTCGATCCGACTCGCACCCGGAGACCCATGCACCCCGCGCCGAAATCCGCACCAGTACCGACGTCGGTGCCGGCCACGCCCAAAGCGCACGAGGCGCCACCGAAACCGCCGCCACCGCCCCCACCGCCCCTGCCAAGACCACCGCTCCCGCCGAAGCCACCACTGCCGCCCCTGCCAAGACCACCGCTCCCGCCGAAGCCGCCACTGCCGCCGAAGCCACGCGCACCAGCCTCAGCGACCCGCCGCAGCGCCAGCCCCAAGAAAAGGCTCACCCGCACCCTCTGGGCCGCCCTGGTCGTCTACGGCATCACCCTCGCGACGATCGCCCTCTGGCCCACCCACGTCGACGCCCCCGTAAGCGGCCTACTCAGCGCAATCACCCGCGCTATCCCCTGGCTCACCTATCCGCGCATCGAGTTCACGGCGAACATCCTTCTGTTCGTCCCGTTTGGCGCGCTCGCAACGCTCCTGATACCGCGCGTCCGCTGGTGGTACGCCCTCATTGCCGCGCTCGCGTTCTCGACGACGGCCGAGTTGCTGCAGATGCTCGCGACCGATCGAACGTCAAGCGTTCAGGATGTCGTGGCCAACACCCTCGGCGCCGCTATCGGCATCCTCGCGGTCACCCTAACCAGAGCAACGCCCAAGAAGCCTCAGGGCCGACCCATCCCGTAGTACGTCCACCCCGCCGCGCGCCACGCAGCCGCATCCAAGCAGTTACGCCCGTCGATGACCACAGGCGACGCCACCAACGATGCCGCGTGCGTGGGTGCCAGATCGCGGCGGTACTCGTCCCACTCGGTCACGACCACGACGGCGTCGGCACCGCGCAGGGCTTCATCGCGATCGGCGACGAAGTTGAGTTGCGGATGCAGCCGCTCGGCGTTCGCGATCGCCTCAGGATCGGTCACCGTGACCCAGGCGCCAAGCCCGCGCAGGCGAACCGCGACGTCCAGGGCGGGGGAGTCGCGCACGTCATCGCTGTGCGGCTTGAAGGCCGCACCGAGCACGGTGACGTTCTTCTTGAACACCGAGCCGCCCAGCGCCGCGACGACCAAGTCCACAGCACGGTCGCGGCGACGCAGGTTGATCGCGTCGACCTCACGCAAGAACGCGACCGACTCACCGCGTCCGAGCTCTTCGGCTCGCGCCGAGAAGGCACGGATGTCTTTGGGAAGGCACCCTCCACCGAACCCGATGCCGGCGCCCAAGAATCGGCGCCCGATGCGCGCGTCATGCCCGATCGCGTCGGCCAGCTGCGTGACGTCGGCTCCCGTGACCTCGGCGATCTCGGCCATGGCGTTGATGAACGAGATCTTGGTCGCCAAGAACGCGTTGGCGGCCACCTTGACGAGCTCGGCCGTGGCGTAGTCGGTCACGAGAAACGGCGTGCCTTTCGCGACGGCCGGGTGGTAGACCTCGCGCAGCACATCGGCCGCGCGCGAGCCCGAATCGTCGGTCGGCACTCCCACCACCAGGCGGTCGGGGTCGATCGTGTCTTGAACGGCCCACCCCTCGCGTAAGAACTCGGGGTTCCACACGAGGGTGGCGCCGGTCGGCGAGACGACGGATGCGAGTCGAGCCGCAGTGCCCACGGGCACGGTCGACTTGCCCGCAACCACGTCGCCCGGCGACAACCAGGGAACCAAAGCGTCAAACGCCGCGTCGACGTACGTCAGGTCGGCGGCGTAGCCGTCCTTCCGTTGAGGCGTCCCGACGCCGACGAAGTGCACAGCAGCGCCGTGCGCCTCAGAAATGTCCGTCGTGAATCGCAGGTTGCCCGACGCGATCCCGGCCTCCAGAATGTCGGTCAACCCCGGCTCGAAGAACGGCGCCTCGCCCCGAGATAGGGATTCGATCTTGGCCGCGTCGACGTCGATTCCAATGACTTCGTGACCGATGGATGCCATGGCCGCCGCATGAACGGCTCCGAGATATCCGCAGCCAATGACCGACAGACGCATGCTTCTCCTTGATTGTGACGCGATGTGGGGCGAGCGCCCCGCTCAGAATGGTCGCGTCACCGCACTACCGAGCATAGAGAGCCCGGGTGACCATTGTGTTTCCGGCGCTTCGACCCCCGTCGCCAGGTATCCGCGAACAGACCGATGGCCGCAGCCCTGAGTTCAGGATGCTGCGGCCACCGGTAAAGATGAGCCCTTAGGCTGCGATCAGGCGTCGACCTTCTGACGCTGGCGACGAACCGTGGTCGCGACGACGACTGCGCCACCGGCGAGCAGAAGCGCGCCGCCGCCGACCCACAGGCCGAGCAGCATGGCGCCGTCGGTTCCGGTGTTGGCGATCGCGTCACCGGATCCTCCCGCGCCACCGCCTGCAACGGCTGCGGTGACCGAGATGCCACCCGGCACGCTCGGCGAGGTGGCGGTGAAGACGTAGTTGCCGACCGCGTTCGAGGGCAAACGCACCTGGAACGGGGGAGCAGTTCCATCCGCTGCTGCCTGGACGGTGCCGAGGATTCTCGTCTCGATAGCCGTCTTGACGACCATGGCGAGAGATGCGCCGGACGCATTCTCTCCCGTCAGGCTGAGCGTCACGGTCTCGCCGAACACGAAGGTGCTGGGCGCGAAGTTGATGACGACGATCCCGCCAGGGGCAACGTTCGAGACGTTGATGATGATGTTGTTCGATGTCGATCCGGACGGCGGGTAGCTCGGGGCTGGCGATGCCGAAGCGGCGGCAGGCGCCGCGAGTGCGAAGGCGCCGACCAGCACGAGGGTGGCGGCGGCTTTGGGGAAGGGAAGCCTCATGTCAGTTCCTTTATGGGTCTCGGTGTGCGGGGAGGCGGCGCTAGGTCGCCCGCTCTTGATGCTCCGGTGTGGAACGAGGAGAGAAGACCACAAGTAGGCCGTCCCGAAAAAACGACCCTATGAACTGCCCCCCTCGTTCCAGTATTAGGCAAACTCGCAGGAAATGCTAATGTCCTCTGTTTCATTTACGTTAAGCGTTGGAGTACGAACGACGTCGAGCACGTCGGTGAACGGCGTCTCGACGGTGAAGTCGAAGGATGCGGAGCCCCCGGGCGGAAGGTCCACGCTCCACGTGATGACCTCACGGCCTGCATGCATATGCGAGTCGATCGTCCGCGATTCGGTCGCTCTGGAACGCAAGATGCTGGCACCCTCGGGTAGGTAGATGTAGGCCACGGTTCGCGCAGTTCCGGCCGGCACCCCGAAGATGCCGTCTCCGTGCACATAGGGCGGCAGCGACGTAGCGGCATCGGCGGGTGCCTCGTTCTTGATGGTCACCCGTAATGCAGCAGCGTTCGTTTCGTCCGATAGCGGACCGCACCACGCAGCTGTCGTATTCAGCCGCGCGTAGTAGTCCATCTTCGAGCCGGTGCCGTCGTTGACGTAGACGCCGAATCGAGTGGCCGAGGCATCCGTGACCGGCAGTCCGCCCTGCAGCGTCGTGCCACCGAGCACTGCCTGGTCTTCGGCGTGTGCGCTCCAGATCAGCAGGCGGCGCTCTTCACCGGCGCGAGCGAGCGCTTCGAGTAGCGGGCCGGGTTGAGCAGTCCCGGCACTGATCGCGTCGAAGACGGCGGCCGCGGATGCAGCGAAGAACACATCGGCCTCGCCGCCGGTGGGATACCTCAGATACGCCTCGTTGAGCAGCAATCGCGCGGCGTTCTCGCTGTCCAACACGTCACCCGTGGCGACTGTCACGGGGCCGGTCGCCTCGAGCAGGTACGACAGGGCGACGGGGTCGATGCTGATCACGCCATCGACGGGTGTTCCGTACTTACGCGTCCAGAACTCGTTGGCGAGTTGCGCGGCAACAGCGAAGTCGGTTACCTGGGTGACATTCTGAAACCACATGCCGGGACTCTCCCCTGTGACAGCGAGCTGGTCGTCGTCCAGCGGTAGCACCGACTCCCTATACGACGGAAACCCCCCGGTCGAGTCCTGCTCGGTCAGCGTCATGGCGCCGTTCTCGGTATGGATTAATACCATCGCGCCGGGGTTGCCGCCGAGCGAGCGCCATTCGGCATTGTTTTGCACGATCACCAGATAGTCGCGCGGACCGTCCGCACCGAGCATGCGGGGCAGCAGCACGCTGGCGTTCGCCAATGACTCGGTCGCAACAGTGACGCCGTCCAGAAGGGAAGAGACCTCGTCAAAGGGTGTGCGAACGGCTCCAACCAGTGCCGCGCGGTCAAGTGCGGCGACCGAAGCTGCTGCCCGTCGTGTTCCGTCGGCAGCGATGGCGGCCGCATCACGCATCTCGATGAAGGGAGTGACGTCGATCGCGCCATCCCGCGGCGTGAAGGAGTCTAGGTCGATGGTTCCCGCGACGTCGATCAGGGGGCCGAGGGCATCGCTTGCCACATCGTCGATACTGCGCGCGAGCACCGAAACCGCGTTGAGCTGGGGGCCGATCCACGGCAGCGACTCGGCGGTTCGCCAGATCGCGTCGCTCGTGAGCTCGCGGGCCGCTGAGGTGTCCTCCGACAGCGCATCGGCGGCTGTCGCGGCGGCCGCCGGATCGGTGGAGACGAGGGTAGGTAACTCGGCTGCGGATTGCTGCGCTTCACTCAGGTGCGATTGTGCGAGCGACGCACGGATGCCTATCCAGGCAGCGCTTGTGACCACCACCAGCAGAACGGCGCCCAGCACCACGGTGAAAACTCTGCCGGCCACCCGTCGCGAATGACGGGGCCGCAGTGTACTCACTCACTCACCCTAAGTGACGCACGGCGAGCGCCCGGTGCCGGCTCTCGGGAGGGGGGATTATATGTTGCGTGACTCTCACGCCGCGTCGCGGCGGGCGCATCGGTCGCCGATCCGATAGTCTCTCCCGCACTAGTCCGCGGCATTGGTGCACCCGATCCGAACCCGGAGGCCCATGGAACCCGCAGCGCCCCTCGCTCCCTCGCTTGCCGCGCTCGATAGTCCACGGACCCGGCAACAGCTTCGCCGCCCGCAGCGCCAGCCGGGCGATGCGACGACGCCGGTCATGGTGACGAGGACGATCCATCGCAGGCCACGATGGGTGGTCGTGGTGCTCTGGCTCCTCGTGCTGGTCTACGGGGTTGCGCTTGCGTTCATCGCGTTGTGGCCGACGTACGTTGACGTGCCGGCGCGTCCGATGCTTGACGCGATCACCGCGGAGTGGCCCTTGCTGACGTACGCGCGCATCGAGTTCATCGCGAACGTCCTGTTGTTCGTGCCGTTCGGTTTTCTCCTCACGCTGATCCTGCGGCGAGGTCACTATGTCGTGCTCCCTGCCGCGCTCGTCGTTTCCGTTGCCGTTGAGGCGTGCCAGGTTCTCATCGACGAGCGCGTATCGAGCCTGCTAGACGTGGTTGCGAATGTCACCGGCGCGTGTGTCGGCATCCTTCTCGCCGCGCTAATCCGCGCTGCCCGCCGCTAACGAAGGCCTACTCGCGCAGTGTCCCGACGTGCTGGCGATACCAGGCGACGGTTCGTTCCAGTCCCTCACCGAGCGTGATCTGCGAAGTCCACCCTGCGTCGGCGAGCTTTGACACGTCGAGCAGTTTCTGGGGCGTCCCGTCTGGCTTGCTTGTGTCCCATTCCGTCTCGCCGGTGAACCCGACGACGTTCGCGATCGTGTTCGCGATCTCGCGAATCGTCACGTCTGATCCGGTACCGACGTTCACCTGCTCCGGGCCGTCGTAGTGCTCGAGCAGGTGGAGGCAGGCGTCAGCCATGTCGTCTGCGTGCAAGAACTCGCGGCGAGGCGTGCCCGTGCCCCAGTTGGTAACGACGGGAGCGCCCGTCTGCGCAGCCTCGTCGTAGCGGCGGATGAGCGCGGGTAGAACGTGTGAACCCTGGGGAGAGAAGTTGTCGTTGGGGCCGTACAGGTTGGTCGGCATGGCCGAGATCCACGGCAGTCCGTACTGGCGGCGTACCGCCTGGGTCTGGAGGATGCCCGCGATCTTCGCGATCGCGTACGAGTCGTTGGTTGGCTCGAGGTGACCGGTGAGCAGCGAGTCCTCGTGGATCGGCTGTGATGCGAACTTGGGGTAGATGCAGGACGAACCGAGAAACAGAACACGCTCGACATCGTTCGCGAGTGCGGCATCCAAGACGTTGACCTGAATGCGCATGTTGTCGCTCAGGAAGTCGACGGGGTAGGTGCTGTTCGCCAGGATGCCGCCGACCTTCGCCGCCGCCAGCACAACGTACTTGGGCTTGATCTCGGACATGTACTCGAACACCGCATCGCGGTTCTTGAGGTCAAGCTCAGCTGAGGGCTTGCCGACGAGCCGGTCGAAGCCCGCGGATTCGAGTCGCCGCCAGATCGCGGATCCGACCAGCCCGCGGTGACCGGCGACGTAGAAGGTCGCGTCGCGATCGAGCGGGCGCGGGGTGTAATCGAGCCCGTCCGAAGCCGTCACTTGGTGCCCCACGAGCCGAGCGAAACTTTGTCGATCCAGGGACGTCCCGCGTGCTCGAGAGCCTCGATGTCGGCGTCGACCATCAGACGAGCCAGTTCGCGACCGTCGATCGTCGGGGTCCAGCCCAGCTTGTCCTTCGCGTGGGACGGGTCGCCGATCAGCGCGTCGACCTCGGTGGGGCGAAGGTAGCGCTCGTCAAAGCGGACGTGCTTCTCCCAGTCGAGACCGGCGTGACTGAACGAGATCTCGAGAAATTCGCGCACGGTGATGCCGAGCCCGGTCGCGAGAACGAAGTCGTCGGGTTCGTCGACCTGCAACATGCGCCACATGCCCTCGACGTACTCGGCGGCGTAACCCCAGTCGCGGATCGAGTCGATGTTGCCCATGTAGACGTGCTCTTGCGTCCCCGCCTTGATGGCTGCGACAGCACGTGTGATCTTGCGCGTCACGAACGTCTCACCACGGCGAGGCGATTCGTGGTTGAAGAGGATGCCGTTGACCGCGAACATGCCGTAGGCCTCGCGGTAGTTCTTGGTGATCCAGTAGCTGTAGAGCTTCGCGGCCGCGTAAGGCGAGCGGGGGTAGAAGGGCGTGCTCTCGTCCTGCGGCGGGGGAGTGGCCCCGTAGAGCTCGGACGACGACGCCTGGTAGAACCGCGTCTGGATGCCCGAGAGTCGAACGGCTTCGAGCATGCGGATCGTGCCGGTGCCGGTCGTGTCGGCCGTGTGCTCGGGCTCGTCGAACGAGACACGTACGTGCGACTGAGCGG
Organism: Microbacterium lacus; assembly: GCF_002812805.1. Classification (GTDB taxonomy): domain Bacteria; phylum Actinomycetota; class Actinomycetes; order Actinomycetales; family Microbacteriaceae; genus Microbacterium; species Microbacterium lacus_A. The sequence goes on along the minus strand of NZ_NMUM01000040.1, from coordinate 98,654 downwards.
CCAGGTTGTATACCTCGTCGGGGTTGATCTCGGCCAGGAGGGTCACCAGACGCGCACCGTCGCTCAGGTCGCCGTAATGCAGGAAGAGATTCGCGGCCGGGTCGTGGGGGTCAACGTAGAGGTGGTCGATGCGCGCCGTGTTGAAGGTTGATGCTCGCCGGATCAGCCCGTGCACTTCGTACCCCTTCGAGAGCAGAAGCTCGGCGAGGTAGGAACCATCCTGGCCCGTGATTCCGGTGATGAGTGCACGCTTCGTCAAGGGATTCCGTTCACATAGGTTCACAGTCGCGGGGAGAGTTCGACTCTAGCGCGGAGGGCAGGTGATCCTGAGTGGTCGACCGCGTTTCGGATCATCGAGTTCGAGGGGAGTCCGGTGGGAACCGTGAGGGTACGCAGTCACTTCGCGGCGGGTCCGCAGGATCCCGCCCGCAGGGAATCCTTGCACGGTCGGGCGCAGCGTGGTCGGAACAGATACGCAAGTGGTGGCGGATCACCCCTGCGAGAGGACGGCGATGATCGTTGACCAAAGCTTGATAGCGGTGTCCTCGCTGAGCACTCTTTCCCGGTACGCCTTCCCGTTTCGGCCGTATCGTTCGGCAAGTTGCGGATCCTCCAGCAATGTCATCACGGCCCGAAGTAGCGCGCCTGGATCACCCGCAGGGACGACAAGGCCCGCACTTGCAGCATTCACCTCCGAAGCGGTGATGCCCCCTAGCCCCGTCGCCGCCGCTACCGGACGTCCCGCATCAAAGTACGATGTGAGCTTGCTAGGTACTGCCATCTGTTCGACGCCGACTTTCTCGTTGACAAGGAGCACGTCCGCGGCGGCCAGTGCGTCTCTAAAAGCGACTGGGTCCAATGGATCCACGAAGGTGATTCGCGTCACCCCCCGGGCGTATCTCTCGACATCTTGCCGCTCGCTCCCGTCTCCAACTACGTAGAAGTGGATGTGAGCATTCATTGCATCCGCAGCCCGTGCGGCGTCAACGATATTGCGGAGTCCTTGTTTCGCGCCGATATTGCCAGTGTGAACAGCTATGCCCTCGTGCTCGTCCCAGCCGAGGCGCGCTCGAGCAACAGACTTTGGTGTCGCACCTGTTGGCGCCAGATGTGTCCAGTTGCGGACGACTTCCACCCGCTCTGGTGTGACGCCGAGTTCGGTGTGGAGGAATGCGGCAAATCGTTCATGTACAACTACGACTCTATCCGCGGCACGTAGGGTTGTGGACTCCACCCACCGCATGAGCCGAGCGGCCATTGCGGTCCCCTCGCCGGTCTCCTTCATCCCGAGGGTGTAGATGTCTTGAACCCAGATGATCAGGCAACGGCGCTTCGGGCTCAGCCGGACTCGCGCTGCAGCTATTGCCGTAGCAAGCAGCGAGGGTGATAACGCGATTACAACCTCACCGCCGCCCCAGCGCCCTAGCAACAGTCGAACCCCGAAGCTCAGTTCCGAGACCATCCTTCGCCAACCGCGTGGCGGGTTGGGCACGAAGTGCCGACGGCGTCGCACCTGAACGCCCTCGATGTCCTCGACGGCAAGCCACGCACCGTACCCTTCACGGAGCTTCCACTCGGGATAATGGGGGTGTGTCACATTTGCCGTGACGCGATGGCCGAGTTTCACAAGTCCCGAAGCAAGTGACCCCGCATATGGGGCGTTACCCGTTGCTTCGGGTGGGTAGTGCATGCTGAGGATGAGAACGGACGGACGAAGTGCCATACACCGAACATACTGATGTCAGCGATGGGTTGTGCGCGTCCGCGGTGGTGGCCGGATGACGTCGTCGGCTGCTCCTGGCCGCCTTGTCGAACCGTACTGTGCCGTCGTGATCCACTATCGGGATTTCAAAGCAGTCGAGGACCTGGTTGACGACATGGCGGATTGGTCTGCAATTCCCAGTCTCGTGATCGTTGCCGACAATTCGGGAGACTACCCTGAGCGCCAACGGCCCGGTCGCATTCCAATCGAAGTCATACGGATGCCAAGAAATGTCGGGTATGGGCCAGCGGCCAACGCCGCAATGCGTGCGGCTTCGAACCGCTTCCCCCGGGCGCTGCTACTAACGCAGGATGCCCACATGGAGGGAACCGCAGCTGAGTTTCTCCTCCGCGAGCTGGAGGCGAGGCCGGAAGTTGCGGTCGCAGCGCCCGCTCTGGTGTTCCGCTCCGCGCCTGACAAGGTCTTTTCGCTTGGTGGACGCCTCCTGCGAAATGGCCGTACGCTTCACCGTGCTCAGGGTGCCGCGACTTCAACCATCGACGACACGCCGCGCAACCCACGATCGATCGCATGGGCAGATGGTGCTTGTCTCGCGCTGGACCTCGGGGCGTTCAACCAAGTAGGTGGCTTCGACGAGTATTTCTTTCTCTATGTGGAGGAAGTCGACCTGCAACTCCGGTTGCACGAATTGGGTTTCGACGTGTTGCTTGTGCCTCTAGCTCGAGCGATGCAAGAACCGGGGTACTACACCCTCTACTACAAATATCGGAATCTCACCTATTTGACGAGAAAGCACAGGGGCTTACTGAGCGCATGGCCTTGGCTAGTGGCCTTTCCGAAGGATGTGGTCCGCATGTTGGCCTTGGGGCGTCCGTGGGAGTTTTTGTGGGCCATCCGAGGGGTCATCGACCAGAGACGCGGCGTTGGTGGGCAGAGGCCGAGAACTCCTTTTGCGACTCAATCATCATCGCTCGTCGCGAAACTATCGGTAGAATTGCGCAATTTGATTCGGGATGGCCTGATCATCCCGGTTGCGTCGTCGGCCCTGGTGCCTGATTTCTTCCGAGCCCGACTCCTGCGGCTTTTCGGCTTCGCAGTAGGAAAGTCCCGCATATCGTCAGGCCTATATATCGGCGGGTGGCGAATCTCGATCGGTGAAGAGTCCTTTGTTGGGCGCTCGGTGTATTTCGACGCAAGTGCTTCGATCGCAATTGGATCGCGCGTTCAAATCGCGCCATTCGCTCGATTCATCACTAGTTCTCATGAGATAGGTGAATCGCTGCGGCGCGCGGGCTCAGCGGCGGCACGGCCGATCGTGGTTGGGGATGGTACGTGGATTGGTGCGGGAGCTACAGTTCTTCCTGGCGTAACCATCGGCGCGGGCGCCGTCATCGCTGCTGGCGCCGTTGTCACGAAAGACTGCCTCGCTAATCGTCTGTATGCGGGCGTGCCTGCTAGAGAGGTTCGATCGCTGCCGTGATGATTCTCCGGCGGCTCCGTTCCCTGGGCGGCAGATTCGGGCCTGTTCTGGCTGTGACGATCTCGTCGCAACTGTTGTCCGCTGCCGCGATAATCAGCTTCCCGTTGACTATGTCGCCAGCATTCGCTGACGCCTATGCGCTCGGCATGCAAACGGGAACTGCGGCCCTCGGGAGTGTCGTAATTGGAGTCGTATACAACGTCGTCATCGGTCGTCCCGCATTCCGACACTGGGGCATCAGCGCGACCGCTGCAGCAGTTGTCTCACCTGCACTCGCGGGAGCCACGATCTGGCTGCTCGCTCAACTTGGATCGCTTCCTCGGTTGGGACCCGACGCAATGCCTGTACTCGTTGTCTTCGCGGTAGGTGGTTCAGGCCTAGCGTTCGGGGGCACGTTCGCGGCCAAACTTGCATGTTTGGGGCGACCCGTTGCGCTTGCGATGGTCCCGCTCGTGCCAAACGCGGGACTTCTCATCGGTTCGCTCCTCGGGTGGCTTCTCGGCGGGATGGTGCCGCTGCTCGGCGCGATCTTGTGGGCATCGTTCAGTTGTATCCAGGCAGTGACTTTTTGGTCGCTGGCAACCCGTGTCAAGCAGGAAGATCTCCGCAACGAGCGCGGTGAGGCGGCAAAAGCGGGCCCGCACGCTTTTGCGCTGTCGGTGGGCGCGGTGACCAGTGCTGTCTTGCCGAACGTGTATCTTTCCGCTGTAACGCTCCTGGGCGCGGGAGTCGCATCAATCTTGTTCACGGTGGGACGGATTGGGACCTCGGTCGTCGGAATCGGTGTGAATTCAATTTTGCTCGTCTTGTACTCCTGGAAAAAGTCAGACTTTCGAGTCGCGGGAGGCGTGCGCGCGCTCGCTATTGCTGCTGCTACCTTCGCGACGGCGGCTCTCTTGATACCGAATCTAAACCAGAGCCTGAGTTATGCAGGGACAGTCTTAATGTGGTTCATCCTGCTCGTCGCCAGTGCTGTAGCGCTCAGAGAGATGAACGCGCGAGGGCGCGTGGGGCTCGTCGTTTTTAAGGTTTCGTTGGATCTGGGCGTTTCGTTAGGGCTGGCTGCTTTGCTACTAATTAGTCCGTCCGTAACCGGATTTTTTGGAGCCTACTCGGCCTCCCAGAGCGTGACGCTCGTCGCTGCTGGGTGTATGTTCAAGAGCCCCACGATCACAGCGGCAGGCGTGTATTGCCTTGTGGTCTCGACCATGATGGTGGTGTTCGGATGGTAAACACGTGGGGCAGCGTGTATCGCTTTTATCCAGAGGCACGATCGGCACATATCGAGCGTTCAATTGGGATGGGTGCCGCCACAACCTTCTATCTTCATCGACGTGATGATTTCGACTCGGCGCTGCCCGGCGTCGAGTCCTTTCAGCAGACTTCGCTTTGGGAAATGCTAAGGCGGATCTGGGTTGCGCCGCCGCGATACATGGAAGTACCCGAACCTCTTTGGTTCCAGTACTTTGGCGCCACGGCGCTCGTGTTGCTCACCTGCAGGCTGCGTGGTGGCCTAACTAGGACGCCTCTGACGACTGTGTCCTACGCAATTGAGAACGCCGAGATCTCTCGGATTCCGCGGCCTCTTCAGCGCCTACCTAAATGGGTCTGGACGACTGCTGCGCGTGGTGCAGTTCGAGCAACGATCAGCATGTTCGATCGCATCGTGTTCGGGACGTCCGGTGCTCGTGACGCGCTGATGGACTCGCTCGGTTCTCGCGGTCGCGAAGCACTCGCGAGACCGGAGAGATCTGCGCTTATCCCGGCCCTCCCCGCGAAGTGCGACTGTCCTGACGCTCACCGGGAACGGACAGTATTGTTCTTGGGAGCCCTCTCGAGCCGCAAAGGGTTCGACTTGGTTGCCTCCGCCTGGCCGACTGTTCGAAAGCTGATGCCGGACGCGCGACTCACAATTGTCGGGCAGGGGCCGCAGAAGAACATAGCTCACATGCTGGCGGACGGTGATGTCGGCGTGACTTACCTGGGTCCGCAATCGCGGGCCGCAATCCACAAGATACTCCGGTCGCACATGCTGGTCGTTCTTCCGTCGCAACCGGCCAACCGGTGGCGAGAACAGGTCGGGCTCCCCATTGTTGAGGCTCTCTCGCACGGATGCCGGATAGTGACGACAGCGGAGACCGGGCTAACGGATTGGCTCAGGGCAAACGGCGCCGCGGTCCTGGAGACGAATGCCTCAGTCGAGGAGATTGCTAGGTCCATTTATGAGCAGCTTGAGGCGGCGGATTCGGTATTGGCCTACGACTTGCCCGCTGTGGATGGCCGGATATCCGCCGACCGCTGGCTGCTGCGATGAATCGTATGCGGGGCGTGAGATCCCTCATTCGGGCTTTCTTCGTCCGACCAGTGACTGCGCCATAATCTGGCGGCAGAGCAGGTATGACCCTCGGCGAAATCTGACTGTAATCGCCTGTGTAGCCCGATGAATGTTTTCGGCCCGTTTCGTCTCAGACTTCGGAGCCCTCGTCGCGGGCCTCTCCTCGAACCATCGCGAGCAAACTTCTGGAAAGCGATTGCTCGTCGTGGAACCAGTACGCGGTTCTTGGGTCGACGTGCGGGAGATAGTCGATCGAGTGGTGTAACGCCATCGGGCGTCGAGCCTGCATAGCCTCGATGGCCTTGTTGGGAAGCCCACTGCCAGGTGAGTTCGTGATAACAACGCCAGTATTCCCGTCGTAGACAGATGAGAGATGGTCAACCCATCCCAAGTGTCGGACATTCTCAGGGAGCGCCATCCGGTCTGACGCATGACCGAATATCTCCAGGCGGACGCCGGTCTCGCGGGAAGTTTGCGAAGCGGCACGAAGCACCATGTCGAGCATCTCGAGGTTATGAAACGACCGTAGATCTGCGGCGATCACAAGCCGCTCCAATGGGTAACTAACAGGCGCGAGTTGGGCCAGTTCGGGGTTCACGTGTGGCGGAATCACGATTGGAGTCCCGTCGAGCAGGGCGGCGTCCGCCGCTGCGTCTCTTGTGCTTATGTACGAGAAATCTACGGATGCTCGGCGGGTCAGTGCGATGCCTGCCTTGAGGGCAAGCGTTCTAGCGTGGGCAGCTCTACGCGCCGAAAGCTGCAGACTCCAGCTGTCGCAGGAATCGAACACAACGTCGACTCGTCGTGCAAGCTTCGTTCCAAGGAAAAGCATGTGCGGTGCTCCGAGCCCGGCGACAACGACGAGATCAGGGCCGATAGGGGCGAGCTTTCGGTACGAGTATCCGGCCGCAACTAGCGAGCGCGTCAGGAGGCTGGCGTCGCGGTCGAGCAAATGCGCTTGAAGTACATCGTGCCCAAGGCTGAGGTAGTGCTCCACGAGTGAAACTACTCGACGGCTATGGCCAGGCGGACTCGCAGCGACGGATCTCTCCGAGAGCACTATCACTTTCACGACCGATCCTGCTCTCTATAGATTCAAGGCGACCACGTCCCCGGACGCAGCGCGGATCTTCCGCTGCTAGTGCGCTGTCGCCCCTGGGAAGAAAACGGTTCTGACGGTCTTCACAAGGATCGCCAGATCGCCCATTAATGACCAGTTCTCGACGTAATAGAGGTCAAGCCGTACAGTCTGTGCCCAATCGAGTGAACTCCGACCACTAACTTGCCACAATCCCGTGATGCCCGGTCGCGCGAGGAGTCGTCGACGTGCTCGATCTGAGTACAGCGCCACCTCGGCCGCAATCTGGGGGCGAGGCCCGACGACACTCATCGACCCGCCCAGCACATTGAAGAGTTGGGGGAATTCGTCAAGGGAGTACTTGCGGATGAAGCGGCCGATCGGAGTGATCCGCGGGTCGTTCATGACCTTGAACAGAGGCTGGGTCGACGTGCCCTGCTCCTCGAGCAGCTGGGCAAGCTCGGCATCCGCGCCCACGCGCATCGAGCGAAACTTCAACATGCGGAACGGTTCGCCGTTGAGTCCGATTCGCTCCTGCTTGTAGAGGACCGGCCCCGGGCTGGTGAGCTTCACAGCGAGCGCAACGCCGACGAGGAGAAGCGAGAAGATCACGAGCGCAACGCTCGCCGCGACGATGTCGAAAGTGCGCTTGAGTGCCCGCTGGCCGCGAGAGAAGCGCGGCGTCTCGACGTGAATAAGAGGGAGCCCGGCAACGGGACGGGTGTGGATACGCGGGCCCGCGATGTCGACAATATTGGGCGCGAGGACGAGGTGCTGCCGGCCGGCCTCGAGCGCCCAGCTGATCTCTTTGACCTTGTCGGCCGGAAGATCGTCGGTGCTGGTCACGACAACGGTGTCCGCGTTGGTTGCCGTGATTGCACGCTCGATGGCAGCGACACTACCCATCACCGGAATCTCGGTGCCGGGAATCGTGCCGCCGATACGGCCGCTTGGCACGCACGAACCCACGACACGATAGCCGGCAACGCTCGTCCGCTCGAGCTCACGCGCAACCTGCGCAATGGACGACTCTGACCCCACCAGCAGAACGCGGGCGGAGTACAGTCCAGCGGCGCGCTGAGCGGCGAGCCACTGCCGCCACATCCAGCGCTCGATGAAGAGAACGCCGACACCAAGGGGTAGCGACAGCAGCAAGAAGCCGCGCGCCACGTCGATTCGGAAGAGGAACGCGATGATCGCGATTGCACCGAACAGCGCGAAGCTGGCGTCGAAGATGCGTTTGTACTCGGTTGGACCTACGCCGGTCACGCGATAGCTGCGTGTGTCGTTCAGCGCGAGCGCAACCATCCACAGGATCACGAGCAACGTCGAGAATGCCCAGTACGAGAAGTCGCCGAAGCGGAGACTGTTGCGCGTTGCGAGGTCGGCGTCGAGGCCAAGCCACGCGATCTGCGTGCCGAAGACGATCCAGACGATGGTGATCGCGTCGGTGATGGTGAGGTAGCGGGCGTAACGGCGGCGCCAGTCTGATGCGGGCGGCCTGGTGCTGGTGGTCGCTTCGACAGGCTCAGCGACCGCTGCTGAGCGTGGCATTGCGGTGGTCGCTTCGACAGGCTCAGCGACCGGAGCTAAGGGCTCCGCGGGCAGGGAAGACGCGACGTCGGACCGGAGCTTTGAGGCATCCGAATCGAGTGCATCTGCGTTCACGATGTATGACTCCTGCGAGGGAGAGTTGCGTATGGATAGATGAGGCGCTTCTCATATATGACGCTAGCAGGAGCATGTGACGTGAATGTGACAGAGGTCCCCAAGTTTCGGTGGCCGGAGTCTCGACGGCGGCTCAAGCGGCGGTATCTCCGGGCGCAATAGCCGCGCGAACTGTCTTGAGAAGAATTACGACATCACCCACGAGCGTCCAGTTCTCGACATACGACAGGTCGAGACGGACCGAGTCCTCCCACGACAATGTCGAACGGCCACCCACCTGCCACGCACCCGTGATGCCGGGCTTGACGAGAAAGCGCCGGTGCACGTGGTCGGCGTACTGACCCACCTCGCGCAGCAGCGGCGGACGCGGCCCGACGAGAGACATCGAGCCGCCGACGACGTTGAACAACTGCGGCAGCTCGTCGAGGCTGAACTTGCGCAGAACGGCGCCGATGCGCGTGACCCGGGGGTCATTGCGCATCTTGAACAGCACCTCGTTGCCCGCATCTCGTTGCGCCTCGAGCTCGGGCAGCAGTGCCTCGGCATTCGCGACCATCGAGCGGAACTTGAGCATGTCGAACTCGCGACCGTGCATGCCGACGCGCTTCTGCCGGAACAGCACCCCGCCCGGCGATGACAGCCCGACCACGATCGCAATGACACCGATCACCGGCGCGAGCAGCACGATCGCGCTCGAAGCGATGAGCAGATCGAACAGCCGCTTGGCCACCCGCTGACCGGTGCTGAACCGCGGGGTCTCGACATGGATCAGGGGGAGTCCCGACACGGGGCGCGTGTGAATACGGGGGCCGGCGATGTCGACGATGCTCGGCGCGAGCACGAGATGCTGGCGCCCGGCCTCGAGACTCCACGAGATCTGCTTGACCTTGGCGGGCGGCAGTTTGGCGGTGCTCGTCACGGCCACCGTGTCAGCGGATGTGGCGGCCAGCGCGGCCTGCAACGCCTCCACCCCGCCCAGCACGGGAATGTCGGTGCCCTTGACCATGCCCGTGGTCTTGCCCGAGGGGACGCAGGCGCCGACCACGAGGTATCCGGCCTTGGGTGCGCGCCGCAACTCGCTCGCGACATGGGCGATCGATTTCTCCGACCCCACCAACAGCACGCGTGCCGAGTACTCACCGTGCTTGCGCTGGGTGAGGAGCCACTGGCGCCACACCCAGCGCTCGACGATCAGCAGTGCGGCGCCGAGGGGCAGCGCGATGAGCAGAAACCCGCGCCCCAGGTCGATGCGAAAGAAGAAGGCCAGGATGGCGAGGGTGCCGAACAGTCGAAAACTGGCGTCGGCGACCCGCACGTACTCGGTCGCACCCGTGCCCGTCACGCGATGGCTGCGCGAGTCGATCAACGACAGCAACCACATCCAGGCTGCCGCGATGAAGGCGGGCACGAGCCATCCGGTCGCGTCGAGCGCGTGCGTGCCGAGCAGAGAACGCCCGTCGCCCCACGCGATACCCACCCACTGCAGCCCGTAGACCACCACCGCCAGCACGGCCAAGTCGCTGACCCACAGGCGCCGTGCGTACTTCTCGCGCCAGCCCGCGGCCTGAACTCGCGGCGCGGTCGCACGCGCCATGAAGCTCGCGATGCGCGCTTGCGTAGCGATCGCACCCGTGTTCGTCCCCGTGAGCGCAGTGCTTGCACCGCCCACAAAAACGTCGACCCCAATATTCGACGTCACGCCCGGTCCTCCCAGCCTTGGCGTTTACTGCTTCCCCAAGACCACAAAATAGCAGCGCTGTGTGTCATCTGTGTGACACGCGCCGTTCGATTGCGCGTTGTTCGATGTTCATGCCCCGGCTCGTGCTCGACCTGCGAAAGATGAGGGATTCGAGAAGCCCTGTCGGCGAAGACGGGGGTGCGCTACAGTCCGCAGCAGATCGGCGCACTGGGAAGGTGCATCATGGCCGAAGGTTCTGCAACAACGGAGTTGGTGAACGCGGCCAGTTCGGCTCTCGGCGTGCCGGTCGATCCGGTGGCGGTCGCCGCTGCGGTCTCGGCGCGGCGACCCGTGGTCGCCCGCCTGCTCATCTGGCTCGGTGTCGCCGCCGGGTCACTCATTGCCATCGCGGAACTCGACCGGCTGATCGCGGCCGTGCTCGGAGACAATCGAACCAGCCACACCCTCGGCTCGGTGATCGGGCCTCTTGCGTTCACAGCCGGCGGCGCGTGGGAAGCCTGGGCCTCGAGCGACGCGCACGGGCAGGTGGCGGCGTGGGTCGCGTGGGCGATTGTTCTCGATGTGCCGTTCATCGTCGCCTACGTCATTCTGCTGCGGCGATTCTTGTCTGCGTGGCCGACAGCAGGCTCGGCGGCGTCACGAAAGATCCTCGATGTGCTGATCGGTGTCGAGGTCCTCGAAGCGCTCGCCCTGGGGTGGGCGCTCGTGTGCGTCGCCACCGGCGCCGGGGGCGCGGCATCCGTCGCCGGTGGCTTCGTCATGGGCGTTGCGCTGCTGAAGTGGGTCGTTGTCGTCGTTCTGGCGGCATCCCTGATGCGAACACCCGCGACGCGCGCAACGATCGGACGCATCATCGTGCGCGGGATGCGTGCCCTCTGGCTGCATCGTCTCTCGGCGGTGGTCGTCGCTCTGCTTGTCGTGCTGGCATGCATCCCGCAGGACGGCGTTCTCGACCAGTTGCCAGACATACAGCGGCAGTGGATCGACCAGCCCGTCTCGTTCGGTCAGATCCTGTGCGCTGTGGGCTCGATACTGTTCGCCGCCCTCGCCGCTTTCGCGCTCGGCCGTGCTCGCACGCGCCGGTCGGTCGCGCGCGAGTCGGGCACACAAACCCTTCCTGGTGAGCTCGGCAACACCCTGTGGTGGGCTCTTGCGCCGGCGGCATGGCTGGTGACGGCCACGACCGCGGTTTTGCTCAATCTGGCGCCCGGGCTGGACTTCGGTGAGGCGCTCGCGGCAACCTTGGGCGCCGGCAGCTACTTCTTCTGGGGCATCCTGATCCTGATCCTCGTGATCTCGTTCGTCTTGCGTGGCCGGACCTGGCCCGTGAGCCCGCGGCCCTTCGACGCGTCGCGTGCCATCTATGCCTGGTTGGTTGGCGACACCCTGGCCGTGGTGGTGATGTCGGTCGGGGGACTCGGGCTCGTTCGCTCGCTCGCCGCTCCGGTGTTTCTCGGGCCCGCCTCGTCCGGCCCGACCTGGGCGTGGGCATTCGGCCTCTTCGTCGTCGGTGCGATCGCCACATGCGCAGCCCCGCTTGTGCTGCGCGGCATCGGGACGGATCCGTGGCCGATCTTCGCGCCCCTCGTGAGCAGGAATGATCCGCTCGAGCCTCGTCTGCCGGGCAAGCCGCAGCACGGACCACACGTCAGGTCGCTCATCGTGATCTGCGGTGTCGCGATCGTCGTGATTTTGGCGGTCACCGTCTTTCCGGTGTATGCAGCGGACCTGATCGGACCGGTCGCCCTGACGGTCGTGCTAGTCACCGCCTGGACGGCCCTTCTCGGAGCCTTCACCGTGGCGATTCAAGACCATCGCCCCCTCGCCGTCTTTCGGCTGATGCGGCTCACGGGTACACCGGTGCTGACCCTCGCGATCACCCTGCCGCTGGTTTACGCCTCGATCGTCTCGGCCGCGGGATGGGATACGGAAGTGCACGCGGTGCGCGAGACATCCGTGGCATCCGAAGAGTCGGATCCGCCGCCTCCCCGCGACCTCGAAGACGCGCTCGCCCAGCTCGACTGCACCATCAGTGTCGGCGGCAACAGTGTTCAGCCAGTGGTCATGATCGCCGCCGAGGGCGGCGGTATTCGCGCCGCCTACTGGACGGCTCGCGTTATGGGCGAGCTGCGCGAACTCGATCCGTGCATCGCAGAGAGCGTGCTCGTATCTAGCGGCGTCAGCGGCGGATCGGTCGGACTAGTTCTGACAGCGACCGAAGCGGTAACGGGAGAGCCCGCTCCGACCACGGGGGCACCCGCGGCGGACGAGGATGAGACATGGGACGCACTCGCGAGTCCCGCGGTCGTCGGATCGGCGGTTGCAAGCCTGCTGAGCGGCGACGTGATCGCAACGGGTCTCGGCGTGCGGGTGCCTTCGCTCGTACCCGGAGATGGGCTCGCATGGCGAGACAGGGCGGGATTGATCGAAGAGGGATGGATCGCTGCGGCCGCTGCGCTCGCCGAGCCCTATGACTCGGCCTTCAACGAGCACACCGGATTTATGCTGCTCAATTCCACCGACACCAACTCGGGGTGCCGTGTACTGGTCGGGCTCGACGTCTTCGGCGCGGGGTCGTCCCCGCCATGGTGCGGCAGTGTGCGCGACGTGCCGGCAACCAGCTGGTGGCTCGGTGAAGCGTGTCAGGACTCGCTCGACTGGGCATCGGCGGCGATGCTTTCGGCGCGCTTCCCGGTCGTCACGCCCGGCGGCCAGCTGAGAGCGGGGGACTGCTCCTCAGCGGACGAAGCCCAGTTGATCGACGGAGGATATTCGGAGGGGTCAGGGCTCGGGACGATAGCGGATCTCACGCCGGCGATCTCAGAAGCCATCCGTGAAGCGAACGCCGACCCCGAACGCACCCACTACCTGTTGCCGATCACCATCTATCTTCGGAACTCGAGCGGAATCGATGTCGCAACCGAGATCGGCGAACTGACGGCTGAACCTCTGGTGCCGCTCACGGGTTTGGCTGCCGCATCTCGCCAGGTGTCGGACGTGACGTGGCTCCAACGGATCGCTGCTGGGTTCGCCGAAGCCTGCCCCGATGGTGCGACTGACGATTGCGACACCGAGCTCGACGATGCCCGTGACGAAATCGGCAACGGCGTCATCGTCGTCGCGCCCGGCACGACACCCACCGTCGTACCACCCCTCGGCTGGGCGCTTTCGTCGTACAGCATCGACTCCCTCGATCGGGCGCTCGCCGCACAGGTCGACTGCGCGAACCCGCCGAAACCTGCGGTTGCCGGGGCCGCTGGACTCTGCGCGCTATCCGACTAGAGCGAAACGTCGGTGTAGGTCGTGCCGCTCCACACCAGCACCGACGTGTCCGAAACCTCGATCGCGGTCGGCTCGGCGGGGTTGAGGCCCTCCACACACGCGGATAGGGCGGCTGCGCCATCCTCGATCGTCGACAACGCGATGCCGTCGCAGTCGACCGCGGCATGAGCCACGATGATCGCCGAACCATCCGTCGCGACGGCGACAGCGCCCTCGACGCCGAGCGGCTGCCACTCATCGCCGACGAGCGCGAACGCCTGGGCGTCGCAGACGAGTGCGAGATTGCTGCCGCTGCCGCGAAGTCCGCGCGCCTCGGCGCACGGCGCGTCAATCGGCCCCTCGGGCGTCACGATCTGCGCGGCGTCATCTGGTGCGATGTAGGCCGACTCGGCCAGCACTTCTTCGTAGCTCTCCCAGAACCGACCCTGCGTGAACGTGCGCAGACCGTCGGTGACGCATCCGTCTTCGAGCACCGCGACCGCCTGCGCCTGGGTGCCGGCGAACGCGTCGAGTCGCATGATCTGCGCGAGACCGCGGTACAGGGGGGTGACGTCGTTCCAGGTCGTGCCGCCGTCGGCCGAGCGCTCGATCAGGGGCGTGCTCGCCTCGGCACACGAGCCGGCGATGCCGCGCCAGAGGATGCCCTCGGAACTGACCGACAGAAAGCGTTCGTCCGCGCGCGAGACCGCGGTGATCGGCACGGCTGTCGGGGTGGGCGTCGCGCTGGGTTCGGGCGTTGCAGGCCCGAAGGTCGGCACGGGCGCGAGGGTCTCGTTCGTCGGCGCGGGCCGGGCGCGATCGAGCGCCACCACGACCAGAATCGCGACGACCACGATCAGCACGACAACGACGACGGCGCCGATCCATGCAGCGTTACGCGAGCGAGTACGCCGCAAATGAGAACGTCGTGCCATGCGTGGGCCTAGGCGCGGTCGGCGGGGGTGGCAGAGCCCGCGGCCTCGGGAGCGCGACCCGCGCGAGCGGTGCGCGGACCCTTCGCGCGGCGCGTCGAGCCCTTCGGCTTCGCGACGGATGCCTCGGACACTCCGCCGTACGGGCCGTAACCGTAGCCGTACCCATACCCGTAGCCGTAGGCATCCGGACCCTTGGTCGGCACCATCGTGAGCACCACACCCGCGACGCGCGCGTCGACGGTGTCGAGGGCCTCGATGGCGCTCTCGAGCTGGTGGCGCGTGGTGGCACCAGCGGCCACGACGACGATCGCACCACTCGTGCGCTTCGCCAGCAGGGCGCCGTCGGTGACGGGGAGGAGGGGCGGGGTGTCGAGGATGACGATGTCGGCATCGTGCGCGAGAGCGCTGAGCAGCTGCTGCATCTGCGCCGAGCCGAGCAGCTCGCTCGGGTTGGGCGGAATCTTGCCGGCGGGCAGCACATAGAGCGAACGGCCACCCCAGGGCAGCATGACATCGGCGAGGCGCGCTCGACCGATGAGCACATCGGTCAGACCCACGCCGCCCTCGATCTGCAGGTACTCGGCGACCTTCGGCTTGCGCAGATCGGCGTCCACGAGCACGACGCGCTTGCCCGCGTCGGCCAGGGCGATGGCGAGGTTGACCGACGTCGTCGACTTGCCCTCGTTCGGAACGCTCGACGTGACGACGAACGTCTTGCCGCCATCCATGTCGAGGAATTGCAGGTTGGTGCGGAGGGCGCGGAAGGCCTCGCTGCGCACATTCTGCGGATCGGCGTGCAGGATGACGGGGCGCTCTTTCGCCTTCGGGTCGAAGGGGATGGTGCCGATGATCGGCTTGTCGGTGGCGAGCTCGACATCTCGGGTCGAGCGGATGCGTGTATCGAGCACCGTCCGCAGCACCGCAACGCCGATGCCGAGCGCGAGACCCACCAGGGCGCCCAGCGCCAGGTTGAGCGGCACGTTCGGGCTGACCGGGGCAAACGGGGCCAGAGCATCCTTGACACGCGTGAGCTTGATCGGGCTCTCGCTCGTTCCCGGGAGCGTCTCGAGCTCGGCGACGGTCGACGTGAGGCTCGCCCCGACGGCGTTCGCGATATCGGCCGCGCGGACAGGATCTGTGTCGGTCACCGCGATCTCGATGATCGTCGTGTTCAGGGGGCTCGACGCCGACACCTGAGTCGCCAGGTCCTCAGCGCTGAGGTCTTCGACATCGAGATACGACAGCACCGGGTTGAGCACGATCGGGGTGCGCACCAGGTTGACGTACGTCTGCACGCGGGCCTGCGAGAACGTAGAACCCTGCTGCAGCTCGCTCACCGAGGTGCCGGCCTGAGTCGACACGAACACCTGGCTCGTCGCCTGATACTCGGGAGTGCGGGTCAGCGACCATGCCGCCGCGGCGCCGATACCGACGAGCGTGATCGCCAAGATCACGATCCAGTTCTTGCGCAGGATGCGGATGTAGTCGCTGAGTTCCACGGCGTCCCTTCGGCATCCCGCGGTCCGGCCGTCAGGGCGGCCTGTCGCGAATGGTCGTCGTTCGGTGGTTTGGGGAAGGACTTGCGGTCGTGCGTTGCGTTCTATTCTTGGGCTGTGGCGTGTGTTGCTCGCGTTGCGCGCGTGACAGGGGATCACTCCGCCGCGGCCCGTGGCCTATCCTGCCACACGGGTTGCCGCTCGCCCGGGCGCGGCGCGTTGTCTGGTGCGGTGCGATGGCCCGGGTGTTGATCCGGCCCGGGTCGGTCGACGGCGTTCGCCCAGACCCACGTGCGGTGCTTCTGGCCTGCGACCTCGAACTCGATGCCGACGGCCTTCTGCGTCCACCGCACCGCTCGCGCACGGACCTGCATGGCGTGCGGGCCGAAACGTACCCAGGCCAGCACCTCGAGCGGTTGGGGAGACGTCGTCAGCGGATAGATATCGAGGCGCAACTCTTTCTCGGTGAGCGACTGGAGCGGCTGCCCTGAGGTGGCGGACTGCATGATGCGCTCGTCCATGCGTCGATCAAGTTGCGCCGCGTAGCGCTTGTTCGTTCCGATGGCCGGCGCCCCTTCCCCGTTGCCCGGCGCCGGCCGCGCCAGGGGATCGACGATAACGCGCGGCGGGGACATCTGTTGTTCGGTGCGTCAGCGCGGGAGCGCGCTCCGCTCAGCGAGGGACCGACGCGATCGCGGCGACAACAAGAGCGATCACGCCGGCTGCGAGCAGAAGCAGGCCGACATAGGCGTACCAGCGGGTGCCGCGCCGGGGCGGCTTGCTGCGGTGTCTTCTCTTGGCCATGCGGCGCAACATACAGAGAGTGCATGTCGGCAGGGTTACGGCCTCGCGTTCTCTTGAGCGGCCGCGGTCGGGCGCGCGGGCCGAGGCATCTGTCGGCATTAGCGTTGAAGCATGCTGTTCGCGGATGCCCCGACCCTGAAGAACGAGTTCGTTGAGCTGCGGCAGCTGAGCGCCGACGACCACGACGGGCTCGTTGATGCCGTGCGCGTCGCGGACTTGTGGCGCACCTGGTACACGCGCATCCCGTCGCCCGAGGGGATGGCGGACGAGATCTCGCGTCGCCTTGACGCGCAGGCGGCCGGCACCATGGCGCCCTGGACGATCGTCGATGCCCGGTCGCAGCGGGTGGTCGGGATGACGACCTATATGGGGTTGGACCCCGAGAATCGGCGGCTCGAGATCGGGTCGACGTGGGTGTCGCGGGTCGTGCAGGGCACGCGCGTCAACCCGGCGGCAAAGCTCCTGCTGCTCGAGCGGGCCTTCGACGAGCTCGATTGCATCGCGGTGGAGTTTCGCACCCACTGGCACAACCAGCAGTCACGCGCGGCGATCGCCAAGCTCGGCGCGAAGCAGGACGGCATCCTGCGCAACCACTCGATCTTCGACAACGGCACGGTGCGCGACACGGTCGTGTTCTCGATCATCGACGGGGAGTGGCCGACGGTGCGGTACGGGCTGCAGGAGCGGCTGGCGCGGGGGTAGGCCTGGCGGGCGGTGATGTCGGTGCGTTTCGACTCGCTGCGCTCGCTCAACGGGCGGTGGTGCGCACGCTCAAAGAGCGGGGCTGTTGAGCGCCACGTGGTTATCGGGCGACGACTCGACTGCTGAATTCGCGCGGACGCATGATCAGCCGCCCGTGCCAGGCGGGTCCTAGCTCGAGAAGATCATGGTCGCTCGTCACAATGATCAGCGCATCGACCGCGGCATCCTTGGCGAGCGCGATGATCAGATTGTCTTCGTGGTCGCTGACGCCGTGGTCGAGTTCTTCGGGTTCGATGACCGCACCGCCCAAGAACTCACACATCTCGGCTACGGCGGCGACGAAGTCTTCTACGGTCGATTCGTCGTGGCCCGTTTCGCGCATCACCCGAGCGATGTTGCGCAGGATGTGCGGAGAAGTGAAAAGGCGGAACTGGCTTGCGAACGCCAGCGAGACTGCGTCCGCTGACGGGTTCGCGGTCGTCGGCGGTACATCGGGCATCAGCGGCCAGCTGCCGTCGTCGCCCAGGATGTAGTCGAGATAGACGTTGACGTCGAAGACGACCGCCGTTGCGGGATCAATCACGACGGGTCGATCACGACGCGGCGGTGTTGCGGATCAGCTCCAGCACTTCGTCGGACGAATAGCGTCGCCCGCCGCGCTCGGCGCGCGCTCGATCGCGAAGTGCGTGCATCCGCTCGAGTCGGAGCCGCCCCTGATAGTCCCGCACGGCGAGCCGCAGAAACTCGCTTCGGTTGCCGTGTCCGAAGTGTTCGACGACCTCGTCGAGCGCCGGGCGGAGATCGTCTGCTACGGCGATTCCCACGGTCTTCGCAGCCATGTTCACTCCCATTGCTTATGCGTAATCAATATTGACGACACTAGCACCTGTGCGGCGTCAAAGGGCAGCGTTCGGTGCCCTATCCTTCCTCCACAGGCAGGGAGTTTTCGAGTTATCCACACGTTTCGTTTAGATCCCTGATCTGGCCGTTCTGCGGGCCGGCAATGTCGGTGGCCCTCGTCAGAATGGAGAAATGAAACCGGCTCTCGACGCCCTCCGCGAGGTGGATACTGCGCTCGCCGCGGCCCTCGCGCAGGTGTTCGCGGGCGACGCCCTGCACGAAGCATCCGACGACTCCGTGCTCGAGGCGATGGCGGTCGCGGGATCGATCCTGCGACGAGTCGAGGGGTTGTTGATCGAGGCGACCGATGTCGTGCGCGGGCGCTCGGAGGGTCCGCGGGATGAGCGAATGACGACGCGAGTTGGGTGCGCTTCCCTCTCTGAGGTGGTGCAGCGGACGACGCGGATGTCGGGGGCCTCGGCTGGGGTTCTGATGCGTGGCGCCGGGGCGGTGCATCGGGAGCGTTCGATGACGTCGGGGGAGTGGCTGCCGGCGATGCTGCCCGGGCTGCGCGCCGCGATGATCGAGGGGGCGGTGGGCAGCGACGGGGTGGCTGCGGCGTCCGTGCTCGTCGAGGCATCCGGGCGGGTCGATCGCGACGCGCTGCTCCTCGCGGACGCGGCGCTCGGGGAGGCCGCCCGGGGGATCACGCGAGATGCCGCGACCGGGGCGGCCGAGAGCGGCCCGCATGCGTCGGCGGGGGAGTTGCGGGTGCTGGCGCAGGTGTGGGCGAGTGTGTTGGATCAGGATGGCGCGGAGCCGGTCGAGGCGTCGGCGATGCGGCGGCGCGGTTTGACCGTCGGGCCGGTGCGTGACGGATTGGCGCGGGTGAGCGGCGATGTGCTCGCGGAGGTCGCCGCGCAATGGCAGCGGAACTGCGACGCGCTGTCCAACCCGAGGGTGCGGGGCGGGGCCGGGGTCGGGTTCGCGCCGGATGGTGAGGGCGCTGACGGTGATGAGGGCGCTGGTGGTGTGGAGGGTGCTGGTGTGGACGATGTGATCACCGCGCCTCGCGACACCCGGACGCGTGCGCAGAAGATGCACGACGCGTTGGCAACGTCACTCGACGTCGCGGCGCGCTCGGGAGAGCTTCCGACGGTGGGTGGCGGTGCGCCAACCCTCGTCGTCTACGCCCGCGAAGGAGATGTTCTCGCGGGAACCGGATGGGCCGAGGTCGAGGGCATCAATGAGCCGGTCGGGATCGGGCTTGCGGAGCGGGTGGGGTGCTGTGGAAGCATCCAGCGCGTCACCTGCGACGACCGGGGCCGGATCGTCGGCCTCAGCGTCACCGATCGGGTCTTCAACGCCATCCAGCGCAAGGCGATCAGTCTGCGCGACGGCGGATGCGTCATCCCCGGCTGCCATGTACCGGCGGGGTGGTGTGAAATCCATCACGCGACAGATCATGCGCTCGGAGGCCCGACCCACACAGACAACGGAGTCCTATTGTGTTGGGTTCACCATCGAACGTTGCCCACATCGGGCTGGTCGATCATGATGATCGACGGTGTACCGCACGTGAGAGGGCCCGCGTGGTGGGATCCGGAGCGAAGATGGCGACCCGCCGCGGGGTCGCGACTCCAGCAAAGAGTGCGCGTCGCCGAGAGCCGACACGGAGGCGCCCCACCCGAGAGGCTCCGTCGGCAGGATGGAGTGCCCGAAGGCCAACTACTTCGGCGATCGCGATAGCCGCATCACAAGCCGCGCTCTCTGCCCTCAGACTCGCGGGGGGATCGGCTTGTCCGCGGCGTCGTCGCGGAAGCGGTCCCGGCCCTTCGCCGCGCGGCGGAAGCGGTGCAGCACCGGCTCGGTGTACCCGTTCGAGGCGGACGTTCCGCCGAACACGAGCTCGATAGCCGCGGCATAAGCCAGGCTCGACGCCAGGTCTGGGCCCATCGGTCGGTACCCCGCATCGCCAGAGTTCTGCGTATCGACGACCTCGGCCATCCGCTCCATCGTCCGGCGCACCTGATCGTCAGTGACCACCCCGTGAACCAGCCAGTTCGCCACGTGCTGACTCGAGATGCGCAGGGTCGCGCGATCTTCCATCAACCCCACACCTTCGATATCCGGAACTGTCGAGCATCCGACGCCCTGATCGACCCATCGCACCACATAACCGAGGATCGACTGCAGATTGTTCTCGAGCTCGCGCTGAACCGCATCCGCCGCCCACGACGCCGGATCGCCAACCGGAATCGTCAGCAGATCGTCGAGCGGATCGATCGGTTCGGCCGCCAGCACCTCTTGACGCGCAAAAACGTCCACCCGCAGATAGTGCAGGGCGTGGAGGGTCGCCGCGGTCGGCGAGGGAACCCACGCGGTGGATGCCCCGGCCTGCGGATGAGCGATCTTCTGGGCCAGCAGCGCGGCCATCCGATCGGGCATCGCCCACATGCCTTTGCCGATTTGAGCGCGCCCACCGAACCCGGCCGCGAGTGCCGACGAGACGTTGCGGCGTTCGTATGCGCGCATCCACGGCTGCTCGCGCAACTCGCCCTTGGGCACGAACGGCCCGGCCTGCATCGACGTGTGGATTTCGTCACCCGAGCGATCGAGAAAGCCGGTGTTGACGAAGACCAGCCGCGATCGGGCCTCGGCCAGACACGCGGCCAGGTTGGCCGACGTCCGCCGCTCTTCGTCCATCAGCCCGAGCTTCAGCGTCTCGGGAGCCAGACCGAGCAGAGCCTCGACGCGTCCGAAGAGCTCGACGACGAACGCCACCTCGGCGGGCCCGTGCAGCTTCGGGATCACGACCGGGAGAGATGCGAGGGTGCCGGCCGACCGAGCGCACAGCGTCGTCACGACCGCATCCACGATCGTCTCGCTTACCGGTTGACCGGCCGCGTCGATCACGGCATCGGTCGACATGTGCAACCCCACGTTGCGGACGAGCATGAGCGAACGACCCGACAGGGTCAGCGGCGCACCGGCCGGGCTCCGGTACTCGCGGTCGGGCGCGAGTCTGCGCTCGATCACCCGTCCCTGCTTCTCGAACGCGTGCGTGAGGTCGCCCCGATTCAGACCCAGCCAGATGCGGTACGCGGCGACCTTGTCATCGGCATCGACCGTGGCGACCGAGTCCTCGAAGTCCACGATCGTGCTGAGCGCAGACTCGAGCAGCACGTCGCTGAGCGATGCCGAGTCACGCGACCCGACCGGCGACTCGCCATCGAACTGCAGCTCGAGATGCAGACCGTGCCGCGCGAGCAGTACGGCGCTCGGTGCCTCGGGGTGCCCGCGATACCCGCGGAACTGTGCGGGGTCGGCGAGATTCGTCACGCGTCCGTCCGCGCTGGTGATCTCGAGCTCGCCGTCGACCACCGCGTACGCCCTCGATCCTTGGTGGCTGCCCTCGATGAGTGGGACAAACTCATCCAGCAGGTCGCGCACGTGAGCGACCACGCGGTCACCCCGCTCGATGTCGTATCCGGATGCCGCAGGATCCACGGGCGCGAGCGCATCCGTGCCATACAGCGCGTCGTAAAGCGAACCCCACCGTGCGTTCACGGCGTTCAGGGCATAGCGGGCATTGGTGACGGGCACGACGAGCTGCGGGCCGGCGAGCTCGCCCAGCTCGGGCGCGACGTTCGTCGTCGTGATCGATGCGGGATCGACCGCAGGCACGAGGTAGCCGATCTGTTCGAGGTGCGCGCGGTATCGGGCTGGATCGGTGCCGCTGCCGCTGGCGTCGCCGGTGCCGGTGCTGCGTGCGTCGCGGTGCCACTCGTCGATCGCCGCTTGCAGCCGGTCGCGCTCGGCCAGCAGGCCGACACGGCGAGGCGACAGGTCGTGGACGATCGCGGCGAAACCCGCCCAGAATGCAGTGACCGAGGCATCCGGATCGAGCGCTTCGTTTGTGATGAAGTCGTAGAGGGGACGCGCGATGTGCACGCCGCCGGCGTCGACGTAGTCCGTCATGGGGTGGATCCGATGATCGTGCGGCGCCTCAGGGCGCGGGGTGGGAAAAGGGGGTGCCGTCCGGGGCGAGATGATCGCGCCACGATCGAGACGGCGTCCAGTCGAACAGGCGAGTGGCCTTTGACGAGTCGATGCCGCTCGCATCCACGCGCGACACGGGGCGCAGCTCGACCTCGGGATGCAGGCGCGCCACACTCGCGAGCAGGTCACGCCCGCCGATGTTGTCGGCCGCGGCGGCGTAGACGACCTCGTGCCCGGGGGTCGGGGTGCGGACGCACGCCACGACGAGTTCGGCGAGGTCTCGCACGTCGATATAAGCCCAGAACACCGCACTCGGCAGGTCGGGGTCGTCGAAGAACGGCCGCAGGTTCGCCGCGTACGTCTCGGGCGTCAGAACCCACGTGGGACGGATCGAAACGGCCGACGCGCCCTTCTCCGCGCGGGCCACGAAGCCGTCGCACAGCAGCTCGGTGACGCGCTTCGACATCCCATACGCATCGTGCGCGAGATCGGGATGTGACTCGTCGATCGGGCAGAACGAGCCGACGAACGGACGGTGCGCCCAGGTCATGCCCGACACCGAGTCGCTCGACAGGTTGATCAGGCGCCGGATGCCGCGGGCTTGCATGGCCTCGATCACGTTGAACGTCGACTGCGTGTTCGTGGCGAACACCACGTGCGCCACGTTCTTGGTCGGTTCGGGGATGCCGGCCGTGTGCACGACCGCGTCCACGTCGCGGACGACGGCGAACGCATCACCGGCATCCGTCAGGTCGGCCTGCACGTAGGGGACGGCGTTCGAGTCGTCGGCGTCGTATACGGGCCGGGCGATATCGGTCGCCCGCACATCGAACCCGGCCGCGACGAGGGCGGCCACGACATGACGGCCGACCTTGCCGCGGGATCCGGTCACGAGCACGCGCTGGGGTGAGGACATGTTCACGATTCCACGCTAGTCAGGAGTCGAGGAACGCCCGGCGCCCCGCCTCGATGACGTCGACGTCCACATCGATGCCGAGCCCGGGGCCCGTCGGCACAGCGATCGTCCCGTCCACGATGGACGTCACGCCGAAGCCCGCGCCGGGCGCGACGCGCTCGAGCATCGGCGAGAGGTGGAACGGGTACTCGATCAGGTCGATGCCCGGGATCGCCGAGGCGACGATCGCGTTGGCTGCGAACGTCACGGGGCTGCCGTGCGTGTGCATCACGACGCGCGCCCCGCGGCCGAGGGCCGTTCGCGCCATCAGGTCGGCCTCGGCCATCCCGCCACAGATGGATGCATCGGGCTGAACGACCGAGATGGCCGCGGCATCCATCGTGTCGAGCATGTGTTCGGTGCTGAACAGGTGCTCGCCGTAGGCGACAGGCACGGGGGAGGCCGCCGCGATCCGCGCGATCGCGGGAAGCCGCGCGGCAGACACCGGCTCTTCGAACCAACTGACGCGCAGATCGGCTAAGCGAACGGCCATCTCGAGAGACTCGGCGACGGAGAACAGCTCGCTGCCATCGACCATGAGGTCGATGTCCGGCAACTCGGTTCGGAGGTCCGTGAGCACGCGCATCGCCGAGCGCCAATCGGGGCCGATGCGCATCTTCACCATTGAAACCCCGCGCTCGAGCAGAGGAGCCAGGAGCTCGACGTGCCCGCCCGCGTCGCGCGACTCGAGGAAGTGACTGTTGCCGGCGTAGACGCGCAGGCGCTCGCTCACGCGCCCCTCGACGGGCGACAGCGAGACACCTGCGGCGCGGGCCTGGGCATCACGGATCGCGATGTCGACCGCGCTGAGCGACTGAGCGGCCGAGTGGCTGAAGCCAAGCGTCCGCGCAACGGCTCGGCGCTTCGTGCCGAGCGCGGTGAGGGCGGCAGTGCTGGACATGCCGGATGCGACCGGACCCCAGACATCCTCCACGAAACGCGCGAGCACCGTCGGGTACGAGATGCCGAAGCTGTCGCAGCTCTCGCCCCAGCCGACGACGCCGTCGCTCGTCTCGACGCGCACGAGGAACAGCGTCATCTCGGCGTAGTCGGTGCGCAGGCGCAGGGGGTACGGGGTGATCGACGCGATTGTCGGCGTCGATGTCGATGTCGATGTCGATGTCTTTGCCGTCGGAGTGAACGTGGGGAGGGTCATGATGATGCAGCTTTCGATCGCGTGGGGCGGGCGCTCGGTGGGACGGGACTCGTCGATGGATGAGAGTTCTGTGGAGCGGCGGCGGGTGTGGGTGGCGCCGCGCGGACGCCACCCACCGTCCGGTCAGCCCGCGTAGCTGATGCTCGGGTCGAGGAACTCGTTCGTGTAGATGTCTTCCGCCGTCAGGTCCGCGGCGATGTCGACGCCGGACTCGGCGTAGATGTCGGCGAGCAGCGCGGTCATCCGCTCCATCCGCTCGGCATCGAAGGAACCGAACACTCCGTCCGTGCCGTCGGCGACGATGCCCTCGTCCTTCATCACGCGGTGGATTTCGGCACCCAACTCGGGTGTCACCTGGAAGAACTGGTCGATCTCGACGAGGTAGTCCGCGATCGCTTGGTTGACCGGCTCGGGGTCTTCCATGTAGTCGATCTGCGCCTGCTGCATCGCGGGGACGAGCTGCGCGAGGCACTCGGACTGCGCCTCGACGACCTCGGGCTTGCCCGACCACGCGGCCGGGTAGATGTCGTACCCCGAGTCGGCGATGAGGAACGAATCGACGTCGCGCCCGTAGTCGGGGAAGTCGACCTTCAGGCGGTAGGGCTCCTGTGTGATGTAGCCCTGCATCACGACAGGCTCGTCGGCGACGAGGCGCGTGACTGACCCGTCGAATGATCCGTCCACCTGCTCGGCGGTCACGTCGCCCTGCGCGATCAGGTAGTCCATGTAGGTCGCGCCCTGGAAGTACAGAACCGTCGCGTCGCTGGCGGCGATGTCGGAGATCTCGTCGAACGAGTACCGCTCCGGGTCCCACAGCAGGATCTGCGGGTTGATCTGCAGGGGTGTGTACACGGCCTTCGTCGGCTGGTCGGCCGAGAGCTTGACCGACTCGTCGGTGTCGATCATGGCGAGCATGATCGAGTCGTCCGAGTAGAGCAGCGCGGTGGACTGCTGGAACCCGATGAACGGACCACCCGAGCGCACCTCGATCGTGATGTCGGGGTCGGCGATGGCCGGGCCCGAGTAGATGCCGGCGTCGGGATCGGTCGTCGCCTCAGCCGGATCGATCAGGGCGTAGGCCGCGGAGTGCTCAGGCTCGGGAAACCAGTTCGTCTGCAGCACGACCGTCGCGGGGCAGGCGCCGAGCGCGCCCTCACCGCCGACAGCCTCGGCGTCCTGCGCCGTGGGCGTGCTGCTGCATCCGCCCAGGACGAGCGCGAGGGCCGCCCCGACTCCGACGGTGGGCACGAGAAAGCGGGTGCGGTTCATGTGATCTCTCCAGGTGATTCGGGTGGGTGCGGGTGGGACGGGATGGGATAGTGCGGTTCGGGATGGTGCGGGACGGGATGGTGCGGGTCAGCGTGACTCGGGCTGATACCAACTGCCGACGACGAGTCGCGAGAGCACGCCGAAGAGCCAGAAGACCGCGAGCCCGAAGAAGGACGCCAGCAGGATCGCGCCGTACAACATCTCGCCATCGAGGCGATTGCGGTACGTGTCGATCGCGAGTCCGATGCCGGAGTTGCCCTGACGGAAGAAGAAGTCCGCCACGATCGCTCCGACGACGGCCATGCCCGCCGAGATGCGCAGACCGGTGAAGAGCGCGGGCAGGGCCGCGGGAAACTGCAGTCGCCAGAGGATCGTCCATCGACTGGCTCGCTTGAGGCGGAACAGGTCCTTCATCTGCGCGTTCGCCGAATGCAGGCCGAACAGGGTGTTCGTGATGATCGGGAACAGCGAGATCAGTATCACGACGAGGATGCGGCTGCCGAACCCGTATCCCAGCGCGAACGCGATGAGCGGTACGAGCGCGAGGATCGGCACGCTCTGGAGGGCGACCGCATACGGGTAAAGGGTTGTCTCGACCCATTTGGCCTGGCTCATGAGCACAGCGGTCGTGATGCCGATCACGGTCGCGATCGCGAGCCCGGTCATCGCGACGACGGCCGTGGTGCCCAGCTGCCGCAGCAGATCGCCGAAGTTGTTGGGATCGAGGAATGCGACGACAAGGATCTCGTGCGGCATCGGGAGGATGAACCGTTTGGACGGGGCGAGCAGGAACGCGCTCGTGAGGTACCAGAGGGCGAGCACCGCGGTCGCGAACGCGACGGGGAGCAGGATGGACTTCCAGGACCAGCGCTTGACGCCCGTCCGGCCCTTGCCGGTCCCACTCATAACCGTGCGACTCATACCATTGCCGCTTTCAGGAGATCCGAGATCTCGCCCGAGAGCTCGGCGAACTCGGGGGAGTAGCGCGTGTGCTCGTCGCGTTCGTCGCCGAACGGCACGTCGTATTCGCCGATGATCCGGCCGGGCGATGCTCCCATCACGACCACGCGTGTGGCCATGTAGACGGCCTCGGCGATCGAGTGCGTAACGAAGACCCCCGTGAACCGGTCTTCGAGCCAGAGGGCGCGCACGTCGTCGTTGAGCTTCTCGCGTGTGAACTCGTCGAGCGCGCCGAACGGTTCATCGAACAGGAACAGTGCCGGGTTGTTGACCAACGACCGAGCCAGAGACGTGCGCATGCGCATGCCGCCCGAGAGCTGGTGCGGCAGGTGCTTGGCAAACTTCGTCAGCCCCACCATGTCGAGGGCGTGCGTGACCCGCCCTGAAAGCTCGGACGCCGGCAGATGGTCGAGTTCTCCGAACAGGGCGACGTTCCGCTCGACGCTCAGCCATGGAAGGAGAGTCGCGTCCTGGAACACGTAGCCGATGCGGTCGGTACCGGTCTCGGTGCGGCCCGATGTCGCCGTGTCGAGCCCGGACGCGAGGCGCAGCAACGTCGATTTGCCGCATCCCGAGGGCCCGAGCAGCGCCACAAACTCCCCGGGTCGGATCGACAGGTTGACGTCGTCGAGTGCGACGGTCCCGTTGGGGAATCGCATGGCGACATCACGGAAGTCGAGCGTTGCGCCGGACATCGGTCCTCCTGAATAAATATTGACTAGATCAATATCCGCTCAGGATGTTACGAAGGCATTTCGCCGCAATTGCGGCCCCGTGAATGTCTGGACAGAGCTAAATATGCTCGCTGCCAATATTGTCGACGGCAGTGCTCGTACCGGCCTGCGTGACCAGCAAGCGGGCGGGCCAGAGGCCCACGACTCGCCACCGATGCCGCACGTCGCCCGCGAAGTAGAGCGTGTCGCCCGGGCCGATCCGGTGAATCCCTCTCTCGGCGAGGTCGACCTCGAGGTGACCCGAGATCACGTAGATGAATTCGGCGCCCGCATGCTGGTAATAGTCCTCGAACTCGGTGACGTTCGTGACGAACTCGAGGGGGTACATAGCGCGCTCGCCGACGACCAGGGCCTTGGCCTGCCCGTTCGACTGAGTGACCATCGAGCCCTGGCCGACCCGCACCAGGCTCACGTCGTCATCATCTATCTCGGCCGCCGAACCGTGCGCATGCTCGCCACCGGAAAGGAGGGCGGGGGTGGTTGTCCCTAAGGCTGAAGCCAGGCGGTGCAGGGACGGCATGCTCGGCCGGGCACGACCTCGTTCGATCTGACTGAGGAAGGGCTGCGAGAGATCGGTGCGGGCGGCGAGAGCCACGAGCGTCAGGCCGCGTTGCTTGCGCAGCACGCTGATCCGTCGGCCGAGTTCGAGCGTCATTCGCTCATCGGTGTCGTCGCCGGGGGTCGCTGCCATGCCTCACACCCTAGGGCTGAAACGCGAGGGCTCGAGCCCCGGGTCCGAGGCGCGCCGGTGCCGACGAGACATCCCTCCCTCTGGTGGGAGTGGGCACCCTCGGGCGGGGAACGGGCACCCTCGCGGGGTGGAACGGGCACCCTCGGGAGGGGGAACGGGCACCCTCGCGCGTGGGAACGGGCACCCTCGGGAGGGGGAACGGGCACCCTCGCGCGCCGCGTCAGAACTCGGTGATTCCGATCAGGATGAACCAGAGGATGAAGCCCGCGTAGATCAGCCTCTCGAAGAGCCCGAACAGGTTCGTCCGCTGGGCCGCGGCGCCGATGAGTAGACCCGCCGCGCCGACGGCCATGACGCCGCCCAGCACCGTCGACCATATCGCCGCCTCGTCGAACCCTGCTTCAAGGAGGGCGCTGCCCACGACCAAAGCGGCGGCGGTCACCGAAGCGAAGCCGATGAAGGCCAGGGCGTTGTGAACGCGGCCGCCCGTCGTTGACGCGGTGTCCCGGGCATCCATCGGCATGATCGTGAGGAGTGCCGTCGAGATCGCGAACAAGGCGAGCAGTACGCACGCGACGACAGCATGCCGTCCCAGCAGCCCTGCGAGCCCGATGATCGTTCCGCCCGCGGCGATCGACAGGCTCACCTTCGACACGATGGTCCACGGACGGTACGGGGTCAGCCGATAGCTGCTCACCGGATCATGCAGAACGCGCACCTGGGTGGGAAGCACGTGCACGGCCAGCAGCGTCATGAGGGCGATCGTGATGGCAAAGAGTGAGGTGGCGCTACCCCACTGCTGGGGGGGTCACCCGATGCTCGTGCCCGATATCGGTTGGGGTGGGCCGGGTTTGGGTTTGGGCGGCGGGCCGGGTTTGGGTGAGCTCGGTTTGGGCGCGCTCGCCGGGTTCGATGAGTCGCCGGCTTTGGACGCGCGGAACGGCTTGGATGCGCGGGAGGGGTCGATCGCGGGAGAGGGTCGAGCGTGGAAAGGTTTGGACGCGCGGGACGACTTCGTCATGATGCCCTGAGTCTCTTCGGGTCGAGCGTGGGCGTGCGTGTCTTTCGTGCCGAGTCCCATTACCTTCACACCGAGGTCCCCGCGGTCAAGCATTCGCGCGAAAAGGGGCGCTCGCGACGGTTGTGCGCGCGGTGTGCGGGGAAGCGGTGGCCACGGGAAGGCGGAGCCAATCCTTCCTCCACAGGCGGGGCGTTTCGGGGTTGTCCACAAGTTTCTTTTGGATGCCTGATCTGGCCGTTCTGCGGGCCGTCAATGTCGGTGACCCTCGTCAGAATGGAGACATGAAACCCGCCCTCGACGCCCTTCGCGACGTGGATGCTGCCCTCGCCGCGGCCCTCGCGCCGGTGTTCGCGAGCGATGCTGTGCACGAGGCATCCGATGCTCTCGTTCTCGAGGCGATGGCGGTTGCGGGATCGATCCTGCGGCGGATCGAGGGGTTCTTGGTTGAGGCGACCGATGTGGTGCGCGGCCGCTCGGAGGGTCCGCGGGATGAGCGGATGACGACGCGCGCGGGGTGTGGCTCGGTGTCGGAGGTCGTGCAGCGGACGACCCGAATGTCGGGGGCGTCGGCCGGGGCGATCGTGCGGGCGGCCGGGGTGGTGCACCGTGAGCGTTCGATGACGTCGGGGGAGTGGCTGCCGGCGACGCTGCCCGCGGTTCGTGACGCGATGATCGCTGGGGCGGTGGGAAGCGACGGGGTGGTTGCGGCGTCCGTTCTGGTCGAGGCATCCGGTCGCATCGACCGCGACGCTCTGCTGCTCGCCGACGCGGCGTTGGGGGAGGCCGCGTTGGGTGTGACGCGCGATGTCGCGACGGGTGCGGTGGAGTCCGGCCCGCAGGCGTCGGCGCAAGAATTGCGGGTGCTCGCGCAGGTGTGGGCGAGCGTGCTCGATCAGGACGGCGCGGAGCCGGTCGAGGCATCCGCGATGCGGCGGCGCGGATTAACCGTGGGACCCGTGCGCGACGGGCTCGCGCGAGTGAGCGGCGATGTGCTCGCCGAGGTCGCGGCGCAGTGGCAGCGCAACTGCGACTCACTGTCGAACCCGAAGGTGCGGGGTGGGGTCGGCTTCGTTGCGGATGGTGTGGGCGTTGGTGATTCGGGCGATGCTGTCGGCGAGCCACGCGACACCCGGACGCATGCTCAGAAGATGCACGATGCCCTGGCGACGTCACTCGACGTCGCGGCTCGGTCGGGCGAGCTGCCGACGGTGGGTGGGGGAGCGCCGACCCTCGTCGTCTACGCCCGCGAAGAGGACGTCGTCGCGGGAACCGGATGGGTGGAGGTCGAGGGCATCAATGAGCCGGTCGGCATCGGGGTTGCGGAGCGGGCCGCGTGCTGCGGAAGCATCCAGCGCGTCACATGCAACGATCGGGGCCGGATCGTCGGCCTGAGCGTGACCGATCGGGTCTTCAACGCCATTCAGCGTAAGGCGATCAGTCTGCGCGACGGAGGATGCGTCATCCCCGGCTGCCACGTGCCGGCCGGGTGGTGTGAAATCCACCACGTCACAGACCATGCACTCGGAGGCCCAACGCATACGGACAACGGAGTCCTATTGTGTTGGGTTCACCATCGAACGTTGCCAACATCGGGCTGGTCCGTCGTGATGATCGACGGGGTGCCACACGTGCGCGGACCTGCCTGGTGGGATCCGGAGCGAAGATGGCGCCCGGCCGCGGGGTCGCGGCTACGGCAAAGAGCGCGCGTCGGTGCGGTCATGGGGCACCGAAGTTGGGCCGGAACGGGGTGAGGTGTGTGCGGCGGGGGGAGGAGCGCCCGGCGTGCGGTCTGCTGTGTCCGGCGTGAGGCGAGGGGTGTGGCCGGCGCAAGCGAGTGTCGGCGTAAGCGGGGGAGCGTCAGTCGATGACGAAGACGTCCAGCCGCACGCCCAACGGTGCCCGCTCGCCGACCCCGACGAACATCCGCGAATTCAGCCACTCCCAGGGGCCCGCCGGCGCGAAGAGCTGCGGCTGCGAACGGAAATAGATCCGCGCCGGATCGACCCGCTCACCCTTTGCGATGCGACCGAGATCCTCGGCGGAACCGGCGCGAAGCCCACGATTCTCGACATACATCCGCACACCGTCGTCGGTCTCGATGCCGTACCTTGCCTCGAGCATCTGGCGCCCGTCAGGGTGCAGCACCTGGAAATCCGCCCCACCATCCAACACCGTCCCCCGAATCTCAGGGCCCTCGATGGTGCCCGACAGAATCGGGACGATCCGGCGGTGTTCACCCCCGACGACACCCAGGTCGACCGGTGCACCAACCTGGACCTCGAGACGGAACAGGAACGACAGGGTTGGTGGGAGCGGCGTTGCAATCACAACGGCGATGCTGCCAGACATCCGTCGACTTCGCGGCGGTCGGATCGCGATGTGGGCGTTTCGACTCGCTGCGCTCGCTCAACGAGCGGGGTTGGGGAGCGGCGTTTCGACCCGCCGCGCTCGCTCACCGAGCGGGTGCGGGGTTACGCGCCGACGAGCACCAGATCGCTCACCGAGTGGCGCGAACGCGGTGCGAGCTCGCGCTCACGCACGTCCTCGTCCACCTGTTTGATGTCGCCCAGCGAACCCACCGACATGACCGTCATCGGCACAAAGCGGGAATCGAGCCCGAACGCATCCGCGATCGCCTGGCCGTCGAAACCACCCATCTGATGGGTGTGCAGACCACTCGCGTGCGCCTGCACGGTGAAGTGCGCGGCCGCCTGGCCGAGGTCATAGGCGGCCATGCGCAGCGGCTTGCCGTCCTCAGTCTCGGTCTCGGCGACGAACACGACGAGAGCGGATGCTGCGGCCGTCCACGACTGATTGAACCCGCGCAGCGCGGTGTGCACCGTCTCGAACTCGGGCGTTCCGCGACGCGCGACGATGAAGCGCCACGGCTGCGTGTTGTTCGCCGAGGGAGTCCACCGTGCCGCCTCGAGTGCGCTCTGCAGCGCGGACTCGTCGAGCGGAGCATCCGCGTCATAAACACGCGTGCTCCACCGCTCGGCCAACACATCCAAGATCGGGGCCTCGGTCGGGGCGGGGTTCGCGTGCGCGGTGATCATGGTGCTCCTCGATTGTGAACGGGTAGGTTCCCGCACGGGCCAACTAGGCGCCGCGGGTAACTATTCCCCCGCATGTACCCGAAAGAGGATGCTGCGGCTCAGGCGAGAGCGATCCGCAGCACCCGCACGACCTCATCCACCGCGGGCACCAGCTGTGATGCCGACAACTCGTACGTCTTCCACGAGCGGCGGTATGGGTCGATCACGTCGTCGTCCGAAGCATCCGCCGGCGGTTCCACCTCGCTCCGCATCGCGGACACGTGAGCCACCGCCAGGCGAAGCGCGTCACGCGTATCCGTCGCGTCGGCGACGGCGCGGGCGATCGACTCATCGGTCGCGTGCTGTGCCAAGCGCGCGAACTCGCGAACGGTGAAGGTCGCGCGGAGCCGACGCGGCGCGAGATCGACGATGACCCGCCGATGCTCGCGTGACATCGCGAAAATCAGGTCGGGGGTCTCGAGCAACCCCTCGGTCAGGTGTCGAGCCCGGTGTGCGGCCGCATCCGGAACGCCCAGATCAACCGCGAGCCGCTGCGCCTCGGGGGTCATGCCCGACCCGACGAGCGCCCGCGTGCCCGCACTACTCACGCGCACGTCGAGAGGCGCGAGACGTTCGCGCAACAGCGACTCGGCCAGGGGAGAGCGGCAGATGTTGCCCGTGCACACCGTCAGCAACTCGAGCATGACGAGGGGCCTCCCGGGTAACGTGGCAGCGTGCCCACTGAGCCTAGCGACGCGCCGACCGTGGGCGAAACGGATGCCTCGCGTTCGACTCCGCGCTCGATTCCACTGTCGCAGATCGACGCAGAGGGTGCGGCGGAAGGTCGATCCGCGACAGCCGAGCGGCGTCGCCGTCGTCGGCCTGCGCGTGACTGGCGCGAGGGGGGCAGCACCGTCCGACGCTGGGGGTACGACTTGCTCGGCTGGACGATGTTGTCGTTCGGGGCCGGCATCCTCGGATCATCCGCTCTCAGCACTCTCGCGCCCACCCTGGGCGGCGGACTGATCGCGCCTCTCGTCATGTGGGCCGGCATGCTGGTGCCGATCGTGCTGGCGTTCTCGCGTTCGCGACCCCGGATGCTGCTGCGGTTTCGGTGGGTCGACCTGCTCTACGGCGTCGTCCTCGGCGGCGCCCTGCGGGTGGTGCAGGGTTGGCTCGACGTGGCAGCGGGGGCGAGCGGCGCCTTCCCGTCGTACCCGACGGTCAATGGGTCACTGACCCCCGACTGGTGGTTCACCGAAGCTCTGACGCCGGTGATCATCGGACCGACGATCGAAGAGCTCTTCTTCCGAGGCGTACTGCTCGTAGCGATCTTTACGGTCGTGCGCCGCGCTTTCGGCAAGGGCTTCGCCGCGTTCATCGCCCTGGTCGTCACGACGGGCGTGTTCGTCCTGGCACACGGAATCTCGGGTGCCGTCGGCTGGGACGACGCCGTTGTCTTCACGCTCGTCGGCCTCGTTGTAGGACTGCTCGTCTTGCTCACGGGGCGGATCTGGGGCGCCCTCCTCGTGCACATGGTGTTCAACGGCACCTATGTGCTGCTTGCGCTGACGGGAACGCTCCTGGCCTAGGCGCACGAGCCGCGGACCCGTGCGTTTGGCCGCGGCCCCGGCCTGCGCTAAGCTGATCCCTTGGTGCCTGTGCCCTGCTGGCCTGGCTACCGCGAACGTGAGCCCTCCACTGGCTCGTTGCCCGGACATCCGTCTGGAGACAACAACCCCGGAGCGGGATTCACGAACATCTCCGTTCGAACAAGAAAGCAGCACTACTGTGACGCGCACGTACACCCCCAAGGCTGGCGAGATCCAGCGCGAGTGGCTCATCATCGACGCGACCGACGTCGTTCTCGGCCGCCTCGCGAGCCACGCTGCAGCGCTCCTGCGCGGCAAGCACAAGCCCACCTTCACCAACCACATGGACACCGGTGACTTCGTGATCATCGTCAACGCCGACAAG
This sequence comes from Microbacterium lacus, assembly GCF_002812805.1. Taxonomy (GTDB): domain Bacteria; phylum Actinomycetota; class Actinomycetes; order Actinomycetales; family Microbacteriaceae; genus Microbacterium; species Microbacterium lacus_A. Next base: position 64,833 of record NZ_NMUM01000040.1, on the reverse strand, counting down.
GTCGCGCTGACGGGTCAGAAGCTCGAGAAGAAGAAGGCCTACCGCCACTCGGGCTACCCGGGTGGACTCAAGTCCGTCACCTACGGCGAGCTCATGGACAAGAACCCCGAGCGTGCCGTCGAAAAGGCGATCCGCGGGATGCTGCCCAAGAACAGCATCGGTCGCGCACAGCTGGGCAAGCTCAAGGTTTACCGGGGTGCCGAGCACCCCCACGCTGCCCAGCAGCCCAAGACGTACACCCTCGACCAGGTCGCCCAGTAAGCGCCGCACTCACTTTCAAAGGACATACTCGTGGCGAACATCTCCGACTCCACTTCCTCGACTGACGAGGCCCCCCAGAGCTACTCGACCGAGACGCCCGCTGACCAGACGGCAGCAGCCGTCGCAGCCGAGCGTCCCGTCCTGACCGTTCCCGGCGCAGCCGTGGGCCGTCGCAAGCAGGCCATCGCCCGCGTGCGCATCGTCCCCGGCTCGGGCACGATCACGGTCAACGGCCGCGCGTTCGAGGACTACTTCCCGAACAAGCTGCACCAGCAGCTCGTCACCGACCCGTTCACGGTCCTCAACCTCACCGACGCCTACGACGTCATCGCCCGCATCTCGGGCGGTGGACCCTCGGGTCAGGCCGGCGCACTGCGCCTCGGCATCGCGCGTTCGCTCAACGAGATCGACATCGAGAACAACCGCGCCACCCTCAAGAAGGCCGGATTCCTCTCGCGCGACGCTCGCGTCAAGGAGCGCAAGAAGGCCGGACTCAAGAAGGCCCGTAAGGCGCCTCAGTACTCGAAGCGCTAACCAGCGGTCAGCGCTCCGATGCCGCTTTTTGGCACGGACGGCGTTCGGGGTCTCGCAAACGGGACCCTGACCGCCGACCTTGCACTTTCGCTTGCCCAGGCGACAGCAGTCGTCCTCGGTCAAGGTCGCACCGCCGAGGCGCGCCGTGCACAGGGACGTCGTCTGACGGCCGTGGTCGCGCGCGACCCGCGTGTGTCGGGAGAATTCCTGACCGCCGCGGTCGCCGCAGGACTCGCCTCGTCGGGTGTCGATGTGCTCGAGGCCGGCGTTCTGCCGACCCCGGCACTCGCCTTCCTCGTCGCCGATCGTGACGCCGACTTCGGTGTCATGGTCTCGGCCTCACACAATCCGGCGCCCGACAACGGCATCAAGATCTTCGCCCGCGGAGGCATGAAGCTGCCCGACGCCGTCGAGCAACGCATCGAGCAGGCGATGTCGGGTCCCAAGCTCCAGCCCACCGGCGCGGACGTCGGGCGCATCGCGCGATTCTCGGATGCCGAAGACCGCTACGTCATGCACCTCCTGGCCTCTCTGCCCCAGCGGCTCGAGGGCGTCAAGGTTGTGCTCGACTGCGCCCACGGCGCCGCATCCGGTGTCTCGCCCGAGACGTTCCGCGATGCGGGCGCCGAACTCGTCGTGATCGGTGCCGACCCGGACGGTTGGAACATCAACGACGGTGTCGGTTCGACGCACCTCGACGTGCTCGCCGCCGCTGTGCTCGAACACGGAGCGGATGTCGGAATAGCCCATGATGGCGACGCCGACCGGTGCCTGGCGGTCGACGCCACGGGGCAGATCATCGACGGTGACCGGATCATGGCGATTCTCGCCGCCTCCCTCCACGAACGTGGACGCTTGCGCGACAACACACTCGTTGCGACGGTCATGAGCAACCTGGGCCTGCATCGGGCGATGGCGGAGCGAGGCATCCGCGTGCTCCAGACCGCCGTCGGCGACCGCTACGTGCTCGAAGAGATGAGCCGGGGCGGGTACTCGCTCGGCGGCGAGCAGTCCGGGCACCTCATCATGAGCGACTACGCCACGACCGGAGACGGCCTGCTGACGGGTCTGCACCTCGTGGCTGAGATGGCGCGCACGGGCAAGACCCTCGCCGAACTCGCGTCGATCATGACGGTGTTCCCGCAGGTGCTGGTCAATGTGCGCGACGTCGACCGTTCACGGGCCAACACGGACCCGGACGTTATCGCTGCTGTGGCCGCGGCATCCGCGTCTCTCGGGGATTCCGGTCGTGTGCTGCTGCGTCCCTCGGGCACCGAGCCGCTCGTGCGCGTGATGGTCGAAGCCGCCGACGAAGAAACGGCCCGCCGTCACGCCGACGAGCTGGCCGATGTCGTGCGCTCAGCCCTAGCTCTCTAGCGAGCTCAGTCGCTAGGCGCTCGCGGCGACGGGCGGCGTGAACATGATCAGGCTGCACCCGCCCTCGGCGGGCATCTCGGCTTCGAGCCTCCCGCCGATTGCGCTCACCTGGCGACGCAGGCTGTCGAGCCCGGGAGGCTCCGCCATACCGGCGCTACCGGTGCCGTCGTTCGTGAGCGAGACGCGCACCATTCCGGCGACCACGCCGATGGTGATGTCGATGCGCTGTGCGTGACAGAACTCCAGCGCGTTCAGCACGCCTTCGATGATCGTCTGGAGCAGGACGGCGCGTCGGTCGATCGTCGACGGCCCGGTGCCCGTAGCGGCGAGGACCTCGGCGGAGTCACTGACTCTCAGTCGAACGGCGATGGGGTTCGGCACCGTCGCGATGAAGGCGCGAACGGCGGGGATCAGTCCGTGTTCCAACGCCTCGGGATAGCTGAACAACGCGATGCCCTTCTGGCCGTCAATCGCAACACCCGCTAACTCGTGTTGCACGGCCTGCAGGCGAAGTTTCATGAGGCCATCCGCGTCGGCGGTGATCTCGGCAATCTCGTGCGCAACGTGCTGGAATCGCTCCGTGAGCGCCTCATGTGTCTTCGATGCCAGCCGGTAGCGACCCCTTGTTTGCGTGCGCAGCATCTGGACCAGCGCCTGGGAACTCTGCGCCGCGGGCAGGTGAGATGTTCGTTCCGCCCGCCGGACTCGCTGCTGCGAGCGCGTCACGAAGACCGCGAACGCGATGATCAGGCTGATCATGGTGCCGGAAACCGCGGCATCCGCGAGGGCGGGCAACACATCGTTCTGTGAGTAGACGCCGATCGCGATCTGCATCACCGCGCGGAGCGCCGCAACGCCGACCCCGGCGGTGAGGACGAGGGCCGCCGCGGGCAGGGCGCGACGCGTCTCGATGCGCAGCTGGCTGACGATGACGAGGGTCGAGATCACCGTCAAAAGGTTGATGAAGATGCGTCGACCGAGATCCCACCCGAACGGCACGGACTCGCCGACCGCCGTATCGCCGATTCCGAGCACGATGACGGCCTGGGCTGTTGCGGCGAGAGCGAGAGCCCCGCCGAGCAATCCGACGGTGGTGACCATCGTGCGCATGTCCGCGTGACGGTCGGCCGTGCTCAACGCTTTGATGCGCTGAGCCTGCGTCACGGCGATCGGGACGGAAGTGGTCTCGGGCGCTTTCGATGTCTCGTTCGCGCGGCCCTCAGAGGCTCGACCTCGGGGTGACGCGGAGTCGCTATCGGAGCCGGAGGTGGCGCGGCGTGCGTCGGTCGACACGTGGTACCTCCGAAATGGCTGGCGGGGATGGCGTTCCCCCCGCCGAGGCCGATACTAGCGTCACATCGGCCGATATCCCACATGACGCACGGTATTGCGCTTCTCGGTTAGCCCCAGGTCAGCGACTCGATATACCTCAGCAGCACGCCCTCGCGCAGGGCCCACGGACTCACTTCGAGTTCGTCGACGCGCAGCGCCGTCATCGCCTCGTGCAACACGACCGCTCCCGCGACGATCTGCATCGTGCGGTCGGCGGTGATTCCCGGCAGCTCCTGCCGCGCGCTTGCGGGAAGGCGCGCGAGCCGCGGAATCCACGACGCGAGGGCGGCGCGGGGCAGAACCATCCGGTCGATTCCCGACCAACCGGGCATCGGATAGCCCGCGAGCTTCGCGAGCGAACGGATCGCCTTCGACGACCCGACGACATGGTCGGGCTTCGGGAGTGCGCGGAATTCTCGGGCGACCGGCGCGAGCACGTCGGCGGCATGGGCACGCAGGCGATCGACCGCGGCCTCGCCGGGCGGATCGTCGGGGAAGAACCCCAACGTCATCCGTCCGGCGCCGAGAGGAACGGATGCCGCGCGCTCGGGCAACTCGTCCGAACCCGATGCGAGCTCGAGCGAACCCCCGCCGATGTCGAAGAGCAGGATGCGTCCGGCCGACCATCCGAACCACCGCCGCACCGCGAGGAACGTGAACCTCGCCTCAGTCTCGCCGCCGAGCACTTGGAGGGGCTGACCGAGCGCCGCCTCGATCCGTTCGATGACCTCGGCGCCGTTCGTCGCCTCGCGCACGGCCGAGGTGGCGGTCGCGAGCAACTCGTCGACGGCCTCGGCGGCGGCATGATCGCGTGCCTCGGAAACAGCACTCTCGAGCGCTCGGATGCCGTCTTCCGTGATCGATCCGTCCGGCGCAAGGTAGCGCATCAGCCGCAGCACGGTGCGGTGGCTGGTCGTGCCGAGCGGCCGGCCCCCGGGTCTCGCATCGGCGACCAACAGGTGGACGGTGTTCGAGCCGATGTCGAGGACTCCCAGGCGCACCGGTGAAGCGTAGCGCGGTCGGGCTCCGTCTAACGGACAGGCTCTGCCGACCGGCGCGATAGCATCGAACGGTGCCCGCCGAGGAGACCACGAACACGTCACTGCTGACGCCCTACCGTGAAATCGAACGCGCCGAATGGGCGCGCGCGGCGGCCGGGATGGCCCAACCGCTGTCCGAGAAAGAGATCGTCCAGCTGCGCGGACTCGGGGATCGCCTCGACGTCGACGAGGTGCGCGACGTCTACCTTCCCCTCAGCCGGTTACTGAGCCTGTACGCCAACGCGACGAAGCGTCTCGGTGTCGATACGAGCGGATTCCTCGGCGAACCCGACACCACCACGCCCTTCGTCGTCGCCGTCGCGGGCTCGGTCGCGGTCGGAAAGTCGACGATCGCCCGCCTGCTGCGCGAACTGATGAGCCGCTGGCCCGGCACCCCCCGCGTCGAGCTGGTCACGACCGATGGATTCCTGTTCCCCAACGCCGAACTCGAACGCCGGGGACTGATGAGCCGCAAGGGCTTCCCCGAGTCCTACGACCGCCGCGCCCTGATCCGCTTCCTGACGGAGGTCAAGAGCGGCGCATCCGAGGTCCGAGCGCCCTTTTATTCGCACATGCGCTACGACATCGTGCCCGACGCGAGCGTCGTCGTCCGGCGCCCCGACGTCGTGATCGTCGAGGGCCTGAACGTCCTGCAGCCGCCGGCTTCGCCGAACGATGTCGCCGTCAGCGAGTTGTTCGACTTCGCCGTCTACGTCGATGCCGAACCCGAGCACATCGCGCGGTGGTTCGTCGAGCGATTCCTGGCTCTCCGCCGCGGCGCGTTCGCGAATCCCACGTCGTACTTCAACGTCTTCGCACACCTGAGCGATGAAGAGGCTGTCGAGACGGCCATGAAGTACTGGGACGAGATCAACATGCCGAACCTCGTCGAGAACGTCATGCCCACGCGACACCGCGCGACCCTCATCCTGCAGAAGGGGCCGGAACACGGCGTCGACCGGGTGTTCCTCCGCAAGCTGTAGGCGCTTGGGCCGGCCGCTTCACCTGCCGCACAGCCGCACCGACTTAGGATGTCCCTCATGTGTGGAATCGTCGGATATGTCGGCCCGAGGCCGAGCCAGGCCATCCTTCTCGCCGGACTCGCGCGACTCGAATACCGCGGCTACGACTCCGCCGGCATCGCCGTGATCGACGGCTCGGGCGAGCTCGGGATGCGCAAGCGCGCGGGCAAGCTGAGCATCCTGCGGGACAACCTGGCCGCGAACCCGCTCCCCGCGGGCACGACCGGCATCGGTCACACCCGCTGGGCGACCCACGGTGGGCCCACGGATGTGAACGCTCACCCGCACCTCGCCGACGACGATCGCCTGGCAGTCATCCACAACGGGATCATCGAGAACTTCTCCGAGCTGAAGGCAGAACTGCTCGCCGAGGGCTACGAATTCCAGAGCGAGACCGACACCGAGGTCGCGGCCGTGCTGCTCGGGCGTGAGTACCGGAAGAGCGAAGACCTCGCGACGGCGTTCCGCAACACCGTCAGCCGCCTCGACGGCGCATTCACGCTGCTCGCCGTGCACGAGGATCACCCCGACCTCGTCGTTGGCGCACGCCGCAACTCGCCCCTCGTGATCGGGCTCGGCGATGGCGAGAACTTCCTGGGGTCGGACGTCGCGGCGTTCGTCGAGCACACGCGCCACGCACTCGCGATCGGCCAAGACCAGATCGTCGAGATCCGGCCGGGTGGTGTGACCGTGACCGATTTCTTCGGGACATCCGTCGAGGTCGAGCCGTTCGAAGTGATGTGGGATGCCTCGGCCGCGGAAAAGGGCGGATGGTCGTCGTTCATGGCGAAGGAGGTCTCGGAAGAGCCCGAAGCCGTCGCCAAGACGCTGCTGGGTCGGACCCGCGACGGCCAGGTCGTCATCCCCGAACTCGACGGGCTCGACGAGCTTTTCGCGGGCATCTCGCGCATCGTCGTCATCGCGTGCGGCACGGCCGCCTATGCGGGTCTCGTCGGCAAGTACGCGCTTGAGCAGTGGGCCCGCATCCCCGTCGATGTCGAGCTCGCGCACGAGTTCCGCTACCGCGACCCCGTGATCGACGCCAGCACCCTCGTGGTCTCGATCAGCCAGTCCGGCGAGACGATGGACACGCTCATGGCCGTCAAGTACGCGCGGGAACGCGGCGCCAAGACGCTGTCGATCTGCAACACGCAGGGTGCGACCATTCCGCGCGAGTCCGACGCGATCGTCTACACGCACGCCGGACCCGAGGTGGCCGTCGCATCCACCAAGGCCTTCGTCGCTCAGATCACCGCGCTCTACCTGCTCGCGCTCCACGTCGGACGCGTGCGAGGCGCCCTGGGCGCAACCGAGGCGGCGCAGCAGGTGCTCGAGCTCGAGGCCGTGCCCTCGAAGATCGCGCAGATCCTCGAACGCGAGCAGCCGCGCATCGAGCAGCTGGCGCACTGGATGGCCGACACCCGTTCGGTGCTGTTCCTCGGACGCCACGTCGGGTACCCGATCGCCCTCGAGGGCGCCCTCAAGCTCAAAGAACTGGCGTACATCCACGCCGAGGGCTTCGCCGCCGGCGAGCTGAAGCACGGGCCCATCGCGCTGATCGAGCCCGGCCAGCCCGTCTTCGTCATCGTCCCGTCGCCCCGCGAGTCCGCGCTTCTGCACGCCAAGGTCGTCTCGAACATCCAAGAGATCCGTGCCCGCGGCGCCCGCGTCATCGCTATCGCGGAAGAAGGGGATGCCGCGGTGCTGCCCTTCGCCGACGAGGTGCTGCGCATCCCGCTCGCGGCCCCGCTGTTCGAGCCGCTGCTGGCGGTCGTGCCGCTGCACATCTTCGCGATGGGCCTGGCGACCGCGAAGGGGCTGGACGTCGACCAGCCCCGCAACCTCGCGAAGTCCGTCACCGTCGAGTAAACGCGCGGAGCTCCGCTGTCACAGATCGACCTCTCGCACGCCGTGGAACGTCGATCCGCGACAGCGGAGTATGCCTGCGCGGCGAGCCAGGCGGGCCAGGCGGGCCAGGGGCGGGGATAGGGTGGCGAGGTGAAGATCGGAGCCCACGCGTGATCGTCGGGATCGGCGTGGACATCGTCGACATTCCCCGGTTCGAGAGCACGCTCGAGCGCACGCCCCGCCTGCTCGAGCGCCTGTTCTCACCCGCGGAACGGATGCTCCGGCCCCGCTCCCTCGCCGCGCGCTACGCCGCGAAAGAGGCGCTGATCAAGGCCCTCGGCGGTTCGGACGGGGTGCACTGGACCGAGATCGAGGTCACCCCCGAGGCATCCGGACGTCCCTGGTTCACCCTCGTCGGCTCGACCGCCGACGTCGTCGCCGCGCGGGGCATCACCGCGATCCACCTCTCGATGTCGCACGACGCCGGGCTCGCGACGGCGTACGTCGTCGCGGAGTCGGATGTCCCGGCATCCGCCGTCGCCGCGGCACAGCCCGCATCGCCTCTCGAGGAGACCCCATGACCCAGCTGCCGGCCGGCGTCATGCGCGAGGCCCTCATCGACGTCGGAGCGATCACCGCGAACACGCGCCACCTGCGCCGGCTGACCGGCGTCGAGGTCATCGCCGTCGTCAAGGCGGATGGGTACGGGCACGGTGCTGCGCGCGCGGCTGTTGCGGCCCTCGAGGGCGGTGCCACGCGTTTGGGCGTCGCCGACGTCTCGGAGGCGCTCGCTCTGCGTCGCGCCGGAGTCATGGCCCCGATCATCGCCTGGCTACACGCGCCCGGCGCCTCGTTCGCGGAGGCCGTGTCGGTGGGTGTCGAGCTCGGCATCTCGAGCTTCGAACAGCTTCTGCAGGCGGCGGCTGCGGCATCCGTCGACCGTCCCGTCGCCGTACACCTGAAGCTCGAGACGGGGCTGTCGCGCAACGGCATCGCACCGGGCGACTGGAACGTCGTGTTCGCCGAGGCCGCGCGCCTCGAGCGCATCGGCAAGCTGCGGGTCGTCGGGCTGTTCAGCCACCTCTCGAACGCGAGCCGCGAAGACGACCTGGCCGCGCTCGCGACGTTCGAGGGCGGGGTCGTCGCCGCCGCGAGCCTCGGACTCAACCCGCCGCTTCGACACATCGCCGCAACGCACGCGGCAATCGACCTGCCCGAGGCGCGCCTGAACTGCGTACGCGTCGGCATCGGGCTGTACGGTCTGTCGCCCTTCGCCGGGCGGTCGTCGGCCGAGCTCGGCCTGCGTCCCGCCATGACGCTCCGCGGAGCGGTCGCGGCCGTCCGCCGGGTACCCGCGGGGCAGGGCGTCTCGTACGGGTACGACTACCGCACGGACGGGCCCACCACCCTCGCGCTCGTGCCGCTCGGCTATGCGGACGGTGTGCCGCGTGCCGCATCCGGTCGCGGTCCCGTGACGATCGGCGGCACCCGCCTGCGTGTTGCGGGACGCATCGCGATGGACCAGTTCGTCGTCGACGCCGGCGACACCCCCGTCGCGGTGGGGGACGAGGTCGTGCTGTTCGGTGACCCGACGCTCGGCGTGCCCGCGGCGGATGAGTGGGCGGATGCCTCGGGCACCATCAACTACGAGATCGTGACGCGGATCGGGCCACGGGTGCCGCGGCGGCAGGTGTCGTCGTGAGCGTGCTCGTCGTGAGCGGAGTACGGTCGTGACCGTCGCGGATGACCTGCTCGGCCGCCACGACATCGAGAGCACGGACGATATGGAGCAACTCGGACGACGGCTCGGCGCGGGGCTCGTCGCCGGGGATCTGCTCGTGCTCACCGGACCGCTCGGCGCGGGCAAGACGACCCTGACCCGCGGAATCGCGGAGGGACTCGGTGTGCGGGGGCCGATCCAGAGCCCGACGTTCGTGATCGCGCGGACGCATCCGTCGCTCGTAGACGGCCCGCCCCTCGTGCATGCGGATGCCTATCGCCTCGGCTCGGCGCTCGAGCTCGACGACCTCGATATCGACGCGGACGGCTCGGTCGTCGTGGTCGAGTGGGGGCGCGGCATGGCCGAGGGGTTGCGAGAGGTCTGGTGGGAGCTCGAGATCGAGCGGCCCGTGGGAGGGCGGGGTGCCGACACCATGTGCGGCGATCTGTCCCGTTCGACCGAGGCCCTCGACGATGACGCCCCGCGCATCGTGACGATCTCGCGCCCTCCGTAGGTTCGGCGTGCTGTGCGCCCTCCTGTGTGCGCCCGGCCGCCCCGAAGCGGGGCACGGTAGGTGCTGTGGGGCAGGTTTTGCCGTGCCCCACGGCAGCTAACGTGCCCCGGTTCTCCGGAGGGCTGAAGCCGAGGGTATGGGAATCCGCGTCGAGGTCGCCGATCTGAGCCTTCCGACGTGGTCGCGCGGGGCTGGACGGATGTCGGAGGTGGCGTCCAAGATCGACCCATGCACACGACGAACTACTTCGACACCTTCATCGCGGTCGCCGAAGACACGGCGGCGACAGCAGCGACCGAACCGCCGACTCGTGCCAGCCCGAGTGTCGCCGAGCTGACCTACCGGATGATCGCCGAAAATCCGTACCGGTTCACCTCGGACGACGTCATCTTCGCCGTGTGGGCCGATCGTCGCGACATCCCGCCCGCAGAGCGCGAGTCGGCGCGCGCCGAGTTCTTCGCGAAGGGTCAGCCGTGCATGCGCTCGAGCGACCTCGGCAAACGATACGGATGGGGCGTGCACGCGGACGCGGAGGGACGAATCGCGCTCGTGCCGGTCGAGTCCGAGGAGTATGCGCGCATGGCGGCCGGGGAAGGCGGTGTCACGGTCACCCGGGCGATGCGCTCGAAGCGCTGAGCGCCCGCGCCCGCGACTACCCTGGAGGGCGTGATCCTCGCCATCGACACCTCCCTCGGCTCTGCCGTCGCGGTCGTCGACCTCGACGGGGTCACACGCGGCGAAGCGTCGAGTCCCAACGCGCTCGGACACGCCGAGATCATCGGCACCCTGATCGAGGGCGCCTTGGCCGAGGCATCCGTCACCCCGCGCGACATCACGCACGTGGCCGCGGGCATGGGGCCGGGCCCCTTCACCGGCCTGCGCATCGGCATCGCCGCCGCACGCACGTTCGCCCTCGCGCGCGCCGTTCCGGTCATCGCCGTCGCGAGTCACGACGCCGCGGCGCTCGCCGAATTCGAGGCGGATGCATCCGGACCGATCGCGATCGTCACCGACGCACGCCGCCGCGAGTTCGCCTACACGGTGTACGCGGGCCTGGCCGAGGGACTCCCGGTCCGAACCACCGAACCCGCGCTCGCACCGCGGGACGACCTCGACGCACGGCTCCTCTCGCTCGGTCTGCTCGCGAATCCCGTCCAGCGCGTCGATGTCACGTCCATCTCGGCGGGCGCCCTCGGGCGTCTTGCGGGACGGATGCTCGCTGCCGGAATCGCCGCAGACAGGCACGCCGGGGACGACTCATCCGCCGAGCCGCTCTACCTGCGCTCGCCCGACGTGACCCTCGGCCACGCACCCAAGCGGGTGGGCGTATGACGCTGCGGACGGCGAACGCCGACGACCTCGACGCGATCATGGCGCTGGAGCGTGCCTCGTTCCCGACCGACGCGTGGTCGGAGGCGATGATGCGCGAAGAACTCGCCTCGCGCCACGGCCGCTACCTCGTGCTCGAAGAAGCCGGACGCCTGATCGGCTACGGCGGTATCCGGGCTGTGCAGGGCGGGACGGATGCCGACATCCAAACCATCGCGCTCGTCGAAGACGCGCGGGGTCGAGGGCGGGGGCGCGGGCTGCTGCGCTCACTGCTGACCGAGGCGGGGGAGCGCGGGGCGCGCGAGGTGTTCCTCGAGGTGCGAGCAGACAAGCCGATCCCGCAGGCACTGTATGTGTCCGAGGGGTTCGTCGAGATCGCGCGGCGCCCGAACTACTACCAACCCGACGGAGTCGATGCGATCGTGATGCGCCTGGACCTGCGCGGGTGGCTCGCGGAGCATTCCGGCATGGATGTCGTCGGTTCTGCGTCGGAGATTCGGTCGGAATCGGCGTCAGAGAACCCGGATGCTCCGACGCCGGCCGAATCTCCGACGCTCGATCGCGTGCCCACTGCCGTTTCTGAGGCAGGAGCGTGCACATGACCGCCACGAACCGCGAACCCCTCGTGCTCGGCATCGAGACCAGCTGCGACGAGACCGGCATCGGCATCGTCCGCGGCCGGACGCTCCTCAGTAACACCATCGCGAGCAGCATGGACGAGCATGCCCGATTCGGCGGGGTCGTGCCGGAGGTCGCCGCGCGGGCGCATCTCGAGGCGCTCGGCCCCGCGATTCAGGCCGCCGTCGCGGAGGCGGGCATCCGGCTCGACGACCTCGACGCCGTCGCCGTCACAAGTGGCCCGGGACTCGCGGGTGCGCTCATGGTCGGCGTCGGTGCTGCGAAGGCGCTCGCGATCGCCCTCGACAAGCCGCTCTATGCCGTCAACCATCTCGTCGGCCACATCGCGGCGGACCTCCTCGACCCGGACGCGCCGCCCCTCGAGTACCCGACCGTTGCTTTGCTCGTCTCGGGCGGGCACACCTCGCTGCTGCTCGTGCGCGACCTCACGAGCGAGGTCGAACTGCTCGGCGAGACGATCGACGACGCCGCGGGTGAGGCATTCGACAAGGTGGCCCGCCTGCTCGGTCTGCCTTACCCGGGCGGACCGGAAATCGATCGGGCAGCGGCATCCGGGGATCCTCGCGCTATCGCCTTCCCCCGCGGACTCTCGCGCGCCTCTGACCGCGAGAAACACCGGTACGACTTCTCGTTCTCGGGTCTCAAGACCGCCGTCGCCCGCTGGACCGAGCAGCGCGAGGCCGCGGGCGAGGAGGTGCCGATCGCCGATGTTGCCGCCTCGTTCCGTGAGGCCGTCATCGACGTGCTCGTCACGAAGGCCCTCGACGCCTGCGCACAGTACGGCGTGCCCCGCCTGCTGCTCGGAGGAGGCGTGATCGCCAATCGCCGCCTGCGCGAGGTCGCGCTGGCCCGCGGCGAACAGGCAGGCGTTGCCGTCCGAATTCCCCCGCTCTCGCTCTGCACCGACAACGGTGCGATGATCGCCGCGCTCGCCGCCGAGCTGATCGCGTCCGGCCGCACGCCCTCGACACTCGAGTTCGGTGCCGACTCGACTCTGCCCGTCACGCAGATTCAGGTCGCCGCGGGCGAGGCGTTGCCCGAGGCCGTTTCGGAAGAGGAGGTGCGCGCATGAACGACGAGTCGACGGATGCCGTGGCCCCCGCGCCCACCCGACGTTCCATGCAGGCTGCCCGGCCGGTGCCGCCGCCGCTGCCGCCGACAGCTCCGGTCGCGGTGCCGGTCGTCGTAGCCGTGCCAGCTGCGGACCCCGCACCCGGCGCGGAGCCCGAGCACGGGACAGACCTGGGCGCGGAGCCCGAGCAGGAGCTCGCCTGGGCCCCGCCCGCCCCGCGCCGACCGCCGTCGCTCGCCGGATGGGCCCTCGCCGTCGCGATCATCGGCCTCATCGTCTCGTTCGTCGTCGGCTGGGGGTTCCCCGTCGGCATCATCGCGATCATCACGGCGATAGCGGCCCTGCGTCGCCCGGGCGCCCGACGCCAGGCCGCGGCGTGGGCCCTGGGCCTCGGCATCCTGTCGATCCTCTACAGCGCGCTCTGGATCGCCGTCGCCCTGAACAGCGGGCCCCTGTTCTGACACACGGTCGTTGAGCGAGCCGCAGGCGAGTCGAAACGACGCGCGCCCCTAGATGCGGTCGGCGAGCACGGCGATGCGCGTCGATCCGACCCGCGTCAACAGCAGAGTCGCAGAAGCGTCGCCCTTGAGCCCGAGCTTGGTGCGCAGAACGGCGGGGTCGACGTCCACCCCGCGCTTCTTGATCTCGAGCCGACCGATGCCGCGCTCGCGCAGCGCCCGCCCCAGCTTCTTGACGTCGGCGGGCAACTGCTCGCGCACGCGGAAGGTCGACACGAACGGGCTCGTCACTGCCGCGTCGCCGGTCAGGTAAGCGATGCCGGGCGCGATCGGCCCCGCCTCCAGAGCGCGAGCGACGTCGCCGACGAGGCGCGCGCGGATGACCGACCCGGCCGGCTCGTGAATGAACGTGCCGAGCGGATGCACCGGCTCGTCCTCGCTGTCGGCGGGTGCGGTCAGTTCGTGCGACTGCCCGTCGGTCATGACGACGGCGGCGCGGGTGATGCCGGGCCGCGCGAGCTCGCCCGACCAGAGAACGAGTTCGAGCGTCGAGCCATCCGCGGTGATCCACTGCGCTTCGGCGAACGATGGCAGACGGTCGCGGTCGAAGCCGGGCCCGAGCTTGATGCCCGTCGGCTTCTGCGTCGCCAACGTGAATGCCCAGTCGAGCGAGGGCGAGTAATCCTCGGGGCGCGAGAGGCGGGATGTCTCGGTGTGGCCGGCCGTACGCCGTGCGGGGTCGAGCCATACCCCCGCGGAACCCGAGACATCCACGTCCTCGGCCTGGGCACGGCGTACCTCGGCCGACGAACCGAAGGGCGCGAGGTTGCATGCCGCGATCGCGGCCGTGACCTCGTCGGCATCCACCGCGAGGACGTCCATGCCGATGCCGGCGAATCCCAGCGCGTCGCCGCCGATGCCGCTGCCGAGGTCGGCGACGCTGCCGAGGCCCGCGTCGCGGAATCGCCCGGCGTGCAGGGCGGCGACGGGCAGTCGCGTCGATTGTTCGAGCCCGGCGCGGGTGAAGAGCATGCGGGCCGCGAGGGGCCCGAACTTCGACTCCGCACGCGTTCGTAGGCGAGCCTGGCCGACAACGGCCGACACCAGGTCGGGGGAGTGCCCGGCAGCGCGCAGCCGCGTGACCTCGCGAGCGACGTCCGCGGACGTCGTGACCGGCGGCATCGAGTCGAGTAGCCGCAGCCCGTCGGGCGTCAGCAGCGCCCTGAGCTCGGCCATCTCCACCTGTCCAGCCTAGGCGCGGGCCCTCGCCATCCGATTCGACCCCGCTCGCTGGCACTCGCGTTGCGTGAGTGCCAGCGGTTGCCTACACTGGCATTAGCACTCTCGCATCGAGGTTGCTAATCAGTCTTGGATCAAGAAAGAGGTAGACCGTGACGGTTTCCACTCAGGTTTCCATCAAGCCGCTCGAGGACCGCATCGTCATCCGCCAGGTCGAGGCGGAGCAGACGACGGCTTCTGGCCTGGTCATCCCCGACACCGCGAAGGAGAAGCCCCAGGAGGGCGAGGTCGTCGCGGTGGGCCCGGGTCGGATTGACGACAACGGCAACCGCATCCCGCTCGACGTCGCCGTCGGCGACCGCGTGATCTACAGCAAGTACGGCGGCACCGAGGTCAAGTTCGGCGCCGACGACCTGCTCGTGCTCTCGGCCCGCGACGTGCTCGCGGTCGTCGTTCGCTGAGCGACTGACACACACGAAGGACCGGATGCCTCGGCATCCGGTCCTTCGTCGTTCCGCCGCGGCGCACCAGCCGGGCGTGGCGCGCGAATGGCCCCGCGGTCGTCCCCGCCGCCCGTAGGCTGTTGAGGTGACACAGGATCCGACCGAGACTCCGCGCGGGTCGGTCGGACCCACTGCAGCAAGCACCGCAGCAAGCACCGCCGCCGCGGCAACAGCGGCCGCAGAAGTACGCGAACGCAGCATCGGCGTCGCGTCGGCGATGGGCGCGTACCTGATCTGGGGTTTTCTTCCCCTGTACTTCCTGTTGCTCGTGCCGACCGGGCCCTGGGAGATCGTGGCCTGGCGCATCCTGCTGGCCTTCGTCTTCTGCGTCCTGCTCTTGACGGTCACGCGCGCGTGGCCCGCGTTCGGCCGGATCGTGCGACAGCCGCGGCTCCTGCTGCTGACGGCCATCGCGGGCGTCGTCATCTACGTCAACTGGCAGGTGTACATCCTCGCCACCCTCGCCGGGCACGTGATCGAGACGAGTCTCGGATACTTCATCAACCCGATCGTGACGGTGCTGCTGGGTGCCCTCGTCCTGCGCGAACGTCTGCGGCTGACGCAGTGGATCGCGATCGGCATCAGCCTCATCGCCGTGCTCGTCATCGTCATCGGGTACGGGGAGTTTCCCTGGATATCGCTGACCCTGGCCTTCTCGTTCGGGATCTACGGGCTGATCAAGAAGCAGGTCGGTCCGGCGGTGGATGCCGTGGGGGGCCTCACGCTCGAGTCTTTCTGGCTGCTGCCGGTGGCGATCGTGCAGCTCATCGTCGTCGGTGTGACGACGGGCATCACGCTGGGCACGGTCAGTCCGGTGCACACCGTGCTGCTCTCGCTCGCCGGCATCATCACCGCGGTCCCGTTGTTGCTGTTCGCGGCTGGGGCCAGGAGGGTGCCGCTCACCGCGATCGGCCTCCTGCAGTTCATCGCGCCGGTTCTGCAGTTCATCATCGGGGCGTGGGTTCTCGGCGAACCTATGCCGCTCGAGCGGTGGATCGGCTTCGGACTTGTCTGGGTGGCGCTGGTCATCCTCTCCGTTGACTCCGTGCTGTTCTCGCGTCGCGGTCGCGGCGTTTCGGATGTCTCTTCTCTGACGTGACCTTCGTTGGCGTGACATTCGCCGCGACGACATCCCCGCCGTTCGGGGCATGGGAGCGTTATCACGCTGTGACCGTACTGTTTCACATCGTTAACGCACCGCAACATCGCGGAGACGCCGCGCCGCATAGTGTGAAGCCAATAGGGTCGGCTTCAGTCCGGCCCGGAGTTCGTCCACAGCTAGGAGCAATATGAACTTCTTCTCCCGTTCGCGTACGGGCAAGGTCCTCGGCGGTTTCGCCGTGGTCGGTGTCAGCGCGCTGGTTCTCGCAGGTTGTGCCGGCAGTGGTGGAGACACCGAGTCGTCCGCCGCACCCGCCGGCGATGACCTCGCCCTCAAGATCGGCACGGCGCTGCCGCAGACCGGAAACCTCGCCTTCCTCGGCCCGCCCGAAGAGGCCGGCGTCGCGTACGCCGCGTCGCAGATCAATGAGATCTCGGCCGACACCGGTCTGACCCTCGACGTCGTCTACGGCGACTCGGGTGACACCGACAACAAGGCATACGAGACCGAAATCCCCCGCCTGCTGGGCGAGGACGTTTCGGCCATCATCGGTGCCGCATCGTCGGGCACGTCGCTGCAGTTCATCGACCAGGTCGTCGGCGCCGGCGTGATTCAGTTCTCGCCCGCCAACACCTCGGACGCCTTCACCACATACGAGGACGACGGACTGTACTTCCGTACCGCTCCCTCCGACGTTCTGCAGGGTGAGGTTCTCGGCAACCTGATCGCCGAGGACGGCAACCAGACGCTCGGCATGATCGTGCTGAACGACTCGTACGGCACCGGCCTCGCCGGCTACGTGACCGAGGCCTTCGAGGCCGCCGGTGGCGAAGTCGTCGCAGCCCCGACGTACAACACGGGTGACGCGACCTTCGACGCTCAGATCAGCGAGGTCCTCGCGGCCGACCCCGACGCGATCGCCCTGATCACGTTCGACGAGGTCTCGACCATGCTGCCGAGCCTGTTCGGTCAGATCCCGTCCGACAAGCTGTACTTCGTCGACGGCAACCTGAAGAACTTCGAAGACGCCTTCCCGGCCGGTTCCCTCACGGGCGCCAAGGGCACGCTCCCGGGCCTGTCGATCGACTCGATCGCGGACTTCACGAGCGAGCTCGACGCGTTCCTCGAAGCTGAAGGCGACGCACCGCTCGAGGACTACAG
Source organism: Microbacterium lacus (assembly GCF_002812805.1). Classification (GTDB taxonomy): domain Bacteria; phylum Actinomycetota; class Actinomycetes; order Actinomycetales; family Microbacteriaceae; genus Microbacterium; species Microbacterium lacus_A. The sequence goes on along the minus strand of NZ_NMUM01000040.1, from coordinate 47,682 downwards.
CTACGCTGCCGAGTCCTACGACGCAACCATCCTCCTGGCCCTCGCCAGCCTCGCCGCCGGTTCGACCGACAGCGCGGCCATGGCCGAGAAGCTCATCGAGGTTTCGGGTGGTGCGGGCGAGGGTGAAACCTGCACCTCGTACGCGGAGTGCGCCGACATCATCCTCGGTGGCGGAGTTGCCGACTACGACGGCATCTCGGGTCCGATCACGTTCGACGAGGTCGGCGACCCGACCGAGGCGTCGATCGGCATCTACGAGTTTGCTGAGGACAACACCTACACGGCATACATGGGCTAAAACCCACACATCCGTGTGAGAGGGGCCCCGGTCTTCGGACCGGGGCCCCTTGTCGTGCGCCGGCGCGCATCACCTCGGCGAAACACCCCTCCTACCGCGAAACACCCAGCGCAACGGGGTGTGTCGCCGCACAAAGGGTGTTTCGGCGTCAGGACAGGGCCATGGGTTCAGCGCAACGCAGAGGGACCGGATGCCGAGGCATCCGGTCCTTCGTCGTGAAGAGCGGGTCAGGTGCCGAGGGTGCCGAGGTACAGCTCGGTGACCTTCGGGTCGCCCAGCAGCTCGCGGCCCGTGCCGGTGTAGGCGTCGCGGCCCTGGTCGAGCACGTAGCCGCGGTCGCAGATCTGCAGGCAGCGCCGCGCGTTCTGCTCGACCATGATGCAGGTCACGCCGGCCTTGTTGATCTCGGAGACCCGGATGAACGCCTCGTCCTGACGGACGGGGGAGAGGCCGGCCGAGGGCTCGTCGAGGAGCAGCACCTTCGGGTCCATCATCAGGGCACGGCTCATCGCCACCATCTGACGCTCACCACCGGAGAGCGAACCCGCGCGCTGCTTCAGGCGCTTGCCCAGCTCGGCGAAGATGCTCGTGACGAACTCCAAGCGCTCCTTGTACGCGGACGGCCGCTGGTAGAGACCCATCTGCAGGTTCTCTTCGATCGTCAGCGTCGGGAAGACGTTGTTGGTCTGCGGGATGAACCCGACGCCGCGCGCCACGAGCTTGTTGGCGCGGAGGCCCGTGATGTCATCGCCCTGGAGCGTGATCGAACCCTCGCGCACGTTGACCTGACCGAAGATCGCCTTCAGCAGCGTCGACTTGCCTGCGCCGTTGGGGCCGATGATGCCGATCAGCTCGCCCTGGTTCGCGACCAGCGAGCAGCCGTTCAGGATGTTGACCCCCGGCAGGTACCCGGCGTGCACGTTGTCGACGAAGACGACCGGTGTTTCGGTAGCTACCGTGCTCATGAGCGGTTCTCCTCGTCTTCGGCGACGCCCTCTTCGACCAGGAGGGTCGCGCTCGCCTGAGCGGATGCCGCGGCATCCGTCGTCGGATCGGCCTCGATGGCCGCGATGCGACCCGTGACGACACCCAGATCGAGTTCTTGGTGAGCTCCGAGGTAGGCGTCGATGACGGCGGGGTTGCGCATGACCGTGTGCGGGTCGCCCTCTGCCACGACCTTGCCCTCTGCCATGACGACGACCCAGTCGGCGATGTGGCGGACCATGTGCATGTCGTGCTCGACGAAGAGGACGGTCATGCCCTCTTCCTTCAGGTCGAGGATGTGATCGAGGAGCGACTGCGTCAGGGCCGGGTTGACTCCGGCCATCGGCTCGTCGAGCATCACCAGCGTCGGCTTGGTCATGAGCGCCCGCGCCATCTCGAGCAACTTGCGCTGCCCACCCGAGAGGCTTGCGGCGAAGTCCGACGACTTGGCGTCGAGCTTGAACTTCTTCAGCAGCACCATGGCCTGGCTGTCGATGCTCGAATCCTGCTTACGCCAGATCGCCGGGATGAGCGCCTGCCAGAACTTCTCGCCGCGCTGACCCGTCGCCCCGAGCTTCATGTTCTCGAGGACCGTGAGCAGCCCGAGCGCCTTCGTCAGCTGGAACGTGCGCACCAGACCCATCCGAGCCACCCGGAACGCGGGGACGCCCGACAGCGACTTGCCGTCGAAGCTCCAGGTACCCTCGTCGGGCTTGTCGAACCCCGTGAGCAGGTTGAAGAGGGTCGTCTTGCCCGCACCGTTCGGCCCGATCAGAGCCGTGATCGCGCCGCGCGGGATCTCGAGGTGCTCGACATCGACGGCCGTGACGCCGCCGAACGTGCGGCGCACACCGTCGGCGATGATGATCGGATCGACCTTCTTCGCCCCCGGCACGGCCTCGCCGACGTGCAACCCCGTGGTCTTCGGACGCTCGACGGGAGCCGTGAGCGGAGCCCCCGAGGCATCTTCGCCGAGCTGGCCGGTCGTCGTGTGCTCGGCGCCCGACTGCCCGTTACTTGACTGTCCGTTGTTTGACTGCCCGCTATTTGACTGCCCATTACTTGACAAAGGTCAGCTCCTTCTTGTTGCCGAGGATTCCCTGCGGCATGAAGATCACGAGCAGCATGAGGGCGACGCCGACGAGGATGAATCGGAGCGTTCCGGCCTGGATCTGCGACATGAAGGGAAGGACCCCGGCCGAGACGAGCGCCGGGAGGAAGTTGCTCAGGAAGGTCTGCAGCACCCAGAAGATGAGCGAACCGAGCAGGGGACCGAACACGGTCGCCGCGCCGCCGAGCAAGAGGGCCGTCCAGACGAAGAACGTCAGCGACGTGACGTACACGCCGGGGCTGACGGCCGACGGCAGGGCGTAGACGATGCCGCCCGCCGCGGCGAGCACACCACCCAGCACCAGCGACTGCATCTTGTAGGCGTAGACGTTCTTGCCGAGCGCGCGCACCGCGTCTTCGTCTTCGCGGACACCCTTGAGCACACGGCCCCACGGGCTGCGCATCAGCATCCAGACCACCAGCACGGCGAAGCCCAGCGTCAGCAGGCCCATGATGCGGACCCACCACTGCGTCTCGTTGTACGTGAACGGACCGAAGCCGTAGGTGCCCTCGGGCAACGGGTTCGACGCCCGGAAGCTCGAGTGATAGCCGCTCAGGCCGTCGGCCGAGCCGGTGTACTCGTCGAACGCGGTGGTCAAGAACAGCAGCCGCACGACCTCCGCGGCGGCGATCGTGACGATCGCGAGGTAGTCGCCGCGTAGGCGGAGCGTCGGGATACCGAGGATGACGGCGAAGATCGCCGACGCCACGAGCCCCGCGATCGCCGCGAGCCACCATTCGAGGCCGAAGGTGAGCACGCCGATCGCGTAGCCGTAGGCGCCGATGGCCATGAAGCCGGCGATGCCCATGTTGATCAGGCCGGTGTAGCCGAAGTGCACCGCGAGACCGAGGGCGGCGAGTGCGTAGCCGATCGTCGCGGGGCTGAGGATCGACGAGGCAGAGTTCGAGAGGATCTGGAGCAGGTCCATGGTGCGCCTAACCTATTCTCTCGCGTCGGCCGAGTATGCCCTGCGGTCGGAACAGCAGGATGACGATGAGGATGAAGAGCGCGCTCGCGTACTTCAGGTCGGCGGGGATCCACAGGCTCGAGACCTCGACGAGCAGGCCGACGATGATGGCGCCGACCAGGGCACCATACGCGGTACCGAGTCCGCCGAGGATGACGGCCGCGAACATCAGCAGCAGCACCTGCGACCCCATGTCCCACTTGATACCGGGACGGTAGTAGGCGTACAGGATGCCGGCGAGGCCCGCGAGCCCACCGGCGATGACCCACACGACGCGGACGACGAAGTCGACGTCGATGCCGGAGGCGGCGGCGAGCGAGGGGTTGTCGGAGATCGCGCGTGTGGCCTTGCCGAGGCGGCTGCGCGTGAGCCAGACCGCGAACGCGATGATGACGATGATCGAGATCGCGATCGAGACCATGTCGATGATGCTCATCTGCACGGATCCGAACAGCTGGATCTTCGGCTCGGATGCGTAGGGGAGCTGGCTCGTCCCGCCGCCGATGAAGAACTGGAACGTGTATCGGAGGGCGAGGGACAGGCCGATGCTGACGATCATGAGCTGAACGACACCGACTCGCCTTCGGCGCAGGGGTCTCCACAGGATCATGTCCAGCACGAGCCCGAGGCCCGCGCTGAGGATCACCGCCAGCGGGAAGCCGAGCCACACCGGCAGCGCGAGGCTGGCCGGTCCGACGAGGGTCAGCGCCACGACGGCGCCGAAAGTGACCATCTCGCCGTGCGCGAAGTTCGAGATGCCCGTGGTGCCGAAGACGAGCGACAGGCCGACGGCCGCGAGGGCCAGCATGAGGCCGAAGCTCAGGCCCTGCACGATGCGCTGGATGAGCTGGTCGGCGAAGCTCGTGACGCTTCGCTCACCCTCGCCGATGAAGAAGTTGACGGTGACGCGCCCACCGGCGCCCATCTCGACTTCTTGCTCGTTGGGGGTATCGTCCTCGTCGTTGACGACCGCGATGCCCTCGGGCAGCGTGTCCTCGTCGAGCGTGACCGTGTAGGTCTCGCCGCGCTCGGGCACGCCGACGCGCCACTGGCCCTCGGCATCCGTCTCGACTTCTTGCTCACCGCCGGGGCCGTCGATGACGAGTCGAATGCCCTCGAGGGGAGCACCGTCGAGCTGCACGTTGCCGCTGATGCGGTAGGGGTCGTCCTCGGCCGCGAAGGCCGGGGATGCGGTCAGGCTCATCAGCGCGAAGAGCACGCCGAAGAGTGCTCCTATGGTGAGCAGAGTCCCCCCGCGGGAACGTCTCGCCGTAACGGTCGTGGGACTCACAGATCCTCCAGTCGGGCACCGTTAACCGATGGTCGCGTCGCATCGGCATCGATGGACGACGGTACGAGCGTAATGTGTCGGCATTGTTTCGCCCATCGCTCAAACGTCAGCCGTTACCGATGCGCAATGGGAACGCTCCCGGAGGAATGTTCGCACACGCGCGCCGCTTAGACTTCATCAAGCGGAAACTTCGCGTGGAAACACATCGATCCGCCCCCCGATCTCACCGCACGAGGAGCGCGACATGCCCGATTACGATCCGTTCGGTTTTGTCGGACTGACGTACGACGATGTGCTGCTGCTGCCCGGCCACACCGACGTGATTCCGAGCGAGGCAGACACGTCGTCTCGGCTGACGCGGCGGATCACGGTTGCGACACCCCTGGTGTCGTCGGCGATGGACACGGTGACGGAAGCCCGCATGGCGATCGCGATCGCGCGCGAGGGTGGCCTCGGCATCCTGCACCGCAATCTGTCCATCGAGGACCAGGCCTCGCAGGTCGACCGCGTCAAGCGCAGCGAGTCCGGCATGATCACCGATCCCATCACCACCCGCCCCGACGCGACCGTCGAAGAGGTCGACGCGCAGTGCGCGCAGTACCGCATCTCGGGACTGCCCGTCGTGGACGACGATGGACGGCTCGTCGGCATCATCACGAACCGCGACATGCGCTTCGTCTCCGGCTTCGAGCGCCAGACCACGCTCGTCCGCGACGTGATGACGAGCGAGGGCCTCATCACCGCCAAGGTCGGCATCGGCGCGAACGACGTCATCGCGACGTTCGCCAAGCACCGCGTCGAGAAGCTGCCGCTCATCGACGATGACGGCAAGCTCGCGGGCCTCATCACCATCAAGGACTTCGACAAGAGCGAGAAGTACCCCCTCGCGACGAAGGACGACCAGGGTCGCCTGCGCGTCGGCGCGGCGATCGGATTCTTCGGCGATGCGTGGGAGCGCGCCGAAGCGCTCCGCGACGCCGGCGTCGATGTGCTGGTCGTCGACACCGCCAACGGCCAGTCCGCGGGCGTCATCGACATCATCACGCGGCTGCGGGCCGATGCATCCTTCGCCCACATCGACATCATCGGCGGCAACGTCGCGACGCGTGAGGGTGCGCAGGCGCTCATCGACGCGGGCGTGGACGCGGTCAAGGTCGGCGTCGGGCCGGGCTCGATCTGCACCACGCGCGTCGTGGCCGGCGTCGGTGTGCCGCAGGTCACGGCCGTGTACGAGGCATCCCTCGCCGCACGTCCCGCCGGCGTGCCGGTCATCGCCGACGGCGGCCTGCAGTACTCGGGCGACATCGCCAAGGCACTCGTCGCGGGTGCCGACACCGTCATGCTCGGCTCGCTCCTCGCCGGAACCGACGAGTCGCCGGGCGAGATCGTGTTCCAGGGTGGCAAGCAGTTCAAGCAGTACCGCGGCATGGGATCGCTCGGTGCGCTGCAGACCCGCGGCAAGAAGACCTCGTACTCGAAGGACCGCTACTTTCAGGCGGACGTGCCCTCGGACGACAAGCTCATCCCCGAGGGCATCGAGGGTCAGGTCGCGTATCGCGGTCCCGTCTCGGCCGTCGCGTACCAGCTCGTCGGCGGGCTGCGTCAGTCGATGTTCTACGTCGGTGCCCGCACGATCGATGAGCTGAAGGCCAAGGGCAAGTTCGTCCGCATCACCTCGGCCGGGTTGAAGGAGTCGCACCCCCACGACGTGCAGATCATCGTCGAGGCGCCCAACTACAAGAAGTAGGCCGCCGCACCCCGGGCAGGTGCGCAGCTACGCGGGCAGGCGGAACGACGCCGGAGCCACGGCGGTGGGGTCGGTCGCGAGATCGGCCAACACGTCGCCGATGGCGGGCGTGAACTTGAACCCGTGGCCCGAGAACCCCGCGCCGACGACGATCCGCCCCCGCCGGTCGAGGACGAAGTCGCCGGAATCGGTCGACGTGTAGGTGCAGCTGATGCCCACCCCGCTCTCCGCGTCGAGCCCGGGAAACCACTCCCGCACGTAGGAACGCAGGAGGGCGTCCAGGGCGGGAACGGGCCGGAACGTTCGGGCGTCGGGGTCGACGACCGCACCGACGCGGTGGAAGCCGACCTTGACGCCCTCTCCGGGCGTCGGCATGCCGTATGTGTTGCCGGGATACTCGGCGGCTCGCTGCGCCAACAGGTGATTGAACGACGGCCATTCGGCCGGCAGCGTCGCCTGGAAGTGCGCGGGACTCTCCTCCGTCACGGTGAGGAGCGGCAAGGTCACGGCATCCCCGATGAGCCGCGAGGTCCACGCGCCCGCCGTCACGACGACCCAGTCCGCCACGATCTCTTCCCGCTCGTCGCCGTGGGACACGACGACGCGCACGCCGTCGTCGGCGTTTACGAGGGCTGTCACCCGCGATCCGAACCGGATGTCCGCGCCGGCCGCGCGCGCCGCTCGCTCGAGCGCCGCGAGCGCGGCCTGCGAGCGTACGACGCCGGCGTCCTCCGAGACGAGGACCGAGCCGTCGAAGCGCATGCCGGGCCACCGTTCGGCCGCCGCGCGCGCCGTGGACACTTCGGGCCGGCCGCCGCGAGCCGTGAGGGCATCGTGGATGCGTGCCACCTCGTCGTCATCGCCGTGCGTGGCGAGACCGTGCAGGACGAGCAGCGGTCCGTCCGCGTGCGCGGCGAGGTCGGACCATCCGCCGCGCGCGGCCTCGAGCAGGTCGAGGTAGTCGGGGTCGGCATACGCGTCGTTGAAGTTGCGGGTGGCGCCGTGCGACGCGCCGAGCGCGTGCCCGCGGGCGAATTGCTCGAGCGCGAGCGGCGCGAACCCCCGTTGCGCGAGTCGCCACGTCGTTGCGAGACCCATCGCCCCGGCCCCGATGACGAGATGTGAGACGCGTCGGGTCATGGCGAGACGCTCCTTTCGACGTTGGCAGCGGCCGCCGCGACACGCAGCGCCGCGCGGGCCGCGGCATCCGTCTCTCGCAGCACGGACGAGTTCGTGCCCGGCACGGGCGCGATGATCGTGAAGACGCGGATGTCCTCGTGGGGGACGCCGACGGAGAAGATTCCCGGGGTGGGCGATCCGTCGACGGACACGAGACCGCCGTTCGCCGGGACGATGTCGAGCGCGTCGGAGGGCCGGCCGTCGGGAAAGCGCCACGGGCGGGCGAGCCCCGCCGCGACGAGCGCCGTGACGAGCGGTTCACCGGTCCGCACCGCGGTCGGGGCGGGCAGCCACGCCTCGACCAGCCAGTCCGTCTCGATCTCCGCCATCCGATCCGCGCCGACGCCGATGCCGTCGTCGTTCGGTCGCGCCGCGAATCCCGGACCCGCGAAGCGCACCAGCCCGGCATCGTGCGCGGCCACGAGGTCCCGAGCGCGTCGGAGCGGTGGGCCGCTCCCGAAGGACGCCGCGACGGCGAGGAACCGCCGGTAGTCCGCGAACGACGCGGGATCCAACCCGCCGAACTCGACGAGGGGGATCAGGGCGGACCGCGCCGCGGCATACGAGTGCAGGGCCATCTTCAGCGGACTCGCCGCGCCGCGCTCCGCCTCGGCGATGTCGCGCCGCACGGCTCGAGCGACCGCCTCGTCGATCGGCGCGGCCGGATCCTCCTCCGTCAGGGGCCGGGCGGCCGCATCCAGTGAGAGCCTGTCCGACCCCTCACGCAGGTGCGCATCGACGAGCTCGTCGACCGGCCGCCGCGACTCGCGGATGCCCCGCAACAGCCCGTCGAGGTCGCGCACGCTCGCCGGCGACACCCGGCCCAGCGTCGCGTAGTAGTCGAAGGCCGCATCCCGCTCGATGAGGGGCAGGATGTCGAGGTTGAAATCGAGCGGTCGACGCCCGCGCAACTCGTCGATCGCCGCGCGCAGGATGCGCTGTTCGGGAAAGAAGGGGACGGCGCCGAATTGCGGTTTCGCCCGATAGGGCACGCCGCGCGAAGAACCCGCGATGAGCCGCGGTTCACGACCCGACGCCTCGTAGCGATGCGAGCCGTCGGCGGTCGGGACGAACCGCCCGCCGCGTTGCTCGGTCAGCTGGCTCAGGGTGTCGAAGAAGCCCATCCCGAGTCCTCGGATCGCAACGGAGTCGCCCGCCCCGATCGGGCCCAGGTCCTGATCGATCGGGTTGCCGGGGGAGACGACCCGCGGATGGCCGGGCGTATCGTCCCGCGGCAGCCAGCCGAGCGCGAGTACGACGGCCGCCACGGCCACCTCTCCGCCGTCGTCCAGGAGGACCGTGAATCCGGATGTCGTCGGCGAGACCTCCACGGCGCGCGCCGCATGGACCCGAACGTCGATGTTCGTCGGGCGATCCCGCACGATCCGCGCGAAGCACCAGCGCAGGTAGTAGCCGTAGAGCAGGCGACTGGGCGATGACCAGTCCCGCGTGCCGGCCGCCTCGGCGAGCACGTCGGCCAGCTCTTGCGCGGCGACATCCGTCCCGATCGTGCTCGGATCCCGCGTCACCATCGCGCACCATTCGGCGAGGGAGGGCCCCGGACGGAGGGGCCCGTCGCACGCGACCGTCTCGTCCGTGAAGAGCGTCGACTGGGCGGCCACGGTGTTCATGATCAGCCGCGACGACTGGCCGGCACGCCAGATCCGCCCCGAACCCGGGGGATGCGGATCGATCAGGTGGATGATCAGGCGGGTCTCGCCGAGCAGCTCGGGCGCGCTCGCGATCAGGCGCTCCACGACCGATGTTCCCCGCACGCTGGCACCGACAACGGCGATGGCAGCGGATCCCGCGTCCTGCACGGTCATACCGCTCTCCTCCGCCCGAGACATCCGCTCCCATCCTGTCAGCCCCAAGACGGCTCGGTTTCCGCCCGGTGGCTTCTGGTCGGAGTGTTTCGGCGTGTGTCAACCGGCGAGCGCGCGGTACGCGCAATCCCTATCGTGAGAGTGATGTCGCTCGCCCGGGCGCCATCCGCGCACAGCACGCGCCTCGAGCATCGACCATCTGGAGTATCCCTATGTCCTCCTTCCACCGCACCGCCGCCCTCGGCGTCGTCGCCGTCCTGGCTCTGGGCCTGGCTGCCTGCAGCACCGGAGGCGAAACCCCCGAGGGTCAGGCCGCCGAGCCCGTCACGTTCGGCGTCGCGCTGCCCCAGACCGGCGACCAGGCTCAGTACGGCGAATACTTCGAGCAGGGCTTCGAGCTCGCTCTCTCCGAGCTGAACGATGCGGGCGGCATCGACGGCCGCCCGGTCGAGCTCGTCTACGAAGACACGCAGGCCGACCCCGCGCAGGCCCCGGCGGTCGCGCAGAAGTTCGTCGACGACGAATCGATCCTCGCCGTCCTCGGTGACTTCGGCACGCCGGCCTCGGCCGCCGCGAGCCCGATCTACCAGGCGGCCGGCCTCGTGCAGTTCGCCTTCTCGGCTTCCGCGTCGACGGTGACGGATCCGGGCGACTTCATCTTCGCGACCTGGGTGTCGCAGGAGTACGAGGCCCCGCGCCTCGCCGAGTTCGCCGCCGAGCAGGGTTCGACCGCAGCCGTTTTCTATCACGACACCGACTGGGGCGTGAACACGCACGGCTTCTTCTCGGAGGGTGCCGAAGAGGCGGGCCTGGACGAGGTGTACACGACGGGCTACAACCCCGAGGGCACCGACTTCCGCCCGCTGCTCCTCGCCGCGAGCGATGCCGACCCCGAGGTGATCGTTCTGATCTCGTATGCCGCCGACGGCGCGCTCATCGCCTCGCAGGCGCGCGAGCTGGGCATCGACGTTCCCATCGTCGGGATCAGCTCGATCTACAACCAGCAGTTCATCGAGCTCGCCGGTGACGCCGCCGAGGGCGTTCAGACCCTCAGCTACTTCACCCCCGAGAACCCGGACGAGGCCGTGCAGCAGTTCATCACCGACTTCGCGGCCGAGTACGACGTCGAGACCCCCTCGGACTACGCGATCCGCGCGTACGACGCGTTCAACGTGGTGGCTGCGGCGGCCACGGACGCCGCGGAGGCCGGGGAACTGACCCGCCAGAGCCTGCGCGATGCGCTGGACGAGGGCGAGGACTTCCCGACCATCCTGTACGGCCCGATCACCTTCGCCGACAACCGACGTATCGTTGATGCGGATCAGTACCCGCTCGTCATCCGCGACGGGGCATTCCAGCTGGCCGACTAATCTGTTTCACCGTCTGTCCGGGCATCCGCACGTCTGATGCCCGGACAGACGCATGACGGGGACACACCGTGGACATCCTTCTCGCCGGAATCGTGAGCGGCAGCACCTACGCGCTGCTGGCCGTCGGCGTTTCGCTGATCTTCGGTGTCTCGAACATCGTCAACTTCGCCCACGGCGCCGTCTTCGCCGCCGGCGGGATGGTCGGATGGTTCCTGGCGGCGGTGCTCGGCTGGCCCCTCTGGGCCGTGCTGGGTGGCGTCGTGATCTTCACCTCGCTGCTCGGCTGGGTCATCTACCTCGTGGCGGTGCGGCCGTTGCGCTCCGCGCCCGGGATCGCCGTGCTGCTCGCGACGTTCGCGATCGGCATCATCCTCGACAACAGCTCGCAACGGGTCTTCGGGGCCGAGACGCGTCGGTTCCCGTCGCTGCTCGAACGCAGCAACTTCGAGCTGTTCGGATTCCGCTTCGGCACCATCGCCCTCGTGATCATCGGGGTGAGCGTCGTCTGTGTCGTCGCTCTCGCCCTCTTACTTGCCCGCACGCGCATCGGCCGGGCCATCCGTGCCACGTCCCAGGATCGCGATGCCGCCGCCCAGATGGGCATGCCGGTCGATCGGGTGCAGGCGATCTCGTTCGTGATCGCCTCCGCCCTGGGCGGCGTCGCCGGCGTGCTCGTGGGGATGTACTTCTCCAACGTTTCGCCGACGATGGGCTTCACCGCCGGCATCCAGGCCTTCGCGGCGGCCACCATCGGCGGGCTCGGCTCGCTGCCGGGCGCCATCGTCGGCGGACTCGTCCTCGGGATCGCCGAGGCGTTCGGCGTCGCGCTGTGGGGCGATTCCGTCCGCCAGCTCATCACCTTCGGCTCTCTCATCCTCGTGCTCTGGATCCGGCCGGGCGGCATCCTCGGCCGCGTGCCCGTGCTGTCGACCGAACCGATGACGGGCACCTTCTTCGGCGCGGGACGACCCTTGCGGCTCGGCCGATGGCCCGCCGTGATCCTGATCGGAGCCGGAGCGCTGCTGCCCCTCGTCTCGAGCGACTACCTGTTGCGGACCGGTGCGCTGGTCTGGATCTACGCGCTCTTCGCCCTGTCGGTGACGATCGCGGGTGGATTCGCGGGACAGATCGTGCTCGGACAGGCGGGTGCCCTCGCGATCGGCGCGTACACCTCGGCGCTGCTCGTGACGAAGGCGGGCTGGGACTTCTGGGCCAGTTTCGGGGCCGCGGGATTGCTCGCGGCCGTGTTCAGCGTCGCGCTGACCGCGCCGACGTGGCGTCTTCGCGGACACTATGTGTCGATGGCCACGCTCGCCACCGGCGCGTTCATCGCCGCGCTGGCCCTGAATCTTCCCGCCATCACGAACGGCGCGCGCGGGATCTACGGCATCCCGCGGCCCTCGCTCTTCGGGCTGACGCTTTCTTCGGCGCCCGCGATGTATCTGCTGACCTTCGGGATCCTCGTGGCCGCGGTCTTCGTGGTCGGACGCCTCGGCGCCTCGCACCTCGGCAGGACCTGGGCGGCCGTGCGCGAGGACGAGGTCGCGGCCGCGTCCTCGGGCATCCATCCGGCCGCGTACAAGTCGCTCGCCTTCGGCCTCGGGTCGGTGCTCGCCGGGTTCGCCGGGGCGCTCTACGCCTCGCAGGTCACCTTCATCGAGCCCGCGCAGTTCGGCATCTCGCTGTCGGTGCTCGCGGTCACGATCGCGATTCTCGGTGGCCTGCGTGCGCCGATGGGTGCGATCATCGGCGCGATCATCCTCGTCGGCATCCCCGAATTCTTCCGCGGCTTCGCCGAATGGCGGCTGTTGTTCTACGGCGTGCTGCTGCTGGTGCTCATCCTGTGGCGCCCCCAGGGTCTGTGGTCGTACTCCGAACGGATCGCGCGGGTCTGGGGACGTGTCACCACTGCCGTCCGGGGCGGCGGACGCGCGCGCCGGGAGGGGTCATCGTGAGCACGACCGGCACGCCCCCGTTGCTGCGCGCGACGGGCTTGCTCAAGCGATTCGGCGGGCTGACGGTCGTCGACGACGTCTCGCTCGACATCGGCCGCGGCGAGGTCGTGTCGATCATCGGCCCGAACGGCAGCGGGAAGACGACGTCGCTGAACATCATCACCGGAGTGCTGCGGGCCAACGCGGGCACCGTCGAGCTCGACGGGCAGCGGATCTCGGGCCGAAAGCCGCACGAGATCGCACGGCTCGGGCTGACCCGCACGTTCCAAAACGGGCGCGTGATCGGAAACCTCACGGTGGCGGACAACGTGCTCGTCGGCCTCGAGCCCGCACAGACGGTGGGTCGTCCCTTCGCGAGACTCCGCGGCATCCCGGGACTCCGCTGGTTTCCGCTGCTCGCCGAGACGATGTCGGCGCTGATTCCGGGCGCGGCCCGGCGGCGCCAGGACCGCGACGACGAAGAGCGCGTCACCGCCGAACTCGACAGGTTCGGGTCGCGGCTCGCGCCCCGTCGCGGTGACTACGCGTACTCGCTGTCGTACGCGAACCGGCGCCGCACCGAGATCGCTCGGGCGCTCGTGTCGCGTCCCCAACTGCTGGTGCTCGATGAGCCGACGGCGGGCATGAACCAGACCGAGACCACCGAGGTGCTGCAGCAACTGCTGGCCCTGAAGGCGGCGGGGCAGACGATCCTGCTCGTCGAGCACAAGCTCGATCTCGTGATGACCCTCTCGGATCGTGTGCTGGTGCTCGACGACGGCCGGGTCATCGCCGAGGGCACGCCCGACGAGGTGCGCCGCAATCCCCGCGTCATCGAGGCATACCTGGGCAAGGCTTTCGCCGAAGGAGCCGACACATGAGCGATCTGCTCGTTCTGGACGACGTCAGCGTCGACTACGGCCCGAGCCCCGCGCTCGTGGACGTGACTCTCCGTGTCGCCGAGGGCGGCATCGTCTCGCTGCTCGGCGGCAATGCCTCGGGCAAGTCCACGACGATGAAGACCGTGCTGGGGCTCGTCCGCCCGGTGCGCGGTCGCGTGCTCTACGACGGTCAGGACATCACGCGGTGGAGCACACCCCGCCGGATCGCGGCGGGCATCGCCTCGGTCCCCGAGGCGCGGCGCGTGTTCGGCGACATGACGGTCGAGGACAATCTGCTGGCGGGCGCCTACGTGCGCCGCGATCGTTTCGTCCGCCGGACGCTCGACGAGATCTACGATTTCTTCCCGAGGCTGGCAGAGCGTCGCGGTCAACGCGCGGGCACCATGTCGGGTGGCGAACAGCAGATGCTCGCGTTCGGGCGGGCGCTGATGAGCCGACCGCGCCTGATCTGCATGGATGAACCGACCATGGGCCTGGCCCCGGTCGTGGTGGAACGGGTCCTCGAGCGCATCTCGACGATCAACAGCGAGCTCGGGGTCAGCGTCTTCATGGTCGAGCAGAATGCCGAGCTCGCGCTGAGCATCGCGGATCGCGGCTACGTGCTGCGAACGGGCAGCATCGCGGTCGAGGGGACCGCGGCGGAACTGCTCACGAACCCGAGCGTGCGCGAGGCGTACCTCGGCCGGACGGTCACGACCGACGCGGGCGAGGTCGAGCCCGAGGGGATTGCGGATGCGGCGCCCGACGACCGCGCGAAAGGAAGCCATGAGTGATGTCATCCTGACGATCGCCGAGGTCGGCAGCGACGCACCGCGCGATCACCGGCCCGCGGTGCGGGCGGCGGCACAGGCCGCCTACGAGGCCCTCCTGAGCGTCCCCGCCGAAGACCCGGTGCCGGGAGTCGGCCGCGGCCTCCGCCATCTCGTGGCGGCGCGGGCGGCCTGGGTCGACGGCGACGCCGCGGCGACCGAGTTCTATCTCGACGGTGCCGACGTGCCCGAGGCATCCGCTCTCGTCCAGGAAGGACCGGACGGCGAGGCCGCCGCGCGCGCCGGTCGTGCCCTGCGTGCGGCGCTGCGATACGTCGACCTGCTCGTCGCGCGGCCCGCCGCCGCGACGGCCGACGACCTGAACGGTCTGCGTGCAGCCGGCTGGAGTGCGGCCGAGATCGTGGTCATGGGCCAGATCGTCGGTCTCGTGACCTACCAGACCCGGGTGGTCCATGCCCTGCGGGTCCTCGACGATGCCTTCGACGGGGCGGACGAGGGGGTCAACCCGTGAGCACCCGATTCACGACCGCCGAGCGCGCCTGGCACGCGTGGATCGAACCGGTCGGGCCCGAAACGGGATCCGCAGAGCAGATCAACGCCTATGAAACGAGTGTCTGGCCGGACTCGCCGTACTTCCGGCTGCTGGCGTGGCATCCCGAGGGGCTCTCGACGCGCACGGCACTCGATCGGGCGATCTTCCTCGCTCGACCGGGGATCCCACGTGGCGAGCGCGAACTCGCGGCCACCGTGGCCTCGCGCCTGAACGGCTGCGAGTTGTGCACCAGTGTCCACTCGCGCTTCACCGTGACCTTCACCGGGCAGCCCGACGCGGTCGAGCGCTTGCTCGAGCAGGGCGTCGACGCCGATTTCGACGATCCGCGGTGGCGGGCGATCGTCGACGCGGCGGCCGCGCTCACGGCATCTCCGCCGCGTTTCGGTGCGCACCACGTCCGCGCCCTGGTCGAGGTGGGTCTCTCGCGCGCCGATATCCAGGACGTCGTCGAGGCGACCGCGTTCTTCGCATGGGCGAATCGCCTGATGATGAGCCTGGGGGAGCCCGCCCAGCCCGAAGCCGAGGACGCCGAGGCGATCGCGAACCAGCGCGCCGCCGACGCCGTCGCCGCGGGGGGCGTCGGCGCCGCGTGATCGCGCCGGCGACGGCCGCCTTCTCGCGGCCGGCGTGAACCTCACGCACCGCCCTTTCGTCGCTACGCTGGCGGCATGATCCGGACACGACGGCATCCCGCGGCGACCCAGGGCACGAGCCGGCTCGAGGCGTTCACCGACGGGGTGTTCGCGATCGCGGCGACGCTGCTGGTGCTCGACCTGACGACGTATGCTTTCGGTCCCATCCGTTCGGACGCCGACATGTGGTCCGCGCTCGGCGGCATGGGCGAGCTGTTCCTCAATTTCGCCCTGAGCTTCCTGCTGCTGTGCCTGCTTTGGATGACGAACGTCCAGCAGTTCGAGCACATCGCGCGCGTCGATTCCACGATCATCTGGCTCAACAACGTGCGCCTGCTCTTCATCGTCCTCGTGCCTTTCGCCACGAGCCTGACCACGGAGTACTCGAGCTGGCTGGCCGGGCGACTGCTCATGCCGGTGGCGTTCTTCTTCGCGATCCTGACCAGCTACCTGCAGTGGATGTGGGCGGTGCGCAACCGGTCCACCATGCTCCCCGACCTCTCGGATGCCGACGCGAAGGCGTACGGTCGCGGCGCGCTCAGCGCACTCGTCATCTGCGCCCTCGTCGTCCTTCTCGCACCGTTCATCGGTTCGCTGGCTTTCCTGTTGTTCTTCCTCGATCGGCTCGGAACCCGCTTGTTCCGCGGTAAGGGCGACTGAACGACCCCGTGACGGATGCCGCGAGTCGGCGTACCTTCGTAGGCATGTGCCGGAACATCCGAACCCTCCACAATTTCGAGCCCGCTGCATCCGACGACGAAGTTCATGCGGCGGCGCTCCAGTACGTCCGCAAGGTCGCGGGCACGACGAAGCCATCGAAGGCCAATCAGGAGGCCTTCGATCGCGCCGTGCACGACATCGCCCACATCACGGGGCACCTGCTCGAAGACCTGGTCGCCGTGACCCCGCCGAAGAACCGCGAAGAAGAGGCGGCCAAGGCTCGGGCCCGAGCTGTGGCATCCGGGCGTTATTCCGTCGCCTGATCGGCCTGCGGATCGAGCTGTCACGAACCGCTCCATATCCGTAGCAGATCGAGCAGTTCGTGACGGGTCGACGCGCGGCATCCCGACCGGGGGCGGTGTCGGGGCCAGCCGGTAGGCTGGGTGGGTGAGCATGGAGATCGAACTGGGGCGCGCAAAGCGAGCGCGACGCGCGTACACCTTCGACGACATCGCGGTGGTGCCCTCGCGGCGCACGCGCAACCCCGAGGACGTCTCGACCGCCTGGTCGATCGACGCCTTCCAGTTCGACATCCCGGTGCTGGGCGCCCCGATGGACTCGGTCGTCAGCCCGCAGACCGCCATCATGCTCGGGCAGCTCGGCGGCCTCGGCGTCCTCGACCTCGAGGGGCTGTGGACGCGCTACGAAGATCCCGAGCCACTGCTCGCCGAGATCGCCGGTCGTGAGGACGGCGACGCCACGCTCCGGATGCAGGAGCTGTACTCCGAGCCCATCAAGCCCGAGCTCGTCACCGCTCGTCTCGCCGAGATTCGCGCGGCCGGCGTCACGGTGGCCGGCGCCCTCACGCCCCAGCGCACGCAGGAGCTGTACGAGACCGTCGTCGCAGCCGGTGTCGACATCTTCGTCATCCGGGGCACGACCGTCTCGGCTGAGCACGTCTCGAGCGTCTCGGCTCCCCTCAACCTCAAGAAGTTCATCTACGACCTCGACGTCCCCGTGATCGTCGGAGGCGCCGCGACCTACACGGCCGCCCTGCATCTGATGCGCACCGGTGCCGCCGGAGTTCTCGTCGGGTTCGGCGGGGGTGCTGCGTCCACGACGCGTGTGACCCTCGGCATCCACGCCCCCATGGCGACCGCGGTCGCCGACGTCACGGGCGCGCGCCGCGACTACCTCGACGAGTCGGGTGGGCGCTACGTGCACGTCATCGCCGACGGGGGAGTCGGAACCTCGGGTGACATCGTCAAGGCCCTCGCGATGGGTGCGGACGCCGTCATGCTCGGCGTCGCGCTCGCACGGGCGACGGATGCGCCGGGCCAGGGCTTTCACTGGGGACCCGAAGCGCATCACCCCAAGCTGCCCCGCGGCCACCGAGTCCGCGTCGACCAGGTCGCATCTCTCGAGGGCATCTTGTACGGTCCCGCGCCCGTCGCCGATGGCACCGCGAACCTGATCGGCGCCCTCCGCAAATCCATGGCGACCACGGGATACTCGGACCTCAAGGAATTCCAGCGCGTGGAGGTCGTGGTCGCGCCCTACTCCGCCGGATGAGTGGGGTGAGCGGCGTGAGCGCGGAGCCCGGTCCCTTGGGTCCGGCCCCCGACGCGCCCGAGGTCTTTCCGCCGACGCTGCGCGAGGTCTTGCTGCGTCCGCAGTGGCTCGCGATGCTCGGGCTGTGCCTGCTCGTCGCCGGGGCGTTCGCGTGGCTCGGTCAGTGGCAACTCGAACGAGCGATCGACACCGACCCACCCGCCGTCGGCGCGACGGAGGAGGTCCGTCCGCTCGATGAGGTCGTCGAGCCCGGGGCGTACCTCGAAGAGCCCCTCGTCGGTCAGCAGGTCACGACCACCGGAACCTGGGTGCCCGAAGATTTCCTGGTCGTGACGTCGCGCTTCAACGACGGCGTCCAGGGCTACTGGGTCACCGGGCAGCTGCGCATCGAGGGCACGCTCAACCCCACGTCGATCGCCGTCGCGATCGGGTGGGCTCCCACTCTCGAGCGGGCGGAGGCCGCGGCATCCGAGCTGTCTGAGGTCGCGGCGACCACGGCGGCGGGTGTCGCCACGCAGGTGACCGGACGTGTCATCTCCGACGAGGGACCGCAGCTGCCGCCTCGCGGTGCGGACCCCCGCGAGATGACGCGGATGTCGCCCGCCGCACTGCTGAGCGAGTGGCACGATGTCGACCGCCTGCTCGTCTACCGCCCGTACCTCGCGATGCTCGAGCCGGGCGGCACAGCCGAAGACGCTGGGCTCGTGCCGATCTCATCCCGGGCGCCCGACGAGGCCTCGACGGTCAACTGGCTCAACATCTTCTACGCCGCCGAGTGGGCCGTGTTCGCGGGATTCGCGTTCTACCTCTGGTACCGCCTCGCGCGCGACGCGTGGGAGAAGGAACTCGAAGATCTGGAAGACGCCCGCGCCGAGGCATCCTGAGCCATCCGGCTCCGGAGCGCACCGAACCCGGGATCCGCGCGAAACGCGTGACCGCCCACCGCCGGTAGACTGGGCCCATGCCACGTGCCCCCAAACTCGCCTCGTTTCCGGCGATCCGAGGGGCTCTGAAGTTCTACCAGGTCGCCTCGATCATCACCGGCGTCGGGCTGCTGCTGCTCGTGGCCGAGATGATCCTGAAGTACACCCCGATCCACCTCGAACTCTTTCTCGGCGGCTCCGGCGGCTTCCTCTGGTTCGCGACCGTCATCGCCGGCGTCGACTGCGAGTGGTACTCGCTCTTCTTCCCCGGCAGTGCCTGCGAAATGGTCTCGACGGGCGACGGCATCAACGTCTCGCTCGCGATCCTCGTGGCGCACGGCTGGTTCTACGTCGTCTACCTCTTCGCGTGCTTCCGCATCTGGAGCCTGATGCGCTGGCCGTTCCTGCGCTTCATCGTGCTGGCCCTCGGCGGCATCGTGCCGCTGCTGTCGTTCTTCATGGAGGCACGCGTCGCGCGTGAGGTGCGCACGTACCTCGCCGAGCGCGAGGCATCCGAAGCATCCTCCACACCCACCCCTGCATCCGCACCCGCGTCGGAAGGCCCGCGTTGACCGAAGCTACAGAGACCTCTCAGCGTCCCGTCCTGGTCGTCGACTTCGGCGCGCAGTACGCGCAGCTGATCGCCCGGCGCGTGCGCGAAGCCGGGGTCTACAGCGAGATCGTGCCGCACACCGCCACCGCTGCCGACATCGCGGCGCGCAACCCGGTGGGGCTGATCCTCTCGGGCGGACCGTCGTCGGTTTACGAGTCCGGTGCGCCGGCCCTCGACCCGGCCGTGTTCGACCTCGATGTGCCCACACTCGGTATCTGTTACGGCTTCCAGGTCATGGCCCAGGCGCTCGGCGGCGAGGTCGCGAACACCGGGCTGCGTGAATACGGGGCGACGGATGCCTCGGTCGCGGGCGACGGGGGAGTGCTGCTCGCCGGCCAGCCCGCCGCGCAGAACGTGTGGATGAGCCACGGCGACCAGGTCTCGAAGGCACCCGAGGGGTTCACTGTGCTCGCCTCGACGACGGCGACCCCGGTCGCGGCCTTCGGCAGTGACGAGCGCCGGATGTACGGGGTGCAGTGGCATCCCGAGGTCAAGCACACCGACCACGGCCAGCGGGTCATCGAGAACTTCCTGCACAAGGCCGCAGGTCTTCCCGCCGACTGGAACAGCGGAAACGTCATCGCCGAGCAGGTCGCGCGTATCCGCGAGCAGGTCGGTTCGGCTCGCGTCATCTGCGGTCTGTCGGGCGGGGTCGACTCCGCCGTGGCGGCGGCCATCGTGCACGAGGCCGTGGGGGATCAGCTCGTCTGCATCTTCGTCGACCACGGTCTGCTGCGAAAGGGTGAGCGCGAGCAGGTCGAGCAGGACTACGTCGCCTCGACCGGTGTGCGCCTCGTCACCGTCGATGCGCGGGAGAAGTTCCTGACCGCGCTCGCCGGGGTCTCGGACCCGGAGCAGAAGCGCAAGATCATCGGGCGCGAATTCATCCGGGCCTTCGAGGCCGCGGAGAAGGACCTCGTGCTCGAGGCTGCGGCCGACGGCGAACCCATCCGCTTCCTCGTGCAGGGAACCCTCTACCCGGACGTCGTCGAATCCGGCGGCGGTTCCGGCACGGCGAACATCAAGTCGCATCACAACGTCGGTGGTCTGCCCGAAGACCTGCAGTTCGAGCTCGTCGAGCCGCTGCGCACCCTGTTCAAGGACGAGGTGCGTGCGATCGGCCGCGAGCTGGGCCTTCCCGAGGTGATCGTCGGCCGTCAGCCCTTTCCGGGGCCGGGTCTCGGCATCCGGATCGTCGGTGAGGTTACCGCTGACCGCCTCGAGATCCTGCGTGATGCCGACGCCATCGCCCGCGAGGAGCTGACCCGCGCGGGCCTCGACGACGAGATCTGGCAGTGCCCGGTCGTGCTGCTCGCCGATGTGCGCTCGGTCGGTGTTCAGGGTGATGGCCGCACCTACGGACATCCGATCGTCCTGCGGCCCGTCTCGTCCGAGGACGCGATGACCGCCGATTGGACCCGCCTGCCGTACGACGTGCTGTCGAAGATCTCGAATCGCATCACCAACGAGGTGCGCGATGTCAACCGGGTCGTGCTCGACGTCACGTCGAAGCCGCCGGGCACCATCGAGTGGGAGTGAGCTCAGCGGCCGGGGAAGGCGCGACCGGCCCACGGGTCGTAGTCGCCCAATAGGGGCCCCTGCTCGGGACGCTCCTCTTCGGGCACGTGCTGCAGATTGACGCGCACGCGGTACCAGAGCGACGAGCTGCCGCGCATGCCGTCGATGAGTTCGTCCGCGGGATGCAGCGCCGCAGCCGCCGCGGGATGCTCCGCCCGCCACCGCTCGAGTGCCTCCAGCGCCTCGGGCTTCGTCTTGGTTCGCGCGACCTCGATGAGCGGCATCGTCGATACCCGGCGCCCCGATCCGTCGCCCGCACGCGGCGGCTTTTCGGCGGGCCCGAGGCTCTCCGACAGCGCGAGCAACCCGTCAAGCGACCCGGCCGTGTCGTTGATGCCCGCGTGCGGGTCGCCGATGTCCCGAAACCGCGGCACGACGGTCGCGACGGTGAACTCTTCGGGTCGGCGCGTCCGCAGCTCGTCCCAGCCGAGGGGAGTCGACACGCGCGCATCCGGCAGGGGACGGATCGAGTACGCGGATGCCACGGTTCGGTCCTTTGCGTTCTGGTTGAAGTCAACGAAGACGCTCTCGCCGCGCTCCTCCTTCCACCACCGGGCGGTCGCGAGTCCGGGCGCACGCGCCTCGACCTCGCGGGCCAGCGCCTCGGCCGCGGCGCGCAGCTCGCGGAACGTCCAGCGCGGCTCGATCCTGACCAGGATGTGCAGCCCGCGCGAACCGGAGGTCTTCGGCCATCCGACGAGCCCGTGGTCGGCCAGCACCTCGCCCGCGATCATCGCGACGTCGACGATCTGCTCCCACGCCACGCCCGGCATCGGGTCGAGGTCGATGCGCAGCTCGTCGGGGTGCTCGAGATCTTCGGCGCGCACCGGATGCGGGTTGAGGTCGAGGCATCCGAGGTTCGCGATCCAGGCGAGGCCCGCCGCATCCCGCACGACGGCCTCTTCGGCCGAGGTCCCCGACGCGTACCGCAGCGTCGCGGTGTCGATGAAGTCGGGGTGATTCTCGGGTACCCGCTTCTGGAAGAACGCCTCGGCGCCGATGCCCTTCACGAAGCGCTTGAGGACCATCGGGCGACCGCCGGCCCCTCGCAGCGCCCCGTCTGCGACCGCCAGGTAATACCGGACGATGTCGAGCTTGGTGAGCCCCGGCTCGGGGAAGACGACCTTGCTCGGATTGCTGACGCGCACCTCGTGGCCGTCGATATCGAGGATCTCGGCGGGAGCGGAAGAAGCCATCACCTCAGGCTAGGCGGGACGGATGCCGCGGGCCAGACCCGCTCGTGCCGACCCCGCACGAAATCGTGCGAGCCCGACGGCAGCGAAAAGGGGGCCGCCCGAGAACCGGACGACCCCCTTCAGGAAAGCGGTGCTAGTTGCTGCTGCGGGCGATCGCGATGATGCGCAGGATCTCGACGTACAGCCACACGACCGTGACCATGATGCCGAACGCGCCCATCCAGGCGAGCTGGCGGGGGGCGCCGTTGCGGACACCCTGCTGGATCTGGTCGAAGTCGAGCACGAGCGAGTACGCGGCGAGGATGACCACGAACACACCGATCAGGACACCCCAGGGAATGCCGAAGAGCGGGCTCGGCTCGCTGCGGAGGCCGAAGGCGCTGTCGGAGACACCCGTCCACATCAGGACGAGGTTCAGCAGCGAGAAGGCCAGGTAGCCGACCATCGCGACCAGGAAGATCTTGGTGGCCTTCTTCGAGGCGCGGATCTTGCCGCTCGCGAACAGCGCGAGGGTTACACCGACGACCGCGAGGGTCGCGAGCGTCGCCTGGACGACGATGCCCGTGAACTGGAACTCGAAGATCGCCGAGATGCCGCCGATGAAGAGGCCCTCGAGGGCCGCGTACGCGAAGATCAGGGCGGGGCGGACCTTCTTGCGCGACGTGAAGATGATCACCATGGCAAGAACGAAGCCGCCGAGGCCACCGATGACCAGCGGCAGGATGTTCTGGCTGGTCGACTCGGCGGGGGAGAGGGCGCCGAGCGTCCACACCCAGCCGACGACGGCGGTCACGAGAAGGATGGCGAAGAGACCGACGGTCTTGACGACGGTGTCTTCGACCGTCATGCGGTCGGTCTGGTGGGCTCCGGCGGCGGGGGCGGCGTACGCACCCTCCATCTGCGCCTGGGCGCCGACATCGAGGCCTGCGCGCGAGGCGGAAGCAGTCGAGGACGCACCACGGAGGTTCGCTGCCTGCGATCCACCCGGGTAGGTCTGTACGGCGCGGGGGTCCTGGAACGCCGGGTTGTTGAACGCGGGGTTATTGAGGGCCATGGCCTGGCTCACACTCCAAAATTGGGGTCCACAGCGGTGTGCTGTTTATCAACGATATCTGACGGCCATCCCACGGTCGTGGTCATCTGCTGTGAGAGGGCTATGAGGGACCCCTGGCATCCGTCATTCGCGCGGTCGGGCGGATGCCCGCGGATAGCCTGGAAACATGCGTCTCGACCGCTCGCTCGGCCGCCCCCTCGTGATCGGTCACCGGGGTGCCCCGGGGTATCGCCCCGAGCACAGTCGGTCCTCGTACGACCTGGCTCTCGCGATGGGTGTGGACGCGGTCGAGCCCGACGTCGTGCCTACGCGCGATGGCGTGCTGGTTGTGCGGCACGAGAACGAGATCTCGGGAACGACGGATGTCGGGACCCGACCCGAGTTCGCCGACCGACGTACGACGAAGACCGTCGACGGAACCGCTTTGACCGGCTGGTTCACCGAAGACTTCACCTGGGCCGAGCTCGCGACGCTGAAGTGCCGCGAGCGGTTGCCGAAGATCCGGCCCGCCAGTGCGAGCTTCGACGATCAGCAGCCGATCCTGCGCCTGACGGACGTACTCGAGCTGGTTCGCGCGGCATCCGCAGAGCAGGATCGCGAGATCGGTGTCGTGCTCGAGATCAAGCACGCGACGTACTTCGCGGGCGTGGGCCTCGACGTCGTGCCGCTCGTCCAGGCGGAACTGCGGACAAGCGGATGGTCCGATTCACCCGGGCTCGTGATCGAGGCGTTCGAATCGACCGTGCTCGAGCGGCTTCGAGAGGGCGGGTTGCGCGCCCAGTACATCTACCTCATAGAAGCCGGCGGGCGACCCTGGGACCTCGTCGCCGCTCACGGGGATGAGGCGCCCACCTACCGCCAGACCGTGCAGCCGGCGGGGCTCGATGCCCTGGTCGGGCGGTTCGACGGGATCAGCGTCGACAAGCGCGTCATCTTGGCCCCGAACAAGCTGGGGAGGATGACGGGGCCGACGCGCGTGATCGATGACGCGCACGCCCGCGGCCTGAAGGTCTTCACGTGGACATGCCGGCCCGAGAATACGTTTCTCGTCGCGGACTTCCGGGGCAAGGGTGGTGCCGCGGCGCTCGGCGACTACGAAGCGGAGTGGCGTGTGATCCGCGCGGCCGGGGTAGACGGCGTATTCGTCGACCACCCCGACCTCGGGATGGATGTGTTCGCGCGCTGACGCCGAGCACATCCATGGGTTCTACTTCATCGCGCCGAACGTGTTGTCGATGTCAGCCATCTCCATCGCCGCGGTCGCTGCGATGAGCGCCCGCAGGTCCTTGTCCGCACCCGGCGAGAATTCTTCGGGCCGCTCGGGCGAGATCGTCAGGGGCGCGCCCTCGGGTGCCTGCTCCGAGGCATCCAGATTCGTGCCGTCCTTCGACGGCGACATCCCCTGGAAGATCTTGCCCGCCTCGGACGCATCCGTGAGGTCGAGGAGTACTGCTTGCTCTGCAGGCCGGCATCCAGCAGCTTCTTGACCTCGGGGAACCGCTCGGCGTTCGTCTTGGGAATCGGCAGCGCTACCTTCCAGTCGACGCCGAGGGTCTCGAGCGCCTTGGCGTAGGCGTTCTCGTGGGCCTGGTCGCGGACGATCAGGTAGGCGATCGTCGAACGTGCCGTCTTGTTGTCGGTCATCTCGTACAGGCGGCATTTCTGCAGGCGCCCAGTCGACTCGAGCATGAGGTTGTAGAGCATGTCGAGAACGAGGTTTCCCGAGTTGTAGACGTAGCTGCCGAGCCACGGGTTGCCCGCCGCGTCGACCGGCATCGCCCCCTGCGCACCTACCAGGTAGTGGTGGATGTTGCCCTCCGACAGGGCGATGTTCAGGGGGATCGCCCCGCCCGCGCCGGGCTTGTCGACCGGGTCGGTCTTCTTGCCGTGGTACTCCGGGGCGCCGTCGAGCAGGCGCGAGATCGTCGTGCCGATCAGTTCGACATGGCTGATCTCTTCCGTGCCGATGCCCTGGATCAGGTCGCGGTACGGCTTTGCCTCGGGCCCACGGAAGTTCATGCTCTGGAAGAGGTACTGCATCATGGTGCGCATCTCGCCGAACTGTCCGCCGAGGCCCTCCTGCAGTGCGTTGGCGGCTGCCGGGTCCGGCTGGTCCTGCTCGATTTCGTTGATGAGTCGCTGAACGTGGAAGTACACGGTTTCTCCAATGTGTGGGGGCTGAGGTGCCATGCCTACGCCCCTCTCCGGCCGCATTGTTCCCCCTTGCCAAAGCGGGTTCGGCGTGCAACGCGCGTCGAACCTGTCCGGTCCGCTCGCGTACCCGCGGATCTCTCCGCGGTCAACCGTCCGCGCGTCGAACACGCACCTGTCAGGCTGTGGGTGTGCGCAGAAGTGTGGTCGCGGTGGGACGCTTTCGCGTTTACTCCTCTGTGGCGCCACGATCGGACGACGCGCCCCCTCCCGTTGTCCTGATCCACGGGATCGGGATGTCGCACCGGTACTTCGTCCGACTGCATCGCGAGTTCGCACGCACGCGCGACGTTCACTCGATCGATCTTCCGGGTTTCGGGCGCTTCGGTCGTCCCCGAGAGCCGTTCGACCAGGAACGGATGGCGGGGGCGCTCGCCGACGTCCTGGATCGGCTTGACGTGCCGCCCGCCGTGCTGGTCGGCCATTCGATGGGCGCGCAGTGGGTCGTCGAACTTGCACGGCAGCGTCCCGATCTCGCGGCGAGTGTCGTGCTGATCGGCCCGGTCGCGGACGACGAGCATCGGACGATCCGAGCCCAGAGCCTCGCCCTCGTCCTCGACACCCTCGGCGAACCCCCGGTCGTCAACGCGATCGTGTTCGCGGACTACATCCGGTGCGGAATGCCCTGGTATCTGACTCAGCTGCGCCACATGATGGCGTACCCGATCGAAGATCGGGTCGCAGACCTCGTCGTCCCGGTGCTGATCGTGCGGGGAGGGAGCGACCCCGTCGCCGGCCTCGAGTGGTGCCGGCGGCTTAGTGACCGGGGTGTCGCTCCCTGTTTTTGTCGAAGGGGTGCCAGAACACCAGGGTCGGCAAGGCAGGGCGCGTCACTCTGACAAGCCCCGTGACCGAGTGGGCAGGGTGTGAGGGTCACTTCGACAAGCTCAGTGACCGAGGGCGCGCAGCGGTGTGCCGCTAGAACGGCGGTGGATCCGTATTGGGGACGAAGTGGATCGCCGAGGGCGGTTTGTCGATGTAGACGTGGCCACCGGGTGAGGTCCACTCGAGGACTCCGCCGCCGAGTTGCCGGACCGTCCAGGCGGTTTCGCCTTTCAGCGTGTGGTGTCGTTTGCAGAGGCACGCCAGGTTGCAGACGGCAGTTTCACCACCCAGCGCGTAGTCGAGAGTGTGATCCCGATCGCACCGGTGTGCGGGTTGCCGGCACCCGGGGAATCGGCAGTGCTGATCCCTCGCCCGGAGGAATCGTTTGATGTCGGCGGAAGGGGTGTACCGGTCGACGGCGAGCACGCACCCGGTGATCGGATCAGCCAGGACCCGGTCCCATCCCGTGGCGTGTCCGGCCAATGCGCGGGCGGTGTCGGGGTCGATCGGACACCGTCCCACGAGCTCGGCGGGCTCGTCCGTCACCCCCGCCAGTGCGAGAGCCGGGACGGTCACGTTCACGATCCCGCGAATCGCGCCCAGACCGCCCACCCCGTCGGAGAGACCGGCACCCGTTTCCACGGAAGGTGTCGTGGTGAGCAGCATGTCCGCTACCAGGTCTGCCCGGATCTGGTCCAGGGTTCGCGTGTCGGTCGGGTCTGCATTCTTCAACGCTCGGGCCTGCTGCGTCATGCGGTCGTGCATTGCATGCGCCAGCACCGCGGGTTGGGTGGAAATGAACTCCGCCATCCCGTCGCCGATGTCTCGTACACACGCGCCCCGTGACGCGCGTGCCTCCTTGTGGCGCTCCGCGAGCGGACGCGGCTGCAAGGACTCCGCCAACCGCGCCAGCGATGCCCCGAGCCTCCCGGGTGTCGTTCCTTCCGCCCGAGCCAATGCTTCGCGTTCGTACTCCGCCCGCGCCTGAACATTCGTCAGGGGTAGTCCGTGTTCCATGATCACCGCAACATGCGCACCGGTGATCCGTCCCTCTTCCCACGCCGCGAACGTGGCGGGGAACGACTCGTCCAACACGGCGGCGTCGTTCATGCGGCGTTGCACGGTGCGATCGGACATGTTCATCGCGGCACCGAGCTCTGCGGCCAAGGCACGATACGGCAGTTCTGCTTCGCGGGAGGAGGGGGAGGCCAGTTCCGCGACCCGCCGCGCACCGACGTGCGCGGCTTTCGCGAACACTCGCGCGAGCGCGGCTTCCGTACGCGCGTTCGCGCGCCGGGCGTCGATGCCCTCTCCGGCGAGTTCGCGCGCGATCGCGTCCACTCCCGTCGTTTCGACGTCATCAATGTTCGAATGCATGTTCGAAACTCTACGGACGGCCACCGACATCCGATCCCCGAAAAGCCCCCGAATCACGCCGAAATCGCGGCGAAAAGATGAGAGTTCTCACATCTCACGACGTCTCGCAATCGCGGTCGCACGGGAGGAGAAAGAGGCGTCGGGACCTGCACAGACTCTGTCAACCCCGTACCGCACGGTTTTCGTCCGGACGATCCTCGGTGCATGACATTCCAACCCACTCGCGCAATCGTGACCGGCTCCGATTCGGGTATCGGCAAGGCGACCGCCGTCGCGCTCGCCGCGGCCGGAATGGACGTCGGTGTCACCTGGCACTCGGATGAGGAAGGCGCCCGCGGCACCGCACGCGAAGTCGAGGCGCTCGGTCGGCGGGCGGTGGTGCGCAGACTCGACACCTCGGACATCCCCGCGTGCGGCGACGTCATCGACGAGCTGACCGCCGAACTCGGTGGGCTCGACGTATTCGTGAACAACGCCGGTACGGGCGACACCGCACCGTTCCTCGACCTGACCCTCGAACAGTGGCGCCACACGGTGAGCGTCGACCTCGAGGGGGCCTTCGTCTGCCTGCAGCGCGCAGCCCGGCACATGGTCGGGGGCGACGGCGGCCGACTCATCGCGATCACGAGCGTCCACGAGCATCAGCCCCGGGTCGGCTCGGCGGCGTACGACGCTGCCAAGCACGGTCTCGGCGGCCTCATGAAGACCATCGCCCTCGAGCTCGGACGCGAGGGCATCACGGCCAACGCGGTCGCTCCGGGCGAGATCGTGACACCCATGACCGGGCAGGAAGACGAGGATCCGCGAGGCACGGATCGTCCGGGTGTACCGCTCGGTCGGCCGGGCGATGCCGGCGAGATCGCTGCGGTCGTCGCGTTCCTCGCGTCACCCGCGGCGTCGTACGTGACGGGTGCCTCATACGCCGTGGACGGCGGGATGCTGCAGATGGGGCCCCAGGCCGGGTCACACATCGAATCGGATGACTGGCGCCAGGCCTGACCCGCTACCGGGGTAGCGGGTCGAATACGCTCCCTGGCGGGACGCGCTCGAGGGAGGCTGTCCGTAGCGTTTTGATATGGCTACTCAGGGGACTCTTGACCGCGCGACCGGGATCGGTCCGACCTCGACAGGCGTGCGCACCACGGTTCCGCGACGGGTCGCGCCCGGGGGAGCGCAGGAGCGCAACGGCAGCACCTACGCCGAACTTGCGAGCACCATCAAGGGCATGGGGCTGATGGAGCGCCGCCGGGGCTGGTATCTCGTTCGCAGTCTGATCCTGCTCGCCGGCTATGTCGGCGGATTCGTGGCGTTGTTCAGTCTGGGCTCGTCACCGTGGCAGCTTCTGGTGGCGGTCTTCTTCGCGGTGCTGTTCACCCAGACGGCCTTCCTCGCGCACGATGGCGCGCACAAGCAGATCTTCGCCTCGGGAAAACGCAACGAATGGGTCTCGCGCATCTTCGGGAACCTGCTGGTCGGCCTGAGCTACGGGTGGTGGATGAACAAGCATTCCAAGCACCACGCGAACCCGAACAAGGTCGGTAAGGACGGCGACATCATGCCTGGTGCCATCGTCTTCACACAGGAGGATGCTGCGAAGCACACCGGCTGGCGCGCGGCGATCATGGCGCGGCAGCACTGGTTCTTCTTCCCGATCCTCACGCTCGCCGGGGTCGACCTGCACATCAATGCGGTGAAGGCCGTGGTCGGCCGCGAACCCGTCAAGGCCCGCGGCCTGGAGGCGGCGCTGCTCGCCATCCGTTTGATCGGATTCCCGATCGTGGTTCTGCTCGCAGCGGGGCCGCTGATGGGACTTGCATTCATGGGGGTGCAGCTCGCGATCTTCGGTGTCTACATGGGAGGCAGCTTCGCCCCCAATCACAAGGGCATGGCGATCATCCCGAAGGACATGTCGATCGACTTCCTGCGCCGGCAGACACTGACGTCGCGCAACATCAGCGGTGGCCCGCTGGTGGCGACCGGCATGGGCGGACTGAACTTCCAGATCGAACACCACCTCTTTCCCAGCATGCCGAGCGTGAACCTGAGCCGGGCCCGACCCGTCGTGCGCGCCTTCTGTGCCGCGGAGGGGATCGCGTACACCGAGACCACCCTGGTCGGGTCGTACCGGATCGTGCTGAGGTACCTGCAGAAGGTCGGGCTGAAGTACGCCGATCCCTTCGACTGCCCTCTGTCGACCCAGCTGCGCTGACGCGGGCGCTCCGATTTCGGCCGCGTGACGGTTTTCGTCCGCGTACCATTTCGTCCGCGTACCATTTCGGCCGCGTACCATTTCGGCATGGTCACCCCCAGGCTCTCCCGCCGCCGCGAGGCGTGGTTGCGCATTGCGGCGGCAGCGGCGGCGATCGCCCTCGTCGTGGTCTCGGTCGCCCTGGGCGCCAGCATCTACGACGGCCTGCTGCTGGTGCTGTTCGTCGGGGTGCTCGCCCAGGTCGCGTCGCTCCCCCTCGCGCTGATCCGCCCTCGAGTCGCCGCGATGCTCTCGATCGCCGGGGCACCGGTGATCATGGGTTCCGCCCACGCCGGAGAGGCGCCCTGGCCGTGGGCGGTGACGACGATGATCACCCAGGCTCTGGTCGTGGCCGCTCTGGGATATCGCGCCAGCTGGCTGCTCGGCGCCGGGACATTGATCGGGGTCGTCGCGCTGTCGGGTGTGCTTGCGCTTCTCGTCGTCCCGTCGCGCGATCAGGAATCGGTGGCGGCCAATCTCGTGGTCTTCGCCTGCATCGGGGGGATCGCCCTCGCCGTCGGCAACCTGGCGCGCGAGTGGCAGGCAGTCAGCCAGCAGCTGGTGCGTGAGCGTCGGCTGACCGAGGATGAGCGCGCGCGGCGTTTGGTCGCCGAGGAGAAGACACGGATCGCCCGTGAGCTGCACGACATCGTCGCGCACAGCATGTCGACCATCACGATCCAGGCCACGAGCGCCCAGGCGCGTCTGCCCCAGGTGGACGCCCCCACTCGACACGAGTTCGACGAGATCGCCGCGCTGAGCCGCAAGGCGCTGACCGAGATGCGCTCGCTGCTCGGGGTGCTGCGCGAGCCGGACGTCCCGATCGCCCGCACCCCTCAACCCCGGCTCTCGGGCATCGCCGAATTGGTGAAGCAGTCGCAGCGCTCCGGGCTCCAGGTTCGCCTGCGGGGAGCCGACTCCCTCTCCGACGAGGGAGTCGATGAGGCTGTCGGACTCAGCGCCTACCGCATCGTGCAAGAGGCGCTGAGCAATGTGCGGCGCCATACGCGCGGTGCCGCGGTCGAGGTGCGGGTGCACCGCGACCAGAATCTCGATCTGCGGGTCAGGAATCGATCCGGCGCGAATCGACCCGGCACGGAGCAGACAAGCCAGCCCCACCCGCCCACCACCGAGGGCAGCGGCCTGCTCGGTATGCGCGAGCGTGCGGCCGGTGTCGGCGGCACGCTGTCGTTCGGCCCGACCGGAGACGGTGGGTACGAGATCCACGCCGTCCTTCCCCTCCATGTCTCATCCGAATCGGAGGGAGAATGAGCATCCGCGTCCTCATCGCCGACGACCAAGCCATGGTGCGCGCGGGCTTCTCCGCCCTGCTCGGCGCCACCGGCGACATCCGGGTGATCGGGGAGGCCGCGGACGGCGTGCAGGCTGTCGAAATGTCTCGCGCGCTGCAGCCGGATGTGATCCTGATGGACGTCCGGATGCCCCACCTCGACGGCATCGAGGCGACGCGCCGCATCCTGTCTGAGCACGATGCGGCCAGGCACGGTTCACTCCCACGCATCCTGATGCTCACCACATTCGATATCGATGACTATGTCTACGAGGCGATGCGAGCGGGGGCCAGTGGGTTCCTTCTCAAGGACGCCCTCCCGGATGACCTCGCCGCAGCGGTTCGGGTCGTGGCGCGAGGCGACGCTCTGCTCGACCCCGCCGTCACGAAGCGGGTGATCGAGCACTTCGTTCGCACCATGACGCCGCCGGCGCAGCCCGTCTCGCTCGACGCGCTGACTCCCCGCGAGCGCGATGTGCTCACGCTCGTCGCGCGAGGTCTCTCGAACCGAGAGATCGCCGGTGAGCTCGTGCTCGCCGAGCAGACCGTGAAGAGCCACGTCAGCCGCATGCTCAACAAGCTCGACCTGCGTGACCGAGCGCAGGCCGTCGTCGTGGCGTATGAATCGGGACTCGTTGTTCCGCGCGAATAGCCCGGGGTTCTGTGGCAAGAGCATCCGGCCGCGCACGTCGCGGATCGCGCGCGGTGTCCGGATGGCGTAGCGAGCGGTACTGATGCCAAACTGAGCGCGTCACGCGCCGTGGGCGTGCCCGGAGAGGAACGCAGGATGGCGGTCACCGACGATTCGACGCGAACACCGCGAGCCGGAGCGCGCGGTATCGCGCAGCGCCACTCCCTCGCCTGCTATCTGCTCGTTGCCTTCGGATTCTCGTGGCTCATCGAGGTGCCGGTGGCGCTTTCGGCGCAGGGTTTCATCGCGCCGTTTCCCGCGCCCGTCGTCGCGATCTCCATCATTGCCGCCACGTTCGGTCCCCTGCTCGGGGCATTCGTCGTCACCGCGTTGATCGAGGGCACCTCAGGCGTCGCCGGCCTGTTGCGACGGTTCGTCCGTTGGCGGGTCGGCGTGCTGTGGTACGCATTCGTTCTCCTCGGGATACCGCTCATCGTGCTGCTCGGTGCCGTGCTCGTCCCCGGCGCGTTGTCCTGGTTCGACCCCGCGGCCTTCGTCGCTCTGGCCGCCTATCCGATGGCGTTCGTTCTGACGTTCTTCCTCGGCGGTCCACTCGGGGAGGAGCCCGGATGGCGAGGCTTCGCGCTGCCGCGCCTGCAACAGCGCCACGGCCCGCTGTGGGGGAGCCTCATCCTCGGCGCGGTGTGGGCGGCGTGGCACCTCCCGCTGTTCTGGAGCGGTGTATGGACTCCTCCCACCGTCGCCAACATCGTCATGTTCGGTGCGATGATCATCGCGCTCACCGTCATCATGACCTGGGTCTTCAACCACGTCGGCGGCAGCCTGCTGATCATGATTCTGATGCACGCATCGTTCAACACCTTCGCGAACCGGGTTGCCGCTCCGCTCTTCCCCGCGCCGATCTTCAACGAATACGGACTACTTCCCGTGCTCATCGGATTCGGGCTCACGGCGATCGTGCTCGTCGCGGTCACGCGTGGCCATCTCGGTGCGGGTGCGCGGCATTCGCCGACGTGATCGTCAGGCGCGCACCTCTGTGACGAGGGCAAGAGCATCGCGCACGGCCCCGCGCAGGACGGGCAGCCGGGTCAGGGGCACAAGGCGCGCAAACAGCTTGAGCCCGCGATCGAGGAGGCTCCGCGTGCGGCGCTGGCCCTCGGACGTGTCGTAGACCCAGTACAGCGCGAGCAGCAGGTGTGCGAGCACGAGCGCACGAGGGAGCAGCGAACGGATGTCATCGGGTAGACCGGTGCTCGCGGCACCGTTCACCGCCTGTGCGAAGAGGTCCTCCACGATCGCGAAAGCCTCGGCCGATTCCGTCGACAGCGGGTTGATCGGCGAGCGCGGCGAGACCGCGGCCGACAGGAACTCGCCCGCGTGCGCGTGGTACGGCGTGAGCTGGTCGAGACCGGTCGAGAACGCGATCCGGAGGCGCTCGATCAGCCGACTCTCGTCCGTCAGTCCCGGTTCGGCCGCCGCGCGGTGCGCCTCCTGCACGTCGAGATACAGCTCTTGAATGAGGTGGTTCTTCGAGGGGAAGTGGTAGTTGGTGGCTCCCACGGACATCCCGAGTTCTTCGGCGATCTTCCTGACCGTCGTCGCGTCGTAGCCGTTGTCGCGAAACGACCGAAGCGCCGCACCGCGGATTCTCTGCCGGGTCTGTTCTCCCTTTCGGGCCGGTAGGTCACGAGACATCCGCGCTCCTCTCCGTGGCGTTCGAGCGGTGGGCACGGCGACCATGGTGCACGTCGACCAGTGCCGCTTCGAGATCGGTATGGGCGAAGGTGAAGCCCGCATCGGTGAGTGTCTGGGGGGTCACCCATCGGCTCTTCAGGATGAGTTCGGGCTCGGTGCGAAGTGCCATCATGCCCAGCTCGAGCATCCACCTGGTCGTCGGGACCCCCACGGGTGCACCGACAACGCGACGCAGGGTTCGCATGAGTGTGCGGTTGTCGGATGGCCGGGGGGACGCGATGTTGATCGGGCCGCTGAGCCTGTTGTCGTCGCGGATGAACCGGATCGCGCCGACCACGTCGTCAACGTGTACCCAGCTGAACTTCTGGCGCCCGCGGGTGCGATACCAGGGCGCGCGGTCCTGCCCGGTCGGGCGAACGCCGATGCCTCGGTAGCGGTGATGCGGTGGGCACCATCCATCGTGCTGGGGTCCACCGAGCCCCAACCGCGCGATCGTCAGCAGCATCCGAGCCGCTGGCCCGTCGCCGACGACGATCGCCATCCGCAGCGCGGCGCGGCGCGTGTGGGGGAGCGTGCCCGCGAAGAACTCTCGCTCCCAGGAGGTCGCGACATCGACGGAGAATCCCGATCCGATCTCGCCGTCGCTCTCGGTGTTCGCCCGATCCATTGCGTGCCGGTAGATCGTTGCGGTCGACGCGTTCAGCCACACGCGCGGAGGATTCTCGGCCGACGCGATCGCCTCTCGCAGGGCGCGCGTCGTTCGCACGCGGGATTCGAGGATCGCGTTCCGGTTGGCGTCTGTGTAGCGGCAGTTCACCGACTTTCCGGCGAAGTTCACCACCACGTCCGCGCCTGCGACAGTTCGACGGAGCGTGTCTGCGTCCGTCCACCGCCCATCGGAGCGACCACCGACGAGACGGACGTCGTACCCATCCGCGACGAACGCGTCGGCGACGGCGCTCCCGATGAAACCGGATGCCCCGAGGACGACCGCGACGGGTGAGCGCTTCGTGTTCATGCCAAAACTGTACTACCGTTCTGAACATGTTCAGTAAACGGGCTTCGGTCGAAGGCGGCTCCCCCGGGGTATCGGTCTACGAGCGCGTTCTGGGCGACGACTTCGGCGCGCTCGATCCACAGCTGCAGAGGTACTTCGGCCTCATACCGGAGGGGTTCGTGGGCGTCGGCTCGGGGCGCTACCGTGTGGCGGGCCTGTGCGTACGAGCGCTTCGGCCCCTGTTCGCCGTGCTCGCGCGGCGCGGGATCGCGTTCGCCGAGAAAGGCGCGGATGTGCCGTTCTCCGTCCGGAACATCCCGCATCCGGATGGCACGTTGAGCGCGGTACGCACATTCGAATTCGTGAACGGAACGCGGGCGATGCGCGACGTGATGCGGATCGACGGCGAGCGACTCGTTGATCGCATCGGGGCGAAGGGCGAGATCGAGGTCGAGCTCTCGATGCGCGTCTCGGAAGGCCGGCTGCGGATGGAGAGCGAGCGACTCGCTCTGCGCCTGTGGGGTCTGCGCCTGCCCCTGCCTCGCGTGGTCCGGGTGCTTCTCACGGAGCAGGCGCTCCCGGTTGGGGCCCAGCGCGTGGAACTGCGCATCCTCGCCCCCGTGATGGGTGAGATCTACGGGTATTCGGGGGACTTCACGTACGAGGTGAGGCGCGACGAGGAACCCCCTGAGGTGCCGGGAGCGGGTTAGTCGTGCTGCGGCCGTCGTTCGAGCGCGCTTGCGTACATCCGAGAGGGCCGATGGTGCAGAAGTGCGCTCATGACGCCTTTTCCGGGGGTCGAATGGGTGCCGAACCTCTCGGATGTCCGCCGGGCGCGCCGCATCCGCCGTGATCGCGTGCGACCACCGAACGTCGCCATCTCGTGAACATCGGACGGGCCCGGTGGTGCCGCCACGGGTGGCTACCGTTTAAGAATCGGGCACGGAGGCCCGGGATGAGGATGGATCCTCGATGCGGGCCTCTACGACCCGATCGCCCGCCTCGAAGAAATCCTCGGCGTCGGGTGACGGCCGGCCGCGCGATCTCGTCAGCTCTCGGCGCGACCTCGAATCGTCCTGGGCTCTAGGGTTGCGGTGTGCCCATCAACGATCCGCTGCCCGATCGCCCCGCCCCGGACAACCCCTCGGGAAAGCTCGTCCTGCTCCGCCACGGCGAGACCGAGTGGTCGAAGCTCGGCCGACACACGGGCCTGACGGACATCCCGCTCACTGCGCATGGCGAGGACCTCGCGCGAGGTGCGGGTGAGCTGGTCGCGGACTACAACTTCTCGCTGATCCTGACCTCGCCGCTCGAGCGGGCTCGGCGCACGGCAGAGCTAGCGGGTCTGAACGCCGAGGTCGATCCCCTCCTCGTCGAGTGGGACTACGGCGGGTTCGAAGGGCGCACGACCCGAGACATCCGTGCCGAACTCGGCTACGACTGGAGCGCATTCACGCACGGTGTGATCCGCGGCAAGACCCCCGGGGAGACGGTTGAAGAGGTCGCGGGACGCGCTTCGCGGGTGCTGACGCGTGTGCTGCCGGCCATGACCCACGGGGATGTCGCGCTGGTCGCGCACGGCCACTTCCTGCGAATCCTGACGGCCGTCTACCTGCGGATGGCTCCCCGTTTCGGTGCCCAGATCACCCTGGATGCCGGGTCGGTGTCGGTGCTGAGCTACTACCGCGAGCAGCCGGCCATCCTGTCGTGGAACTACGGACTCGCGCTGCCGATGGCGCCGTCGGAGTCCTGAGCCGCGTGGTTCAGCGCTACGGGCACACGCGGACGGTGCGCGGGCCGAACTCGACGATGTCGTCGACATGGAGCTGGCGCCCCCGACGACGCTCGACGTCACCGTTCACCGTCACCAGACCGTCGATGATCGCTTCTTTGACCTCGCCACCGGAGTCCAGCAGTCCCGCGAACTTCATGAACGGACCGAGGCGGATCATGTCGCCGCCGATCGAGATGTCGTCGACCGGAGCTGAATTCGTCATTCCGGAAGGCTAGCCGACGGCCGGCACCTCGTTGCGGTCGGGCTGCTCACCCCCGTTTCGTTCGGCTGGTTCGCTTATCAGCCGCTCGTGGGTCCGAGGGCATCACTGATCTCATGGGCGATCTTCCGGGAGAGGGCACGTCGGTTCACAGCGGTCGATGATCGGGGCTCACTCGTTTCGTTCGCGGGTCCAGAGGCCGAGAACGGATGGCTCGAGCGTGCGTTCCACGGCCGCAGTGAGGTCGGATGCCGCGGTGTGTGGATCCGCTCGTGTCCGGAGTCGTTCGCCGAAGGCATCGACCACGCGCTCGGCATCGTATTGCGCACGGTTGAACCTGCGGTCGAGGACGCGGCGAGACACGCGCAGAACGGGGAGGAACACCGCCGCTGCGACGAGAGTCGCAAGCGCGACGCCGAGGGTGGTGGCGTCCGGGAGCAGCCACGCGACCGAGGTCACGATAACCGCGTAGATCGCCACGGCGACGGCTGTGACTATGGCGTATGTCGCCGTGCGCGAGATGATCCGGTCGATCTCGTACAGGCGATACCGGAGTACGGCGATCGCGATCGCGACGGGGATCAGCCCGTACGACACAAGCACGATGCCGGTGATCCCCATCCATGGGTCGGGTGTGACCCAGCTCGTGATCAGGATCGCGACGGCCAGCCCGACTGCCCACAGCATCCATCGCAGTTGCGCGCGTTCGACGGTGCCCGCGCGCCGGTAGCGTACGACGAGAGAGGCGAGGGAGCCGACGAAGGCGATCGCCAGAGCGCCGAACGACACCAGGATGGTG
Source organism: Microbacterium lacus (assembly GCF_002812805.1). Classification (GTDB taxonomy): domain Bacteria; phylum Actinomycetota; class Actinomycetes; order Actinomycetales; family Microbacteriaceae; genus Microbacterium; species Microbacterium lacus_A. Next base: position 10,433 of record NZ_NMUM01000040.1, on the reverse strand, counting down.
AGCGGATTCTCGACGAGTGCGGGCACGTGCGCCCGGTTCGGGATGCCGGGATAGACCTCGACCGACAGCGTCGACAGTGCGACGCTTGCGAGGACGAGCGTGGTGATCGTGTACCAGGAGAACCAGCGCCATCGCGGCGTCGGCACCGCGCCGTCGGGGAATCGGAGCGGGATCTGGGTGAGCAGGAGTCCGATCGGGGGCAACCAGCTCCACGTGTCCTCGCGGTCGTAGCCGTACCAGAACAGCCACGCAGAGACACTGGGTGCGTGATCGACCAGGGCTTCGCCGAGAAGCGTCGCGGGGGTGCCGATCGTGAACAGACCGGGGATCAGCAGGAGCAGCCAACCGATCGGGTTGCGCGGGCGCTTCCACGACAGCAGCCAGCCGACCACGACGAAGATCGTCAGGAGGATGAGGAAGGGCGCGGCGTCCGCCACGGGGCGTCCGGCGGCCGCAGAGGCAACGATCGTCACAATGAGCATCGCGACGACCACCGCGGCGGCCAGGAATGCCGGCCACGCGAGAGCGCGATCACCGCGGTAGCCACTTCCTCTCCTCATGATCGAGGTCCCGTGGTCCAGACGCCGATCGCCACGGGCTGCAAGGTCCGCTCGACCGCGCTGGTGAGGTCTTCGGCGGCCGTCAGTGGGTCGGTTCCCGTGCGCAGGCTTTCGCCGAAATCGTCGACGACTCTTTGGGCAACGTAGTGCTCGCGGTCGAACTGGCGATCAATGCGGCGCTGGATGATACGCAGCACGGGGAGGGCGACGGCGGCAGCCACGAGAGTCGCGAGCGCTACGCCGACCGTCTGCACCCCAGGCAGGAGCCACGTGACCGAAGTGACCACCGTCACATACACGCCGATCACCAGGGCTGTGACGATCGCGTACGACACCGTCCGTGAAACGACGCGACCAATCTCGTAGAGACCATGCCTGCTCACGGCGACCCATACAGCCACCGGAAGCGCGAGCGCAGCCGCGCCGAGGAAGACCGAGCCGATCAGCGCGGCCTCGCCGACCAGGGCCACGCTTGCGAGCGCGGCCACCATGCCGATCGGCAGGATCAGAAATACGAGCGCGAGCCACCGCACCTGGAGCCGCACGATGCCGTCTCCGTGTCGATATCGCAGGAACACACTGACCACGGCTAGCGCGAACAGACACAGCAGCGCGGCCAGACATGCCGTGGAGAGCGCGGAGGTCACCGACTCGGGAGGAAGCGGCGGCGGCTCGAGACCCGAGTATTCCCATTCCGACGGCGCCAGCAGTATCGCCGCGATCGACGCGGCGGCGGTGAGCGGCACGGCCCACAGCACCGGTCGCCACCGGGGCAAGAGTGCCCGGCCGTCGGGGAAGGTGAAGGCCAGCAGAAGTGGAGAGATTAGCCAGAACGGCCACGAGATCGCGTTCGGCACGACCTGCCAGAGTGTCCCGGCGAGCCAAGCGGGGAACGTCCAGACTGCTGTGATGAGTGGCACGCTGCCGAGAGCCGCCAGTTGCGCGCCGACCCAGAGATTCGGTCGCTGGATCAGCAGCAGCACGCCTAGGACCATCGACGGCGTCGTGACGACGGCTGTCACCACGACAGTCGGAACGTTCTCGACCGGCAGTCCGGAAGCCACAGCCGCGATGAGCATCATGATGGCGGCCGCGACCAATAGCGCACCGACGACGGCGGCCAAGGGAAGCGCGCGGCGCGGCGCGGCGCCTGTCATCGCGAACCTTCTGCTGTCCACAGTCCCAGGACCCTGGGCTGAAGAGTTCGCTCGATCGCGCCGATGAGATCGCCGCCGGTCGCAGTGGGATCCAGACCCGTGCGCAGGCGCTCGCCGAATGCGTCGACGGTCTTCTGCGCATTGAAGTGCTCGCGGTCGAATCGCCGGTCGATGCGGCGCTGGACAAAACGGACCAATGGCAGGAAGAGCGCAGCCGCCGCGAGGGTCGCCAGCGCGACACCCACCGTCGGAAGCTGGGGGAGCATCCAGCTCACGGACGTCACCACGCCGGCATAGACGGTGAGGACGAGTGCCGTCACAAGTGCGTACGAGACGGTGCGCGAGACGACCCGGCCGATCTCGTACAGTCCGTGGCGCGTCACGGCGATCCAGATCGCGATCGGGATCGCGTTGATGCCGAGCGTCATCACAGTCCCGATGACGGTGGGCGCATCGTCGAAGGCGAGGGTGAGACCGAGGATGGCGACGGTCATCGCCGTTCCATACGCGAGCCACCGGAACTGTAGGCGCGTGACGCCGTCCGCCCGCATCCACCGCATGACAAGCTCCACGAGGGCGGCCGCTCCGACGATGGGCACGGCGAGGAACGACTCGTCTCCCGTCACCACGGCCGACACCGTCGCGAGAGCGGGAACACCCAGAGGATTCACCCTCCCCGAGAATGCGAGGTCGCCGGACGCGACGAGAGCAGCTGCGATCACCGTCAGTGCGACGGCCGCTACCGCGCCGGCCACGAAGCGTCCGAGCTTCGTCGTGATCTTTCCGCTCGGGAAGACGACAACCAGCACCGGCAGCAGCAGCCACACCGCGTAGCCGAAGACAGTAAGGCCCAGCTCGATTCCGACTGGCAGTGCGGCCGCGACGCCCGGGATGACGAACGCCCCGTACAGACTCCAGTAGAAGGCGATGCCGAGCAGGATTCGCCCGATCGCGTTACCCGAACGTCGCAGGAGCAGCAGGGTTCCGACGATTGCGAAGCCGCCCCATGCGGCGAGCGTCCAGCTCTCGCCAGTCATGACGATCGTGAGGATGCAGAGCGCGAGGTAGCCCGCGAAGAGGGCCAGAATGCCCCCTCGGCGAACCGCCTCGCGAAGCTTCATCGGACAGAAGTCCGGGTGCGATGCGGTCGGAACGGCGCGGACAGGGTGTGGGTGAGCGTGCGGATGCCGGCGTTGTGGCGCACGTTGGTCCAGTTCGCCCAGAGCCGCCGTCGGTCGACGCACACCGTGTGCTCGCCGACCGCAACGTCCGGCAGGCCGTGCGCGGCCGCGAGGTTGCGCAGGACCCCGGGCCAGAAGACGTCCTCGCCGCGACGGGCAAGGGGCCACATGCTCTCGAAGAGAGGATCCGAGCAGCGCAGGAGCATGCGGATCTGGGCGATCGTTCGGCCCGTGGCATCCATCGCGGCAGAGAACGTGATCATCGCCGCGAACATGTGACCCTCGGGAGTGAGGAAGGTGAACGATGTGTCGTCGGCATAAAGGACCAAGATCCCGGACGTCACCCCACCCGCAGTCAGGGCTGTGACATCGCCGGGCTCGATCGCCGAGATCGAACCGTGAAAGCGGCCCATCCTCGGCCAATACTGCCCGAAGTGCGCTCGCCAGTCGGCGACGAGTGACTCGGGACTCACCTCGGTGCCGAGGTCGGCAGTGTATGTGCGCTGCCACAGTCGACCGAACCCGTTCATCGGGCCTGCCACGCGCCTGCCCTGGAGGTTGTAGCCGTGCGGTTCGGTGGGATCGCTCACCTCCAGGCGTTCGACATACTTCGCCCAATAGGCCGCGTCCCGCGGCACCGCATCGCTGTGCTCGACCATGGTCATCCTCCCTGGGCTGCGAACGCAGCAATCGCAGATGTGGTGTCATCGTGGAGGGCGATCGCCTCATCGAGCCGGGTCAGTTCGAAGATCTGCCGATAGTGCTCGGTCAATCCCACCGCCGCGATGCGCTGCTGTCGGCGCTGTCCACGGACGAGAAGCGTGACGAGCATGCCGATGCCGCCGCTGTTCATATAGTTCATGCCCGAGAAGTCGAGCACGACGAGCTTCACGCCGCCGTCGGATGCGCGCTCGTGCGCCGCCATGAGGTCGTCTTCGCACGCTGCGGTGACATCGCCCGAGATCGTGATCGCCGCCGTCTCCGGAGCCGGGTGCGTGACGTCCATGATCGCTGCGGGCGCCATATCGTCCTCCTAACTCTCCACCGGCTGAACGATTTCGATGAAGTCGCTCAATCGGGTGATCTCGAAGATGTGCCGGTAGTGCTCTGTGAGACCCGAAGCGCGGACGCCGACGCTTTGCGCGCGCGCACGTGCCAGGACGCCGACGATCAGAGCGATCCCCGTCGAGTTGATGTAGTCGACGCCGGTGAAGTCGAGTTCGATCGATGCGGGGCAGTCGAGGGATGCCGCGGCGTAGGCCGCGTCGAGGGCGTCTGCCGCATCCCGATCGATCCTGCCCGCCAGCACGACCTCGACGCGGTCGCCCCGTCGCCGGATCTCATGACTCAGGCTCATGGTTCCCTCCGTTCCTCTGGACGCCGCCCGCGGCATCCCTCCCGTCCGCACGCATCGCCAGTCGGACGACGTGGCGGTCGCCGTCGCTGAACTCCTCGACTTTGTCCACGAGCTCCCGGACGAGGAACAGGCCCCACCCGCGGGGCGTCTGCAAGCCGGCGAGCTTGAGGTCGAGGTCGGGAGTTTCGGCATCGCGCCGGAGTCCGCGCCCGAAGTCGGCGACTTCGACGGTCACGTAGTCGGACGTGCGCCGGACCGCGATGAGCACATCGAGCGTGGCATCCCCCCGGTTGCCGTGCTCGATGGCGTTCATCACCGTCTCGCTCACCGCGGTCTTCAGCGCGTTCAGACGCGCCCCTCCGAGCGCATGCGCCGCGATGGATGCAACACGGTCCATCGCGTCCCGCTCGTTGCCCGGCACGCTCGCCACCGCGAACGACACGGTCTCGGCGGCTCCACCGCGACGGCCTCGTTGAAGTGTCACGAGGGTGATGTCGTCTTCCTGTTCGACACCCGTGGAGAAGATGCCGAGCTCCTGAACCGCGCCGTCGACGAGCTCCTGGCCCGTCCCGGCGCCGGCGACGAGGTCCGCGGTGCGCCCGAATCCGAACATCTCGCCGGCGGAATCGTGCTGCTCGGTGATGCCGTCGCTGTACAGCAGGACGATCTCACCACGGCCGATCACAGTCTCGTGCTCTTCGTAGATGCTGCCGGACATCAGCCCCAGCGGCATCCCGCGGGCGTGCAGCTGCACGACGTCGTCGCCGCGTCGCACGTAGGGCAGGTTGTGCCCGGCGTTCGCGAAGTGGGTGCGCCCGCTTTCGAGGTCGAGCACCAATACCAGGCACGTCACGAACATATGGGTCGGAATCTGCGGGATCAGCAGTTCATTCACGCGACGCAGCACCTCCCCGGGAGAGGTCACGACGGCCGCCGTCGAGCGCAGCAGTGCATGAGTACTCGCCATGACGAGCGCTGCCGGCACGCCCTTGTCGGTCACGTCTCCCGTGACGACCATGATCCGACCGTCGGGCAGCTCGATGAGGTCGTAGAAATCGCCGCCGACGGTGCGGGCGGGTCGGTAGAACGCCGCCACGGTCCAGCCGCCGAGTTCGGGCAGCTCGGCCGGCAGAAACTGCTGCTGAATGAGCTGGGCGACGTGCAGCTCCTGCTCGATGCGCTCGCGCTCGCGCGCCTGGCGCTCCTGAACCCGCATCAGCTGCCCCAGACGCAGCGCGGGTGCGGCGTAGCGCGCCAGGCTGTCCAGCAACCGGCGGTCGTTGCGGGAGTAGGTCCGCTCGGACAGGCGCTGTCCGAGCGCGAGGATGCCGACGAGTTCGCCACTGGTGACGAGCGGCACGACCAGCTGCACCTCCTGCGCGATCATCTTCGCGACGGCGGAAGAGTAGGCGGGTAGGGCGCCGATCTCGACCGGGCCGGACGCGGACTGCAGGTACACCAGCAGCGGGTCGCCGGGATCGATCTCGATGTCGATGCGGCGCGCGCGGGAAGGAGCGGGGCCCAGTTCAGGGCGTCGCGCGGCCTTCGCAGCCGTGCGCTTCTCCGCGCGTCGGCGTCGGCGCGCGGCTCCGCTCGGCGCGTCGTGCGCGACGCCAGCCGGTGGGTCGGCGGGCGTCTGCGCCGCCGTCTCCAGCGTGTCGGTCATCGGATCCTCCTCGACCGGAAGCCCGCACAGCGACCGGTACTGCAACGATGATGCTCCGGCGGGCGTTCCGAAAGCGTTACGGCTACGCGCAATTCGAGAACTCGGAACGCGCTGGGCCCCGTTCTGGCATTACGGTATGCACGAGGGGGCGATCGTGTCGGTGCGGCTCGAGCTGTTCGGACCGCCGCGGGTGTGGCGGAACGATGCCGAGGTGCGGTTCGACACGCGCAAGGCGGTCGCGCTGCTGGCCCTGCTGGCGGTGTCGGGGCGAGAGTTCGGGCGTGAGGCGCTCGCCGGTTTGCTGTGGCCCGATCTCGAGCGGTCGCGCGCTCGCGCGACTCTGAGGCGGACGCTGTCGGTGGCGGCCGCGGTCGGCCCGGCTCTGGTCGTGCACGCCGATCGCGTCGGGATGGATGCCGGGGCGGTGGACTGCGATGTCGTTGAGTTCCGTACGCTCATCGCCTCGCCACATGTCGCGGACTGGCGTCGCGCGGCCGGCTTTGCAGCCGACAACTTTCTCGAAGGCTTCTCGCTTCGGGACAGCCCGCCTTTCGAGGATTGGATGTTGGGGGTCGCCGAGGAGCTGCGGGACGAGCTCTCGCGCACTCTTGCCCGGCTCGTCGTTTCGGCCGTCGAGCGCGCGTCCTGGCCGGACGCGCTGGAGTACGCCCGGCGGCGCGTCCACGTTGAGCCGCTGTCGGAACCTGCGCACGCCGACTTGATCCGGGTGTCAGCCTGGGCGGGCGACCGACCCGCGGCCCTGCAGGCCTACCGGAGTCTGGTACGGCTGCTGGACCGCGAGCTCGGAGTGCCTCCTCTGCCCGAGACACTTGCACTCCACGAAGACATCCGCGCCGACCGACTCGCGCAGCCCACGCCGGCACATGCCTCGGCCGAGCAGCGCCAGACAGCCGTCGTGTCGGAGGTACCCGCGCCGCCGCCGACGAAGCTCATCGGGCGTGACGTGCAGCTGGCTCGCCTGACGGATGCGTGGCGCGAGGTGGCGGAGTCTGGGCGTCTCGTCGGCATCGTCGGCGAGCCTGGGCTCGGAAAGAGCGCACTCGCGGCGACGATTGCGGGTCACGCCGGCCGCCGCGCCATTCGGATCGCCGCTCGGGAGTCCGAGGCGTCGCTGGCGTACGCGGCTGCGAACGACCTCGTGCGATCGTTGCTGTTACTCCAGCCGAACCTGCCGGCGATGATGGGTTCATCCGCAGCGCCGCTCGCTGCCCTGGCCACCCAGATCGACGGAGCTGCACCGCGGACGATTCGCACCCCGGGCGACTTGCAGCGGGTGCACGAAGCCGTTCGCGCTGCCGTCGAGCAGCTCGCGACCGAGGGCCCGCTGCTTCTCGTCGTCGATGACGCGGAACTGCTTGACCGCCCGTCGGCGGCATTGCTGGGTTATCTCGCCCGACGGCTGCCGCCGGGTTTTCTTCTCGTCGTCGCGTGGGCGCCGGGACTCACCGAAGGGCCGCTCCAGCAGGCGGTCGCCGAACGCGGCGAGACACTGCAGCTTCAGCCGTTCGATGAAGGACAGATCGCCGTACTCACCGGGGGCGGCCTCGACGCGAGCGAGGTTCTGCGGCGCACTCGCGGCATTCCGCTGCTGGTGCGAGAGGTGGCCGCGGCGCCGACCGAGGCGGAGGCGGATCAGGTACGCGACATTGTCGCGGCTCGGTTCGCGGGCGCGTCCGAGACAGCACGACAGATGGTCACGGCATCCGTCGTGATCGGCGCCGTCGCGCCGCCCGAGGTGCTGCGCGCGGTGAGCGGGAGGGACGAGACCGAGACCGTCGAGGCGATCGAAGAGGCGGTCGCTCGCGGCCTACTCGTGGAACACACCGACACCCCCGGGTATGACGTGCCGCACGACCTTGTGCGCAGCGCGGCGCTGCAGGGGCTGTCCCTGGCCCGGCGCCGGCTCCTCCATGCGCGTGTCGCCGATATCTACGCGCGTCGTCATGCCATTGACCCGCGTGCGACACCGGCCGGTTCGGTGGCCCAGCACCTTGCTGCCTCGGGGCGGGAAGAGGAGGCGGCGACGTGGTTCGTGACGTCCGCCGCGGAATCGGCGAGCGTGTCCGCGTACGAGGAGTCGATCCTTCAGTTGCGGGCGGCCTTGGCCATGGGTCGGCGCGGCATCGAGGTGCATACGGCGATCGGCGCCGCCCTGGTGCGGCTCGGCCGCTACGAGGAGGCACTATCGGCGCTCGACCAGGCGTCTGCTCTGGCAGAGGGTCAGTCGGAACGTCGATCCGAGATCGAGCATGCGATTGCGGGTGTGTACGACCGACTCGGCGACTGGGAGCTCGCGCAGGTGCATCTGGAGTCGGCGCGCGACCTGGCCGCCGCCGGCGGGCCGCGCGGTCGACGAGCGCGTGCGCTAGCCGATCTCGCTCTCGTGCTTCACAGGAGGGGCCAAATCGCTCGGGCGCGGGAGACGGCGCACGCGGCCGAAGACGCTGCAGTGGCGTCAGGCGACGATGCGGCACGCACGCAGGCGGACAACGTGCTCGGCATGATCGCCCTCTCCAACAACGAGGTCGTGCTCGCGGAGCATCACCTGGAGAACGCCGTGGCTCGGGCGCGTGCGGCTGAGAACGTCGATCTGCTGATCGCTGCGCTCAACAACCTCTCGCGAGCACTCTCGGCTGCCGGTGCCGGTCCGCTCGCGCTGGAGACCGCCCGTGAGTCCCTCGCACTCGCTGAACGCCAGGGTGATCGACACCGCCTCGCGGCCCTGCACTCGCACGTTGCCGACCTGTTGCACGCCGAAGGGCAGGACGAGGAGGCGATGGCGGAGCTGAAACTCTCAGCGATGGCCTTCGCCGACGTGCAGGGCTCGGCGGGGCGACCGGAGGTATGGACGCTCACCGAGTGGTGAGTGTGGGTGTGATCCCACGTCGGGAGGCATTGCGGCCTGTCGAACCTAGACGCGACGGCGGGAGTCGAACTCAGGCGGGCGGTTTCGACTGTGTCGCGATATTCGGCAAAAACCGCGTGATTACGCGGAATTTTCGCTTTCCTTGGCGGGTCTCAAATGGGTTCGATCGGGGTGAATCTCGACCAAGTGTGGGCAAAATGTGGGCACGACTTTCAGAGATGTCTTGATGGATCGTGTGATGTATCAGGACATGCCTGACGATTCTGCATCAGGACATCTCTGACAGTTGATGTGTCAGGACATCTCTGACACTCAGACGGTGGGGCGGCCGCGCCCGCGGGGTCTGCCGCTGCCGACGTACTTCGTGCCGGGTGCGGGCCAGGGCTGCTGGATGAGCAGGGTGCCTTGATAATCGAACACGAGCAGTTCGGTGTCTTCCTCGACGACGTAGGCGATCGCGCCGACGAGGGCTCGACTGATGTGGAATCGGATGCCGCGGACGAAGACCGTGCCGTTGTCTCGGACCCGTGTCATCCGGATCCCGTCATCTGCCGGCAGAGTCGCGGGTCGCGGCGCGGGGCGCGGTGGCTCGACTTTCGCCGTCGCTATCCATGCCTGTTGCGGGGTGATTCGACCGGGCAAAGCTTGATGCGGACGCTCGGTGTTATAGACCAGATCGAAGACGTCGACCTGAGCCTGCAACTGCTCGAGCGTGTCGGCGAGGGGTTGCTTATCGAGGAACCGGAACAGGGTCTGGTGGAAGCGTTCGTTCTTGCCCTGCGTGGTCGGCTTATAGGGCTTGCCCGTGATCGGCTCGACCCCCAGAGAGGTCACATACGAGACGAGCTGGCCCAGCACGCCTCGACGGGACGGGTTCAACGCAGCCCCGTTATCGCTGAGCAGTCGCTGCGGAACACCGTGAGCCTCGATCCCCTTCCGGACAACAGCGATCGCCGCTTCCGACGTCTCACCCCAGGCCACGTGAGAGGCGACTGCGAACCGAGAGTGATCATCGATGAGCTGGAAGATGACACACTTCCGACCGCCCGAGAGGACATACTCGGTCGCGTCCAACTGCCAGCATGCGTTCGGGGCCGGATAGACGAACCGGCGAAACGATGCCCTCGGCTTCTTCCGCGGTTCGACTTTCGCTACTCCCGCGTCACGGAAGATCCGCGCCAGCGACGCCGTCGAGGGCACCGGCGCCATCCCGAGCGACCGCATCTTCTCGTGAACACTGATCGGGCCGTGATCCAGGCCGGATCGCTCTAACGCCGCCCGCACCGCCACCGCCTGCTGCGCCACATTCTCTGCGAGCCGCATCGGGCTCTGCTTCGGACGCCTCGATCGCGGCTCCAACGCTGCCACGGGCCCATCCACCGCCGCTCGTTTCCGGATCGCATAGAACGTCTCCCGCGAGATCCCATGCTCCCGGCAAAACGTCGTCACCGACCCGCGCGGCGCATCCGAAGGCCACTGCACGATCGCGAGACGGACACGAGGATCAACAGGCTCAACACGACTCATCCCCCAAACATCGAGGCAGAAGTGTCAGGACCAAACGACCCCGAAACGTCAGAGATCTATTGATCCAGAACCGTCAGAGATGTCCTGATAGATCACAG
>NZ_NMUM01000008.1 GCF_002812805.1 Microbacterium lacus | reverse complement strand
GGGCCCTGACCCCAGTTCTTGGACACGCTGAATCCAGCATTTTGCTGGGGAAGCGAGATGATCAGAATCATGGTTAGGAAGAACTACTCCGACGGGTTCCGGCGGCAGGCCGTGGACTTGTACGAGTCCACTCCCGGGGCGACGGTGCGTGGCATCGCCGCTGATCTCGGGATCGAGCGCGGCACGTTGCGGCTGTGGCTGGAGCGGCACGGGACGGGCCGGAAGACGGCTGCGGACGGCACCGCCGCGCGCAGCCCGTTCAAGGCGTCGGCGACCTCGCCGACGGCGGATGCGGGGGCGGATGAGACGCCCGCGCAGCGCATCGCACGCCTGGAGGGGCGGGTCGCGCAGCTGGAGGTCGAGCAGGTCAAGCTCGTCACCGAGCGTGAGATCCTGCGGCAGGCGGCCAAGTATTTCGCGGGGGAGACGAACTGGTGAACCGCTTCCAGTTCGTTGAGGACCTCTCAGCCACCTACCCGGTGAAGCGGTTGTGTCAGCTCGTCGAGATCACGAGGTCCTCGTTCTACGCATGGCGGGCCGGCGCCGCCGCCCGGCGGGCGCGCGCCGCGGAGGACGACGTTCTGGCGGGGCGGATCCGCGCCGTCCACGAAGGCGACAACACGATGGGCGCGCCACGGATCACCGCCGAGCTCAATGACGGCGCCGCGCCGTCCGAGCGGGTCAACCGCAAGCGGGTCGCCCGCGTGATGCGAGACAACGAGATCCACGGGTACCAGCGCAAGCGGCGGGTGCGCACCACCGTCCCCGAGCCGTCGGGACAGGTCGTCCCCGACCTGCTGAAACGGGACTTCACCGCCGAGGCGCCGAACCAGCGGTATGTCGGCGACATCACCTATCTGCCGCTGGCTGACGGGCAGAACCTGTATCTGGCGACCGTGATCGACTGCTGCTCGAGACGGCTGGCCGGGTGGGCGGTCGCGGACCACATGCGCAACGAGCTCGTCGAAGATGCGCTGCGTTCGGCGAGGCTGACCCGCGGCAGGCTGACCGGGTCCGTGTTCCACTCGGACCACGGATCGGTCTACACCTCCAAGGCCTACGCGGGACTGTGCAAGCGGCTCGGCGTGACACAGTCCATGGGCGCGGTGGGCACGAGCGCTGACAATGCCCTCGCGGAGGCGTTCAACGCGACGCTCAAGCGCGAGGTCCTGCAAGACCGGGCCGTGTTCGCCGACGAGGCCTCCTGCCGTCGCGAGGTGTTCCGGTGGCTCGTGCGCTACAACAACACCCGCCGCCACTCCTACCTCGGCTACATCGCGCCCGTCGCATTCGAAGCCGAACTCACCGCCGCTACGCTACCGATAGCGGCATAATCCCACCCCGTGTCCAAGAACCGGGGGCAAGGCCCCGTACTCCCACGGGGTGGAGGTGGCGAAGCAGTCCACCAGGTAGGAGTACTGGCCGACGTAGGCGAGGAACTCGCCTTTACGCAGCAGCCGGGCCATCTCCACGTGCGGGGCGGGCAGGTTCAGCCGAGTGCGGAGGGCGGTTTGTTCTTGGTGGTTGACGCGGAAGATGAACTTGTTTTCGATGTCCCCGACGATCGAGTAGGCGAGGGATCGTTGTAGGGAGTCGGCGTCGCCGACCGCGTCCAGGTCGCCCATCTTGTGCAGGATCACGATGTTGCTGATCCCGTAATGCCTGCTGAGTTTGAGCCACTGTTGGAACATCTGCAGGGATGCCAGCGAGGTCATGTCCCGCCATCCTTCTTCACGCACCACGTAGCGGGTGCGGTGGGCGGCTCGGTCGCTGATGACGGCTTGGATCCACGCGGTGGAGCACACCTGGGTCAGTTGCGCGGCCAGGTCGCCGCGGGCGAACAGTTCGCTGGTGTCGGTGACCACGATGGGGGCGTCCTGGTCGAATGTGACGGTAGAGGCGTCTTCGAACAGGCCGGATAGATCGCCCTCGACGAACCTGCGCAGCACGAACCGGGGTTGGATGGCGCCGTCCGCGGCGTGGAAGGCGGCATCCGTGTCCGCGGCGAGATGCCCGAGTTGCTCGTAGACGCCGCGCAGCGTCGGCTGGTCGCCGGTGTGTTCGATACACCGGTCGAGGGCGTCGAGGATTGCGGCATGCTCGACCGCGGTCAGCCGAGACCCGAGGGTCATTTCGATGAGGGCGATCAGGGTGCCGATGCGGCGCTGCTTGACCATCTGCTCGTGCTGCTCATCGGTCGTGTCCGTCCGGCGGGGTCCGCGGTCGAGCGGGTTGAGGCGGGTACCGGTGCCGCCGCCGAGGCGGATCACCCGCCCACCGGGGATGGCTTCGGCCACGGCCACCCATTCGCCTTTCGGATCGGAGGGGACTACGACCTGGTGCCCGAACGCGATCGACCGGGTCACGAGGGTTTTCACGGTGGCGGATTTCCCACCCCGGTACGCACCGAGCACGAGGATGTTGGTGGAGAAGGTGCCGCGTTCGGTGGAGTCGACATACGCCTCCCACGGGGAGAAATGCCACAGCGCGTCCGCGTTCAAATCCACCCCCAGGATCGGGCCCCGGTGACCGAGCCCGGAGTCGGCTACGAACGGGTAGATCCCGGCGATGTGCTGCGAGGTGGCCTGATGGGCCGGGATGACCGCTTTCGCGAGATTCCAGTACCCGCCCTGCACCAGCCCCGGCCCGAACGGACCGGGCACCGCCGCCTCCGGGAGAGAACGGTCTTTCCTCGACGACCGTGCTGGCCTCTCGGGCGGTGCCCCTTGGGCGATCTGGCGGCGCAGTTCCTTCTTTTGCCGGCGGGTGAGGTCGGCGGGGGTGAAGGTGGCGGTGTGGCGGGCCATCACTTCATCCCCAACCCGATCGGCAGCGCGTTCACCATCAACGCTTCGGCCTGCTGGCAGTACAAGACCTGCGCCTCCATCCCGGCACGAGACAGCGCGTTGCGCATCCCGGCCAAGGCCTGGTCGAGGCGTTCCTCGTCGGGCGCGGTGATGGTGAGGTAGGCGCCGTAGTGGAACTCGCCGTGCCCGTTCGCGATCTCCTGCTCCTGCTGCTCCAGCGCGCGCCAGTCCGCGGCGTCCGCTGCCGACCCGTCCGCGCCCCGCTTCGCCCGCAGCGACTCGTTGCCCCGCCATACCTTCTTCTCCTCCCGGATCCGCTTCAACGCCTTCGACACCGGCACCGGCGTCAGCACGATGGACAGGATGTGGGTGATCGCCTCCCCGGTGTTCGGGTGCCGGGCGAACACGATCGGGGCGAGGAACCCGACGGGCGAGTCCGAGCGCGGCCATTCGTGCACCCACAGGGTGGTGTGCACGCCCGAGTCGGTGACGACAATCCCGTTGCGGTGCGCGGGTTCGTCCAGATACATCGGCCCAATCGCCACCGGGTCCACCCCGGTCAGGGCATCGGGACGGTTCTGCACGACCGCCGCGAACTCCGGGTCGAACGCGAGCCGCCCCAGAGCGGCGACGTCGCGCGGGGTCAGCCAGCGGCGCACGGTGATCTTCGCCGCCGTCAGGGCGTCGGCGAGGTTGCCGGCTTCGATCTGCGCCAGGGCGAGAATCGCGTCCTGGCCACCGCCGAGCGCCTTCAGCTGTGAGCCGAGGACGACCAGGTCGAGGGTGAGGATCAGGTAGTTGCGGTGGGCGACCTCGAACCGTTCGGACCGGTCCATCACATCCTGATAGTTGTGCGCGACCGGGGAGTCCGGGTTGAGGTCTTGGACGCGGCGGACGGTGTCGTAGTGTTCCCGGGCGGCGCGGATCGTGGTCGGCAAGGTGCGTTCCTGCAACGTCACTCGCTTCACCCCCGGGCGTTGCGTGAACGGGCCCAGGACCCGGTCGAACTGCTCGGCCAGGTCGAACCGTTCCGGCAGGTCATGCATCAAAAACCCCTGCACCTCGAGCTCTGCGATCACGGACACGGACCGGTCGTGGGGGTTGTAGACGGCGCCGGCCTGGCCGGTGTCCCACAGCTGGATCGAGGCCCGCGTACCGGGAAGGTTCAGCGTCCCGGCCAGGCGTGGCCGTTCGGGGCGGAACGTGTGCGTGGTGGCGCCGCCGGCGTGCCGGACTTGCTTCATCAGCCACAGCCCGGCCATCCGCGGGGTAGAGACCCCGTGGATGCTGGTGAGCGCGGTCACGCCGAACCCGAGATACAGCGGCGCCCCATACAACAGCCCCAGCGGGCCGAACCTGTTCACGAACACCAGCAGGATCAGCGCCGCCGTGGCGAGGAAGGCGAGTTGCCAGGGGTCCATGCCCATCACGACGCCTTGCCGTGACCGGCGCGGCAACCGGACAGGGCGCGCGTACTCGGGTGTGGCGGTCATAACGATCTCCCATCCGTGGTCGGAGGTTGCGGCGACGTCGCCGGCGGACGTGACGGCGCGGGCTTCCCGGCACTACCGCTCGACCCAGGACCGCTCGACGGGGCGGTGCGGGTCTGGGCGGGAGAGAGCGCACCGCGCGGCGAATTCGCCGACGTCGAGCGTGTCGAGGCGGACCTCGGAGAGGGGCCGGTGGATGCGGACGAGCTGCCGGCCGGGCGCACACCGGAGGGTAGCCCGCCCAGGCGGGTGGGGATCTGTGCAGCGGAGCGGGCGGCGCCGGTGGCCATCCGCCCGCCGTGCGAGCCGAGACGGGACCCGACACCGTCGGCGGCGACCGCACCGGCGAAGCTGAACAGTCCGAAGATCGCGAACGGCGCGAACGCCACCAACACGAGCCCGACCAGCAGCGGCCAGGACTGCGGGTTCCAGATCGTCTTCACCCCGGCGAGGCCGTTGATGATGAGGGTCACGAACCCGATCGTGAGCGGCCCCGTCAGCAGCAGTACGATCACCGCGGATACATACCGGACCACCCATTGCGGTCCGATGCCGCGGACCGGGAACAGCATCCATGCAACCGGACCGACCATGATCAGCGCGGCCAGCACGATGTTGCGGAACGCGAACACCAGCATGAGCAGCAGCATCCCGAGCATAAGGAGGAAGTGGATGAGGAACGCGAAGAAGTAGTTCGCCTGTCCGCCCGCCCACATCACCGACTGCAACGTCGAGTACATGCTGGCGGGGCCCTCGCCGTTGAGGATGTACCAGGTCATCTCATCGACCGCGTTCAACAGATGTCCGGTCAGCCACAGCGTGATCGCGACTGCGGGGATCGCGATGAAGGACCGCACCAACGCTCCGACCAGTTCGGCCCGGTCGCCCGAGACGACCGCGGCGGCGATGGCCCACACCATCGCCCCGAACGTGATGATGAGGATCGCCCACTGCCAGAACGACCACTGATCGACCGCCGCCGTCCACAACAGGCTGCTGGTATCGAAGCGCATGTTCTCCGCGACGAGGAACATCATCCCGGTCGCCGCCAACGCCATCCCGCGACCGGCATTCTCGAACGTGACGCAGACGGCATCGCCAAGGCTGCACCCGTACTTCACAGTGAGCGCCTTGCCTCCGTCGGATTGGATCGCCCGCGCGTGCCCCTCGTAGGTCGTGCAGACCGTCGCCTTTTCGCCGCCCAGAGAGACGCCTATGAAGCACTGCTGAGGTGTGACGTTTCCTGGATCGGTCGGTGTGCAGGTGACTTGTCCGCTGGCGATCTGGCAGTCGACGGGATAGGCGGGAGCCGACCACGGTTCTCCGCCAACGACCTCCATCCGCACAGGGCTGGGGGCATGCGTCGTCATCGCTTGCGCGGCGGTGCCGGATCCCACGGTCAGCGCGATGCCCACGACGATGCCGAGACGGAGAACGCGCGACAGGTTCATCAGAAACCGAAGTCGAAGTTCACGAACCAGGCGAATAGACCGGATGCGGCGCCAAGCACGGCGGCGGCGATGAAGATCCAGAGGATGTTCTCGCCTGCCCAGGTGCGGACCCGGTCCGATGCCAACCCGCGGAATGCGAGGGCAGCGCCGGCGATGATCAACATGATCAGCACGACCAGCATCGCCCCGGCCAGGATGTAGGACGCGATGACTTGGAAGCCTTGGAAGAACGGGGCCGAGAAGTCGGGTTGGATGTCGGGGATGTCGACATTCCCGGGAGTGGTGCGCCTGGACATGATCGTGCTCCCTTGCTCGGTGGCCTACATCAGGGGGAGGCCGCGGGCGGCCATGAACGGCTCCGGGGCTACCGGAGTTCCGGAATCCCGGACTTCGAAATGCAGATGGCAGCCGAACGACTTCCCCGTGTTGCCTTCCGCGCCCAGCGGGGTACCGGCGGTGACCGCCTGCCCGACGGTGACGCGCAGCGAGTCCCACTGCATGTGGCCGTAGAGGGTGACGATCTCGCCGCCGTGGTCGATGCGGACCGCGTTGCCGTAGCCCTGATAGGAGCCGGCAGTGATCACTTCGCCGGGCCCGGCGGCGTAGACGGTGGCTCCACAGCCTTGGGCCATGTCGTAGCCCTGATGATCCGTGGAGCAGTAGCTGCATCCCTGCACCGGGTTGTACCCGAACCCGCGACCTTTGGAGTAGTCCCCGGCGAGCGGAAATCCCCACTCGCCGCTGACCGCTGGAGCGGCACCGGACCCAGCCGAGGTGGTGCTGACGATGCTGCCCGCGACGGCGAACGGGACGGCGATCAGCGGCGTCAGCAGGAACGCGACCGCTAGGAGGGCAGCGAGGCTCGCCCCGATCAGGATCTTCCGGCCAGTCCTCGTGTTGAGGGCTGCGGCGGCGATCATCGGGGCTCCCATGTCAGGGCTCCAACGGCTCCGTGAAGTAGCGGACCACCTTGCAATCCCCAGCCTGTTGCGCCGACTCGAGTGTCGGCACCGATGCCGGCCCGCAGAGCACCTGGACGCTCACCCGCACCGGTTCCTCGTACGCCGTCTCCCCTCCGTCGCCATCTGACCGGGTGAACGTCAACGTCACGTCCGAAGTGCCGATCGACATGTCACCGGATGCGTCATCGCTGACGGCAACGTAGATGACGTCCCCACTCGTCTTCGCTACGACGCGGCCATCCTCGCGGGCGAGCGAGTCCCACTCCTCCTGAGGAAGGACAACACCCGTCCGCAACTCGACCTGCGCGTCGTCTACCGATGACTGTTGGTCGGCTTCCGACGTGTAGCGGGTGTCTGGCGTGAACCAGCTGTCGAGGTAGTCCAACCATTCTTCGCGGGTGCTCAATGTGGTGTCGAACGTGGAAGCCGCTTCGAGCGCGGCCCGGATATAGGTCTCGGGGTCAGTTGTGATCGGCTCCGGTACCCATCCACGCTCAGAGACCGCAGGATCCACGAACTCACCGCCCGCTGATTCCGTTCCACCCGGGCTCGGAGTATTCGAGTTTCCGCCGGGGCTACCGGTAGGGGATGGGGAGGAGAGGGTGGAGCTGACGATGATCGCGACAATTCCGGCGATCAGGACGAGGCCGCCGATGATCGCCCACGCGAGTCCGCGCCGCCCTGAAGCCTGATTTGTCGTCATTGGTCAGCCCTCCTGATCTTGCAGGATGGCCACCGTGCACGGGGAGAACGGCTCGCGCGACGGTCGCCGTGGCGGCATCTTACGCATCCGGGGGCAGCACGGAAAAGGAACCGACCCAAGGTTGTGGACAACTCGGCACAAATGCGTGCGTGTGGACACCTCGCGACAGAGCCGAGTTGGGTGAGCGAATTTTAGGCCGTGAATGAGCGAGTCGTCTGTAGGAAGTTTGGGGGACAAGGCTGCGAGCGCCGCGTTCGACCGCGGTGCCTGTGGCTTGCTCAACCCGACCATGACCACACGGTATAGCAGTGTTGTCTTCGAGTAAACCCCTAAGTCGTATTGTTTGCTGGACGTGTGCACGGTCGGTGCAGCAGAATGGACCTCATGCCTCGTATCGCTCAGCCAGCGGGTTCCGAGGGTTCCGAGGAGCCGATCGCGCTTCTCGGGAGCCTCGTCAAAGCAGCGGTCCTGCGATACCTGCGATCGAACCCGGACGTCACCGCCGGCCCCATCTGCGACGCACTTGAACTTGGTGCGTCGACGATCAAGCCGATCCTCGACGAGCTCGCAGCGGCCGGCCTCGTCATCGCCGACCCACCCCCGGTAGAGGGGCAGTCCCGGAGAGGGATCTGGATCAAGTACCGCGTGAACGACGAGGCCGTCACCGACCTCTACCTCCGGTTGGGAATGGCGATCGGCGAGTTCTGAGCGGCCGCTCGCCGGTTCGCACCTTCCGGAGATCTGGGCGCTCTTGGGGATCGCGACGAGATAGCGTGCCAGGACAGCGCCGCGTTGTGCGAAGCGGGGCGATCGGGGGCTTGTCGATTCGGATCCGAAGGCGGCGGCGGCGGACGTGCTGGTCGATTGAGATCAATCGGCGAAACACAACCGCCGCAAGCGTCAACCCTGCGGGGGCATCGGGCTTGAGCCACGTGAGACCGTGTCGTCGCAGCCACCGCGACCGCGACACCGTCCGTCGGGTAGCTACGCATGCGCCAAGTCACGTCGATTGCCACGCGCTCGGGTCGATGCCATGCGGCCCTCCTGGTCGTTGATGGTGTCCTTCTACGGGTCTGAGTGTGAGTCAGCTGCGCCTTCGCCATGCGGCGGCTTGGGGATCTGACTATGAGACTGCCAGTACGAAGATGCTCTTCCCCACTCCGATCCCGCTGCCTCGGATGTGCGACATCCCAGAGGTTCCCGCCGCGCAGGTGCCTGGAGCTTTGGTGATCGCGGAAGCCATTGCCGCGAGGATGGCCTTGACCGGCGAGTGAGTGTGCGGGAGATTCTCTCCAGAGCACGGCCGCACATTGTTGGTCGCTGAATCGCGCGTCAGTCGACGGTGAAGACTTCGGGGTGGCGACGGAGCTCGAGTCGACTGCGGCGGATGTGCCCGGCAAGTGCCCTTTCGGCTTCCTCTGGGTCGCGGCGTCGCATTGCGCTGACGATGAGGTGGTGATCGTGGTGGACGCTGCGGTCGCCGTCCGAGTAGTACAGCCTCGTCACCGCGCGGCGGTAGTGCTGGGTGCGATTCCACAGCGACTTCACCGTGTCTCCGAGGACGGTGGTGGGTGCGGCGTCGAGACACGAAAGGTGGAATTCTTCTCGCTCGGCTTGAGGATGACGGTATTACCTGCCGCGAGAGCAATGGGGAAGAACCACATCGGCGCGCCTACGCGTACCCGCCGGGAAAGCCAATGCTGCGGCGCGGACGGCGACGGCGACGTCGGCTGTCTCGGCTAGCGTCACCGATCCGCTCTGCGCGCCGGTGGCAGGGTCGAATACCGCGCTCAGGCGGCGGTCGGGCAGGTCGACGCGTGCACCGTCGATCCAGTGGGGAATGCGCTTGGTCATCGAAACCTCTTCTTCTGAGTGATGTTGTGATCAGTCCATGACGACAACGGCGCGGCCTGTGATCTCGCCGAGCGCGAGGGCCCGGTAAGCGGCGTCCGCGTCGTCAAGGGCGTAATGCCGGGTGACGACGCCCTCGGCGTCGAAGTGCCCATCGGCGGCCAGCTGCACGACGGCGGGCAGATCTACCCGGGTACGTGCGCCGAACGAACCGGTCACCGTATAGCCGCGCCGCACGAGCGGCGTGATCTCGATTTCGGCCGTAGCGGTGCCCGCGGCGATGCCGATCGCGACCATGCGTCCGCCATCGGCGAGGATATCGATGGCCTGACGGAAGGTCGCCGGGTGCCCGAGCGCCTCGAATGAGACGTCGACCCCATGTCCACCGGTCAGTGCGCGGACCTCCGTCTTCACATCGACACTGCTTGAGTTCACGGTATGGGTCGCGCCGAGCCGGAGGGCCGCCTGGAGTTTCTCGTCCGAGACATCGATGGCGATAATCGGATCGGCGCCGGCGGCCTTGGCGATCTGCAGGACTGCGCTACCTACGCCGCCGACGGCTGTGATAGCGACGGACTCGCCACGTTCGACGTGTCCGGCGCGGTGCACGGCGCCGTAGGAGGTGAAGGCGGCGCAACCGAGAATCGCGGACGCCACCGGGTCAAGGCCGGCAGGAAGCTTCGTCAGTGCCGAGATCGGTACCACCGAGTACTCGGCGAGGCCTCCCATCGAGTACATAGCCAGGAACGAGCCGTCGGGTAGCGTGAGCCGGCTTGTGCCGTCGTAGAGCGTTCCTCGCAGGCGATTCTGGCCGAAGAAGTTCGCGCAGAGATCGTCACGACCGCGAATGCAGGCATCGCACTCCGTGCACGGCATGATGAACGCTCCAACGATGTCATCGCCCGCCTGTAGGCCGTGAGTTTCTACGGTTCCATCACCGAACGCCACCACGGTGCCGCTTATCTCATGTCCGAGCACCGCTGGGCGGGGAAAGGTGACTTCGCCCTTGATGACATGGAGGTCCGTGTGGCAGACACCGCACGCGTGCACCTTGACGAGGGCCTCGCCTTCCCGGGGTGTCGGCACAGCGATCCGTATGATCTCGAGCCCCGGGTGGTCGTCTCGCAGAACCGCGGCCTTCATGGTCTCAGGCAGAGCAGTTTTCTTGTCGATGTGCACGTCAGCACCCTCCTGTCGGTCAGCCGTTGTCAGCCTGCGACAGACATGTAGGTGCGGTCAAGCACTAGTCATGCATGGTGAATCTGCGAAATTGCAGATTCGATCGTTCGTAAAGGTATCGCGACCGGGTCAGGTCGACGGGACGAGAGAGTCCTGACGAGCGACGACCACTCGCCGCAGCGCCGCCCGGATAAGGTTGACGGCCTCGGGCGCGGGGCTGTCTCGGCGCATGCTTAGCGAGTAGGCCAGAAGGAACCGCACTTGATCGGGCAGGACGCGGACGAGGTCGGGCTCGCCTTCCGCCATGTAGCAGGGGAGAAGGCCGATCCCTGCCCCGTGCTGTGTGGCTGACACTTGTGCCGACACGCTCGTGCAACCCATCCCCACTCGCATGCCGGCGAAGCCGCGGGCGAGATCGAGCTCAGCGACGTTCAGATGCGAATCCACATAGAAGACGAGACGATGATCGGCGAGATCCTCCATCGATTCAATGGCGGATGCCTGCGCCAGATATCGACGGCTCGCGTAAAGTCCGAGCGCGTAGCTGGTGAGAAACTCTGACGTGAGCCAACCTTGGCGGGGTTCCCCGATGCTCACGGCGAGGTCGAAGCCGGACGCTCGCGAGGTCAGCGGACGAGTGGAAGTGACCAGCTCGATCGAAATGCCGGGATATCGCGCGACAACTTCGGTGATCGCTTCAGTGGCGAAGACGACTCCGAAGCCATCCGGCGCAGAAACCCGGACGGTCCCTCTGACGGTGCCTTCCTCGCCCGCTACCGCATCCCGAACGCTTTGGACGATCTGCTCCAGCGAGGCCGAGCGTTCCACGACGACGCGGCCGAGGTCGGTTAAAGCCCATCCGTCTGCGCCGTGCTCGACCATGGTTGCGCCGAGCGCTGCCTCCAAGCGGTTGAGTCGGCGACGCACGGTCGTGTGGTCGATGCCAAGCAACGTCGCGGCGGTGACGAGTTTCCCGGTGCGGGCGAGCGCAAGCAGCATGCGCAGGTCGTCGGTCGATACCTCACCGGTGGATCGTTGCGCGGTCGCGGTGTGATCGGGATTGCTCCGGGTCATGTGTGGTGACACTCCTTGTCACACGTCTTCGTGCGTGGTCGCCGATCGAATTTCGCACAGCGTCTGACGAACGAAGGAGCGGTGGTGGCTGATGGCATCCCACTCTATGTGCACCAACGCACATCGATCCATGCTCGCAGCGGTCGAGTTTGTGCCGCGTGAGCGGAGCATCGATCACTACGAGCCCTGAATTCCTGCGGTTTTACATCAAGTGGCGTGAACGTGCCGCACATGCCGAACGCGATTCTCGCACGAGGTTTACCGTCAGGCGGAAAACAGCGACCCGGCCAAAATGCGATTACACATAATGGTCGCTGCGGGATCTGCATAATCGCCCGCAATTCCTGGCAGCGGCTTGGTCGTGCACCGATGCACACGACCGTTACTCGACTACATGCCACCCAAGCAAAGGAGCTTTGATGAGAGTCAAGCAGTTTGGGATCCTCTCCGGAGCGATCCTCGCCGTAACAGCCCTCGGCCTCGCCGGCTGCGCATCGAGCTCGCCAGCGGTTACGCCGTCGGCGACCAACGGAGCGTTCGATCTAGATGCGCTAGTTACGGCGGCGAAGGCTGAAGGTTCGCTCATGCTTTACGGCGATTCGTCGGATGCGAGTATGAAGGCCTGGACGGATGCCTTCACACAGGAGTACGGCATCCCTGTGACGATCGTTCGCAACGCAACCGGGCCGCTTTTCCAGCAGTTCGCGCAGGAGGAATCGGCTGGGCAAGCCCAGGCTGACGTCCTCAGCATTCTCGATCACTCGGCTCTCGACCAGGCGGTCGACAATGGCTGGATCGCCGAGTACACACCCCAGGAGGCGGACGCCCTTCCGGCGGAATACGCACGCGCGGGCTACTACTACGCCGTCCAGAGCGTCACCTCGCCGGTCATCGCATACAACACAGACAAGGTCACGCCTGAAGAGGTCGAAAAGCTCCAGGCCGACCCGATGGGCTTCCTCGAGAGCAAGGGCCTCACCGATCGTGTCGGCGTGGTCGCCCCTCAGGCTGGCCAGCAACTGCAGGCGTACTGGTACCTCTACTCGGATGGTCCTGCGGCCGAAGACTTCGGCTGGGATGGTCTGGGCGGCATCGCGGCCAATACTGGCGCCATCTCGGATACCGTGACGATCGCGCAGAACGTCATCCAAGGTGAAGTCGACTTCGGGCTGCCGCTCGCCGACAGCTACGTGATCTCGCTGATTACCGGCAGCGGCGCCCCGCTCGGCTTCGTCTACCCAGACCCGACTGTCGCGGTCATGTCCGCTCTTGCGGTCGTCGAGAACGCGCCCCACCCGAACGCCGCGCGGCTGTTCTCTGAATGGGCCGCCTCCGCCGACGGTGTCAGCGCGTGGGCGGTGGGTGCGAACAACGCCCCGATGCGCAGCGACGTCGAGGACCCTCGTACCTACCTCGACGAGCCCTGGTTCTCGCCGAAGACGGACGACGTCTGGAGCGACTTCGGTTCGGATCCCGAATTCCTCGAGGCCATGACAGCCGATGGCTGGTACTTCCCGAAGTGGAACGAGACGTTCGGCTACTCAGGATGAGCACACGCGACCACACCATGACCACGACCGAAGCGAAGGAACATTGATGAGTACCAGAACACGTAGGGTCCTATGCGCAGCGATCCTCACCGCGGCCGCGATCGGCCTCGCGGCATGCTCGTCGGGGCCTGCAACACCGGTGAGCTCATCGTCGGGCGACGCGTTCGATTTGGCGACCCTGACGGCAGCGGCCAAGGCCGAGGGCAGCCTCACGATCTACGGTGATGCCTCCGAGGCCAGCCTCCGAGGGTGGGCCGACAAGTTCACCGAGGAGTACGGCATCCAGGTGTTCATCGTGCGCAACACTCCAGGCCCGCTGTTTCAGCAGTTCGCCCAGGAAGCATCGGCTGGGCAGCAACAGGCCGACGTCATCAGTATCGTCGACCATGTTGCACTGGACCAGGGCATCGAGAATGGCTGGATCGCGGAGTACACACCTCAGTATGCGGATCAGTATCCCGAGTCCGAGAGCCGGGCGGGGTACTACTATCCGGTCCAGAACGGCAACGCCCAGACGATCGCGTACAACGCCGACAGCCTTTCAGACGATGAGATCGAACTCATTCAGGAGAAGGGACTTGACGCGCTGACCGACCCGATCTTCGCGGGCCGCGTCGGTGTCGTCAACCCGCAGATCTCCTCGGGCGTCCAGGCGTTCTGGTACCTGTACACGGACGGTGCAGCGAAGGGTTTCGGCTGGGATGGTATGGAGGGCATCGCCAAGAACGTCGGCATGATCTCCGACACCCTGACCCTGGGCCAGAACATGATTCAGGGCGAGATCGATATCGCGGTGCCGATGGTCGACTCCTTCATCTCGTCGCAGATCGCCAACAACGGTGCCCCGCTCGAGTACGTCTATGCGACACCGACCATCGGTCAGACCGATGGTGTGGCCGTCGTGCAGAATGCGCCCCACCCGAACGCAGCACGTCTGTTCTTGGAGTGGGCTGCTCTCCCCGAGACGAACGCGTTCTACTCGACGATCTCGCAGTCCGCTCCGACCAACGTGAAAGCGACTGATTCTCGCAAGATCGTGAATGAGGCATGGTATGCGCCGGCCGGAGATGACACGTGGTTCGACTTCGGCAGCGACGAAGCGTTCCTGACGGCGATGAAGGCCGACGGCTCCTACTTCCCGAAGTGGAACGAGACCTTCGGATACTCCGGATGAATGTGACGGTCGGCGAACACGCGATGAACATCGGAACGGAGCTGTGATGCGCACGAAAGGCGTGTACGCAACGCTGCTCATAGTCGCAGCGGCAGGCCTGGCTGCGTGTTCGTCGGCCGTGCCCACAACGGTCACAGCACCTACCGAGAGTGGGAGCGCCTTCAACCTCGAGGCGCTAACGGAGGCAGCACAGGCCGAGGGCAGTCTTACTTTGTACGCGGACTCGACCGAGTCGGTTCTGCGGGGTTGGAGTGACGGCTTCACCAAGGAGTACGGCATCCCGGTGACGATTCTGCGTAACACCGCTGCACCGCTCTATCAGCAGTTCGCGCAAGAGCAGTCGGCCGGGCAGGCGATCGCCGATGTGTTCGGCGTGGTTGACGCAGCCACGATGGCGGATGCGCGGGAGAACGGTTGGATCGCGCAGTACACGCCCCAGAACAGCGACCTCCTGTCGAAAGATCTCGGCGACCCGGGCTACTACTGGGCCCTGCAGAGCTCTACCCAGCAAACCGTCACCTACAATCCCGACAACGTGACTGAGGACGAGGTCGAGTTGATCTTGAAGGACCCCGTCAAGGCCATGACTGACCCACGGTTCGCCGGTCGGGTTGGCGTCGTTCAGCCGCAGGTGTCCCAAGGTGTCGGGGCGTTCTGGTACCTCTACAGCGACGGCGCCGCTGCTGCCAATGTGGGTTGGGACGGCCTTGAGGACATCGCCGACAACACAGCGATGATCGCGGACAACCTCACGCTGGTGCAGAACGTCATCCAGGGCGAGATTGACTTCGCCTTCCCGATCGTCGACTCGATCCCGGCAGCTCAGATCGTCCAGAACGGCGCTCCGCTGCAGTTCGCCTACGCGACGCCAGCGACCGGATCGAGCGCACTCACCGGAATCGTCGCAGACGCCCCGCACCCGAACGCCGCGCGGCTGTTCCTCGAGTGGGCCGCAGAGCCCGACGCGAACTCGCTCTGGTCGAAGCTGTCGCAAACCGCCCCGATCAATGCCGAGGCGACTGACGGACGTGAGTTCACCGACCTGGACTGGTACCAGCCGGCGGGCGACGACACCTGGTTCGACTTCGGCACCGATCCCGAGTTCCTCGCGGCGATCAGTGCAGATGGCGACTACTTCGATCGCTGGAATGAAATGTTTGGATACACCGGATGACGACCATCAATGCCCCCGCCCCGGCCACCAGCAGCGGACGAAACGGGGATCCCGACCCGCCGACGAGGAAGACTACAGCGGAGGCGGTGACGCGCCGGAAAGCGACTAAGCGTGGGCCGAGCCCGTTCGCGGTCGTCATCCTGATCCTGCTCGGCGGCCTGATCCTCGTGCCCGTAGCGATGGTGTTTTTCGGCGCTTTCCAAAGCGCGGCGCCCGGCCTTCCCGGCACCACGTTCTCGCTTCGGGCGATCATGGAGGTCTACGGGACCACGGCGTACCTCGGCTCTCTCATCGGCACACTCCTGATGGCGCTCAGCGTCGCAGTACTGGCGGTGGTCTTCGGTGCGTTGGCGGCCTGGATACTCGCGCGCACCGACGTGCGGCTTCGAGCAGTTCTCGAACTCGGCGTGATCGTTCCGTTGTTCATCTCGCCCTTCATCGGCGCAGTCGCCTGGAACATGCTCGGCGCGCCGCGCTCGGGCATCATCAACGTGAACCTGCGCTGGATCTTCGGCACCGACGCGACATTCATCGACATCGGCACAGTGCCGGGCGTGATCTTCGTGATGCTGCTGTACTTCCTGCCCTACACCTACATGCTCATCTCGGCGTCGCTGAAGAACATGGATCCGGGTCTCGAAGAGGCGTCTTACATGAACGGCCGCGGCATCGTCGCGACTGCGATGAAGGTCACACTCCCGATCGTCCGCCCCTCACTGACGGCCGCGTTCTTCATGATCGCTGTCTTCGCGACCGGGATCTTCGCGATCCCCGCCGCCCTCGGCCTTGACACGGGCTTCTCACCGCTCGCCGTGCAGGTCTACCGCAAGATGACGGTCTTTCCATCTGATCCGCCCGCGGCAGCCGCGATCGGTACGCTTATCTTCTGGTTCACCCTGGCCGGCATCTACTTCTATCGCCGCTCTATTCGCAACAGCGCCCGGTTCGTCACGGTCGGTGGAAAGGCCACGCGTCCGCGCGTCGTGAAGCTGGGCTGGGCACGCTGGCCAGTCACGATCCTCGTCGCGCTCTACGGATTCCTGGCGGCGGTGCTGCCGTACGCGGCGATCATCCTCATTTCGTTGTCGCCCTACACGATCACAGACTTCCGCAAGATGCAGTTCTCGCTCGACAGTCTCTGGACGGTCGTCACCTCCCCGGATGTGACCAGCGCCTTGCTCAATACCGTGTGGATCGCACTGCTCGCACCCACTGTGGCAGTGCTGATCGGCCTTGGTGTCGCCTATATCACCGTGCGCGAACGCGGACGCATCGCCACGATCATCGACTACATCTCGAACTTCCCAATGGCGGTTCCGGGAATCGTGTTCGCAACAGGCATCATTTGGCTCTATGTGCGCACGCCGCTGTATGCGACGCTGGCGCTGCTGATAATTACCCTGGTCGCCACGTATATGCCGCAGGCGACTCGATTCGCAGCCACCGGCTTGATGCAAGTCGATGGGTCCCTGGAAGAAGCCGCGCGCATGTCCGGCGCGAGCAAGTTCCGCGCGATTACCACGGTCACCATGCCGCTCGTTGCCCCGTCACTGATGTCGGCATGGGTGCTCCTGTTCATCTTCTCGTCGCGGGAGGTGAACGAGGCGGTGATCGTAGCCGGTCCCCGCTCCCAGCCACTGTCCGTGCTCGCCTGGAACTACGTCGAGAACGGCTCGCTCAATCAGGCCGCAGTAGTCGGCCTGTTGATGTCGCTCGTGATGCTTGCCGGATTGATCCTGGCGAGATATGTCTTCCGCGTCCGACTCACCTCCTCCCAACTGTGAACATCCGAATCAGTACCCACGCAGAGATGGAAACCCAATGTCTATGACGATTGACAGGACGACGACCGCGACGCAGGAGCGCGTCGGTGCGTCGCTGAGCGTCCGAGATCTGCGCATCCACTACGGCAACGTCGAGGCGGTGAAGGGCATCTCATTCGACATCCTGCCGGGAGAGTTCCTCACGCTCCTCGGCCCTTCCGGATGCGGCAAGTCAACGACCCTGCGCTGTATCGCAGGCCTCGAACCCGCCTCCGCAGGCACGATCACGATCGACGACACGGTTGTGGCAGGTCCCGGAAAGCACGTGCAGCCCGAGAAACGTGGCATCAACATGGTGTTCCAGTCGTACGCTGTGTGGCCGCACATGACTGTCGAGAAGAATGTCGGCTACGGCCTCAAGGGCCTGCAAAAGGACGAGATCAAGACCCGCGTCGACGAGGTTCTCGACCTCATCGGGCTCGGCAAGTTCGCGAAACGGTACGGCACTGAGCTCTCCGGTGGTCAGCAGCAGCGTGTTGCGCTCGCCCGCGCGATCGTCACCCGTCCGAAGGTCCTCCTCTTTGATGAGCCGTTGTCGAACCTCGATGCGGGACTACGCGAGCAGATGAGGTTCGAGATCCTCGCGCTGCAGCGTGCCGTCGGGATCACCGCGGTCTACGTCACGCACGACCAGACCGAAGCTATGTCGATGTCCGACCGGGTCGTGCTGCTCAACGACGGTCTGGTTGAGCAATCCGATGCGCCGCGCGAGATCTACTCCCGGCCGCGCACTGAGTTCGCCGCGAACTTCGTTGGTCATGCGAACATCCTTCCCGGCCGACTCGATGGCGCCCGTGAGCGGTTGACCGTCCCGGGCATCGCCACGCCCGTCCTTGCCGCCGAGACCGCCGCCAACGATGTTCACGAGTCCGCCTCCGCGGTCTTCCGCGCCGAGAGCCTGCTCGCCGGGAGCGCGGCGGAGTCGGCAGAGAACGTATGGCCGGCGAAGGTCGAGCGAGTCTCATACCTCGGTCGTCACCTCGACGTGCTGTACTCGGTCGGCGACTCGAAGGTCCGTGGTGAGCTTCCGTCGGCGACGCCGATCGTTGTCGGCGACACGGTCACCATCGGCATCCGCGCTTCCGACGTGCACTTCGTGCCGCACACCGAGGCCTAGCATGCGAGCGCAGGTCGCGATCGTCGGCGTAGGAACGACGAAACAGGGCGAGCTTCCCGGTCGGACAGCGAACGAAATCGCCATCGAGGCGATCGAACTCGCGCTCGTGGACGCCGGACTCACGAAGGCAGATGTCGATGGGCTCATAACCTGCCGGAATCTGCATGACCGTTTCGGCATCGACGAACAAATCGGGCACCTGCTCGGAGTGAACCCGAGGTTTGGCGCGACCCTCGATTACGGCACGGGCAACTTCTCGCTTCATCTCGCGGTGATGGCGATCGAGGCGGGTATGGCCGAGACAATCGTGCTTGCATACGGCACGAACCAGCGCTCGATGCGCTCGGGATTCGGCATCTCGGTCGGGGGCGGTGCCGAAATGGCGGCGCTCGCCGGAGTTGTGCATGTCGCCGGACCGGCGGCGCTCGCATTCCGGCGCCACCAGGAGCTGTATGGCACAACTGAGGAACAGTTGGGCTGGGTGGCGGTCGGCCAGCGTGAGTGGGCGCAGAAGAATCCGTTGGCCATCTTCCGTACTCCGCTCACGATTGACGACTATCTCTCGAGCGATCCGCTCGTAGCGCCGCTGCGCCGTGCCGACCTCACGATGATCTCGGATGGGGGGGCCGCTCTCGTGGTGACCTCGAAGCAGCGCGCGAAGGATCTTCCAAAGCAGCCCGTCATGATCGACGGCATGGCCGAGCGCACCGCCTTCCGGGCTGACCACGATCGCGACAGTCTGATGCGCCCCTGGCTCGGCGAACTCGCTCGTGATCTCTGGGCCAGCAGCGGGTACCGCCCCGAAGACATCGATGCCCTCTACATCCAGGATGCGACATCCGTATGGGTGCTCCAGATGCTCGAGTGGTACGGCTTCGCACCGGTCGGCGAGGGAGGCCGCTTCCTCGCCGAAGGTCACACCCGACCGGGCGGTTCCCTGCCGGTCAACACGAACGGCGGCCAACTCTCCGAGAGCTACATGTGGGGATGGCTCCACCTTTGTGAGGCCGTCCGCCAGCTGCGCGGTGAAGCAGGGGAGCGCCAGATAGAGGGGATCGAGGTCACCCTCGATTGTTCATCTCACGACTTTCTTAAGGGGGCGGCGTCAATTCTGACGACGAGATCATGACGTACCAAGGACTGCTTCCTGACACGCACAACGTGCTCACCGCCCCGTTCTGGGCCGCGACCCACGAGAGACGGCTGACGGCGCAACGATGCAGCTCCTGCAGTGTGTTCCGCTGGCCGCCCAGTGAGTTGTGCCCAGAGTGCGTCAGTACCGCCGCCACGTGGACGCAGCTCGCGGGCACCGCCGAGGTGTGGAGCTATGCCGTCTATCACCGCTCGATGCACCCGGCATTCACGGCTGTGCCCTATACGGTCGCGCTCCTCGAACTTCCCGAAGGCATCCGCATGTACGGAGCCGTGGTGACCTCGACCGGTGACGCCGATGCCGATGGCGAGGTGAAGATCGGCGACCAGGTGCGAGCAGCGTTTGAACGCACCGAAGACGACGTCGTTCTCGTCCGATGGATTCCAAGCGAGGAAGAATCGGCCCTCGCTGCCGTACAGCTGGAGGAGCAGCCATGACCGACCACGCGAGGCAGGTGAGCTCGACACGCAAGGGGCCGCTGGAACACGTCACCATCCTTGACCTCACCCAGCACCTCTCAGGTCCATTCGGGAGTCAGATCCTTAGCGATCTCGGCGCACGTGTCATCAAGGTCGAGCCGCCCACAGGCGACCCGACACGGCGCATCGGTCCGTACTTCGAAGACGGTGACAGCGCGTACTACCTCAGCGCGAATCGCAACAAGGAGAGCGTCGTCCTCGATCTAAAGGCGCCAGGCGGCGCCGACGCGCTTCTTGCGTTGGCCATGCGTGCTGACGTCGTCATCGAGAACTTCCGCCCGGGTACGCTGGCCAAGCTCGGAATCGACTTCGACGCGCTTCTGCGGGTCAATCCGCGGATGGTGCTGTGCTCGATCACCGGCTTCGGACCGGATGGCCCCTACCGGGCATTGCCCGCGTTCGACATCGTCGTCCAGGCGCTCGCCGGCGGCATGTCGCTCACGGGTGAGGAAAGCGGCAAGTCGGTGCGCTCCGGGCTGCCGATCGGAGACATCTGCGCCGGCATGTACGGTGCAGTCGGCACGCTCGCCGGCCTGCTCGAGGTGGGCAGGACGGGCATTGGCATGCGCATCGACGTCTCGATGCTCGACGCACAGGTGTCAATGCTCTCGTACGTCGCGAGCTACTACCTCGCCTCAGGCGACGTCGCTGGTCGTCAGGGTCGCGGGCACATGAGCATCCCCACCTACCGGGCGTTCACTTGCCGAGACGGCAAAGACATCGTCGTGGCCGCGAACACGCAGCCGTTCTGGCAGGGTCTCGCGCGTGCTTTCGAGCGCGAAGACCTAGTCGCCGATGAACGGTTCCTCGACAATGACCTTCGCAGGGAGCATCGCGACGAACTCGATGCGGCGCTCGAGGCGGCCGTTGGCGAGCTGGATGCCGCCGAGGCTCTGGCGAGGCTTGCGGCAAACGGTGTACCGTCGGCGCCGGTGAACACCGTCGATGCCGCCCTCGCCGACCCCCAGGTGGTCCAGAGCGACATGGTGTTGCAACTCGAAGGCCGCGGGGACAGCATCCGTGCCGTCGGCAACCCGATCAAGACCCACGGAGGCCGCACCCGTCATATCGCCCCGCCCCGACTCGGCGAAGACACCGAGTCGGTGCTGCGAGACGTAGCGGGCCTGACGGATGATCAGCTCCGGAAGCTCTCGTCCGGCGGCGCGATCACCCTCGCTGCACCCCACGAAGGGTCAGCCGCGGCCTATGCCTGATCCATCGGCGGACATCCGATAACAGTTCACAAGGGAAAGAACTCGACATGCTTCGCACAGTCCTGATCGGCGTAACCCACTGGCATCTGCCGCTCTTCCTGGAGCCAATGCAGAAACGCGATGACCTCTCTTATGTAGGCGTCTCCGACCCCGATCTCGCCGGTGCGCAGAAGGTCGCCGAACGACTCGGGACGATCGCCCTCGCGGACTACCGCGAACTCGTTGAGCAGACCAAGCCGGACTTCGCGCTCGTGCTCGGTATCCATGCCGAGATGGCGGCGACGGCCGAGTTTCTCATCGAACGCGGCATCCCATTCATCATCGAGAAGCCGGCGGGACTGAACGGCGCGCAGGTCTCGCACATCGCGGAACTCGCCGCCGAGCGCGACGCGTTCGCGGCCGTACCGTTCGTTTTCCGTCAGAACGGATGGGTCACCCGGATGCGGGAACACTCGGCCGGCGAGCGCTTCGACCATCTCTCGTTCACCATGATCGGGCGGCCGCCGCAGCAGTACGAACGGATGGCGTCGGGCTGGGTGCTAGACCGCGCCCGTTCCGGAGGCGGAGCGCTTATCAATCTGGGCATCCACTTTCTCGACCTCATCCCCTACCTGGTGCCGGACGAGCCGGTCGAGGTAGTGGGCGCCGCGATCTCGAACACGGCTTGGGACCTCTCCATCGAGGACTACGCGTCGGTGATCCTCAAGGTCGGCACGAGTCTTGCGACGATCCAGACCGGCTACCGTTACACCTCGCCGGACGAGTACATGGATATGCACTTCTCGGTGCGGACGGCCGCCTCGTACTACGTCGCCCGTACCCCCACCGAAGTGCAGGTGACCACGCCAGAGGGGGGCATCGAGACGTGGGAGGTCAGCACCATGAACATGAAGACCTACCCGTTCTTCGTGAACGATGCCATCGAGCGGGTGTTGCGGGGAGACATGCCTGCGTTCGACCTCAGCGACGCGGCACGTGCGATGCGTCTGCTAGATCGAATCTACGAGAAGGCCGGTGCGATTCTTCCGTCGACACCGGGATCCGTAACACAGGAATAGGAGAAGACCGTGGCAGAACAGAAGCGTCGGGGCCTGCTGCACGTGCAGATGGACATCGCGCCTGAGCACGAAGACGAGTTGAACACGTGGTACTGGCAGGAGCATCTTCCCGAGCGACTTGCTGTTCCGGGTTTCCTGAGCGGGCGCCGGTTCGAGATCGTCGACGGTGGCCCGCCGAAGTACCTCGCGATATACGACCTCGAGGATGTGTCGGTGCTGGACAGCCCGGAGTATCAGCGGCTCATCAATCCCCCCGATCCGCGGACGAAAGAGATCGGACGGATGCTCAACACGAACATCCGTCGGGTCTACGTCGAGATCCCGCGGCTGGAGGCATAGTCCGGATGAAGCAGCTGCTGCTCTTCCCAGGGATGGCCCAGGATGCACGCGCTTACGATTTGACCGGCTTCCCGCAGGAGCAGGCATACGTGTATCCCGGGCATGGCGGCCGCGAGTCGCAGGTCGTCACTCTGGACGGGCTGGCCGATGAGGCCCTCCGCGGACGAGTCGACCGGCTCGACCTCGTCGGCGTGGCGCTGGGCGGCATTATCGCGCAGCATGTGATGGTCCAACATCCGCACAGAGTCCGCTCGGCAGTCCTCGCAAACACTCCGGCCGGCGTGTCGAACCGGTCTCCGCTGATCGAACGAGCCGAGGCGACCGCCGCGACCGGCCCGCAGGTCGACGAGCTGATCGCACGTTGGCTGCGGCCGTCCACGATCGCAGATGACGGCGAGGCCGTGCGATACCTCCGCGAGGTGCTCGAGACGATCTCGTGGGACGGTCTCGCGAACGTCCAGCGGGCGATGGCCGATCACGATCTCGTGACAGCGCTGGAGGGAAATACTTATCCGGTGACGGTCATCATCGGAGAGGACGACTATGTCGGGATCGGTGCAGCCGAGCGCCTCGCCGCCCTGTTCGTCAACCATCGCGTACGCCGCATTCCCGGCGGACACATGGTGCACCTCGACAACCCCCGGGGATTCCGCGAGACGGTGCTGGAGCATGTCGAATGGGTCGATGACCTCGAACGCGCGGCCGACGGCGCACGCGAATCAGAGAGAAGGAGCGCATGAGCGATACTGAGGTCAAGGGACTGCTGATGGTGCAGATGGAGGTCGCACCGGAGGATGTCGCAGAACTGGATGCCTGGTACTGGGAGGAGCACATCCCTGAGCGCCTCGCCTGTCCGGGGTTCCTGTCTGCGCGGCGCTTCCAGATGGCCGATGGCTCTCCGAAGTTCGTCGCTCTCTATGAGCTCGACGGCATCGGGGCGCTCGAGACCTCTGAATACCGGCACGTGATCGAGAACAGCACAGCGCGCACGAAGGCAGTGGGTCGGATGGCGACCATCACGCGCGTCGAATACGTCGAGCTACACGATCCGGCCCCGCAAGGCGAACCGGCCGCCCCGTGACGACTCTTCTGCTCCACCCGATCGGACTGGACCGGCACACGTGGGACGGCGTAGCGATCGATAACGCGCTGGCTGTCGATCTGCCTGGTCACGGTGGGGCTCCCGGTGCCGAGCTACCGAGCCTCGACGATATCGCCGATGCCGTGCTCGAGGCCGTTCCGCTCGAGCTCGGACCCCTGGATGTCGTCGGGCTGTCACTTGGCGGAATGGTGGCGCTGCACGCCGTGCTCCGGCACCCTCAGCGAATACGGTCTCTGGTGGTGGCATGTGCCCCTGCGTTGTCGCCGGCAGACGCGATGCTCCAGCGGGCGGCCGACACGGAGCGACTAGGCATGGGCGGGATGATGCCCTCAACACTGCAGCGGTGGTTCAGCGCCGACATTCTCGAGCACACCCCGGATTTTGTCGACACCGCAGCGAGGATGCTGCTCGCCAACGACCCGCGTGTTGTTGCACACTTCTGGCGTCTAATTTCGCAGCATGATGTGCGGACACGACTAAGCGAAATTCGCGTGTCCACGACGATCGTCGCGGGTCGAGCCGACCTTTCGGTTCCTCGGCCCGCCGCGCAAGCACTCGCTAGGTGCGCGGGTCAGAATCGGGTGGCGTGGCGCGCGGCGTTGACTCTGGCATCGCGCGCTGACGGTCGCGAACGGGAACGGGCGGGCCGTTGCGGTGTGAGAGCGTGCGGGATCGCACGGCGAGGGGCTCGTGGCGACTGTCGGTGCGTGCTGTGACGCCCAGGGACCCCTGGGGAGGCCTATGCGGGCGCCAGCCCGGCGGCTGTAGCGACGCGGAGCTTGCGGAGGTTGTGGCAGATCGTGTGGAGTAGCCATTCGCCTTGGGCGCCGGCGAGTCCGCGTAGCCGGAGCTGTCCGGCGTTTTGCCGGGTCTTCATCTGCCCGAACGCGGGTTCAACGATGGCTTTGCGGCGCGCGTAGTCGGTGCGGCCCTGCTCGGTGCGCAGCGCGTGCGCCATCCGCTCCCGCCGGCTCGCGTCCTCTGGGGCCGGGTCCGGG
Organism: Microbacterium lacus; assembly: GCF_002812805.1. Lineage (GTDB taxonomy): Bacteria > Actinomycetota > Actinomycetes > Actinomycetales > Microbacteriaceae > Microbacterium > Microbacterium lacus_A. The sequence goes on along the minus strand of NZ_NMUM01000008.1, from coordinate 1,292 downwards.
GCGCCGGCGGTAGGGAAGCTCTCGCCGTGACGTTGCCGTCCCGTCGCGATCAACACCTGTGCGTCCAGATCGTCGGCGGCTTCGAGGTTGGCTTCCGAGCAGTAGCCCGCGTCAGCGAGGACGACCTCTGGGGAACGCTCGATTCCTGCCGCGTCGAGGTTCCGTAGGGTCTGCTCGGCCATCGGGACGAACTGCTGGATATCGGTGGCCTGCTGGGTGACCTCGGCGCTCAACACGATCTGGTGGCCCTCATCGACAACGGCCTGCGCGTTGAACGCGTAATCGAAGCCGCGGACCGTCTTCATCATCCGCGCCTCAGGATCGGTGAAATTGCGTTGCGCTTTCGGCTTCGGCGCCGCCGTGTCCACCGCAGTCGCGACGGCCGCGTCGGCCTGCTCAGGGGGCTGACCGGCGGCGTCGGCCTTCTTCCGCGCCACGGCTGCCGCCTTCTCGGCGGCGTCGGCCTCGATCGCGTCCTTCGCGGCACGTAGTTTTGCCAGGCGCCCCTCACGGCGGGCCAGCTCCGGGGCGACCTCGTCCCCGCGCCGGTCCTGGCCGAACTGCTGATCCTCGGCCTCATCGACCGCCTCCGCCTCGGCGAGCAGCGCAGCGACCTCGGCTTGGAGCTGATCGATCTTCGGCACGATCCGGTCATAGCTCATCGCCTTATGCCGCGACGCGTTCGCAGCCAGCTTCGTGCCATCCAGCGCGACCCGCCCCAACCGCACCAGCCCCGCCTCCGCGCAGACCCGCAGCACCTGCAGGAACAACCCCGGCAGGGCATCCAGGTGACGCCGACGAAACCGGGCCAGCGACCGGTAGTCGGGCGCCTGGTTGCCCGACAGCCACCGGAAGGCGATATCGCGCTTGCAGCGCCGCTCCAACTCACGAGACGAGGTCACGCCCGTCGCGTACGCGAACAGCAGCAGCTTCAACATCATCCGCGGGTCATACGGAGGCGCACCCGAGGCGGACGCGTACGACGCGTAGACCGGCGTCAGATCCAAGAGCTCTTCGACGACCTCGGAGATGAACCGGGCCTCATCATCCTCGTCCAGCCAGTCATCCAGACTCGGCGGGAGCAGGAAACACTGCCCCTGGTCATACCCACGGAACGTCTTGCCCGCACCCGCCGGTGCAGCCGATCCCGGCGCCCGCGCCTCACCCGGCTCGACCTCGAACAGACCCTCCAGGCTGGCAGTCACCGTCATGAATCGATTCTCCCAGCACCCCGCGCTATCCACCGGATTCACCCCGGCGCGTTAACGGAAGGATCTGACCCACGCACCTAG
>NZ_NMUM01000002.1 GCF_002812805.1 Microbacterium lacus | reverse complement strand
GCGTTGATGCTCCTATATCTGTCAAGCCGCGATTTGGAGGGGTGGTCGGGCTTCGCGGATGGGGCGCATCGCGGCCCAGAGTTCGCGGGCGAGAAGACGTTTCAGACACCGGATGATCTCGGACTTCGTCTTTCCTTCGGTGATCCGGCGGGCGACGTAGGCCTTAGTGGGTTCGTGGTGCTGCATGCGAACGATGACGACACGGTAGAGTGCGGCGTTTGCTTGCCGGTGACCGCCCCGATTGAGCCGGTGTCGGGTGGTCATCCCTGACGATGCAGGGATCGGGGCGACACCGCAGAGCCGGGCGAACGCGGCCTCCGAACGGATCCGTTCCGGATTGTCGCCGGCAACGATCAGCATCTCGGCCGCGGTGTCAGGACCGACCGCAAAGGCTTTCGCGAGGTCGGGAGCGATCTGCGCGGTCAGCTCTGCCAGGAGCTTCTCATGCCCGGAGATCTCGGCATCCAGTACTTCCCAGCGACGGGCGATCGATCGTAACGTGTGCTTGGTCGACGCGATGATTGTGGTCACCTGGCCCGGACGAAGCGCCGCGCAGCGATGGATGAGCGCCATCTTCGATAGCGGTTGCAGCTCCTGACGCAGATCGTCGGGGGCGTTCACGATGACCTGCTTGAGGCTGATCATCGCGGATGTTCTCGCCTTGACGGCGACGTCCTTGGCGACCTTGATCTGACGGATCATCTCCACTGTTCCATCGGCTGACTTCGGGATGGCCGTCGCCAGGCCCGCGAGGACTGCCCTGGCTGCGTTCTCGGCATCGATGGTGTCGGACTTGCCTCGTAGTCGCCTGTCGCGACGGTCCGTTCTCATCACCTCCAGCGTCCCGATTCCACGACGGCGCACTGCGCCGGCCAGGCCTGCACCATAGGAACCGGTGCCTTCGATCCCGAAGGTGAGTTTCCCGCCGAACGATTCGCCCCAGTCGATCAGCTGGCCGTAGCCACCGGAATCCGCCGCGAAAGATCGGCGATCCAGGACCGCGCCGAGCTCATCGATCGCGACGGCGACGTGGACGTGTTTGTGAGTGTCGACGCCGACAACGACTCGACGGTGAGAGGGGACTTGCTGCATGCTCATAGTGCTCGCTCCAACCAGATCAGGACAGGGTGAGTGACACTGGCCGGTCGGGTGGACGGGACTGTGATGGGACTGTTGCGATCAGGCTCCTATGAGGTCACGCCCGCCCGGCCAGCACCACGAGGGTGATGCGCCTCCTGACGGACGACAGATCAACAGCAAGGACACCCAGACTTCGAGGTCAGTCGTCAGCAAGAGTCAGGCCGCCAGGAGGTACTCGACACTCTCACAGTCGACAGACGACGCGACCCGGCCGTCCGCTTCGCGGCGGCGGTGCACGAAGACCCACGACGTATTGCTTGCCTCGGTTCGAGTGCAGGATCGTTCCCGGCTGGGTCGACGTTGCCATCCAGCCATCTCAAGCGCGTCAACGACGAGCTCGGAGCGGAGGTGGTCAGCCGATCGACCAGCCCACGATCCCTAGCGAGCAGGCGTCGATCACTGCAGCTCAGTAGACTCACCCGTCGCGGGTGCGGTGTGGGGTGATGTCGGCGACCCAGAGCCGGTCTGGGGCATCCGAGCGGAACTATCGCTTCACATGATCTTGATGCATGGCGGGTGATGGTTTCCATCGGCGTCGCTTCCTCGGGTGACAGATAACCCGCCGCCCCCGCCTGCGCATCAGCCCGGCGACGCGTTTGCGTCCCGGCACGGATCTGCATCCCGAGACGCAGATCGGCATGTACCGGGGGTGCGACGTAGTTGCCGCGGGAATCAAGAGCACCGGAGCGATCGTTTCGGTGAGTCGCGAATCGACGACATTCGGAGGGTAGTTCACGCGTCGTTTGAACGTGTAAACCGGCTTGCCACGAACGGGCACACCCTGTGTTCGATAAGTGCGGTCGGCAGCGGGCTATGTTGAGTGAGATCGGGGTTCGGCAACGAGTTCGAAACCGGCGCCCGATATGCTGACCGCCGTGACGGGAGAAACGGTCAAAGCATCGCGAGCGCCGATCAGCGGCCGGCCGGCAAAGGGATATCTGCCGCAGCTCGACGGCCTGCGTGCCATCGCGGTCGCTCTCGTGCTGGTGTACCACTTCATCACCCCCATCCCATTTGCTGGGCAGGTAGGTGTCGATGTCTTTTTCGTGCTTTCGGGGTATCTCATCACAAGCATCCTGCTCGCGGAACATGAGCACCTCGGCCGAATCCGACTGAAGCTCTTCTTCGCGCGGCGGGCCATACGGCTCTATCCGCCGCTTCTGCTCGTCATCGCCGTGATGCTGGTCTTCGGTTTACTCCTCGCGCCCTCGATTCCGAAGTTCCTCGCGGAAACCGGATTCGCGCTCACATATACGACGCCGATCGTTCTGGAGTTCGCGAACGGTGCCAGCGTCATGTGGAGGCACACATGGAGTCTCGGCGTCGAGGAAATCTTCTACCTCGTTTGGCCCTTGCTCCTGCTGTTGCTGCTCCGCGCCCGGCCCGGTCTGCAGTGGAAGGCGGGAGCCGTTCTCGGCGTCGGCCTAGCTATGGCGGTCACCCAGGTGATCCTCATGCTTGATGGTGATCGAATGTCGATCTTGCTCAGGTCCGGCGGATTGCTTTTTGGGTGCGCAGTCGCTCTGTGCCTGCGGCAAAGCGGCCGACGCTATGCGGCTGCGTGGGGTTGGGCAGGGTTGGCAGCGATCGCCTTTGGCGTGGCCGCGTCGACTATCCTCCACAACGAGTCCATCGGCGTGCTGCTGACGCTAGGTGCGCGGGTCAGAATCGGGTGGCGTGGCGCGCGGCGTTGACTCTGGCATCGCGCGCTGACGGTCGCGAACGGGAACGGGCGGGCCGTTGCGGTGTGAGAGCGTGCGGGATCGCACGGCGAGGGGCTCGTGGCGACTGTCGGTGCGTGCTGTGACGCCCAGGGACCCCTGGGGAGGCCTATGCGGGCGCCAGCCCGGCGGCTGTAGCGACGCGGAGCTTGCGGAGGTTGTGGCAGATCGTGTGGAGTAGCCATTCGCCTTGGGCGCCGGCGAGTCCGCGTAGCCGGAGCTGTCCGGCGTTTTGCCGGGTCTTCATCTGCCCGAACGCGGGTTCAACGATGGCTTTGCGGCGCGCGTAGTCGGTGCGGCCCTGCTCGGTGCGCAGCGCGTGCGCCATCCGCTCCCGCCGGCTCGCGTCCTCTGGGGCCGGGTCCGGGGCGCCGGCGGTAGGGAAGCTCTCGCCGTGACGTTGCCGTCCCGTCGCGATCAACACCTGTGCGTCCAGATCGTCGGCGGCTTCGAGGTTGGCTTCCGAGCAGTAGCCCGCGTCAGCGAGGACGACCTCTGGGGAACGCTCGATTCCTGCCGCGTCGAGGTTCCGTAGGGTCTGCTCGGCCATCGGGACGAACTGCTGGATATCGGTGGCCTGCTGGGTGACCTCGGCGCTCAACACGATCTGGTGGCCCTCATCGACAACGGCCTGCGCGTTGAACGCGTAATCGAAGCCGCGGACCGTCTTCATCATCCGCGCCTCAGGATCGGTGAAATTGCGTTGCGCTTTCGGCTTCGGCGCCGCCGTGTCCACCGCAGTCGCGACGGCCGCGTCGGCCTGCTCAGGGGGCTGACCGGCGGCGTCGGCCTTCTTCCGCGCCACGGCTGCCGCCTTCTCGGCGGCGTCGGCCTCGATCGCGTCCTTCGCGGCACGTAGTTTTGCCAGGCGCCCCTCACGGCGGGCCAGCTCCGGGGCGACCTCGTCCCCGCGCCGGTCCTGGCCGAACTGCTGATCCTCGGCCTCATCGACCGCCTCCGCCTCGGCGAGCAGCGCAGCGACCTCGGCTTGGAGCTGATCGATCTTCGGCACGATCCGGTCATAGCTCATCGCCTTATGCCGCGACGCGTTCGCAGCCAGCTTCGTGCCATCCAGCGCGACCCGCCCCAACCGCACCAGCCCCGCCTCCGCGCAGACCCGCAGCACCTGCAGGAACAACCCCGGCAGGGCATCCAGGTGACGCCGACGAAACCGGGCCAGCGACCGGTAGTCGGGCGCCTGGTTGCCCGACAGCCACCGGAAGGCGATATCGCGCTTGCAGCGCCGCTCCAACTCACGAGACGAGGTCACGCCCGTCGCGTACGCGAACAGCAGCAGCTTCAACATCATCCGCGGGTCATACGGAGGCGCACCCGAGGCGGACGCGTACGACGCGTAGACCGGCGTCAGATCCAAGAGCTCTTCGACGACCTCGGAGATGAACCGGGCCTCATCATCCTCGTCCAGCCAGTCATCCAGACTCGGCGGGAGCAGGAAACACTGCCCCTGGTCATACCCACGGAACGTCTTGCCCGCACCCGCCGGTGCAGCCGATCCCGGCGCCCGCGCCTCACCCGGCTCGACCTCGAACAGACCCTCCAGGCTGGCAGTCACCGTCATGAATCGATTCTCCCAGCACCCCGCGCTATCCACCGGATTCACCCCGGCGCGTTAACGGAAGGATCTGACCCACGCACCTAG
>NZ_NMUM01000030.1 GCF_002812805.1 Microbacterium lacus | reverse complement strand
GTGAGAGTGTCGAGTACCTCCTGGCGGCCTGACTCTTGCTGACGACTGACCTCGAAGTCTGGGTGTCCTTGCTGTTGATCTGTCGTCCGTCAGGAGGCGCATCACCCTCGTGGTGCTGGCCGGGCGGGCGTGACCTCATAGGAGCCTGATCGCAACAGTCCCATCACAGTCCCGTCCACCCGACCGGCCAGTGTCACTCACCCTGTCCTGATCTGGTTGGAGCGAGCACTATGAGCATGCAGCAAGTCCCCTCTCACCGTCGAGTCGTTGTCGGCGTCGACACTCACAAACACGTCCACGTCGCCGTCGCGATCGATGAGCTCGGCGCGGTCCTGGATCGCCGATCTTTCGCGGCGGATTCCGGTGGCTACGGCCAGCTGATCGACTGGGGCGAATCGTTCGGCGGGAAACTCACCTTCGGGATCGAAGGCACCGGTTCCTATGGTGCAGGCCTGGCCGGCGCAGTGCGCCGTCGTGGAATCGGGACGCTGGAGGTGATGAGAACGGACCGTCGCGACAGGCGACTACGAGGCAAGTCCGACACCATCGATGCCGAGAACGCAGCCAGGGCAGTCCTCGCGGGCCTGGCGACGGCCATCCCGAAGTCAGCCGATGGAACAGTGGAGATGATCCGTCAGATCAAGGTCGCCAAGGACGTCGCCGTCAAGGCGAGAACATCCGCGATGATCAGCCTCAAGCAGGTCATCGTGAACGCCCCCGACGATCTGCGTCAGGAGCTGCAACCGCTATCGAAGATGGCGCTCATCCATCGCTGCGCGGCGCTTCGTCCGGGCCAGGTGACCACAATCATCGCGTCGACCAAGCACACGTTACGATCGATCGCCCGTCGCTGGGAAGTACTGGATGCCGAGATCTCCGGGCATGAGAAGCTCCTGGCAGAGCTGACCGCGCAGATCGCTCCCGACCTCGCGAAAGCCTTTGCGGTCGGTCCTGACACCGCGGCCGAGATGCTGATCGTTGCCGGCGACAATCCGGAACGGATCCGTTCGGAGGCCGCGTTCGCCCGGCTCTGCGGTGTCGCCCCGATCCCTGCATCGTCAGGGATGACCACCCGACACCGGCTCAATCGGGGCGGTCACCGGCAAGCAAACGCCGCACTCTACCGTGTCGTCATCGTTCGCATGCAGCACCACGAACCCACTAAGGCCTACGTCGCCCGCCGGATCACCGAAGGAAAGACGAAGTCCGAGATCATCCGGTGTCTGAAACGTCTTCTCGCCCGCGAACTCTGGGCCGCGATGCGCCCCATCCGCGAAGCCCGACCACCCCTCCAAATCGCGGCTTGACAGATATAGGAGCATCAACGCGCTGATGGAGACGATCAACGGGCTCTACAAGGCCGAGTGCATCCGCACGACCGTGTTCCACGACGGGCCGTATCGGACCATCGCAGACGTCGAATTCGCGACCGCCGGCTGGGTCAACTGGTACAACACTCGTAGGCTTCACTCGAGCCTCGGCTACGTCCCACCCGCCGAGTTCGAGCAAGCCCATTACGCGACCCTCAACCGAGAGCCGCAACCCGCATAGGAGCGGCACAAAACCTGGAGCGCTTCAGGGCAGCTCGATGAACGAGCTCGATGGGGAGCAGGTCCTCGAGCTCGTGCACGTCGACTCCGGGATCAAAAGAGAGGCCTGACGACGATGCCCACACATCAAGACGGACGATGTACTCATCGCGGAGAACTCGCTTCTTCCGAGCTTCCCCTCTTTTCAGGACCTTTTCGGCGTCGCGCCCCGATTGGTCTCCGTCCAGCAGCGCGACGCACGGCGGCTTTATCGTGTCGCGCCCGCGGGCGAGATACACCATGTACGGAATGCCGTCGGCTCCTCCAGCAGCAACAATTGTCACTTCGTTGAGGTCCAACGCTCCCGCCGTGGTACCGGAACTTTTCGCGAGATGGGCCGCGACACCCGCGATCAAAACCTGATCTGCAAGTCCTTCGACAAACAGGTTCCGGCCCCCGATGAAGGCGGTCTCGGCAACGTAGGTGCCCAGAGAAGACCTGAGTGGTTCGTAACGATTGTTCGCCGCGTCATTCACGACTCGCGTCCCCTCGTCCTCGGATCCTTTGTCGAGCACGCGGATGCGGTGGGGAGCATTCTTGTCGATCAAGAACGGGGAGTGCGTGACGTATAGCACCTGACTTCCAGTGCTTCCATCTTCCGGGAGCGCGTAGTCGTGAAGAATTCGCAACAGGTCCTGCTGACCAACGCTCGACAGAAAAGCATCCGGCTCATCCAGCAGCAGAATATCTGGTCGAGTTTGAGTCAGGCGGTGGGCGGTGAGCTGTACAAAGTAGCTCAGGAAGTAGCGCAGCCCTTGACTTCGCTCGCCGAACGAGTATGTGGAACCGGTGCGATCGCGGATTGTGAAAGCGAGCTCGTGCTCGCGTGCCTCGAGTATCAAGTCAAACTCTCGGTCCTGCGTCCACCACCGCTGAACGTTGAGATTGTCGCGGATCGCGGCATTCATTGCTCCTACGACTGCCTCAACTTGTCCTTCGCGGCCGGACGCGAGAGCCTCGCTTAGCTCGGTGAAAGCGCGCGTATCGATACGTGCAGCGTCGACGAGCAGCATCTTGGCCAGTTCGAATTCTTCCCGCCGACGCTGTTCCGCCTGCTCGGATGCTTCGTCTGCCGGTGGAGCAAGTGAGGGAGCGACCAACTGGCCGACCGCCGCTTCGGTGGGATCCGCGAGCCCGAAAATTCGATCAAAGACGGCGGATCGCTGTCTGCGATCGTGCAGGCGTGTGCGCTTCTTGCCGATCAATTCGGCGATCGAGATACTGTCCGGGATCGCGACTCCGGTCTTCAGTTCAAAGGTCCTGGGCAGCGCTGCTTCCAACTTGGCGAGCTGTCCCGCCGGGAGCTTCACCCGTTCCCCGTGGATCACGAGGAACGGGTCCTCGGACCCGGGTCTGTACAGGCCGAACTCCCTTGCATCACCGATCGCCGCCACCCCGGCCACCTGTTCGCCGTCGTCGAGTTTGAAGACTGCACCGAACTCGGGAAGGCGGATCTTGTCTGCCTCTACTGAATACTCTTCGCTATAGCGGCAAAAGTCCTCGCGTCGGATCGGTTCCCCCGTCAGGGCCGCTTGGACCGCCTTCAGGAGCTGGCTCTTCCCTGCTTCGTTTGCACCCACAACTGCAGTGATGTCCGTTTCGAGCGGTACGCGGACGAACGGATACCAGGGCTCCTGTTCTTCCCAGGGAGCAGCTTCCGATTTCTCGCGTGCCTTCAGCTCGAAGTCGAAGTTGAACGAACGAACGAAAGAACCGCACGTCGATGCGCGTTAGCTTCATTACTCTCCCCAGTAGCCCGAGGTCGCGGAGTGCGGCGACATTGAGGAGCATCGTAGCGATACCCTCCGACGCTGTGGGAGCTATCCACTCGGCGCCATCAGCACACCACGTGCGCGCAGCCCACAATTGGGCCTGCGGAAGCCGGTCGGACTGCGCGCGGTGACGCTCATGGAACATCTCGCGCGACACCTCTGCGTTCGTACCCGCACAGAGCCTGCCTTCGACAGGCGGGCTCAGTCGCGCTTCAGGCAGATGCCCGAGAAGGGGCCCACGCCGCGCTGCGCTCACATCTCACGAGGCCGATGCGCGAGGAAAGGAGGCAATCCCCAAAGGAACATTACGAAGTGCGACGACATACGAAAAGAAACTGCGATGCACGTAGGCACCATGCCTGGTGGTGACACAACTGCGCATGTATGCTGCTGACATGCGAGGGGGATTGCGGAGTTGGAAGCGCGGGGCTGAATCTCGCGGCATCCGCAATGCGATCTCGTACGCCTTCGACGGCACATGCGATGCACACCGTGCTCCGGCCGGAGTGGAATCTGCGGAGCGCTACGGCGCGATCAATGAAGCCACAGCCACGCGGTTCGCCGCGGTAGCGGGGGAGCTGTCCCGCGACGAGCTGGACGCCCCGGCGCTGCGGCGGTGGATCCAGGGGGAGGATCCCGCGACCGGCGAGTCGCGCGGGCTCATGCACCGATCAGAGAACACCGACCTGCTTTTGGACGGGACGATCAACTTCCCGAAGTCGTACAGCGTCGCGGCTCTCCTCGACCCGGAGCTCGCCCAGGAGTTCGAGTTGCTGCAGGACCGTATGCGTAACCGCACCATCCTTCTCTGGCAGCGCGAGCTGAACGCGCGGCGTGGCCGGGGCGGACGCATCCGCGAAGACATCGCTCGGCTCGAAGTCGTCGAACTGCAGCACCGGCGGTCGCGCGCGCTCGACCCGCACATTCATCGACACCTGTGGCTGAACATGAAGGTGCAGGGAGCCGACGGCAAGTGGTCGAGCTTGGACTCGCGGGTAGCGCTCAAGCTTCACAACGTCGTCAACGCTGAGGGCGAGCTGGCGGCTCGCAGCGACCCACGATGGGTAGCCGCACTCGCGGCCCACGGCTACACGCTCGACGCGAACGGCGAGATCGCGCAACTCGCCCACGTCGTCCGCCCGTTCTCGCGCCGGTCGAACCAGATCGAAGCGAACCGTGCTCGGCTGATTGCGGAGTGGCGCAAGGATCACCCTGGGCGGCAACCCGGCGCGGACGATCTTCATCACATCGACGAGCTGGCGTGGGCTCAGCGACGCCCGGGCAAGCCCGCCCATCTCGATGAAGCCGAGTGGGAGGAGAGGGTCCGCAGCGAACTCGCCAACATCGATCCCATCCTCTTTTGGCAGCGGAACCCGGCCCGGCTCGGCCCCACCCGGATCGCCGACCTCGATCGCGAACTGCTCGCGCGGATGGCACTCGTCGAGGCTGACGCCCGTTCGGTCTCGAGCAGCGGCCGGTTCTCGCCATGGGATCTGCGTGCCAGCGCGATCCGGGCCATCTCCCGAAGCGGGGTCGTCGCCGAGAGAGACCCGCTCGACGAGCTGATCGACGACGTCGCGTCGCGGGCGACCGAGCACACGATCGACCTGGTGCCGGACGATCCCGTCAAGCCTGCGCACATCAAGGCGCTCATGGCCGAAGCGACGGTGCTGCTCAAGCTGCGGGTCGCCAATAGGTTCGCGGCGCTTGCCGCACCCGGGCAGTTGCCCGACGAACGACAGATGCGCACCGTCGTACGGCATTTTGTGGGGGAGAGCACCGAGCTCGTTGATACGCAGCTCGCCGCAGCCTCCGCCATCGCCGGGACCGGACGCCTCGTGTCGGTGACCGGGCCTGCCGGGTCGGGTAAGACGACGCTGTTGCGAGTCGCACTCGATGCCCTGCGACTGCAGCGGCGACGCATGATCGTGGTCGCGCCAACCAAGAAGGCGGCTGCCGTAGCCGCGCGCGAGATCGGGGCCACGGCATCCAGCCTGCACGCATTGCTCGCCGACCACGGTTGGCGCTGGGGAATCGACGAGGCGGGAGCGCCTGTGTGGACCCGCTTGCAGATCGGTCAGACGGATGCGGCGACCGGCCGCGTGTACCGCGGGCCGCGCGACTTCCGACTCGGTCGAGGCGATCGCATCGTGGTGGACGAGGCCGGGATGATGGACCTCCACACCGCGGACACGCTCGCGATCGTCGCGGGGGAGACCGGGGCTGGGATCGCCATGATCGGCGACCCGCGCCAGGCTGCGCCTGTTGGCCACGCGGGCGCGATGGCCGCGATGACCCAGGTAGCCGACAACGTCGTCGAGCTGAGCGAAGTTCACCGCTTCACCGACCGCGCCTATGGAGATCTCACGCTGAGGTTGCGGAAGGTCGCGATGGCGGAGGACGCGGTCGGAGTCGCCGCGGCTCTCGATGACGGAGGGCACGTCGCACGAGTCGCCGGCACGGATGCGGCGCACGACCTCATGGTGAACGCGTGGTTCGACTGGGCGGAGCGCGGCAAGCGCGTCGCGCTCGTGACTGCCACCAACGACGATGCGGCGGCAATCAGCGAAGCGATTCAGCAGCGCCGCGTCGCGACCGGCGCAATTCGCCCGGATGTCGTCGCCCACGGTCGTAACGGTCAGCAACTGCTCGTCGGTGACGTTGTGCAGACTCGGCGGAATGACCGAGCCGCCGGAGTGCAAAATCGCGCCACCTGGGTCATCACCGCGATACGGCCGGAGCGCATCGAACTCCGGAACCTCGCCGACACCACCGAACGTCGACACGTCTCGGCCGAATACACATCCGACCATGTGCACCTCGCTTATGCGTCGACGGTCCACGGCATTCAAGGCGATACCGCGGATGCGTCCGTTGTAGGCCCGGGCGTCGATGCTGCGGGACTCTACGTCGGCCTGACCCGCGGTCGAGTCTGGAACCAGGCCGTGGTTGTCGCGGGCTCTCAGGATGCGGCGCTCCGCGAACTCGCCGAGGCGATGCGCCGTGGCAGCCCGGAGTCGACGCTTGAGGAATCGCGCCGTGCTGCGCGGCTGGATCTATCGCGAGCGGCGCGCGAAGCGACTCGGTCGCCTGCCGGTGGGGCGCCCTCGTGGTCGCGAGAGACGGCTCACGGCACGGGTCTGAGCCGGTGACCGCGTCGATGTCGAGTCGACTGGTGTTCCGTATATTGCTATGTTCCACATTATGCGGAACGCGCTCTTTTCTGGAACGGATGCGCTCGTAGACGGGTTCAGCGAAGCGCTGAAGTCGGTCGGAGCGCGTTCGGTGGTTGTCGAGCGCCAAACCGGCAGCAACGGAGTCGACGCAGTGGTGCGGGCGCAGTTTGGATCAGTTCCGCTCGTGCTGGACGCCGAAGTGAAGCTGACTCCGCCACGAACCCGTGCCGAGGTCGGAGCGCTACCGAGCGTTCAGTCCGGGAGCGTGCCGGTGATCGTCGCGCCGTTCCTTTCGCCCGTGGTGCGTGACGAACTCGCTCGAGCCGGGTGGTCGCACTGGGATGCGACCGGAAATATGCGCATCTCGAGCATCGATCCGGCGGTATGGATCGATCGGGTCGGTGCATCACGCGATCCCGAGCCGCGCAATGATGCCCAGCCGCAGCGACTTCGATCGCTAAAGGGTAAGGCAGCTTCGCAAGTCATCGTCCGGCTGCTCAGCACTCGCCGCGAGGCATCGGTGCGGGAACTGTCGCGCGAGACCGGAACCGGCCTGGGTACGGTCAGTCGAGTCGTTGAACTGTTGCGTGAACAGGGGCTGCTTGAGGACACCAACGGTGGTCCGATCGTCGCTGCCAATCAGCTGGAGCTGGCGCAGCGTTGGGCCCGCGACTACGGATTCGAGACGACCTTCAAGCCGGCTCGATACTTCTCGCTCCTGGGGGAGGAGATTGCGCTTGACCGTCTGCAGCGATCTGGGTTCACTTACGCGCTCACGGGTACTCGTGCTACGGCGATCGAGTTCGAGACCCGGGGACTCGTCGCGCCGCTGCCTGCTTCGGACATCTGGCTCTATACCGACAATGTTCCAGGCGTGGAGCGCGCCCTCGATCTTGCGCCTGACCGACGCGGGAACATTCTTGTCGCTCGAGCAGATTTCTTGACGGCAGGGGAGGGGACTCAGGGAACTGAGCCGCGGATAGCGGTGCCGTGGCGAATCGTTGGTGACTTGCTGGGTGCAGGCGGGCGCCTCGCTGCAGTCGGTGAAGTACTCGCGGCGACCCAACCCAGGGGAGTGACCGTTTGAGGGGCGTCCTTGCCTCGGCCATCGAAAGCGGCAGGCGTGCGCGTAGGAGAATGCTCGCAGCTGGGCACGCCTGGCGCGGGACGGTGTTGACGCTGAAGCCGATCGTCGTCGGTACCTTGGCTTCGTCGGAGTTTCGTATTACATTAAAGACATGGGTGCGGACGAGACGATCAACGGCACGCCGGTCACCGAAGCGCAGATCGCTGAGTGGGCCGCCGAGGCTGAAGCTGGCTATGACGTCGAGGCGTTGAAGAAGCGCGGTCGAGGACGGCCTGGGCGGGGTGCGGAGCCGTCGCAGGTCGTTGCGCTGCGGCTCACGGCCGAGGAGCTCGCCGCCCTTGACGCTGCTGCTGATCGCGAGCACAAGTCTCGCTCGGAACTCATCCGCGAGGCTCTCGCGATGTACGCGGCGTGAGGGTTCACGAGACCGCCCTCAAGCACGGAGTTTCGGCGGACGATGCCGTTCAGGCTGCGTCCTGGCCGATCTGGGTTGAGGAACTCGACGACGACTCACCGGCCCGGCAGCTCAGGCTGGGCTTTGACACGCAGGGTCGCCTGCTGGAGACCGTCGTGCTGGTTTTCGACAGCGGCAATGAACTCGTCATTCATGCCATGAAAGCGCGACCGCAGATGCTTGACCTCCTGCCCTGACTCAGCGAGTCGTGATCACGTCGTCAGTGCGCGTGCACGCCCGGCTCTCCATCCATTCGAGGACGCCGGAGCGCTTGTACAGGATCGTCTTGGCCGAGATTCGGTAGAACGTTGGGCCGCCACCGCGGTAGCGAAGCTGTGCGAGAGCCGCGCGCGTCATGTGCATCATCTGGGCGGCGTCATCGAGATCGAGCCATTCATCCGCGGCATCCATTTCCTGTCCCATCTGCGTAACCATGTCATCAATACGCACAAGCTAGAACCACTTGCGTAGCTATGTCAATAGCGCGCACGGTGTGGCATCATGTCGATGTGAGCAAGACGATCAGACTCTCGGGCCGCAGCATCCTCGTGCCGCCAGGCCTGTCGTTGAAGCCGATCATCGAAGCCGACATGCTCGTCGGAAGAGATGACATCGTCGGGCTCGAAGAAGACGAGCGGGCCCGCGTCCGCCTGCGACTCGAATACTCCTCGGATGCGGGCAGGTACGAGATCGCCGAGTTCGCACTCGATCGGGGCCGGCTGCCGCTCGAGATCGGTGGGGCGCTGCTCCGCACAGTTCGCGTCCACACCATCGCGCGACGCGCCATCGCCTACTCGCTGCCGCTGTGGACCATCGGCATCATCATGCTCCGCGACAAACAGCGCCAAGGAATGCTCGACGACTTCACGCCGTTCGAGCCCACGCATCCGGAGACCCTTCACCTCACGGCGCTGGTGTATCGCATCGCAGAGATCTCGAACGAAAATCCGGCGCTCGCCGTAGTCGAAACGATGGGGCTGAAGCAGCGGACAGCGACGAACTGGATCGCACGGGCCCGGTCTGCGGGCTACATGACGGCGGTCGTCGATCAGCCCGGAGCACGACTCATCGCAATGGGCCTGATGGAGAAGATGAATATTGAGCCCGACATCTCCGACGAGGAGCACCAGGCATTTCTCGACTCACTGATCGGTCGCCATGGGAACGATTGAGGCCTACGAGACCGGGGCGGGCAAGCGGTATCGCGTCCGCTACCGAACGCCAGATCACCGCCAGACCGACAAGCGCGGCTTCCGCACCAAGCGCGACGCCGACCTCTTCCTCGCCACCGTCGAAGTCTCGAAGGCAACGGGGGAGTACATCGAACCAGCTCGGGCGCGCACCACGATCGCCGAACTCGGAGTCGGATGGCTCGAGGCAAAGCGTTCGCGACTGAAGCCGTCGAGCTACAAGGCGCTCGAAGACGCATGGCGCGTCTACGTCATGCCGCGGTGGGGAACCACTCAGGTCTCGGCAATTGCGCACAGCGACGTGCGAACGTGGGTCTCGCAGCTGTCCGCGGGCACCGCGAAGACGAACCGGCGAGACCATCCGCGCACTCGTGCGCAAGGCGCGAGACCCAAGAGCGCAACGGTCGTGATTCGCGCACACGGGGTGCTCGCATCCGTCCTCGACATCGCGGTCAAGGATCGCCGCATCCCGCACAACCCTGCGCGCGGTGTCGATAACCTGCCTCGGAAGGGCAGAAAGGCGCACCGATACCTCAGCCACCAGGAGATCGAGCGCCTCGCCGTCGCATCCGGAGATCACTCGACCGTCGTGTATCTCGCGGCGTACACAGGGCTTCGTTGGGGCGAGTTAACCGCGCTGCGCGTCCGCGATGTTGATGCCTTGCGCCGGCGGCTCGCGGTGAACGAGAACGCCGTGCGTGTGGGCGCGCAGATCCACGTAGGGACGCCGAAGACCCACGAACTGCGGTCGGTGCCGTACCCCGAGTTT
This sequence comes from Microbacterium lacus, assembly GCF_002812805.1. Taxonomy (GTDB): domain Bacteria; phylum Actinomycetota; class Actinomycetes; order Actinomycetales; family Microbacteriaceae; genus Microbacterium; species Microbacterium lacus_A. The sequence continues at coordinate 476,347 of NZ_NMUM01000030.1, read as the reverse complement.
CTCGAACTGCCGATCGCGCAGTTGTGCGAGGGGAAGTCGCGCGATGCGATCCTGTTCGGCGACGGCCTCGACTACCTGCCGCGCCCGCGCGCCTCGGGGAAGTCGCGTTCCTGGTTCACGACCGCGTTGGACGTGGCAGGCCTCGAGCGCATGACGGTGCACGACCTACGACACACCGCGGCGTCGCTCGCGATCAGTTCGGGCGCGAATGTGAAGGCGGTGCAGCGGATGCTCGGACATGCGTCCGCGGCGATGACGCTGGATGTCTACGCCGATCTCTTCGACGACGACCTCGACACGGTGTCGGCGTCGCTGAACGCTGCGCGGACGCGTGCCGTCGCCGCGACTTAGTCAATTGACTGACGGAAAGTGCTCGTCGATGAAACCGTGGGCAGCTGGGCTAGGCGGTGTGGTGTCACTGCCAAGCGGTCGATTGGTGCGCGGGCGCGGGCTGAGAAGCGGCCCGATCGACGTGGCTGACGCGCCGGATTTCGGGGTGTATCTCAGGGCCCGCATGCACCAGGCGAGTTGGCAATCGCAGTGGATTGCGTGGCCGGACTTCCGTCTGCCTCGAGAGCCGTCGAGCGCGCTATCCGCACTACGTGAGGCTTAGGACCGGTCGGCCACCGAGAGGGTGGAGATTGCTTGCGGTGGCGGGACAGGGCGAACGGGAACCGCTCTCGCCATCCTCGCACGGTACGACGGGGTACCGGCCGATGACGCCGTCGCATGGGTGCGCGCCGCCTATCGGCGCAACGCCGTCGAAACCCCCTGGCAGCGCAAGTTCGTGCGTGAGGCACAGCTACCGCTCTGACCCGAAAACGATCGTTTCCGGGACTATGATCCGCTGTTGGCCGCGAGCGGTCCGCAAACGGGGGCCGTATCGAAACCGGCTTTCGGGACAGGCGGTTTCGGTACACAGTTTCGGGCCAGCCGGGTCCGAGTTAGGTGGTCATGGTTTAGCGGTCGTCGTCGTCAGAAAGGTCTTCGAGCACTTCGAACGGCGACTCTACGTCGCCGCGCCATGCCTCGATGCCTTCACGGATTGCGAGAACGGCAACCACGAGAGCAGCCACGGAGTCGGCCCACCACCATCCGAACAGGGTGTTGAGAATGAGGCCGATGAACACGGCCCCCGAGAGGTAGACGCACAGGATGAGCTGCTTTGCGTCGGCCATGACGCTCTTAGAGTCCAGTTCGCGACCGGTGCGCACTTCAAACCACGCCAGAAGCGGCATGATGACCAAGCTCAATGCGGTGATACCCAGGCCGAGCAGGCTGTGTTCCGGTCCCTCCTGGGTGATCAGACTCGTTACCGCGTCGACGGTCACGTAGGCGGCGAGGGCAAAGAACGCGAGGCCGATTGCGCGAACGGTGACCTTCTCCCAACGCTCGGGGTCTTTCCTCGTGAACTGCCAGGCGATTGCTGCGGCTGACAGCACTTCCACGATGGAGTCGAGCCCGAAGCCGATCAGTGCTGCGGACGACGCCAGCGTGCCGGCCCAAATCGCGACGATCGCCTCGATGACGTTGTAGGAGATCGTGAAGCCCACGATGAAGCGCACTCGGCGGTGCAGCTTCGCGCGACGTTCGCCGCTCAGAACCGCGCTCATGCGCTCGCCCCCGTTCCGCAGCAACCCGGCACGGTGCAGGAGGAGTCGATGCAAGGTGCGCTCTCATCGACTGCCAACGTCACGTCTACGAGCGTCTTCAACGCTGCTGCAAGGTGAGGGTCGGCGATTTCGTAGCGGGTCTGTCGACCCTCGGGCTCGGCGACGACAATCCCACAGTCCCGAAGGCATGTGAGGTGGTTCGACACGTTTGACCGTGACAGGCCAAGATCGCGGGAAAGGACAGCCGGATAGCTCGGCTCGTCGAGCAACCTCATCAGGATGCGAGAGCGGGTCGGATCAGCCATGGCCCGGCCGAGCCGGTTCATGACGTCAAGTCGCGAGGTAATAGTCAGCATGCGATGACTATACATCGGATGCTGACTTATTGAGAGGTGGCCAATCGTCTGTGGTCATTGAGAGAGCTACTGGCCCGCCTTTGTGGGTTTCCGCAAACGTTCAAAACTGATCGATTGCGGCACGACGACCAGGTGCAGCGCCGCGATGTCGGCACGCCGTGCCGAAACCGTGTGCCGAAACCCCCATGCCCCGAAACTGAAATTCGTCGTTTGCGGTACCCATCGCCGGCGGAGACAGGCCGGTGACAACCGCAGCTGAGGCAGCTCCCGCCCGCGATACATGCGTCCATTCTCGTCGCGGGCCGGGCACAGCACCGAGCTCCCTCAAAGGATTCTTCAGTGGTGACCCGCATCAGAGCGATGATCGAAGCAATCACCACTGGGACATGTCTCACGGGAATTCGAGTGATGAGCCTGGGACATCTACCACCGCACACCGGGGCTGATCTGGACATCTGTTGGTGGAATTCACCATCTCCACCGAAGGGCTGGCCCATGCTGTCGCTGACGGCGCTCAATGCTCTGCCTCCGAGGTGCGCATCTGCTTCGGGGGTCCCCACGCCGGGTGCGCCCGGCTTCCAAGCTGCGACGCCGTGCGATGCCTTCGATTCCCATGCAGCGTATTGAATCGGCGTCGAGCGATTGTCATAACTCCCGTTACCAGTTACCCACGGCATCCACAATCCGCGACCGGCATCCTCCCGGGAGACAGGGCGGCGACACCTTGATCGTGTGTTTCCTGCTCACAAAATGTGGGCAAAATGTGGGCAAAACGCGTTTCAACGAGAATGCGAGGGCCCGAGATCCGCGTAATTGCGGGGATCTCGGGCCCTTCAAACTAGACGCGACGGCGGGAGTCGAACCCGCAACACGACCGGGTATGAACCGGTGCCCGGGACCACCCGGATCGCCGCGATATACCGCCACCGTAACGGCCCTGACATCCTCCTGTCCGGTGTCTTACGCCCTGTTTCGGGATGCGACGGCGGATGACGCGAGCGCCGGCTCGGGCATCGTCGCGCGCAGCGCATCGACCGAGACCGTGGGCACCGCGTCGAGCGGAAAATGACACGCGGCCTTGTGCCCGGCGCCGAAGTCGACGAGCTTCGGCTCCTCGACAGCGCACTTCTCCTGTGCCCGCGGGCAGCGCGTGCGGAACCGGCATCCCGACGGCGGATGCAGCGGCGACGGCGGTTCGCCCTTGAGCGTCACGGGACGCCGCGCGATGCCGGTCACCGGGTCGAGCCCGGGAATCGAACCGAGCAGCGCGGAGGTGTACGGATGCCGAGGCGACCCGTAGACGAGTTCGGCGGGACCGACCTCGGCGAGCTGACCGAGGTGCATCACGGCGACCTGGTCACTGAGCTGCTTGACGGTGGCGAGGTCGTGCGCGATGAAGACGTACGACAGGCCGAGCTCTGCCCGCAGTTTCTCGAACAGGTTCATGATCTGCGCCTGGATCAGCACATCGAGGGACGAGATCGCCTCGTCGCACACCACGAGCGCCGGATTCGTGGCGATGGCGCGGGCGATCGCCACACGTTGCGCCTGACCGCCCGAGAGTTCGAGCGGCCGCCGACGCAGGTAGATGTCGGGGCTCAGCCCGACGAGTTCGAGCAGTTCCCGCACGCGGGCCCGTCGCTCGACAGCACCCATCGTCGTGTGCCCGATGAGGGGTTCGGCGACGACATCCTCCACTCGCCACCGGGGGTTCAACGACCCGAAGGGGTCCTGGTAGACCATCTGGATATCGCGGCGCGCCCGTTTCAGCTCGCGCTTGGACATCCCCACCAGGTTCTGACCTTTGAACCAGACCTCGCCGGACTTCGGCTTCTCGACCTGGATCGTGGCACGCGCGAGGGTCGACTTGCCTGACCCCGTCTCGCCGACGATGCCGAGCGTCTGCCCCACGGCCAGGTCGAACGAGACATCCGAGACGGCGTGGACGACGCCCGCCTTGACCCCGCCGGGGCCCTGACTCACATACTCCTGGACGACGTTGCGCACCGAGAGCAGCGGCCCGTCGTAGTCGGTCGATGACACGGTCGTCATTTCGCCCCCTCGAGGTGCGGGTGCCAGCAGGCGTAACGGTGCCCGGGTTCGGCCTCGACGAGCTCGGGGCGTTCTCCGCACTGCTCCGTCGCCCGTGGGCAGCGGGGGCGGAACGAGCAGCCGACCGGCAGAGCGGACAGGTCGGGCGGATGGCCGCCGATGACCGGCAGCAGCGAGTGCGGGGGAGTGGACAGCTGGGGGATCGCGCCGAGCAGGGCCTTGGTGTACGGCATCTGGACGTTCCGGAACAGCACGTCCGTGTCGGCCTGCTCGACGATGCGACCGGCGTACATCACATGGACCTCGTCGGCATAGCTCGCGGCGAGTCCCAGATCGTGGCTGATGAGGATGACGGCGGTGCCGAGCCTCTCCTGCAGATCGACCAGCAACTCCATGATCTGCGCCTGGGTCGTCACGTCGAGCGCCGTGGTGGCCTCGTCCGCGATGAGCACCTTCGGGTTGCCGGCGAGCGCGATGGCGATCATCACGCGCTGGCGCATACCGCCCGAGAGCTGGTGCGGATATTCGTGGAACCGACGCTCGGCGGCGGGTAGGCGAACCATCTTGAGGAGCTCGATCGCACGCTCGGCCGCGGCCTTCTTGCCGATCTCGCGATGGTGCGTCTGGATCGCCTCGGTGATCTGGTGTCCGACGCTCATGGTCGGGTTCAGCGACCGCGCCGGGTCCTGAAAGACGACCGAGATGTCTTCGCCGCGCACACCCCGCAGGGACTTCTCGTCGAGCCCGACGAGTTCACGGCCGTCAAGGCGTGCCGAGCCGCTGATCTGCGCGCTGGGTGGGAGCAGACCCATCAGGGCGCGGACGCTGACCGACTTGCCCGAACCAGACTCGCCGATGATGGCGAGCATGCGCCCGGCCTTCAGCTCGTATGAGATGCCGTTCACAGCGTGAACGGGTCGCGCGCCCCGCGTGAAAGTCACGCGCAGGTTCTCCACCGACAGCACGGTCCGGGGGTCGGCGGTCGACGCATCCGTCGCCGCATCGGCAACGGTCGGCTCGGGCAGTGTTCTCATCGGCCGCTCATCTCGTCTCTGAGGTTCTCTCCGAGCATGTTGAAGGAAAGCACCGTGACCAGCAGCGCAAGGCTCGGCCACAGCACGAGGAGCGGTGTCGCCGACAGCGACTGCTGCCCCTCGAAGATCATGTTTCCCCAGCTCGGCGCGGGGGCGGGGATACCCATCCCGAGAAAGCTCAGCGCACCCTCGGTGACGATCACGATGCCCATTCCGAGCAGCGCGAAGTTCAGCAGCTGCCGTCGTCTTCACCGTCGACTCCTACACCCGCACGGGCGAGGAGCCCGAACCCGCCAACGAAGAGATCGCGCGGCTCGCCGCCGAGAACTCGGATGTGCTCATCCCGTTCGCGAGCGTCGACCCCCGCCGCGGCCAGGCCGGCGTGGAACACGCGAGGCGACTGGTCACCGAGCACGGTGTGCGCGGATTCAAGTTCCATCCGAGCGCCCAAGGGTTCTACCCCGATGACCCGATCGCCTACCCGCTGTACGAGGTGATCGAAGAACACGGCCTGGTCGCGCTCTTTCACACGGGCCAGACGGGCGTGGGCGCGGGGCAGACCGGTGGCGGGGGCATCCGTCTGAAATACGCGAACCCGATGCACGTCGACGACGTCGCCGTCGACTTTCCCGGGATGGACATCATCCTGGCGCACCCGTCGTTTCCCTGGCAGGACGAGGCGCTCTCGGTCGCGACGCACAAACCGCGGGTGTACATCGACCTGTCGGGTTGGTCGCCGAAATACTTCCCGCCCCAGCTCGTGCAGTACGCGAACACGCTGCTCAAGCACAAGATGCTGTTCGGCTCCGACTTTCCGGTCATCACGCCCGAGCGCTGGATGCGCGATTTCGAAGCACTCAACATCAAGGACGAGGTACGCCCCATGATCCTCAAAGACAACGCCGCCCGACTGTTCGGGCTCTCGTGATGGACGACGTCGCCGGCAAGGTTGCGGTGGTCACGGGCGGGTCGAGCGGCATCGGGCGCGGCATCGCGCTGGCGTTCGCGCGCGCCGGGATGCGCGTGGTCGTCACCGGGCGCCGTGCCGAACACCTGGACGAGACATCCGCCGTCTTCCGTGACGCGGGCCTGGAGGTGCGCGCGCTGAGCGTCGACGTCACCGATCTCGCGGCGATGCGTGCCGCCGCGGACGAGATCGAGGCGGAGTTCGGGCGCGTCGACGTCCTCGTCAACAACGCCGGCATCGGACTCACGGGTCCCGTCGCGGATGCCACCCCGGATGACTGGGCCTGGATCATCGACGTCAACATCCGCGGTGTCGGCAACGGCATCCAGGCATTCCTGCCGAAGATCCGTGCGCACGGCGAGGGCGGACACATCGTGAACACGGCGTCGATGGCAGGCCTTCTGCCGATCGTCGCGGGGCTGTATTCGATGACGAAGGCGGCCGTGATCGCGCTGTCCGAGGCGCTGCACATCGAGTTGTTGCCCGAGGGTATCGGCGTCTCGGCCTACTGCCCGGGTCCGGTGCACAGCAACATCTCGTCGGGCACCGCCCTGCGTCCGGAGCGCTACGGCGAGTCGGGATACGCCCCGCGCGACCCCGGATTCGCCGAGTTCTCGAAGACCCAGCCGTACATGACCGCGGAGGAGGCGGGGGAGCGGGTGCTGCTGGGCGTCCGGCGGGGCGACATGTTCATCCTCACGCATCCCGAATTCGCGGCCGGGGTGATCGATCGCCACCGTGCGATCGAAGAGGCCTTCCCCGATGAGCCCGTGGACGAGGTCCGGGCCGCCGCCATCCCGTTCCTCATCGCGTCGCCGGTGTACTCTGCCGAGAATCGTCCCCCCGCGCCGCGACTGCCGTAGCGCACACCCGCGCGTGCGCGGTTCGCTGAAGGCGTTCGAACACGCGACGGAAGGCAACTTTCACCCGGTGGAAGACGGCCGAGAAAACCGGCATCGGATCGCGGAAAACGGTGTGCAAAACCTTTCGCACCGCGGGAGTTCGAGGTAGCTTGGCGCGCATATAGCTTCCGGGAGAGGGTCGACGATGACCATCAGCCAACTCAGGTCCGCACGCTCCGAGCGCATGACGGCGGCGCAGCGTGCGCTCGCCATCCTCGAGTGTTTCGACCAAGATCACCTGCTTCTCACGCTGAGCGAGCTCAGCCGCAGATCGACCCTCAGCCTCAGCACGACGCACCGCCTGGTGGGCGAGCTGCGCGATTGGGGTGCGCTCGAGCGCTCGGCCGACGGTCGCTACGCGATCGGCATGCGCATCCTCGAACTCGGATCCCTCGAGCCGCAGGGGATGCGGCTGCGGGACGTCGCGCTGCCGTTCCTCGGTGACCTGCAGGCGGCCACGAACGCCAACGTGCACCTCGCGGTGCGGGACGGGCACGACGTCGTCTACGTCGAGTCGCTCCGTGCGCGGGCGGGAGCGACAGTGCTATCGCGACTGGGCGGGCGCTGGCCGCTACACGCTACCGGCACGGGCCTGGTGCTGCTGGCGTTCGCGCCGCACGAGTTCCGCGAAGAGGTGCTCACGAGCCGGCTGCATCGCTTCACCGACCGCACGATCACCGACCCGGATGAACTACGGCGCGTTCTGGCCGACGTGCGTCGCTCGGGCGTCGGCATCGTCGAAGACTCCATCACCTCGGACTGCACCTCCGTCGGGGTTCCGATCCGTGGCCCGCGCGACCGCATCGTGGGGGCCGTCGCGGTCACCGTCCCCTCGGCCACACCCACCCCGCACGCCGTGCTCCCCGCGCTTTCAGCAACGGCCCGCGCGATCTCGCGCGGCTTGGGAGCGCCCTCGGCGATGGGACGACCGCCGAGTGCGGCGTGAGCCTCGCTCATGCGGCGCGGACGCAGTCTTCCACCAGCCGGAAAGCTCTTGGCGGCGCGCGGCCGCCGGGGAGCCTAATAGAGGACGACCTCATAGAAGAGGTATCAGGCCGCAAGGCCGAATCCTCGTTCACTTTTCTCGGAGTCAGGAACGAACATGACCACCACACTCGATGACCTGCAGAAGATGCTCTCGGTAGACGGCTACACGCTGTCCGTCGAGACCGATCAGGACAGGACGAACGCCGTCATCACGGCCGGCGAGGGCATCTGCAGCGATTGCCTCGTGCCGAAGGTCGTCCTGACCGGGATGCTCGCCAAGGCGCTCGATGTCCCGGCCGACAAGATCAGCCTCGAATACCCCGACGACCAGACCCACTGACGTGGCCGTCGCGAGCATCGTCCGCTTCACCTTCCGGCCGGAGGTGCGGGACGAGATCCCGGCCCTCGTCGACGACATGCTGCGGGCGACCCGGGCGTTCGCGGGGTTGGAGCGGCTCGATATCCTTCTCGATGACTCCGATCCCGACACGTGGACGCTGTACGAGATCTGGACGGATCGCGCGTCCGAGGACGCGTATCGCGCCTTTCGCGCGACGCCCGAGGGGGCGATTCCGCGGCTCGGCGAAGTGCTCGCGGCGCCGCCGATCCTCGAGAACTTCGTGATCCGCGACTAACGCCACACGTGGCTCGGCGCGGTTCGGGGCGCTGCCGGTTCAGGGACCGCGTGGTGCGCACTGGTCGCTGAGCTTGTCGAAGCGACCGCCCGGCCAGCCCGGGCCCGGGTCTCGCGAACATATGGAAGGAACCGTGGGGCCAGATGGGGCTGGTGAGGCGGTTTCGCGGCCTCGGGCGCTCGACATTCCTTCCGGATGTCCGCGGAAGGCGGCTGAGGCCCGGGCCGGCGGCGGTGTCGGCGCGCCAGCCTAGACTTGAGCGGACATGACCGAAGCCTCCTCGCCCCTCGCAATCGGGTCCCCCGACCCCCTCCTGGGCGACCTGCTCGACGGACTCAACCCGCCCCAGCTGGAGGCCGTGCTGTACCGCGGCCCCGCGCTGCTGATCGTGGCGGGTGCGGGCTCGGGCAAGACTCGCGTGCTCGCGCACCGCATCGCGGGCCTGCTGCGCACAAAAGAGGCCTGGCCGAGCCAGATCCTCGCCATCACGTTCACGAATAAGGCCGCGGCCGAGATGCGCGAGCGTGTCCACGCCCTCGTCGGCGAAGCGACCCGCGGCATGTGGATCTCGACCTTCCATTCGGCGTGTGTGCGGATCCTGCGGCGCGAGGCCGAGGCGTTCGGCTTCAAGTCGTCGTTCACGATCTACGACTCCGGCGACTCGAGGGCCCTCGTCAAGCGCCTGATCAAAGAGCACGAGGGCGACAGCTTCGGGCTTACCCCCGCGGGAGTGAAGAGCCGCATCTCGAAGCTCAAGAACGAGCTCGCGGATGCCGAGTCCTACGCTCGCACGGCGAATATGAGCGACCCGGCCGAGCGCATCTTCGTCGAGATCTTCGCCGACTACCAGCGCTCGCTGCAGCGTTCGAACGCGTTCGACTTCGACGACCTGATCGCCCAGACGGTCTATCTGTTCCGCGCGTTCCCGAAGATCGCCGACACCTACCGCCGCCGCTTCCGGCACATCCTCGTCGACGAGTATCAGGACACCAACCACGCCCAGTACGCCCTGATCCACGAGCTCACCCGCCCCCTGTCATCCGACGAGCCGGAGCCGTTCGAGGGCTCCGGCGGCATGATGATCTTCGAGGCGCCCGCGCCCCGGGCTTCCGATTCCCTCGAGCCCGCGTCCCTCACTGTCGTCGGCGACTCCGATCAGTCGATCTACGCGTTCCGCGGCGCCGACATCCGCAACATCAGCGAGTTCGAGCGCGACTACCCGGGCGCCAAGGTCGTGCTGCTCGAGCAGAACTACCGCTCGACGCAGACGATCCTGAACGCCGCGAACGCCGTCATTTCGCACAACTTCGACCGCAAAGACAAGAAGCTGTGGACGGATGTCGGGGCGGGCGAGAAGATCGTCGGTTTCACCGGCTACTCCCAACACGACGAGGCCCAGTTCGTTGCCGACGAGATCGAGGTCCTGCACCGCGGGGGTGTCGCCTATGGCGATGTTGCAGTGTTCTACCGCACCAACTCGCAGAGCCGTGCTCTGGAAGAGATCTTCATCCGCTCGGCGCTGCCCTACAAGATCATGGGCGGCACGAAGTTCTACGAGCGTGCCGAGATCAAGGACGCCCTGGCGTACCTGGTCGCCGTGGCCAACCCGGCCGACGACATGGCCGTGCGGCGCATCCTGAACAAGCCGCGGCGCGGCATCGGCGACGTCACCGAGTCGGCGATCGCGCGATACGCGAGCAGCGAGGGCATTTCGTTCCGCGACGCCCTCGCCAATGCCTCCGCGCTCGGCGTCGGGCCGAAGATCCAGGCCGCTATCGTGCAGCTCGACGCGGTGCTGGATGAGGCATCCGCTCTCATGCTGCCCGCCAGCGGCGAACTCGCGCCGGCCTCGGCTGTCGCGGACGGCCTGGCGCTGCTGCTGAACAAGTCGGGCTTCATGGACGCGCTGCGCGCCAGCCGTGACCCGCAGGACGAGGCCCGGCTGGAGAACCTCGACGAGTTCGTCTCGGTCGCCAAAGAGTTCGCGCGCAACAACCCGGACGGCACGATCATCGACTTCCTCGCCGAGGTCGCGCTGGTGTCTGATGCGGATGACCTCGAGGATGCCTCGGGTTCCGTCTCGCTCATGACCATGCACACGGCCAAGGGGCTGGAGTACGACGCCGTGTTCGTCACGGGCGTCGAGGAAGACTTGCTCCCGCACCGGATGTCCGCGAACGAGCCCGGCGGCCCGGCCGAGGAGCGACGCCTCTTCTACGTCGGCGTCACGCGTGCGCGGAAGCGCCTGTATCTGTCGCTCGCGATGACACGCGCGCAGTTCGGCGAGGTCACGGTCGCGATGCCGAGCCGGTTCCTGCAAGAGATCCCGGCCGACCTGATCGACTGGCGGCAGTCGCCCGGTGACGTGAATTCACGCGGTCGCGGATCAGGTCGGGCGCTCGGTGGCGGGTATGGCGGCGGTGGCTTCACGGGTGGTGGTCGCTCGGGTGGGGCGACAGGCGGCAACCGGTACGGCTCGGATCTGGTGCCCACGTCGACCGCGCTCGACCGGTTCCCGAACCGCGTGCCCGCACGGGTGCGCGACAACGGCGACCTCGAACTCGCCGGTGGCGACCGCATCCGGCACGACGATTTCGGCGAAGGCCGCGTAGACGCCGTCACGGGCGAGGGGGCGCGGCGCGTGGCGCACATCCGCTTCGATACGGTCGGCGCGAAGAAGATCTTGATCAAGATCGCGCCGATCGAGAAGATCTAGTCGCGTCGGCTGGATGACCGGGACAACATTCCGGACGAATGTAGCCCCGAGCCCCGTGGCGATGAGATCCCGGGTCCGCCGGGGCGATCCATCCGGAATGTTGTCCGCCCGGCCGTGGAAAGGGCCCCGGACGGCGGCCGGCGCCCGGGTTAGTCTGGTCCGATGGCTGTGTTCTCGAGACGTCCGAAGCGCGGCGATGCCGCGGCCGACACCACCAACGCCTCGTCGGCGGCCGTCGAACCCGGCGAAGAGTCCCCGGCTGCGTCATCCGCCGAGGACGCAGCGCCCGCCGAGGACGTGGCGTCCGAGTCCGTGCCTCAGGTCGGTATCTCGGTGTCGACCTATCGCGGTGGCGGGGGAGAAGTCGGCCGGCCGACGACACTGCCGGATGCTTCCGCACTCCCTGCTGCGGCAGGGTCTCCCGCCGCTCCCGCCGCGGGCTCCGTCCCGAACCTGCGAGCGGGTAGTCCAGCCGGGCACGCTGAGGCCCCGCCGCAGACCGAGACGGTGCCGGGTCTGCGCGACAACGTGCTGCTCGCCCAGGCGCTCGGCAAGCTCGATTCGCCCGCCAAGCCCGAGCAATTGCTCGACGTGATGCGTCAGCTGCTCCAGAACCACTTGTTCCTGCGGATCAAGGGTGATGCCCGGGCGATGCTCGCGGAGGGTCGCGAGCTTCCGCTGGCTGTCGCCCGCCGTGGCGACGACGCCTACGTGCTCGTCTACAGCACGGGGACGGCGTTGCAGGCTGCGCTGTCGGCCGACGGCGATTCGGGGACCTCGGCGGTCGGTCAGCCGGCGCTCACGATCCTCAAGCACGTTGTCGCCGGCACGTACGCGGGTCTGATCGTCGACGGATCGTCGGGCCCCGCGCGCGCCGTGCTGCCCCGCGCCGTCATCGAGGCCGCGGTCAATCAGGCCGACCCCGAGTTGCGGATCAAGACCGCGCTCGCGGCGCCCCGTACCCCCGAGACCGCGGCGACGGTTGCGACTGCGCTCACCGAGGCGCCGTTGTTCGTCGCCGTGAACGAGACGGGCCCCACGGCCGAGGGCGAGGCGCCGCGCTTCGGCATCGCCGAGTCGCGGACGTCCGATGGCCGCCGCCTGATCGAGGTCTATTCGCACCCGCTCGAGGTGATCGCGCGCGGCCGGGGCGATCGTCCCATGCCGTTCCTGCCCGAACAACTCGGTGCGTCGCTGCGTGACCATCCGTCCGTCGCGGGCGTGATCGTGGACGCGGCGGGGCCCTGGATCATCCTGGATCGTGACGCTCTCGCGCCGGTGATCGCGTTGCCGGCGCCCCCGAAGCCCGATGCCCCGTCTGCGCAGTCCGCCGATTCTCCCGAGACGCCGACCGCGTAGCCGCCCTCTCGGACCCGCACTTCCGGTCCCGCGTCTATGGGGTGGGACGCTGCGGCATCCGTCGATCCGACGCAAGGGGGTGACGGATGCTGCGGCACCGCCCTAGGGTCAAACCATGGCCAGCGAGCGCATCACCCTCACCGTTCCCGGAGCGGAGGGTGACCGCGAGGTCGGGCTCTCGAGCCCGAATCGCGTGCTGTGGCCCGAGGTCGGCATCACGAAACACGAGCTCGCCGAGTACATGATCGCGGTGTCCGTGCCGTTCCTCGCGGCGAACGGCGATCGGCCGGTTTCGCTCGAGCGCTACCCCGACTCTGTCGCGGGCGAGAGCTTCTTCTCGAAGAACCCGCCCAAGGGGGCGCCCGACTACGTCGAATCCGTCACCGTGACGTACAACAGCGGCCGCAGGCATCCGCAGCTCGTCCTCACCGAGACGGCCGCCGTGCTGTGGGCCGTGCAGATGAACACCATCGTGTTTCACCCGTGGGCGTCGCTCGCGGGCGACACCGACAACCCGGTCGAACTGCGCATCGACCTCGACCCGCAGCCCGGAACCGACTTCGCCGATGCGGTCGTCGCGGCGCACGGCCTGCGCGAGGTGTTGCGCGAGGCCGGGCTCGAACCGTGGATCAAGACGAGTGGCAACCGCGGGCTCCACGTCTTCTGCCCGATCGAACCCACCCACGAGTTCCTCGACGTGCGCCACGCCGTGATCGCGGCCGCGCGCGAGCTGGAGCGCCGGATGCCCGACCTCGTCACGACCAACTGGTGGAAGGAAGAGCGCGGCGAGCGCATCTTCGTCGATTTCAATCAGGCCAACCGCGATCGCACGATGGCCGGCGCATACAGCCCGCGCGCGCTCGCGACCGCGACCGTCTCAACGCCCGTGACCTGGGACGAACTGGATGAGGTGGACCCGGCATCCTTCACCGTCCGCTCGATTCCCGAGCGGCTCTCCGTTACCGGGGACCCGTGGGCGGGTCTGCTCGATCGTCGCGGCCGCATCGACGTGCTGCTGGAGTGGTGGCAGCGGGACCAGGATGCGGGACTCGGCGAACTGCCGTTCCCGCCCGAGTTTCCGAAGATGCCGGGCGAGCCACCGCGGGTGCAGCCGAGCCGCGCCCGCAAGCCCGACGCCTGAGCGCCGCGTTTCATCTCGTCGCTGCCGCTCCTCGCTCAACGCACGGAGCGTCAGTCGAGCACGCGCCCGAGGTCGTAGGCCGAGACCTGCTCGAGCTGATCGAAGCGACAGGATGCCGGATCCCGGTCGGGACGCCAGCGCTCGAACTGCACGGTGTGCCGAAAACGCATGCCCTCGAGCTGGTCGTACCGCACCTCGAGCACGCGCTCGGGTCGCAGGCGCACGAACGAGACATCCTTCGATGCCGAGAAGCGTGACCGGTCGGTCTCTCCGGTGACCGCATCCCCGGCATCGTCGCGCTCCACCAGCGGGGCGAGTTCATCGACCAGCTCGAGCCGCCGTTTGTCGCTCCACGCGGCGACCCCGCCGACGCCGCGCAGCGCACCGGACGAATCGTAGAGCCCGACCAGCAGCGACCCGACACCCTGCCCGCTCTTGTGGATGCGGTACCCGAGGGCCACGACATCCGCGGTCCGCGCGTGCTTGATCTTCAGCATCGTGCGTTTTCCCGGCGCGTACGGCTGATCGAGCGGCTTGGCGACCACGCCGTCCAGACCCGCGCCCTCGAACTCGTCGAGCCAGCGGCGCGCGAGCGAGGCATCCGTCGTCGTCCGCGTCAGGTGGATCGGATGCGGCACCCCGCCCAGCAACGTCTCGAGCCGCGCGCGACGCTCGGCGAAGGGCGTGTCGAGGAGCGAATCACCCCCGACGTCCAGCAGATCGAATGCGATTAACATCGCCGGAGTCTCGGCGGCAAGCCTCTGCACGCGCGAGTCGGCGGGATGGATGCGCTGCGACAGGGCTTCCCAATCGAGGCGCTGAGAGCCATCGGGTCCCACGGCGACGACGATCTCGCCATCGAGCACGCACGGTTCGGGCAACAGCCGCGCGAGCGCCTCGACGAGTTCGGGAAAGTACCGCGTCAGAGGCTTGGCGCCGCGCGAGCCGAGTTCGACCGACTCGCCGTCCCATGACGCGATGACGCGGAAGCCGTCCCATTTCGGTTCGAAGCTCAGGCCCGCGCGATCGGGGATCGCGGGCACCGCCTTCGCGAGCATCGGCGCGGGGATGTCGTGTGACATGGGTTCCCTCCTACGTCCGCGCGGGTCGAGCGCTCGACCCGCCGAGGCTAGACCGTTTCGGCTCGCTTTTGACGTGCCCACCGGGCGGGCTTGTCGGGGCCGTCCCACACCTGGATCGCACCCCAGACGACGGCGGTGATCGGCACCGCGAGGACCGCCCCGAGGATGCCGCCGACCACGGTTCCGATCGTCAGTGCGATCAGCACGACGAAGGCATGGAGCTTGAGTGAACGTCCCATCAGCACGGGCTGCAGGAAGTTACCCTCGAGCTGGTTGACGGCGACGACGATCGCGACGACGATCAGGGCGTTGACGGGCCCGTTCGAGACGAGCGCCACCAGGGCGGCGAGGATCCCGGCCAGTGTGGCACCGACGATCGGGATGAATGCGAGCAGGAACACCAGGACGGCGAGGGGGAGCGCGAGGGGCACCTGCAGGATCCACAGACCGATGCCGATACCGACAGCATCGACGAATGCGACGGCCGCGGTGCCGCGGACGTACGAGCCCAGGGTGCTGACCGCCTTGTCGCCGACGCGGCGTGCTCGCGCGTAGTGCGCGCCACGGAAGGGACGCAGCAGGAACTCCCAGAGCTGCGGGCCGTCCTTCAGGAAGAAGAAGAGCACGACGACGAGCAGGACGAAGCCCGTGATGAAGCTCGCGACGGCGCTCACACCGGCGAGAGCACCCGATCCGAACTGCGCGCTCGTGACGAAGTCGGTCGCGGTCGCGATCCATTCGTCGATCTGGGCCTGATCGAATTCGAACGGCAGGGTGCCCACCCACGCGAGAACATCCTGGAGGCCGTCCTGCGCCTGGCTGTAGAGCGTGTCCCACTGGTCGCGGACTGCCCAGACGATGAGCCAGCCGATGCCGCCGAGAACGACGACGATCGTCAGCAGGGTGATCAGAGTCGCGATGATCGAGGGCACCCCACGCTTTCGCATGGCGCGCATGATCGGGTTGAAGGCCGAAGCCAGGATCAGCGCGAGCACGACGGGAATCGTCACGAGCGTCAGTTGCTGGATCCCCCAGATAATGCCGATCACGACCAGCAGCACGACGATGATCTGAACGGCGCGGATGGCGAGACGTCCGAAGCCGTCAGACCACAGGCTCACGGGTGTCGCTATGTCATCGAGGGGGCTCGGTGTTTCCGGCCGTTGCGGCGCGGACGAGCTGTTGCCGAAGAGTCCCATGGCACGACGGTACCCCGGGTGTCGGGGAATTGCCCGCCCTTGCGTCCGAGGGGGACGGTAAAGGTTCCGGAGCTTCCGGTCGTCCCGTGGTCGCCGCTCAGACGAAGGCGCTCATGCCCGTGATGTCGCGGCCGATCAGCAAGGCCTGGATCGACTCCGTGCCCTCGTAGGTGTGGATCGCCTCGATATCGGCCAGGTGCTGCATAACGACGTTCTCGAGCAGGATCCCGTTGCCCCCGAGCAGATCTCGCGCGGTCGAGGCGATACGCCGCGCGGCCCGCGTGTTGTGGAACTTCGCGAGCGACGCCTGCGTCGGACGGAGGGCGCCGGATGCCTCCAGATCGGCGAGATAGCGGCAGTAGAGCTGCATGGCGGTCAGTTCGTCGAGCATCTGCGTCAGGCGTTCCTGCACCATCTGAAACTTCGCGAGCGGCTTGCCGAACTGCATGCGCTGAAGGGAATACGACAGGGCGGCCTCGTAGCAAGCGGTTGCGTGCCCGAGCGCCGACCACGCGACACCCGAGCGGGTGGCGTAGAGCACGGTCGAAGCATCCTTGAAGCTCTTCGCACCCGGCAGCACCGCGTCAATTGGCAGGCGCACGTCGTCGAGCGTGATGTGCGCCTGATGGATGCCGCGCAGCGACACCTTCCCGAGTATGGGGGTGCCGCTGTACCCGGCGCGGTCCTGCTCGACGAGGAAGCAGCGGACGGCGCCGTGCTCCGCAGCATCCGGGTCGTCCACGCGTGCCCAGACGAACGTGATGCCGCCCGAGGCGCCGTTGCCGATCCACTTCTTGGCGCCGCGAAGCACCCACTCGTCGGAGTCCGCGTCGCGGCGGGCCGTCGTCTCGAGCGACACCGAGTCGGACCCGTGGTCGGGCTCGGTCAGCGCGAAGGCGCCGAGCACCTCAGAGGTTGCGAGGGGGCGCAGCCAGCGCTCCTGCTGTTCGGGACTGCCGAACAGCGCGAGCGTGCGGAGTGCGAGGCCACCCTGAACGGCGAGCATCGTGCCGAGCGATCCGTCGCCGCGCGAGACCTCCATGTTGACCAGGCCGGCGGCGAGGGGCGAGAGGTGCGTGATGTCCGGGTGGTCGATGCCGTCGCCGAGCAGATCGAGCTCGCCGATGCGCCGCGCGACCTCGAGGGGGTACTCGGCGCGGTCCCAGGCCTCGCGCATCGTCGGCGCGACCTCGTCGACGAGCGTCTTCGCCCGATCCCAGACGGCGCGGTCCTCGGCGGGGATATCGGCGAACACCGCGTAGTAGTCGGTGTCGAGGCGCTGCGAGACGTCGTAGTGCGGGACGCGCTCGCCGGGGAAGGTGTCGTCGCCGGAGGTGTCGCCCGATGCCGTGGTGGGTGCGGTGCTGCTCATGCGCTCAAAGGTACTCTCGCGACATCCGGTTCCACCACTTTTGGGACGCAGTTCCACATCTCGGCCTGTTCCATCCGCCTGAGGGAGCCCGTTTTGCCGCGCGAGGGTGCCTCTTATGAGCCTCGAGGTTGCCCTTTTCGCAGTCGTGCCTCGGAACGGGCACCTTCGGGGATAGGAGCGGGCACCCTCGCGCCCAGCAACGGGCACTCTCGCGCGGGATCAGTCGAGGGACGAGCGGATGCGGCGCGCCACCTCGGCCGCCGGCGTCGCGCGCGGGAACACGGCGATCACGACGTCGTCCGCTGCCGCCGGCGCCGGGTCGGGGTGGACCCCGTAGCGGCGGAGGGCGCCATCGAGCGCGGCCTGCAACTCCGACAGCGGCACGCGCTTGGTTCCGCGCAGCAGGCGCCGCAGCACGTGATTGTGGAGAGCCGTCACGAGAGCCGCGAACCCGACCGCGTCGAGCGGGTCGATGCCGGGCAGAGCCGACCGCAGGTATTCGTCGAACAGGCGCTCGTAGCGGAAGACGGTCACGATCTCGCGATCGCGAAGCGCCGGAACCTGCCGCACGATCTCATAGCGGCGACGCGCGACCTTCGGGTCGCTCGCGAAGTGCCGGAAGACGCGCTCGGTCGCCTCGCAGACCGCGACCCACGGATTTTCATGACCGCGTTCGAGCCAGGTGCGGAGGTCTGCGAGCAGGATCTCGTGATCTGCGAAAACCACATCCTCTTTTCCCCCGAACTGCCGGAAGAAGGTGCTGCGTGACACGCCCGCGGCCCGCGCGATCTGCTCGACCGACGTCGCTTCGAACCCCTGCTGGGCGAAGAGTTCCAGGGCCGCGGCGACGACGACGGTGCGCGCGGCGGACGGTGACGGTGTCTCGCTCATGTCGACAGCAGCCTAGACCCGCGGGCCCCGCGCGCTCCGCGAACCCCGCCTCCCTGTCAACCCCGTTGCTTCATCGGGGACCGCGGGGTGTGCTGGTTTCATGCCCCCGCTCTGGAAGCTCGACCGCACCACGCCGTCCCTGTCCGTCCCGTTCGCTCCCGCGCGGCACGAGGTCGTGATCGTCGGGGCCGGCATCACGGGGCTGTCGACCGGACTCATGCTCGCGGCCCTCGGGCCGGACGTCGCGATCGTCGAGGCGGGCGAGATCGCCGAACTTGCGACCGGGTCGAACACGGGCAAGGTCTCGCTGCTGCAGGGCAGCACGCTCTCGACGCTGCGCAGGCATCACCCCGCGTCGCTGGTGCGCGCGTATGTCGACGCGAACCGGGCGGGAGCCGAGTGGCTGACCGAGTTCGCGGAGAGCGCGGGAGTGCCCATGACCACCCGCACCGCGTTCTCGTACACGCCGTCGCGGTCCGGTGTGGAAGCCGTCGAGGCAGAAATCGAAGCCGGACGCGAGGCGGGTCTCGACATGCGACGTGCCGACGAGGCGGAGCTCGCAACACCGTTCCCCGCGATGGCGGCAGCCGCGCTCGACGGTCAACTCGCGATCGACCCGGTCGCTCTCGCGGACGCTCTCGCTCGGGCCTTTGTCGCCGCGGGCGGCACCCTGCACACGGGCACGCGCGTGCGCTCCGTGCACGCCGTTCCCGAACCCCTCGTGCGGGCGGATGCGGGAGCCCTCCGTGCGGATCGCATCGTGCTCGCGACCGGCACGGCGATCATGGACCGCGGTCTGACGTTCGCCAAAACTCGCGGCTTGCGATCGCACTGCGTCGCGTTCGACTATGACGGCGATATCCCCGACGGCATGTTCCTCTCCATCGACGGACCCGCTCGCTCGGTGCGCTCGGTCACCGCGGATGACGGGCCCGCGGGCGCAGCCCGTCTGATCGTCGGAGGAAACGGTCATCCGGTCGGTCGCTCGCACTCGGATGCGGCAGAGATCGACGAGCTTGTCGCCTGGGCACAGAAGAACTTCCCCGGAGCGCGCGAAGTCGCACGCTGGTCGGCGCAGGACTACGAGTCGCACAACCTCGTGCCGTTCGTCGGTGTCATGCCCCGTACCCTCGGGCGCGTGCGTTTCGCAACGGGATACGCCAAGTGGGGCCTGACGAACGGACCGGCCGCCGCCATCCGGCTCACGTCCGAGATCATGCGCGTGCCGTTCCGCGAACGGCCGTCCTGGATGATCGCGCTCGGCACGCGCCTGACCGTTCCGGCCGACCTGGCCCGAGGTGCGCGAGAGAACGCCCTCGTCGGCGCCGAAGCCGCGAAGGGCTGGCTGCGGGCGGAGAGTGCGGGCGTGCCCGTGCCGCGCCCCGGTGAGGGGGAGGGTGTCATCGCCCAGCGCGCCGGGCATCCGGTGGCCGTGTCGAGTGTCGACGGACAGACGCGCGCGGTGAGCGCCGTCTGCCCGCACCTGGGCGGAGTCGTGTCGTGGAATGATGCCGACCGGACCTGGGATTGTCCGCTCCACGCCTCGCGTTTTGCGCCCGATGGAACACGAATCGAGGGCCCCGCGGTCGACGACCTCACGCCCCTCGATGGGCCGTCGGACGCGCCGGCGAACGAGGCCCCGCGTGGGTGCCCGGCGTCTGCCGTTCACACCACCCCGTAGTAGGCTCGGGGACTGGTCGATCTCTCGACATCAAGACTCTTTTCGAAGAAATTCCCCGGCGCGACAGCGAAGGACTGCAACGTGGATCTTTACGAGTACCAGGCAAGAGACCTATTCGAGAAGTACGAGGTGCCGGTTCTCGCGGGCATCATCGCCGACACCGCCGAGGAGGCGAAGGCGGCCGCCGAGAAGATCGGTGGTGTCGTCGTCGTGAAGGCCCAGGTGAAAGTCGGAGGCCGCGGCAAGGCCGGCGGCGTGAAGGTAGCCAAGACCCCCGAAGAGGCATATGAGGCTGCTCAGCAGATCCTCGGCCTCGACATCAAGGGCCACGTCGTCAAGCGCGTCATGGTCGCGGCGGGCGCCCGCATCGCCACCGAGTACTACTTCTCGGTGCTGCTTGACCGCGCCAACCGTTCCTACCTCAGCCTCGCGAGCGTCGAGGGCGGCATGGAGATCGAGCAGCTCGCCGTCGAGAAGCCCGAGGCTCTGGCCCGCATCGAGGTCAACCCGCTGACCGGCATCGACCCCGCCAAGGCGCTCGAGATCGCGGAGGCAGCCGGCTTCGATGCCGAGCTCGCCCCGAAGGTCGCCGACGTTTTCGTCAAGCTCTACGACGTCTACAAGGGCGAGGACGCGACGCTCGTCGAGGTCAACCCGCTCGTGCTGACGGAAGAGGGCGACATCATCGCTCTCGACGGCAAGGTCTCGATCGACGAGAACGCCGCGTTCCGCCACCCCGACCACGAGGCTCTCGAAGACAAGGACGCCGCCGATCCGCTCGAGGCGAAGGCCAAGGAGAACGACCTCAACTACGTCAAGCTCGACGGTCAGGTCGGCATCATCGGCAATGGCGCGGGCCTCGTCATGTCGACGCTCGACGTCGTCGCCTACGCGGGTGAAGCCCACGGTGGCGTGACCCCCGCGAACTTCCTCGACATCGGTGGTGGAGCATCCGCCGCCGTCATGGCCGCCGGCCTCGACGTCATCCTCGGCGACCCGCAGGTAAAGAGCGTCTTCGTCAACGTGTTCGGTGGCATCACCGCCTGCGACGCGGTCGCCAACGGAATCGTCGGCGCCCTCGACACGCTTGGCGCGACGGCCTCCAAGCCGCTCGTCGTCCGCCTCGACGGAAACCGCGTCGAAGAGGGCCGCGCGATCCTGCGCGAATACGCCCACCCGCTCGTCACGCTCGCCGAGACCATGGACGAGGGCGCCGACAAGGCCGCCGAGCTCGCCAACGTCTGACCCGGATAAAAGGACTGTAGAGAAATGTCGATCTTCCTCAACAAGGACTCCAAGGTCATCGTCCAGGGCATCACCGGCGGCGAAGGCACCAAGCACACGGCACTCATGCTGAAGGCCGGCACCCAGGTCGTCGGCGGCGTCAACGCCCGCAAGGCCGGCACGACGGTTTCGCACACGGATGCCTCGGGCAACGCCGTCGAGCTGCCCGTCTTCGCTTCGGTCAGCGAGGCCATGGCCGCGACCGGCGCGGACGTCTCGATCGCCTTCGTCCCCGCCGCG
This sequence comes from Microbacterium lacus, assembly GCF_002812805.1. Classification (GTDB taxonomy): domain Bacteria; phylum Actinomycetota; class Actinomycetes; order Actinomycetales; family Microbacteriaceae; genus Microbacterium; species Microbacterium lacus_A. The sequence goes on along the minus strand of NZ_NMUM01000030.1, from coordinate 454,836 downwards.
TTCACGAAAGACGCGATGCTCGAGGCCATCGATGCCGAGATCCCGCTGCTCGTCGTGATCACCGAGGGCGTGCCCGTCGGCGACAGCGCCGAGGCCTGGGCCTACGCCCAGAGCAAGGGCAACGCGACCCGCATCATCGGCCCGAACTGCCCCGGAATCATCACGCCCGGCGAGGCGCTCGTCGGCATCACGCCCGCCAACATCACCGGCAAGGGCCCGATCGGCCTCGTGTCGAAGTCGGGCACCCTGACGTACCAGATGATGTTCGAGCTGCGCGACCTGGGCTTCTCGACCGCCATCGGCATCGGCGGCGACCCCATCATCGGAACGACGCACATCGACGCGCTTGCCGCGTTCGAGGCCGACCCCGAGACGAAGGCCATCGTCATGATCGGCGAGATCGGCGGCGACGCCGAAGAGCGCGCGGCCGACTACATCAAGGCCCACGTCACCAAGCCGGTCGTCGGCTACGTCGCGGGCTTCACGGCCCCCGAGGGCAAGACGATGGGCCACGCCGGCGCGATCGTCTCGGGCTCGGCGGGAACCGCGCAGGCCAAGAAGGAGGCGCTTGAGGCCGCCGGGGTCAAGGTCGGCAAGACGCCGAGCGAGACCGCCGCGCTCATGCGCGAGGTCATCGAGGCGCTCTAGCACTCACACGCAAGAAGGGCGGATGCCGCGGCTCAGGCTGCAGCATCCGCCCTTCTTCGTTGTTTTCCCAGGCCTGGGCGCACAACATTCCGGAGGATGTGCCTGACGGGCCGCCGGAACGGCGTGAATCGACCTGGTCGACGGGATTACACCGGAATGTTGCCCGGGTGCGTCGGGGGAGCCTGCTCGGGCGGCCGCGTCAGCACGTCGACGAGCGACGAGTCCGCGGCGTCGAAGGCCTCGGCGACGGCCGAGGCCTGCTCCTTGAGGGCGTTGATCTCTTCGATCAAGGTGCGGCGACGGTCGTCCCATTTGCCCGCGAAATCCTCCGCGGCGCGGGCGAGCTCGGGCACGGGAATCATCCCCGCGAGCGCGGACGCATCGGCATCCGCGCGCTCGAGGTTCGTGACGATGGTGCCCATGCTGCGTGCGGCGCTCGCGACATCTTCGGTGTCGAGCTTGAGTGTGCCGGTCATCGGGTGTTCCCTTCTTCTCGGGCTGACTGTGAATCATCGGACACCAGCGAGATGCTGCGCGCCAGGTCGTCGAACGCGGGCTGGCGCTCGTCGAAGCGCACCAGGTCGCTGTCTCCGGCGATCAGGATCACGTCGCGGTCGGGGAGCCGCCACACCCAGTGCGCGACGCCGACGACCGCCGGCGCTGAGGACGCCTCGGGCGCCGCTTCGGTGGTGAAGCGCACCGCCTTCGTTCCGGGGCCAAGGCCCGCGCCCTCGATCGGCGACACGACGGGGGGACGAACGGATGCGCCGTCCGTGACCCCCAAGAGATCGTCGAGGCTGGATTCGGCGAGCGTCGCCCACTCGTAGAGGCTGACCATGCCGATACTCTCGTGCGGCCGCCCCAGGTAGGCGAAGCGTTCCTCGCCCTCTCCGGCGCCGCGCACCATGCCCTCGAGCGTCGCGGAGAGCCAGTCGCGCGTGGCCGCGTCGTAACCGTAGGCATCCGCGAGCGCCGCGACCACGGCATCGCGCCAGTTCTCGAGCGTCGGATACCCCATCCAGGGCCATTCGGTCGGGATGTAGAGCCAGAGGTCTCGGTCGAAATCAACGCGCAGAGGCATTGTCCTGCCTTTCGCCGGGGTTCTCAGCAGGGGGCGGCGTCGTCCACGTCACCGCGTCCAGGATCGTCTCGATCAGCAGCAGCAGAGCGTCGGCGACCGGCGCGTAGTCGTCAATCGGCTGACCCGCGATGGTGGCGGTCGCCAGCACGTACGCGTCCCCCTCGGGAGCCACCCAGGTGCGCTCGATCGTGTGCAGTCGCACCATCGAGGTGTCGTCGGCATCCGCGGGAACCTCGTGGTCAACGACGCGATGGCGAGCGGGTCCCGCATCCGTCTCGACCAGATCGCCCGAATCGGGCAGGGGCAGTGCGTCGCTCGCGCCCAGCACGCCGGCCGGGGGAGCGGCGCGGCTGAACACGATGCCGGTCGAGACCGGCACCTGCCACGGCACTCCGAGGGGCAGCACGACACTCGTTCCGCCGCTGTGGTGCGCGTCGTCGAGCATGGTCGTCAGCCACGACTCCATGCGGTGGATGAAGGGGCCGATGCTGTCGCGCGGGCCCCGTTCCCAGCCCGAGGCGAAGGTCTCGCGGGCGGTCGCCGCGTTGTCCGCTGTGACGGGCAGCAGGACCCATCCCGGCGGGAGGATGACCTGGGGGCGAGCCGGCTCGGTCGCTGTCGGATCGGTGACTGTCGCCGTCATCGTCGAGTGCCCTTCCCGCGAAGGGGCTTCTTCGGATCGATGCGCCACGATTCGGGCAGCCGCGCGAGCGCACCCAGAAGAGCCCGGATGCCGAAGAGCACGATCGCGGCGAGGTGCAGCAGCGACGCCCACGCCAGGTCGATGTGCTGACCGCCGTAGGCGACCGACACCGCGAGGGTCGTGCCGAAGCCGACCATCGCGACGGTCGACATCTCCAGACGGGCACCCCACAGGAAGCGCTGGAGGGGAAGGGGGAACGTTGCGACGGAGAGGCCGAACATCATGACGGCCGGCACCCACAGCAGCCAGAACGGCGGCTGGAACAGGGGATAGCCGGGGCCCGCGCCCAGGATGCCGCCGTCGTCCGAATCGGGGACGTTGCCCTGGATGAGCCCGATCACGGCGATGAAAACGATCGGGAGGATGCCGAGGGCCACGACGAGGATCGCGGTCCACCATTCGACGCGCGCGGCGATGTGCGCGGCCCTGTCTGACCGCGTGCGCGTAGCGGAAGTCGCGCGGGTGCGCGAGACCGGCGACGTCACGAGCCCACCCGCCAAGTCGCGGACTCGCGGATGTCCTGGTATCCCTCGCTGATGTTCGAGAGCACGTCGCCGACGGGGGAGTCGGCGAGGGCGTCGGGCGCGAGTTCGAGCAGTTGAGGAATCCGCTCGTTGAGCGTGGCATCCACCTGCGTCGCACCGGTGCGAACGGCGTTTGCGATCGTGATCTTCGCCATCTCCTGACGCCCGATGCCGAGCAGGAGCTGATCGAGCGGGCCGCTCGCTCCGGCCCTCGTCAGCTCGGCCACCCGCAGGAAGTGCGCGTTCGAGATGCCCTTGGCCTTCCAGATCTCCTTCGCCCACCCGAGCGAGGGCAGCTGCAAGCCGCCCAGCTGCGCACCCTTGGTGCCCTTCAGGACGCCGTTGAAGCTTCCGGTGACGACGCGGAGCGGCGACGAGACTCCCTGGGCCCCGAGACGCGCGACACGGGTGCCCTTGAGCGCCGTCATGACGCCCGAGATCGTGCGCGTCGCCGCGGCGGCAACGCCGAGGGTCGCGACCGCGAGCAGGTCGAGCGCGAAGTCCACCCACGAGATCTCGCCCGTCGCGGCCAGGATCAGGCTCAGCCCCGCCGTCAGGATCGCGGCGGCCAGTGCGAACGGTGCCAAGACAGGAATGAACAGGCTCAGGATGGCGAGCCCGGTCGTCACCCATTGCATCACCTGGTGAATGGCCTTCAGAATCTCGGCGTTCTCGTGCACCCATCCGCTGAAGTCGTCCCAGAGCGAATCGTTCAGGCCGTCGCCCCCGATCGCATCCTGGAGTCGTCCCGCGGCGTGGGTCCCGGCATCCCGCACGCCCTGCACCACCCGATCGAAGCGTGCTTGCAGATCCGCGAGGTCGCCCTGCACGTTGTTGCGGCGGCTGTGCAGCCCGGTCAGGTGACGGGTGACCTCGGCGAGCTCGGTCGGGTCGTCGTTGTCCGCTCGTCGGTGTAGATCGCGATCTGCCGGTCGTAGTACGCAAGATTCGGGGCCGTCTGGGCGCTTTGGTCAACGAGCGAACGGGCCTCGGCCTGTGCGGTCTCGAGGGCGTCTCCGAAATCCCCGAGGGCACTCCCGGCGACCCGGTAGCGCGATTCCAACGTCGACAGCTGCTCCGACACCGAACCCGCGTTCTCGGCGAGCACATCGAGCGCTTCGCTGGTGTGGTTGCGCGTCTGGGCGATGCTGGTGCGGAGCGCATCGACGGCATCCAGAATGGCATCCGCTGTGCGCGTGAACCGGTCGGCCTTGCTGCGGATGCCCGCGGCATCACCGGGAATGGGCGCGATATCGTGCGGCAGTACGAGCGACACAGACCCTCCTCTTGAGTCCTGTCGATGCTAACCGGGACGCTCCGGGTGGCCCAATGGGGAGGAATACCCATGTTGCCCCGGGAGTGTTGTCCGGCCGGCGGTGGGTCGAGCGGGACGATATCGAGGCCGCGGGTAGGGTCGAGGGCGCCATGCATCGCCTCATCGTCGCCCTGCTCAGTGCGCTCGACGCCCTCATCCAGGTCGCGGGAGGACTCGCGGTGATCGCCGCACCCCTCACCGCCCTGTGGGTCTTCGGGCTGGGGGCTACGGCTGACTGGGCGGCACTCTGGCCCTCGACGGCCGCGGTCTGGCACGCGGGCAACCTCGTGCCGCTGCAGGTGACGCTGCCGGACACGCTGATCGCCGCGGGCATATCGGCGGATGCCGCATCATTCGCGTTCTCGCTCGCCCCCCTCGGCTTCGCCGCCTTCACCGTCATCTTCGGCGTTCGCTCGGGTGCCCGCGCGGCACGTTCCGGCGCGTGGTTCACCGGATTCGTCTCCGCGCTTCTCGTCTCCGGAGCGCTCTCGACGGTGATCGCCCTCACCTCCACGACCGATGTCGTCTCGACGGTTCTCTGGCAGGCCATCGTCATCCCCGCGGCCCTGTATGCGGTTTCCGTGCTGATCGGGGGCATCGTCTCGGCGTGGCGGAACGGGGACGACGGGGTCATCGACGCATGTCGTGACGGGCTCGAGCGCCGCGGCGCAGGCGACGCGGTCATCAGCGCGACGGCGCTGGGCGTGGCCGTGACCGTGGCCGCGATTATCGGGGCCGGAGCCGTGGTGCTCGCGGGTGCCGTGGCGATATCTGGGGGCGAGATCGTCGCGCTCTATCAAGCCGGCAACGTCGACATCCTCGGCGCGATCGTCGTCACCCTCGGGCAGCTCGCCTACGTCCCGACCCTCATCGTGTGGACGATCTCGTGGATCGCCGGCCCCGGTTTCGCGATCGGCACGGGCAGCACCGTCTCGCCCGTCGGCACCGATCTGGCCGTGGTCCCATCGATCCCCGTGCTGGGCGCCGTGCCCGACGCATCCAACGCGTGGCTGCTGCTCGTCGCGCTGATCCCCGTCGCGGCGGGTGCACTCGGCGGATGGTTCGCCCGCTCCCACCTGCACGCCGTGACCGAGGGGCCGAGCGACGCGATGGCACCGCGCGTCGTGACAACCCTCGCCATGGCGGTCGTCGCAGCCCTGGCAGCGACCGGGATGGCGGTCGCGGCTTCGGGGGCGATCGGTCCCGGACGCCTCGCCGACGTCGGCCCGCAGGTGGGCCCCCTCGCCCTCGCGATCGGCGTCGAGGTGCTCGTGGGAGCAGCCATCCTGTTGCTGTCGCCTCTCTCGCACGCGCGTCCGGAGGACGATTCCCCGTCCGGGAAGCACGGGGATCAGCCGATCGCGCCGACGCGCGAGACGCGTGATCGTCCTTTCGTCATCGAGGACGACCAGGCAACCGCCCCCATCGCTCCTCTCACTCAGGGGTGATCGCCCCGGGTGTGTCGCCCCGGCCCCGGTAGACTTGACCGGTGCTCACGGTCGCGGTCCTCATCTCGGGCACGGGATCGAACCTTCGCGCGCTGCTCGAAGCCGCGCACGGCGCCGGGTTCCCCGCTCGAATCATCGTCGTCGGTGCCGATCGCGAGGCCGAGGGATTCGCCCATGCCGACGAGTTCGGCATCCCGACCTTCCTCGTGCCGTGGTCGAGCTTCGATTCGCGTGAGGCGTGGGGCGACGAGCTCCTGCGTCAGCTCGATGTGTGGAACCCCGACCTGATCGTGCTGAGCGGCCTGATGCGCCTGCTGCCGCCAGCCGTCGTCGCGGCGTACGCCCCGCGCATCGTCAACACGCATCCTGCCTACCTGCCCGAGTTTCCGGGCGCGCACGGCGTCCGTGACGCGCTCGCCGCGGGTGTGGAGCAGACCGGCGCGAGTGTCATCGTCGTCGACGACGGGGTCGACACCGGACCGATCCTCGCCCAGGAGCGTGTCCCCGTGCACCCGAGCGACGACGAGGCTGCCCTGCACGAGCGCATCAAACCCGTCGAGCGCCGCCTGTTGATCGATGTCGTCCGCCGCATCGGAGCCGGTGAGCTGGATCTCGCCGCCGCATCCTCCGCCTGATTTCCCCCACCTGATTTTCGCCAACCACGGACCAACGTCCCCGCAAAGGAGCATCCCCATGGCCGGACCGAGCCACGACAAGTCCCTCTACCGCGACCGCGATGTCGTCCCCGTTCGTCGCGCCCTCGTATCCGTCAGCGACAAGTCCGACCTGCTGGTTCTTGCTGCAGCCCTAGCCGACGCCGGTGTCGAGATCGTTTCGACGGGTTCGACCGCGGCGACGATCCGCGACGCCGGTTTCGCGGTGACGGATGTTGCGGCGGTGACGGGCTTCCCCGAGTCGCTCGACGGGCGGGTCAAGACGCTCCACCCGGGCGTGCATGCGGGCCTTCTCGCCGACCTGCGTCTGGAAGACCACGAGCGCCAGCTCGCGGACCTCGACATCGCGCCGTTCGAGCTCGTCGTGGTCAACCTGTACCCGTTCGTGGAGACCGTGGCCTCGGGCGCCGAAGCCGACGACGTGGTCGAGCAGATCGACATCGGCGGCCCCGCGATGGTCCGCGCCTCGGCCAAGAACCACGCGAACGTCGCCATCGTGGTGTCGCCCTCGTCCTACCCGGCCGTGATCGACGCCGTCGCCTCGGGCGGCACGACGCTCGGCCAGCGCCGTGAGCTCGCGGCGCGTGCCTTCGCGCACACCGCGGCATACGACTCGGCCGTCGCGACCTGGTTCGCCGAGGGCACGCTCGCCGAAGGCGAAGAACTGCCGGGCCACCTGACGATCCGCGCCGAGCGCCTCGAGACCCTTCGCTACGGCGAGAACTCGCACCAGCGTGCCGCGATCTACACGCGCACGGGCGGCCACGGTATCGCGCAGGCGACGCAGCTGCAGGGCAAGGGCATGAGCTACAACAACTACGTCGACGCGGATGCCGCCCTCCGCGCCGCGTTCGACATGGTCAAGCCCGCCGTCGCGATCATCAAGCACGCCAACCCCTGCGGCATCGCGGTGGGAGCGCCGAACGCGCTCGACCCGATCGCCAGCGCCCACCTGCGGGCGAACGAGTGCGACCCCGTCTCGGCCTTCGGTGGCGTGATCGCCGCGAACCGCCCGGTCACGCTGAAGATGGCCGAGAACCTGCGCGACATCTTCACCGAGGTCATCGTCGCGCCGGGCTTCGAGCCGCAGGCGCTCGAGGTCTTCGCCGAGAAGAAGAACCTGCGGCTGCTGCAGCTTCCGGCCGACTGGAAGCAGGAGCGGATGGATGTCCGCCTCGTCTCCGGTGGACTGCTGTTGCAGGACGCGGACCGGTTCCCGGACGACATCGAGTCGGTCGCGAAGGACTGGGAGCTCGTCTCGGGCACGCAGCCCGAGGGCGAAGACATGACGAACCTCATCTTCGCGTGGAAGGCGTGCCGCGCGGTCAAGTCGAACGCGATCGTGCTCGCGAAGAACTCCGCCACCGTCGGAATCGGGATGGGTCAGGTCAACCGGGTCGATTCGTGCCGCCTCGCGGTCGATCGTGCGGGGGACCGCGCACGCGGTTCGGTTGCCGCATCCGATGCCTTCTTCCCGTTCGCGGATGGTCCGCAGGTGCTGCTCGATGCGGGTATCGCCGCGATCGTGCAGCCGGGTGGCTCGGTGCGTGACGACGAGGTCATCCAGGCCGCGCGTGACGCCGGCGTGACGATGTTCTTCACGGGCGAGCGCCACTTCTTCCACTGACGCGGCGCCTCTCGTTTCGTGCGCGGATCTGAACTCGCGAGTCCGCCGGTTCTTGCCGAGTCCGCCGGTTGTTCCGCGCGGATATGCGGCGGCCTCGGCGAGAACGGGCGGCCTCGGCATGCGCCGGCGCGCGGCGGCGTTAGCGTGACGCCTTCGCCACGGTCGACCCGGGGGTCGACGCGACGGCAGCGATTCCGGCTCATGCGACGCGAGGGCCTTCCCCTCGCGAGTTGAGAAGAGGCACCGAGTCCGCCGGTTGGTCCCGAGCGCGCCGGTTGTTCCGCGTGGATAAGCGGCGGGCTCGGCGCTAACCGGCAGGCTCGGCACGCCGGGGTTCGAAGCCCGCGCCGCGGTGTCCGATTTCCGCGAGCGAGGGCGTCCGGAGCGTGTCAGGCTGGGGGCATGAAGCAGTCCGCGAGCGCCCCGCCGAGGCATCCGTCGATGACCTTCGACGAGCGCTACCGCGCGATCTCGTCGCGCGACACCCGCTTCGACGGCCAGTTCGTCACGGCGGTCCGGACGACCGGGATCTACTGCCGGCCAAGCTGCCCCGCGCGGACTCCAAAGCCCGGGAACGTGTCATTCTTCGCCACATCGGCCGCCGCACACGAGGCGGGCTACCGCGCCTGCAAGCGCTGCCTGCCCGAGGCGGCGCCGGGTTCGCCCGAGTGGGATCTGCGGGGGGACGCCGCGGGCCGGGCCATGCGGCTGATCGCCGACGGCGTGATCGAACGGGAGGGCGTTCCGGGGCTCGCTGCGCGACTCGGCTACTCGCCCCGGCATCTGACGCGGATGCTCGCGGCCGAACTCGGCGCCGGGCCGCTTGCCCTCGCCCGAGCCCAGCGCGCCCATACCGCTCGCATGCTGCTTCTCGGCACCGACCTGACGGCGGCGGATGTCGCGTTCTCGGCGGGATTTGCGAGCGTTCGGCAGTTCAACGACACGGTGCGCGAGGTGTTCGGGATGACCCCGACCGAGCTGCGCGCGCGTGGCACGCGGGCCGGGGCGGCGCCCGAGGCGGGGGGCACCATCCGCCTCGCGCTGCCGTACCGGCTGCCGTTCGATGCCGCGGGCTTGTTCGCGTGGATGTCGGCGCGGGCGATCGCGGGGGTGGAGGTCGCATCATCCGATTCCTTCGCGCGCACCCTGCGGCTGCCGGGTGGGCCCGCGTGGTTCCGGGTGCGGGATGTACCCGCGCAGGGTCGACTCGTGCTCGAAGCCCGCGTTGCCCGCCCGGCGGACCTGGCGTCTCTCGTGGCACGGGTGCGGCGGCTCTTCGATCTCGACGCCGACCCGCTCGCGATCGATGCGGCGCTGTCGACCGACTCACTGATCGCCGCGCGCGTGCGCGCCGTGCCCGGGCTGCGGGTGCCCGGTGCCGCCGACCCACACGAGATGTTAATCCGCGCGATGGTCGGGCAGCAGATCACCGTCGGCGCGGCCCGAACGGCGCTCACGCGGCTCACGGAAGAGCTCGGCGAATCCGTCGACGCCGGGGAGGGAACGGATCGGCTGTTCCCGACGATGTCCGCGCTCGCCGAGCACGGCGCCGACGTGCTGCGCGGTCCACGTGCCCGGATCAACGCCATCACGGCCGTCGCCGCGGCCCTCGCGTCGGGCGAGCTCGATCTGGGGCCGGGGGATGACCCCGCGGCGCAGCGCGCGACACTCCTCGCTCTGCCCGGCGTCGGGCCCTGGACCGCCGACTATGTGCGGATGCGGGTGACCGGCGACCCCGATGTGTTCTTGCCGGGCGACGTGGCCGTGCGGACGGGCGCCGTTCGCGCCGGACTGCCCGGCGGCCCCCGCGAGCTGACCGCCCGTGTCGCACCGTTCGCGCCGTGGCGGTCGTATCTGACCGGGCATCTATGGCGCGCGGCCGCGGACCTGCGCCCGGCGGACATCTCAGAGGAGCCGCACCCGCAACACCCCGAATCCGGGCCCCTCGAGACATATTCCGCCCCAGCTCACCTTCCTGATGCTCGCCCGACGAAAGGCATCCCCGCATGACCCCCACCGAGACCGCCCTCACCGAGACGATCGACACGCCCGACGGTCCGCTCGTCATCGTCGCCGACACTGACCAGCGCGTGCTTGCGGCCGGTTGGACGACGGATGCCTCGGCCGTCATCGCCCGTATCCACCCGTCCCTGCGGCCCGACGCCGTGCGCGAGGCCCACCTCGACGCTGCCGAGGCGGCGCGCGCGTATTACGGCGGCGCCCTCGACGCGCTCGATGACGTACCGGTGCGGCAGCACGGCACCGAGCTGCAACTCAAGGGCTGGAGTGCGCTGCGTCGCATCACGCCGGGAGGGCCGCTGACCTACAGCGAGTTCGCTGCCACGTTCGGCTCGCCGACGGCGGTTCGGGCCGCGGCATCCGTCTGTGCGCGAAACGCCCCCGCCCTGTTCGTGCCGTGTCACCGCGTGCTGCGCAGCGACGGATCGCTCGGCGGTTTCGCCTGGGGTCTGCCCGTCAAGGCCGGCCTGCTCGCCCGCGAACGGGGAGACGCATTGCCCGTGACGCAGTCGTCCTGATCCTGTCGAAACCGGCCCGCTCGGGCCCGCACCCCGCGCGGGAAGCGGTCTGATGCTTGCCTCGCTCCGCGCGGGCGCATACTCTGGAAGGCTGCCCGCACCGCGCCTGGCGACCAGGATCCGTGCGCTGCAGCTCTTCCGCACCGTCGCGCCGACTAGGCGATTCTGCACGCCCAAAAGGACCATGACTTCGACAGCCTCGACACCCACGCCCCAACCGTCGACCTCTCGGCTGTCAACGCCGCGCGCCCTGGCCCGCCTCGTTCCCTTCGCCCGTCCGGTCGCCGGGCGCCTCGTGCTGGGTGGCGTCAGCGCCCTCATCGCGAGTCTGCTGGCCCTCACGATCCCGCTCGCCCTGGAGGTCATCGTGGCGGGCCCGATCGCGTCGAGAGACACCGGGCAGATCGTGTGGGGCGCCGTCGTCGTGCTCGGCCTCGGGCTTCTCGAGGCCCTCATGGTGTGGGCGCGGCGCTGGTTCGTGCTCGGACCCGCGACGAAGGTCGAATACGACCTGCGCACCCAGTTCTACGAGCGCCTGCAGCGCTTGCCCGTCGCGTTCCATGACCGCTGGCAGTCGGGGCAGCTGCTCAGCCGCATGATGCAGGACATCAGCCTGATCCGGCGTTGGCTCGCGTTCGGTCTCGTGCTGCTCGTCGTCAACGTCCTGACGATCCTGGTCGGCTCGGTCATCCTCTTCCGGTGGCACTGGGCGCTCGGCACGATCTTCGTGGTCTGCTCGATTCCGCTCTGGATTGCCGGTTTCCGCTTCGAGAAGCGTTACGGATCGCTCACCCGGCAGAGCCAGGATCAGGCGGGCGACCTGGCAACGGCGGTTGAAGAGAGCGTGCACGGCATCCGTGTGCTGAAGGCGTTCGGCCGGGGCGGCCACGCGCTGAAGAAGTTCGCGAGCCAGGCCGAGGGTCTGCGCGCGACCGAGTTGAACAAGGCTCGTGCGGTCGGGCTGATCTGGTTCTGGCTCGTGCTGCTGCCCGAGATCGCCTTCGCGCTCTGCCTGGCGGCTGGGATCGTGCTCGCGCAGCTCGGCCAGCTGAGCGTCGCCGAACTGTTCGCGTTCTTCGCGATGGCCACGGTGCTGCGGTGGCCGATGGAGTCGATCGGATTCCTGTTCTCGTTCCTGCTCGATGCGCGCACCGCGACGGATCGTGTGTTCGAGGTCTTCGACGAAGAGAACACCATCGTCGATCCCGCCAAGCCCCGCAGCGCGGCTCTCGCCGACGGTAGGGTCCGTGGCGAGCTCGCGTTCCGTGGCGCCCATTTCCGATATCAGGATGCGCCCGAAACCGATCGCGACATCCTCGATGGCATCGACCTCGTGCTGCGCCCGGGCGAGACGATGGCACTCGTCGGCCTGACCGGTTCCGGCAAGACGACGCTCACGACGCTGCCGACGCGGCTCTACGACGTGACCGCGGGGCGTGTCGAGCTGGATGGCGTAGATGTTCGCGAGCTCACGCTGCACGAGCTCCGGCGTCACATCGGGATGGCTTTCGAAGACGCGACGCTGTTTTCCGCGACCGTCCGCGAGAACGTGCTGCTCGGACGCGAAGATCTCGAGCCCGGCAGCGCCGAGGCCGAGCGTGTGTTGCGCGAAGCGCTCGACGTCGCGCAGGCGGCCTTCGTGGACGACCTGCCCGACGGCGTCGACACGATCATCGGCGAAGAGGGCCTGAGCCTGTCGGGTGGTCAGCGTCAGCGTCTAGCCCTCGCCCGGGCGGTCGCCGCCAACCCGGCCGTCCTCGTGCTCGATGACCCGCTCTCGGCCCTGGATGTCGACACGGAGGCGCTCGTCGAGGCCGCGCTACGGCGTGTGCTGGAGACGACGACGGCGCTGATCGTCGCACACCGGCCGTCGACCGTCGCGCTCGCCGACCGGGTCGCTCTGCTGGAGGACGGGCGGATCACGGCAGTAGGCACGCACTCCGAGCTTCTCCGCACGAGCGAGCACTACCGGCACGTGATCTCGAGCCTCGAATCGGAAACCAACCCGACCAACGAGACGGATGGTTCGCCCCCGATTCCGGATGCCTCGATCGCCGAGCCCGCACCCCTGTCATCCGCATCGATCGTCGAACGTGAGGGGCCCGGCGCCGCCGGCCTCGGAGGGGTCAACCCGTGAGCACCGTCACCGGAACCGAGGGCGAAGACCGCTCCGACTACACCCAGGCCGAGAGCCGGCAGATCCGTCGCCGATCGCTGCGCCTGCTGGGCTCGCTGCTCTCGCCCGTGCGCGCCAACCTGATTCTTGCGGCCTCGGTGCTCGTCGTCTCGACGGCGCTGCGGGTCCTCGGCCCTGCCCTGATCGCCTACGGGATCGACACGGCACTTCCGGCCGTCACGGAACGCATGGACTGGATGCCGACGATCGGCGTCGTCGCGGTGTTCATCCTGTCGGCAATCGGTGGGGCGGTGCTGATCGGCTGGTACGTCGTCGTCACGGCTCGCCTGACGCAGACGATCATGCTCGACCTGCGGATGCGGATCTTCCGCCATACGCAGTTGCTCAGCCTGGAGTTTCACGAGTCGTACACGTCGGGGCGCATCATCTCGCGCCAGACGAGCGACCTCGACTCCATCAGGGAGCTGCTGGACGGCGGTCTGAACGAGCTCGTCTCGGGCCTGTTGTACGGCGGGTTCACGCTCATCGCGCTGCTCCTGCTCGACTGGCAGTCCGGCATCATCCTCGTCGTGATGGGTGTGCCGCTCTGGCTGCTGATGCGCTGGTTCTACCGCCGCTCGCAGTTGGTCTACCGCGAGTCGCGGGTCGTCAGCGCCCAGGTGATCGTGAAGTTCGTCGAGACGATGACGGGCATCCGTGCCGTCAAGGCATTCCGGCGCGAGAAGCGCGACGACGAGGATTTCGGTGAACTCGCGAGCCAGTACCGCGACGTCAACATGCGCTCGATCCGCCTGTTCGGAACGTTCGAGCCCGGCCTGATGGCGGTCGCCGCGACCACTGTCGCGCTCGTGCTGCTGTGGGGCGGGGTCCGCGTCGCCGGTATCGCCGGGGGAGGGATCGAGGTCGGCGTGTTGCTGGCCGCCGTGCTGTACGTTCGCAACTTCTTCTCGCCGCTGCAGGAGGTGGCGTTCTTCCTGAACTCGTACCAGTCGGCGACGGCGGCGCTCGAGAAGGTGTCGGGCGTGCTCGAGGAGCAGCCGACGGTGCCCGACCCCACCAAGCCGATCGACCTCTGGAAGGCCCGCGGTCATGTCCGGTTCGACGGGGTCGAGTTCGGCTACGGCGGCGACCGCACGATCCTGCCCGACTTCACGCTCGACATCCCGGCTGGTCAAACCGTTGCGCTCGTCGGCACGACGGGCGCGGGCAAGTCGACGCTGGCCAAGCTCGTATCGCGTTTCTACGACCCCACGCGGGGTCACGTGACCCTCGACGACGTCGACCTGCGCGATGTGCACCCGAAGGACCTGCGTCGCGCGATCGTCATGGTGACGCAAGAGGCCTACCTCTTCAGCGGCTCGGTGGCCGACAACATCGCGTTCGGCAAGCCCGAGGCGACGTTCGAAGAAGTTCAGGCTGCAGCGCGGGCGGTGGGGGCGGATGAGTTCATCCGTGCCCTCCCGGACGGCTACGACACCGATGTGAACAAGCGCGGCGGGCGCGTCTCGGCGGGTCAGCGTCAGCTGATCTCGTTCGCGCGCGCATTCCTCGCCGACCCTGCCGTGCTGATCCTCGACGAGGCGACCGCTTCGCTCGACATGCCGAGTGAGCGGTTGATTCAGGATGCCTTGCAGCACCTGCTCGCCGATCGCACCGCGATCATCATCGCCCACCGGCTGTCGACGGTCGCGATCGCCGACCGCGTTCTGGTGATGGAGCACGGGCGCATCGTGGAGGACGACACCCCGGAGGCGTTGATCGCGGGAACGGGACGGTTCGCGAAGCTGCACGAAGCCTGGCGCGAGACCCTCGTCTAGCGGTCGTGGCGGCCGCCGACGACGTGGGATGCTGTGTGCCATGACCGCTCCCTCGTCGTCGGTGCTCACCGAGATGCCCGATCCGCAGTTCGTGATGTCGGTGGAGGGCTACCGCATCGCGACCTACACGTGGGGGGACGTGGACGCGGAGCCCGTGCTCTGCGTCCACGGTTTCTCATCGAGCTGCCGGGACAACTGGGTCGACACGGGCTGGGTGCGCGACCTCACCCGGGCGGGCTTCCGCGTCATCGGTGTCGATCAGCGCGGCCACGGGGCGAGCGACAAACCCCACGAGCCCCGCGCTTACACGATGGACGACTTTCTCGCCGACCTCGAGATCGTCCTCGACACCTATCTGGTCGACGAGGTGCGCTACGTCGGATACTCGCTCGGCGCGCGGGTGGGCTGGCAGTTCGCGGTCGATGCCTCGCACCGCGTGTCGCGCGCTGTACTGGGGGGAATTCCGGATGGCACACCGCTCGGGCGGTTGAAGCTCGATCAGGCGCGGGCGTTCGTCGAGGACGGCGTGGAGATCACCGACAAGGTCACCCGCAACTACGTCACGCTCTCGGAGCGGGTGGCGGGCAACGATCTGCGCTCGCTCATCGCGCTCGCCGAGGGCATGCGCCTGGGTGATGCGGACCCCGACCCCACGCATCCGCCGCGCCAGCCGATCCTGTTCGCCACGGGAAGCGACGACGCGATCCTCGAGCGCTCGCGCGTTCTGGCCGAGGCGACCCCGAACGGTCGGTTCGTCGAGATTCCCGGTCGGCACCACTTCAACACGCCGGGTTCGCGCGACTTCCGCAACGCGGCGCTGGAGTTCTTGACCGCCGACTGACCTGGCTCAGATGCGGATCTGGGCGATGACCTCGCCGTACTCGGTCTCGCCCACGGGGGTGAAGCCGACCCGGCGGAAGAACGCCTCGGGACCTTCTTCGCCCGCTTCGTAGATGACGTTGACATGGTCGAGTCCGCGCGAGCGCGCCTCTTCGACGAGTGACTGCACGGCGAAGCGTCCGACACCGCGACCCTGATCGTCGGCGTCGACGTTGATGCGCCACAGCACCGAACGGAAGTAGTCGATCGAGGCATCGTCATCGAAGTTCGCGCTGACGAACCCGACGACCTCGTCGCCATCGGCGACGACGCGCTGCCAGGAGGTACTCGGGTCGGCGACGGTGGCCGCGACGCCGTACGAGACCGGGGCGAGGAATTGTTCCTGCCCGGGCTTCAAAGACAAGTTGTTGACCGCCACGATCGTGGATGCGGACAGTTCAACCAATCGCAGCTCAGCCATAGCGACAGGGTAACGGCTGTTGCCATGGAGACCCACATGAGGATGTTGCTGAATGTGTCTGCGCGGTGAACATCCAGCGTTGGACAGGGTGCCGAGGCGCCGTTGTTCCGTGCGTCCGACCCGCACAACTATCTCGACGTCGAGATACATTTCGGGTGCGTGGGATAGGGTGGACGAGACGTGAATGGAGACTTCCTGGTGACCGAATCGACCATCATCTACACCCACACCGATGAGGCCCCGGCCCTCGCGACGGCTTCTTTTCTGCCGATCGTTCGTGCTGTCGCTCGACAGGCGGGTGTCGACGTCGAGACGCGCGACATCTCGCTGGCGGCTCGCGTGCTCGCGGCGTTCCCACAGAAGCTGACGCCCGAACAGCAGGTCGGCGACGCGCTCGCCGAGCTCGGTGGGCTCGCGACGCTCCCCGAGGCGAACATCATCAAGCTGCCCAACATCTCGGCATCGATCCCGCAGCTCAAGGCGGCTATCGCCGAGTTGCAGGCGCAGGGCTACGACATCCCCGACTATCCCGACGAGCCCACGAGCCTCGATGAGAAGGATGTGCGTGCGCGCTACGACCGCATCAAGGGTTCGGCCGTCAACCCCGTGCTGCGCGAGGGCAACAGCGACCGCCGCGCGCCGCTCTCGGTGAAGAACTACGCCCGCAAGCACCCGCACACCAACAAGCCGTTCCCGGCCGGCTCGAAGACGCGCGTCGCGACCATGGGCCACGACGACTTCAAGAGCAACGAGAAGTCCTGGGTCGCCGCTCACGACGACGTGCTGACCATCCGCCACACCGCCACGGATGGCACCGAGACGGTGTTGAAGAGCGACCTCAAGGTTCTGCCGCGCGAGATCATTGACGCGACCTTCCTCTCGGCGAAGGCGCTCGACGCGTTCCTTGTCGAAGCGCAGGATGCCGCCAAGGCCGACGACGTGCTCTACTCGGTGCACCTCAAGGCGACCATGATGAAGGTCAGCGACCCGATCATCTTCGGTCACGTCGTCCGCTCGTACTTCGCCGACGTCTTCGCCCGCTACGGCGACAAGATCGCCGCGGCAGGGCTTGACCCGAACAACGGGCTGGGCGCGATCCTCGCCGGTCTCGGCAGTGTCAAAGGGGGCGACGAGATCATCGCCGCGTTCCACGAGGCTCTCGCGGCCGGGGCTCGCGTGTCGTACGTCAACTCCGACAAGGGCATCACGAACCTGCACGTCCCGTCGGACGTCATCGTCGATGCATCCATGCCCGCCCTCGTCCGTAACGGCGGCAAGCTGTGGGGCGCTGACGGCGGCGAAGACGACACCCTCGCCGTGATCCCCGACTCGTCGTACGCGGGCGTCTACCAGTCCGTGATCGACGACGTGATCGCCAACGGCCCACTCGACCCGGCCAAGATCGGCACCGTGCCGAACGTCGGTCTGATGGCCCAGGCCGCCGAAGAGTACGGCAGCCACGACAAGACGTTCGAGATCGCTGCCGACGGCATCGTTCAGGTGCTCGACAGCTCGGGCGAGGTGCTGATCGAGCACACCGTCGAGGCCGGCGACATCTGGCGGGCCACACAGACCAAGCACATCGCCGTCATCGACTGGGTGCGCCTCGCCGTTTCGCGGGCGCGTGCCACGGGTTCGCCCGCCGTGTTCTGGCTCGACGTCAACCGCTCGCACGACGCACAGCTGATCGCGAAGGTGCACCAGGCTCTCGCGACGCTCGACGTGCACGGTCTGCAGCTGTCGATCCTGTCGCCCGAAGAGGCGACCCGTTACACGCTCTCGCGCATGCGCCACGGCCTCGACACCATCTCGGTGACGGGCAACGTGCTGCGCGACTACCTCACCGACCTGTTCCCGATCCTCGAGGTCGGCACGAGCGCCAAGATGCTCTCGATCGTTCCGCTGCTTGCGGGCGGCGGCCTGTTCGAGACGGGAGCCGGCGGATCGGCCCCCAAGCACGTGCAGCAGCTCACGGGCGAGAACTTCCTGCGGTGGGACTCGCTGGGTGAGTTCTTCGCGCTCGCCGCCTCGTTCGAGCACCTCGCCGACCGCACGGGTAACGCCAGCGCAAAGGTCCTCGCCGACACGTTGGACGCGGCAACGGGGACGTTCCTCGAGAACGACCGGTCGCCGGGTCGCGCCGTCGGCATGATCGACAACCGCGGGAGCCACTTCTATCTCGCGCTGTACTGGGCGCAGGAGCTGGCGAAGCAGACCAGCGACCCCGAACTCGCCGCGCGGTTCGCGCCGATCGCCGAGGAGCTCGCGGCGAATGAGCAGACGATCGTCGACGAGCTCGCCGCCGCGCAGGGTACGGCCGTCGACATCGGCGGTTACTACCACCCCGACGCGCAGCGGGTCGACGACATCATGCGTCCCTCGAAGACGCTGAACGGCATCATCGACGCACTCGCCTGAGACCGCCTTGCGGGGGCCTCCGCGCGAGGCGAGGCCCCCGCGGTCTTGTCTCAGTCCGCGATCGAGACGTACGACAGCAGCGCATGGCCTGAGCCCAGGTGGGCCAGGGCGGTCGCGCCGTCGATCCCACCTCCGCGGCTCGTCTGCATGCGCACGCCCGGAACCGCCTCCTGCAGCAGCTCGGTGAAACGCTCGCGGATAAGCGAGGACCGGAAGACCCCGCCGATGGCACAGACGGTGGCGGTGTCGTCGCCCGGCTCGGCCACCCTGCGCAGGGCCGCGGTGGCCGACACGGAAAGCTCGCGTGCGGCACGCAGGCAGATCTGGGCGGCAACGCCGTCCTCCGACGCGAGTTCCGTCACCCGATGCGCCAGCGACGCGACCAGCGCGACACGATCGTCGGTGGCCTGCAGCTCGATGTACGCGCTCTCGATATCGGGCCATCGCTGCTTGACGAGGTCGGTGAGTGCGGTGCGCTCACCCCGGCCGTCGTGGGCGCGCATGACGGCGTCCAGGGCTTCGCGCCCGATCCAGTAGCCGCTCCCGGCGTCGCCCATGATGTTGCCCCAGCCGTCGACGCGCGCGACGCGCGATCGGCCGACGCCGAGCGTGACGACGCCGGTGCCGGCGGCGACGACCGCGCCGGTCCCGTCGCCGAGCGCGCCGAGGAACGATGTGACCGAGTCGTGCGCGAGGATCACGCGGCGCACGTCCACGGGCAGATCGAGCAGACTGCGCAGATTCGCCGCGTCGGACTCGATCCTCGTCAGGCCCGAGACGCCGGCGGCGACGACGTCGACCGCCAGGTCCTGCTCGGCTGCGACTCGACGCGCGATATCGGCCAGCTGTGGCAGCAGGGGTTCGTGCGTCCGGATTCCCGGGAACAGCCGTTCGGTCGGGGCGACGTCCGCGCGTTCGACCCGCACTTTGATCGCCGTCTGACCCGCGTCGATCGCGAGTACCACCGGCTCGGTGATGCTCATGGCTTCGTCTCCTCGTGCCACGCGCGATAGGTCGCGCGCAGGTATGTTCCCGCCGGCTTCCCGTACGGGCAGTAGTCGTCGTTACACGCGGCCGCGTCCGCGTCGTAGAGGTCGGCCGGCCAGTCCCAGAGCATCAGCCCGCCCACCCATGGCCGGTTCCGGCAGGCGGCGAACATCGCCTGGTAGTACGTGAGTTGCTCGGCACCCGAGGGTTCTCCCGGCAGTGCCCAGTCGTTCGGGAGCTGGGCGGAACCGGTGCGGCTGGGGCATCCGGCCTCCATGAAGAAGAAGGGCTTGCCGGATGCTTCGACCACGCGTTCGATGCGATCCAGCTGCTGCTCCCACTCGTCTATCGGGTAGTAGCCGCTCGATGAGATCACATCGACGGCGTCCCACCACGTGACGTGGTCTTCCTGGTATTTGTCGCAGTTGTAGGTCACCAGCCCGCCGTAGACCTCGCGCACGTCGGCGACCAGGCGCCGCCAGTGGGCCTCCTGCCCGTCGGCGCGAACCATCTCGCAGCCGATGCAGAGCATCTCGCACCCCTCGGCTTCGGCGATCCGTGCGGCGTGCAGGATGAACTCCCGGTACGAGGCGAACCATTCCGACCAGCTCGGCTCGTTCGGAACGTCCCAGTCGAAGAAGCCGATGTGTGCGCGCCAGGTGCCGTCGGCGCAGTTCACGACGGGCTTGAGCACGACTTTCATGCCCAGCCGCTTGGCTTCGCGGATGGCCCACGTGATCTCGTCGTCGGTCACGGTCGGGGTGTCGCGGAAGGGTATGTCGGTCGAGAACGGTGTCGCCTGTTCGGCCGCGTACGCCAGCGCGGTCCAGGTGACGGCGTGCTCGGCCATCCGCGCCATCGAATCCGCGGCGGTGCGGGTGGCCCACGTGCCGCGGGTGCCCACCCAGCCCCAGGTCATCCCGCAGATGGGCTCGCCGAGGCGTTCGATCAGCGTCGTCATCGTGCCACCAATTCGTTCGCCGTGCACACGATGCCCGCTTCGTCCAGGCGTGCGGCATCCTGCTCCGTCAGACCCGCGACGCGGATCGTGACGGACTCGCCCGGCAGCAGGGTCACCAGGCCCTCGTCGGCGACGGCCTCGGGTCGGATCTTGTCGACCAGGAGCGTCAGGTCCCGCACGAGCGTGCGTGCCGTGATCGTGACATCCAGGCCGTCCTGATGGGCCGCCGCGTCGATCGTCAGTTCGGGAGCGGACAGCGCGCTGTCGCGTCCCTCGGCGAAGAACCACACGCCGCGGACGCCCTCGAGCTCGGCGCTGAGGACCTCCGAACCGGCGTCGCCCGCCGTCCGGACGTCTGCCGGGACCACGACCTCGGTTCGTCCGTGCGGGGCCATCTCGACGGGCGCGCTCGCCTCGGCCAGCACTGTTCCCGCGAAGTCGCGCCGAACGAAGCGCAGCGAACCCGTCCAGGCCTCGGCGGTGTCGTTGCTCGCGATCGCGGTGAGACCATCTTCGCGAGGCTGGATCGTGACGATCCGTGGCGCGAACGCGTTGCGCAGAGCGTAGAAGAGCGGTTTGGGCCGCTCATCGCCGTCGATCGCGGCCCACGAGGTCACGGGCCAGCAGTCGTTGAGCTGCCAGACGATCGCCCCCATCGTGTGCGGGGCGTGCGAGCGGAAGTGATCGAGCGCCGCACCGACCGCGTTGGCCTGGTTCAGCTGCATCGCCCAGTGCCACGTCTCCATGTCGTCGGGTACCCGGTAGTGAGGCAGGAGGCCGTTCGTCAGCTTGACGTTGCCCTCCATCGCCTTCTGGTGCACGATCATGCCCGGCGACTCCGGGGTGAGCGGGGCGTCGTCCAGCGACCGCGTCAGGGTAGACCAGGTCGGTGGCGCCTGCCAGCCGAACTCGGCGACGAAACGCGGCCGGTGGTCGCGATAGGTGAGCCAGTCCTGCCTGTTCCACTGCTCCCACAGGTGCATCGAGCCGTGCGCCTCGTCGTTCGGGTGCTCGCCGCCGGGGCTGAACGGGCTGCCGGGGGAGTATGGCACGTGTGGGGCGAGGTCGGAGACCAAGCCCGGGAGCATCTCGTAGTAGTAGTGCGCGCCCCAGGTGCGGCCGTCGAGTCGCGCCTGCCAGCCCCAGTCCTCGTACCCCCAGAGGTTCTCGTTGTTGCCCGTGAGCAGGGCCAGCGACGCGTGGGACCCGAGGCGAACGATGTTCTCGTGCGCCTCGGCCGCGACCTCGGAGCGGATCGGCTCCTCTTCGGGGTAAGCGGCGCACGCGAACAGGAAGTCCTGCCAGGTGAGCAGACCGAGCTCGTCGCAGAGGTCGTAGAAGTCGTCGGACTCGTAGATGCCGCCGCCCCACACGCGGATCAGGTTGAGGTTCGCGCGCGTCGCCTGGCGCAAGCGTCGCTCGTATCGCTCGCGGTCCACGCGCACCGGAAGGGCATCGTCGGGGATCCAGTTGGCGCCCTTGACGAAGACAGGGACGTCGTTGACGACGAGGGTGAAAGGTGTGCCGGAGGCATCCGGCGTCGTGTCCCAGCGGAGCGAGCGGAACCCGACGCGGCGGTGCGCGATGTCATGGACGGATGCGTGGGCCGCACCGTCGTCCCGCAACTCGATCGTGACGTCCGACAGGGGCTGCGCACCGTAGCCGACGGGCCACCAGCGCTCGACGCTCGCAAGCGTCGTCTCGACGTGCACCCGGTCGCCGCTCACGACGGCCGTCTCGGTGACGCCCTCGACCGTCACGGCGAGCGATAGCGGCGCATCCGTCGCGCGTTCGATCCGTGCATCCACGACGACGCGGCCGCCCACGCTCTCCGCGTCGACGAGCGCGGCGACGCGCACCTCGGCGAGCCGAGCGACCGACCACGACTCCAGCCGCACACCGCGCCACAGCCCGCTCGTGAAGGTCGCGATGCCCCAGTCCCAGCCGAAGTTGCAGGCGGACTTGCGGATCGCTTCGTACGGGAGCGGATAGGGGCGCGGCCGTGCGCCCAGTCGCAGCGACTCGGCGTTCGCATAAGGCACGGGCGCGCGGGAGCGCACCTCGATCGTGTTCTCACCCTCGACGAGCAGCGAACCGACGTCGTAGCGGTACGAGCGGTGCTGGTTCGCCACATCGCCGAGCACTGTGCCGTTGAACTCGATTGTGGCGACCGTGTCGACGCCGTCGAACACGAGGTCATGGCGTGTCTGGCCGTCGGGCGACCAGTCGAAGCTCGTCCGGTAGGTCCAGTCGACGAGCCCGATCCAGGCCAGCAGCGCCTCGTTCACGCCCTGGTAGGGGTCGGGAATGAGTCCCGCCGCGAGGAGGTCGACGTGGACGCATCCGGGCACCTGCGCCGGGACGACGACGTCCGCGATCTCGGCGGGCGCCGGTCCCCCCGCCGCGCGAAGGGTCCAGCCCTCGTGCAGCGCGCGTGCGGCGCTCACTTGACCGCTCCCGCCGTGAGGCCGCGGTAGATGAACCGCTGCAGGACGAGAAACGCGATGAGGGTGGGGACGATGACGAGCACGGTCCCCGCGGCGATGATCTCCCAGTGGGCGCCGAAGGGCCCCTTGAAGCGGAAGAGCGACGTCGAGATCATCTCGTGCGAGGGCAGGTAGAGGAAGGGCATATAGAACTCGTTGTAGATCGCGATGCCCTTGATGATCACGACGGTCGCGATCGCGGGCTTGAGCAGGGGGAGGATGACGCGCCAGTAGATCGTCCAGCGGTTCGCGCCGTCGAGCATGGCGGCCTCGTCGAGCGAGACGGGGATGGACTGCATGAACTGGATGAAGATGTAGATCGAGATGATGTCGGTTCCCATGAACAGCAGCACGAGCGCCGCCATATTGTCGTACAGTCCCAGGCCGTTGATGATCTGGAACGTGGCGACCTGGCTCGTGACACCGGGGATGAGAGTCGCGACCAGGAAGAGGGCGACGATGAGCTTCTTGCCCCGAAAGGTGAACCGATCGAGCGCATAAGCGGCCATCGTGCCGATCAGGATCGTGCCGACGAGCGAGAAGACGAGCACGATCGTGGTGTTGATGAACCCCTCGACCATGCCGCCTTTCTCGAACGCGGTCACGTAGTTGTCGATGTTGAACCAGTTCGCGGGCGCGTCGAACGGGCCCGACTGACCGAACTCCTGAGACGTCTTGAAGCTCGCGATGAACACGACGCTCAGGGGGATCAGGGTGAACAGCACGCCGATGATGAGTGAGGCGTACTTGGTCGTCGTTCCCGCGATGCGGCGGGTCGCGATCGTGGCGTCGCTGCCGCCTCGCCGCCGGCGCGGGGGGCCGAGCGGGACGGCCGTTTCGGGGTTGCTCTGCAGGGCGGTCATGACAGCTCGACCTTCTCGTCGGGGAAGAGTTTGCGCTGGACCCAGGTGACCAGCAGGACGATGAGCAGCAGCACGACCGCCATGGCGGACGCTAGGCCCACCTGGCGGAAGTTGAATGCCGTCTGCAGCGTCTGGATGACGAACGTCGACGTGCCGTTCGCGCCACCGGTCATGATGAAGGGGATCTCGAACACCGCCAGGCTGCCCGCTACCGCGAGGATGAACGTGAGGCCGATGATGCGACGGATTCCGGGGAAGGTGAGCGCCCAGAACTGCTGCCACTTGCTCGCTCCGTCGATCTCGGCGGCCTCGTAGAACTCGGCAGGGATCGACTGGATCGCCCCGAGGAACAGCACGAAGTTCATGCCCGTGTAGCGCCATACGCTGGTGCCGGCGAGCGAGTAGTTCGCGATGTCGGGGTCGCCGAGCCACTGCGGCGGATCGCTCAGCCCGAACCAGCTCAGCACCGTGTCGAGTGTCCCGTCCGGCTGGAACAGGTAGAGGAAAACGAAGCCGATCGCGACGCCGTTGATCAGGTACGGGAAGAACAGCACGCCGCGGAAGAAGTTCGAGAACCGTGTCGACGTCGACAGGAGAGCGGCGAAGTAGAGGGCGATCGCCATCTGCACGAATGCGCCCGCGAAGTAGTAGAGACTGACGAAGAACACCCCGAATATCTGCGGGTCGGTGAACACGTCGACGTAGTTGTCGAACCCGATGAAGTTCTTGTCGAGGTCAAGCCCGTCCCAGTCGGTGACCGAGTACCACAGCATGTTGACCGCGGGCAGGTATGTCAACAGGAGCAGCAGGCCCACGGCCGCGCCGATGAAGAGGTAGGGGGTGAGTGACGCGAGGAGGCCTCGACCCGCGGGGGCGCCGGCAGCGGCGCCGGAGCGGCGTCGGCGGCGACGTCGCCGCGGACGGTCGGAGTCGGCGATCTCGGCGAGATCGAGCTCCTCGGGGGTGACGGCGACGAGGGGCCCAGCGGCACCCGTCCCGGTGGGCCCGGCAGTGGAGAATGACATCACAGCATCCGTTCGACGGGCACCGGCCGGGACGTCGTCCGCCCCGGCCGGTGCGATGGTCGTGGGTCAGCCCACCTCGGCGCGGGCCTCGGCCCAGCGGGTGTTCAGCTCGTCGAAGTAGGACTCCTTGTCGCCGTCGGCGGCGCCGCGCGCGATGTCGATGAGCTTCTGGCGGTACAGGTTGCCCCAGACGTCGATCTGGGCGGTGTCGGCGATGTTGGTGAACAGTGCCTCTTGCCCCACCGGTGCCGCGTTCAGCTCGATGAGCTCAACACCCGCGTCGGAGAGCCCGGTGAGGTTCTCGGGCAACGGGTCGGCCAGCAGTGCTGAGACCATGCCCTGCGACTCGGTGAACCCCGAGTCCTCGATCAGGTAGTCGATCCACGCCATGGCGGCGGCCTTGACGGAAGAGTTCTTGTTGATGCCGAGGTTGTAGTCGCCGCCCACCATCGCGTACTGGGCGCCGTCCACGGTCGAGGGGAATGTCATGTAGCCCACGACGGACGGGTCCTCGCCGGCGTCGGTCGCCGCCGCCTGCAGTTGCGAGATGGCCCACGAGCCGAGCGCCATCGTGGCGATCTTGCCGGTCGCGAAGTCGACCTTCGACTGCTCCCAGTTGGTGGTCAGCGGGTCTTCCTCGGTGTAGCCACCAGCGACCGTGTCGTAGACGAGCGAGTCGATCGCGAAGATGTCGGTGCCCTCAGTCCACGGCGCATCCTCGGTCGCCATCGCATTCATGGCCTCGGGGTCGCCGGTCACGGCGCCGATGTTGCCCGACCATTGGCTGAGGGGCCAGCCGTCCTTATAGTTCGTGTACATCGGGATGGCGTCGGTGTTCGCCTGAATCTTCTCCATCGCCGCGAGCCACTCGTCTTCGGTGGCGGGGGGCGCGGTGATGCCGGCCTCTTCGAAGACGGCCGTGTTGTACACGATGCCGTTGGCGTTGCCGCCGAGTGCCAGGCCGTACTGCGTGCCGTCGTAGCTCTTGGGCGCCAGGAATCGGTAGTCGGCCGTGAGCTCTTCGGTATCCCCGAGAGGCTCGAAGAAGTCGGCGAACTGGTCGGGCTGGACGCTGTTCGGGATGCCCAGCACGTCACCGTAGTTCGTCGTCGACAGACGCGTCTTCAACTCGCCCTCGTAGTCGGTGATGCCTTCGAACGTCACGGTCGCGTTGGGGTACATCTCGTGGAACTCCTCCGCGTACGCGTCGAAGGTGCCATCCTGCACGAGGTCGGTGCGCCACGTGACGAAGGTCACCTCGCCCGTCACCTCGCCGTCGATCGTGTTGTCCGCGTCATTGGCGCCGGAACCACCCGTGCAGCCACTGACCGCGACGGCGGTCGCGACGAGCAGTGTGATGCCCGCCAGTGTCTTCCTAGCCATGTGATCTCTCCTTGTCAGGTTCAGCTTTGAACTGAGGTGCTGTTGCCGCCGCATCGTCGCGCGGCGTATCGCCGGGCCAGAGTATGCGTATTCGCGGCGATCCACAAGGCGCAATGTCAACGCTGTCTTTGTCTGTCCGAAGCATCATTCATGGGCTATAGCGCTGATTTATCAACAAATATTGAGACGCAAACCGACATTGTGGTGGTGATGATGTCCGTGAAATGTCTGACGTCGACATGATGCCGAAGCGATGTTAGGCTAACCGGAATCCCAGGAAGGTGAGTCAGTGACGGTTCAGAACCGCGCGACCCTCGACGACGTCGCCCGTCTCGCCGGCGTGAGTTCGAAGACGGTCTCGCGCGTGTTCGCGAGTCGCGAGCTCGTCTCACCCGAAACGGCCGAGCGTGTGCTCGCGGCGGCCAAGCGGCTGCGTTTCCGGCCGAACACGCTCGCGCGCAACCTGCGCCGCGGCGGCGGCACGAACACGATCGGGTTCATCATGGGTGAGCTCGGCAACCCCTTCTACTACAAAGTCGCCGCGGGTATCGAAAAAGAGCTGGCCGCGCACGGCCACGCGCTCGTCGTGGCGACGACCGACGACACGCCCGAGGGCGAGGAACGGGTCGCCGACGCGCTCCTCGCGCAGCGCATCGGCGCGCTCCTGCTCATCCCGGTCGCCGATGACCAGTCCTACCTGGAGGGTGAGCGTCAGCTCGGAACCCCCGTGATCGCGATCGACCGGCCGGCGCGCAACCTCGTCGCCGACTCGATCGTGCTCGAGAACCGTCGCGGCGTCTTCGACGCGACGAGCCGGCTCCTGGCCCGCGGGCATCGGCGCATCGGCTACGTGTGCAATCCGGCATCCGTCTACACGCAGAAGGAGCGCCTGCGTGGCTACCGCGACGCCCTGGCTGAATACGGCATCCATGACAGCTCCCGGTGGGAGCGGCTCGAGGACGACCTGACGATCCCACCCGACAGGATCGTGGACGACTTACTCTCGTCCGAGGACGCGCCGACCGCCCTGATCGCGGGAAACAACCGGATGACGATCGGAGCCTTGCGGGTGCTGCGCGATCGAGATGCAGCCGGACGCACGGCCCTCGTCGGCTTCGACGACTTTGACACCGCGGACGTCATCGGTGTGAGCGTGATCAGCTACGACCCGTTCGAGCTGGGCCGACAGGCCGCGCTGGCGGCGATGGAGCGCATCGGCGATCCGGCGGGATTCACTCGTCAGGTCGAGCTGCCCACGTGGATCATCGAGCGCGGCAGCGGTGAGCGTCCGGCGCCGACGGGCGACGACCACTGACCCGGCCCTCGCCCGACCCCCAGCCTCATCCCACTCGATCCCCGACCCGACCCCTGGAGACGAACGACATGCCCCGCTTCGACCTGCCGCTGAACGACCTGCGCGAGTACTCGCCCGAGATCGCGGTCCCGCCGGACTTCGACGAGTTCTGGCGCGGCACACTTGCCGAGGCGCGTGCGCACGACGTGCCGGTCGAGGTGATTCCGGTCGAGAGCCCGCTCTCGACGATCGAGGTCTTCGACGTCACCTTCCCCGGCTTCGCCGGCGACCCGATCAGGGCGTGGCTTTTGCTCCCCGCCGGCACCGAGGGCCGCCTGCCGGCGGTGGTCGAGTACAACGGATACGGCGGGGGTCGGGGGCTTCCGTTCGAGCGGCTCGGCTGGGTCTCGGCCGGGTACGCCTACCTGTTCATGGACACGCGCGGTCAGGGCTCCGCGTGGGGCACGGGCGGCGCGACCCCCGATCCGCACGGCACGGGCCCCTCGTTCAGTGGATTCATGACTCGGGGGATCGAAGACCCCGCCGATTACTACTATCGCCGGGTCTATACCGATGCGGTGCGGGCGATCGATGCCGTCCGCACGATGAACCGCGTCGACCCGGAGCGGGTCGCGGTGTGCGGCGGGAGCCAGGGCGGAGGCATCGCGCTGGCCGCCGCGGGGCTCAGCGACGGGCTCGTCGCCGCAATGCCCGATGTGCCGTTCCTCTGCCACTTCGAGCGTGCGGTCGGCATGACCGACCACGACCCCTACAACGAGATCGTGCGCTACCTGTCGATCCACCGTGGTGCGCAGGAGCGGGTGTTTCGCACCCTGTCGTACTTCGACGGAGCGACGATGGCGACGCATGCCGCGGCGCCCGCCCTGTTCTCGGTGGGACTACTCGATCCGATCTGCCCGCCTTCGACCGTGTTCGCCGCCTACAACCGCTACGCGGGCGAGAAAGCGATCGAGGTCTACCCCTTCAACGAGCACGAGGGCGGGTCGACCTACCAGTGGCTCGCGCAGACGGCGTTCCTTGCCTCGCGCGTGTAGCGGATGACGGACTACTCCGACGCCGAGGCACTGCTCGCGGCCAGCGTGCGGCGAACGCAGCCGCTGCGTTCCTTTCTGCGCCTGCTGCGCCCGCACCGTATCCGACTGACGCTGGCGATCGCCTGCTTCGTCGTCAAGGACAGTCCGGCCTGGTTGCTGCCGCCGATCACCGCGGCGATCATCGACATCGTCGTGAGCGGTGGGCCCGTCGACGGGTTGTGGATGTGGGGAGGGGCGGCGCTCGCGCTTCTCGTGCTCAACTATCCGTTCAACATGATCGTCGTGCGGCTGACCTCGGCGGCGACCCGCTCCCTGGCATTCACCGTGCGCTCGGGGCTAGCCGCGCGGATGCAGCGTCTCTCGCTCGGCTATCACAACCGCCAGAATGCGTCGGTCATGCAGACCAAAATCATCCGAGATGTCGAGAACCTCGAACTCACGATGCAACAGGTATTCCCGACCGCGGTCGGGTCGATCGCGACTCTGCTCGGCGCGATCGTGATCACAGCGGTCACGGTGCCGCAGTTCGTCGTGGTATTTGCCTTGACGATCCCCGTCGGCGCAGGACTCGTCATCTTCATCCGCAGTCGCGCCGGTCAGCGCAACGAGGCATTCCGACGTCAGGTCGAGCGCCTCTCTGCGCAGGTCAACGAGATGGCCACGTTGATGCCGCTCACGCGTGGGCACGGCCTCGAGGATCTCGCGACGTCACGGGTCGCGGCGCGGGCCGCGTCCGTTCGCGCTGCCGGACGCGAGCTCGATGTTCTCAATGGTCGCTTCGCTGCGCTGTCGTGGATTTCTTACCAGGTGCTCGGGCTCCTGTGCCTCGTGGGTGCGGCCACGGCCGCGGTGCTCCAGCTCGTTCCGATTTCTGCCGGGGAGGTCGTGCTGCTCACGACGTACTTCACGGTTCTCACCAACGCGATCGTGATGTTGATGAACGTCGCGCCGGTCTTCAGTCGAGGCATGGACTCGGTGCGCTCGATCGCCGAGGTGACGGAAGAGCTCGACGTCGAGGAGAACGCCGGTAAGGCTTCCGTTCCCGGAATCACGGGCCGCGTGCAGCTGCGCGATGTCACCGTGACGTACCCGGAGGCGTCGCGCCCCGCACTCGACGGCGTCACGCTCGAGATCGGCGTCGGCGAGACCGTGGCCTTCGTCGGGCCCTCGGGGTCGGGAAAGTCGACCATCGTCAACGTGATCCTGGGCTTCGTGCACCCGAGTCGGGGTGCCGTACTCATCGACGGCCACGACCTCGCCGACCTCGATCTGCGCTCACTCCGTCGTCACGTCGCGATCGTCCCGCAGGAGCCCGCCCTGTTCGACGGCACCATCCGGCAGAACGTCACATACGGAGACCTGGACAGGAGCGAGCGCGAAGTGCTCGACGCTCTCGCGGCGGCGAATGCCCTGGACCTCGTCCACGGACAGCCGGAGGGACTCGACGCGACGATCGGCGATCGCGGCTCGCGTCTCTCGGGCGGGCAGCGGCAGCGCCTCGCGATCGCTCGGGCGCTTATCCGGGCTCCGCGCATCCTGATCCTCGACGAGGCCACGAGCGCGCTGGATCCCGAGTCCGAGGCGAAGGTCACCGAGGCGATCGATCGCGCGCGGACGGGACGCACGACTCTTGTCGTCGCCCACCGGCTGTCGACCGTCCGCAGGGCCGATCGCATCGTCGTCATCGAAGCGGGGCGGATTGCCGAGATCGGAAACCACACCGAATTGCTCGCCCGGGGTGGCCTATACGCCCGCCTTGTCGCGCTGCAGTCGAACTGACCGCGCCGTTCGCTTACGCGTGCACCCAGACGTCGGTGCCGACGTCGGCCCACTGGTAGATCTGCTTGGCCAGCGACGTCGGCATGCCGACGCATCCGTGGCTCAGCGGTGTGCCCCAGATGTTCCGCCAGTAGACGGCGTGGAAGGCCTGGTCGCCGCTGAAGTACATGACCCACTCGACATCGGGCTGCAGATAGCCGACCTCGCTGTTGCCCATGTCCTGGACGCGCACCTTGGCGTTCACGGTGAAGTTGCCCTGGCGGGTGGCCCAACCGGGTCCTCCGCTGGAGATCAGCCACGAGTCGACCACGACGTCGTTCTCTTTCACATACAGGCGCTGCTCGGACAGATCGACCTCGAGCACACGGACCACGGACGTGGTCTGCGCGGTTGTCACCTCGACATCGAGTGCGTAGGCGGCATCACCGGCCGCGAGCTGCGATGCAAAGCCGGCGGCGATTCCGGCCGTCGCGCCGAGAACGCGTCCGTCGGCTCCGGCCTGTTCGGTGCGCAGGACCGTGCCGGCCTTGTTGACAACCTGGACGCCGTTGACAGGCGCGCGATCGACGGCTGCGGGCAGCGCGTCCACCACGGTCTGGATCGCCGCACTGTCGGCCGAGATATCGATCGTGCCCTGTTCGGGATCCGGCGTCAGGGTCAGCCACGAAGCGAGCACATCCGCGGCGATCGGAACGGTGCGCTCCTCGCCGACGTAGAAGCCCGCCGACGCGACCATGGCGTTCAGCTGCTCGACACGGGATGTCGCGGCATCCGTCGTGATGTCGGCTTCGAGAGCGACCAGCTCGCCGTCGAAGGCCTGGGGGAGCGAGGGGTCGAGTAGCCGGGCCTCGTAGGCCTGCTCGATCGCGGCGTGGTCGAGCCCGCGCCCCGGCACCGCGGGTGTGACGACGTAGGAGCCCGTGGCGGCGTCGAACGCGACGACAGCGTCGACCGGTTCGACCCAGTCGGCGGCGAACGCGTTCGCGATGGCCGCCTGCGATTCTGCGGAGTCCACCTCGGGGGCGATGCGGTCGGGGCTCGGGAACCATCCGCCCACCTGCCACATCGGGTGCGTTTCGAGGGCGGCCTGCGCGAGCGCATCCGCATCGATCGACGCTCCCAGATCGGCACCGGTGATGGTCGCGGTGGTGCCGGCGACGGACACCTCGACGCCCGTTCCCGAGACGGTCTGCGAGACCTTCTCGGCCGCGGCGCCCACGGTGAGACCACCGACGGGAACTCCCGCGATGGCGACACCAGGTGCGATCAGGATGGTTCCGAAGAAGGCGCCGGCACCCGCAAGCGCGAGAGCGGGGATACCGATCCACAGGGCGAGTGGCCAGCGGCGACGCTTGCGCGGAGGCGCCGGAGTCCACTCCACGCGCGGCGCAGGCGTCAGCGGCGCATCGTCGTCAGTAGACGATGGCGTCGAGATGAGATCAGTCACGGGCCCCCCCTCACCCGCGGAGGGGTGTGCCTCGATTGTAGGCGAGGGTTGATAACGAAGGCGCAACGACTCTTTATCGTGCTCGGCGCGAGCGTGCAACTTTGCGCGACGCGGCGCAAAGAGGGGTCTGGCCTACTCCAGGCAGAGTTCCTGGAACGCGGTGAAGCTCTCCTGCAGGTCCGTTCCGAGGTTCTGCAACTCGGCGACCTTGGTGGCATCCCCCTCGGAGAGGGCGGTCATCGCTTCTCCGGCAGCCTCGAAGACGGCCTGGATGTCGGGCAGCAGCGCGGCGACCTCGGCATTTCCGACCTCTGCGGACGCGTCTCCCAAGGCATCCGCCGCGGCCTGGAACGCGGCGGCCGCGTCCTCGGGCTGTTCGGCGGTGACGCCCTCGAAGTCGTCAGAGACGCTCTGGATTGTGTCGTTGACCGAGGCGCAGGCCTCTTCCACGGTCTGCGACTCGGGTGCGCTCGCGCCACTCGAAGACTCGCTGTTCGAAGACTCGGTGCCCTCGGAGGATTCGGTCCCGCCGCCCGTGCACGCGGTCAAGCCGAACGTTGCTGTCACGGCAAGCGCGAGCGCGATCAGTCGTCGATTCATGACAGTTCCCCCTCGGTGAAGGTCCCAGCCTATGCGCGCTCTCTGCGCGGCGTCGCGAGGACGCAAGATTACGGTTTTGTAAATGATCCGAACGAACTATGAACGAGGGGTTGCCAACGAGCGTGTTAGTAAGGTCTACTAACAAACATGTCGACCCCCGAGCAGCCCCCCGGCGCGGTGTCCGAGTCCGCGACCGAACGCACGCTCCCGAACACCACGCCGCAGGCAACGACGTCTCCACGGGCTTTCGGGGCCGGTCGCTCCCTGCGGCCCGGCAAGAAGGTCCTGCCGGAGCACGGACGCGGGCACAACCGGTCGCTCGTCCTCCAGACGCTCTTTCACCGCGGCCCTTTGAGTCGCGCGGATCTGTCGCGCGAAACCGGGCTCACCCGCGTCACGATCAGTGACCTGGTCGCCGAGCTGATCTCCGATGGCTTCGTGATCGAACAGGGCCTGCGCGAGGGTTCGCGACCCGGCAAACCGGCGATCCTGCTCGATATCGACCGCGCTGCGCACCGCATCGTCGGGATCGACCTCTCGGGTCCGACCGCCTTTCTGGGCGCGGTGCTCACGCTCGACGGCGAGATCGTCGCCCGTCACGAAGTGCCGCGGCCGGGCGGGGGAGAGGCCGCTGCCACGGCCGTCATCGAACTCGCGCGTCACCTGATCGCCGACTCGTTCGCGCCGGTGCTGGGCGTCGGCGTCGGTACACCCGGCATCGTCGACGACCGCGGCGTCGTCTTGAGCGCTCCGAACCTCGGGTGGACGGCCTTCGACCTCGAATCGCGCCTTCGGACGGCGCTCGAGCTCCCCGTTCTCGTCGCCAACGACGCCAATGCGGCCGCGCTCGCCGAGTACACGTTCGGCGGCGCGGAAGACGACATGATGCTCATCAAGGTCGGCGCGGGTGTCGGCTCGGGACTGCTCACCGGCGGTCAGCCGACCCGTGGCAGCCGGTTCGCCGCGGGTGAGATCGGACACGTCACGATCGGGACGGATGGCGGTCCGCGCTGTGCGTGCGGCAAGGTCGGCTGCCTCGAGGCCTGGCTGTCGGTGCCGGCGTTGGAAGCCCGCCTGGCCGAGGCGACCACAGATACCGACAGAGACGGCATCCTGCGGGACGCGGGCGAGCGACTCGGGATCGCGGTCGCGCCCATCGTCGGCGCGCTCGATCTATCCGAGATCGTCTTGTCGGGTCCGCCCGAACTGATCGACGGTCCCCTGCTCCAACAGACCGCCGACACCCTGCGCGCCCGCACGCTCGCCGAGTTCCACGACGGCGTGCGCGTGCGGATGACACAGCACGGCCAAGACATCGTTCTGCGCGGGGCCGCCGTCATGGTGCTCTCGGGCCAGCTCGGCGTCTCGTGATCCGCACCACCCGATCGACACACGCACGACCCACTCAACACACCACTCAATACACGCGAAGGAACACCATGAAGAAGACGCTCGGGGCCATGGCCCTGCTCGGGGCATCCGCCCTCGTCCTCGCCGGCTGCACCGCCGGATCGTCGGAATCCGCCGAGATCCGGGTGTGGCTAGCCGGAACGGACACCCCGCAAGCGGCTCGGGACTACCTCGTCGAGACCTTCGAGGCCGACAACCCCGGCTCGACCCTCGTGATCGAAGAGCAGTCGTGGGACGGACTCGTTGACAAACTCACGACCAGCCTGTCGAGCTCGGACAGCCCCGACATCGTCGAGTTCGGTAACACCCAGGCGGCCGCCTTCACCTCAGTGGGCGCCCTGCTCGACCTCACGGACGAGTACGAGGCACTCGGCGGCGACGACCTGCTGCCGGGCTTCGTCGAGGCCGGGTCCTACGACGGGCAGTTCTTCGCTCCGCCCCTGTACTCGGGCGCTCGGGTGGTCTTCGCCGACCCCGCCCTGGTGACGGCCGCGCCCGCAACACTCGACGAGTACGTCACGAGCGCGAAGGCGCTCGCCGCGGCGAACCCCGGGAAGTCCGGCATCTACTTCGCCGGCCAGGACTGGTACAACGCGCTGCCCTTCATCTGGGAGAACGGCGGCGAGATCGCCGTCCCGGATGGCGACAGCTGGGACGCCCGATTGTCATCGGATGCCTCGGTCGCGGGTCTGCTGCAGGTGCAGGACCTGATGATGAACGCCTCGCTCGCACCGAAGGACGGCGACAATGCCGAGCCCTGGACCCCGTACTGCGAGAACCAGGCCGTGCAGTTCTCGGCGCCGAACTGGGCGCTCGGGCTCGCCAGCGCGTGCGAGACGGCGACCCCGCCGGCAGCTCCGTTCGTCTACGCCCTCCCGGGCATGGACGGCGGGGCCGCGCAGGTCTTCGCGGGCGGCTCCAACATCGGAATCTCCGCCCAGTCGGCCAATCCCGACCTGGCGAAGAGCGCCCTGGCAATCATCCTGAGCGATGAGTTCCAGACGATCTACGGCGAGAACGGCCTCATCCCGGCCAAGAAGTCGCTTGCATCGACGCTCGGCGACACCCCCGAGGCCGTCGCCTTCACCGAAGCCGCGAGCAACGCCAAGCTCACGCCCGCGTCGCCGAACTGGGCCGAGGTCGAGGCATCGCGTGTTCTCGAAGACTTCTTCGTGCAGATCGCGCTCGGCGGCGACGTCGCGGCGCTCGCGACCGAGGTCGACACGCAGATCGAGTCGATCCTCAACGGCTGATCGGGCGGGCCGGGGGAGCCGCGCGCTCCTCCGGCCCCGCGCATCCGTCCCTCATTCGTTCATCACCCGCCCATTCGCCTCCCGAGCAGGAGATCCCATGTCGAGCGTCCCCCGCGGACTCGCCCCGGCCGTGAGTGCGGTCGAGGGAGAGCGGCTCGTCGCCCCCGAACCACCCGTCCCCGACCGGCAGCGCGGCGGTCGACGCCGGTCCCGCCGGCCCGGCGGATTCACGCCCTACGCACTCCTGGGGCCCGGGTTGCTCGTGCTCGCCGTGATCACCGGCTGGCCCCTCGTGCAGCTGTTCGTCATGTCTTTCCAGGAATTCGGTCGGGCTCAGGTGTTCGGTGCGCCGCCCGAATTCGTCGGGCTGGCGAATTACCTCGCCGTACTGACAGACGCCGAGTTCTGGCAGGTGCTCGGCCGTTCGGTGCTGTTCGCGGCCGTGTGTGTCGTGCTGACGATGCTGCTCGGCATCCTGGTCGCCCTGCTCATGCGGCGGCTCGGCACGGGCCTGCGCACCCTCGTCTCGGTGGGGCTGCTGCTCGCGTGGGCCATGCCGCCCTTGTCGGCGACGATTGTCTGGGGCTGGATCTTCGACACGCAGTACGGGGTGTTGAACGCGTTTCTCAGCGCGCTCGGTCTGCCGTTCGAGGGGCACTCGTGGCTGATCGATCCGCTCAGCTTCTTCTTCGTCGCGACGATCATCATCGTCTGGGGTGCCGTGCCCTTCGTTGCCTTCACGGTGTACGCGGGTCTCACGCAGGTACCGGATGAGGTGCTCGAAGCCGCGCAGCTCGATGGGGCAGGGGCCGTGCAACGGTTCCGGCTCGTGGTCGTGCCGTACATCCGCTCGATCCTCATCATCGTGACGATCCTGCAGGTCATCTGGGACCTGCGGGTGTTCACGCAGATCTACGCGCTGCAGTCGATCGGCGGTCTCGCATCCCAGACGAACACGCTCGGGGTGTACATCTACCGCGTCTCGCTCGGCTCGGGCGACTTCGGCGCGGGCGGCGC
Source organism: Microbacterium lacus (assembly GCF_002812805.1). Taxonomy (GTDB): domain Bacteria; phylum Actinomycetota; class Actinomycetes; order Actinomycetales; family Microbacteriaceae; genus Microbacterium; species Microbacterium lacus_A. The sequence goes on along the minus strand of NZ_NMUM01000030.1, from coordinate 419,047 downwards.
GATCTCGGTCATCGTCGTGCTGATGCTCGTCGGAGTCTCGTTGTTCTACGTTCGCCGAAGCCTGCGGGAGGAGAGCGCATGAGCGCCGTTTCGACGCGGCGCAACATTGGGCGGACGGATGCCGAGGCATCCGCTCGTTCGACGCGTCCGTCCCGCGCTGCACGCCCGCCGCGCCGCAAGATCTCGGCGCGCCGCCGCACGGGGTCGCTGCTCGCCGGTGTGGCGGCGCTCGTGGTCTTCTTCTTCTCGGTCTTCCCCGTGTACTGGATGGTCAACACCTCGTTCCAGCCGAACGGGCAGGTGCGGGGGAGTGAACTGCACCTGTGGCCCGACAACGGCACGCTCGAGAACTACGCGAGCATCATCCTCGGGCAGACCCGTGCGCCGTTCGTGCCGGCATTGCTGAACTCGCTGCAGATCGCGCTCATCACCGTGATCGTGGCGCTCGTCTTCGCTTTTCTCGCGGCACTCGCCGTGACGCGGTTCCGCTTCCGGGCTCGGGGTTCGTTCATCGCGACGATCCTGATCGTGCAGATGATTCCCGCCGAGGCGATGATCATCTCGACCTTCCGACTCGTCGACGGATGGCAGCTGCTCAACACGATCATCGGGCTCTCAGCGGTCTACATCGCGACCGTCCTGCCGTTCACGATCTGGACGCTGCGGGGCTTCGTCAACGGCGTGCCGGTCGAACTCGAAGAAGCCGCGATGATCGACGGGCTGAGCCGCTCGCAGGCGTTCTGGCGCATCACGTTCCCGCTGCTCGCGCCCGGGCTGGTCGCGACCGGCGTGTTCGGCTTCATCCAAGCGTGGAACGAGTTCGTCTTCGCGCTCGTGCTCAACCCGCGCCCCGAGGCCATGACGCTTCCGGTGTGGCTGCGGACGTTCCTCGACCCGAACGGCGGCACGAACTGGGCCGAGCTGATGGCCGGGTCGACGCTGGTCGCCGTGCCGGTCGTGATCTTCTTCCTCATCGTGCAGGGACGGATGACGAGCGGCCTCGTCTCGGGGGCGGTCAAGGGCTGATGGGTGATCCGGTGTGCACCGTCCCTCGATCGGGGGCCGGGCGATGAGGGTCGGGCTGGACGTCGGCGGTTCGAAGACCGAGGGAGTCGCCGTCGCGCCGGACGGGTCGATTGTGGCTCGCGTGCGCCGCGCCACGGGGTGGGGTCCGGATGCCGTGGTCGAGACGATCCTCGGGGTCGTTGCCGACCTCGGGGCCGAGCTGGGCGCCGAGGCGTCGGGGGCTGCGCCGCAGATCGCGTCGGTCGGCATCGGCATCCCGGGCCAGATCGCGCCCGGCTCCCTGTGGGTAGAGCATGCCGTCAACCTGGGCATCGAGTCGCTCGACCTCGGCGACACCGTCGCGTCGACGCTGGGGGTGCAGGTATACGTCGACAACGACGTGCGGGCCGCGGCGCTCGGCGCCGCCGTGTTGCGCGGGGGTTCGGGGTCGATTGGGTACCTGAACCTCGGGACGGGCATCGCCGCGGGGATCGTGACGGGCTTTGTGACGGGCTCTCTAGCGGGGTCGATAGCTGCGGCGGGTTCTGGGCGCGAGACGGTGCCCGCGGTCTGGCGTGGTTCGCGCGGCGCGGCCGGCGAGGTCGGTCACATCAGCGTGGATCCCGCGGGACCGATGTGCCGGTGTGGACAGCGCGGATGCATCGAAGCCCTCGCAGGGGGCGCCGCGCTCGCCGAACGGTGGGGGCGACCGGGCACTCATCCTGTGGGGGACATCTTCGACGCGGCCGAGTCGGGCGATCCGCTCGCGCTGACGCTCCGCGGCGAGCTCGCGCGCGGAGTCGCGGCGGCGGTGCGGATACTGGTCCTCACGACGGATGTCGAGACCGTCGTTCTCGGTGGCGGACTGACCGCGCTCGGTGCACGATTGCACGACGACGTGCGGCGCGAGCTCGAGGCGGTGGCCGAGGCATCCGTCTTCCTGCGTTCACTCGCGCTCGCCGACCGTGTGGAATTGCTCCCGCCGGGTTCGCCGGCTGCCGCTCTCGGCGCCGCACTGTCGGGAGCGCCGGAGGAAGGGGTTCTGATTCATGGCTGAGGTCGTCATCGTTCCGGATGCCGCGACGGGCGGTGCCCTCGTCGCCGACGAGATCGTGCGCCTGATCGCCGGGCGCCCCGACGTGGTGCTGGGCCTGGCGACGGGGTCGAGCCCGCTTCCGGTCTATCGGTCGCTGGTGGAGCGACTGGCGGGCAGGGACGTTTCGCGCGTCCGCGCGTTCGCCCTCGACGAGTACGTGGGCCTGGCCCCCGACGATCCGCAGAGCTACCGCAGCGTGATCCGGCGCGAGGTCGTCGAGCCGCTCGGGCTTGACCCGGAGCGGGTGGGGGTGCCCGACGGGTCGCTGACGGGGATCGAGCACGCGGGCGAGGCGTACGAGGCCGAGCTCGAGGCATCCGGCGGCGTGGATCTTCAGCTGCTCGGGATCGGCAGTGACGGGCACATCGGGTTCAACGAGCCGGGGTCGTCGTTTGCGTCGCGCACGCGCGTGAAGACCCTGACCCGGCGCACCCGGGAAGACAACGCGCGATTCTTCGCCTCGATCGACGATGTTCCGGTGCACTGCATCACGCAGGGCCTCGGCACGATCCTGCGCGCACGGCACCTGGTGCTGCTGGCGTTCGGGGTGGGCAAGGCCGCCGCGGTCGCGGGTGCCGTCGAGGGGCCCCTCACCGCGTCGCTGCCCGGGTCGGCCATCCAGCTGCATCCGCACACGACCGTCGTCGTGGACGAGGCCGCGGCGTCCGCCCTGCGCTTCGCGGGCTACTACCGCGAGACGTGGGCGCACAAGCCGGCCTGGCAGGGGCTGTAGTCCGACGACGCCGACAGACACGATGTGGGGCACCGTAGGTGCAGTGGGGCACGGAGAAACCTGCCCCAAATGCACGAAACCTGCCCCGCTTCGCGCTCGACCCGCAGCTCAGGGCGCGAAGACCTTGCCCGGGTTGAGGATGCCGAGGGGGTCGAACACCCGCGCGATGTCGCGCTGCAGGGCCCACTGATCGTCGCCGAGCTCATCCGCCAGCCACCGCCGCTTGAGCGTGCCGATGCCGTGCTCGCCGGTGAGGGTGCCGCCGAGCGCGAGTGCGGCGCGGAACAGCGCATCCGCCGCCGCCCAGACATGGTCGGGCACCTCTTCGCCGTCGAACGCGAAGTTGGGATGCAGGTTGCCGTCACCCGCATGCGCGATCGTCGGGATCGTCACGTCGTACTCGCGCTCGATGCGCGCGATCTCATCGAACATCGTCGCGAGTGCGCTGCGGGGTACCGAGACATCCTCGATCAGTGTTGTTTTGCCGAGCGCCTCCATGGCCGGATGCATCGAGCGCCTGATCGTCAGCAGCCGCTCGCCCTCGTCCCGGTCACGCGTGACGGTGACGTTGCCGCCGTTTGCGGACAGGACGACGCCGATGGCCTCCGCCTCGGCCGCCGCGGCTGGGCCGTCGGTCTGGACGATCAACTGGGCCGCGCCGGGGGTGGGCGGCTGTATTCCGAGATAGGAATGTGCGGATGCGAGAGTCGTCGCATCCATCAGCTCCATGATCGCGGGCTGCACGCCCGAGGCGGTCACGGCCGCCGACGCCTGCGCCGCGGAGCGCACGTCGCGGAACGTCGCCGCGACCGTGCACACGTCACCGGGCACGAGGCGGCGGAGCTTGAGGGTTGCGCCCACCACGACTCCAAGGGTGCCCTCGGATCCGATCATGAGCGACGTGAGGTCGAGGCCCGTCACGCCCTTGACGGTGCGGTGCCCGAGGCGCAGGAGGCGCCCGTCGGCCAGCACGACGTCGAGGCCCAGTACGGCGTCGCGCACGACGCCGTACTTCGCGCACAGCAGCCCACCGGCGCCTGTCGCGATGTTGCCGCCGACCGTCGAGATCGCACGGCTCGCGGGATCCGGCGCCCACCACAGGTCGTACTCGGCGAGCGCGGCATTCAGGTCGGCGTTGATGATCCCCGGCTCGACCACGGCGAGCAGGTCATCGGGGCGCACCTCGAGGATCGCGTCCATCGACCGCATCGACAACACGATCTCGCCCGGCCCGCCCATAGCGGCGCCCGCGAGACCCGTGCCGGCACCGCGCGTGACGACCGGGGTGCGCGTCGCGGTCACGATCCGCATCGTCCGCTGGACATCCTCGACCGATGCCGCATGGACGACGGCGAGTGGCCGACCGATCGAGCGATGACCGGATTTGTCGGCCCGGGCGGCCTCGAGCGAGGCATCCGTCGTATCAACGCGATGCGAAAGCTCGGCGCGCAGACGCGCGACGACATCGCCCTCGGGTGCGGCGTCGGGATGCACCGCGATGTCGAGATCAGACGTCACGCGAAACGCCGTCTTCCGACCACGAGTCCCGTGGCGACAGCGACGGCGCCGAACGCCAGGCCGATCCACGGCTGGCCGAGGCTCCACCAGGCGAGCGTCGCGCTCACGAAGATCAGCAGCTCGATGAACGCGGCGACGAACGGATGCACCGCGATGACGGCCCGCGGCGACAGGAAAAGCGCCCACAGCAGAATCGCGAAGACGGGGGTGCCGATGCCGAAGACGAGGTTCCACGGGAAGGCGAAGGCGAGGAAGCCCCACAGCGCGAGGGTTCCGAAGGCCACGAGTTCGGTCAGCAGCCGCACGATGTCGATCACGCCGGGCCGTTCGACCATCCCGGGCGCTCGCCCGGTACCACCCGCGGGGGTCGATGCGGGCTGAGGTGCGCCGTCGAGCGCGGACGAATCGGTCATCGTCCCAGTCTACGAGCGGGGGTCAGTTCGTCAGATCCCAGACGAGAGCGGACGAACCCGCGACCTCGATCGGTGATCCGCTCGTCGGGACGTAGCGGACGGTGACGGGAGCGAGTGTGTACTCGACGAGGGAGAACGGCACCGACAGCGCGCCGACGCCGCCGGGCCCCAGCATGACGGTGGAACGTGTGACGCCGTCGACGTCCACGGAAAGGGTTGCGCCCTCTTCGCCGACCACGGAGATGTTCAGGGTGGCTGCGGCGAGGGTGATTGTGCTCGTGACGGAGAACTCGGTGGGCCCGCCCGGGGGAATTGTGGGCTGATCGGGATCGACCGGATCCACGGGGTCGACCGGGTCGACGGGATCGACGGGGTCTACGGGGTCTACGGGATCCACGGGTTCCACCGGATCGACGGGATCCACCGGATCTGCGGGTGTCGCCGGGGGTACGGGCTCGGTGCTCGGCGCCGGGCTCGATGCCGGGGTCGGATCTGCCGGCTCGTGGGCGGGAGCGGAGCAACCGGTTCGGCGGCGGGACTGGATGAGCTGTCGATCGGGATATCCGTGGACTCCGTGGACGGCAGAGCCGACGGCGAGGGAGCCGATGACGTTGAAGGAGACGCCACGGCCGCGGCCGAACTCGGCTCGGCTGCCGCGGGCGCGAAGAGGGACGGCCCCACAGTGACCCCGAGGACGGTTCCGCCGGTCACGACGGCGCCGACGGCGATCGCGACCGCAAGCCCCGCGCCCGAGAAGATCCCTGCCGCGCCCGCCGTCGCCGTGCCCGCGGCGGCGGCTCCTACCACCGCGCCCCCGGCGCCCGAAGCGGCAGAGCCCGCCGCCGCACCAGAGCCCGCCGCCGCGCCAGAGCCCGAAGCAGCCGCGGCCGCGCCGCCAGAGCCCGCGCCGCCCGCGAAAGAGCCCGCGCCGCTCGCCGCCGCACCGCTCCCGCCCGCGACGGTGACAGCCCCGGGCATCAGACTCGACGGCATGGCCGCGAGGGCCATGATCGGGAACGCGAGCTGTGCGACGGCCGTCGGCTTGAGCCCCAGCAGGGGCGCGATCTCGGCGGGCTTCATGCCCTCGATCTCGGAGTACCAGAGCACCTCCTGCCAGCGCGTCGGCAGGCTGCGGAAGGCGCGGTGCGTCAGTCCGCGATCGAGTGCGTCCGCCGTCGCCTCGGGCGTTGACGCGGGGTCTTCGACGGCGTCGAGCTCGTCGATCGCGGTTTCTCGGCGGGCACGGCCCCACCCCGCCGCGGTGTTGCGGATACTCGTGAACAGGTAGGCGCGGAACGACCCTGTGGGCCCGCCGCCCCGGCGGATGGACTGGTAGATCCGTGCGTATGCCTCTTGCACCAGGTCGTCGGGGTCGAGAGAACTCGTGATCGAGCGTGCGACGGTGATGCCCGACCGGTAGTGGCGTCGCCAGAGTTCGGCATAGGCCTCGCCGTCGCCCGAGCGGGCGCGCAAGACGAGGTCGGCGTCGCCATCGCCTGTCGGCGTCGTGTCGACCTCGTCGCTCTCCATGCAGATTCCCCGTACTCGTCCTGTCGGCCGTGCCCGATTTTCGTCTCACTCAGAGAGACGCAGGGGCGGCCGCTTTATGACGCAGTTCTCTCCATTGTCCACGTCCCGCGGTGCGACGGGGAGGGATGCTCACGCGGACGACTCGAAAAAGTTTCCATAACTCGCGTAATGAACTCCCTCGATGGGCATCTCTTGGGTGAGAGACGCGCTTCGATCCTTCCGGGGGGATGGTGCGAAGTCGCTGCGGCGCTGGACGTCGCAGCCGCGGGGCGTGGCTTTCGGGTGGTCATCCGGGGGGAGGCCGATCCGGATCCACGCCCCGCCTCATTTCGTCGCCGCGGGACTCAAGGGGACACGGGCGCGAACCGGACCCGAGGCATGGGGATGCTGAAGACGGTGTCAGGACGCGCCGGCCCGCGGCACGGGTTCGCCCGCGCGCCACACGGCGCGGACGCGGAAATCCCGATCCCAGAGGACGAGATCCGCGGGGCCCCCGTCATCCAACGTCCCGAGTTCGGGGTGCCCGACGGCACGCGCGGGTGTCGTCGTCAGCGCGCGTACCGCCTCCGTCAGGGGTACGCCGGAGCGGATGGCGATCCGCAGCGCGCGGTCCGACGTCAGGGTCGATCCGGCAATGGTGTCGCTGCCACGAAGTCGTGCGATGCCATCACGCACCTCCACGGAGCGTGCCCCGAGGACCCAGTCTCCGTCGCGGTCGTCCGCGCCCGCCGCGGCCATCGCGTCGGTTATGAGGGCGATCCGTCCGGGCGCCATGCGGAACAGCAAGAGCACGACCGCGGGGTCGAGGTGCACCCCGTCTGCGATGGCCTCGAGGGTGACCCGTTCGTCGATCGCCGCGGCCGCCACGGGCCCCGGGTCGCGATGATGCAGGCCCGGCATGGCGTTGAAGGCGTGGGTGAGGATCGTGGCTCCCGCGTCGAACGCGGCACGGGCGGTCGCCAGATCCGCGCCGGTGTGCCCGATCGCGGCCGCCGCGCCGGCCACGACGATCTGAGTTATCGCCTCGATCGCACCCGGATGCTCCGGCGCGAGCGTCACCTGGCGCACCGTCCCCTCACCCGCGGCGAGCAGCCGCTCGAGGTCGGTGGTGTTCGGTGCCCTCAGCTGGGCGGGGTCGTGCGCGCCGCGGCGGTCGTGGTCGAGGAAGGGGCCCTCAAGGTGGGAGCCGAGGATGCCCGGCTGAGACTTGCTGAGCCGCGCGATGCGGCGGACACGCTGTTCGAGGTCGGACACGGGTGCGGTGACGAGCGAGAGCACGGCGCGAGTCGTGCCGTGTGCGCCGTGCGTCGCGAGGGCATGGGCGATCGCGGCATCCGGGTCCTCTGGCACATCGGTGCCGCGGGACCCGCCGCGAGCGCCGGCGCGATCGCCGTCGTAGGACGCGCCCCCGCCGCCGTGGACGTGGATGTCGATGAGGCCGGGCGTGAGCACGGCGCCCGGGCCCGCCGTTGCAGCGGCATCCACGATCCGATCGTTGTCGTGCGCCGCGGCACGCCAGGAGTCACCCGTGCCCTGCGCGACGATGAGCCCGCCTTCGACGCGCAGCCAGGCATCCGATTCGTCCCGGACGATGCCGGACGTTGCCCCGCTGCCTGATGTTGCGGCCTCGAGTGTGGGCGCCACCAGCCGCGCCGAGTGCACGATGAAGCTCATCGCGCCCCACCGATTCCCGCGGCGAGCCAGAGCGGTGCGAGCGCATCGACTCGCTCGCGAAAGGACTCCCATGTGCGCGCCGCCGACATCGCGGGCGGGTTGGACCAGGAGATCTCCGCCGCGGCCGCGATCCGCGGAAAGACGAGGGCGTCAATGTCGGCGAGGGTCTCGACGGTCTCGGTCCAGAGCGCCGCCTCGACCCCCAGGATGTCGCGCTCGGTGAGACCCTCGACCACCGCGAGTGGCTCCCACTCGTAGGCGCGGCGGAGGCTCGTGGGTCCGTTCGCCCAGGTGAGCCCCAGGGCGCTCTCGGCGTCGGGCTTCATGTCGAGGTACGCCGCGTCCGCGGGGGACAGGATGACTCGGCCACCGTTCCGGACGAACGCACGCGCGAGGTCGTCGTGGCCATCCTGCGGGGCGACGAAGCCCCAGTACTGCCCGACCGTGCCCGCCGGAAGCTCGGCGACCGCCCCGGCCTCCTGCCAGGTGATCGGGATCTTGCCGACCTCGCGGACGACGTGGGCTGCGCGGCTGACGAAGGCGGCGAAGTCGGCGGGCGCCGTGCCAAGGGCCTCATCGCCCCCGATGTGCAGGTACCGCCCGGGCGTCACCTCGGCGAGTTCGCGGACCACATCGTGCACGAATCGGTCGACCGTCTCGTCACCGATCCGCAGGGACGAGAACCCCACCGCCCACCCGGTGAACGGCACGCCCGACTCGGGCAGCTGCTGGCCGAGCTCGGCGACCTGCGCGCGCAGTGCGTCGGAGATGACCGGGGCCTCGACCAGCTCGGGGTAGGCGATGCCGACCGCGTGCGTGTGGCCGGGCATGTCGATCTCGGGCACGACGGTCATGTGTCGGGTCTCTGCGTACTCGACGATGCGCCGGTAGTCGGCCTTGCTATAGAAGCTCGCGGATGCCTCGGGCCCCGTCAGCCGGGGCCAGGTGTCGATCTGCAGGCGCCACCCCTGGTCGTCGCTGAGGTGCAGGTGCAGGTGGTTGAGCTTCAGGCTTGCGGCTCGGTCGATGACGGCGCACACGTCCTCGACCGAGAAGAAGTGCCGCGCGACATCGAGCATCATGCCGCGATAGGCGAAGCGCGGGGTGTCCTCGATCGTCAGGTGGGGAAGGTGCCAGGTGCCGCCGTCGGTGCCGGCCTCGATCGCCTGGACGAGTGTTTGCGCCCCGTAGAACAGGCCGGTGGTTGTTGCGGCGACGATTTCCGCATCGGAGGCATCCGTCCGCAGTGTGTAGGCCTCCGCCGTAAGCCCGACGTTCGGGTCGAGGCGCAGCCGGATCGCCCCGGGGTGGGGCGCGGATGCATCGGTCGTCTGAACCGTCGAGGTCAGGCCGGTGCGCACCGTGATGGAACGTGCCAACTCTCGCGCCTCGTGTGACGCCCCCGGGTCGGCGAGGACGACGAGCCCCCCGGCGAGCGAAAGCGCCCCGTCGCTGGGCTCGACGCGTGCCGGGTAGGGGATCATGTAAGGAAACCTAACAAACCCCGGGTCCGGCCGCTACGGCGCGGTTTTCGTGGCCGACATCGGAGGACATCCGGAGAGAGCGGATGTCGGAGCATCCGGTAGACTCGCCATGTCGCGACTGGCGTTCGGGTGGGTGACCACCGGGGAGCGACTGACTACGGCATTCGACCGCTCGCCTGGGCCGATGCGGAATTTCTGCCGATGCCGTCGTCCTGGAGGTTGCAATGACCGATCCGCTCTTCAACGCCCCGCTCTCCGAAGTCGATCCCGAGATCGCACAGGTTCTGCAACGCGAACTCGACCGCCAGCGCGGTTACCTCGAGATGATCGCATCCGAGAACTTCGTGCCGGTTTCGGTGCTCGAGTCGCAGGGTTCGGTGCTGACGAACAAGTACGCCGAGGGATACCCCGGCCGTCGCTACTACGGCGGATGCGAAGAGGTCGACGTGGCCGAAGAGCTCGCGATCGAGCGGGCCAAGAGCCTGTTCGGTGCGGCTTTCGCGAATGTCCAGCCGCACTCCGGTGCCACCGCGAACGCCGCCGTGCTGCACGCCATCGCTCGCCCGGGCGACACGCTGCTCGGACTGTCGCTCGACCACGGTGGGCACCTAACGCACGGCATGAAGATCAACTTCTCCGGCCGCCTCTTCAACATCGTCGCGTACGGCGTCGACGCCGAGACATCCCTCATCGACATGGACGAGGTGCGCGCGCTCGCCGTCGAGCACAAGCCGAAGGTCATCATCGCGGGCTGGTCGGCGTACCCGCGTCAGCTCGACTTCGCCCGCTTCCGCGAGATCGCGGACGAGGTCGGTGCCTACCTCTGGGTCGACATGGCGCACTTCGCCGGGCTCGTGGCCGCGGGGCTGCACCCCTCGCCGTTCCCGCACGCGCACGTCGTGTCGTCCACGGTGCACAAGACGATCGGCGGACCGCGCTCGGGGTTCATCCTGACGAACGACCCCGACCTGGCCAAGAAGATCAACACCGCCGTCTTCCCCGGTCAGCAGGGCGGACCGCTCATGCACGTGATCGCGGCGAAGGCGACCGCGTTCAAGCTGGCCGCGACGCCCGCGTTCCGCGATCGTCAGGAGCGCACCGTCCGTGGTGCGCACATCCTGGCCGAGCGCCTGACGCAGCCGGATGTCGCGGGCGCTGGTATCAGCGTGCGCTCCGGCGGCACCGACGTGCATCTCGTGCTGGTCGACCTGCGTAACGCGCAGATCGACGGCAAGCAGGCCGAGGATCTGCTGCACGAGATCCACATCACCGTGAACCGCAATTCGGTGCCCAACGACCCGCGTCCGCCGATGGTGACCTCGGGTCTGCGCATCGGCACGCCCGCCCTCGCGACGCGCGGCTTCGGCGACGCGGAGTTCTCCGAGGTGGCCGACATCATCGCTCTCGCGCTGCTGCCGGATGCGGATGTCGAGGCGCTGCGCACGCGTGTCGCCGCGCTGACGGCGGCTTTCCCGCTGTACCCGGGTCTCGAGCAGTAGCGACCGACCCCGGGATCCGACGCCCTCGCGTCGTTCGCAATTCAGTCTGCTCGTTCGAGGCTGTCGCGCGACGGGCCGGGATTCCGGGGGTCTGGCGGGATATCTGGCGCGATGTGCTGAATAGTGAACACCTATCGCCGCGGACGCCGCTTCTGTAGATTAACTATCGACATAGGTATTTGACCGGGCCGAGTGCCACGGTCGGAGACAGCGCAGTGCCGCAGCGAAGAAGCGCGGATGACCGACGGGAGAGACGATGACGGCGAAGAAGCTGGACGGCAAGGCGACGGCAGCGGCGATCAAGGCCGAGCTGACCGAGCGCGTGGCGGCATTGAAGGCGCGAGGGGTGACGCCCGGGATCGCGACGGTGTTGGTGGGGGCAGACCCCGGCTCGCAGCTGTACGTGGGCATGAAGCACCGTCAGTCGGAGGCGATCGGGATGAACTCGATCCAGATCGAACTGCCCGGTGACGCGACCCAGCAGGACGTCGAGGAGGTCATCGACCGGTTGAACGTCGACCCGGCCTGCCACGGATACATCGTGCAGTTGCCGTTGCCGAAGCACCTCGACACCGACGCGATCCTGGAGCGGATCGATCCGGACAAGGATGCCGACGGCCTCCACCCGACGAACCTCGGGCGACTCGTCCTGAACGTCAACAACGAGATCACGTCGCCTCTGCCCTGCACCCCGCGTGCGGTGATCGAGCTGCTGCGTCGCAGCGGATATGACCTCGCGGGCAAGCATGTCGTCGTCGTCGGTCGAGGGGTGACGATCGGCCGCTCGATCGGGTTGCTGCTGACGCGGCGTGAGGTTAATGCAACGGTGACGCTGACCCACACCGGTACCCCCGACATCCCGTCGTTCATCCGTCAGGCGGATGTGGTGGTCGCGGCCGCGGGTGTGAAGCACCTGGTGCGGGCGGAGGACGTCAAGCCGGGTGCCGCGGTGCTCGACGTCGGGGTCACGCGCGGTGAACCGGACCCCGAGACCGGCAAGTCCGCCGTCTACGGCGACGTCGACCCGGCCGTTGCCGAGGTCGCGGGATGGCTCTCACCCAACCCCGGCGGTGTCGGACCCATGACCGTCGCACTCCTCATGACCAACGTCGTCGAAGCGGCTGAGCGCTCGATCGCCTGACCCCCAGGTGTCTGCGGAGGCACATGGGTGCAGGCAAAAACACGAGAACAGGCAGATCCATCACGAATCGGCCTGTCTTCGTGTGATCACCTGCCCTCGTGCGGTCCCGATGCTCAGGCCGGGGTCAGCGGTCGGTCAGCCGAGCTCGTCGAGCATGCGGCGTTGCTCGTCGGTCAGACCGTCCTTGAGTTCACGGCGAGTGGATGCGTCGACACCGGGCGTCATGGCAGGTGCCGAGACATCCGTCCCGCCCGTCTTCGGGGAGCGCCCGAGCTTCGCCGCGGCCGCGTCGTACACGTGCCCAGCGCGCTTCTCGACGCGGTCGTCGATCGCGTCGTAGATCGCCCAGGCGATCAGCAGTGCGACGGGCGGGACGATCCATCCGGTGAACCATCCCTCGACCCGCACCGACGTGAACAGCACGACGAGCACCCACACGATCGCGGCGACGATGAGCACGAGCACGTATTGCGTCAGCTTCTCGCCGATCCTGGTGCGCTGATTCGCCGAGCGCGCGGCCATGCCGCGGAACCACGAGGTGATGAGGGGCTTGATCCACAGGGTTGCGGCGGTGAGTACGATCGAGCCCCAGAATGCGGCCCAGCCGACCCGCACCGACGCGAGCAGCAGCCCGATCAGCCACAGCACGACGAGGTTGAAGAGGTACAGCGAGACGAACCGTACGATCCAGGTGCGCATGTGTCCAGCGTGCCCGGTCTCACGCTTCGGCGCCAGTTGGAGGCATCCGCCGCGGCTGACACGCGGTCGACGCGAGAAGCGGCCCCGCCGAGGCGCTCAGCCCAGGCGCACCAGCGCGGTCACGTCGTCGTTCGGCAACTCATCCGCGACGGCCGTGACCTCGAGCGTGTGGAAGTCGACACCCCCGCGCTGTGTGGTCAAGAAGGCGGTGTCGGATGCGTCGCGCCCGGTCGCGATTCGCAGCATGCTGCTGCGCGGGGCGAGGGTCGTCGCATCCACGACGTGCCAGGCTCCGTCGACATAGGCCTCGGCGACGGCGTGGAAGTCCATCGGCGCGAGGCCCGGGGCGTAGACCGATACGAGGCGCGCCGGCACGTTGCGGGCGCGCAGCAGGGCCACACAGAGGTGCGCGTAATCGCGGCAGACGCCCTGGCGGGCGAGGAGTGTACGCACGGCGCCGTCCGTCGGCAGGCTCGATCCGCTCACGTAGGCCAGGCGCGTGCCGACCCACGAGCTGACCGCGTCGAGAAGGTCGACGCCCCCGAGTCCCGTGAACTCGGCCCCCGCCGTCGGCGCGAGCGTGTCGGACTCGCAGTAGCGGCTGGGCCGCAGGTACCGGATCAGGTCGGTCGGGATCAGCTCTTCCTCCGCCGAGCGGCCGAGAACCGTGGCGGTATAACTCGCCTCGAGCTCACCCGTCCCGACCTCCACCCGGTGCAGGCGCGTGCCGTGCGAATCGACCAGCTCCTCGGCCTCGACGGCCGCGCCGTCCAGGCTGAAGAGTATGCGCTCCGATGCGAGGTCGGCGCCATCCGCGACCGCCATCGAAAAGATGAGCTCGGCCGGTTCCGTGACCGTGAGGGTGATGTGTGCGCCGACGTCTCGCTTCATGCGTCGATCATGACAGCGCGGTGTGTCAACCGCGTGAACGGATGCCGGGGGTTGACGCCCTTTCGAGCGCGCGGTAACGGGGCGCCGCGTGTCAGGATGCGTGGAGACATCCGCGCCCGAAAGGACACCCCATGGCATCCCTCCCTCCCCTTACCGCCCTGCGTCGTGTCGGCGGACTCACGGTCGCGGCGGGTGCCCTGTTCGCGGTGGCGGGTTCTGGCGCGTGGGTGGCGGTGACGCGGCAGCTGCGGGCCGAGAAGATCACGGTGCCCGGCAACGCCCCGATCCTTGCGGGCAAGCCGGTGCAGGACCCGGTGACGGCCTACGTCGAAGCCGTCGTGATCAAGGGCAACGCGGAGCGCGGGGCGGGTGGCCGCACTTTCGCCGATATCAGCGAGGCGCTCCGGCACGTCGAGAAGGGCAGTGCGGAGGAGGGCAAGCTGCGTGGTCAGAGCGCGGCGCTCGCGACCGCGGCGTCTCTGCGCACGTCACTGATGACCTCTGTGCTGGCCTACGGCGTCAGCGCCCTCGTCGCCGGGCTTGGTGCGCTCTTCGTGATCGTGGGGTCGCAGCTGCGCCGCATCGACGGCAAGTAGGCGTCGGTCGGGCGCTCGCACCGACGTGAGCGTCGGAGATCCGGCGCACGTCGGATCGGATGTATCCACCCCATCCGACCCTCGCCGGATCTCCGACATGCGCCGAGCGCCAGGGCGGGGGTAGCGCCTGGCAGCAGCTCCTGTGATCAGCGCACCTGAGCGCTGATCACGCTCATGACCATCGTGTCGGCGAGGGTCGTGGTGTCCCCGACATCCCGGCCTTCCGCAACATCCCGCAACAGGCGCCGCATGATCTTGCCCGACCGGGTCTTCGGCAGCTCGGCGACGATGTAGACGTCGCGCGGACGCGCGATGGGTCCGATCTGCTCACCGACCCACGCGCGTAGCGCCTGCGCAAGACCATCGGGGGAGTGCTTGTCGAGGTAGCTCTGCTTGATGATCACGAACGCGACAACGGCCTGGCCGGTGGTCTCGTCGGATGCCCCGACCACGGCGGCCTCGGCCGTCGCCTCGTGCGCAACGAGCGCCGATTCGATCTCGGCCGTCGAGAGGCGGTGGCCCGAGACGTTCATCACGTCGTCGACCCGGCCGAGCAGCCAGATGTCGCCGTCGTCGTCGAGACGCGCGCCGTCACCCGCGAAGTAGAACCCCTGATCAGCAAACTTTTCCCAATACGTCTCGACGTATCGGTCGGGGTCGCCCCAGATGCCGCGCAGCATGCTCGGCCACGGCTTCGTCGCGACGAGCAGCCCACCGTTGCCGGTGCCGACGTGCTCGCCCGCGTCGTCCACCACGTCGATCGAGATGCCCGGAATCGGCACCTGCGCGCTGCCGGGCTTGGTCGTCGTCACGGCGGGGAGCGCCGAAATCATGATCGCGCCGGTCTCGGTCTGCCACCAGGTGTCGACGATCGGCGCCTTGCCCGCACCGATGACCTCGCGGTACCACATCCAGGCCTCGGGGTTGATGGGTTCGCCGACCGAGCCGAGCACGCGCAGGCTCGACAGGTCGAACTTCTGCGGAATCGCTCGCCCGAGCTTCATGAACGAGCGGATGGCGGTGGGCGCGGTGTAGAAGATGCTCACGCCGTACTTCTCGATGATCTCCCACCAGCGGCCCGGATGCGGGGTGTCGGGCGTGCCCTCGTAGAGTACCTGTGTGGCGCCGTTGGCGAGGGGCCCGTAGGCGACGTACGAGTGTCCGGTGATCCATCCGACGTCCGCCGTGCACCAGTAGACGTCCGTCTCGGGACGCAGATCGAAGACGTTGCGGTGCGTGAAGGCGGCCTGGGTGAGGTATCCGCCCGACGTGTGCAGAATGCCCTTGGGCTTACCCGTCGTGCCCGAGGTGTACAGGATGAAGAGGGGATTCTCGGCGGGGAAGGGCTGCGCCTCGTGATCCGCGGATGCCTCGGGCACCACGTCGTGCCACCACACGTCGCGCCCCTCGGTCCAGTCGACCTCGTTCTCGCCCCGACGCACGACCAGCACGTGCTCGACGCTCGCCTGTACACCCGAGCCGTTGCGGTCGGCGAGCGCCATGTCGACGGCGGGTTTGAGGGCCGATACTTTGCCCTTGCGGTAGCCGCCATCCGCCGTGATCACGACTTTTGCGCCCGCGTCGTCGATGCGCGATCGCAGGCTGTCCGCCGAGAAGCCCCCGAAGATCACCGAGTGGATGGCTCCCAGGCGCGCGACGGCGAGCATGGAGGCGATCGCTTCCGGAATCATCGGCAGGTAGATCGCGACGCGGTCGCCGGCCTCCACGCCGAGGTCGGTAAGCGCGTTGGCGACGCGCTTGACCTCGTCCGTCAGCTCGGCATAGGTGATGCGGCGTTCGTCGCCGATCTCGCCCTCCCAATACAGGGCGATGCGGTCGCCGTTTCCTGCCTCGACGTGGCGGTCGAGGCAGTTGTAGGCGACGTTCAGCTCGCCATCGTCGAACCACTTCGCGAAGGGCGGGTTGGTCCAGTCCAAGGTGCGGGTGAACGGGGTCGACCAGTGCAGCAGATCCCGTGCCTGATCGGCCCAAAAACCCTCGCGGTCTGCGGTCGCACGCTCGTACAGAGCTGCCGCGGCCGAGCCGTCGGCGAATCCCTCGGGCGGCGCGAAGTGCCGGGTCTCGTTGAGCAGGTGGTCGATCTGGCTGGACATGGATGCGCGCTCCTTTGTGCGTGGCAGCGCCGGCGTTCGGGACGCCGGGTGTCGTCACTGCGAATGTACCGGCGTCATCGTCGGCGAGACTACCGCCGAAAGTCGGTGTTGCGAGGCGGTGTTTTCCGCGTCGTGTGCCGCTGTGGGGAGGCCGCCGACTGATATACCACCTGATCTGCCCGTTTTGTCAGCGTCAAGCCAACTTCTGTGCGTATGCTCTTTGGCGGCCGAACATTCGATTCTGGCATTGCGATGTCCCCTCGCGGACGTCGTTCGGCGGCATCCCGTTCCCCCCACGGGATGCCGCCTTCCTTTCCATGCGCCTCGAGCGCCGTGTGCGTGCGCCATCCGCACGACACGGGTTAAACACTCCGCGGGTCGGTTCTCTGCAGCGGCATGGCGGGATGTGCTCGTGCGGACGGCGCGGGCTGATAGCAGCCGCATTCGTCCTCCCCAACGAGGTGGTCGCGGTGCGGGTCCCCGGATCGACATCACAGCGGCTCGTGGATGGGCCGCGGGTCTCTAACCTCGCTGCATGCCGCCTCCGTTTGTCCCCGCGCCACCGGCCACCGTTGTTCGTGCACCCGTGAACGAACGAGGCGTGGCGGCATTCCGCGGGCGAGCGGATGGTTTTGTGCCCGTGTTCGCGGGCGGCACGCAGAATGCCGGGGCCTCACCTTCGGGATTCGTCAGCGGGCTGGTCGACGCATCCGCTCTGGTCGACGCGTCCGCTCGGGTGGACGCATCCGGGACGGTCCACGCGCCTGGGTTCACGGAACATCCACCCCAACTCGCGCCGCTCGCTGCCTATCTCGACGACCCGACGGTCACGGATGTCTTCGTCAACGGTGCGCGCGGGCTCTGGGTCGATCGCGGTGCGGGGGCGGTCCGCGATCCCTCGTGGCGCGCCGATGAGGACGCGGTTCGCGAACTCGCGCTCGGACTGATCGGCCTCGGCGGTCGCCATATCGATGAGGCATGTCCGGCGGTTGATGTGCGTCTGGCGTCCGGGATCCGGATCCACGCCGTCCTGCCGCCGATCTCGACGGGCGGCACCACGGTGTCGATCCGGATCCCGCGGGTGGTGCGGCCGACACTCGACGACCTGGACCGGCGCGAGATGTTTCGCGCACACCCCGCGGCGCTGCCGTGGCTTCGCTCGCTCGTGACCGACCGGGTCAACGTCCTGGTGACGGGCGCGGCAGGCAGCGGCAAGACGACACTGCTCGCGGCGCTCTTGGCGGAGGCCCCCGCATCCGATCGGATCGTGACGATCGAGGATGTCGCCGAGCTCACCATCGCCCATCCGCACCATGTCGCGCTCGAGGCGCGACAGGCGAACCTCGAGGGTGCGGGAGGCATCGGCCTCGCGCGGCTCGTGCGCGAGGCTCTGCGAATGCGCCCGGATCGCCTCGTGCTGGGGGAGTGCCGCGGCGACGAGGTGCGTGAACTCTTGGCGGCACTCAACACCGGCCACGACGGCGGAGCGGGAACGGTTCACGCGAGCGGACTGCGTGAGGTTCCGGCCCGGCTGGAGGCGCTCGGGGCGCTGGCGGGTCTCGACGATGTCGCCCTGGCGCGGCAGGCGGTCAGCGCGATCGGAGCCGTAGTGCACGTGGCTCGGATGGGCGACGGACGTCGTGCGCTGGTCGGCGCGGGTCGGCTCGCGCTCGACGGGGATCGGCTGACAATCATGGAGCAGGCGCCGTGGCTGGTCTGAAGCGGACGGCCCGAGCGTCGCCAGACGGCGGACCGGCGGCTGTCGCGGACGTCGCGCGGCGGGCCGCGGTGCTGGTACAGGCGGGTGTCGCTCCCCGGGTCGTGTGGCGTTATCTCGCCGATACGGATGCGTCGGCCGCGGCAGTCCTCGCCGACCTCGAACGTGGTGTGCCCGAGGCGGTGGCCATTGCGGCGCGCGGGGAGTCGTGGCGCGAGTTCGCCGTGGCATGGGCCGTGGCGTCCGCGGTGGGCGCAGCGCTCGCCGAGGCGTTGCGCTCCTTCGCGCACGGTCTGCGTGATGCGGCCGAGGCGCTCGACGACGTGACCGTCGCCCTGGCCGATCCCGCCGCGACCGCGCGGCTCATGCTGTGGCTGCCCGTGGTGGGGCTGCTGATGGGGATCGCCCTGGGGTTTGACACCCTCGGCATCCTGTTCACCGACCCGAGGGGACTCGTGTGTCTCGCGGGCGGGCTCGCCCTCGTCGTCGCGGCGCGTGCCTGGACGGCGAAGCTCATCCGGCGCGCCCGCCCCGGGCCGGGTCTTCCGGGGATCGACGCCGAGCTCTTCGCGATTGCGCTGAGCGGCGGGGTGTCGATCGACGCCGCAGCCGTCCAGGTCGGGCGTGCGCGCGCCGCGATCGGAGCGGAGCGCGGCGAATCCGAGACGGTCATCCCCGCCGAGGTACAGGACGTGCTCAAGCTCTCGCGAGCGGCCGGCGTGCCCGCGGTCGAGCTTCTGCGTGCCGAGTCGGCGAGCGCCCGTCACCGGGCGCGGGTCGAGGGCAGGTTGCGAGCCTCCAAGCTCGGCACCCGGTTGCTCCTGCCTCTCGGCGTCTGCACGCTCCCGTCGTTCCTGCTGCTGTCGGTTGCACCCCTCGTGCTGTCGATCCTCGGCACCACCGCCCTACCCGCCCTATAGAGGAGGTACCACCGCATTGCTCGCCTGGCACGAGTTGTCGCTCACGCCCCCCGAGAGCCGCAATGAGTGCCAGGGGAATCCCCTGCGGCCCACGACCCGGGCCCGTTCGTTCGAACCGACCACATATAGAGAGGTACATCATGAAGGACCCCTTCACCCCCCGAGCCGTTCGCGCCGCACGCCGCAGACTGCTCGAGGACGACGCCGGAGCAGCCACGGCCGAGTATGCGATCGCCACGATGGCAGCCGTGGCATTTGCCGGCCTGCTTGTCGTGATCATGCGCAGCGACGAGGTGCGCGGCATCCTCACCGACCTCGTCCGCCGTGCCCTCACGGTGGCGTGAACGCGCGCCGGGTCGCTCGCCTGTGCCGGGTCGTTCGCCTCTGCCCAACCGCACGACTCGGTGATCGAGGCTCTGTTGCGGCCGAGTTCGCCGTCACGCTGCCGGCCGCTCTGCTGCTGATCCTGATCGGTATCGGCGCCGTGAGCGCCGGGGCACAGACCGCCCGTCTGCAGGGTGCGGCGGCGGATGCGGCACGCCTGATCGCCCGCGGAGAGGTCCAGCTCGCAGAGTCCCTCGTCGGAAGGGTGCCCGGCGCGGCGGCGATGCGGGCCGACGAGGGCGACCGACTCGTGTGCGTCACGCTGTCCGCACCCGTCGCCGTGCCGGGACTCGCGGCGGCCGGGTTCGACGCTTCCGCCCGGGCCTGCGCCGCCGCAGGCGGTGGCTGATGACTCGCGCCGCCGCGGGTGGTCGCTGATGGCTCGCGCCGCCGCGGGCGGTCGCTGATGGCTCGCGCCGCCGCGGGCGGTCGCTGATGCCGGGCACGATTCTGGTCGTCGGGTCGATGTTGGCGACCGCGACCCTCACGATCGGGCTCGCCGCGACGGGCGGGGCGGCGGTCGTCGCTCGCCGTGCGGCAGGCGCGGCCGACAATGCCGCGATCGCCGCGGCCGACACCGTGTCGGGCGCGCTGCCGGGTGAGCCGTGCCAACGCGCGGCGGAGGTGGCCGAGGCATTCGGAGCTCGCTTGATCGACTGCGGCACCGACGATCTCGATGCGATCGTCACGGTCGAGGTGCCGTTCGCCGGGATGGTGACGACCGCGCGGGCGCGGGCCGGCCCGCCCAGCAGCTGAGGGGGTGCGGAGCCGCCCCGACCCGGCTCACAGTCTGCGGTGTGTATGGTGTGCATCGGAGAAAGGACCCCCGTGGCCACCAGCAAGAAGCTCGTCATCGTCGAGTCTCCGACGAAGATGAAGTCGATCCAGTCGTACCTCGGCGACGACTACGAAGTGTTGTCGTCTGTCGGACACATCCGTGATCTCGCCGACAAGAAGGACATCCCCGCCGACCTGAAGAAGACCTCGGTCGGTAAGTACTCGATCGACATCGAGAACGACTTCGCCCCCTTTTACGTCGAGAGCGACCGCGGCAAGAAGACCGTCGCCGAACTCAAGCGAGCGCTCAAGGGTGCCGACGAACTCCTGTTGGCCACTGATGAGGACCGCGAGGGCGAAGCCATCGCGTGGCACCTGCTCGAAACGCTCAAGCCGAAGGTCCCGGTCAAGCGCATGGTGTTCCACGAGATCACCAAAGACGCGATCCAGGCCGCCGTCGAGAAGACGCGCGAGCTCGACCACGACCTCGTCGACGCGCAAGAGACCCGCCGCATCCTCGACCGTCTGTACGGCTGGGACGTCTCGCCCGTGCTCTGGCGCAAGATCGGCTCCGGCAGCAACGGCGCCGCCCTCTCGGCCGGCCGCGTCCAGTCCGCCGCCACGCGCCTCGTCGTCGACCGCGAGCGCGAGCGCATCGCCTTCGTCGGCGCCAACTACTGGGACATCGAGGCTCAGGTAGAGAAGGATGCCTCCGCCTTCGGCGTCAAACTCGTCCGCATCGACGGCGCGGCCATCGCGCGCGGAACCGACTTCGATGACAAGGGTCAGCTGAAGAAGGCCGTGGTCGTGCTCGACGAGGCCGCGGCCCGCCAACTCGCAACCGACGTGCAGACGGCGGGGGAGGCATCCGTCACCCGCGTCGAGGCCAAGCCCGGTACGCGCAGCCCGTACGCCCCTTTCACGACCTCGACGATGCAGCAGGAGGCCGGTCGCAAGCTCTCGATGAGCGCGAAGCACGCCATGAGCGTCGCTCAGCGGCTGTACGAAAAGGGTTACATCACCTACATGCGAACCGACTCGGTGTCGCTGGGTACGCAGGCGATCCAGGCCGCGCGCGAGCAGGCCGTGCAGCTGTACGGCTCGGCGGCCGTGCCCCTCAACCCCCGCGTCTACAAGAGCAAGAGCAAGAACGCCCAAGAGGCGCACGAGGCGATCCGTCCTTCGGGCGAGCACTTCCGCACCCCTGCGTCGCTGAGTGGATCGCTCGATCGCGACGAACAGCGCCTGTACGACCTGATCTGGAAGCGCACCGTCGCGAGCCAGATGGCCGACGCCAAGTACGAGACCACCACCGTGACCCTCGAGGTCGCAGCGGGTGAGCGCCGCGTCGAGTTCACCGCATCCGGCACCGTTTACACCTTCAAGGGATTCCTCGAGGCATACGAAGAAGGCCGGGACGAGAAGCGCGGCGACGCCGACAAGGCCGACGACCAGTCGCTGCCGCAGGTCGCCGTCGGCGACGCGCTGCAGGTCACCGAGGTCGAGCCCAAGGGCCACCAGACCACCCCGAAGCCGCGCTACACCGAGGCATCCCTCGTCAAGGCGCTGGAGGAGAAGGGGATCGGGCGCCCGTCGACCTTCGCGAGCATCATCGACACGATCCTCGACCGCGGGTACGTCACCAAGCGCGGCCAGGCCCTCGTGCCGAGCTGGATCGCCTTCAGCGTCGTGCGGCTGCTGGAGGAGAACTTCCCCGACCTGATCGACTACGACTTCACGGCCGCACTCGAGGACGACCTCGACGCGATCGCCCGCGGCGAGCAGGGCCGGGTGTCGTGGCTGCGCGAGTTCTACTTCGGATCCGAGGATCACGCGGGGCTGCGCAACATCGTCGACAACCTCGGCGAGATCGATGCCCGCGAACTCAACTCGCGCCCGGTATCGGAGGGCGTGACGCTCCGCATCGGCAAGTACGGCCCCTACCTCGAGGTCGTCGACCCCGCCAACCCGGAGGCGGACCCGCGCCGCGTGAATGTGCCGGAGGATCTCGCGCCCGACGAACTCACCCCCGCCAAGGCGCAGGAGCTCATCGAGGCACCCGTCGCCGGGGATCGTGTGCTCGGCGAGCACCCCGAGACGCACAAGCTCATCGTCGTCAAGGACGGCCGCTACGGCCCCTACGTGCAGGAGCTCGAGCCCGAAGAACCCGCCGGCGTGGACGAGGCGACCGGCGAGATCGTCGACGCCCCCGCACCGAAGAAGCGCGGCGCGAAGAAAGAGGTCGCGCCCAAGCCCCGCACCGCCTCGCTGTTCAAGAGCATGTCGGTCGACACGATCGACCTCGAGACGGCCCTGCGCCTGCTCGAACTGCCCCGCACGGTCGGCACCGACCCCGAATCGGGCGAGGTCATCACGGCGCAGAACGGCCGGTACGGACCGTACCTGAAGAAGGGCACGGACTCGCGTTCGCTCGAGAACGAGCAGCAGATCTTCGACATCGACCTGCCCGGCGCGCTCGCCGTGTACGCCCTGCCGAAGTACGGCGCCCGCCGCCCGTCGAGTGCGCTCAAGGAATTCGAGGCGGACCCGGTCAGCGGCAAGCCGATCCGCATCCGCGACGGCCGCTTCGGCGCCTATGTGACCGACGGCGAGACGAACGCGACCATCCCGCGCGGTGAGAGCGTCGAAGACATCGACTTCGAACGTGCCGTGCAGATCCTCGCCGACAAGCGGGCGAAGGGTCCCGCGCCCAAGCGCACCGCTCGCAAGCCCGCCGCCCGCAAGGCGCCGGCCAAGAAGAAGTGATGACGGATGCCGGGGGCGCTGCGGTAACCCGGCGCCCGGGCCTGTGGGTCACGCTCGAGGGCGGCGACGGCGCCGGAAAGACGACGCAGGCCGCCCTGCTGCAGGAGTGGCTCGAGGCATCCGGTCGCAACGTCGTCCGCACGCGCGAGCCCGGCGGCACCGAGGTCGGTGTGCTGATCCGCGACATCGTGCTGCACCACCGGGGCGAGGTGGCGCCGCGCGCCGAGGCGCTGCTCTACGCGGCCGACCGTGCTCAGCACGTCCAGACGCTGGTGCTTCCGGCGCTCGAGCGCGGCGACGTGGTCGTGCAGGATCGCTACCTCGATTCATCCGTCGCGTATCAGGGCGCCGGACGAGTGCTCGACGCCACCGAGGTGCGGGACCTCTCGCTGTGGGCGACGGGCGGGCAACTGCCCGACGTGACGATTCTGCTCGACCTCGATCCGGCTGCCGCGCGAGCCCGACTCGACGCCGATGACAAGCCGTTCGATCGGCTCGAGGCCGAGCGCGAAGACTTTCACACCCGCGTACGCACCGCCTTCCTCGATCTGGCCTCGGCCGAGCCGGGGAGGTTCCTCGTGCTCGACGCGACCCTTACCGCCGACGAGCTCGCCGCGCGCGTGCGAGCCCGTATCGAACCCCTGCTGTAATCCACGGTCGGCAGGGCGTCGCGCCGGTGTGCGGCCCCGGCGCGGACAACATTCCGGAACATTCGGCCTCGGCGGGGCCGAACGGACCTCCGCGGAGCCGAATAGACAAGTCATCCGGAGTGTTGTGCGCCGATGGGATGCGTCGGACGCCGCGGCTAGTCTGGGGGAGTGCCCAGCCCCGTCCCCGCAGCCCTTCCCTGGGGCGCCGTCTGGGGTCAGGACGCCGCCGTCGCATCGCTGTCCGCCGCGGCGAGCGGTGATGCCGAGGGGATGACGCACGCCTGGCTGCTCACTGGCCCCCCGGGTTCGGGGCGCTCCACCCTCGCCTACGCGTTCGCCGCGGCGCTCATCGCGAACGACGAGCACGATCAGGGTGCGATGCGCCAGGTGCTCGCGGGCACACATCCAGACCTCACCGCGCTCCGCACCGAGCGTGTCATCATCACGATCGACGAGGCCCGCAAGCTCGTCGAGCGCGCTGCATATTCACCCTCGCTCGGGCGTCACCGCGTGATCGTCGTCGAGGACGCGGACCGGATGACCGAGCGCACCTCCAACGTCCTGCTCAAGTCGCTCGAAGAGCCGCCCGAGCGCACGGTGTGGATTCTGTGCGCGCCCAGCGAGGCCGACCTGCTGCCAACCATCCGCTCCCGCGTCCGGTCGGTGCGGCTGCGCGAGCCCGAGGTTGCGGACGTGGCGCGCCTCGTCGCCGAGCGCACCGGTGCATCGCCCGAGATCGCCGAGCAGGCCGCACGGCACGCGCAGCGGCACATCGGTATGGCCCAGCGCCTCGCCACGGACGAATCCGCCCGCGCGAGGCGCGAAGAGACGCTGCGTGCCGTGCTCGCGGTCCGCAACGTCGGGGACGTCGTGACGGTCGCCGCTCGTATCGTCGAGGTCGCGACCGACGATGCCAAGGCGCTCACGGCAGAGCGCGACGCGACCGAGCGTGCCGAATTCCTCCGCACGATCGGCGTCACGGAGGGCCAGGCGGTGCCGCCCGCGGTCCGCTCGCAGTTGAGTGCCCTCGACGAAGACCAGAAGCGTCGCGCCACGCGGAGCCTCCGAGATGGCATCGACCGCGTCCTCACCGACCTGCAGTCGATGTTCCGCGACATCGTCATGCTGCAGTTCGGCCGCGACACCGACCTCGTGAACGTCGAACTCGAGCCGGAACTGCGTGCCGCCGCATCCGCGTGGACGCCCCAACGAACGCTTGCGGTGCTGGATCAGCTGCAGGTGACCCGTCGTAACCTTGAACAGAATGCCGCGCCGGCTCTCGCCCTCGAGAGCATGCTCGTGACCGCGGCGACCGGAAGGATCTCGTGACCCGTACCGAACGCCGCGGCCCCGCACGTCTTGCGGGCCGCATCCTGCGTGCCTCGATCGCCCTGGTGGCGGCCTCCGTGATGTTGAGCGGATGCCTCTATGCGGCCATTCCCGAGGACGCGACCTCGTCCGCGCCCGCGATAGAAGACCCGACGACGCTCGACGGTTTCTACGAGCAGGAGGTCTCGTGGAGCGACTGCGGCGGCTTCGAGTGCGCGATGGTCGCGGCCCCGCTGGACTGGGAAGACCCTTCGGCCGGAACCATCGGGCTCTCGGTCATCCGCTCGGCCGCGACCGGGTCCGACCGGATCGGATCCCTCCTGACGAACCCCGGCGGCCCCGGTGCGAGCGGTGTCTCGCTCATCCGCGACTCGCTCGACTTCGCGGTCGGGTCCGCGCTGCAGGAGTCCTACGACATCATCGGTTTCGACCCGCGCGGGGTGGGGGAGTCGACGGCCGTGCGCTGCTTCGACGCCGCCGACATGGACGCCTACCTCTACGACCTGCCGGCAAACCCGCGAGGTTCGGCCGAGTGGGAGGCGGAGCTGACCGACCGGAACACCGCGTTCGCCGATGCCTGTGAGGACAACAGTCAGGGCATCCTGCCGTTCATCAACACGGTCAGCGCTGCGCGCGACATGGATCTGCTGCGCGCCGTGCTCGGCGACGACGAGCTGTACTACCTCGGGTATTCGTACGGTACCTTCCTCGGCGCGACGTATGCCGACCTGTACCCCGAGAACGTGGGGCGCATGGTGCTGGATGGGGCGATCGATCCGTCCATCTCGGGTCTCGAGGTCGGCACCGAGCAGGCGATCGGGTTCGAGAACGCGCTGCGGGCGTACATGGCGGACTGCCTGACGACGCAGGAATGCCCGTTCCGCGGGTCGGTGGATCAGGCGATGGCAGACCTCGGTGCGCTTCTGGCGAGTGTCGACCGCACGCCGCTTCCCGCCAGCGATGGGCGGGAGCTCGGCGCGGACAGCCTGGTGACGGCCATCGTCGCCGCCCTGTACTCGCAGGAGAGCTGGGGCTTCCTGACGCAGGCGCTCAACGAAGCGCTCCAGGGTGATCCCGAGACGGCCTTCCTGCTGGCTGACTTCTACAACGGTCGGGAGGGCGGTGTGTACACCGATAACTCTGCCGAGGCCTTCCGCGCCTACAACTGCATGGACTACCCGGTGGACGGCTCGCAGGCGGATCAGGATGCATCCAATGCCCGCATCGACGCTGAGGCCCCGACGATCGCGCCGTACTGGGAAGGCCCCGACCCGTGTGATGTGTGGCCGTACGAACCGACCGGAACGCGGGGACCGATCGCTGCGGCCGGTGCTGCGCCGATCCTGGTCGTGGGGACCACGGGTGACCCCGCGACCCCGTACGCCTGGTCGGTGGCCCTGGCCGAACAGCTCGAGTCCGGCACCCTGATCACGAACGTGGGGGAGGGGCACACGGGCTACAACAAGGGCAACGTGTGCGTTGACGACGCGGTCGAGGCGTACCTGATCGACGGCACCGTGCCACCGGACGGGCTCTGCGAGTAGCACCCGCGCCGCGCAGCCCGCGGGGTGCCGAGTGCGCCAAGTGTTGCCGAGTGCGCCACCTGTTCGCCGGGCGTCAGGGGTGCATTCGGTACTAACCGGTGCACTCGGCGTGGCAGGTCGAGGTGCGGTCGCGCGCGAGTTCACGGCGCGGCTCGGCAGCCTGTAAGATCGTTGCTTGTGCATCGCGCAAGCGGCGCGCGCCACCTTAGCTCAGACGGCAGAGCGATTCACTCGTAATGAATAGGTCAAGGGTTCGATTCCCTTAGGTGGCTCCACAAAACCCCAGGTCAACTCGCGGCAGCTTGGCGTCGCGAATCGCTCGCGGCCCGGAGGTGAACCAGTAGCCCGGTCATGACCTCCGGTCCGAGTCGGATCAGGATGTGCAGTCGGATCAGGCGGTCGACTCGCGCACCCGCAGAGTGACCTGCGGGCTGTGCTGCCGACGAGGCGGATCCTCGCCGGCGGCGGCCGCCAGAGCAAGGTCGGCGAAGTACCGGCCGAGCCCCTCGTCGTCGACGTGGACGGTCGAGAGAGACGGGACGAACACGCTGGAGATGGGAGCGTCGTCGTGACCGATCACGGCGATGTCGCGGGGCACGGCGATTCCCTCGCGGAGGGCGGCGCCGACGACGAGGGCCGCGACGTCGTCGTTGTACGCGACGATGCCGGTAACCCCAGCCTGCCGCCAGCCGCTCACGATCTCGCGGACGTTCGCGGCGTCGACGGCGGCGTGTGGGATGTCCTCGATGCCGTGTTGTCGTGCGGTCGCGGCGGCGAGTTCGTATCGGGATGCCGCCAGTTCGGCGAGGCGCGGATCCGCTGACGCCGCGTAGGCCAGCCGTCGGCGCTGGCGCTCGACGAGGTGTTCGACCTGTAGGCGGGGGCCCTGGCTGAAGCTGAAGGGCTGCTCGTCGTCCTCGGTGGACTCGGTCGGCTGCGGGATGACGGCGCCCACGCCCGACGCGCGGATCTCGTCGAACAGCTCCTCGCCGAACGGGAGCATTCCCATCACGACGTCGGGCTGCAGGGTCTCCCAGAGCGGTCGTGCGTTTCCGCCCGGATGAGGTGTCATCGTCACGAGCGAGTAACCCGCTTGGTCGAGGGCCGCGGATGCTTCGTCGACATGGCGGCGCATGCTGTAGTCGATCGGCCAGTCGGGGAGCACGAGGAGGATGATCCTGTTGCGCCCGCTCGCGAGGGCCTGGGCGGCCAGGTGCGGGCGGTAGCCGAGTCGTCGCGCTGCGGCCAGGACCTTCTCTTGGGTCGCCTCTGAGATGGTCTGGCCCGGAGTCGAGTTCAGGACGAAGCCGACGGTGGCGCGAGAAACACCCACCTCACGGGCGATGTCCGCCGCGGTCACCCGTCGCTCTGCTGTCCTGTCCGACACGGATCCTCCGGGTTCATGGTATTGCTTCAGGGGCTGGTCTCTTGTCGGCCGACGGTGCCTCGCAAAATAACTTGCGCGTGCTAGTAGTCTCCGCTACTCTGCTGCAAGCTAGCTCGCGCTAGTAATCCTCTCGCAATTGTGACAATGGAGTCTTCTATGACGATGCACTCGGACGACGCTGCGGCCTTCCCGCTCGCGGCACCGCAATCCCTCCCCGCCGTTCCCGGTGCGCTCGACGAGGTCGTGATCGACCCGAGCGTCCCGCCGACGGGTCAGAAGGCCAGCGCGTCGTATATCTGGTTCCAGGTTCTCGGCCAGTTCGGTGTTTTCGTCGCCTTCATCACCCCGCTGGCGATCTCGTTGTCGATCCGACTGTCCGAGCTCGCGCCCGGCCGCGAAGAGTATCTGGGCTACATCGCCGGCTCGGGCGCGCTGGCCGTCATGCTGACCGCTCCGCTGTTCGGGGTCCTGAGCGACCGCACGCGCACTCGCTGGGGACGCCGTCGGCCCTTCATGGTCGCGGGGATGACGCTCGGCGTTCTCTCGCTCGTCGTCATGGCCCTCGCCCCGAATGTCTGGGTGCTGGGCGCGGGATGGATCCTGGCCCAGATCGGTTGGGGTCAGGTCTTCCAGAATCTGCAGACCTCGATGGCCGACAAGCTCTCCGAGACCCAGCGCGGCAAGGTGGCCGGTCTGGCCGGCTTCGCGACCCAGGTGGCTCCCGTTGTCGGTGTCGTGATCGCGGGCAGCTTCGCGGGTAACGCGCTCCTGCTGTTCCTTCTGCCCGGCCTGATCGGCGTCATCGCCGTCATCCTGTTCGTTCTGTTCACGCGTGAAGCGGACACGCGCGGTGCGCGCTTCGCCGACACGCTCTCGCTCGGCACGCTCTTCAGCAAGTACCTCTACAACCCGCGGACATACCCCGACTTCTCCTGGGTCTGGCTCGGGCGCTTCCTCTTCTACTTCGGTCTGACCCTCAACACCACGTTCACCGCATTCTTCTTCGCGTCGAGGCTCGGCGTGGACGTCGTCGAGGTCGCTCCGATCATCGCGTCGCTCGGCCTCTTCGGCATCCTCGCAACCACGGTCGGCGCGATCGGTGGCGGATTCCTTTCCGACAAGCTCCGCCGTCGTCGCCTGTTCGTGCTTGCCGGTGCCGTCCTGTTCGCGGCGGGCGCGATCGTGATGGCTTTCGCCGCCGACATCACCATGCTGTACGCGGGATCGCTCATCACGTCGGTCGGTATCGGAATGTTCGCCGCCGTCGACCAGGCGCTGATCCTCGACGTCCTGCCGGAAAAGGATACGAACGCGGGACGCTTCATGGGCATCATCGGCTTCGCCGTGTCGATCCCGCAGGCCGTCGCCCCGTTCATCGCCCCGGTGTTCCTTGCGGTCGGCGCGTCGGCGGTCGGTGACAAGAACTACACCCTGCTGTACATCGTCGCGGGGATTTTCACGGTCCTCGGCGGCCTGGTCGTGTTGAAGGTGCGCTCCGTCCGCTGAGGGCCGGCCGGTCCATCGGTCGACGATCAGCACCCCGAACATCCGCTCTCCGAGGAGTTTCATCGTGCCCATCGCCCCGTCCGCCGCGTTCATCACCCCCGTCACCTCGACGGGGGCGAGCGGCGAACCCGCCGCGTACCTGCGCCGCGAGTTCGCGGTCGCCGAGCAGCCCGTTCGCGCGACTCTGCGGGTGACGGCGCTCGGCCTCATCGAACCGCACCTGAACGGCGAGGTGGTCGGTGCCGAGGTCCTCGCGCCCGGGTGGACGTCGTACCGTCACCGGCTCGCGGTCAGCACGCACGATGTGACCGGGGGCATCGTCGTCGGCGGCAATGCCCTCGGCGCGGTGCTCGGCGAAGGCTGGGCGCTGGGCCGACTCGGCTGGGACGGTGTGCGCAATCACTTCGCGGACCGCCCGGCAGCATGGCTGCACCTCGAGCTCGAGTACGCCGACGGTTCGGTCGACGTGATCGCGACCGACACCGCCTTTCGGGCGGGCACCGGGGGCGTCGGGGTCAACAGCATCTACGACGGCGAAACCTACGACGCCCGGGTCGAGCCGACCGGGTGGGACACCTTCGGCTTCGACGACTCCGCCTGGGGCGACGTGGAGTCGTTCGACTGGTCGGCAGACACGCTGTTCGAGGCATCCGCTCCGCCGATCCGCCGCATCGACGCGCTCGTTCCCGTCGAGATTCTGAGCACGCCCGCCGGCCGCACCGTCGTCGACTTCGGGCAGAACGTCTCGGGTTGGGTGCGCATCTCGGTCGAGGGCCCGGCCGGTACCGAGATCACGCTCCGCCACGCCGAGGTGATGACGGGCGGTGAGCCCGACTACGAGACGATCCGGACCGCGCGGGCGACCGACCGCTACACGCTCGCCGGTGAGGGGCGCGAGACGTGGGAGCCGCGCTTCACGTTCCA
This sequence comes from Microbacterium lacus, assembly GCF_002812805.1. Lineage (GTDB taxonomy): Bacteria > Actinomycetota > Actinomycetes > Actinomycetales > Microbacteriaceae > Microbacterium > Microbacterium lacus_A. Next base: position 388,750 of record NZ_NMUM01000030.1, on the reverse strand, counting down.
CGGATTCCGCTACGTGGAGGTCGAGGGATGGCCGGGCGTCCCCACGCCCGACGATTTCCAGGCCGTCGTCATCCACTCCGATATGACGCGCACCGGATGGCTCGAGACCTCGAATCCGTTGCTGAACAAGCTGCACTCCAACGCGGTCTGGTCGATGCGCGGAAACTTCGTGGGCGTTCCCACGGACTGTCCGCAGCGGGACGAGCGCCTCGGCTGGACGGGGGACATCAACGCCTTCACCCCGTCTGCCGCCTTCCTGTACGACGTGCGTGGGGTGCTCGGGTCGTGGCTGCAGGACCTCGCCGCGGAACAGCGCGAGAAGGGATTCGTGCCCTGGGTCGTGCCCGACGTCCTCTCGACGCCGTCCTCGCCGACCGCGCTCTGGAGCGATGTCGCGGTCAGCCTGCCGTGGGCCCTGTACCGCGAGTACGGCGACGAGCAGATCCTCGCCCATGCGTACGCGTCGATGACCACGTTCATCCGTCAGGTCGCCGCGTCGCTCGATGCGAACGGCCTCTGGAGCGGGGGCTTCCAGTTCGGGGACTGGCTCGACCCGGACGCGCCCGAGAACAATCCGGCCGGCGGGAAGACCGACCGGCACCTCGTCGCCGCCGCCTACCTCTGCCGGACGACCCGCGAGATGACCGAGACCGCACGCATCCTGGATCGATCCGACGATGCCGACGAGTTCGAGCGGCTCTCCGAACGTGTTCGGCGGGCATTCCTCGACGAGTACGTCACCGCCCGCGGCCGCGTCGTCAACGAGACGGCAACCGCCTACGCGCTCGCGATCGTCTTCGACATCCTCGACGATGCTCAGAAAAAGCACGCCGGTGACCGGCTGGCCGAGATCGTCGCGCAGGCCGCCTACCGGATCTCGACGGGCTTCGCGGGAACCCCGCTCGTCACCGACGCCCTCTCGTCGACGGGGCACCTCGACGCGGCGTACCTGATGCTGCTCGAGACGGGATGCCCGTCGTTCCTGTACCCGGTCACGATGGGCGCGACCACGATCTGGGAGCGGTGGGACTCGGTGCGTCCCGACGGCACCATCAACCCGTCGGGCATGACCTCCCTGAACCACTACGCGCTCGGCGCGGTCGTGGACTGGATGCATCGCACCATCGGGGGGCTGACCCTGCTCGAACCCGGGTACCGCCGCATGCGGATCGCCCCTCGGCCCGGCGGCGACCTGACCTCGGCGTCGCTGCGCCACGACACGGTGCACGGCCCGGTGCGCGTCGAGTGGGCGGTGGACTCCGGCTCGGCGCGGGTCACGGTCGAGATCCCGCGCGGCACGTCGGCTGAGGTCGTCCTGCCGCTGCACCCCGAGGGACTCACGGCGGAGGTGACGGATGCGGGGGAGCACTCGTGGACGTACGCGCTGCCGGATGGGCCCGCCCCGGTCGCCCTCAGCCTCGACTCGACCCTGCGCGAGGTTTCCGATGACCCCGCGGCATGGCGGCGATTCACCGACGTCTTCGGCACCCACTTTCCGGGGGTTCCCCTGGACGCCAAGGCGCCGGAGGCGGCCGCGATGACGATCGCGACGCTGCTCGAGTACATCCCCGGTGCCTCCGACGCCCTCCGGGCGGAACTCGAACGATCCCTCACGCAGACCGGAGCGGCCTCATGAATCCCGACCTCACCTCCCTGACCCTCGAGCAGAAGGCAGCGCTTCTCTCCGGGCGCGACTTCTGGAGCACGAAGGAGATCCCCGAGGCGGGCATCCCGTCCATCGTGCTGACGGACGGACCCCACGGCATCCGTCGTCAGACCGGCGGGTCCGACCACCTGGGCATCAACGCCGCCGAGCCGTCGACCTGTTTTCCGCCGGCCGTCGCCGTCGGCTCGAGCTGGGATCCCGAGATCGCGCGCCAGGTGGGCGCTGCCGTCGGCCGAGAGGCGCTGGCTTTCGGCGTTTCCGTCGTCCTGGGCCCCGGCGTCAACATCAAGCGGTCCCCCCTGTGCGGCCGGAACTTCGAGTACTACTCCGAAGACCCGCTGCTCTCGGGCGTGCTGGGCGCGGCTCACGTGGCGGCCATGCAAGAGGTCGGTCCCGGGGCATCCGTGAAGCACTTCGCCGCCAACAATCAGGAGCACGAGCGGATGCGGATCAGCTCCGACGTCGACGAGCGGACGCTGCGGGAGATATACCTGCCCGCTTTCGAGCGTGTCGTCACCGAGGCTCAACCGGCCACCGTGATGGCCTCGTACAACAAGATCAACGGCGTTTATGCGTCGCAGAATCCGTGGCTGCTCACAGACGTCCTGCGTACCGAGTGGGGCTTCGCGGGCGCGGTCGTCTCGGACTGGGGCGCCGTGAGCGATCGCGTGGCGGCAGTCGCGGCCGGTATGGACCTGGAGATGCCCGGCAGTGGCGGATCGACCGATCAGCAGATCGTCGACGCGGTGCGGAGCGGACGGCTGGATGAGAGCGTGTTGGACGAGGCCGTTCGCCGCGTCGTCCAGCTCGCGCGCCTGCCGCACACGGCGAGCGGCGAGCTGGATGTCGAGGGGCACCACGCCCTCGCCCGGACGCTCGCCGCGGACTCCATCGTCCTGCTGAAGAACGAGCAGGCCACACTCCCGCTCGGGGCGCCCTCCCGCATCGCTGTTGTCGGTGCTTTTGCGGTCGAACCGCGATTCCAGGGAGGCGGAAGCTCCCACATCAACGCGACGCGAACGGACGCCGCTCTCGACAGCATCCGCGAGCACGCCGGTGCCCGGGGGATCGGTGTGGAATACGCTCCGGGCTTCGTCCTGGCCGACGCGGAGGGCGCCGAGCAGCACCGCCGGGAAGCGGTCTCGGTCGCCTCGGGCGCGGGCGTCGCGATCGTGTTCGCCGGGCTCAGCGACCGCGAAGAGTCCGAGGGTTTCGACCGGACGACGCTCTCGTTGCCGGGTGCGCAGATCGCCGTGATTCGCGAGGTCGCGGCCGTCGCCGAGCGCACGGTCGTCGTGCTCTCCAACGGGGGCGTCGTATCGCTCGAGGGGTGGCACGACGAGGTCGACGCGATCGTGGAGGGTTGGTTACTCGGTCAGGCGGGCGGGTCGGCTATCGCCGACGTGCTCTTCGGCGTCGTGAATCCGTCGGGGCACCTCGCGGAAACCATCCCGCTGCGTCTGCAGGACAACCCGAGCTGGAACAACTTCCCGGGCGAGCAGGGTCACGTGCGCTACGGCGAGGGCGTGATGGTCGGGTACCGCCACTACGAGACCGCGGCCCAGCCGGTGCGTTACCCGTTCGGGTACGGGCTCAGCTACACCACGTTCGAGACCGGCGACCTGCGGGTCGAGACCACAGGGTCGGACACCGCCGCCGTGACGGTCACGGTCACGAACACGGGCGCTGTGGCGGGCAAGCACGTCGTTCAGCTCTATGTATCGACCACGGCCGGTCCGGTGCGCCGGGCGGCCCGCGAACTCCGCGCGTTCACGAAGGTCCGGCTCGAGCCGGGCGAGTCCCGCACGGTCGAGTTCGCTCTCGATCGGCGAGCGTTCGCGTACTGGGACATCGAGTCGGCCGGATGGGTCGTGCCCGCGGGCGACTACGCGATCCAGATCGGCGAGGACGTCTCGCGCATCGTTGCAGAACAGACGATCACGTTGGCCGGAGACATCCGCGTCCGTCCGCTGACCCTCGAGTCGGCGGTGGGCGAGTGGTTCGCGCATCCCGTCGTCGGTCCCGTTCTGATGCAGGGGCTGAGCGCGGGGATGACCGACGAACAGCGCAAGCACTCCGAGAAGAACCCGGACGAGCTGAAGATGGTGGAGTCCATGCCGATGCGGCAGTTCCTCGCCTTCACCGGCGGCGCCTTCCCGCCGGAGGCGCTGGAGCAGTTGATGCAGCTGAGCCGCGCCTCGGCGGTCGCCGTGTGAGCCGGGCACGATGCACCCGCGGTTGCGAAGTTCGAACGTGTGACGGACCGACGTCGCCGACGCCCGCCCGTCGCCATGCTCAGCCGAATACTTCGGGGTGCCGCGAGAGTTCGAGCCGGCTGCGGCGGATGTGTCGAGCGAGGACCTGTTCGGCTTCGTCGGCGTCACCGTTGCGGATCGCGTTGACGATGAGGTGATGGTCGTGGTGGACGCTGCGGTCCTCCTCGAGGTAGAACAGGCGCGTCGCGGCCCGCCGGTAGTGCTGCGTTCGATTCCAGAGGTTCATGACCGTCGGGCCGAGGACGGGTGTCTCGATCGCTTTCAGGCTTGACAGGTGGAAGTCGCGGTCGAGCTGAAGGAACCTCTCGACATCGGTGGATTGCTCCATGGAGCGCGCGAGGGCCTCGAGGTCGTCGCCCAGCGCGGACGTGATGTGGGGGACGTTCATGCGCAGAAGAAGCGGCTCGAGGCGTTCTCGCATCTGATACATCTCTTCGCACTCCGCCATCGTGATGCGCGAGATCCATGCTCCCGTGTTCGCGACGAGGTCGATCAACCCCTCGGCTTCGAGCGTGCGGAGAGCCTCGCGCACCGGCAGGCGACTTGCGCCGTGTTCTTCGGCGATTTCGTCGGGTCGCAGTCTCTCGCCGGGCACGTAGGCGCCAGCGAGGATCCTCTCGCGCAGACTGTCGGCGATGGCTGCGCCGGTTGCGCCGTGGCTCATGCGGCGGGCATCTTTCTCGGTCCTCATAGTTGCGGGTATGCCGGATGCCAGAGCAGGCGTGCGGACGAGTTTTCGTATGCCTTACCCGCGGGGAAGCTCACGAGTTCGAACTGGAGGCCCCAGGGGCTGCGGAAATAGATCCAGCGCTGCCCTTCGGCGGACTGCTTGCTCGCGGTGGGATTCCCCATGACGTCGACCCCCTTACTGCGAAGATACTCGACCGCCACGTCGAGGTCGTCGACGTAGAGGGCGATGTGGAACCCGCCGATATCACTGTTGCGCGGTTGCGGATTCTGCCCGTCGGCCGGTTCGTAGAGGAAGACCTCGAAGTTCGCCCCGTGACCGAGGCGGTAGAAGCGGATCTCGCTGATGACGGTGCGGGGGTGGACGCCGAGATGCGTGAGCATCCAGTCGTCGTCGCTCGACCGTTTGGCGCCGAGCCGATAGATCTCATCGCAGCCGAGCACATCGACGAGGAACGCGTGCGCCTCATCGAGGTCGGGCACGGTGAAGCCGATGTGATCCGTTCCCCGCAGGCCGGGTATGCCGTTGCCAACGCTCATCAGGACCTCCGTGTCATCATCTTCACATCCCCGCCCATCGTCGAATTGTATCCGATAGCAAGGAACTGTCCGCGATTTTGAGGATATGGCTGCTTCTTGTGCTTGCATTGGATCAAATCCTCCTCTAACCTGCACAGGTCGGGGATGTCCCGGGTCGTTCGAGGGAGTTGAGGCGAGGATGCCGAAGAAGAAGCGCCTACAAACCGGTGTGGACTGGTACGAGCTCACGACGACCCAGGCCGACTGGGATGCCGCTGGCCCGGCCCTGCTCGGCACGATGCTCGCGCAGATGCATCTGATCCGCGCGTTCGAAGAGACCGTGCTCGAGCTGGCGGGCGAAGGCTTGGTGCATGGCCCGGCGCACTCCAGCATCGGCCAAGAGGGCGGCGCGGTCGGGTCCATCGTCGGGCTGCGCTCCGCGGATGGCGTGAACGGCTCGCACCGAGGTCATCACCAGTTCCTGGCCAAGGCGCTGACCCACGTCTCGGGCGGTGTGATCGATCCCGCCGAGCCGGTCAACGACGTGATCCAAGAGGTGCTGCAACGCACGCTCGCCGAGATCCTCGGCCTCGCGCAGGGATACTGCCGCGGTCGCGGCGGATCCATGCACCTGCAGTGGTTCGAGGCAGGTGCGCTCGGAACGAACGCCATCGTCGGCGGCGGAGCGCCCATGGCAACCGGCAACGCCTGGGCCCAGAAGCACAGCGGCACGTCAGACCTCACCATCAACTATCTCGGCGACGGCGCCGCGCAGATCGGGTCCGTGCTCGAGTCGATGAATCTCGCCGCGGCCTGGAAGCTCCCCGTGTCGTTCTTTATCGAGAACAACCTCTACGCCGTGTCGACGCGCGCTGACGAGATTACGGCCGACACGCGCTTCTCGGTGCGTGGGCAGGGATTCGGTATCCCCTCGTGGCGCGTCGACGGCATGGACCCCCTCGCCGTCTACCTGGCGACGCAAGAGGCGGCCGCCGTAATGCGCTCGGGCGGTGGCCCGACGGTCATCGAGGCCGAGGTGTATCGGTTCTTCCATCAGAACGGTCCCTACCCGGGCAGCGCGTTCGGCTACCGCACCAAGGACGAAGAGGCGACATGGCGTGCGCGCGATCCTCTCGAGCTGGTGGCGAAACGGATGCGTGAGCGCGGGCTGATCGACGATGCACAGGTGGCGGACCTGCGCACCCGCGTCCAGTCCGCGATGTCCGACGCCGTCGGTGAGCTGCTGCAGCCCGACCCGGACAACGCCGGCAAACGCCGCATCAAGCCCGAGCTGTGGCCCGAGACGAGCTTCGTCAACGTGGGCGTCCGGGGCGACGGCCAGGAGCTTGCCAGCCTGACGACCCTCGGCGCGGTTGGAGAGACCCGCGCGCTGAAGTTCGTCGACGCGGTGGCCCAGGTGATGGATCGCCGCATGGATGTCGACCCGCGGATCGTGGTGATGGGCGAAGACGTCCACCGCCTGAACGGCGGCACCAACGGCGCGACCAAGGGCCTGGCGAAGCGCTACGGCGACGAGCGCGTCCTGGGCACGCCCATCAGCGAGAACGCGTTCACCGGCCTCGCCGCGGGCCTCGCGCTCGACGGTCGCTTCCGACCGGTCGTCGAGTTCATGTACCCCGACTTCATGTGGGTGGCGGCCGACCAGGTGTTCAACCAGATCGGCAAGGCGCGCCACATGTTCGGCGGAGACAACCCCGTCCCGCTCGTCCTGCGCACCAAGGTCGCGATCGGCTCCGGCTACGGGTCGCAGCACCTGATGGATCCGGCGGGCATCTTCGCCACCAGCCCCGGCTGGCGCATCGTCGCCGCATCGAACGCGACGGACTACGTCGGTCTGATGAACGCCGCCCTCGCCCTCGAAGACCCGGTGCTCGTGATCGAGCACGTCGATCTGTACGGACGGGCAGACCAGGTGCCCGTCGGCGACCTCGACTACATCATTCCCCCGGGAAGCGCGGCCATCGTGCGCGAGGGCCGCGACGTCACGGTCATCAGCTACCTGTCGATGGTCCACGACGCCGCCGAGGCGATCGAGCAGACCGGCGTGGATGCCGAGCTCATCGACCTGCGCTGGCTCGACCGTGCCTCGATCGACTGGGACACGATCGGCAACAGCATCAAGAAGACGAACGCGGTGCTCATCGTCGAGCAGGGCGCGCAGGGCACGTCGTACGGCGCGTGGCTCTCGGACGAGATCCAGCGTCGGTTCTTCGACTGGCTTGATCAGCCGATCGCCCGCGTCACCGGGCAAGAGGCTTCCCCGAGCATTTCGAAGGTTCTCGAGCGGGCCGCGATCGCCCGCACGCCCGAGGTCGTCGCCGGTCTCGAGGCCGTGCGCGCAGGATTGGGAGGCTGATCATGGCTGACGTCATCCGGATGCCGGAGGTGTTGGCCGGCGCGACCGAGGCCGCGATCCAGACCTGGCTCGTCTCGGCGGGAAGTTCCGTCACGGTGGGCCAGCCGCTGGCCGAGATCGAAACCGACAAGGCGATCGTGGAGTTCTCTGCCGAACAGGCCGGCACGGTCGGTCGTGTCCTCGTCGCCGAGGGCGACAGCGTGTTGGTGGGCGAGCCGATCATCGTGCTGCTGGCCGACGGCGAGGGCGAGACTGCCATCGCGCTCGCGCTCGCCGCGGCGGGCGTCACTGCCGGAGCTGCCGCTTCCGCCGAACCCGAACCCGAGCCCGCCGCACAGGCGGCCGCCCCGGTGGAAGAGAACGACGCGACGGCTGCTCAGGCAGCCGAGGCGCCGACACCGACGCCCGTGGACCCGAGTGACGCGACAGCACCTGACTCGGGCCGTCGCCTGTTCGCCAGCCCCCTCGTGCGCCGCCTTGCCGCCGATGCAGGCGTCGAGATCACGGATGTGAGGGGGAGCGGGCCGCACGGACGTATCGTCCGCCGCGATCTCGAACGCCACCTCGCTGCAGCACCCGTGACGGCACCCGCCGCAGCACCCGCCGCAGCGCCCGCAGCGCAGCCGACGGCGGCTCCGGCCACCACACCGACTCCCGCCGCATCCGCATCCACCGCGGGCGCGTCCTTCGTCGACGTTCCCCTCGATCGCATGCGCAAGGCGATCGCCCGGCGCCTGACCGAGAGCAAGTCGACGGTGCCACACTTCTACCTCGTGGCCGACTGTCGCGTCGATGCGCTGCTCGAGCTGCGCCGGACGGTTAATGAGAGCGCGCCGCGCAAGATCTCGGTGAACGACTTCGTGCTGAAGGCCGTCGCCGCGGCCCTGGTCGAGGTTCCCGAGGCCAACGCGATCTGGAACGGTGACAGCATCCGTCACTTCTCGTCGGTCGACATCTCGGTCGCCGTCGCAACCGAGGGTGGGCTGACGACCCCCGTCCTGCGGGGCGTCGAGACCCAGTCCCTCAGCCAGGTCAGCGCAACCGTCGCCGAGATGGCCGGTCGCGCACGAGAGGGCCGCCTGAAGCAGAACGAACTCGAGGGGGGCAGCTTCTCGGTGTCGAACCTCGGAATGTTCGGAACGAGCGAGTTCTCGGCGATCCTCAATCCGCCCCAGTCCGGAATCCTCGCGGTGGGCGCCGCCCGGGCGGTGCCCGTCGTGGACGACGCGGGCCAGCTCGGCGTGGGCCAGGTCATGACCGTGACACTGTCGGCCGACCACCGGGTTCTGGACGGTGCCGTCGCTGCCACGTGGCTCGCCGCGTTCCAACGTCGGATCGAGAATCCGCTCACGATCCTCATCTGATCCGTCCGTCCCAGAAACCAGGAGACCATGGCTGTCATTCGCAGTATCAATCCGTCGTCGGGCGCCGAACTCGCCGCGTTCGAAGAGGACTCGGACGAGTTTGTCGAGAGTCGCATCGCGGCAGCATCCGCCGCGGTTCCCCTGCTCGCCGAGCTCGGTTTCGCGGGTCGCGCAGAGCGGATGCGTGCCGCCGCGGACCTCCTCGAGTCGGAGGCGGACGAGGTCGCGGCCGTCATCACCGCCGAGATGGGCAAGCCGATTGCGCAGGCTCGTGCCGAGGTCGCGAAGTCCGCCTATGCGATGCGCTTCTACGCGGACAACGCGGAGAAGTTCTTGACGGGCCGGGAGCTCGACGACCCGGCCGCGGTTTCTGCGTCGTCCGCGCGCACGAGCTTCGAGCCGATGGGTGTTGTGCTCGCCGTCATGCCCTGGAACTATCCGGTCTGGCAGGTCGTGCGCTTCGCGGCCCCCGCCCTGATGGCGGGAAACGCAGGCTTGCTCAAGCACGCGTCCAACGTTCCCCAGGTCGCCGTCTACATAGGCGAGCTCTTCGCGCGCGCCGACTTCCCGCAGGGCGCGTTCTCGACGCTCCTCATCGCGGCTCGACGAGTCGAGGCGGTCATCCGCGATCCGCGCATCGCTGCCGTCACGCTGACTGGCTCCGAGGCTGCGGGTCGCTCCGTGGGTGCGGCGGCGGGAAGCGTGCTGAAGAAGGCCGTGCTCGAACTCGGCGGTTCCGACCCGTTCATCGTCATGCCATCCGCACGGCTCGATGCCGCGGTCGAGACCGCGGTCAGGGCCCGGACGAGCAACAACGGCCAAGCGTGTATCAACGCCAAGCGCTTCATCATCCACGAAGACGTATATGACCAGTTCTCGGCGCTCTTCGCCGAGCGCATGGCGGCGCTCGTCATCGGTGACCCTGCCGATGATCTGACCGAGATCGGACCCCTCGCGACGGAGTCGGGGCTGCGTGAGCTCGAGGAGCTCGTGGAGGACGCTCGAGTCAAGGGGGCATCGGTCGTCACGGGCGGGCGCCGGAATGATGTCGCCGGGGGCTGGTATTACACCCCGACGGTCATCGCGGACATCACCACAGACATGCGCCTGTACGAGGAAGAAGCCTTCGGCCCCGTGGCCTCGATGTACAAGGTGGCATCCCTTGACGAGGCACTGTCGGTCGCCAACGACAGCCCGTTCGGGCTCGGGTCGGCGTTCTGGAGCACAGATGCCGACGAGATCGCCCGCGCGGAGCGCGGTCTAGAAAGCGGCGCGGTGTTCGTCAACGGCATGACGATCTCCTACCCGGAGCTGCCTTTCGGTGGCATCAAGCGCTCGGGCTTCGGGCGTGAACTCTCGGTCGAAGGTATTCGGGAGTTCTGCAATCTGAAGACCATCTGGGTCGCGTGAGCCCGGCTCAGCCCTGAGTACCCGCGCTGCGGCACGCATCCACGTACAACTGCCGCAGCGGGCGTGTGATGTGGGGTCCCACCGCGAGGAATGACGGCAGGTAGAGCGCGGGCTCGACGGGAAGCGTCACCATACCTTCGTAGGAGTGCTCCGCCTCGTATCCCTCGAAAACGGGGGTCCACATCGGCGTTCGGCTCGTGGCGAGTTCGGCGAACGTCGATTCGATTCCCGAGAAGGGGATGCCGGGGGTGAGGACACGACCCGAGCCGGCCAACGCTGCGTTCAGCAGGTCGTGCAAGGCCGGGTTGGCGGACCTCTCGACGATCGCGACGGGGGTCGCGGCTAGCTCGGGGAGGGTGGCGAAGGCACGTTCGGCCAACGGGTGGTGGTCGGGGAGGGCGGCCACGATCCTCTCGTCCCACACATGAGACGTCCACAGGGCGTCGCTCCTGATCTCGCCGCGGATGATGGCGGCGTCGAGCGAACCGTCCAGGAGCATCGTCGTTCGCCGGGCGGGAAATGGAGAACGGGGTGCGTTGGGAGCGGCTCGCGATGGGCCGCCAGGATGACGTGGACGCCCTGCTCGTGACCTATCAGCCGGGCGCCTCCAGCTCGCTCGAAGGCAAACTGATGCGCCACCCGGGGTCCGAGTATGCCTACATGCTCGAGGGTGAGCTCACCCTGCAGCTGGAGTTCGACACCTCGCCGGCTGCAGCGGAGGTTCCGGCGGCAACAACGCCGCGCCCGACGCCTCGGGCGAACTGTGCGCAGACGGCACGATCACGCTCGGCTCTGCCAAGGCGCTCAGCGGGGGGTTCGCGTTCTACGACACGGCTGGCTCGAACGCCGAAGAGCTCGCCGTCGAACAGATCAACGCCGAGGGCGGAATCAACGGCTGCGAAATCGAGCTCGTCACACAGGACACCAAATCCGACCCCGCCGTCGGCAGGCAGGTCGCCAGCGAGTTGATCGCCGCAGGCGCCGAGGTGCTCCTTCCGCCCAACCAAGGGGGCCTCGGCACGCCGGCTGCGTTGGTCGCCCAGAAAGAGGGAATCTTCAGCATGGCGGGGAGTTCCGAAGATGACTACGCGCCGGGCGTCGGAGCGCTCTTCGCCACCGGCGGGAGCATGGCGAGCCTCAACGGCAAGACCGCGGCGGCATTCGCGAAGGAGCAGGGGTACGACTCGGTCTACTACGTCACCAACGACGCCTATCCGTACTTCACCATCGTCGAGCGTCTCTTCCGCGAAGATGCGGGGGACGATATGGACGACCTGGGCAGCTCGGTCCTCAAGTCGGGTCAGACCGACTTCTCGGCGGTCATCAGCGATATCAAGCGCTCGGTCGGCGAAGCCGACAACCCGATGATCCTGCTCGCCACCCAGTACCCCGACGCACCAACGATGATCGCCCAGCTTCGAAAGGCTGGAGTCGAGACCCCCGTGGTGGGTAACGCGACGTGGGCGACGCGCAACATCGTCGACGCGCTGGACGGTCACACGGACAATGTCTTCTACACCGCCGGCGCCTACACCGAAGGCGAGGACGTCAGCGAAGCTGCTCAGGCGTACGTCGAGAAGTACAAGGAGAAGACGGGCACCTACCCGGAGAACCACCAGGCCGTCGAGTCGTACTGGTCGATGTGGGCACTGTTCGACGCGATCAAGACCGCGAACTCCACGGACGGAGCGGCCATCGAGAAGGCCCTGTTCGCTCAGAAAGACGTCGAACTGCCGATGCGCACGGTCTACGAGTGGAAGGACGGCCACATCCTCGGCAGCAACGTCGTCGTGGGATTCACGCCGGAGGGTGCTTTCGAGCAGGTTGGCTCGTACAACCTCACTGACGGGGAGTGATCGACGTTGTCCGCTGACGCCCACGCGGTCGTCTCGGCGCGGGGAGTGGGGATGTCGTTCGGGCGGCTCAAGGCCCTGTCGGGCGTCTCGATCGATCTCGCGCAGGGCGTCTGCACCGGCCTGATCGGTCCCAACGGGTCCGGCAAGAGCACCTTCGTGAACTGCCTGTCCGGCTTGCTACACGCCACAGAAGGATCGATCGCCTTTGAGGGCAAGGACGTCACGAGGTTCTCGATGCGGGCGCGGGCGCAAGCGGGGCTGGCCCGGAACTTTCAGAACCTCCGGTTGTTCGAGGATCTGACCGTTCGCGAGAACATCGCCATGTCTGCCCGGCTGGCCGGTGGCTGGCGCCGAGGCTCGGAAGCGATCGTCCAGGACATCGCCCGCACTTTCGGCCTCGAGCACGACGTGGACGCCCGCGTCGGTGACCTCTCTTGGGGTCACCGACGTCGGGTCGAACTCGCCAGGGTCCTCAACGGCGAGCCTCGGTACGTCCTGCTGGATGAGCCCGGGGCCGGTCTTGACCTGTCCGAACGGCAGCGACTGCCCGGGATTATCGCGGATCTTACGTCGCGCGGGGTCGGAACTCTGGTGGTCGACCACGACATGGCCCTCATCGCGCGGGTCTGCTCGCGGGTGCTCGTTCTTCGCCAGGGCCAATTGATTTTCGACGGAACCCCGGCCGCAGCGTTCAAGGACGCGCAAGTGCTGGAGTGCTATCTGGGAGAGCGACATGCCAGTGCTTGAAGCAACGGATCTGATTGCCGGCTACGGATCGGGAGACACCGTTCTCCACGGCGTGAGCCTGACTCTCGGCGCCGGACAGGTCACCGCGCTGACGGGCGTGAACGGCGCGGGAAAAACGACACTCGCATCCGCTGTGGCGGGGAGAGTCATCCCGTCTTCGGGAAAAGTTACCTTCCAGGGGGCGGACATCACGAAGATGCCCGTCCAGGAACGCTGTCGGCTCGGAATCGTGCTCTGCCCGCAGGGACGCGAGGTGTTCCCGAGCCTTTCGGCCGCCGAGAACGTCCGCATGGGCGCGCTCACGCGTCCCGCTTCGGCTCGCAAGGCTGCCGTGGAGGACGTATTCGAGCTGATCCCTGCGCTCGCGGCGTTTCGTAACAGCCGGGCGGGTTCGCTTTCGGGCGGCCAACAGCAGATCGTCGCGATCGGGCGCGCTCTCGCGGCCGCGCCGCAGGTGTTGATTGTGGACGAGCCGTCGATGGGTCTTGCGCCAGCAATCGTGGATTCGGTGTACGAGATCCTCGGTGCGCTCACAGAGAACGGTGTGTCGCTCCTGGTCATCGAGGAGTCACCTCTGCGGCTCGTGGACTTGGCCGACCACGTCGTTGTCATGCGCGGCGGTGAGATCGTCATGTCTGGGGGAGCGGAGATGCTCCAGGACGAACGGGTTCTCACCGCCGCGCTCCTTGGCGAGGAGGCGATGGCAGAGTGATTCAGTTCTTACAGGCCGTGTTCGACGGTCTCTCCCAGGGCGGGGTGTATGCCGTCCTCGCGGTCGGTGTTGCCGTCGTGAGCGCGGTCATGTCCTTCCCGAACTTCGCGCATGGCTGGCTCGTCATGTGGGCCGCATCGATCACGGTAAGCCTCACGGCAGCCATACCCCTCCTGCCGGCGCTCCTGATCGCGACGGCCATCGTCGTGGTGATCGCGGTGGTTGGAGGGCGGCTGACGTTCCTCGTTGGCAGTCCGGCCGGAAGCGAGGTCCTCATGCTGAAGTCGCTCGCTTTCGGACTCGTGCTGCAGGCGGCCGCGGTCCTGTTCTTCGGTGACGCACCGCGGCTTTACCCTGCCCCGGATTGGTTCGGCGGAGTGATAGTCCTCGGCGATCTGAGAATCAGCGCCGCGAGCCTGACGAGCCTGAGCGTCGCGCTGGTTGCACTTGGCGGGGTTCTCATCCTCCTGCGCGCGACAGATCTGGGCCTGAAGATGCGCGCGACGGCACAGAGTATGTCGACCGCCGCCCTGGTCGGCGTGCGCACCCGACGTGTCGTCACCACGGCTCTCGTGATCGCGGGCGTACTGGCCTGCATCGCATCCTTCCTCTGGTACGCAAAGGCTGGCAGCGTCACCCCCCGGTCTGGCCTCGAGATCACGATGGTTGCATTCGTTGCGCTCGTCCTCGGGGGGCTGCGCAACATCGGCGGCGCCGTGCTGGGCGGGCTGCTGCTCGGACTCGTGGACTCGTTCATGGCCGCATATCTGCCCAGTGACGTTCAGGGCCTCACGCGCGCCCTCACGTACACCCTGCTGATCGCGGTTTTGCTGCTGCGACCGGACGGACTCCTTCAACGCAAGGTGGTGCCCACGAAATGAGCAGATCACGAATGTTCTTCCCCGACAGGGTGCAGACCTCGCGGGGATACGCCAGCGCGGTCGGCGGGCCGACGGCAATCTCACTCGTCGTGGTGGCAATCGCGTTTGCGATCGACGCCGCCACCGGCGGCACTTTCGAGGCCATCGTGGTCTCGGGTCTGGTCTTCGTCTGCCTGACGGTCTCGTTGCAGGTGATCATGGGCAACACGGGCCTGATCTTCTTCGGCCAGTTCGCTTTCGTCGCCGTCGGCGCCTATGTCTCCGGGGTTCTGACCGTCCCCGTGGCGTCGCGGACAAGTCTTCTGCCCGATCTGCCCGAGTGGCTCGCGGGTGTCGAGGTGAGCTTCGGGGTCAGCGTGCTCATGGGTGGACTCGCGGGCGCCGTGGTCGCGGCGATCGCGGGGCCGGTGCTCGTGCGGGTATCGGGACTTGCCGCCGCGGTCGTCAGCCTGGGGCTCATGTTCATCGTTTCCGATCTCTTGCGCGAGACGCCGGCGATCACGCGCGGGGCAATGGTCTTTCCGGGGGTGCCTTACGACACGACGATCCCGGTCGCCGGGCTCACCGTGGTCGCGATCACCCTCATCGGCACGGCATTCAAGTTCTCGCGGTGGGGCCTGGAGGCTCGCGGAGGGCGCGACGACGCCGTTGCCGCGGAGTCCTCCGGACTCTCGCCTACTCGGGTGCGTATGCCGGCTCTCCTGTTGGGAGGCCTCCTCTCCGGAGCCTCGGGGGCGGTGTGGGCGCACTACCTGACGGCATTCTCGCCGACGACTTTCAGCATCGACCCGGCGATCGTCGTCGTGATCATGGCCGTGATCGGCGGGGTGCGCAGCATCAGTGGAGCGATCGTCGGTGCGGCTATCGTCGCGATCTGGCAGGAGCTGGCGCGTCAGGTAGAGAGCGGGCTGTTCCTGTTCGGGTTGCAGCTGCCGCGCATGCCGGAGTTCGGGGCGCTGACGCTCGGAATCGGTCTGATCGTGGTCCTTGCGCTCCGACCGCAGGGGCTGTTCGGGTCGAACGAGTTCCAGGTATTGCGGCCGCGGGCGCGCGCGACGGGGGACGGTGACGGGCCGGAGGCGTCCAGCCCACCTGCGGCGGCGGCACCGCCGACCGTGGGCTGAGACACCCGGCGTCGAGTAGTTCGACAACAGCCGCCCGGAAGGGTGGTCCACATTGTGACAGGTCACGGAAACGAGGAACACATGAACAGACTCCGCATCGGTGTAATCGGCCTCGGTATGGTGGGGTCCGAACAGGTGGCGACGATCGCCCGTTCGGTCGCCCTGGGGGAGCTGGTAGCCGTCTCCGACTTTGACCTCGACCGGGCTCACGCGATCGCCGAAGGCCTACCCGGAGACGTACGGGTCGCGCGAAGCGCGGAAGAGCTGATCGCATCCGACGATGTGGATGCCGTCGCCATTGCCTCGAGCGCCGCGTCGCATCTGTCGTTGGTGCTGGCCTGTATCGAACATCGCAAACCGGTCTTCTGCGAGAAGCCGCTCGCGCTCACGGGTGCGGACTGCGAGCTGATCATCGATGCGGAGATCGCGGCGGGCCGGCGGTTCGTGCAGGTCGGGTTCATGCGCCGCTTCGATACGGCCTTCGTCGAGTTGAAAGCCGCTGTAGAGACAGGCGACCTCGGCGAAATCGTCGCGCTGCAGTACGTCCACCGCGCGGCGGACGTTCCGGAGTACTTCACCTCGGCGATGCACACGACCGAAGCCGTCGTGCACGAAGTAGATACGACCCGCTGGCTCGCTGACGACGAGATCGCCGAGGTCAGCGTCACGGGAACGGGAGGTCGTTCCGGTCTCGATGAGTGGCTGGACCCGCAGTTCTTCTCCTTCCGCACGGAGCGCGGCGCCATGGTGTACGCCGAGGTCTTCTTGCGCGCCGGTTACGGATACGAGATCGGCTGCGATGTCGTGGGACGTCAGGGCGTGGCGCGTTTGACCAACGCACCGGTGACCGCGGTCAGTCTGGACTTCCGGACGAGCGGGGTCCGTGAGAAGGACTTCACGGTGCGGTTCGGGGATGCGTATCGTCGCGAACTTACCGCCTGGGCAGAGGATGCACTGCACGGTGTCGTCACGGGACCGAACGCCTGGGATGGGTACGCCGCCGCCGCCGCGACGGATGCGTGCATCGAGGCTTTGCGGACCGGCTCGCCGACGGTGGTGAAGATGCGTGAGCGCCCGGCCTTGTACGGACAAGGCCCTTCGCGAGCCACATAACCGAGAGGATTCCTGTGTCCGAAGATCTCTCTGGAGCGATGTCGCGCGGACCGCGCACCCTGGCCGAGAAGGTCTGGGATGACCATGTCGTGGTCAAGGGTGATGACGGTGAGCCGGACCTGATCTACATCGACCTGCACCTGGTGCATGAGGTGACGAGCCCTCAGGCGTTCGATGGTCTGCGTGCTGAGGGTCGGCCGTTGCGGCGCTTGGATCTGACGATCGCGACGGAGGATCACAACACGCCGACGTTGGCGATCGACAAGCCGATCGCGGATCTGACGAGCCGGACCCAGATCGATACGTTGCGGCGCAACGCGGAGGAGTTCGGTGTGCGTCTGCACTCGCTCGGCGACACGGAGCAGGGGATCGTGCACGTCGTGGGCCCGCAGCTCGGCCTCACGATGCCGGGTATCACGGTCGTCTGCGGTGACTCGCACACGAGCACGCACGGGGCGTTCGGTGCAATGGCATTTGGTATCGGTACCAGCGAGATCGAGCACGTCATGGCGACGCAGACGCTGCCGCTCAAGCCCTTCAAGACCATGGCGATCACGGTCGAGGGCGAGTTGAAGCCCGGCGTGACGGCAAAAGACATCATCCTGGCGATCATCGCGAAGATCGGTGCGAACGGCGGGCAGGGCTACGCGCTCGAATACCGCGGCAGCGCCATCCGCTCCCTCTCGATGGAGGGCCGCATGACGATGTGCAACATGTCGATCGAGGGGGGCGCCCGCGCCGGCATGATCGCGCCCGACGAGACCACGTTCGCGTATGTCAAGGGCAAGCCGCACGCCCCGCAGGGTCAGGATTGGGAGGATGCGGTGGCCTACTGGCGCACCCTCCCGTCCGATGAGGGCGCGGTCTACGACGCCGAGGTATTCCTCGACGCGAACGAGCTCGAACCGTTCGTCACCTGGGGAACGAACCCGGGTCAGGGTGTATCGCTGAACGACGTCGTGCCGACTCCGTCCGACTTCGCAGACCCTAACGAGCGGGCCGCGGCCGAGCGTGCGCTGGAGTACATGGACTTGAAGGCGGGGACGCCGATGAAGGATGTCGCGGTTGATGCGGTTTTCATGGGCTCGTGCACGAACAGTCGAATTGAAGACCTGCGCGCCTTCGCCTCGATCATCCGGGGGCGCAAGAAGGCCGACGGGGTGCGGGTGATGGTGGTGCCGGGCTCGGCGCGGGTGCGGCTCGAGGCCGAGGCTGAGGGGCTCGACAAGATCATCACGGACTTCGGCGCCGAGTGGCGGTTCGCGGGCTGCTCCATGTGCCTGGGCATGAACCCGGACCAGCTCGCTCCGGGGGAGCGGTGCGCCTCGACCAGCAACCGCAACTTCGAAGGACGTCAGGGCACGGGCGGACGCACGCACCTGGTGTCTCCTCTCGTCGCCGCGGCGACCGCGATCCGCGGCACGCTCTCGAGCCCGAGCGACCTCGAGGGCGACAGGAATCGCCGACCCCGACCTCGGCCCAACGCTACGACGCGCGAACCAGATCGCTGATTGCGAAGTCGGACGCGAAGCTCGGCATCCGCGGACGACCGCGCTGCCGCGAGCGCCGCTACTTCTCCTGCGCGACAGCGCGGCTCGCGCGTGCGGACTCCGGTGCCGGGTCGAGGATGAACCCGTTTGGAATCACCAGATCGTCGACGGTGACATCGCGGATCGAGGACTTGCCCAACCCGACGAGCGCTCGCTCGATCGTGCCGCGGAACGTTTCGAGGACCTCATATACACCGCGTTCCCCGTCGGCGGCGAGGCCGTAGAACCACGGCCGTCCGATCATCACGCTTGATGCACCGAGCGCGAGCGCCTTCAGCACATCGGTGCCCCGACGGACGCCGCTGTCCAATGTGACCTCCACCTGATCGCCGACCGCGCGGACGACCGAGGGAAGGAACCGCAGAGGCGAAGGAGTCGTGTCGAGGTTGTTGCCGCCGTGGTTGGAGACCCCGACGGCCGTCGCGCCCGCATCGACCGCTCGTCGCGCATCGTCGGCCGCCACCAGACCCTTCACCATGAACGGGCCGCCCCACAGCTCACGGAGCCAGGCGACGTCCTCCCACGTGGGGATGGCCGTGTCCATCCATTCGTAGAGGCCGCCGACCAGGGTCGGAACCGGACCTCCGCGTCGGCTCATGTTCGGAGCATTCAATCCCGGGATGACGCGACGCTTCGCGTAGCGCAGGAACCAGGACGGGTTGCCGATCGCCATCGGCGCGTACCTGAGGAGAGCAGCGAAGTTCAGGCGGTCCGGGTAGACCGGCGAGCCCCAGTCGCGAGGCTGGTAGGCGACACGTCCGCCGGACAGATCGAGCGTGAAGATCAGGCCCTTGACCCCGGCCTGCCGGAAGCGTTCTATGCGGTCCGCGACGACGTCGCGCCCGCCCGACCAGTACACGTGTGCGAACGACTTCGAATTCTCACGCGTCACCTCCTCTATCGCGACGGACGCGAAGTTGCTCAGACCGATCGCGGTGCCGGCGCGCTGCGCTGCCCGTGCGACGCCGATCTCGGCGTCGGGGTGCATCGCCTGCGCCGCGGCGGGCGCGATCACCACCGGCAGGTCGATCGGCTGCCCCATGAATGTCGCCGACAGGTCGAGGCGCGTCGGGATCGCGGCGCCGATGCGGGGGATCATGCCGATCTCTTCGAAAGCGCGCAGATTCTCTTTCATCGTCGCGCCGCCGTCACTGCCGGCCTCGAGCGCGGTGTAGACATCGTGGGGCAACAACTTCTTGGCCCTGCGCTGAGCTTCGTCGACCGTCTCGATCGCCCTATGTGCGAACATGCCCATGACTTCTCCTCAATATCGTGATCCGCGAGCTCGTAGGGATGCTGGAGTGTGCGAGCCGGCTGTGTGGTGGGTGGGGAGCTGAATCGGTCGGGAACCGACTACGCCGAGTCGGCCGCGGTGAGCGCGATCACGCGTGCGGGGCTGCCGCTGCCGCCTTCGATGCGCAATGGTGCGACGATCAACAGTGCCCCGGTCTCGGGCAGCCTGCTCAGGTTCTGAAGCGAGGTGATCCCGTACTTGTCGTGGCCGAGCAGGTGGTTGTGCATGGGAAACGGCGGGTCGAACTCACCCGCGCGACCGGCGTCGATACCGAGAGTGTCGGCACCGAAACCCGAGATGGGGCGTTCTTCTGCGAGCCACAGCGCGCACTCGCCCGAGACGCCGGGGCTGTGCGGTCCGTTCTCGTCGGCGTTCACGAAAGCCTCCTGGTCGTCGGAGTATCGGTCCCATCCGGTACGCAACAGCAGCCAGCTGCCGGGTTGCAACTGCCCGTGCCGTGCCTCCCACTCTTCGACATGATGCCGCTGGAGCAGGAAGTCGGGATCGGCGTCGACCTGTTCTCGCACGTCGATCACACAGGCCGGACCGATCAGGCGATCGAGGGGGATGCTCGCGACATCCCGGCCCTCTTTGCCGCTGAGCCAGTGGATCGGAGCATCGAGGTGTGTCCCGGAGTGCTCGCCGGTGTGGATGTTGTTGTGATACCAGCCGGGCCCGTGCTCGTCGTACCGGCTCAGCTGCTCGAGGACGAAGCCGCTCTGACTCGCAAACGGGTCGGGCAGCGTCATGATCGGCGTGGATCCGCGGAGGGTGCTCGTCAGGTCGACGAGTTCCAGTCGGCTCGAGGCGATGCTCCTGAGCAGTGCGGCGATCAGGATGGGCGGGTCGACAGTCATTTCACTCCTGGGAGAGACGATGCGAAGGGGTTTTGAGGCCGGAGCGGCCAGCGAGCTTCCCGGCCGCCGGTGATGCCGGACGGGCGCAGGATCAGCACGACGACCAGGACGGCGGCCACCACGATGAGGCGGCTGCCGGCGGGCAGCGACACGATGACGCCCCCCATGTGCAGACCGCCCTCGAGCAGGCCGAGAACGTGATCGAGGGTGGAGATCAGAAGTGTTCCGACCACGGCTCCCCAGAGTGAGAGCATGCCTCCGATCACCAGCATCGCCATCGTGGTGAACGTGAAATCCAATGAGAACTGGGATGCCTGAACGACCCGGTTCGTCTGTGCCCACACGGCTCCGCCGATGGCTGCCAGTGCGCCCGAGAGGGCAAACGCGACAACGCGATGCAGGGTGATGCGGATGCCGGACCCGGGTGCGGCCACCACGCTCTCGCGAGATGCGCGAAGCATCCGTGCGCTCCGTGATTTTCCGTACGTCCAGGCGATCGTGATGACGACGAGGGTGATCAACAGCGTCGTCTGCAGGTCGAAGCTCTGGGGGATGCCTGTCATGGACTGACCTGACTTCGGCCCCACACTGCTCCAGTACGTGAGCACCTGGACGACGAGGCCGAGGAGGGCGAACGTGGCGATGCCCGCCTCCAGCCCGTGCAGTCGCATGAGAGCGAGACCGCTCACGAGGGCCAGCAGTCCGCCGACCGCTGCCGCGATCACCAGGGCGATGAGCGGCGCTACCGCAGCACCCGAGAGCCAGGGGAAGAGCTCGGGCATGACGGACGCCTTGACCACGGGGCTGATCGTCAGGAGCGACATCGTCCAGGCGCCGACGGCGACGAAAGCGATGTGGCCGAAGGAGAGAACGCCGCTGTTGCCGATGAACGTCCACATTCCCACGACGATCATCAGGTTTGCCAGGGCGTAGCTCAGGTCGATCGCGGCCGACTGCGAGACGGAGCTCGCGAACGCGGAGAACAACCAGACGACGACGAGGGGCACGACGAGTGTCCACAGATCCACGGCGGGGGACGGCACGACCCAGCGGGGCATCCAGCTACGAGCAGGTTGGGCGATGGTCATGCGCGCTCCTTGAGAGTACGGCCGGCGAAGACGCCGTTCGGGACGATCACGAGCACGACGATGACGAGCAGATATACGAACGCCGTCCGGAAATCGTTGAGCCCGCCCGGGAGCCAGGCGGTGAAGAGTGAGAGAACGAAGCCCACGGCGAACCCACCGACGACCGCGCCACCGAGGCGGTTCAGGCCGCCGATGACGGCGCCGATGAGACCGAACAGCGTGGCCTGGACGCCGAAAGTCGGGTCGACGGCACCGGATCGCGCGGTCAGGACGAAGGCAACGGCGGCGGCGAGTACCCCGCTGATGACGAAGGTGAGGGAGATGACGACCCCGGATCGGATGCCGAGGATGCGCGCGATCCGGAAATCGGCTGCTGCGGCCTGCACCTGCAGCCCGACGCGCGTCTGCGACAGGAAGAGCCCCACCCCCACCAGCAGGCAGACGGCCAGAACGACGGCGACGACCGCCAGCAGGTTGATCCGCAGACCGCCGATCGTCACCGAGGTGGTCAGGGCTGGAGCGACGGATGCCGTTCGGACGTTCGTGCCGAAGATGCCGTCATATGTCCGCTGCAGCAGGATGCTCAGGCCGAAACTCGCGATGAGGAGCGTCGCCGGCGACTGTGAGCGCATCCACCGGAAAACGGCAGCATCCATCAGGAGAGATAGTGCGACGGCGACGACCACCGAGGCGACCAGCGCCAGCGGCCACGAGAAGGGCCAGATGAGGATCAGAGCGTAGGCCGACCCGGTGATGATCTCGCCGATGGCGAAGTTCGCCAGTCGCAGCACGCCGAAGACCAGTCCGATGGCGAGGGCCGCGAGCGCGTAGACGGCTCCCGCGGAGACGGCGTCGAAAAGTGATTGCAGGAGGGGCATCATGATCCCAGGTAGGCCTTCATCAGGAGGGCGGAGTCGGCCGCGTCGGCGGGAGCCAGGTCCATCACGATCCGCCCGTCGTTCAACACATACGTGCGATCGGCGGCCGCGACCGTTTGCTGTGCTCGCTGTTCGACGAGGAGCACCGCCGTGCCGCGCTCGCGGATGCGCGCGATGGCTGCGAAGACTGTGTCGACGACGGTCGGTGACAGTCCGAGAGAGGGTTCGTCGAGTGCGAGGAGAATCGGGTTCGCCAACAGGGCGCGGCCGATCGCGAGCTGCTGCTGTTGACCGCCGGAGAGGAGCCCCGCGGGGCGATTCGCGAACTCATCGAGGATGGGAAACAGCTCGATCACCCATTTCAGGTCTTCTTCCAGGCCGCGGGGATCGCGCCGGGCCGTGGAGCCGAGACGCAGATTGTCGCGCACCGAGAGTCGCCCGAAGATGTGGTGTCCCTCGGGCACGAGGGCCAGTCCTGTTCGCGCCACGCGCTCGGGTGGCATGCGACGTAGGTCGACGCCGCCGAGGCTGGTCTCGGAGGAATCCGAGCGCACGGCGTTGACGATGCCGAGCAGGGTCGAGGACTTTCCGGCGCCGTTGGGTCCGATGATCCCGACGAGCTCGCCGGCATCGATGTGGAAGCTCACGCCCGACACGGCGGGCACGCCGCGATACGAGACCCGAAGGTCTGAGACGGTAAGGATCCGCGGCGATTCAGTCGACACCATGCTCGGCTCCTTCGGCGATCTGCTGTGCGGCGTTGCCCAGGTACGACGCTGCGAGGCGGGGGTCGGTGCGCACCGAGTCGGGTGAACCGTCCATGACGTTCAGTCCGGCGCCGAGGACGAAGATGTGGTCACAGCTTCCGAAGATGAGTGGCATGTTGTGGTCGATCAGCAGCACGCCGAGTCCGCGAGTCGCGAGGGCGCGCATCGTGTCCCTGAAGTGCTCGGCCTCGCCATCGTTCAGTCCGGCCGCGGGTTCGTCGAAAAGCACCCAGTTCGGTCGTGTCGCCAGCGCCCTGGCCACGCCGAGACGTCGTTCCACCCCGTGCGGCAGGTGGTCGGCGTCATGCATCGCCCATTCTTCGAGCTGCAGTTCCGCGAGGAGTGCCAGCGCGAGTGAGCGTCCCTCTCGTCGCGAGAGTCCACAGGCCAGGGCGGCGACCGTCACGTTCTCGAGGACGGTCAGCCGCGGGTAGAGGTGACCGTGTTGGAACGTGCGGGCGATACCTCGGCGAGTGCGCCGCTCGGCGCTCTCGCGGGGCAGCTCGCCGCCGTCGATGAAGACCCCGCCGCCGTTCGGACGGTCGTACCCGCTCAGGATGTTGACGAGAGTCGACTTGCCGGCACCGTTGGCTCCGATCAGGCCCGTGACTCGCCCGAGTGGGACATCGATCGTGACGTTCTGGAGCGCCTTCACCCCGCGGTATGAGCGTGTGATCCCATGCCCCTGGAGCAGGCCGCCTCCGCGGCCTGCTCCAGGGGCGAGACGATCAGTCACCGAGGATGACCTTCTCGGGTGCGCGTCGCTCGACGAACTTCAGGGCGCCGTCTTCGACCACCAGGACGCGCTGGGGGCGGTCGACGTTCACGTGGAGTTCCGGCGTGAAGGTCGTCGGGCCAGCCAGCAACTCGAGGCCGTCGAAAGTCAGGAACGCGTCCGCGAGCGCTTTTCCGTCCCAGCTCTGAGCGACCTCGTGCGCCGTGACGATGGCGTCGAGCGTGGAAGGACCGGTCACGAAGCTCCCCACGGTGGGGCGTGCGCCGTAGGTCTGCTCGTAGACCGTCGCGAGATCGTTGACCGCGGGGTCGGGGTCGTCTCCGGCGGTGGAAGCGAAGGTCACCACGTAGTAGTCCGTCAGGCCCGGGATGGAGTCGAGCCAGAATGTTCCGTCCATGCCGAAGCCCGAGACGATCGGGGCCGCGATGCCGCCGTCGCGCAGGTCTTTCGCGACCTGTGCGCCGCCCGGGCTATAGCCGCAGTTGAAGATCACGTCGGGGGCCGGGCCGGCGGCGATGCTCGAGACGGCCTCGCTGATGTTCTCGCCCTGGACGTAGTCGTAGCCCGCGATCTCGGTGCCGCCCAGCTCGAGGAACCGCTCGCGCGCGATGGCGCACTGGCTCTGGGTGTACTTCAGCGATGTGTCGGTCAGGAAGACGGCGTTCGTCCAGCTCTTGCTGTCAGCGAACTCCGCCATCACGCTGGCTTCTCCGGGTGTGGCGTTGCCCAACGAGAACCCGATGTCCAGTCCGCCCCGGGGGCCGTAGATCGTGTCGCCGACACAGGGGGAGACGTTCAGAACTCCGGCCTGCTCCGCCACGAGCGCCGCCGGGCTTGAGATGTCGTAGTCGCAGGTCACGATGATCGCCTTCGCGCCGGCATCGATGAGGGTCTGTGCGGACGGCGCGTACTTCTCGAGATCCGAACCCGTGTCGATCACCCGCAGCTCGACGGGGGTGCCGTCGATTCCGCCGGCTCCGTTGAGCTCATCGATCGCGATGCGGAGTGAGTTCAACGCCGGGGTGTCGAACGGGGACATGAAGCCTGTCTCGGCCATCACGGCGCCGAGGAGGATGGTGTCCGAGGTCGCCGTGCTGTTGTCGGTGGATGGCGCAGCCGTACTGACGCAGCCGGTCAGCGCGATGGCGCTGACCGCTACGAGTGCGGCCGCTCTGAGTGACGTGCTCATGGTGTCGTCCTTGCTGTTGGTGTGTGTGAAGGGCAGGCGGCGACGCGATGTGATTCTCACGAGCGACTCTGCAGGTGCAATATTCGGGTCACTTCGTATACGAAGTTGCGTCACTGTATCGCCGGCACCGACCGCCAGGCAAGATGTTTTTTCGGCGGTGCGTCGATGAATGGCTCGGGCTGGATACGATCGGGGTCGATCGATCGAGGAGGGGGCCGATGCCTGAAGAGACGATTCTGCGGGGCCCCGCCCTGGTGGATGCCGTTCGCGACATGATCATCAGGGGCGAGCTCGCCCCGGGATCGCGGGTGACAGAACCCGCGCTGGCATCGGCGTTCAATGTGTCTCGTGTGCCCATTCGCGAGGCTGTGCGAGCGCTGGCCGCGGAGGGATTCGTCGAGCTGCGCCATTTCGGTTCCCCGACCGTCATGAATCTGACCGAACGGGTCGTGCACGAGGTTCGAACGGCGCGGGCGGTGCTCGAGCCGCACGCCACCCGGCTCGCCGCCACCCAGCGCTCCGATGCCGATCTTGCTGCGATCAGGGAGATCCTGGACGAGGGTGACCGCGCCATCGATCTCGGGCAGATGGACAGGCTTCACCGACTGAACTCGCGCTTCCACGATGCCGTCGCATCGGCGAGCGGCAACAGCGTGCTCGGTGGGTTCGTGCACCAGCTGTCTGCGCGTTCGGAATGGATCAACACGGCTTCCATCCCGGTCGACAACCGGTTCTTCTGGCGTGACCATCGCGACATCTACGACGCGATCGAGGCGCGTGATGCCGATCGCGCGGAAAGTCTCATGGCCGAGCACGTGCGGCGTGCCGCGACGCAGCCTGGTGCGCACGACACGGGTGGTGACGACGGCTTCACGACCCACTGATCGCCGAGGCGTGCACGGAGCACGTTTCGTATACGATATGGTCTCGGGATAGTTCCCGCTTTCAGCCGGTGGCCGCTTGTCGGCACTCCAGAAGGACCGTGTCATGCAATTCACCACTCGCCCCGAGATCGTGGGCTCGTTCGGCGCGGTCGCGTCCACGCACTGGCTCGCGTCGAGTTCGGGGATGGCTGTCCTCGAAGAGGGCGGCAACGCGTTTGATGCCGCCGTCGCCGCGGGACTCGTGCTGCACGTCGTCGAACCGCACCTGAACGGCCTCGGCGGCGACACACCCATCATGGGTTTTGATGTCGCCGGGGGAGAGCCCTGGGTCTTGTGCGGGCAGGGACCGGCGCCCGCCGCCGCCACCGCAGCGGCCTATGCCGATCTGGGGCTGGGCGCCATTCCCGGAACGGGTCATCTCGCTGCCGTCGTGCCCGGATCGTTCGGCGCCTGGATGAGCATGCTCGAGCGCCACGGCACGCTGTCGCTGGAGAGGGTGACCCGCTTCGCGATCGAGTACGCGCGCCACGGGTACCCCCTGGTCCCCGACGCGACCGTCGCGATTGCTTCGGTGGCTTCGCTCTTGTCGGAGCACTGGACCACGTCGGCCGAGATCTATTTGCCGGGCGGCACGCAACCGGTGCCGCGGGCTCGTTTCCGCAATCCGCTCCTGGCCGACACCCTGGAGCGGATCGTGGTGAATGCGAACGCCGACGGAGGCAGTCGAGAGGCCGTGATCGCGCGCGCACGGGACGAGTTCTACCGCGGCTTCGTCGCCGACGCGATCGACGCGTGGATGCGCCAACCCGTCCGCGATTCGACCGGCTCCGACCACGCGGGGTTGCTCACCGGCGCAGACATGGCGGAATGGGAGCCCACCTGGGAGCGCCCGACGACGATCGAGTTCGGCGGTGTGACCGTGGCGAAGACGGGGCCGTGGGGTCAGGGGCCCGTCCTATTGCAGCAACTTGCGATGCTCGCCCATCAAGACATCGGCGCACCCGGTTCGGCGCAGATGATCCATGCCGTGACCGAGACCGCCAAGCTCGCGTTCGCCGATCGCGAGGCCTTCTACGGCGATCCGAACTTCGTCGACGTCCCGCTCGACGCGCTCCTCGCCGACGACTACGCCCGCAGCCGCGCACAGCTCGTGAGCGAGGAGTCATCGGGCGAATTGCGCCCCGGGTCGCCGGGCGGGCACGAACCGCACCTGTCCAGATCCATCTTCGACGCGCCGATCGATGCGGCCGCGGGTACGGGTGAGCCGACGCTCGCGAGCATGGGGGTGGTCCGCGGCGACACCTGCCACCTCGACGTCGTCGATCGTTGGGGAAACATGGTGGCCGCGACTCCGAGCGGGGGGTGGCTGCAGAGCTCACCGGCCATTCCGGGGCTCGGCTTCTCGTTGCCGACCCGAGCGCAGATGTTCTGGCTCGAGCAGGGACTGCCGAACTCGATCGCGCCGCGCAAGCGACCGCGCACGACCCTGAGTCCCGGCATGTTGCTGCGTGACGGTGCCCCCTATCTGGCATTCGGGACGCCGGGCGGAGATCAGCAGGACCAGTGGACCGTAACCTTCCTCCTGAACCTGCTCTCGCACGGCATGAATCTGCAGGAATCGATCGACGCGGCTACATGGCACTCCACGCATATGCCCTCGTCCTTCTTCCCGCGCAGTTTCCAACCGCGGGGCGTCGTCGTCGAGCAGACTGTGGGAGACGCGGCGCTCGACGAGCTGCGCGATCGCGGTCATGATGTCGTCGTGGCTCCCGCGTGGAGTCTCGGCAGACTGAGCGCCGCGGGATTCCGCGACGACGGGATGGTCATTGCTGCAGCCAACGCGCGCGGTATGCAGGGCTACGCCGTCGGGCGCTGAGCTGACCCCGCCCGCAGAGCAATCGACAGGATGTATCCCGTGCTCAACCAACTTCGATCCGCTCCTGAGCGCCTGCATCTGGCGCTCATGCTGGCTCTCACCTTCTCGACCGGCATCGTCGACGCGGTCGGTTATCTCGGCCTCGACAAAGTCTTCGCGGGCAACATGACGGGGAACGTCGTCATCCTCGGCATGGCGCTCGCGGGCGCCGATGACCTGCCCTGGATCGGCCCCCTGCTCGCTCTGTTCGCCTTCATGTTCGGCGCCGTGGTCGGGGGACGGGTGCTCCGTCCGGTCGCGGCGGGTTGGACGACGCGCACCACGTGGCTCTTTGCGGTCGTCGGGCTGGTTCAGGCCGCGCTCGCGGTGAGCCTCTTCGTCACGGACGGAGCGCCACCCCAGCCGTGGGAGTACCTCATCACGTTCTTCCTGGCCGCGAGCATGGGCATCCAGGCGGCGACGGCTCGGCATATCGCCGTCAAGGACGTCACCACGGTCGTGGTGACGTCGACCATCACCGGTTTCGCGGCCGACTCGCGGCTCGCGGGGGGCACCGGTCAACCGTGGTTCCGTCGGCTCGCCGCGATCGTGCTGATCGCCGCCGGTGCCGCTATCGGTGCTCTGCTGCTTCAGGTGCACATCGGCTGGGGCGTTGGTGCCGCGGCGTTGGTGACTGTGTTGGCGGCCCTTCTCGGGCACGCCGCCGCCCACGCAAGACACGCGGCACGTCTCACGCGGTTGGGTGCGGACTCGCGGTAGGCAGCACGGCGCGCGGTGACTTTCGTCGCGGACGTCACCGTCCAGCCGTACGCGAAGCCTCGAGCCGTGACATCCGAGTCAGTTCGGCGAATCCTCGACCACGCCTAGCGGGCCGCTGCCGCCCGCTCCGCAACCAGATCCGCGTGCCAGCGCTCCGCGACATCCGGATGCGCGCGCAGGCGTGACTTGAGCGCATTCTCGCCGTACAGCGCGTGAATGGGATTTGCGGGATCCTGTGTGACTCCGGATGCCTCGGCGGCGAGCTCGTCCGGCAGCTCGATGAGCGGCAGCCGTCGATCCAGCGCCGGGTTGAAGAAGAACGGCACCGAGATGCGCTCGTCGGGGTACTTCGGCGAGATCACGCGGTGATTCGTCGCCTTGAGGTAGCCCTGCGTGGCGTACTCGAGCAGCTCGCCGATGTTGACGACAAAGGCACCCGGGACGGGCGGCGCGTCGACCCACGCACCGTCGCGCTCGACCTGAAGTCCGCCCTTGCCCGGCTCGATCCACAGGAGCGTCAAGACGCCGGAGTCCTTGTGCGCGCCGACTCCCTGTTGCGGTTCGGGGTCGTCCTTGCCGGGATAACGGACGATCTTGATCAGGGTCGACGGCTCACCGAAGTGCTCGTCGAAGTAGGTCTCGGGTGCGCCGAGCGCCACGGCCCAGGCGCGGAGCAGTTTGCGGGCGATTCCCGTGAGGTGCTCGTGCCATTCGTCGATGACCTCGCGCAGCTCGGGTTGTGCGGCGGGCCACAGGTTCGGTCCGATCAGGCGCGCGAAGTCGGGCGCCTCGGGGTCGGTGATCGCCTCGCGCTCGGGCCCGATGTCGATCTGCTCACGCCAGTCCACGTGTCCCTGGGTGCGCTCGCCGCCGACGCGCGTGTAACCACGGAAGTGGGGGCTCGTCACGTTCTCGATCGCGAGCTTGTCGGCCTCGGGCAGCGCGAAGAACCCGCGAGAGACTTCCAGCAGTCGCTGCTCGAGCTCGGGGCTCACGCCCGTACCGGTCAGGTAGAAGAACCCGACGTCGTGGGTTGCGGCACGCAATTCGTCGCGGAATCGCGCCGCGGCAGCGTCCCCCTGATCGAGGAGCGAGAGGTCGAGGATCGGCAGGCTGGCTTCTGACATTTCTCGAGGCTAAGTCCCTCCGGCGAGCCGTCGCGTTTTGTTGCCGAGCATTACCGGTGCAAGCCACGCCAGGCGTCGCCCATCGCGCCGACCGCTTCCGCGAGGATCGGGCGGGGCGTGGCGAAGACGAGGCGAACGTATCTCTCGTACCCGGCTCCCAGCAGCGCTCCGTCCGTCAGCACGACGTTGGCGTGGTCGCGGAAGAACGCGACTGGAGAATCGGGGATGTCCAGGGCGGCGGTGTCGATCCACGCGATGTACGTCGCCTCGGGCGGACGATAGCGCGCGCCGGGCAGGTGTGTCGCGAGCAGCTCGGCGAGCAGGAGGCGGCTGTCCGAGAGATATGCCCGCGTCTCGTCGAGCCAGGATTTGCCCTCCCGGTAGGCGGCGGTCGAAGCGACAACCCCCAGGGTCGACGCCCCGTGCTGCACGGCGAAGCCGAAGCGGCGGTAGGCCTGCTGGTCTGCGTCGTTGGAGGTGATCAGCTGAGCGGCCTTGAGTCCCGGGATGTTCCACGCTTTCGACGCGCTCGTGCCGGTAACCGTGTGTGCCGCGGTCTCGGGTGAGAGCGACGCGTACGGGATGTGCGGGCGTCCGTCGAAGCGGAGCGGTGCGTGGATCTCGTCGGCGAACACGCGGCCGCCGTGACGCTCGACGATCGCGGCAATCGCGAGGAGCTCATCGCGGGTGAGGACGGTCCCGGTCGGGTTGTGCGGATTGCAGAGCACCAGGGTGCGGGCGCCCGCCGCGAACGCGGCATCGATGCGCTCGAGATCGTGCTGCCATCGGCCGTCGATCAGGGCCCCCGGCACCTCGATCACCGGGTGCCCGATCGTCGGCAGGTAGGTCAGGAACGGCATGTACGCCGGCGTCGGAACGATGACCGCAGATCCGGCGGGGGAGTACTCGGTGATCGCCACGCCGAGCGCCGCCATGACGTCCGAGACCGAGTGCACGCGGGCGGGATCCACAGCCCAGCCGTACTCGGCAGACATCCATTCCGCCGTGGCGTCGGCCACGGCGGCAGCGAGCGGAGGGGACAGGTACCCCAATGTGCCGTCGGTGATCGCGCGCGCGAGGGCCTCCGCGATCGCGGGGGCGGTTCCGAAGTCCATCTCGGCCACCCAGGCACCGATCTTGCCCGCGTGCAGGCTCCACTTGCGACTCTCGGGACGATCGAGCCGCGCGCGCGTCAGCGCGTCGAACGGATGCGCGGGCGGATGCGCGGGGGAAGTCATGATCCCATTCTCACCAGTCCTCTCGCGGGCGCGAGCGCGCCCGAAACACGACGGCACATTCGTGCCGACGCGGGTCAGAAATCGAAGAGGTTGGCCCGTGCACCGCCGGTCGCATACTCGCGGCGCAGGATGCCGCGGCGCCGGAGCACCGGCACGAGTTCGTCGAGGTAGCGGTGGATCGTCGTGGGGTGGAAGTCGCCCGAGAAGATGAAGCCGTCGTTGCCCGCATCGTCCCCCAACTCCTCGATGAAGTCAGCGATCTCTTCGGCCGTACCGACATAGCCCCGCCGATCGGTGATGCGGCCCTTGCGGGCGTGCTGGGTGAGGATCTCTCGGAGCGGAACGTCGTCGAAGGACTCGAACCCGCCGCGCAGCCACGAGATCGAGCCGCGGGACACATGCTCACCGAAGATTGCAGGATCGAGGGGGCTGTCGAGGTCGAGCCGTGTCAGGTCGGTCTCGAGGTCGGACGAATGCCCGAGGGCGATCTGGCGCAACTCCGCCTCGGATGGGTGGAGCGACGCCGTGACGATCCGCTCTGCCTCCTCGACGCTGGACACCACCTGCGGTTTGAACACGAACAGCGTCCGGATGCGTCCCTCGCGGCCCTGTCGGGCGGCTGCCGCCCCGACCTTCTCGCGGTAGCTGCGCACCGGGTTGATGTCGAGACTCGCGAGCGCGAGCTGCACGTCGGAGTGTGTCGCCGCGAACTCGATTCCGCGCGGCGAGCCACCGGGCGAGACGATGATCGGGTCACCGCCCGCGAAGGGGATCGCGTTGAGGGGCCCGTCGAATGCGAAGTACTCGCCGCGGTGCTGGACGGTGTTGATGTGGGCGGCGTCGGCAAAGCGCCCGGTCGACGCGTCGGCGACGAGTGCCCCCTCGCCCCAACTGCGCCACAACTCGCGCAGGCCGGAGGTCCATTCATCCGCGCGGTCGTAGGCGGCGTCGTGCGCTATCGGGTGGAGGCCGAGATGACGGGCGCTCCCGACATCCGTCACGACATTGATGCCGACGCGGTGATCGCTCAGGTGGTGCAGCGAGGCGAACTGCCGTGCCGCAACGTATGGCAGGTAGGACGCGACGTTCACGGTCGGCACGATCCCGATGTGCTCTGTCGTGCTGAGCAGGTACGGGGTCAGCGCGACGGGGTCGTGCTTGGGTCCGCCGTAGGCTCCGCGAACGCGGAGATCAAGGGTGTCGGGCAGACCCGCCGAGATAGCATCCTCGATGATCACGAGGTCGAGGCCCGCCTGTTCGAGCTCGCGCACGGACTGCTGATACAGGGCGGGACGCTGCCACTCGTAGCCCCAGTCCCAGGCCGGGCTGCCCCATCCCTGCGGTCCGAAACCGCGCGAGAGGAACCATCCGAAGTGCTGCGGACGGGGCATGTCAGGCCACTCTCGAAACGGCGGGGACAGAAGCATCGGCGGAGACGTCCCGCGTGGCTGCGAAGGCCCCGGCGAGGTCTCGGATCAGATCGTCGACGTCCTCGATGCCGACAGAGAGGCGGATGAGGCACGGGGAGATGCCCGCGCGTCGCTGCTCCTCTTCGGTCCGCAGATTGTGGGTCGTTGTGCTCGGGTGGATGACGAGCGAACGGACGTCGCCCAGGTGGGTCATCTTGGTGAACAGGCGCAGCGAATCGTAGAAGCGCCGGGCCGTTGTCTCGCCGCCCCGGAGCGTGAAAGCGAAGACCGATCCGAATCCTCGGGACAGGTAGCGTGATGCGGTGGCGTGGTTGGGGTTGGATTCCAGTCCGGCGTAGTCGACGGACTCGACCTCGGGCTGCGCTTCGAGAAAACGCGCGATCTGCGCCGCGCTGCCCGACTGTCGGTCGACGCGCAGCGAGAGGGTTTCGATGCCCTGCTCGATCAGGAACGCGTTGATGGGCGACGGCGCCGCACCGAAGCGGGGAACCGCGAGATCGCGGAGGAATCCCGCGAAGGCACGCCTGCCGTAGCGCTCGACGTGAGTGAGGCCGTCGATCGCCCGCGTTTCGGATAGGTGCGGGTACGCGCCCGAACCCCAGTCGAACGTGCCGGCGTCGACGATGAACCCGCCCAGCACACTGCCGTGCCCGGCGAGAAACTTGCTCGCGGAGTGCACGACGATGTCGGCGCCGTGCTCGATCGGGCGCAAGAGGTACGGGGTGGCGAGGGTGTTGTCGATGATCAGCGGAGCGCCGACCGAATGGGCGATCTCGGCCACGGCGGCGATATCGAGGACATTGTTCTTGGGATTCGAGATGGACTCCGCAAAGAAGGCGCGTGTGGTTGGAGTGACAGCCGCGCGCCAGGCATCCAGGTCTGTGGGATCGTCCACGAAGTCGATCGTGATCCCGAACCGCGAGAGGTGCTCGAGGAACAGGCCGCGCGTGCCCTCGTAGATCGTGCCGGACGAGACGAGATGGTCACCCGCGTGCAGGATCGCCAGCAGCGCGTTCGCGGTCGCGGCCTGCCCGCTCGCAACGAGCATCGCCTCGCTCCCGCGCTCGAGCGCCGCCAGGCGACGTTCGACGGATTCGCCGGTCGGATTGCCGTGACGCGAGTAGATGAAGTCCGGCTCGTCGCCCGAAAAAGCTCCCTGCGCGTGGTCGAAGTCGTCGAAGGCGAAACCGGCGGTCAGGTAGATCGGGGTGGCGCGTGCCTGGTGGGGGTCTCCAGGTTCACGACCTGCGTGCAGCTGCTGGGTTGCGAAGCCCGCGGCGGGATCGAGGGATGTTGTCATGGCGGCGTTCCGTGTCGGGTATTTCGGGTGACACTACGCCGGGTGCGGCCGGGCGACGAGGGCGATGAAACGCGCCGTCATACAACACTGCGGTGTTCCCCAAGAAACCTGCATGCCAGATCTCTAACGGTGGGTTCATCGGGGGACACAGCCTTCCTTGTCGTCGCCGTTCCGTGAATGCGGGAGCGGGTGGGACCCGACAGTACTGTTTCGGCGTCGGTCAACGCGAGCACGGGCGCTCCGATCGCAGAATCGCTGTCATCTTTCGTCGCAATCGGTGACAGAGCGATATCCAGGAGTAGCGAGCAGCTCATTCCGAGCTCGAACTTTTATCCCAGGTGGAAAGGCGGAAATCGAACCGCGGCAGGTGCTGGAGAGTCCGGGATGGCTCGCGGCGTGAAACGTGCCGAAACAATCGGGACGTCGCGGCAACGCTCGGTCGACGGCGTCCCTAACCTGACCACACGACGTATCCAGCGCATCACCGCGAGAGGCATGACATGGAAAGCACGGGCATCTTCGCCGCCGCTTCGTCCGTGCGCTTCGTGCGTGTCGGGAGCTCGCTGGTCCGTCGAATGCGCATGATGCGCGGGTGTTGAGCACCTCCACCCGCTAGCCGTCCTGATCCGCCTCATCGGCGCTCGCCTGTCTGCTCTGCGCCCGTTCTTAGGAGAACCATGTCCGACATTCTCATCTCCGCTATTGAGCTCGCTGAGCTCCTCGCCTCCGGAGCCCCCCTGCGTGTGCTCGACGTCCGCTGGCGGCTCGATCGTCCGGACGGTCGCCCGGAATATCTCGCCGGGCACATCCCGGGCGCCGTGTATGTCGATCTCGACTCCGAGCTCGCGGAGCACGGCACGCCGCGCGATGGGCGGCACCCCCT
Source organism: Microbacterium lacus (assembly GCF_002812805.1). GTDB lineage: Bacteria > Actinomycetota > Actinomycetes > Actinomycetales > Microbacteriaceae > Microbacterium > Microbacterium lacus_A. The sequence goes on along the minus strand of NZ_NMUM01000030.1, from coordinate 354,162 downwards.
CCCTGCGCTGGACCGGCTCGAGACCGCCGCCCGCGGTTGGGGACTGCGAACCGGCGACACGGTGGTGGTCTACGACGACCTGAAGTCGCTCTCAGCGGCCCGCGCCTGGTGGCTGCTCACCGACGCCGGTGTGTCCGACGTGCGAATCCTCGACGGGTCGCTGCGTGCCTGGACTGCGTCGGGCCGCACGCTCGAGCACGGCCTCGTCGACCCGCCGCGCGGCGACATCACCCTGACCCCCGGGCGACTGCCCCGGCTCACGATCGATCAGGCGGCGGCCCTCGGGCAGGACGGGGTTCTGCTCGATGTGCGCGCCGAGGAGCGGTACCGCGGAGATGCCGAACCCGTCGATCCGCGGGCGGGGCACATCCCGGGTGCCATCAACGTCCCCACGACCGTGAACGTGGGGCCGGATGGGCGGTTCCTCGACCCGGAAGAGCTTCGCGCGCGCTTCGCCCGGGCGGGTGCTCGACCGGACGCGCCGGTCGGCGTGTACTGCGGCTCGGGGGTCACGGCCTCCCACGCCTTCGTCGCTCTCACCCTGGCGGGATACGCCCCGCAGCTGTACCCCGGCTCGTGGAGCCAATGGTCCAACCACCCCGATCGCCCCGTCGCCGTCGGATCACACCCGGGCGCCGGTGCGCCCCTTGTCAAGGAGAACCAGTCATGACCGTCGAGTTCATCAGTGCCATCAACACCCGCCCGGGCGACGAGCTCAACCCGCTGAAGGGTGGCCGCCCGCTCGATCCCGCGTACGTGCGTCGCTATGCGCGTGTGCTCGAGGACGCGGGCTTCGACTACACCCTCGTTCCCTACGGCAGCTCGTCCGCGGACTCGTTCGTGGTGGCAACCGCTGTCGCGGCTGCTACCGAGAGGCTTGCCCCCATCGTTGCCGTGCGACCCAACACGGTCTACCCGACGGTTGCTGCGCAACAGCTGGCGACCCTGAGCCAGATCTCGGACGGTCGGGCCGTGGTGCACATCATCTCCGGGGGGAGCGATGCCGAGCAGGCGCGGCAGGGCGACTACCTCAGCAAGGACGAACGCTACGACCGTTCGGAAGAGTGGATCCGTATCGTCCGACGTGCGTGGACCGAGACCGGATCGTTCAGCCATGAGGGTCGCTACTACCGGTTCGACGATTTCGGCCCGGGGTTCGCCCCGTTTGCGCCCATCCCGATCTCGGTCGGAGGCTCATCGGATGCGGCCTACCGCGTCGGCGGTGCGGTGGGTGACATCTTCGGGCTGTGGGGGGAGCCCCTCGCCGACACGCGCGAGCAGATCGAGCGCGTCAACTCGGAGGCCGTCGCGGCGGGTCGCGCCGACAAGCCGCGCATCTGGGTGACGTTCCGCCCCATCGTCGCCGAGACGGACGAACTCGCGTGGGAGAAGGCGCATCGTCACGTTGCTCGTGTCGCCGAGACATATGCGAACGCCGGCCTCGTTCCCTTCCGCCACTACGACAGCGCGCGCCCGCAGAACGTCGGGTCACAGCGACTGCTCGACGCAGCGGCTCGCGGTGAGGTGCATGACCGGGCGCTCTGGACTAAGCCCGCCGAGGTGACGAACGCCGCCGGTGCCTCGACCGCGCTCGTCGGCAGCTACGAGACGGTCGCCGCGGCGATCCTCGACTATGTCGACCTCGGTGCCGACCTCATTTCGATCCGCGGGTACGACAACCTCAATGACGCGATCGACTACGGACGATACGTGCTGCCGCTCGTGCGCCAGGAGCTTGCGCACCGTGCCGCCACCGGAGTCCGCGGCGAGGTCGTCGCCCAGCCGCCCATCACGGAGGGGGTGCGCGCGTGAGCGCCGTGACGACAACCGGGCGCGCCCTCGGCGAGCCGCGCCTGACGCCGCTCGAGCTGAGCGCGCTGACCCGCACGCTCGCCGCACACGCGCCGAACCACGACCTCGACGGGTCATTCCCCTGGCCGGGGGTCGAGGCAGCGCACGACGCAGGCTTACTGACCGCGACGGTCGGGCGCCGATACGGGGGACGCGGGCTGTCGGCCCGCGAGGCCGTGGACGTCTACCTCGCGCTCGGCGAGGGTGACCCGTCCGTCGCGCTGCTCGTGGCGATGACGGCTGCACAGCACGCCGTGCAGGATGCGGCGCCGTTCTGGCCCGAGGACCTGTACGCGCGGGTGCTCGCCGAGTCCGCGGAGCGCCCGGTGCTGCTCAACGCCGTGCGGGCGGAACCCGAGCTCGGGGCTCCAGCCCGGGGCGGGCTGCCCGCAACGACGGCGCATCGAACATCCGGTGGCTGGTCCGTCTCGGGGCGGAAAGGGTTCGCGACGGGATCCGAGGGTCTGGCGTACCACTTGGTCTGGGTCGTCACCGACGAGGCCGAACCCCGCGTCGGGCATGTCATCGTCCCCGGCGATGACCCGCGGGTCACGGTCGTGCCGACCTGGGATCACCTCGGGATGCGGGCGAGCTCGACCCACGACGTCATCTACGACGGTGTCGAGGTTCCGTTCGAGAACTTCTCGGGTGCCCCCGTCGGCACGGTCCCGAACAACCCCACTCTGCCCGGCGCGTACTCGGTTGGCGTGCCCGCCCTCTACGTCGGGGTCGCGCGCGCCGCGCTCGCCGCGTTCGGCGAGTTCGCCCGCGAGCGGGTGCCGACCTCGCTCGGGCGTCCGATCGCGACACTGGAGCGCATCCAGTCCACGGCGGGTGAGGCATCCGCGCAGATCCGTACGGCCGAACTCGTCCTCGCCGCCGTCGCCGCTGATATCGACGCGGGACGCGCCAACCCGGCCGATCTCGGCCTGGTCAAGCTGATCACCTCGCGCGCCGCGATCAGCGCGGTCGAAACGCTCGTCGCCTCGATCGGCAACGCGGGGCTGACCCGGTCGCTGCCGTTCGAACGGCATCTGCGCGACGTTCTGTGCGCGCGCCCCCACCCACCCCAAGACGATGCGGCTCTCCTCGCGACGGGCCGCTCGATCCTTCAGTCCTGACGCAGCAGAAAGGCACGACCACACCATGAGTACTCATCGCCTCCGATGGCCGCTGATCGCCACCGCCACGGTATTCACCCTGGCCCTCACCGCCTGCGCGGGGGGACAGGCGGGCCCCGCCCCGACCACCGACGCAGAGCCTGTCGCCGGCGGCGAGCTGACGCTCGAGTTCTGGCCCGACAACGCAGCCTTCGCGTGCGTCGATCCGTTCCAGACCTACTGGATCGAGCACCGGCAGGTCATCCGCAATGTGGCCGACTCCCTGACCGACCAGGACCCCGAAACGGGTGAGCTCGTGCCGTGGCTCGCAACGGACTGGAGTGTCAGTGACGACGGCTTGACCTACACCTTCATCCTGCGCGACGGCGTGACGTTCTCGGATGGCACCCCGCTCAACGCTGCCGCCGTCGTGCGCACCTTCGAGAGCGCGCTCGAGACCATCCAGGCGGTACCGGGGGCCTATGGAGGTGTGTACGTCGCGGGTCTGGAGGCGGCGACCGCCGTCGACGACGACACCGTCGAGGTGTCTTTCTCGACCCCCAACTCGTCTTTCCTGCAGGGGACCTCCACAACCAACCTGGCCATCCTGGCCCCCTCGTCGTACGACGCGACGCCCGAGGAGCGGTGCCTCGGCAACGTGGTCGGCTCTGGCCCGTTCGTGCTCGACTCGTACCGACCGGGGGAGGGGATCGATCTGAGCAAGCGCGACGGGTACGACTGGGCCAGCGACCTGAACGACCACCAGGGCGAGGCGTATCTGGACGCGGTCCGCATCAATTACGTCGCTGAGGACAGCGTCCGCGTCGGCAATCTGGCGAGCGGGGCGAGCGACGTCGCGTGGCCACGCAACCCGTTCACCCCCGAGGATCGGACACTGCTTGGGTCCAGCGGCGCGACGGTCCAGTCGCGCCCTCTCCCCGGGGTGTCCCAGAGCCTGTTCGCGAACACCGCTGACGGGGCGATTCTCGCCGACCGCGCTGTGCGGCAGGCGTTGCAGAAGGCCATCGACCGCAAGACCTATGCGGCGACGATCTACGGCGCCGATTACCCCGTCGTCGAAGGTGCGTTCAATTCCACGACTCCGTTCTTCGAGCCGCAGACCGAGGCGCTCGCATACGACCCCGAGGGTGCCGCCGAGATCCTCGAGGATGCCGGCTGGGTGCTCGAGGACGGTGAGGACTATCGCGAGAAGGATGGTGAGACCCTCACGATCGTGCAGCCCATCACGGCCGAATCCCCGGGCGACGTGCTTCTCCAAGATCAGCTCAAGCAGGTCGGCATCAACTTCGAGCTGCGGGTCTACCAGGCCGCGGAGCGGGCATCGATCATCTCCAACGGCGACTACGACGTTCTCGTCACGTATTACACGCGGGCCGAGCCCTCTGTCATCCAGTGGATCATCGACGCCCGCTACGCGTCATCGAAGGCCTTCGCGAACGGCGTTGCGACCCCCGAAACCGCGGCCGAGATCCAATCGCTCTTCGACGAAGGGTTGACCGCGACGACTGCCGAGGGGCAGAAGGCGCCGTACGACGCGCTCCAGAAGGTCTTGGTCGATGAGGGAGTCACCTTCCCCATCTTCGAGCGCGTGCAGTACGCGGCGACGGCCCCAGGGGTGCACGGGTTCCGGTTCACCAGCGAGTCGTTCCTGTCGTACTACGACATCTGGAAGTCCGAGGAGTGACATGACGGGGTACGTGCTCCGACGGATCGGTCAGGCGGTCGTCGTTCTCTGGGCGGCGTATACCGTGACCTTCGTCATCCTTTACCTGCTCCCGAGCGACCCGGTTGCGCTGCAGTTGGCCGCCAACAACGTCGAGATCGATTCGCTCAGCCCGGAGCAGCGCGAGGCCGCCGCGGCGAGGCTTGGCCTCGATCGACCGGTGTGGGAGCAGTACCTCGGCATGCTCCTCGGAGCGCTTCGCGGCGACTTCGGGGTGTCGTTCGCCAAGCAGGTGCCGGTCGGCGAGTTGATCGCCGACCGGCTGCCGCCCACCGCGATCCTGAGCGCGTTCGCGGTACTCATCGCGCTCGTCTTCGGGGTCGCCCTCGCACTCTTCGCGACGTGGCTGCCGCGGGGACCTGTCGCCGCGATTCTTCGGCGCGTGCCGGCGGTGGGCGTCAGCGTCCCCGGGTTCTGGATCGGCCTCCTCCTCATCCAGGTCTTCGCGTTCACCCTCGGCTGGTTCCCTGCAATGGGAAACGAGGGGCCCGCCAGCTATGTTCTGCCGGCCATCACGATGGCCATTCCGACGTCGGCGGTGCTCGCCCAGGTGCTCATCCGCAGCTTCGACGACACCCTGAGCGAGCCTTACATCGCGACGGCTCGCGCCAAGGGACTCAGTCGCTGGTCGGTGCAGCTGCGACACGCGTTCCGCAACGCGGCGCTGCCGACGTTGACGATCTTGGGTTTGCTCGTCGGAGCGACGGTGACCGGGTCGATCGTCGTCGAAACAGTGTTCTCGCGTCACGGCCTGGGGCGGCTCGCGCAGGAGTCCGTGCTCGCGCAGGACGTGCCGGTCGTGCAAGCGATCGTCGTGCTTGCGGCAGGGGCGTTCGTCGTCGTCAACCTGATCGTGGACCTGCTTTACCCCTTGCTCGATCCCCGGATCAGCCATACCCCGAATGTGAGCCGCGCATGACAGTCACTGTGCTCGAGAGTCCGCCCACCACCGACTTTGACGCGGTCCCGAGCGGACCCGCGGCAGCCGCGCCCACCGCCTCGCTCGCTCGAACACGTCGACCTGTGGGTGCTCTGCCACGGCGATTCGGAGTGATCCTCGCCCTCGGAATCATCCTGTTCGCGGTTCTCTCGGCGGTCGTTCCGCAGCTTCTGGCAACCTACGACCCCACGGCCACCGCGCCGCTCGATCGGCTGCTGCCTCCCAGCCCAACGCACTGGTTCGGAACGGACGAACTCGGGCGAGATCTGTATTCGCGGGTCGTACACGGCTCTGCTCTGACGATCGCGGCCACAGCGCTGGCTGTCGGGCTGGCGCTCGTCGTCGGGCTGACTCTCGGTGTGCTTTCGGGATTCGTCGGCGGCCTCACTGATTCGATCGCGATGCGGATCGTGGATGTGTTCCTGGCGATCCCCGGGCTGCTCCTGGCGCTGGCGATCGTCACGGCCCTCGGGTTCGGAACCATCCCTGTCGCCATCGCGGTCGGGATCGGAATAGTGCCCGGCTTCGCGCGCACCACCCGTGCCGAAGTCCTTCGCGTGCGGACTCTCCCCTATATAGAGGCAGCGCGCGCGGGGGGTGCCTCCTGGACCCGCATCCTGATCACGCACATCCTCCCGAACTCGTGGGGGCCTGTGATGGTGCTTGCCGTGCTCGACATCGGTGTCGCCATCCTCGCGGTCGCGTCGCTCAGCTTTCTCGGGTTCGGCGCCGCGCCACCGGCCGCCGAGTGGGGAACTCTGATTGCGAACGGCCGAAACTATCTCGTTACCGCGCCGTGGGTCTCGCTGATCCCCGGTCTCTTTGTCGCCGTTGTGGTGCTTTCGCTCAATCACCTCTCCAAGACGCTCGAGGAGGTCCAGAGATGACGAGCTCGGTCGTCAAGATCCGTGATCTACGAGTCGAATATCGCCGCGACGGCCGTGTCACCCAGGCGGTGCGAGGTATCGACCTCGATATCGACAGGGGGGAGCGTGTCGCGATCGTCGGCGAATCCGGATCCGGAAAGAGCACCGTCGCGCTCGCGCTTCTCGGGCTGCTGCCTTCGTCGGGACACATTGTGGAAGGCTCCGCGCGTGTCGCCGACGTCGAACTCGCCGGGGCATCCGAACGGACCGCCCGCCGTATCCGGGGGCGTGTTGTGGGTCTTGTGCCGCAGGATCCGACGGTTTCGCTCAATCCGACGCAGCGGGTGGGTCACCAAGTGGGCGAAGCCGTCCGGCTACGTGGCGTCCCGCGGCCTCTCGTCGATGTCGCCGTCGTCGAAGCGCTCACGCAGGCGGGCATCGATGATCCGGTGACACGCGCCAGGCAGTACCCCCACCAGCTCTCCGGCGGCCTGCGGCAGCGCGTGCTGATCGCCATTGCCCTTGCGGGAGATCCCGATGTGCTCGTGGCGGACGAACCGACGAGCGCGCTCGACGTCACCGTGCAGAAGCAGATCCTGGATCATCTGGACGCCCTCGTCCGCGAGAGGGGGATCGCGCTCGCGATCATCACGCATGACCTCGGGGTCGCGGCAGACCGCGCGGACCGGGTGATCGTCATGCAACATGGCGAGGTCGTCGAGCAGGGCCCCGCCCTCGATGTACTGGCCGCGCCGCGGCACCCCTACACTCGGCGCCTCGTGGCCGCCGCTCCGGGCCTGTCCGCAGCGGTTGCGCCACAACGAGCGGTCGCCGAGACCCCCGTCATCGTGCGCTGGGAGGGTGTCACCAAGGACTTCTCCCTTCCCCGTGGATCGATCGAGCCGACCGTGCGAGCGGTGGACAACGTGACGCTCGCGGCCCACGCCGGACAGACGCTCGCGATCGTGGGTGAGTCGGGGTCGGGCAAGACGACCCTCTTGCGGATCGCGCTCGGACTGGAGCTGCCCACGACGGGACGAGTGGTCTTTGCCGAACAAGATCTGACGGCGCTGGATTGGCGCGCCGCACGGCCACTTCGTCGGCGGTTCCAACTCGTGCAGCAGAATCCGTTTGCCGCGCTGGACCCCCGATTCAGCGTCGGACGCTCGATCGCCGAGCCGCTCACGTCCTTCCGAATCGGCAGTCGCGCCGAGCGCCGCGCGCGGGTGGCGGATCTCATCGATCTGGTGGGACTGCCGAGGGATGCAGCAACCCGGCGCCCTGCAGAACTGTCTGGCGGGCAACGCCAACGCGTCGCGATCGCCCGCGCGCTCGCGATCCAACCCGAACTGATCTATCTCGACGAGCCCGTCTCGGCTCTCGATGTTTCGGTCCAGGACCAGATCCTTCGCCTGCTCGCGCGACTCCAGGAGGACCTCGGTGTGGGCTACGTGCTCGTTTCCCACGACCTCGGGGTCGTAGCGCAGGTGGCGCACACGGTCGCGGTCGTTCAACGCGGACGCGTCGTGGAGACCGGAGCCGCCGCCGCCGTCCTCGGTGCGCCCCAGCACCAGTACACGAAGGCGCTCCTCAGCGCCGTGCCCGGCGCGCGTCTGAGATCGGATTTTGCGTCGAGAGAGGTCGTCATCCCGTGAGTCGTTACATCGTGGTGGGGGCGGGGGCCATCGGAGGCCTTCTCGCGGCCCAGTGGACTCTCGCCGGTGTGCACTCGATACTTCTCGCGCGAGGGGTGACATTCGACGCGATCAGCGAGCGCGGAATCCGGGTGCGTCGTCCTCACGGCGACGACCTCATCCGTGTGAACGTGGTCGAAGATATTCAGGCCGCCGCTCCGACCTCGTCCGACACGATCGTGCTGGCGGTGAAGGCGCAGGATGCCGAGGCTGCCGTGGCCGCAATCGCCTGGGTTCCGCTCGCCGACGAGCGCGGTGTTGTCGCCGATTTGCCGATCTTGACGCTGCAGAACGGACTCTGGGCCGAAGGCGTCGCGCTACGTCGCTTCGACACGGTTCTCGGCGTCTCGCTCGGCATACCGGCAAGCCACCTCGAACCGGGCGTCATCGTCTCACCCGCGTACCCGGTGATCGGGGCTGCCTGGATCGGCGGCTATCCCCGTTCGCTTCCCGGCGATGAAGAGCGACATCGAGCAGCCCTGGCTCAGGCGGGATTCGCGACCGCGGTCGAACCTAACATCGCCGCGGCCAAGCGACGCAAGCTGATCGCGAATCTGCGGAATGTCGTGGATGTCTTCGCCGCCTCTCGCGACGAAGCCGAACGCGCCGAGGCGGCGCTCGTCGAGGAGGCGCGATCGATCTTCGAGGCCGCGGGGCTCGCCGTCGCGCCGCCTCCCATCGATGACGTACGACTTTCCATCGGGGATGTCCCGGGCCACACGCCCGGTCGGCTCTCGACGTGGCAGAGCTTCGCTCGCCGCACCAGCAACGAGGTGGACTTTCTGAGCGGCGAGATCACCCGTATCGCTCGATCGATCGGCGCCGAGGCGCCCCTGAACGCCGCCGTCGCGCGAACTCTCGGCGCGCTCGGCGCCCGCGGTGGAGGCCCCGACGAGATCGCTTTGCCGATCGAGTTCGACTACGACCTTCTCGTCGGCGCGCGCGAGAGCCAGAGGGGGCGGTGAGCCGGGACGTGATCTTCGACATCTACGACGACCCGGGAGTGCTCCTCGCGGCATCGGTAGATCGATCCGGATGGCCCGAAGCGGTCGCGCCTCGCGGTGTCGTCCAGCCCCGCTCGGTCGAGGGCGTTCGCGCGGTGCTCGCGTGGGCCAACCAAACCCGTACAGCCATCGTCCCCCGGGGCGCGGGAAGTGGGCTCGCGGGCGGCGCGGTCGGAGTAGCCGATGCCGTCGTGCTCGACCTCTCCGGGCTCGACCGCATCATCTCGATCGACCCGAACGAACAACTCGCGCGTGTCGAGGCGGGAGTGATAACCGCCGATCTCGATGCGGCGGCCGGCGCCCACGGGCTCATGTATGCGCCCGATCCCGGAAGCGTCGGAATCTCCACGATCGGCGGCAATGTCGCCACGAACGCTGGCGGACTGCGTGGCGCGAAGTACGGAGTGACCCGCGATCACGTTCTGGCGCTCGACGTCGTGCTGGCCGATGGCACACTGATCCACACGGGCCGCGACACGATCAAGGGCGTCACGGGCTACGACCTCGTGGGATTGTTCACCGGGTCGGAAGGCACCCTGGGAGTCGTCGTCGGGGCTACGCTTCGGCTGCTTCCCCGTCCCGCGCGGACAGCGACAGCTTCGGCCTTTTTCGACAACATCGAGCTCGCGGCCCGGGGCATCACAGCGATTACTCGCTCCGGGGCACGTCCCGCGGTCCTCGAGATCATGGACGGGGCTACCCTGGCCGCTATCGACGCATTGGAAGGAACCGATCTGCGCTCACGGGGCGGGGCGCTCCTGATCGCACAGACCGACGGATTCGGTGCAGAGGAAGAACTCGACGTCGTCACCGCCGCACTCGATGGTGCCGCATCCCGGATCGAGATAGCTGTCGATCAGGCCGACGCCGATCGCTTGCTCTTCGCCCGTCGACGCGCACTCCCCGCGCTCGAAGCGATCGGGCGACCGCTGATCGAAGACATTGCGGTGCCGCGGTCGCGCCTTGCGGAAGCGGTGCGAAGGATCGGAATGATCGCGGCGGAGGAGGGGGTGCGCATCTTCGTCTTCGGGCACGCCGGCGACGGCAATCTGCATCCGATCATCGTCACCGAACACGCGCCGGCGGGGGCGCCTGTTCCCTCGCCCGCGCAGGCCGCCGCCGACCGAATCTTCGCGTTGGCGCTGGAGCTCGGCGGCACGATCACCGCCGAGCACGGCGTCGGTCGACTCAAGCGCGCGTGGGCGGCCCGAGAGCTCGGACCCGAAGTGCTTTCGCTCCAACGGAGCATCCGTGCGGTGCTCGACCCGCGCGGAATCCTGAACCCGGGATCCAGCCTCTAGCCAGGGCTCTGTCAGTGGCTGTGAGCGGCGGATGAGCCCTCCGCCAGCTTGAAGGCCAGGCGACCATGCGCAAACCCGCCACCGGCGCGGATCGCGGTTGCCACCCACGCCGCTTCGGCGAGCTCGCCCTGGGTTGCACCCGCATGAACGGCCTTTTGTGCATGGGCGTCGATGCAATACGCGCACTGCGTCGTGATGCCCACGGCGAGAGCGATCAGCTCGCGATACTTCAGCGGGATCTCGCGCCCTTCAGCCGCGAAAACGGCTCCGTCAAAGTCAACCCATGCCTTGAGGATGTCGGGGGTTTGGGCCTTGTAAACGCGCGTGTAGGCGCGGTCGGCCTCACGATCAAAGAAGTCGGTCATGAGGCAAAGCTAGGCTGAGAGCTCACCGATAAGCCTGCCGATTACGCACCGTGACGCGCGTATGACGCGAGATGTCGGTCCACGCCGCAGAGAAGCTGCGCATCACCTCTCGCTTCCGGTCAGCTCCTCCCGAATGATGTTCGCACCCGCCGTCAGCGCGCTCAGCTTCCCCAGGGCGACATCGCGAGATAGCGGTGCCATGCCGCAGTTCGTGCTCGGGATGAGCTTGTCCGCGTCGACGAACGTGAGAGCCCTCCGGAGGGTGTCGGCGACGTCATCCGCGGTCTCGATCGTCTCGCTCGCCACGTCGATGGCGCCGAGCATGACCTTCTTGCCACGGATGAGCTCGATGAGGTCCAGCGGGACGCGGGAGTTCTGGGATTCGAGCGAGATGACGTCGATACTCGAGCGCTGCAAGATCGGGAACGACTTCTCGTACTGTCGCCATTCCGACCCGAGGGTTGCCTTCCAGTCGGTGTTGGCCTTGATGCCGTAGCCGTAGCAGATGTGCACGACGGTCTCGGCGCGCAGTCCTTCAGCGGCCCGCTCCAGCGCCGCGATTCCCCAGTCCTCCATTTCGTCGAAGAAGACGTTGAACGACGGCTCATCGAACTGGATGATGTCGACGCCCGCGGCCTCGAGGTCTTTCGCTTCTTGGTTGAGGATTGTTGCGAACTCCCATGCCAGCTTTTCGCGGCTCGTGTAGTGGGCGTCGTAGAGGGTGTCGATCATTGTCATCGGGCCCGGGAGTGCCCACTTGATCGGCTGATCGGTCTGCTGACGCAAGAACTTTGCGTCGTCGACAAACACGGGCTTTTCGCGGCTCACGGCACCGACGACGGTCGGCACGCTTGCGTCGTATCGATTGCGGATGCGTACGGTCTCGCGCTTCTCGAAGTCAACCCCGTCGAGGTGCTCAATGAAGGTCGTGACGAAGTGCTGTCGGGTCTGTTCGCCATCGCTGATGATGTCGATGCCGTTGCGGCGCTGTTCCTGCACCGCGATCCGGAGCGCGTCCTGCTTGCCCTCGACCAACGCCTCGCCCTGGAGCTTCCACGGAGACCAGAGGGTTTCGGGTTCTGCGAGCCAGGAAGGCTTCGGCAGGCTACCGACGATCGTGGTGGGCAAGAGCTTGTGCATGATCGCTGACTTTCCGGTGCTCATGAGACGGGCGAGAGGGCAGCCCACTGTTCCAGGGCGTGCTTGTGCGGCTTCACGAAGTGCTCTTCCGCGTACTTCCCCTGTGTGATCGCGAGTTGGCTGCGTTCGACGCGGTCGTAGGCGATCGGCGTCCGCGAATAGTCCTGGTGTTCAAGGCTCGGTCGGTAGACGCGCCCGGCGGCTGAATTCGCGCTGTAGATCTCTGGGCGATAGATCTTCTGGAACGTCTCCATAGTGCTGATGGTGCCGGCCAGCTGCAGGTCGGAGTAGTCGCTCAACAGCTCGCCGCGGAAGTAGAACGCGAGCGGCGCCACGGCACCGGGCGGCATGAAGTATCGGACCTGCAGCCCCATCTTCGCGAAGTATTCGTCGGTCAACGAGAAGGCATCTTGGCTGTACTCGACACCGAGAACCGGATGCTGGAGGTCGGTCCGGCGATACGTCTTGGTCGTCGAAACGCTGATGCAGATCACGGGTGCCGTCGGGAACCGTTCCTGATACGCGGGGGAGTCGAGGAACCGCTGGAACAGCTTGCCGTGCAGGTCGCCGAAGTCCTCCGGCACGATGAGTTCGGTCGTGCCCGCGTTGACCGCCGGGAGCAGCACGCTGAAGTCGTAGTCGCGCAGGTAGGACGAGAAGTTGTTGCCGATGATCCCGTGGTGGCGCTCGCCCGAGCGTCGGTCGACGATCTGGACGTCGAGGACCTCGAGCAGCGGAAACTCCCGATCTTCACTGTCATCGTCGAACTGCAGGGCCACCGAGACGATGTCGAGTTCGAGGGTGTACCGGTCGCCGTTGGGGTTGTCCCCGGACGCGAGGTCGTTGAACCGCTGGTCGATCATCGTCAGGGCGTTGCGCAGGTTCTGTCGCCGGTTGTCGCCGCGCGCCAGGTTGGCGAAGTTCGTGGTGATGCGGGAGGTGTCCGACGGCGAGTAGTCCTCGTCGAACCGGGTGGTGGTGATGCGGAACGCGAAGTCGTGCGCCATGAGTGGCCAATCGGGTGGCTGATCGGCCGTTTGGGCCGTGCGGAAGTCGATGCATCCATCGTGCGGTTACGTCGCATGTATCGAGAAACCAGCCGCGACTATGCATGCCTATAGTCTTTGCCTATGGCACGTGATTCGAGCGGCATAACGCTGCAGCAGCTGACCTATTTCATCGAGGTCGCGGCGGAGGGGTCGATCAGCGCGGCCGCCGACCTGCTCTACGTCTCTCAGCCCACGATGTCGGCGGCGATGAAAGAGCTCGAGACGCGGGTGGGTCGTGCGCTGCTGCTCCGCTCCGCCCGTGGGGTGACGCTCACCACCGATGGTGCGGAGTTTCTCGGGTATGCCCGGCAGGTCGTTGAGCAGGTCGGGCTGCTCGAGCAGCGCTACCTCGGCCGGCCGCCGCTGCGGCGCCTGCTCGGTGTGTCGGCGCAGCACTACTCGTTCGCCGTTGACGCGTTCGTGCGGATGGTCAAGGCCAGTGGAGCGGCGGAGTACGAGTTTTCGCTGCGCGAGACCCGCACCTGGGACATCATCGAGGATGTTCGAACGCTCCGCAGCGAGTTGGGCATCCTGTATCGGAACGACTTCAACCGGAACGTCATCGACAAACTGCTGAGGGATTCGGGGTTGGCGTTCCATCCGCTGTTTCTTGCCGAGCCACACATCTTCGTCTCGCGGAGGAACCGCCTGGCCTCTCGAAAGAGCGTCATGCTCGACGATCTCGCGGATCTGCCGCGGCTCACGTTCGATCAGGGTGCGAACAACTCGTTCTATTTCGCCGAAGAGATCCTCTCGACCCTGTCGAGCAAGCAAGAGATTCGGGTCTCGGACCGGGCGACGATCTTCAACCTCATGATCGGTCTCGACGGCTACACGATCTCGACGGGCATCATCAGCGACGACCTCGACCCGGAGATCGTCGCCGTGCCGCTCGACGTCGACGAACGCATCGAGATCGGATGGATCGGCCACTCCGCCATCCCGCTCACGGAGCAGGCGCTGCGGTACCTCTCCGAAGTACGGACGGTCGTCGCAGGCTTCGGGGTGGAGCTGCTCGGCTAGGACGTGCCGCCAAGCATCCTGGTGAGCTCGTGCGGGCAGCTGTGATCTATCAGGACATCTCTGACGGTTCTGGATCAATAGATCTCTGACGTTTCGGGGTCGTTTGGTCCTGACACTTCTGCCTCGATGTTTGGGGGATGAGTCGTGTTGAGCCTGTTGATCCTCGTGTCCGTCTCGCGATCGTGCAGTGGCCTTCGGATGCGCCGCGCGGGTCGGTGACGACGTTTTGCCGGGAGCATGGGATCTCGCGGGAGACGTTCTATGCGATCCGGAAACGAGCGGCGGTGGATGGGCCCGTGGCAGCGTTGGAGCCGCGATCGAGGCGTCCGAAGCAGAGCCCGATGCGGCTCGCAGAGAATGTGGCGCAGCAGGCGGTGGCGGTGCGGGCGGCGTTAGAGCGATCCGGCCTGGATCACGGCCCGATCAGTGTTCACGAGAAGATGCGGTCGCTCGGGATGGCGCCGGTGCCCTCGACGGCGTCGCTGGCGCGGATCTTCCGTGACGCGGGAGTAGCGAAAGTCGAACCGCGGAAGAAGCCGAGGGCATCGTTTCGCCGGTTCGTCTATCCGGCCCCGAACGCATGCTGGCAGTTGGACGCGACCGAGTATGTCCTCTCGGGCGGTCGGAAGTGTGTCATCTTCCAGCTCATCGATGATCACTCTCGGTTCGCAGTCGCCTCTCACGTGGCCTGGGGTGAGACGTCGGAAGCGGCGATCGCTGTTGTCCGGAAGGGGATCGAGGCTCACGGTGTTCCGCAGCGACTGCTCAGCGATAACGGGGCTGCGTTGAACCCGTCCCGTCGAGGCGTGCTGGGCCAGCTCGTCTCGTATGTGACCTCTCTGGGGGTCGAGCCGATCACGGGCAAGCCCTATAAGCCGACCACGCAGGGCAAGAACGAACGCTTCCACCAGACCCTGTTCCGGTTCCTCGATAAGCAACCCCTCGCCGACACGCTCGAGCAGTTGCAGGCTCAGGTCGACGTCTTCGATCTGGTCTATAACACCGAGCGTCCGCATCAAGCTTTGCCCGGTCGAATCACCCCGCAACAGGCATGGATAGCGACGGCGAAAGTCGAGCCACCGCGCCCCGCGCCGCGACCCGCGACTCTGCCGGCAGATGACGGGATCCGGATGACACGGGTCCGAGACAACGGCACGGTCTTCGTCCGCGGCATCCGATTCCACATCAGTCGAGCCCTCGTCGGCGCGATCGCCTACGTCGTCGAGGAAGACACCGAACTGCTCGTGTTCGATTATCAAGGCACCCTGCTCATCCAGCAGCCCTGGCCCGCACCCGGCACGAAGTACGTCGGCAGCGGCAGACCCCGCGGGCGCGGCCGCCCCACCGTCTGAGTGTCAGAGATGTCCTGACACATCAACTGTCAGAGATGTCCTGATGCAGAATCGTCAGGCATGTCCTGATACATCACACTCGTGCGGGCAGCCGGTGGAGCGTTCGTGCCCACAGCGTGCCCACGAGCTATCCGGATCTGGTTCGAACAGCCTGATCGAACCCTATGCAAGACCCGCGTGAATCCGCGGTTTCTGATCGAGCAAGATCCGGAAAAGGCCGCGAAGTAGGGTTCGATTCCCTTAGGTGGCTCCACAAATATCGAGGTTTCCGTAGCCTGGCATGATGACACTGCCGGGGCTGGATCCGAGAGTCTGCCCGACATGCGGCGATGCGCTTACCTTCGAAATCCTCGACGACGAGCGATTCCTGGTCGCTTGGACGTGCCTGATCTGTGGTCTGATCCGCGCCACCGAGCCGGTGTAGCTGAAGCACCGCCATCGCGACCACATCATCCGGTGACCGCAACGCGTAAACCCCAGCCCGAAGAAATCAGCCGATTCGCGTGTCGCCGGGTGGCGAGACCCGCAGCCAGCGGAAGCCGTAGGGCGCCAGCTCCAACTCCACACGACCGCTCACGTCCAGGGCCATGCGTTCGGGGCCGTGCAGATCGAGAAGCATCGTGCCCTCCTCGACCGCACCGATTTCCACCCGCGTGCGCACCGGCACGGCCGTGAAGTTGTGGAGGGTGATCATCCGTCCGAGTGGCGACAGAACACCGTGCGCGAGCACGCCGTCCGCGCTGGTTTCGAACAATTCCAGCTCGCCCCAGCCGATCTCGGGCGAGACACGGTAACGGCGGATGAGGTGACGGATGAATTGCAGCAGCGAGTCCGGGTCGTTCCGCTGTTTCAGCACGTTTACGTGCTCGGGGGAGTAGCCATCCCCGGGCATCGGGCCGACGAGGCGCCCGGGCGACGTCTGCGAGAACCCACCGTTCTTCCCGTCCGTCCACTGCATGGGGGTACGCACCGCGCCGCGCCCCGGCACGTCGGAGTTCTCGCCCATGCCGATCTCTTCGCCGTAGAACAGCACGGGCGTGCCCGGTAGCGAGAACAGCAGGCTGTAGACCATCCGGATGCGGCGGGGATCGCCGTCGAGCATGGGTGGGAGGCGACGCGTGATGCCGCGCCCGTAGACGCGCTGGTACTCCTCGGGCGCGAACGCCTCGAAGACCTCTTCGCGTTCGGCGTCGGACAGTTTGTCGAGCGTCAGTTCGTCGTGGTTGCGCACGAAGTTCGCCCAGGCCGCACCGTCCGGCACAGCGGGGCGCGCCGCGAGGGACTCTCGAAGAGCCGATGGATCGCTGCGCGCGAGCGAAAGATAGAGCGCCTGCATCGACATGAAGTCGAACTGCAGGTCGAGTTCGCCGCCGCGCTCGCCGCCAAAGAAGTCCAACTGTTCGGCGAACGGCAGATTGACCTCACCGAGAAGGGCGGCGTCGCTTGAACGCCGCTGCAGAAACCGCTTGAGATCGCGCAGGAAGTCGTGCGGATCGCCGAGATCGACGCCGTCGGGCGGCTCGATCAAGAACGGCACGGCGTCGATACGGAACCCCGAGACGCCGAGCGCGAGCCAGAATCCGACCGTTTTGACGATCTCGTCGCGGACGCGCGGGTTCGCGATGTTCAGGTCGGGCTGGTGCTTGTAGAAGACGTGCTGGAAGTACTGATCCGTCCGCGGATCGTGTTCCCAGACGCTCGCCTCTTCGCCCGGGAAGACGGTCGGCTGCTCGTTGGCGGGCGGTTCGTCGCGCCAGACGTAGAAGTCCCGGTAGAACGAGTCGCGGCTGCGCTTGGCCGACACGAACCACGGGTGCTTGTCGGACGTGTGGTTGACGACGAGGTCGACGATGACACGGATACCTCGGTCCTTGGCCGTGCGGATGACCTCGACGAAGTCCCCGTGGTTGCCGAGGCGGGGGTCGATGCCGTAGAAGTCGCTGATGTCGTATCCGTCATCGCGGTCGGGGCTCGGATAGAACGGCATGAGCCACAGGCAGGTGATCCCGAGATCGGCGAGGTAGTCGATACGACGCGCGAGGCCCGCGAAGTCTCCGACGCCGTCGTTGTTGTCGTCCATATATGTCTCGATGTCGAGGCAGTAGACGACGGCGGACTTCCACCACAGGTCGCTGGTGTCGGTGATGTTCACAGGGCGCTCCTCAGAGCCGGCAGCAGCGTGCGTTCGGCGCGGTCGAGAAAGGATGTCTGGTCTGTGCCGACTCCGTGCAGGTAGACGCGATCGAATCCGAGCGCGACGAGTTCGGCGAT
The DNA here is from genome assembly GCF_002812805.1 of Microbacterium lacus. Classification (GTDB taxonomy): domain Bacteria; phylum Actinomycetota; class Actinomycetes; order Actinomycetales; family Microbacteriaceae; genus Microbacterium; species Microbacterium lacus_A. The sequence continues at coordinate 336,462 of NZ_NMUM01000030.1, read as the reverse complement.
CTGAGCGGCGAGCGCTCCGGCATCTGTCGAGACGAGCGCGCCCCGACGCAGTTCCTCGTCTGTCGGGTCGCCGGCCATCGCATCGAAGTCCGCGGGCTGTTCGACATCCCACAGCGAACCCTCGATCGTCGCGTGACGCCACTGCTGCCGGAGCACCGCGAGTGCCTCCTCGTCCGAATCCTCGAGCGACACATGGACCTGAAGAACCCGCGGCCCGCGCCCGCCGGCGCTCCCGTAAGCGTCCAAGACGCCGGCGAGCACATCACGCGGCTGAGCCACGGTGGCGAGTCCGTCGGCCCACGATGCAAGCCAGCCCGCGGTCTCGGCGGTGACCGCGGCGCCGAGCAGGGGCGGCGGGGTCTCGGGTCGGCTCCACACGCGCGCTCGGTGCACCGTCACCTCGTCATCGCGGGTGACTTCTCGGCCGGCGAGCAGGTCGCGAATGACCTCGACGGATGCCTGGAGTCGTGCATTGCGTCGATCCTTGGGCGGCCACGGGTCGCCCGTGACGTGCTCGTTGACGGCCTCGCCGCTGCCGAGCGCCGCCCAGAATCGCCCGGGGAACATCTGCTCGAGCGTCCCGATCGCCTGGGCCGCGATGACGGGGTGATATCGCTGACCGGGCGCCGTGACCACTCCGAGCGAGAAAGATGTCGAGGCGAGCGCGGCCCCGAGCCAACTCCAGGCATAGCCCGACTCGCCCTGATCGAGGCTCCAGGGCGCCAGGTGGTCGGAGCACATCGCCCCGTCGAAACCGGCCGCCTCGGCACGGACGACGGCCTCGAAGAGCCGATTCGGCGGAACTTGTTCGTGGGACGCGTGGTATCCGATGAAGACCATGCGCCGAGTCTGGCGTGCCGGCGCCCGCAGGGGCAGGGGATTGCGAGAACCGCGACGTTCCCGTACGGGAACGCGCGGGGTCCGGCGGTCAGGCGAATCTGACCCAGTTCGCGCCGCCGCCGGTCTCGGCCTGCTGCAGAAGTTCGAGGCGGTCGCCGTCCACCGCGTAGAGCGAGACGGTGGTCGAGCGTTCCCCGGCTGCGACGAGCAGCGATCCGTTCGGGCTGAGCGCGAAACCGCGCGGCTGCGGCTCGGTCTCGTGGAAGATCCTGGGCGCAGAAACTCTGCCGTCCGGGCCCACGGGAGCAGCCGCAAGCGTGCTCTCCGTGCGCTCGGATGTCCAGAGCGTCGCCTCATCGCGGCCCCAGTGCACGTCGGCGCCCCAGATGAAGTGATTCTCGCGCGGGTCGGCGCCGAAGACACTGTGCCCGAGCCCCCGTGCCGGGTCAACCACCGTCGTCGCACCGCTGAACGCCAGCTCGCCGGTCGTGGTGTCGCGGGAGAAGTGCAGGACCTCGCCCGAGAACTCGGTGATCACATACACCGCATCCTGAGCCGTGTTCAGCACGAGGTGACGTGGGCCGCTTCCCTCGGGTGCCGCGACCGTCTCGGGTTCGAGCGGCTCCAGGCGCAGTTCGTCGTCGACGGCGTACTGCGCGACGAGGTCCGCTCCGAGTGAGACGAAGTAGGCGAATCGACCGTCGGTGCTGGGCTGCACCGAGTGCAGATTCGGGAACGCGATCGTGCTGACCGGCTCACCGACCACCCCGTCGTCGATGGGGCAGCTGATGCCGTAGCCGCCGCTGTAGGCGGCACCGAGCAGCAGGGTTCCGTCGCGACCGAGCGCGAGATAATTCATCCCGCCATCGGGCAGGTCGAGCCGGCCCCGCGGGGTGAGGCGCCCGGTGCTGCGGTCGAGTTCGAGTGTCAGGATGCCGGAGGGTTCACCCGGTTCGCTGCCCTTGACGCCGGCGTAAACCAAGCCGCGCGCCGAGTCGACGGCGAACGTCGAGCATCCGGTGAGCCCGTCCGTGACGGCGAGGCGTTCGAGCGTGCGGTCCACCAGTTGGAAGACGCTGATCGATCCGTCGCCCGCATTGGCGACCAGGACGAGGGGAGTGTCGGTCATCCTTCGATCGTACGTGCGGGCCCGGCGGTATCCCGCCCGAGTGAGCGGGAGTGCGCCCGCCCTAACGGTTGCGCGCCGCGGCTTTCCGCTGCTGGCGCTCGGCCTCGGCGACCGCCGCCTCTTCGGGGGTCGGGGCACTGCCGCCGAGGTGCTTCGGCTGCCACCACTGCCCCGAACCCGAGAGGGGATAGGACGCCTGTGCCTCATCGAGGAGAGCCTGCATCCGCTCGCGCAGTTCTTCCGTCATGGCTACGGGATCATCGCTCGTCGTCACCGTGAGCGGCTCGCCGACGGCGATACGCAGGGGCGCCTTGAACGCCTCGCGCAGCCGCGGGCGGTGGTTCTTGGTGCGCAGGAGCTGCCCGCCCCACACGACGATGGGGATGATCGGCGCGCCTGCCTCGGCCGCCATCCGGGCCGAACCGGTCTTGAGTTCGCGGACCGTGAAGGACGCGCTGACGCCGGCCTCGGGAAAGACCCCCAACAGTTCGCCCCGGCGGAGGGCATCGACGGCGAGTTCGTACGCGGCGCTCCCCGCGGCCTTGTCTACCGAGATGTGGCGCATAGCTCGCAGCAGCCAGCCGACGATGGGTTTGTCGAAGGCGCCTTTCATTGCGAGAAAGCGCACGTGACGCCGATTGTGCAGCCACGTGACCCACTCGACGAGCGCGAAGTCGGCGTATCCGAAGTGCGTGATCGCAAGAACACCGGAGCCGGATGTCGGAATCCGGTCTATTCCGCTGACCACCGGCTTGAGTCGCAGGACCCCGCCGAACAGCATTCGACCGAACCCGACAGCGAGGGAGTACACCGGTTCGTGACGCGACCGGGCGCTCTGCTGCGTGAACATGGCATCTACCCTGCCACCGCTTTCGGGTGGATCGGGTGGTCACGCGGGATATATCGCTCAGCTCGTCGATGACCCGGTGATAGCCAGACGTGTTCGTTCTTCGGCGATCAGCGTGAGCATCGCCGAGTTACTTGCCGGGTCCGCGGTGGTCCCGCGGATCTGCTCGTCCAGCGCATCCAGCTGGGCGACGAGCGCGGCGTCGACCTCAGAGCTGGCGCACACGAGCGAAAGCTCGGAAACGGCCTGGACAAAACGCGTGACGACGGCGGGGTGCTCGGCACCGTAGTGGCGAAGAGGGGTCAGCGAGGCATCCACATCGTCCGCCTGGCGTCGGGGCATGGTGATGACGCAGAGCTGACCGTCGGGTCCCGCAAGTCCCGCGGGCAGGCGTGACATCGCGACGAGGCGTGCGGTGATCGCGCTGAGATGGCCGAGGCCGTGCACGGCGGTGGTCGGATCGTTCACACCGGGTGACAGTGCTCGCAGGGAGATATCGAGGATCTGCTGCACACCGAAGTCGACGTCTTGCGCCGAGGTTCGTTCGTATCCGATGGGATAGGCCCTCCGGATCGTGCGCACGACGTCTTCTCGATCGGTGTCCTCTCGATCAGTGCGATCGTCCCCAGACGGCCACCACCGTGCCAGTGGCGTTCCCGTCACGACGTTCTCTCCGACCCGATGGAGCTCCTGGATCACGATCCGGTGTTCGGCGGCGTATCGGACGAGCAGATCGTGGTCGTGGCGGGTGATGAACCCGCTCGAATCCGCGACCGCCGCCGCCTCGTGCTCCGCGGTGGGCGTGATCTCGCCGGCATAGCCGGGCGTATCGGCGTTTCGCGCATGGATCAGATCGATGGTGGCATCCGTCTCGGCATGGATCTCTTTCAGCATCGTCTCGACCCGCAGCTGCGCCGCGAGATGCGCGAGGAAGAAGACGAGCATGATCACGCTCGCGAGTGTGAGAACGAAGCCGAGCGTGACGGACAGGCGCGGCACGAACTCGGCGATGTCGTCGTCTTCCGACCGCACCGACCTCAGCACAGTGAGGGAGTAGGCGAATGTTCCGAGGAATGCCGCGAGCGTCCAGTGCACTTGGCGGTCGCGCGCGAACAGGCGCAGGACACGGGGTGAGGCCTGACTGCTGGCCAGCTGCAGTGCGACGACGGTGAGCGAGAACGTCAATGAGGTCGCGGTGATCAGCGAACCGGCGATGGATGAGAGCACGGTGCGTGCGGTCTCGGCGCCGCCGTTGAACACGACGGAATCGACCGCGTTCGGCAGTTCCGGGTCGACGATCAGGTCGAGACGGGGGAGCAGGATGCCGATGACCACCGCGACCACGACCGTCGCGACGGGGACGGGCCAGAGCCGCGAATCGATCGCTTCGGACAGGGTCGCCCACCACCCGCGCCACGCGCTGGGTCCGGTGTCTCTCCGTGGTGCCTGAGGCATCCGCTCATCCTGTCGGTCGCGTCGTCTACTGCCGCCCGATGTCGCATCCAGGCAACGACGGTCCTCCCAACCTTCGCACGACGGTGATCGACTCAGGTGATCCGCCGGAGCGCTTCGCTCACCCATCGGGCGTACGACAGCCACGGGTCCGGGCACTCGAGTGCCGCGATGTGCGACACCAGCTCCGGGCCCGCGTGGAACCACTCGCCGCCCTCACGGATCCCCGCAAACTCTCGATGACGCTGCTGCTCGAGCGCCCGACCACCGAGTTCGAACGCCAGCAACTCGTCGTGCCAGATCGCCGAGAGCCGCTGCCGGGGCCTGGCCGACGTGCCGATCTTGATGCGGTCGGCATACCGCAGGTAGTAGACGACCTCCACCCGAGGTCGCTCCAGGTCGGCGTCGATCGAGTCACCGACGCGCCAATGACAGAGCGCACACCTCAGCCATCCGTCGCGGCGCTCGCCCTCCACCGCCCCGCAGAGGACACACGGGTCAGCGAGCGGGACGACGGATGGCACCCGAGAACGCTACGGTGAACCACGGACGCCGCGGTCCCGCGACGAAGATCAGCAGAACGAGAAGCCGCGGACGAAAAAGCAAGCCCCTTCCGCGCGGCGCCGGGGCGGTGCATGATCTGAACTGCTCATTTCACTCCACGAGAGGCACTACGCACATGCTCGGACTCATCATCAGCATCATCGTCATCGGACTGATCGCGGGAGCGCTCGCCCGCCTGATCGTGCCCGGCAAGCAGAGCATGGGAATCGGCATGACGATCCTGCTCGGTATCGTCGGTTCCTTCGTCGGTGGATTCCTCGGGTTCTTGCTGTTCGGCGCCGATGCACAGGACGGATTCTTCCAGCCGGCCGGCATTATCGGCGCGCTCATCGGCTCGATCATCGTCCTGCTGCTCTGGGGCGCCTTCTCGGGTCGTCGCTCGCGCCGCAGCTGAACGCGGGTATGACGGGGGATATCGCATCCGACCCGCGACGGGCCAGTGACGGCCGTCGCGGCGGGGCGGATGCTCCACGCGCACGTGCCGGCCTGCGGGGGAACACCCTGCAGGCCGGTGACGTGCTCGCGGACAGATACCGGGTCGACGAGTTCGTCGGCTCAGGCGGCATGGCATCCGTTTTTCGCGCCACCGATCAAGCGCTCGGCCGTACGGTCGCCATCAAGTCGTTCACGCCCGGCACGGCGGGCCGCGGGGACGAGGCGCGGCAGGTGTCCGAAACGCGGCTGCTGGCGTCTTTGAGCCACCACGCGCTGGTCACGCTCTTCGATGCGCACCTGCCCGAGCGTGGAGATGCGTTCCTCGTGATGGAGTACATCGACGGGGGAACGCTCGACTCGCGCCTTCTCGGTGGGGCAATCAGCGATGAGGATGCCACCTCGCTTGCGCGAGAGCTCGGCGAGGCGCTGCACGTCGTGCATGGTGCAGGAATCATCCATCGCGACGTCAAACCGTCCAACATCCTGCTGCGCCCGGCGCTGACGCCGCAGAGCACCCTCCGCCCCACGCTCGCCGACTTCGGCATCGCCTACCTCGTCGACACCACCCGTCTCACCGCGCCGGGCACCGCGATCGGCACGGCGGCGTATCTGGCGCCCGAGCAGGTACGGGGTGCCCCGCCCACGACGGCGTCCGACATCTACTCGCTCGGCCTCGTTCTGATCGAGGCGTTGACCGGTCGCCGCGCGTTCGCGCAGCAGACCCCGGTCGAGGCCATCGCCGCCCGACTGTCGATCCAGCCCGAGATCCCCGCCTCTCTCGGTCCCGGTTGGCGTTCGTTGCTCACCGACATGACCGCGCGCGATCCCGAACAGCGCCCCACCGCCCTCGAGGTCGCCTCACGGGCGCGCTCACTCGATGTCGCGCCGAGTGATCCGGCCGTGACCGCGCTTGCTGTCGATACGGGTGGCGGGGCCGACGGGGGCGCGGCATCCGTCGCACCTGTCTCGTCGAAGGGTGCGGTTTCACCCGCGCCCACCCTGATGCTGCCGACCGAAGCGCTGACGGATGTCCCGCCCGTGCCTCCCGAAGTCGCGCCGCTCGGCACTCGCGCCGAGGCGGGGCAGGCAAGCTCGCCCACCCGTGTGCGGCTGTGGTTGCTGGTGCTCGTGGCGCTGGTCGTCGCGGGCGTGCTCGCCGTCGCCCTGTGGAACGCGAACCTGCCGTCCGAACCGGCGCAACCGGATCTGCCGCAGGTGGGCGAGCCCCTCGACACGCATCTGCAGGACCTTCTCGATGAGGTGACACCGTGACGCGGCGCGCGGGATGGCTAGCCCCCGCGCTCGCTCTCACGCTCGTGTTCAGTGGGTGCGCGCAGGCGGACAGCGACCTGAATGCGGAGTCCGCTGGAGAACTGCAGTCCCTCGTGGTGTCGGTGGCAGAGACCGCCGCGACGGGCGACTATGCCGCAGCGATGGCCGAACTCGATGCGCTTCAGGCGGCGCTCGACACCGCGCGGGGCCAGGGCGACGTCAGCGACGAGCGGGCCGCGACGATCCAGACGGCGATCGATGTGGTGCGCGCCGACCTCGTGCAAGCCGCCGAATCCGCGACGCCGAGTGCGCCCGCCGAGGAACCCATCGAGGGGCCGGGGCCGGTGACTCCGGTGGCCCCGGTGGCTCCTGAGCCGGACGAGGATGAAGGCGATGAAGACGGCAGCGGTGATGAGGACAACCCGGGCAATGGGAACGACGGCAACGGGAACAGCGGGAACGGCAACGGCGGCAATGGCGGGAACGGGAACGGCGGGAACGGAAATAGCGGAGGTCGCGGTAACGGCTGAGACCGCCGGCGCGAAGTGTGAAGATGGGAAATTTCTCATCTTCACGGGGCTGATTCCGCATGATTTGGGCACTTTTCGGGGTTCGAATGTCGGTGGTCATCCGTAGAGTTTCGAACATGCATTCGAATCATGGTGACGTCGAAACGGGGGGCGTGGACGCGATCGCGCGCGAGCTCGCCGGGGAGGGCCTCGAAGCCCGGCGTGCGAATGCGCGCACCGAAGCTGCGCTCGCGCGAGTGTTTGCGAAAGCCGCGAGCGTCGGTGCGCGCCGCGTTGCCGAACTCGCCTCCCCTTCCTCCCGCGAAGCGGAGCTGCCGTTCCGGGCTTTGGCGGCAGAACTCGGCGCGGCGATGAACATGTCCGACCGGACCGTGCAGCGCCGCATGAACGATGCCGCGGTTTTGGATGAGTCGTTCCCGGCCACGTTCGCGGCGTGGGAAGAGGGACGGATCGCTGGCGGGCATGTCGCGGTGATCATGGAACACGGACTCCCCCTCACCGATCCGGAAGCGCGGGCGGAATTCGAGGCCGAAGCGCTGCTCCGGGCCGAGGGGACCACGCCCGGGCGGCTCGGGGCGTCGCTCGCGCGCCTCGCCGAGTCGTTGCAGCCCCGTCCGCTCGCGGAGCGGCACAAGGAGGCACGCGCTTTGCGGGGTGCGTGCGTTCGCGACGTCGGGGACGGGATGGCGGAGTTCATCTCCACCCAACCCGCCGTGCTCGCGCACGCGATGCACGACCGGATCACGCAACAAGCCCAGGCGTTGAAGAACGCCGACCCGACCGACACCCGCACTCTGGATCAGATCCGTGCAGACCTCGTCGCCGACATGCTGCTGACGACCACACCCACCGTCGAAACCGGTGCCGGCTTCTCGGATGGGTTCGGTGGTCTCGGGACGATCAAGGCGATCGTGAACGTCACCGTCCCCGCACTGGCTCTGGCCGGGGTGACGGACGAGCCGGCAGAGCTCGTGGGCCGGTGCCCGATCGACCCGGCCACCGCGCGCCAGCTCGCGGGACACGCGACCGGATGGGATCGAGTTCTCGCCGACCCGATCACGGGATGCGTTCTGGCCGTGGATCGGTACACGCCATCGGCGGATATGAAGCGGTTCCTGCGGGCGAGGGATCAGCACTGCCGGTTCCCCGGGTGCCGGCAACCCGCGCACCGGTGCGATCGCGACCACACCCTCGATTACGCGTTCGGCGGCGCCACGGATGTCTGCAACTTGGCTTGTCTCTGCAAACGCCATCACGTCCTCAAAGGCGAAACCGCGTGGACAGTCCGACAACTCGGAGGCGGTGTTCTCGAATGGACCTCACCGGGCGGGCATGTCTACATCGACAAACCACCCCCGGTCATCCACTTCATCCCGGACCCCGATCCGCCCCCGTTCTGAGGCCCGCCCGGTCGTGTGGCACGAGCCACGTCGACGTGTTTGCCGGGCGCGGCTCACCTGCGGGACGGTCACGAAACCTTGCATCCGCGTGGGGGCGGTTTCGCTGACCAGGGGTTTGGTCAGGGCCGGAGGTGGTGCGATAGGTCGCGGGGTCGCGCGCGGATCGGCAGTCGCCGTCGGCTTTCGATCAGGAGGGGGAGGGCGACCCACGTCCCGGTAACCTGAACGGATGGCCGACGTGGTGGGACTCATCGCTGAGGTCTTCACGTGGATCGGCGTGCTCGGTGCGCTGGGCCTGGCATTTCTCGCTCTCGTCGCGCGCATCGCAGACGGGAGCTGGGCCCCCACTCGCGCGGTCGTGGAGCACACCGATGACGGGTCCCTGGTGCGCTGGTTCGATGACCAGGGCACGGTGAACGAGGCGCCGCTCAGTGCACACGATCTGACGATCGTCGGCGGTCGGGACATGGCCGACATCGAGTACCGCGTGGGATGGCACAACCGCATGCGTCTGTCGAAGGGATCCGCCCTCGTCCGTGCGCTCGTGCGCCTGTCGTTCCTGATGGTGGGGGTGGCGGCGCTCGCGTTTGCGGCGGGCTGGATCGCGCTGATACTCGAGGGGTGAGCGGGCACGTGCCAAGCTGGAGTCGTGAAGACCATCCAACTGCGCACGTACACGATCGTCGACGGAGAGTTCGACGCCTTCCTCGAGTGGTGGAAGGAATGGATGCCCCGGGTGCGCGCCGCCGCCGGATTCGGGATCGAGTTCGCCTACGCCGTGCGCGAGTCGAACCAGTTCGTGTGGGCCGTGAGCATCGAGGGTGACGAGGCGGCTTTCCTCGAACTCGAGAGCACCTACATGGCGTCCGAAGGTCGTGCCGAGGCATTCGCGGGAGTGCCGGAGCGTGTTGCCGTGAGCAAGGTGGGTTTCGTCGAGGCCCTGGCCTGACACTCGCCTGACCTCCGCCGGAGAAGTACTCGGCGCTACGCTCGGGGGATGACCAAGGCGCTGTTCATCGTCGATGTCCAGAACGACTTCACCGAGGGGGGCGCCCTCGGCGTGGACGGGGGCGACGCCGTCGCCGCGAAGATCACGGAGTATCTCGACGCGTACGGCGACGACTACGACCTCATCGTCGCCTCACGCGACTGGCACGATCCGCATAACGATAACGGCGGACACTTCCATACCGAACCCGACTACATCGAGACCTGGCCGGTGCACTGCGTCTCGGGCACAGAAGGTGCCGAGTATGACCCTGAGTTCGACACCTCGCGCGTCACCCATCACGTCAAGAAGGGCCAGGGCATCCCGGCCTACTCGCTGTACGAGGGGACGACCGACGACGGCAGCCGGGTCGCCGAGCTCATCGAATCGCACGGGGTGACCGAGGTGGATGTCGCGGGCCTCGCAACCGACTACTGCGTGCGAGCCTCGGCGCTCGACGCGATAGCGCACGGGCGTCGGGTGCGGATCCTGACCGACCTGGTCGCGGGCGTCGCACAGGAGACGAGCGCGGCGGCCCTCACCGAGCTGGAACGCGCCGGAGCCGAACTGGCGTGAGCGCGGACACCCGTGCGCCCGCGGCACGGAGGCGGCGCCGCACCACTCTCATCGTTGCGCTGGGAGTGATGGTGGCGGTGTATTTGGTTTCCGTCCTGCTCTACGCGGTAGGTGGACAAGTCACGGATGCCGAGGGTGACGAGCCCGAAAAGTGGGATGTGAAACTCTCGGTCGTGCCGCAATCTGTCGACGCCGTGCGCGACCGAGTGACAATGCAGATCGACGTCATCGAAGCGGGCCCCGCGGGTGACGGCTTCGTTCTGAACGAGACACTCGGCGTGTTGATCAGCGGAGCCGACGGCGACCGGATGATCGAATTCGGGTCGAGCGGTGTGGCATCGCCGGTCGCGGTCGAGCTGGTGACCGACGGTGTGGTCGAACGGTGGCCGTTCGACTCGCACGTGGGCGAGACCTCGATCATCGCGTATCGAGTGGTTGACGGAGAGCCCGAAGCGCTCCGGACCTGGGTGAGCGCGTCAGGTCGCGTGCCGGGATGGAGCATCGCTGCCGAAGAGATCGACCTCGGTCTGCAGGCCGAGTTCGACGGCGTTTCGGAGGGCGTTGACGTCGTCCAGTTCACCGCGACCCGTTCCGGCAGCACGATCGCGTTCGGGATCGTGCTGCTCGGGCTCATGATCGTCATGCCGGTGCTCGTGCTGAGCGTCGCGATCACCGTCTACCGGGGGCGACGGCGCGTGGAGGCATCCTTCATGAGCTGGATGGGCGCCATGCTGTTCGCGACCATTCCGCTCCGCACATTCCTGCCCGGTTCGCCGCCGATCGGATCCTGGATCGACTTCCTGATCGTGCTCTGGGTCATCGTCGGGCTCATCGGGGGGCTCGCGATATACGTCGCGGCGTGGTTCCGCTGGTCACCGCGCCAGGATGCCGGTTAACCTGTCAGCTGTTCTGCCGGATCAGTCGGCGTGGCGCTCGAGGAACGAGTAGACCTCGGAGTCGTCCACGCCGGGGAAGGCCCCGCGGGGGAGCGGGGAGAACATCTGCATGTGCACGCGCGCCGAGGGCCATGACTTGCCCTCCCACCGGTCGGCGATCTCGGGGGCCGGGCGCCGACAGCACGCGTCGTCGGGGCAGGTCGAAACGGCGCGGCTCGCCGTCTCGCGCCCACGGAACCAGCGGGCGTCGTCGAAGGGCACGCCGACGGTGATCGAGAACTCGCCGTCGGTGGTGTTTCCCGTCTGCGTCGAGCACCAGAACGTGCCGGCGGGCGTGTCCGTGTACTGATAGTGCTCGGTCGCGCGGTTCTGCTGGTCGAACGCGCCGCGCGCCGAGAACTTGCGGCACACGATCTGACCTTCGACTGAACCCGTAACGTCCATCGGCAGGGGAAGTCCGTCGTTCTCGTACACGCGCTGGAGAGATCCGGTGTGACCCACCCGCAAGAAGTGCAGCGAAATGCCGAGATGCTTGGTGACAAGGTTCGTCAGGCGCATTCCGGCGGCCTCATGCGTCACGCCGAACGCGTCACGAAAGTCCTCGACGGCCAGGTTCCGATCCTTTTTGGCCTGCTGCAAGAACGCGACCGCGGCCGTCTCGGGCATGAGGCAGCACGCCGCGAAGTAGTTGATCTCGAGGCGCTGCTGCAGGAAGTCCGCGTAGTCCGTCGGCCGGGTGTGACCGAGCAGGCGGTGGGCCATGGCCTGCAGCGCCATCGACCGCAGGCCGTGGCCTCCGGGAATCGACGCGGGGGGCAGGTAGATCCGTCCGTGCTCGAGATCGGTGATCGATCGGGTCGAGCTCGGCAGATCGTTGACGTAGATCAGCTCGAAGCCGAGCCGTTCGGCCATGATGCTGACCGTGCGGTGCGTCAGGGCGCCGGTGACATGCCCCGCCGTCTTGAGCTGCTTCTCGGCGAGTCGTTCGATGTCGGGCAGGTAGTTGTCGTGCTCGCGCATCCGCAGGCGCAGCTCGGTGTTGGCACGCCGCGCCTCTTCCGGAGTCGCGATGGCCTCACGTTCGCGCCGCTGGAGTTCCCGATGGAGCCCCAACAGCGACTCGATCGTCTCATCCGACATTGTCTTCGCCACCCGCACCGGAGCAACTCCGAGGCGACGGAAGGCGGGGCTGGCCTGCGCGCGTTCGAGTTCGATCTCCAGTGCCGCTCGACGGTTGGGGGGCTCGCCGGAGATCAGGTCCGACACTTCGGTGCCGGTCGCTGCAGCGACGGCCTGCAACAGCGAGAGCTTCGGCTCGCGCTTTCCGTTCTCCACCAGGCTCAGCTGGCTGCCGGCGACCCCCACCAGAGCGCCGAGCTCATCCAGCGTCAGCCCTTTCTGCAGCCGGTGATGCCGAATGCGGTGACCGAGGGTGGTGAGTTCGAGAGCGGAGCCGACCATTCCTTGAGTATAGGGAAAGAATCGTGTTTCTTTCGTTCGCAAACTTTGGCAAATCACGGCACGACCGCGGTGAAATTGAGGAGAGCCGAGAAAGTAGGAGCGCATCGTGGCACTTGCCGAATCCCTGAGCACCCGCATCGCCGTCCCCCGTCGCGTCACCGACTTCGGACAGCGCCCCGCGGACGAGGCCGGTCTGACCGAACTGCTTGCGTGGGTCGACGAGGTCGCCGCACTCACGCAGCCCGCCCGCGTGCACTGGATCGATGGATCGCGCGCTGAGAACGAGGCGCTGCTGCGCCAGATGGTCGACGACGGCACGCTCATCCGCCTGAATCCCGAGTGGCGCCCCGGTTCGTACCTCGCACGTTCGCACCCGAAGGACGTGGCCCGTACCGAGGGCCGCACGTTCATCGCATCCGAGCGCGAAGAGGACGCGGGCCCCACCAACAACTGGGCCGACCCGACCGAGATGCGCGGCACGATGTCGCAGATCTTCTCCGGCAGCATGCGCGGCCGCACGATGTACGTCGTCCCGTTCTCGATGGGCGCCGTCGGTGGCCCGCTCTCACACATCGGCGTGCAGATCACCGACAGCCCCTACGCGGTCACGAGCATCGGCATCATGACGCGCGTCGGCGCCGACGTGACCGACCTGATCGCCAACGGAGCCCCGTGGGTGCGTACGGTCCACTCGGTGGGTGCGCCGTTGGCGCCCGGTGAGAAGGATGTCGCGTGGCCGTGCAACGACGACAAGTACATCGTCCACTTCCCGGACACCCTCGAAGTCTGGTCGTACGGGTCGGGCTACGGTGGCAACGCCATCCTCGCCAAGAAGTGCTTCGCGCTGCGGATCGCCTCGGTCATCGGGCGCGACGAAGGATGGCTCGCCGAGCACATGCTGCTCATCCGCGTCATCGACCCGCAGGGCCGGAAGTACCACATCGCCGCGGCGTTCCCCTCGGCGTGCGGCAAGACGAACCTGGCGATGCTTCGCCCGACGATCCCCGGCTGGCGCGTCGAGACCCTGGGCGACGACATCGCCTGGATCCGCCCCGGAGAAGACGGACGCCTCTGGGCGATCAACCCCGAGGCCGGCTTCTTCGGCGTTGCACCCGGCACGGGCGAGTCGACCAACGTCACGGCGGTTGAGACCCTGTGGGGCAACACGATCTTCACGAACGTCGCGCTCCGACCCGACGGTGATGTCTGGTGGGAGGGCCTGACCGATGAGGCCCCGCCGCACCTGACCGACTGGGAGGGCAACCCGTGGACACCGGCATCCGGTCGTCCCGCCGCACACCCGAACTCCCGGTTCACGGTGAGTGCCGGTCAGTGCCCGCAGATCGCACCGGACTGGGATGCCGCCGAGGGTGTGCCTCTCGACGCGATCCTGTTCGGTGGACGACGTGCCACCAACGTGCCGCTGGTCGTCGAAGCGACCGACTGGACGCACGGCGTCTTCATCGGCTCGAACATCTCGTCCGAGCGCACGGCAGCCGCCGAAGGAACCCTCGGCGAGCTGCGCCGCGACCCGTTCGCGATGCTGCCGTTCTGCGGTTACAACATGGCCGACTACTTCGGCCACTGGCTGAAGGTCGGGCAGAAGCTGCGCTTCGACCGCGCTCCGCGCATCTTCCAGGTCAACTGGTTCCGCCGCGGTGCCGACGGCCGGTTCCTCTGGCCCGGCTTCGGTGACAACTCGCGCGTCATCGAGTGGGTCGTCCGTCGCATCCAGGGTGACGTCGGCGCCGTCGACAGCCCGATCGGCCGACTCCCGCGCATCGAGGACCTGAACCTCGACGGTATCGATGTACCCGAGGCGGACCTCGAAGAGCTCTTCTCGGTGGACCCGGCGACGTGGCAGGCCGAGGCCGACAATACCGAGGCCTTCTACGCGACGTTCGAGGGTCGGGTGCCCGCGGCCCTGCAGTCCGAGCTCTCGGCCCTGCGGTACCGCCTCCGCAATTAGCCGCGAAGTCGGGAGTTTGGCGGTGTGGCAGCAGGTGTACCTCGATCGGCCAGCGTGCGGCAAATGGCACGAACGCTGTCCAATGTTCGCCGCTGACGACCCGGTCCCCGGTGCGCTCGACGTCGAGAATGCGCCGGAACAGGTCGGGGGCGGTGCGGTGGATGGTGTCGAGGGTCTGCTGTGTCTTGGGAGAGATGTAGGGGTAGGCGTAGATCTAGCCGTGCGGGTGATGGACGGTGACTCCGATCGCCTCGCCGCGGTTTACGAACGGGATCACCTGATGCACGCCCCGGAAGTGCGGCGAGCGCTTCGGTCCTGTCGGCCCATGCCTCGATCAGGGTGCGTGCCCGGCTGGGGGTCTGGGTGCCGAACGATCCCTCGTGGTCGGGGCTGAAGCAGACCACTTCGCAGCGGCCGATCGAGGTGCGGGTGCGCCCCAGGCCTCGCTCCGCAAGATCATCCAGGCCGCGCGGGCTGTTGGGCACAACGGCGAGGTCGGGTCCGAAGGACGGGGAGCGGTTCTCGAACACGGCCACGTCGTAGCGTGCCGGGACCTCGGAGGGGTTCCCGGGGGTCTGCGGTGCGAGGGGGTCCTGGTCGACCGGAGGGAGGAAGACCCGGTTCTGCCTGGGTGCGGCGATCGAGACCCAGTCGCCGCCCGTGAGCACGTCCTGCCGCATGGTCGCCGTCGGCGGCCGCGGGTCGAGCGGCCTGGCGTCGACCGCCCGCTCGGGCCCGAGGGTGGTGTCGACGTCGTCAAAGTAGATCAGCTCGCGCCCGTGGGGTAGGGCGGGTGACTCGCTTGGCGATCCCGCCGGTGGTCATTGCGGGGTTTCCTTCTCTGCGCGCAGCCGCGCCTCCCATGCGCTCCGTACCATCTCCTCCACGGAGTGCCGCATCCGCCAGTCGAGGTCGCGCGCGGCCAGCTTGCCGCTCGCGACGATGCGGGGCGGGTCGCCGGGCCGGCGGGGTCCGATCGTTGGTGTGAACTGGATGCCGGTGACGGTCGCGACGGCGGTCATGATCTCGGCAACGGAGAGCCCGTCGCCACTACCGAGGTTGTAGGCGGACTCGATGGGCTCTGCCGCTTCGAGACGGCGAGCGGCGGCGACGTGCGCGGCGGCGATATCCGACACGTGGACGTAGTCGCGGACGTTCGTGCCGTCGGGGGTCGGGTAATTGTCGCCGTTGATCTGCGGGGTTCGGCCGGAGACGAGAGCATCGAAGACGAGTGGGAACAGGTTGTGCGGGCTGGTGTCGTACACCGCCGGGTCGCCGGAACCGACCACGTTGAAGTAGCGCAGGGAGGTGTGCCGCAACCCGGTGGCGATGCCTTGGTCGTGAAGCAGCCACTCGCCGATCAGCTTGGACTCGCCGTAAGGGGATTGCGGATCCTTCGGGGTGTTCTCGGTGACTTGCTCGACATCCGGCGTTCCGTAGACGGCGGCGCTGGAGGAGAACACAACCTGGTCGATCCCGTAGCGGACTATGGCCTCGAGGACGCTTATTGTCCCGGTCACGTTTTGCTGGTAGGTGTGCAGCGGCCGCCGCACGGAAACTCCGGCGTATTTAAAGCCGGCGACGTGGATGACGCCTGTGACGTGATGATCCTTCATCACTTGGGTCAGGGTGTCGGTGTGGAGGATCGTTGCGCGGATGAGCGGCACTCCGTCGGGGACGAAGGGCAGTAGCCCGCTGGACAGATTGTCAACGATGACAGCGCGCATATCGGCTTTGATCAATTCCCGTACGACGTGAGCGCCGATGTAGCCGGCACCTCCGGTGACAAGCCATGTCACTAGAAATCCTCGTGTCCGAGTAGCGGTGTCGCCGCGAAGACGGCTTCCTGTTGGGTGAGCACTTCAAGTTCGAGGATGACAAGCTCGTTCTGTCCGGAGCGTAGGACGGGTTCGGGGACATATAGGGTGCGTTGCGGGCCGCGTCGCCAGTACCGGCCGAGGGCGAAACCGTTGATCCAGGCAAAGCCCTTCCCCCAGTCACGGGTGTCCAAGAACAGGTCGCACGGCCTGGTCAACTCGAACGTTCCGCGGGCGATGACCGGGCCGACGGCCAGGTCATCATGGTCGACTTCGATGGCCGGGACGCGGTCGAGGTCGAGGGGGATGGCAGTCCATCCGATGATCGGTTCGCCGTCGAGGCGGCCTCCGCCGATGAGGCCTTTGTGTTCGCCGATTCGGGGGCCGTAGTTCACCCGTCCCTGGTCTTCCACGATGATCACGAGCTCGCCGGTGCTGCGTGTCAGGACGATGGCCTGCTCGTGCGCGTCGCGGGCGAGCACACCGACCGGTGCCCCATCGAGGAAGATCCACGCCCGGTCGCGCACCTCGTCGAAGCTGAGCAATCCTGGGCCATTTCCGTGCAGGGTTGTGGTGAAAATGGCGATGCCACGGTCGTGCGCCAGGTCGTCGAAGGTGGGGAGAGTGTCGTGACGGCTCGCGACGCCCAGGGAGCTGGCGAGCGGCAGAAGATTCGAACGGTGCGACAGCGGGGTGCTGAACTCGTCGACTCGGTGCGGAGCGGAGGGAACCTCGTCGGGAATGGGGGCGTAGCGGGCGATGACGTCTCGGAAGGCGAAGTACTTCTCGGTGGGGTTGCCCGCCTCATCCAGAGGCGCGTCGTAGTCGTAGGAGGTCGTGATGGCGGCATAGCGGCCTTTGTCATTGGCGCCGTTGGTGAGCCCGAAGTTGGTGCCACCGTGGAACATGTAGAAGTTCACCGATCCGCCGACGGAGAGGATAGCGTCCAGGTCGCGTGCGGTCAGTTCGGGGTCGGTGGTGTGGTGGTGGGTGCCCCAGTCATCGAACCAGCCGTTCCAAAACTCCATGCACATCAGAGGCCCCGTGGGTTGATGCTTCCGGAGGGTAGCCAGCCGTTCAGTGGTGCGAGAACCGAACGAGGCGGTCATGTGAACACCGGGGATGCTGCCGTCGATCAGCATCTGATCGATGGGCTGGTCGACCGTGGTGAGCGGCACAGTGATGCCGGCTTCACGGGTGACTCGGACCAGTTCGGTGAGGTATTGCTTGTCGGCGCCGTAGGCGCCGTACTCGTTCTCGATCTGGACCAGGATCACCGGGCCGCCGTCCTCAATCTGACGCGGAGTGATGATCTCATAGACGCGCTGAAGGTAGTCGGTGACAGCGGCTACATAGAGCGGTTCGAGGCGCCGCACACCGACCTGCTCGTCGCGGAAAAGCCATGCGGGGAGCCCGCCGTTGTCCCATTCCGCGCAGATGTATGGCCCGGGCCGCACGATGGCGTGCATTCCCTCCGCAGCGACCAAGTCGAGGAAGCGGCCGAGATCGAGACCACCGGTGACATCCCACTCGCCCTGGCTGGGCGCGTGCGCGTTCCAGGCCACGTAGGTTTCGATCGTGTTCAGCCCCATCAGGCGTGCCTTGTGAATCCGGTCTGCCCACTGCTCTGGGTGTACACGGAAGTAATGCAACGCCCCGGAGAGGATGCGGTGCGGCTGGCCGTCGAGCAGGAAA
Source organism: Microbacterium lacus (assembly GCF_002812805.1). Classification (GTDB taxonomy): domain Bacteria; phylum Actinomycetota; class Actinomycetes; order Actinomycetales; family Microbacteriaceae; genus Microbacterium; species Microbacterium lacus_A. The sequence continues at coordinate 318,591 of NZ_NMUM01000030.1, read as the reverse complement.
TCCTGGTCGCCGATCTGGAAGGTGGGCAAGGTGTGCGGCTCCATCGTTGTCAATGTGGGGTGAGGTGGGGTAGGGGTGGCCGGTGGGCGAGGTCACGTCTCGGCGGGAACGGGGGTGGCTGGGCCCAGTGTCGTGCCGCGTCCGCGTGGCTGAAGTAGTGTGGCGCGTTCCCAGGGGGAGTCGTTGGGTTGGTGCAGGGTCAGCATCTGCCGGCCATCAAATGTGGTGAAAAGCATGCCGTGGCCGCCGTCCTGCGACCAGACTGGCCGGTCGTGATGTTTCCAGGGACCGAGGATGCTGGTGGAGGAGCGTGCTGCGCCAAGGGTGTAGCCAGTATCGCTGAGGCTTGACCACAGCATCACAAGTTCGCCGGTGATGCTGTCGCGGGTCAAGAATGGCCCGTCGGTAACGTAATTCGCGGTGCCGGGCACGGGGCGCGTCCACGGCGCTTCCGAGGCGTGGAACAGAACGACGGGTGTGGTCGCGGCCTTCTTCAAGTCGCTGGTCAGTCGTAGCGCCGCGATCGACCCATCACCGATCTGTACCCACTCGTGACAGAACACCAGCCACGGTCTTCCGTGTGGGTCGATGTGCAGCGTGCCGTCCAAACTCTCCCAATCCTCGGGTGTGACTGGGCCATCGCTCCACGGCAGGAACGGGCCTTCAGGTTGCTCAGCTACGAGTACTTGTGTGCCGCGTGATCGCCCTTCGCCTGCGAAGGTAGCGAACATGAAGTAGCGGCCGGAGTGGGCGTGCACTTCCGGTGCCCAGAACTGGGCTGTTCCCCAGAAGTCCGCGGGGGGCCGGAACACGGCTACGGGTCCGGACCAGTCCTCGAGGTTGGTGCTGCGGTAGGCGTCAAAGCCGACGCCTGGGCCGGACCAGGGGTCGAGATCGGTGGTGCCGTAGAGGAAATAGGAACCCGAGGTCGCGTCGGCCAGGATGTAGGGATCGCGGATGCGGAAGTCGTTCAGTCGCACGGTATCCCTTCCAGATTCGCCGCGCCGCTCCGCGACGGCTGGCGGGTGCGAATGGCGGGCATGGTGGGGGAATTCATGTCGTAGGGATGGTGGGGCGGCGTGGCCAGCCGTCGGGTCTGGCTGGCCACGCCGCTTTCTTCCGGGGGCTACTGGCTAACCGTGAAGCCCTGCTGGTTGCCGTATTCGATGATGGCGTCCTGCCAGGCGATCAGACCCTCGTTCAGGTCGGTCTTGTTCGCCCACGCCTGACCGGCGGTGTCACCGAAGATGCTGTTGGCATACACCTGGAAGGGCAGGTACGACCAGCCCGGGATGACGTCCGCAGCAGCCGCGCCGAGCACCTCGTTGATCTTCTGGCCACCGAAGTAGTCCGACTCGTAGGAGAGGAACTCCGGGTCAGTCAGCTGCGCGTTCGTGGACGGGAAGCCGCCCTCGTCCGTGAAGATCTTCAGGCTTTCGTCGCTGTTGTTCAGCCACTTCAGGAATCCTGCCGCCAGTGCAGGGTTCTCAGTCTGAGCGGTCACCGACTGCCCACCGCCACCGTTCTCCGAGGAGGCAGGCGTGCCATCCCATGTGGGGACCGGTGCGACGCGCCAGTCACCGGCGGCGTCGGGCACGGAGCCTTCCAGCACACCAGGCATCCACGCGCCGATGACCAGCGATGCAACCCCACCGTCGGCCAGTCCGCGGTACCAGTCATCGCTCCACCCGGGCACGGGAGAGACGAGGTCGTTCTCGGTCAGCTGACTCCAGAAGTCCGCCCAGCGCTTCGTGCCCTCGTCCTGCAGGTTCACGGTCACGTTGGTGCCTTCGGTCTTGAACGGCAGGCCACCGGCCTGCCAGATCGAGGTCATCGTGAAGCCGGCATCACCGGTGTCGCTGGTGATGTACTTCGTCGGGTCGGCGGCGTGCAGCTTCTGCGCCGCGGCAAGGTATTCGTCCCACGTGGTGGGGACCTCGATGCCGTACTGGTCGAAGATGGTCGCGTTGTAGAACAGCGCGGTGGGACCGGAATCCTGGGGGAGGCCGTAGATCTTGTCGTCGAAGACGACCTGGCTCCAGGTAGAGGCGGTGTAGTCGTCCTCGAGGTCCGCGAACCCGTACGGGGTGAGGTCCAGCAGCGACTCCGAGAGTGCGTACTGCGGAAGTGCGCCATACTCGATCTGCACGACATCCGGGGCGCCGGAGCCTGCGGTGATGGCGTTCTGCAGTTTGGTGTACTGGTCGTTACCGGTGCCGGCGTTGACCAGTTCGACGTCAACGTTCGGGTATGCCTCCTCGAACGCGGCGACCTGAGATTCGGCCTGCGGGGTCCAGGACCAGTAGGTGAGCGAGCCACCAGCCTCGAGCGCGGCCTCGACATCGGTGTCTGACCCCGGGGCTGCGGTGTCACCGCCGCCACCGCCGGAGCAGGCGGCCAGTGTTACGCCGATGACTGCCCCGGTCGCGAGGACCGTGAGTGCGCGCCTGGTGAATGCGGCGCGGCTAGTCGGGTAATTCATGCTGTGTTTCCTTTCACATCGTTGTACTCGGAATGTCCGGACGAGTGCCGGTTGAGAGGGTTCGGTGGGCGTCATGCGGTGCCTCTCGTCACTGCTTGACGCTTCCGGCGCTCAGCCCCGACTGCCAGTACCGCTGCAGGAAGAGGAAGGCGACGACAATGGGGACGATCGTGAGCAGCGAGCCCATGATCACCAGGTTGTAGATCGGCTGCGCGGATACCCCGGTCGCTTGCGCGTTCCATTGGTTGAGGCCAACGGTAAGCGGATACCACTCGGGATTGCTCAGCATGATCAGAGGCAGGAAGTAGTTGTTCCAGGTCGCGACGACGGCGAAGAGTGCGACGGTGACGATGCCGGGTGTGAGCAGGCGCAGGGAAATGGTGAAGAAGGTGCGGATCTCGCCGGCGCCATCCATCCGGGCGGCTTCCAGCAACTCTGTCGGGACGGCATCGATCGCGTAAATCCACACGAGATACATCCCGAACGGACTGATCAGCGACGGGATGATGATCGCCCAGGGCGTGTTGGTCAGGCCGAGCTCGCTGAACATCAGAAACGTCGGCACCGCCAGTGCCGTTCCGGGGATGGCGATGGCGCCCAGAACGATCGCGAAGACAGCGCGACGGCCGGGGAACTTATATTTCGCCATTCCATATCCGGCGAGAGTTGCGAGGGCTGTCGCGCCCCCGGCGCCGATTACCACATACAGCAGGGTGTTGCCGAGCCAGCGGACAAAGATCCCGTCGCGGTAGGTCACGGTCTCGGCAAGGTTCTGGAAGAAGACGAAGTCGTCGGCGAACCACAGTCCAAAACTGTCGAACAGCCCGGCCTGTGTCTTGGTCGAGTTGACGACAAGCCACCACAGTGGCACGAGGGTGTAGATGAGAAACAGGGTCATGACCACCGTGAGGGTGACTGACCGCCGCGGGTGGGTGGGCTTGTTGCGAACGAGGGTGGGGGCGGTCATCGTGTCTCCGCCCGGGATCCGCGCAGCTGCACGACGTAGGCGATCACCGCGGTGATCACACCCATCACAATGGCCACGGTCGCTGAGTAGTTGTACTGCTGCCCGGCGAAGGACAGGTTGTAGGCGTACATGTTGGGGGTGAAGAAGGTGGTGATCACGTTGGGTGCGAGGGGTTTGAGGATGTTTGGTTCGTTGAACAGCTGGAAGCTGCCGATGATGGAGAAGATCGTCGCGATCACGATCGCGCCGCGTAGGGAGGGGATCTTGATCGCGGTGATGATCCGGAATTGGCCGGCGCCGTCGATCTCCGCCGCTTCATAGAGATCTGCGGGAATTGTGCGGAGTGCGGAGTAGAAGATCAGCATGTTGTAGCCGACGAACTCCCAGGTCACGATGTTGCCGATGGAGGCGAGGATCCAGTCGCGGGCGAAGGGGGTGATCAGCTCGAATCCGACGGCATCGTTGATGTTGCCGGCCAGTCCGAAGTTGCCGCCGTAGATGAACCCCCACATCAGTACCGCGACGACGCCGGGTACGGCGTAGGGCAGGAAGATGACGATGCGAAAGAAGCCCGAGCCATGCAGGCGAGCGCTGTCGATCGCCAGTGCCGCCAGCATGGCGAGGCCCAGCATTATCGGCACCTGGATGACGAGGAACAGCGAGACGTGCCAGAACCCCTCCCAGAACTGTGCGTCACCGAAAACGCGAAGGTAATTCTCGAGCCCAACGAACGCGTTACCGCCTACCAGCTGGTTGCGGAACAGGCTCAAGTAGAGCGCGTAAAGAACGGGTGCGATGAAAACCAGGGCGAAGACCACTAGGAAGGGGCCTACGAAGGTCCATCCTCGCCAGTCTCGCCGTTCTCGGCGCGGCCGGGCGCGGGCCGCCAAGGGCGGCACGGGTGCGATTGTGGTCGTCATTGACGGAGTACCTTTTCGTGTTCCCGGGTCAGAAATCCCGGGGCTGTTTACGCAAACATATGACGGATGTCGAACGATGTCAACGCAAACATTCTGTGACAATCCCACCCCGCAATCAAGGTGATGACAAATCGCCGAAGCCTTGGCGGGCCAATGGGGCGACATGGATCGAGGCGCAACGCCGGCAAAATCGCGGGTGAAACAGTGAAAACCCGGGTCTCGCGTATAATGTCAACGCAAACATCCAAGAATGTGGAGCGATGATGCTGAACCAATCTGTAGAGGTCGCCCCACGGCGTGAGCCTTCCATCATGGACGTGGCCCGCGAGGCTGGCGTATCTGCGCAGACAGTTTCCCGAGTCGCGACGGGCAAGAACGTTGTCCGACCGCAGACTCGCGAAAAAGTCGTCGAGGCAATGCGCCGTCTGGGGTACCGTCCGAACGGCGCTGCTCGCGCTCTGAAGTCTGGCCGGTATCGGAATATCGGCGTGATCATGTTCTCGTTGTCCTCGTACGGCAACATGCGCACTCTGGAGGCGATTGCGGGGGAGGCGGCTCGGGTCGGATACGCGCTGACATTGATCCCGCTCGGCGCGGCCAGCCAGTCGAGGGTCTCGGGGGCGTTTGCGCGATTGAGCGAGCAGGCTGTCGACGGAATCGTGATTCTGATCGAAGCGCACCAGCTGAACGAGTCAGACATCGAGCTTCCGCAGGGGCTGCCGGTCGTCGTCGTCGACTCCAACGCCCAGTACGATCAGCCGGTCGTGGACACCGACCAGGCGCAAGGTGCTCGTCTGGCCACGGAACATTTACTTGACTTGGGTCACCGGACGGTGTGGCACGTCGCCGGCCCTGACGAGTCCTTCTCTGCACAGCGGCGACGTGAGTCCTGGAAAGCGACGCTGCACAGCCGCGGCGCTGCGGCGCCCGAGGTCCTGGTCGGCGATTGGTCCGCGGACTCCGGCAGGGTGGCGGGGAGCGAGCTCGCGCTGCGTGAAGAAGTGACGGCCGTCTTTGCGGCGAACGATCAGATGGCGCTGGGCGTGATGCACGCCATTCACGAAGCAGGACTGCGTATCCCCGAGGACATCAGCGTGGTCGGGTTCGACGACACGCCCGAATCCGCAAGCTTCTGGCCGGCCCTCACGACCATCCGTCAGCACTTTGACCAGGTCGGCGTGGCGTCGCTGCAGGCGCTTGTCGCCGCGATCGAGGGCCAGCCCCGGGAACGCGGTGATCTGGTTCCCACGGAGCTAATCGTTCGACGCAGCACCGCCGCGCCCTCCCGCTAACTCCCTCTAGACGGACTCGCCGTCAACGGCTACCGTCAGTGTTTACGCAAACAATGGCAGCGCAAACATTGGCGTGTATTTGACCCTTGCGTCCACGAACGGATCCAAAATGACGAAGACGTCGCCCGTTTCTTCCGCTTCTGCCTCCGCAGTCGCAGTAACCGCTCTGGGGCTGCTGCTGTCCCTTGTGGCAGCACCGAGCGCCGCGACCGCGGCCGAGGTCACGCCCGACACCGGGCACGTGCGGGCGGCAGCCTATGAGGACACGGCAACGACCACGTTGCCGGCTACTGTCACCGTGGGCCGGGTGAGCCGGGCGGTGACCTGGCCGACTGTGGACACCGGGACCGCGTACGTCACCCGGAGCGTCACGGGCACCTTGGATGGTGGGGACACGGTTGCCGCGACCGTCGAGGTCGTCCCCAAAGATCTGGTCTATCTCATCGACTCCGGGACATCCAACTCAGTGGAGTTCACGGCTGCCCAGCAGCTCGCCGGCGTGGGGGAGCAGGCAACGCTTCTCAACGTAAGCCCTGACCAGCAGTACAGCGGGACGGCAACGTGGGGTTACGACCTGAATGGCACCGCGGGGAACAAGCCGGACTGGGTGGCAAAGAACGATTCCGGTTCTCGCAAGGACCAGACCGGACTGTACGCAGATGACAACCCGGCCTCGTACGTGCTGACCCTCGCAAAAGGGAAGTACGCGATCACGGTCGGAGCCTACGAGTGGTGGAACACCCCCGGTCGCAAGCAGAACGTCACACTGATCGCACCGGATGGCACGGCTACGCCGGTCGTCACCGACATGCAGTTGAACAAGGGATCCGTCGTTGTCGCCGCCGGTGCCGTGGAGGCACAGACCGACGGGGTCTACCGGTTGTCTTTCAGTGAGGTTGCCGGCGGATGGCCGGTAGTCAGCTGGCTGGGTGTTTCGAAAGTTGCCAGCACCACCGCGGCGCCGGTGATTACTCCAGGGTCCGGCACATTCAACGCCGCCAAGACGGTGTCGATCTCGTCGCCGACTGCGGGTGCTGAGATCTTCTATACCCTGGACGGCAGCGAGCCGACGACGGGAAGCACCCCGTATACGGCGCCGTTCACGCTCAGTCACAGCGCCGCCATCAAGACGATCGCCGCGGTCGGCGACGATGTCAGCGCGATCAGTTCCGCCCAACTGACGATCAGCGTGTGGGGCGCGACGGCCACCGCATTCAAACTCGCCGGCGGGACGGCTGCGGACAACGTCAAGGTGACCTGGGATGCTGTGTCCGAGGCAACCCGGTACGAGGTCTTCCGCGGCTCCGATCTGATCGCGACGACGACCGGCGACACTGTCGACGACTACGCCTTGGGCTCAGATGTGGCCCTCACGTACACGGTCAAAGCCTTCCACAATGATGCCGAGATCGGCACCTCTGTGCCCGCAGCGGTGCGCACGTACACCCCCACGGGTAGCCCGGCGGTCTGGGACAACACGACCAACGGCAATGACCTCGGCCTGCCGCGCGGAGTGAAAGTCGGCGACGCCTATTATCTGTACGCCACGACCGGCGAGGGCGGCTCCACCACGATCACCGAGGCGGCCTCCACCGATGGGCGAACCTTCGGCACGGCGCGGACGCTGACCACGCTCGAGGACACCAAGCTGGAAAGCTTCTCCGCGCACCTCAACCCCGCCACCGGCAAGGTCATCATCGCTGCGCACCGGGAGAACGCTGCTGACTACAACGAAGCCGAACTGTTCCTGGCCGAGGTCACCGTCGGCGGTGACCTGTCCGTCACCTTCAGTGGCCGCCCGCTGGGGAAAGATTCCCGCGATATGTCGGTGTTCACCGACACCGATGGCTCCGCCTACGTGAGCACCGCAACCAACACCAACGCGGATATCGCGATTATCAAGCTCAACAGCTCCTGGACTGCACCCGACACCCTGGTCGCGACCGCCTTCCAGGGGCAAGGCCGCGAAACACCTCAGATCACCCGCAACGGAGACACCTACTACTTCTTCAGTTCCAAGGCATCCGGGTGGCTGCCCAGCCAGGCGAACTATGCGTCCGCCGGGTCCCTTGCCGGACCCTGGACCGACCTGCGGGAGCTCGGAAACGCCGCCACCTACGGCACGCAATCCACCGGTGTCTCCGAGTTCGGTGAGAACAGCTATGCACTGTACGGGTGGCGGTGGGGTGCCAACTGGACGCCCGCGGAAAGCACAGGCAACTACCCGCGCCTGCTGCCGGTGAGCTTCAACGCCGGCTTCGCGTCGATGGAGTATTACAGCACCGTCGAGTACTACCCAGGCACGGGACTCGTCCCGGTGCAGTCCGGACGCCTCGTGTCCCTGAACAAGCCGGTGAGTGTTTCCGTTGATGGAGCATCCGCCAACAACAACCAGGGCGTCATCACCGACGGCGCAGACCTTGCCGCCTCCGGGTTCTTCCGCTCGGGCAATGAAGGCGCCGCCAACGCGTACCCGTACGATGCGGTCATCGACCTCGGCACGGCGCACCGCCTCACCGAGATCGATACGACCACGTTCCTGTACAACGGGTCCGAGGCGGCGTACAAGTACACGATTTCCGGTTCGCTGGACGGCTCCGACTTCACAAAGCTCGTCGACCAGACCAACAACACCCGTCCTGGATACCTGATTGACAAGGTCAACAGCACAGCGTCCTACCGGTACGTGAAACTCACCGTCACCGGTGTGACCAAGATCAAAGACGGCGGCAGTGTCACCGGCTGGGGTGACGGACTGTACGAGGTCGCCGTGTTCGGCACGCCCGTCTCCACCCCGGTCCCCAGTGTCCCCGCGGGCCGCTACTACGCCGCGCAGACCATCGAGCTGACCAGCAGCGACCAGGGCGCCGAGATTCACTACACACTGGACGGGTCTACTCCCACCGCCTCGAGCACGGAGTACACCGCACCGATCCAGCTCACCGAACTCGGGGACTACACCCTGAAGGCGGTTGCGATCAGCGACGGCACGGTCAGTGAGGTCCTGACCGCTGCGTACTCCATCCTGTCTGGGGACAGCCCGGTGAGTGTGGCCGAGACCCCCGCGTACGCGGTCGTGCCCGGTCAGACGCCAGACCTTCCCGCAACGATCAAGGTCAATACCGCATCCGGCGGGGTCGTGGACGCGCCGGTCACGTGGGAGCTGGACGGGATGACCTTCACTAAGCCGTACAAGTCGTACACGATCTACGGCACCGTCGATGGACTCCCGGGCTACGCCACCGGCAGCATCGAGACGCTCGCGACTCAGACCATCTACTACGTGGACTCGGGCACCGCTACAGGTTCATCGAATTCCTATCTGGGCGCGAAGTGGCTGCGCGGCGCCGACCTGCTCAACAGCGCGTCAGATCGGGCGAAGACAAACTCCACTACCTGGGGCTATTCCGGACAGGACGGTGTGGTTACTGAAGCCGGCGCCAAGGAGGTCAACGGTCTCTATGGGAAGAACAACGCCGGGAACAACGTCGACTACGCGTTGACCCTGCCCGCGGGCACATACACGGCCGCCTTTGGAATCTACGAGTGGTGGGACGCCCCAGACCGCCAAGTGCGGGCGACCCTCGTCGACTCTCAGGGTCGCAGCATCGCCATCGCAGAGAGTACCGCCGGCGCGATCAACAAGAACAACCGGTCCACCTCTCTTTCGGGCACCTTCACCGTCCCCGCGGATGGGGCTGGCGCGGTCACCCTTCGGTTCACGAACGTGGGCTGGCAGGGCGCGACCGTGACGTGGTTCGGAATCGCCAAGGGCGCGCAGACGCTTGACCTGACCCCGGACACGGTGACTGCGCCGGTGATATCGCCGACCGCCGCCACGATCTACGGCACCGCACAGCAGATCTCGATCAGCGCCGCGAACGGCACAGTCGTCTACTACACCACCGACGGCAGCACTCCCTCGCGAGTGAACGGCACGAAGTATTCTGCACCGTTCACTCTCTCCGCTTCGGCCACAGTGAGCGCCGTCGCAATCACGAACGGAGTGCCCAGCCCCATTACCGCAGCGGACTACACGATCGTGGTCCAGGACGGCGATTACACGTCCGTGCCGGTAGGTGCTCCGTGGTTTGACACGGACCGCAACAGCATCCAGGCGCACGGTGGCGGCTTCCTCGAGCACGACGGCTACTACTACTGGGTCGGCGAGGACAAGTCGCACAACTCGGCGTCCTTCAACGGTGTCAATCTTTACCGTTCGCAGGACCTGCTGAACTGGGAGTTCATCACCCAGATCCTCAAGCCTGAGGCGGCGGGGCTGGACTGTAACGTCAAGGGCGCGGCAACCTGCAAGGTCGAGCGACCGAAGCTGCTGTACAACGAGTCGACCGACACGTTCGTGCTGTGGGGCCACTGGGAGACCGCTGACTCGTACTCGGCATCCGAGGTGGTCGTCGCGACCTCCTCGACCATCGACGGGGACTACGCGGTCTCCTACCACGGGCGGCCCGGAGAAGGCGTGGTGTGGGATCTTGAGCAGGAGCATGCCATCGACGCGACCGTCACAGCGGGCACTTACCCCGACTTCGCAGCAGCCGAAGCCGCGTATCGGGCCGCCGGGAACACGCCCAATGGGCACCAGTCCCGCGACTTCACGGTCTACGTTGACGCCGAGGACAAGGGATGGCTCATCTCCGCGGAGGCGCACGAGCAGCTGCGGATTTACCCCCTCACCGCGGCCTACACCGAGACGGACTACGAGAACTCCTACCCGCTGTTCAACGGCCAGAGCCGGGAGGCAGCGGCGATCACCCAGGTCGACGGGGTTTACTACCTGTTCACGTCCGGGCAGTCGGGCTGGTACGCGAATCAGCTGAAGTACGCGTACACCACCGATCTGAGCGACCCGGACAGCTGGTCGGAGAACATCAAGGGACTGCTGCACGAGTAGGTGACATCTGATCTGGCTTGCCCGGGAGGGCGGCCTGGAAGGATGTTGCTGTGCCTAAGCCCTACCCGTCCGAGTTCCGTGATGACGTCATGCGCGTCGCCAGGCACCGCGAGTCCGGAGTGACGATCGAGCAGATCGCGAAAGACTTCGGCGTTCACCCGATGACTCTGCAGAAGTGGCTGCAACGTGCTGCGGTCGACGACGGTTCCATGCCCGGTCAGTCGCGAACCGAGGGCGCCGAGCTGCGCGAAGCGCGGAAGCGAATCCGGCTCCTCGAGCAAGAGAACGAGGTCCTCCGGCGGGCTGCGGCGTATTTGTCGCAGGCGAATCTGCCGGGAAAAGGCTCTACCCGCTCGTGAGTGAGCTCGCCGCCGCAGGGATCCCTGTGACGGTGACGTGTCGGGTGCTCAAGCTCTCTCGCCAGCCCTACTACCGGTGGCTGGCCGCTCCCATCTTGCCCAGCGAGGTGGTGGAGGCGTATCGCGCGAACGCGTTGTTCGACGCGCACAAGGACGACCCGGAGTTCGGGCACCGGCTCCTCGCCGACGAGGCCGCGGAGGCGGGTGAGGCGATGGCCGATCGGACCGCATGGCGGATCGCATCGAGCAACGGCTGGTGGTCCGCGTTCGGGAAGAAGCGGGGCCGCAATGGCAAGAAGCCAGGCCCGCCGGTCCACGACGATCTCTGCGCCGTCATCGACGAGGACGGCAGAACGCGACATGTGTTCGCGGCGAAGGCGCCGAACGAGCGCTGGCTGGTGGACATCACGGAGCACAAGACCGCGGAAGGCAAGCTCTGCTGCTGCGCCATCAAAGACGTGTTCTCCGGCCGGATCGTGGGCTACTCGATCGACTCGAGAATGAAGTCCCGTCTGGCCGTCCAAGCGCTCGAGAACGCTGTCGCGATGCGCGGCGACGTCGCCGGCTGCACCGTCCACAGCGACAGAGGATCTCAATTTCGCAGCAGGAAATTCCTGCGCGCCCTGACCCGTCATCGCATGGTCGGATCGATGGGCAGAGTCGGCTCCAGCGGAGACAACGCGGCCATGGAATCGTTTTTCGCCCTGCTGCAGAAGAACGTCCTCGACCGCCGATCCTGGACCACCCGGGAACAGCTGCGCATCGCGATCGTGACCTGGATCCAACGGACCTACCACCGTCGACGCAGACAACGTCGACTCGGGACTTTGACGCCCATCGAGTTCGAGACCATCATGAACACGACCGCCGCACTGGCGGCGTGACTACAACCTGTCACCTATCCGTGCAGCAGTCCCCTTCCCAGGGTGTTCACACGAGCAGCTGGTGCTTCGCGAGCTCGCGGTAGAGCGGCGTTGAAGCGACCAGCTCGGAGTGCGTGCCCTGACCGACGACGCGACCCTGATCGAGCACGACGATCAGGTCGCTGTCGACGACCGTCGAGAGGCGGTGCGCGATGACGAGCAGGGTTCGGCCTGTCGCGACGGCGTCGATAGCGTCCCGCATCCGTTGCTCGTTGACGCCGTCGAGCGACGACGTCGATTCGTCCAGTAGCAGGATCGGGGGAGCGGACAGCAGGGCGCGGGCGATCGCGAGCCGTTGACGCTCACCGCCCGAGAGCATGACGCCATCCTCGCCCACGGGCGCCTGTAGCCCGAGCGGGCTGCGCTCGAGCACATCGCCGAGGTTCACGGCGCGTAGCACCGCTTCGCACTCGGCGTCGCTCGCGTCGGGCGAGGCCAGCCGCAGGTTGTCAGCGATCGTGCCGGCGAGCGTCGGGGCATCCTGTTCGACGTATCCGAAGCGAGCGCGCAACTCGTCGCGCGGAAGAGTGCGGATGTCTGCTCCGTCGAGCTCGATCGACCCCGCGGTGGGGTCGTAGAACCTCTCCAGCAAAGACAGGACGGTGCTCTTGCCGGCGCCGCTCGGCCCGACGAGGGCGACGCGTGCGCCATGAGGCACGTCGAACGAGATACCGCGGAGCACCTCGCGCGCGGCCTCCTGCTCGGCGTCGTGCTCGGCCCCGTTCTCGAACGCAGCGCTCTCCTGCGCGGGCTTCTCGAGGTGGACCTCTTCGAGCAGGGTGCGCGCGGCGGCGGCAGCGGCGGCACGGGCCGCTACGACGTCGTCGGGGTAGCGGAAGTGCACGTCGCGGAATGCCAACGCGGGGGCGGTTCCCGACCCGGAGGACGCCGATGCCGTGGCATCCGCAGACCGTACGCGCGCGGCGACCCCGGCCGCGAGAGTGGCGTCTTCCTGGTCTTCGGTCGGCAGGTCGAGCACCTCTTGGATGCGGCCGAGGGCACCGAGTGCCTGGTTCACGCTCGTGATCGCACCGAATGTCGAGCCCAGCGGGCCGATCAGCATGAAGAGGAAGATGATGAACGTCACGAGGCTGGCGATGCCGATCGCCCCGGATGCGACGCGGAAGCCCCCCACGCCGAGCACGACGAGCAGCGAAACCTGCAGCGCGATCCCCGCGATCGGCACGACGAGGGCCGAGACCTTGGCGATCCGCACTCCTACGCCGTACGCCTCCGTGGCGAGCGAGGATACCTGCGCGACCTCGCGCTCGGTCGCGCCCGAGGCGCGCACGGTGCGGATCGACCCGACGGCGCGCTCGACGCCCGAGGCGAGCTCGCCGACCTTGACCTGCTGTTCCGTGGAAGCGGTGCGGATGCGTCCGCTCAGCAGCACCACGACGGTGACCGAGACGCCGATCACGACGACGATCAGCCCGAGCAGAAGCGGGTCGATGATGGCCATCGCGATGAGGGCCCCGACGAAGATGAGCGCACTGCCGATGGCGTCTGCGAGGCCCTGCGTCAGTACCGCGTAGAGCAGGGTCGTATCGGTGCCGACTCGAGATACGAGATCGCCTGTGCGTCGTGCGTCAAACTCGCTGATCGGGAGGTGCAGGATGCGGGAGATCAGCTTGCGCCGGCTGGAGTAGACGACGGCCGTTCCCGTGCGCTGCAACAGGTAGTGCTGGTAGCCCGAGATGATCGACGAGACGATGACGAATCCGACCAGCAGCCAGACGAGCGCGCCGAGCGACACCTCGGTCTGCACGCGCTCGATGATCTGGCCGACCAAGAGCGGCTGCACCAGGGTCGCGCCCGCGCCGAGCACGCTCAGGATCGCGACGACGATCAGCACCTTCTTGTGCTCGAACAGGAAGGGGAGCAGCTGGCGCATCGTCGCGCGCGGGCCCTCGGGCTCGGAGCGGCGTCCGCGGCCGCGGCCACGGGTGCGGGTGGTGTCGGACATGGTTACCTCGTGTTGATTGCGCGGAAGGGGATGGGGGCGGAACGTCGAGGCTCGCGCTACCTTCGACCGTACTTCTTGTGCGGGACTCGGGCCTCCCTCCAACGACCGATATTGGCGCGAATGTCGGCGCCAATATGGGGTGGTGCGGTACTGTCGAGGCACCGTTCACACCAGCATGTCGTGAACCAGCTGTGCGGAGACAGGGTCGTCGCCGCCGAAGAACAGGAGGTCGGTCGTGGTTTCTGTCGCACCGGCGGTCGAGCCCGCGCCGGGTGGTCGCCCCGATCTCACTCAGCAGATCCGCGAGGCCATCCTGGGCGGTGAGTTCGCCCCTCATCAGCGTCTGATCGAGGCGGACATCAGCGAGCGATTCGTCGCAACGCGCGCGGCCGTTCGAACCGCTCTGCTCAACCTCACGGGCGAGGGGCTCGTCGAGCGACTGCCGAACCGCGGCGCACGCGTCCGCGCCATCAGCGTCGACGAAGCCGTCGAGATCGTCGAGGTGCGCATGGGGCTCGAGGCCCTCTGCGCGCGAAAAGCAGCCGAGCGGCTGTCCGACGACGAAGCCGACGAACTCCGCGACCTGCGCGACCGCATCCGCGAGGCCGTCGCGAGCGGCAACCTCGTCGAATACGCCCGCCTGAACCAGGACATGGACCGCCGCATCCGTGAGATCAGCGGTCACGAGACCGCGATGCAACTGCTCGAGCGCCTGCGTGCCCAGTCGGCGCGCCATCAGTTCCGGCTCGCGTTCCACCCGGGACGCGCCACCGAGTCCGCGCCCGAGCACATCGCGATCATCGAGGCTGTGCTGGCGCGCAACGCCGACGCGGCGGAGGCGGCGACCCGCAAGCACCTCGAGGGAATCGTCGCCGTGCTCCGCAGTATCGATTGAGCGGAACGACGAGAACGGCCCGGTCGATTTCCCGACCGGGCCGTTCTCGTTCTAGCGGGTAGGTGTTATCCGAAGGTCTCGGCCGTCGCGTAGCCCGCGCCGTTGTACTTCTGGACCGTGACACCCGAGATAGCGGGCTGTCCGTCCTCCGTCGTGTTGATGGACGCACCCTCGAGCATCAGGGGGGCCGTGAAGTCGCTGATCGTACGCAGCTGCTCCATGAAGTCCTCACGCGTCGGCTCGGTCATCTTGGCGAAGACCTGCTCGAGCGTCGCGCCGATCTGGTAGCTCCACACGCAGTGCGGGAACGCCGGGACATCCGGGTAGTCCGCGTACTCCGCGAGGTTCGACAGGAAGGCCGCGCCCTCTTCGCTGTCCGCGAAGGTCGGGGACGATGCGGACTGGGCGAAGGCCACCGTGTAGATGCCGGGGAAGGCCACGGCGTTTCCGGGGGTGAGGATCGCGCCGGGGCTCGACGTGTTCGAGGGCAGGAACCAGCTGGGCAGCCAACCGAGCTCCTGCGTCTTGAGCAGCGAGGAGATCACGAGCGGCGTAATCGACATGGCGTTGAAGAACACGTCCGCGTCGGTCGCCGCCAGCTCGGTGAGCTGTGCGTTGACGTCCGTGTCGGTCGCCTCATACGTCAGCTCGTCGACGATCTCGATGTTGTCGGCGCCCTCGATGGCCTCTTTGAAGCCCTCGACGTAGCCCTCGCCATAGTCGTCGTTCTGAGCCAGAATGGCGACCTTGTGGTCTTCGCCGGAACTGGCGAGCAGCTCACCGAAGGCGGCGCCCTCGTTCTGGTAGATCGGCACGAAGCCGAGCTGCCAGGGGCTCTCTTCTTCGTTGCTGAAGATCGGGTCGCCGGTCTGGATCAGCACCTGAGGTACCTCGTCGGCGATCGCCGCTTCGCGGTACGCGCGGTTGGTCGGCGTGCCGAGGCCCGACGTCATCAAGAACGCGCTGCCCTCGAGCTGCTGGAAGTTCGCCAGCGCCTTCTGCGGGTCGTACGCGTCATCGAGCGCGTCGATGATGACCTCGCGCGTCACGCCATCGCCGAACTCGACGCCGCCCTCGGCGTTCTTCGCGCCGAACCATGCCGTGATCCCGGCGACGGTGCAGGTGCCGGGGCCGGCTGTTGCGCCGCTCAGGGGTGTCGTGATGCCGAGCGTGATGCTCGTGTCGGTGATTCCGGGGCTGGCTTCGACCGGTCCATCGCTGGATCCGCCGCTATCTCCTCCGCGGGAACATCCGGCGGCCAGGACGGCGACGATGCCGATTCCTGCCACGACCGAGGTGATCCGCGCTTTTTTGCGCAGTGTGCTCATGTCACGTGCCTCTTTCTTCTGAGTGTGTGTTCTGTGGTGCGGGTGTGGTTGAGGTCGGTGTTGCGGCTGGTGCGGTAGGTGTGCCCGAAGCCGCAGACGCAGGCGCTGCCGGATCGCCGGGACGGTGACCGCCGCGTCGACGGCGCCAGAGGCGGGGGAGTGAGACGAGCCCGCCGGGCAGGATGAAGAGGATCAGCAGCAGGAGCGCCCCCTGAAGGGCGGCGGTCAGGTTCGGATCGATCAGGTTCGTCAGCTGCGGTCCGAGCACGTAGTACGCGCCCCCCAGAAGCGACCCGATGATGCTTCCCGCTCCGCCGATGACCATCGAGGCGAGCAGCGTGATGGAGTGTCCGAAGCTCATCGTCTCGGGGGACGTGTACTGCACGACGACCATGTAGAGGAAGCCCGCGACACCGCCGATCAGCGACGCGATGGTGAACGCGAGCACCTTGTACCGGTAGGGCGAGATGCCCATCGACGACGCCACCGCTTCATTGCTCTTCACGATTCCGAAGGCGCGGCCGTACTTGCCACGCACGAGGTTGCGAGTCAGGAGGAATGTGGCCGCACCGATCACGATGACGATGTAGAGCTGCCACTGGTCATCGAACAGGCCGGTCCATTCGGGAGCATCCGAGAATCGCGCGGATGTTCCCTGCGACCCGCCGGTGAACTCCGAAAGCCTCTTGGCGAGCGGTACGCCGACGATCGGCAGAGCGATCGTGACCATCGCGATGGCCAGCCCGCCCAGACGCGCCGCCGCCAGAGCGACAAGCAGACCCGCGATACCGGGAATGAGGATGGCGAGCGCGAACGTCAGGATGATGTTCCAGTCGTTGTTCACACCCCACGCGGTGACGTACGCACCGACGCCGACGAAGAAGATCTGGCCGAGCGACACCTGCCCCGTGTAGCCCATGACGACGTTCAGCCCGAGCACCGCGACCGCGAAGACGCCGATGCGGGCGACCGTCTGGTTGGCGAACTCCGGCAGGATCAGCGGAGCGACCGCGAGGATGACGACGACGAGCAGGATGCCGCCCCACCGCACCCACGTTTTGTTCTTGAGACTCGCTGCCTGCGCCATCACACTCGCACCACATCTTTCCGGCCGAACAGGCCCTGGGGGCGGACGATCAGGACGACGAAGATCAGGATGAACGGCACCGCGATCTTCAGGTCGTATCCGATGAACGGCACATAGACGGCCGCGAGGTTCTCGAGGATGCCGATCGCCCACGCGGCGATCACGACACCGATCGGGCTCGACATGCCGCCGAGGATGACGGCCGCGAGAGCGTAGACCAGCGCCGTGTCCATCATTCCGGGGGTGAGGGTCAGCTGCGGTGCGATGAGCGCGCCGGCCACCGCGCCGAGCACGGCCGCGAGACCCCAGCCGGTCATGAGGAGCCGGCCGACGGGCAGGCCCGAGAACGACGCCGACTGCGGATTGCTCGCAACGGCACGCAGCGCCAGTCCGAGCTTCGTACGCAGGAACAGCAGCTGCAGAAGGAGCATGATGCCGACGATGACGAGTGTCGTGCCGATCGAGCGCACACTCACGACGGCGCCGAGCACGCTGATGCTGTCGAGGGGGAAGAGCGAGGGGAACTGGAGGTTGTTGTAGCTCCAGATCCAGCCGCAGATGCCGGTGATGAGGGTGAGCAGACCCACCGTGACGACGATCGCGGTGTCGGGCTCACCACCCTCGAAGCGGCGCATGACGAACCGTTCGATGAGCGCCCCGAGGGCGAACGACAGGATGACCGAGATGATGATCGCGACGATCAGCGGCAGTCCGAGCTGCAGGAACGCATAGGCCAGGTAGGCCGACAGCACGGCCATCCCGCCCTGTGCGAAGTTGATCAATCCGGTCGCCTGGTTGACGAGCACGATTGCCAGCGCGAGCGCCGCATAGATCGAGCCGACCGACAGGCCGTCGATGACGAGTTGGACGAAGGTACCCATCGCTCACCCTCCCAGGTAGGCGCGGCGGATCTCGTCCATGCCCTTGAGCTCGGCCGAGGTTCCGGTGAGGACGTTCCTGCCGGTCTCGAGCACGGTGGCCGAGTCGACGAGGCTGAATGCGAGGTTGGCGTTCTGCTCGACGACGAGCATCGCGATGCCGGATTCACGGCGGAGGCGCCCGATCGCGTCGTAGACGTTGCGAGCGGTGCTCGGGGCGAGCCCCAGAGATGCCTCATCGAGGAGCAGCAGTCGCGGCCGAGCCATGAACGCCCGCCCGACGGCGAGCATCTGCTGCTCACCGCCCGAGAGCGCCGCGGCGTGCGAACCGATGCGATCCTTCAACTGCGGAAACAGATCCAGGCAGTAGTCGATGTCTTCCGAGATCGCCTTCCGGTCCTTCCGCAGGTAGGAACCGACGCGCAGGTTGTCGCGGACCGAGAGCTGCCCGAGCGTGCCGCGCCCCTCCGGAACATGTGCGATCCCGAGTGCTGCGACCTGGTCGGGGCGCATGCCACTGATGTCGCGCCCGTCGAATCGGATGGTGCCGCCCGTGCGGACGACCCCGGTGATCGCGCGGAGCGTCGTGGTCTTGCCCGCGCCGTTGGCGCCCAGGATCCCGACGGCGCCGCCGTCGGGCACGCTGAGCGAGACGCCCTCCAACACCTGGACGGACCCGTATGACGCCGTGACGTCGACAAGCTCAAGCAGCGTCATCCGCGGGCTCCTTTCCGATGTAGGCCTCGATGACCCGGGGGTCCGACTGCGCCTCGGCCGCCGTGCCCTCCATGAGCTTGCGGCCGTGGTCGAGGACGACGACGCGATCGGTCAGCGCCGAGATCAGACCCATGTGGTGCTCGACGATGATGACCGTGATGTCCTCTTCGTCGCGCAGGCGCCGGATCGTGGCGATGAACTGCTCGACCTCGCCGTGGGAGAGGCCCGCAGCCGGCTCGTCGAGGAGCAGGAGCCGCGGACGAGAGATCAGTGCCCGGCAGAGCTCGACGCCCTTGTGGAGGCCGTGCGACAACTCGTCCGCGGGAAGATCCGCGGCCCAGCCGAGTCCGTTCCGCTCGAGCAGGCCACGTGCCTCGGTGCGGAGGTCCCGCTCCGCCCGAGGTGTGGGAGGAAGCCGCAGCGACCATGCGGCGGGGCCACCCGGGAGGCGTGAGTGGCCACCGAGCAGCACATTCTCGAGAACGCTCGAGTGCAACTGAAGGGCCGGGTGCTGGAACGTGCGTGCGAGACCGAGTGCCGCGAGGCTCGACGGCCGGGTGCCGAGGATCTCAGTGTCGTCGATCTTGATCGAGCCGGACGTGGGTCGGTAGTGCCCGCTGATGCAGTTGAACAGCGATGTCTTTCCGGCACCGTTCGGGCCCACCAGTCCGAAGATCTGGCCGGGCTCCACGGTGAACCCGACGTCTTCGAGCACGCGGACGCCGCCGAAGCGCAGATTCACCTCATTCAAGGTCAGCTGAGCCGCCATAGCTACCGTCCTTGTCGTCGCACCATTGCATTCGGGTCGGGTGAGATCCCGCTTCAGGGACCTTACGGATGCGTCTGTGGATTGTCAACGATCTTGGTGTGAGTCCTGCATCCTGTGTCGTGATCGTGATTCTTTCCGACGGAATCCGTGTGGCGCGTGCTGATTTCTGTTGAACGGAAACGGCGGACGACTTCACCGTGACGTCGTGTCAGCATGAGTTTCCCGCTCCCCACAGGAAGGTCGATGATGACATCCGAATCCCTCGCCCAGGCGATCACCCGCGCCGGCGGCGCCGTCGAACTGCTGCGCAACCAGAACTGGCCCGCGTTCACGTTCCCCGTCGCTCCCGAGTTCACCAACTGGCGCGACGAGCAGCGCGCGTGGAACACGACCGTCGCCCTCATGGACCAGTCGCACCACATGACGCAGCTCTTCCTCGGCGGAACCGACCTGATTCCGCTGCTGGAGTCGATCTCGCCCAACACGTTCGCCACTTTCCGGCCGGGCATCGCGAAGCAGCTCATCTCGGTCAACCAGGACGGCTACCTGATCGGCGACGGCATCCTGTTCTACAACTCCGAAGACCGCGAGGGACTGGTGCTGATCGGGCACCACCTGCTGATCGACTGGGTGCGCTTCAACGTCGAAAAGGCTGAGGCCGCGGGCAAGGACGTGCATCACCGGCTCGAGGGCAACTCGCACATGCGTCAGGGCCCGCCGACCTTCTATCGGTATGAACTGCAGGGGCCCGCAGCCAACGAGGTCATGGAGAAGCTGTTCGGCGGTCCGGTGCCCGAGGTGAAGTTCTTCCATATCGGCGACTTCACGATCGCCGGCCGCGCCGTCAAGGGCCTGCGCCACGGCATGGCGGGGCAGCCCGGATTCGAGTTCTTCGGGCCGTGGGCCGATAACGAGGTCGTGTTGGGCGCGATCCTCGAGGCGGGCGCCGAGTTCGACATCCGGCGGGTCGGAGCGAAGGCGTACTCGGCGACGCCGCTCGAGTCCGGTTGGGTTCCGACGCCGTTCCCGGCCATCTTCGACGACGACCTGGCCGAGTACCGCGAGTGGTTGCCCGCGGATCGAGCAGGATCGATCGCGGGGTCGCTCTTCTCGGACGACATCCACGACTACTACATGACGCCGTACGACCTGGGCCTCGGTCGCTCGGTGCGCTTCGACCACGACTTCCACGGCCGCGCCGCGCTCGAGCGCCACAAGGAGAACCAGACGCGACACAAGGTCACGCTGCTCTGGAACGCCGAAGACGTCGCGGATGTCGTCCGCTCGCAGGTTGAGCCGGGGATTCCCGCGAAGTTCCTCGACTTCCCGAAGGCGCGCTACGGCCTGTACCAGATGGACACCGTGCTGCTCGAGGGAAAGCCGGTCGGCATCTCGACCGACGCCGGGTACGTCGCCTACGACCAGCTCTACATGTCGCTCGCCACACTCGACGTCGACATCGCCGACGGATCGGTCGTCGAGGTCGTCTGGGGCGAAGACCCGATCTCGCAGAAGCACTCGGTCGATGCCGTCCACCGCCAGGTGCGGATTCGCGCGACCGTTGCCCCGGCGCCCTTCCACGACTGGGCTCGCACCGTGTACCGCGCGAACGGCTGACGCCCGAGATCCCACGCGAACGTGGGTTGCGCGATCCGTCGACTAACATGGCGCCCGACCACCCATGGTGGCCGCGTGGGCGGCGCCGCGGGATGCGTCGAGGAGGATGCCATGGCTCGCGGATCCGCGGGGGAGTCGGTGCTGCACAAGCACCTGCGCATCCTGGAGTCGTTCGACGCGTGGCATCCGTTTCTCACCCTGACCGAGATCGCGGATGCCACGGGGCTCGCGCCGTCGAGCGCACACCGATTGATCGCCGAGCTCGAACGCGAGGGTCTGCTCGAGCGGCAGCCCGATCGCACGTATCGCCTCGGCGTGCGGTTGTGGGAGTTCGCGAGTCGGACGCCGGGCGCGGTCGGTCTGCGAGAGATCGCTCGGCCGTGGCTCGGTGCGGTGCACGAGCGCGTCCGCCAGCACGTGCAGCTCGGGGTTCGCGCGGGTCGTGATGTGCTGTTCATCGAGCGGATGTCGGCGCAGGACGCCGTGCTGAACGCGACCCTGATCGGCGGGCGCATCCCGCTGTTCGCCTCATCCAGCGGGCTCGTCCTCGCCGCGTACGGTGATCCTTCGGTCGTCGAGGACGTGATCCTCGGTGGTCTGCGTGCGTACACGGATCGGACGATCGTCGATCCGGACGAGCTCCGCCGTGAGGTCCGTCGTGTGCGAGCAGACGGGTACGCGGTCAGCGCGGGGCACATTCATGCCGAATCGACCGGGATCGCCGTGCCCGTGACGGGTCCGGACGGCTCGGTGTATGCGGCGCTCGGCGTGGTCGTGCCGAACGATGGCGCGTCGCCGCAGTCCCTGATCGACCTACTGCGCCGCGCCGCGGTGGGCGTTTCGCACGACCTCGCGCAGGCCTACCTTCCGGACGAGGGCGACGGATCCCGAGGCATCCGCTCTCTCGTGGGTTCGTCGCGACGCTCGATCGAGTACCTGGAGCGGCTCGCGCACGACCCGCACGATCCGCCCGCCCCGCCGCGGGTGTCGTGATGGGCAACGTGACGCCGCGGGTGTCGTGACGCGCGGGTATCGTGACGGGTGTCATGACGAGAATCGCGATCATCGGACTGGGCGAAGCCGGCCGTCTCTACGCGGCGGGGCTTGCCGGGGCCGGCGCCGAGGTGCGCGGCTTCGACCCGTACCAGGACACGCGTACGACGCCGGGCCCCGTGGTCGACCAGCGCGACGAGCTGTCCGAATCGATCAACGGGGCGGATCTCGTCCTGAGCCTCGTCGGCGCGTCAGCAGCCGTCGAGGTTGCAACCGAGACGCTCCCGCTCCTGGGCGCACAGACGATCTACGCCGACCTCAACACCACCGCGCCGGAGATCAAGCAGCAGATCGCACTGCGGGCGGAGCGCTCCGGGGTGCTTATGGCCGATGTGGCCGTACTCGCACCCGTGCCCCGCGACGGCCACCGCACCGCGCTTCTCGCAAGCGGCGGTGGCGCCGAAGGCTTTGTGGCTCTCATGGAGCCGTTCGGGATGTCGCTCACGGTGGTGCCGGGCGCTGCCGGCGAGGCGGCGCGCATGAAGCTGCTGCGGAGCATCTTCATGAAAGGCCTCGCGGCGCTCGTGATCGAGAGTCTGGGAGCCGCGCGGGTGTCCGGTTCCGAGGTCTGGTTGCGCGACCGCATCGCGCAAGAGCTCGGCGAGGGTGGTGCGGCGCTCGTGGAGCGGCTCGTCTCGGGCTCGTACGAGCACGCGCCGCGCCGTGAACAAGAGGTGCGCGCATCACTGGCAGAGCTCGAGGCATCCGGTCAACCCGCCGATATGACGCGCGCGACGCTCGCATGGTTCGAGCGGATCCTGGCCGAACGAGACTGACCCTCGCTGTTATGCGCCGGCTCTTCAGTCGACCGTGAGCTCAGCGGCCACGCTCTCCTTCAGTCGAAGCATGTCGACCTTGCCGTGCGGTGTGCGTTCGAGGCTCTCGCGGACGAAGACGTTGCGCGGCTTCTTGTAGCCGGCCAGGCGCGCACCGACGTGATCGCGCAACTGTTCCGTGTCGACCGTCGCGCCGGGCGCCGGCACGACGACGGCGGTGACGACCTCGCCGAAGCGGGCGTCGGGCATGCCGAAGACCACGGCATCCGCGACGGATGCGTGGGTCAACAAAGCTTCTTCCACCTCGACCGGGTAGACCTTCTCGCCCCCGGTGTTGACGACGGCGCTGCCACGGCCGAGCAGCTCGACCGCTCCCTCGGGCAGCACGCGCACCCAGTCGCCGGGCACGACGTGTCGGACTCCGCGGAGTTCGGGGAAGGTCGCACGCGTCTTCTCCTCATCGCCCAGGTAGCCTCGCGGCAGGGTCCCCCGGAATGCGAGGATGCCGCGGGCGCCGACCGTGTGCTGCACCTCTTCCTGCTGCTCGTCCAGCACGACGGCGCCCGGCATGAGCCGGAAAGTGCCCGGCACATCCTCGACCGATGTCGTGACATTCACGGCGAAGGGCCCGCCTTCGGTCGAGGCCAGCAGGTCGATGATCGATGTCAGTCCGAGATCGTGCAGGCGACGTTTGGCCACGTCTCCGAAGCGCATCCCCGAACTGATCGCCGACGAGACGCGCCCGAGCCGCGTGATGCCTGCCTGTTCGGCGGCGGCGGCGAGGGGGAGGGCGATCGCGTCACCCGCCACTATGAGCCGCGTAACGCCCTCTTCGATGCTCAGGCGCACCGCGTCGTCGGCGTCGAGGCGGGGGGAGGAGGTGACAACGACCGTGCCGCCGAGGATCAACGTGTTGATGGAGGTGAACAGCGCCGTGCCGTGCATGAACGGGGCGAGCGGCAGGCTCACGACGCGGGGCGTTTCGGGGGAGAGGGCGATGCCGACGGCCTGCGTCATATCGGTCGGTGGGCGGACGCCGACCGAGTCGTAGATCGAGTACAGCTGAACGTCCAGGATGTCCTCCGCGCCCCAGAGCACGGCCTTCGGCCGGCCCGTGGTTCCGCCCGTGTAGAGGCGGAGCTCGCCGCCGGGCGGGGGTGTCTCGGGCAACCGCCCGGGCGTCGCGATGACATCGACGTAGCTGGTCGCCCCGGCGAGCACGGGACCCGTTCCCGCGCCCACGTCGTCGATCTCGATGAGCGCGGGACGGATGGCGCACAGCAGCACGGCCTCCGCGACGACATCGGCCAGCGAGGCCGGATAGAGCAGGGCGCCAGCGCTGCTGTCGTTGAGCAGCCCGGCGACCTCGGCGGGACGGAACCGGTAGTTGATGGGCGTTGGAGCGATCCCCGTCGCGAATCCCGCGTAGAAGGCGACGAGGTACTCGGGCCGGTTGTAGAGCAGAATCCCGAGGCCGTCGCCCGGCCCCAGGCCCCGTTCGGTCAGATGGCGAGCGAGCGAGCCCGCTGCATCCGTGAACCGTCGGTAGCTGATGCGTTCGTCGGGGGCGACGATCGCGGTGCGGTCGGGCATCGCGCGCCCGAGCGCCTGCCAGACGTCGCTGTAGTACCCCTTCATCGCCGTAGCCATGACCGCGCGTCAGGACAGGTCCGGCGGACCGGATGTCTGGGCCAGAGCGCCCAGATCGTCTCGCCACGCCTCGTCGATCCGCTCGGCGCTCCAGCCGCCGTCGTGGTCGAGGGTGCGGAGCGCTGACGGGTGCGCATACAGGGTGAGTCGATCGCCGCCGATCCCGATGGCCTGACCGGTGACGTGTGCAGAGCGCTCGGAGGCGAGCCAGACCAGCAGCGGCGCAACGTCCTCGGGGGTTCCCAGAGCGTGGCTGCTTCGGTATTCGCGCGGAATCTCGCCGGTCGCGAGGAAGTCCTCGTAGACCTGCGTGTACGCGGGTATCGTCGCCGTCATCGGCGAGAGGGCCGTGGGGATCACCGCGTTCGCGGTGATTCCGGCCCGCGCGAGTTCGAGCGACCAGGTGCGGGCCATCGCGACGACACCCGCCTTCACCGCGGCGTAGTTCGTTTGTCCGAAGCTGCCGAACTGGCCCGCGGGCGACCCGATCACAACGATTCGTCCGCCGTCGCCCTGCTCGCGCATGGCGATCGCGGCGGCACGGCCGCACGTGAACGTGCCCCGCAGGTGCGTGTCGACCACGGCGTCGAAGTCCTCGTCCGACATCTTCCACAGGACGCGGTCGCGCAGCACGCCCGCGTTGGCGATCAAGACGTCGAGGCGCCCGAACTGCGTCAGGGCCGCGTCGACCAGCGCCTCCGCCGTGCTCGCGGGGCCGACCGGCGCGACGACGGCGACGGCTCGCCCGCCCGTGCTGGTGATGGCGGCCACCGTCTCGGCAGCCGTCACGGGGTCCACATCGTTGACGACGACGGCGGCACCCGCGTCTGCAAGCGCGAGGGCATAGGCACGCCCGAGGCTTCGACCGCTGCCGGTGACGATGGCGACACGACCGTCCAAGCGAACGACTTCGGTAGATGGCGTCATGGCTTCTCCTTTGAGCATGAGCGTGAATCCGAGCGACTGCGCATCGATTCATATTCAGGATAACTGAAACTCGCGACCGGGACGAAGCGACCCGAACGCGCTACCCTGAACCGCGGCGGGAGGAGGAGCACGTGGAGAGCAGTCGTGGACTCGTGTACATCATCAAACAGCTCGACCTGGCTTTGCGTCCACGGTTGTTCGAGGCCTGCGCGGCGGCCGGCATGACCGCGGCCCAGTACACGGCGATGACGGTGCTCGCCCGACGTCCCGGCATCACGAGCTCAGAGCTTGCGCGGCGCTCGTTCGTACGCGCGCAGACCATGGCCGCGACGATGGACCCGCTCTTCGATTCCGGGTACGTCCGGCGCGAGAGCGATCCCCTGCACCGTCGTCGCATCCTGCTCTTCCTCACCGAGAGCGGCGCGGAGGCCGTTGCGGGTCTGACGCCGCAGGTCGAGGCGCTCGAGGATCTGCTGGTGTCGGATCTGTCGGAGAGCGAACGCGAGCAGTTCGGCGACTATCTGCGGCGCGCGCGCAACGCGCTCGATCGGGCCGGGCATCGCGTGCCCGCGGCACCGGAGTCGGATCTCGCTCCGGCTGACCCGTGAACATCTCAGGTGTTGCGTGAGTACGCCAACACGGCGAGCGCCTCGAGGAAGCGCTCCCTCTCCGGTGCGGGCACGGGTTCGAGAAGCCGTTCTTGTACCTGCATGACCGGCGTGAAAGTCGACTCCGCCGTCTGTTTCCCTGTCGTCGTCAACGTCAGGAGCCGCAGGCGACGATCGAGCGGATCATTTTCTCGTGCGATCCATCCTCT
Source organism: Microbacterium lacus (assembly GCF_002812805.1). Classification (GTDB taxonomy): domain Bacteria; phylum Actinomycetota; class Actinomycetes; order Actinomycetales; family Microbacteriaceae; genus Microbacterium; species Microbacterium lacus_A. The sequence continues at coordinate 292,256 of NZ_NMUM01000030.1, read as the reverse complement.
CCGCGCGAGGCGGGCGATGATGTCGGCGGCCGTGGACTTGTCGAGCGCCGCTCGCTCACCCAGGTTGCGCTGACTGATACCGGGATATTGCGCGAGAGTCTGAACGGCGGCGAACTGGGGCCCGGTTATTGTCTGCCCGAACGTTTCGGTCCAGAGAGCCGTGTGCATCTGCTGTGCGCGGCGCAGCAGCGCTCCGGGCGCGTCGCTCCGTAGCGTCGAGATCGGGCTCACAACGAACGCTGCCCAGTTTCGCGGATCCAACGAAGCTATCTGGCGCAACCCGCACACAAGATGTGGTCGCTGCGCCATCGGTACGATTTCGAGCAGCCGATCTTGCACGGACTGGGCGATGCTCGTCAAGCGATCGAGCGTAGCTCCGACGCCCGGCGCGAGTGTCAACACATTGCGGCGGGCGTCTTGGGGGTCGCCCTCGCGGACGATCCATGCCCGGTCCGTCAGCCGAGCCACGACGTCCGCCACGGAGGACTTGTCGAGGGAGACGAGCTGCCCGAGGCGATGCTGGTCGATCCGCGGGTGCGCGGCGAGCGCGGTGAGCACGGCATATTGCGGACTGGTCAGATCCGTTCCGAACGATTCCGTCCAGATCGCGGTATGGACCTGCTGAGCGCGTCGCAGAAGATGGCCACAGATCGCGTGCATCGGGACGCCCCCGAGGGGCGCTCCACCATCGGCGGGATGCGAGTCGACCATCGCCGCCCATCATGTCACGAACGGGAATGCGCCCCATCCCCTGTGTCAGGTTTCCGGATGGCGCGCCCTCCCGATCGATAACGCGGGTTGTGCGGTGAGGAACCCGGCGAAGAAGTCCGTCAGTTCGGCGCGGGCGTCGAGGGGCAGGACGTGCGCGACATACTGATCGGGTCGCACGATGACAAGCGCTCCCGCATCGGCGATCCCACGCTCGGCGAAGATGTCGCGCTTCGGATGCTTTGCCCACGCCTTCTCCCAGTCCTGGAGATGCAACGGGCCCGTGCGCGGGATCAGCGCGGCGGGAAGGCGGGTTACGTCGATTTCGTGGTGCCCGGATCGGAAGACGCCGTGCACATCGATGACCGCGTCGAGGTCGTCCGCCTCCGCGGCGAAAACCCGCAGGGGGGAGTCCGGAGCGTCCGACAGCCACGAAGCGGTGTTCAGGAGTTCCGCATCATCACTCGAAGCGAATGCGTAGATTCGCCATCGCCCGTCGGCTCGATGAGCGTGCCCGAGCTCCATCGGCTTGGCGTCGGCGAGACGCACGACAGGGGTCGAGTGGAATCTCGTACCGATCACGAAGCCGGAGGCCAGTGACTGGTACTGGCTCGTGCCCGTCAGCGTCGAGGGTTGATAGGTCGTGGCGAGTCCGGCGGTGTACCGGCCCTGCCGGGCGAACTCGTCTCGCAGTTCGGTCGCCGTCACGCCGCCTTCCTCGGGGCGATCCGGGTCGAAGGTCGGCTGCGCGACGAACGCCGACCAGAACCGATCGAACTCGATCAGGTCCTTGGCCACGGATTGGCGCTCGGCCGAATACGTCCGAAGAAGCTCGGCGGGGGAGCGACCCTGCAGGACAGCGGCGAGCTTCCAGCCCAGATTGAAGGCATCCTGCATCGACACGTTCATGCCCTGTCCGGCTTTTGCCGAGTGGGTGTGGCACGCGTCACCCGCGATGAACACACTCGGCTCGGGCGCGGTGTCTGCGTTGTCGAAACGATCGCTGAGTCGTTGTCCGACCTCGTAGACGGAAGACCAGGCGACCGAGCGGACGTCTATGGAATAGGGATGCAGGATCGAGTTGGTGACGGCGGTGAGTTGCTCGACCGTGGTCTGCCGAATGCGGCTGTCCCCGGCGGGCACGGCGCCGAGATCAACGTAACAGCGCACCATGTTCCCGCCCTCGCGGGGGATCATGATGAGGCTGCCGCGTCCCGCGGACTGGATTACGTTCTTCGTGCGCCAGTCCGGAAAGTCGGTCGTGGCGAGCACATCCATCACGCCCCACGCATGGTTGGCGGCGTCACCCTTCAGCTCGAGGCCGATCGCCTGGCGGACGGAGCTGCGGGCGCCGTCGCACCCGACGACGTAGCGGGCGCGGATCGTGAATTCGCTCTCGCCCGTTGTGTCGGCCCGGCGCAGCCGCACCTCGACCGGATAGTCGCCGTCGAGAACCGTGAGGTCCACGAATTCGATCCCGTAATCCGGAACCAGCTTGCTGGCCGAGGACTCCATGTGATCGAGCAGGTACTGCTGCATGCGTGCTTGGTTCACGATGACGTGCGGGAACTCACTGAGCCCCTCGGGGGTGTCGTCGACCCATCCCGTGCGAACGATGCGCGAGCGGTCCTCAGCCGAGGGTCCCCAGAAGCGCGTTTCGTTGACCCAGTAAGCCTCGCGCACGAGAGCCTCGGCGAGACCGAAGCTCTGGAACATCTCGACCGTGCGGCATGCGACTCCATCTGCCTGCCCGACCTGAAGGGGGCCGTTCCGACGCTCGACGATTCGCGTATCGATGTCGGGGAAGGCCGCCAGTTGGGCGCCCAGGACGCAGCCGGCGGGCCCGGTTCCGACGATCAGCACATCGACCTCGCTGGGCATGTCGACGGATCGGGCGAGTCCGTAGTCCCGGGCCGGAAGCTCGTCGGGATCGCCGGGCCGATAGCCGTCACGGTAGAACTGCATGTCATATCTCCTTCGATGCGCGGCAGCGTCGATCACGAAAGATCGTCCGTATACGTACAATATCACCGTACACCCACCTCGTGCACGAGCGTGCTCGTTCGGAGCATGCGCGTCACGAGGCGGTCATGACGAAGGGCGCACGAACCTCTCGTTCGTGCGCCCTTCGGTGGGGAGTCGATCAGTCGAGCGCGTCGACGATCGTGAAGCCAGCCCCGTTGTACATCTGGACGACGACGGTGCTCATGGCCGGTCGGTCATCGGTCGTCGTGTCGATCACGCCGCCGTCGAGGAGGAACGGCGCCGAGTAATCGCTGATCGAGCGGAGGGCCTCCATGAAGCTCTCCCGCGTCGGTTCCTCCATCTTCATGAACGCCTGCTCGAGGATCGATGCTCCGATCCAGCTCCAGAGGCACTGGGGGAAACTGGGCTCACCCGGCTGCGCCGTGTATTCCGCGAGCGCGTCGAGGAATACCGTGCTGTTCGGGTCCTCCGTGAACAGCGGCGAGCCCACGGTCATTGACGATGCCGTGGTGTAGATGCCCGGGAAGGTGTCGGCCACTCCGGAGGGGACGAGGAACGCTGCGGGGCTCGCAGAGACCGAGGGGAGGAAGATGCTGGGGTGCCACCCGATCGTGTCGGCCTGCTGCAGCGAGCCGATCACGAGCGGTGCCAGCGAAGACATGGCGTTGAGGAAAACGTCGGCATCCGTCGACGCGAGGTCGGTGATCTGGGCGTTCACATCGGTTGAGGTGGCCTCGTAGCCCAGCTCCTTGACGACTTCGACGTTGTCAGCGTCCTCGATCGCCTCCCTGAAGCCCTCGACGTAGCCCTCACCGAAGTCGTCGTTCTGGAACAGGATGGCGACCTTGTGGTCATCGGGGGAATTGGCGAGCAGTTCGCCGAACGCCTCGCCCTCCTGCTGATAAACCGGAAGCAGGCCCAACTGCCACGGACTTTCTTCGCGGTTGCTGAACAGCGGATCACCCGTTTGCAGAAGAACCTGCGGGAACTCGGCGTCGATGGCGGCCTCGCGCCACGCGCGGTTCGTTGGCGTGCCGAGACTCAGTGCCGCCGCGAACGCACCGTCCGCTTGCATCTGCTGGAAGTTCGCGAGCGCGCGCTGCGGGTCGTAGCCGTCGTCGTAGGCCGTGAACTCCACCGTGCGGGTCTTGCCGTCGCCGAACTCGATACCGCCCTCGGCGTTCTTCGCGCCGAAGTAGGCGAGCCCGCCGTCGACGGCGCAGTTGCCGACACCCGCCGCGTTGCCCGTGAGCGGCGCCGTTGTGCCGATCGTGATGGATGTGTCGGTGATGCCGGGGCTCGCTTCGACCGTGCCGTCGCTCGCATCGCCCGAGCCCCCACCCCCTCGAGCGCATCCGGTCATCGCCAAGGCGATGACGCTGATCGTTGCGAGCGTCGCGTACGCGCGACGCGAGGAACCTGAGATCTTCATCGAGCTGTGCCTCCCGTGGTGGTGACGCTCATCCCGCCGGGGTCGTCGCTGAACTCGGCGGTCTGGTGATGGCGTCGCGGCCGCGACCTGAATGGGCGCCTGACCGGGATGTGGATCCGTGACCATCCTGTGCGGCCGCTCTTTCGACGGTCAAACAGAACAATGCGAGGATGAAGCACGGTTTTGCTGGGTTATACAGTGAGCGCATGGTCAATGTCGATCCCACGCTCGAGGGTCAGCTCACCCGTGGTGAGCTCACCTTCCGTCAACTCGCCCACTTCGTCGCCGCTGCGGACGCCGGCACGATCAGCGGGGCCGCGAAGACGCTACGGTTCTCGCCGTCCGCCATCTCGGCCTCGATAACCGAGCTCGAGCGTGCGCTGGGCGCTGAGCTCTGCGTTCGCCGTCGCGCTCAGGGTGTCACGCTCACCTCCACGGGGACTCTCGTCCTCGAGAAAGCGCGGCGCCTGCTGAACGATGTCGCCGAGCTGAACTACGCCGTGCAGGGTGGCGGGTCCGAATTGGTCGGGCCCGTCGTGCTGGGGTGCTTCGCTACGCTCGCGCCCGCCGTGCTCCCACGCATCCTCGAGGAGTACGAGACGCTGCATCCGCAGGTCTCGATCGACTTCGTCGTAGGAGCGCAGGACGAACTCACCGCCGCGCTGCGTTCGGGCGCGATCGACGTGGCGATCATGTACGACATGGGCGGGTTCGAGGCACTCGAGACGTTCGAGTTGTACGCGGCGCGCGGATACGCCCTCTTCGGCGCCGGCAACCCGCTCGCGAACAAGAAGGTCGTGGCGCTCGAGGAGCTGGCCGACCTTCCCTTCGTCCTGTTCGATCAGACGCCCAGCACCCGCTACGCCATGTCGATCTTCGAGGCGCGGGGGTTGACTCCGCGCGTACGGCACCTCACGCACGCGTTCGAGCTCACTCGCTCGATCGTCGCCCGCTCCGACTCCGCCTACGCCGTATTGGTGCAACGTCCGGCCAACAAGCTGAGCTACGAAGGGCTGCCGATCCTCGAACGCGAGATCGTGCCGCCGCCGCCATCGGTGTCGGTAGTCTTTGCCTGGGCTCGAGGAGTGGCTCTCTCGAGCCGGGCGCGGGCGCTCGCCGACCTCGTACGCCAGCAGTACGCGCGCGGAGACGCCTACACGGGTACTGACTAAAGCGATTTTCGTGAGCTTTATCGTCGAATTGTTCTGTTTGACCGCAAATGGACTCGTAATCAGGATGGAGGGACTACTCCCCACAACCAGCGCGGCACCGACGCCACGCGAGAGGCGGTTCCGATGTCCATCCTCACCCCTACGTCCGCTCGAGTCGCTCCCGCGCCGAACCTATCCGCCGACGATGTCGTCGACTCGGCCGTCCAACTGATCCCGTTGCTGCGAGAACGAGCAGCCGAGGTAGATCGCGAGCGCCGGATCCCCGACGACACCTACCGCCGACTCGGCGACGCGGGCTTGCTGCACGTTCTGAAGCCGAAGAAGTACGGCGGGCTCGAACTCAGTGAGCACGAGCACGCGCGCATCGCGATGAACCTGGCGCGCGGATGCGCCTCCACGGCGTGGGTGTTCTCGATCCTCAGCTCCGACAACATGGCGATCCTCGCCTACCCCGAAGAGGTCCAAGACGAGATCTGGGGATCCGATACCTACGCCACTCTCGCCGGCAACACCAACCTCAATCCGAAGGCCGTCGCGAAGAAGGTGGACGGCGGATACCTGTTGACCGGTAAGTGGGGATTCTGCAGCGGGTCTGACTTCTCCGAGTGGCTCATTTTCAACGCCCCCGTCGGTGACGACGGCGAGGGTCACATGTTCCTCGTGCCGCACGACGATGCGGAGACGATCGACGATTGGCACCCGACCGGCATGCGCGGCACGGGCAGTCGTTCGATGTCGGTGACTGATGTCTTCGTTCCCGAGCACCGTGTCCAGCGGACGGCGGACACCGTGCGAAAGCTGAAGGAACGCCGGTCGATGCATCCCACGTTCGACACGATGTACGCCACATGGCCCTCTCACGGTCGTTTCCCGTTTGCGTCATGTGCCGTCGGTGCCGCGTGGGGTGCTGCCGAGCACTTCGCCGAGACGGTCGGGTCGTCTACCCGTGTCGCCAACGCGCTCGGCGGCTCCGTGAGCCTCTCCGAGCAGGAGTACGTGGCCAGCGAATTCGCCCAGGCGCAGGGTGACATTCAGATGGCGCGCCTGCTGATCGAGAAGCGAAGCTTCGAGGCATCCGAGCGAGCGCGCCTGCGCGAGGAGTCCAGCGAGGCCGACACCGCCCGAGAGGCCCGTGACAATGCGCTCGTGACGCGCACAGCACTGCGCTCGGTACAGCAGATCTTCTCGCTCGTCGGTGCACGGGCGGGTAATGCCGAGCACCCGATCTCGCGCGCCAAGCGCGATGTCGAGATGATCTCGCATCACGTGACCCTGAACTGGCGCCAGGGCGCCATCCGGTACCTTGCCTCGGTCTCATGAGAGCGGACCGACGATGATCAGCCCCGATGACTTCAAGGCCGCATTCCGCTCGCATCCGGCGGGGGTCTCCCTGATCACCGCCGACGCGCACGGCGTCCCGATCGCGCTGACCGCGTCTTCCGTGTCGGCCGTCAGCGCCGACCCGCCCCTGCTGATGTTCTCGGTTTCGGTGCACAGTTCCAGCGCCGTCGTGCTCCGACTGGCCGATACGGTCGTCGTCCACCTTCTCTCGGCAGAGAATCTCGATCTGGCCGTCTTGGGTGCGACGAGTGGCATCGATCGGTTCGCCGACACGACGCGCTGGAGGCGACTCGACACGGGCGAACCCGTTTTCGACGATGCCCATACCTGGTTGCGCGCGCGCATCCTGCACCGGATCGACGCCGGTGGGTCGACGGTATTCGTTGCCACGGCGGTCGAGTCGCGTCTCGACGGCGGTGCCGAGATGCCGGATGGCCTGGTCTATCAGAACCGCACCTGGCATCGGCTCAACGCCGAGTCCGTCGCCCACCCGACCGAACTCGTCGCCCAAGCCCGGTCGTGAATGGGGCCCGGTCGTGAATGCGGCGCACGCCTGATCCCGTGGTCATCGCCCCGGATAAGGCGTGCGCCGTCCCCCCGATCCCGATCAGCTGGTCGCCGCGACGTCCTCGGCTTCTCGAATCGCGCTGGGCCGATCGGCATGACGTAAGAGCGTCTGCACTTTGGCCGCGCGCGCCTGGCGATGCTTCTCAGCGAGAGTGACCTCGGGATCCGGTAGGTAGCGCTCGCTCATCGTCAAGCCGACCTTCATGAAGGATCGTCCGAACCACCGGGTGATGGGTCCGGGTCGGGCGATGCCGTAGGTGCGGAAGATGTGGTCCGGATACATCCCCAGGACCATCGCGCGCGCCACCCCGTGCAGGGGACGGGGGAAGTGACGTTCGGCGAACGGCGTCAGCATCCGCTCCATGACGGCCGCTCCGTGCGAGTTGTCGCCCCAGTCGCGCGCCTCGTAGTCGTCCATGTACGCCATGATCCCCGCGAAATCCGCCGGAAAGCCGTGGAGCGGTTCGCCCGTGCCTGCGTTGCGGAACAGCTTTGCCATCCGGCTCCAGAACTCGACCGAGGCCATCTGGACCTTCTCGGGGAAGCCCGGCAGACCGATCCTCAGGCGCATTCGATGCATGAAGGCCGCCTCGTAGCAGAGGGTGTAAACGTAGTCTTCGTTGTGCGAGAAGTTGCCCGGATACTGTTTCGCCCAGTGTTCGTGCAGGCGGTTGAGAGATTCGACGGAGCGCTGGGTGGCCGGGTGTGACGGGCCGTTCTCCCACCAGATCAACATGTGGCGACCGGTGTCGTCCATGCGCTTGTTCGGGGCTGCGTAGATCTTGCCCGTCCCCGCGCGCAGGACGGCCTCGGCACCACGAGCCGGCGCGATGAAGTTCGGAAACGTCAACGCGTAGATGTAATCCATCAGGAAGTCGCTCACGTAGTAGCTCGTTCCGAGCGCGACGATTCGCTCGTAGTCGACATGGGGATCGAGCTGCTCGAGTTCGGCTTCGATCCATTTGCGTGGTTTGGTGCGCATGCGTTCATTCCTCGGGCGTCGGTGGCCGATAAGTGCTGATCCACCCTGCGCCCGGGCGGAGCGCGCGCACATCGGTGCGCGATACGAAAGGGACCTGTCGACTTGGTACCACGGTCCAGCCGCGGAACATGAACGAAAAGAACACACGATGCGCTCGCGCGGTGTGGGTAAAGTCGGGCGCAGGCGACACAGAAGTCCGCAACGAGGGAGCATCCATGGCCGCGCTGCGATCCCGCGAAGCGTCCGGCGTTCCCCTCGCCTGGCTGATCGAAGCCGTCACAGCTGGCTTTGTCGACGCGGACGTATCCACCCTGCTCGACGAACGCGAAGAACGAACCGCGCGGGCGGCGCTTCCCCCGTCGTTCTTCGGATGGTTGGCAGCCGAGGCGCGTGTCGCTCAGGCCATCGTGAGCGATCAGAACGAGGGCGATTCGCGGGTGCCCTACCGGGAGGTCGAACGTGCCGCGGCGCGGATGCTGCTCGAGTTCGCCTACCGGCTCATGCACGACGACCCGGATCGACATTTTCTCGATCTTCCCTTCCGCTTCGCCGCTCCGGCAGCTCGCCTCGGAATCGAGTCCTCGCTCGTCATCCAAGCGGTGCGCGTCACCGAGCGGCGCTGGGTCGATCAGCTCCTCACCGCGGCCGGGGAGCGCGCGGGGGATATCGCGCACAGCGTGCTGAGTGCGAGCGCGGCCATCTACGACGCCGTCGTCGACAGCTTCGTCACCGACTACGTCGTCGCCCAGGCGCAGCTGGACGGGGAGATGCTCGCCACGAAGCGCGCGTTGATCGACGCCCTCCTGAAGCCCGGCGTTCGGGACGCGAAGGGTTTCGACGACCTGGGCATCGACCTGTCCGGCCACCACGTCGCCGTCGTGCTCTGGCATCCCACCGCAGGGATCGGGCCTCACCTCGACACTGCAGCCCGGCAGATCGGCATGAGCGCGTTCGCGAATGCCGTCACCGTCGTGCCGGGCGATGATCGGACCCTGTGGATCTGGCTGACGTTCGCCGACGACCCGCCCCCCGCGGTGTTGGAGCGCGTTCGATCTATCCCGCGTGACCCAGGACGAGTCGGTGTCGCCATCGGGCCTGTGGCCCGTGGCGTGCAGGGGTTCCGGAGGAGCCATCTGTTGGCCCGCGAATACGCGGCGGTCGCCGGTCGCCTGCCGCCCGGCATCGCCCCGGATATCGCCGATACCGAGAGGATGTCTTATCTCAGCCTGCTGCTGCGCGATCCCGAGCGTGCCGAATGGTTCGTCGCGACCGAACTCGGGGCGCTCGCAACCGGGGCCGTCTCGGATCGAGAGAACCGCGAGACGCTGCGGCTCTACCTCGAGACGGGGCAATCCCTGGCGGATACGGCCGAGCGTTTGCGGATTCACCGGAACACGGTCGTCTACCGGCTGAAGCGTATCGAACAGGCGATCGGCCGTCCGATCGCCTCGCGTCGTCACGAGCTCTACGCCGCGGCGCTGCTTGCTCATCTGCTGGAGCAGTCCGAGTCCTGAAGCTCTCGTTCTCCCACCCTGAGGCGGGGATGCCGTACCGCAGTACCAGGACCGATCGGATTCTCTGGACTCGCGGACGGTGCTTGCCGTGCCCGCCGTGTGGCCAGATGTAATACGGCAACCATTCCGCCGCTGATCCCGAAGGAGAGATCATGAGCCTCACGATGGCCACGAACCTGTCGACCAACGTCGATCGCACCGACCTGTTCATTGGCGGTGCCTGGCAGAAGCCCGCATCGAACCGGCGCATCACGGTGCGCTCCGCGACGACCGAAGAGGTCATCGGGTCCGTTCCCGAAGCGACTGAGGCCGACGTCGACCGCGCGGTCGCGGCGGCACGTCGTGCGTTCGATGACCCGCAGGGCTGGTCGACGTGGGACCCGGCCGAGCGTGCAGCGGTCGTCGAGAAGCTCGCCGACGAGGTCCAGGCACGTGCCGACGAGACCGTGCGCGTGATCTCGATGCAGAACGGCATGCCCATCACGATCGCTCGTGCTCTTGAAGCCCCCTACCCGGCCGCCACACTGCGTTTCTACGCCGACCTTGCACGCAACCAGGCCGTGGAAGAAGAGCGCCCCGGTATCTTCGTCTCCCGCACGACGGTGCGCCGCATGCCCATCGGCGTCGTGGCCGGGATCGTGCCGTGGAACGTGCCGCAGTCGCTCACGATGACCAAGCTCGCGCCCGCGCTCGCGGCGGGCAACACGATCATCCTCAAGCCCTCACCCGAAACGGTCCTCGACGCCTTCATTCTTGCCGACGCGATCGAGGCCGCGGGTGTGCCCGAGGGCGTCGTCAGCATCTTGCCCGGTGGGCGCGAGCTCGGCGCCTACATCGTGTCGCACCCGGGCGTCGACAAGGTCGCGTTCACGGGCTCGACAACCGGGGGGCGCGCGGTCGCCAAAGCCTGCGCCGAACTGCTGCGCCCCGTCAGCCTCGAGCTCGGCGGAAAGTCGGCGGCGATCATCCTCGACGATGCCGACCTCGATCTGGAGAAGATGGGTCAGAGCTTCTTTGCGTCGACGCTCGCCAACAACGGGCAGGTCTGCTTCCTCGGCACGCGTGTTCTCGCGCCGCGGCGTCGGTACGACGAGGTCGTCGACGTGCTGGCGACCCTCATGCGGTTCTCGCCCGTCGGTGACCCGCTCGACGACGCGACGCTGATCGGGCCGATGGCGAGCAAGAACCAGCAGGAGCGCGTGGCGAACTACATCGAGATCGGAAAGAGCGAAGGCGGACGCGTCGTCGTCGGGGGCAGCGGACGACCGGATGGCTGGGACCGCGGCCACTTTGTGCGCCCCACCCTGTTCGCCGGCCTCGACAACACCGCGCGGATCGCGCAGGAAGAGATCTTCGGACCGGTGCTCACGGTCATCGGTTACGACGACGATGCGGATGCCATCCGCATCGCGAGCGACTCCGACTACGGCCTGGGAGGTTCGGTCTGGTCGACCGATGACGACCGGGCTATGGCGGTCGCCCGCGGCGTGCAGACCGGAACGATCGGCATCAACGGCTACATCCCCGACATCGGGGCGCCGTTCGGTGGGGTCAAGCAGAGCGGCTATGGCAAGGAGTTCGGAGCCGAGGGTCTCGCTGCGTACCAGCAGGTCAAGTCGATCTATCACTTCGCGTGAGCGCCGATGTTGTTTCGTCGGACCAAGAGTCGACGTCCTTCCGGTCTCGAATGGGGGATTCGCGAGAGCCTGACCAGCTATGTCGCGCATCTGCCTGACGGCGTCGTCGCCGTCGACGGGGTCGCGGACCTCGTCGACGGCGCGCACCCGCCACGGTTCTTCTTCCCCGAGGTGTCCCGCGCGCGCGGCGAGGTGCGGTTCGGGGGAACGGTCCAGATCATCGGTCATCGGGGGATGCTGCGGATCACCGCGTGTGACCCGTGGCTCGCATTCGGTGACGGTCGCGCGTTCCTGAGCGTCGTCCCGAGCGAGGGCTCAGCCCGCGTCGTCGTTGCGGTGCTGCCGGCGGTCGAGGGGGAGCCCATCGAGGCGGTGGGAGCGCAGCTGACCGCGGAGGGAGCCGCCTGGCTCGGACCCCAGTACTCGGAGGCCGACGAGGCATCCGTCGTCGCGTACGTGCCGATATCGACGTGAGCGGGGTCGTCGTTGCGCGATTTCCACCGCAGATGGCCCGCACCCCCGAAAGGGTGCGGGCCATCTGCGGTGGAGGATCAGATCAGATCAGAGCTGACCGGTCGAGCGCCAGCCGCCCTGGTACTCCTGGCGGGCGGTGACGGCGTAGGGGACCGGGCTGACGACCGCGCGAACGGCGATCTGCTCGTGCGGCTGAACCGTGGTCTTGCCGGATCCGCCGTTCGGCTCGCCCCAGACGACCTGCAGCTCGGTTCCGATCGGCACGTCGCGGTCGACGGTCGCGAGCGACAGGCCGCGCTTCTCGTTCGCGGTCACGCCGGTGAACAGCGACAGGCCGACGGTGTTGCCATCGGCGTCGATCACCGCGTCGTAGTTCGACGAGCCGTAGTTAGCGTTCGGCAGGTCGAAGAACTGGTAGCCGACGCCCTCGCGGTCGATGACGCTCGTGAGGATCTTCTTCAGATCCTCGTCGTTCCAGGCGAGCGTGACCTTCTTGCGCTGCGTCTCGGGATCGATCTTCTCGAGCGCGTCGCGACCGATGAAGTCGTGGTCGAACTTCACGAACGAGCCGTAACCGAGCTCCCACGGGCTGAGGTAGTAGTCCTCGATGTCGTCCGAGACGAACGATCCGGCGAGGGCGTTGATCGCCTCGTAGCTGTTGGCAGGCAGCCACTCGCGGTAGGCGCGCTCGGCCTCGCTCGAGTAGATGGCGGGCAGCGGCGAGGGGATCCATCCCGACTCCAGCGTGTTGGAGGAGTAGGCGCGAGAGCCGCAGGGCTCGATGCCGAACTCGGCACCGGCCTCGAGGATCGCCTGGCGGATCTTGCCGTGCTGCTCGTACGGGCCCCAGAGCTCCAGTCCGGGCGCTCCGGCCATGCCGTGACGCAGGGTGTGGACCTTCTCGCCCGCGATCGTGAGCTCTCCCATGTGGAAGAACTTGACCTTCTCGAGTTCGCCGCCGTTGAGCTTCTCGATGATCGGCCAGGCGTTCGGGCCCTGGATCTGGAAGCGGTAGTACTTGCGCGACACGGCTTCGCCGTACGGGCGCGAGGGCGAGCGGTCGTCGTAGGTGACGTCGACCTTGTAGCCGCCGGTCTCGGCGTGGTACTGCAACCAGTTGGCACCCGGTGCGCGTCCGACGTAGACGTAGTCGTTCTCTCCCTCGCGGAACAGGATGCCGTCGCCGATCACTCCGCCGTTGGACGCGGTCGGCACGAACTGCTTGGCCGTGTTCACGGGGAAGTTCGTGAAGCTGTTGATGCCGGTGTCGGCGAGGAGCTTCAGGGCGTCGGGGCCGGACACGAACAGGTTCACCATGTGGTGCGTCTGGTCGAAGAGGACGGCGGCCTCTCGCCAGGCGATCTGCTCGCGGCGCCAGTTCGAGAACTCGGCCGGGACCACCGGATAGATGTACGTGCCGAGCTTCGAGTTGCGCAGCATCTCGACGGTATTGCCCGCCTCGTCGAGTACCTGCTGCAGATTGCTGGCCATGGTGGTTCCTTTCAACATCTTTGTCGGTGGTCCTGATCGTACGGAGGGCATATCCCTATGTCCAGAGGGATTTAGCGTCGCCAGGATTGTAACCAATTTCTTGACCATGCCGCTAGGGGTGTGATTCGCTGTCGGTACCAGACAGGAGTTCCCGCATGGCAGAAACGTCCCCTTCGCTTCTTGTCGTCAGCGCACACGCCGGCGACTTCGTGTGGCGCGCCGGTGGAGCGATCGCCGCCGCCACGTTGCGCGGCGAACGCGCAACCGTCGTGTGCCTCTCGTATGGCGAGCGCGGCGAGTCGGCGAGCCAGTGGCTCGCGGGCAAGCCCCTGGACGAGATCAAGGCCATCCGGCGCGACGAGGCCTCCGCGGCGGCCGCCGCGCTGGGAGCCGACATCGAATTCCTCGACCTCGGCGACTACCCGCTGATCGAGTCGCCCGAGGCGGTGCAGAAGCTCGTGGATGTCTTCCGGCGCACACAGCCGATGGTGGTGCTGACGCATCCGCTCAGCGATCCCTACAACGGCGACCACCCCGCCGCCGCGCGGATGGCGCTGCAGGCGCGTGTGCTCGCACAGGCAATCGGGGTTGCGAACTCCGACGGCACCTACCCCGGCACGGACGACATCATCGGCGCGCCGCCGGTGTTCTTCTTCGAGCCCCATCAGCCCGAGCAATCCGACTTCAAACCCAACGTGTTGCTCGATATCACCGAGGCGTTCCCGCTGAAGCAGAAGGCCATGGAGTGCCTGCCCGCCCAGAAGCACATGTGGGAGTACTACACCTCGCTCGCCGTGCGCCGCGGGGTGCAGGTCAAGCGGAACGCCGGACCCAACCTGGGGCTGCCCGTCGACACCATGGGCGAGGCGTACATGCGCTACTACCCGCAGGTCACGGACGTCCTGGCATGACCGGAACGCAGCAGACCGGCATCGTCATCACGGATGTCGCCCGGGCGGACGCCGCCACGATCGACGCGCTCGGCGTGCACGGCGTCGCGACGGTCCATGAAGCCATGGGACGCATCGGGCTCGTCGGAGCAGACATCCGTCCGATCCAGGATGGCTCGCGCATCGCCGGATCCGCGGTGACCGTGCTCTCGTGGCCCGGCGACAACCTGATGATCCACGTCGCGATCGAGCAGTGCCAGCCCGGCGACATCCTGGTCGTCGCAACGACCTCGCCCTCCGTCGACGGCGCCTTCGGCGAACTGTTCGCGACGGCTCTGGCGCAGCGCGGCGTGCGCGGGCTCGTCACGACGACGGGCGTGCGGGACGTCGTCGACCTGCGCGAAATGGGCTTTCCGGTCTGGTCGAGCGCGATCAACGCGCAGGGAACCGTCAAGGCGACGGCGGGCTCGGTCAACGTGCCGATCGTCGTCGGGGGAGTGGTCGTGCGGGCGGGAGACGTGGTCATCGCCGACGACGACGGGGTGATGTGCGTTCCGCGCGGCGACGCCGAACGTGTGCTCGAGGCATCCGATTCCCGCGTCGAGAAGGAGGCGGCGGACCGCGCCGCCTATCAGGGCGGTCAGCTGAGTCTGGATCGCAAGGGTCTGCGTCAGGTCTTCGCCGACCTCGGCGGCAGATACCTGACGGAAGCGGAGTACGAGGCGGAGCATGGCGGGCGCTGACGGCATCCGCTGCATGCTCATGCGGGGCGGCACCTCGAAGGGCGCGTACTTCGTGGCCGACGACGTGCCGCGGGACCCCGCCGAACGCGACGACCTGATGCTGCGGATCATGGGCAGCCCGGACCCGGCTCAGATCGACGGGCTCGGGGGAGCGCACCCCCTCACGAGCAAGGTCGCGATCGTGTCGCGCTCCGACGAACCCGACATTGACGTCGACTACCTGTTCCTGCAGGTCGTGGTTGATGAACCCGTCGTCAGCGACGCGCAGACGTGCGGCAACCTGCTCGCGGGCGTCGGACCCTTCGCCATCGAGCGCGGGCTCGTCGAGGCGCGCGATGGTGAAACCCCCGTGCGGATCCGGATGCTGAACACCGGTGATGTCGCGAGCACCCGCATCCGGACACCCGGTGGCGTGGTGGAGTACGACGGTGACTTCTCGATCGACGGGGTGCCGGGAATCTCGTGCGCGATCGAGCTTCGGATCGGTGGAGACTCGCCCCTCCTGCCGACCGGGAGGGTCGTCGACGAGATCGCTGGTCACAACGTCACGCTGATCGACAACGGGATGCCCGTCGTGCTGCTGCGGGCGGAGGAGTTCGCCGTCGCGGGCGACGAGGCTCCGCACGAGCTCGAGGCGCGGCCGGAGCTCGCGCGCGCTATCGAAGAGATCCGCCTTCAGGCCGGGCCGCTGATGGGCCTCGGGGATGTTGCTGCCCAGACGGTGCCGAAGATGTTCCTGCTGTCGCCCCCGCGCGCGGGGGGCGCGATCTCGACGCGGGCGTTCATTCCGTCACGCGTACACACGTCGATCGGGGTGCTGATGGCGGCATCCGTCGCCGCGGGCATCCGCATCCCGGGCGCCGTGGGGTCCGACCTGGCGGTGCGGGCCGATGCGGACCCGACGCTCATCGAGCACCCGACGGGATCGTTCCCGGCCCGCGTGGCCGTCGAGCAGCGTGCGGACGGGCGGTGGTACGGCACCTCCGTGTCCGAGCGCACCGCCCGCAAGATTTTCGACGGCACGGTCTTTCCCCGGCCGCGACTCTAGCCTGAAATACGAAACGTCAGAGAGGACACCCCATGGCCCGCACCGAGAACTTCGACATCGCCCACCTCGGCGCCGTCGAACTGTTCACCCCGAAGTTCGAAGAGAGCCTGTGGTTCTTCCGCGACCTGCTCGCGATGCGCGAGGTCGCGCGCATCGGCAACTCGGCGTACCTGCGCTGCTGGGACGAGTACCAGCTGTACACGATCAAGCTCACGGCCTCCGACACCAACGGCGTCGGCCGGTCGCTGTACCGTGCCTCGAGCGAAGAGGCACTCGAGCGTCGGGTCGCGGCGATCGAGGCCGCGGGCCTCGGACACGGATGGCGCGAGCCCGAGGTGGGCGTCGGCCGCTCGTACGAGTTCGAAGACCCGGACGGCCACCTCATGGCCATCTACTACGACACCGAGCACTACGTGCCGGATGAGAAGGACACCCCGGCCCTGAAGAACCAGGCGTCGGCATTCCCCGGGCGGGGCGTGAACGTGCGCCGCATGGACCACATCAACTACCTCGCGGCCGATGTCACCAAGGCCGGCGAGTTCTGGCGGGATGTCATGGGCGCTCGTGAGTCCGAACGGGTCGTGAAGGACGAGGGCGGGTACGCGGCCTGGTGGTTCCGCTTCGCGCAGAAGTCGTACGACGTCGTGTACTCGGAGGACTGGACCGGCACCCGCGGGCGCTTCCACCACTTCGCCCTCGCGCCCGACACGCGCGAAGACATCCTCAAGGCCGCCGACATCTTCCTCGAGAACAAGGTCTACATCGAGTACGGCCCCTACAAGCACGCGATCAACCAGACGTTCTTCCTGTACGTCTGGGAGCCGGGTGGCAACCGCATCGAGTTCGCCAACGCCGGTGCGCGCCTGATCCTGGACCCCGACTGGCCGGTCGTGGAGTGGACCGCCGCCGAGCGGGCGAAGGGTCAGGCCTGGGGGATGAAGACGGTTGCGACCTTCCACACCCATGGAACGCCGTTCGTCGAGAACCAGGAAGAGATCGACCGCGCCGCCCTCGAGGGCCGCAAGCACTGAGTCCAAACTAACGGCAGCCGGCGATGTCGTCGGCTGCCGTTAGTCCTGTGTTGAGTAGGGTTGTCCGGTGCCAGAAGCCGTCATCTCCGCCGACTCGCTCGTCAAGACCTATCGAGTGAAGGGTAAGCCCGACTTCGTCGCCGTCGACGGGCTGAGTTTCGACATCGCACCGGGGGAGTCGTTCGGCTTGCTCGGGCCGAACGGTGCCGGCAAGTCCACGACCATGAAGATGATCGGCGCGGTGTCGACGCGCACGAGCGGCGACCTGTCGATCCTCGGGCTCGACCCCGATCGCCACGGCCCCGACATCCGCTCGCGCCTGGGTGTCGTGCCGCAGCAGGACAACCTGGATGGCGAGCTCAACGCGCGCGAGAACCTCTTCATCTACGGCCGCTATTTCGGTCTGCCCGCGAGCGTCTGCCGGCAGAAGGCCGAGGAGCTGCTCGCGTTCGCCCAGCTCGAAGACAAGGCGACGAGCAAGGTCGATCAGCTCTCGGGTGGGATGAAGCGGCGGCTGACGATCGCGCGCGGGCTCGTCAACGACCCGCGCATCCTGCTGCTCGACGAGCCGACGACCGGGCTCGACCCGCAGGCGCGGCACGTCCTCTGGGACCGCCTCTTCCGGCTCAAAGAGACCGGCACGACGCTCGTGCTCACCACGCACTACATGGACGAGGCCGAGCAGCTCTGCGACCGCCTGATCGTGGTCGACAAGGGCCGCATCATGGCCGAGGGCACCCCGGCGTCCCTCATCCGTGCGCACTCGACGCGCGAGGTGCTCGAGGTGCGCTTCGGATCCGACCGCAACGCCGAGGTGGCGCCGCAGCTCGAGGGCATCGGCGAGCGGGTCGAAGTCCTGCCCGACCGCGTTCTGATCTACGCAGACAACGGCGAGCACGCGCTCGAGCGGATCACCCAGCTCGGGCTCGAGCCGATCACCTCCCTCGTGCGGCGATCGAGCCTCGAGGACGTCTTCCTGCGCCTCACCGGAAGGTCGCTGATCGAATGAGCGATCGGGCCATCAGCTCGCCGACCCTCGACGAGCTCCGCCAGGAGGCACTCGAGTGGGGCCGGCGCCCACGCGCCCGCGGTGCCTGGTACGTCACCGAACACATGGTCCGCGCAATGCGCGCCTACGGCTGGACGATCGTCGTCGGCGCGCTCGGTCAGCCGATCCTGTATCTGCTCGGCCTCGCGGTCGGTCTCGCCGCGCTGATCGACGTGCCGATCGTCGACGGCGGGCGCGAAGTTTCGTACCTCGTGTTCGTGGCGCCGGCGCTGCTCATGACCGCCACGATCTCGGTCGCGAGCGAAGAGTTCACCTACCCGGTCATGGCGGGGTTCAAGTGGCGCCGTTACTTCTTCGGCTTCAACGCGTCGCCGCTCTCCAGCTCGCAGATCGCCACGGGTGTGGTGTTCGGGGCGACGGCGCGCATGGTCGTCGTCGCGGTCGCCTACTTCGCGTTCCTGTGCGTGTTCGGCGCTGTGCCGAACCTCGCCACGGGATCGATCGCCGTCCTCGTCAGCCTGCTCGCGGGGCTCGCGTTCGGCACCCCGCTGTTGGCGTATGCCTCGTCGATTCAGGATGATCGAGGCCAGTTCGCGCTCGTGCAGCGCTTCGTGTTCATGCCGATGTTCCTGTTCTCCGGCACGTTCTACCCCCTGGCGACCCTGCCCGTGTGGCTGCAGTGGATCGGCTGGATCTCGCCGCTCTGGCACGCCACCGAGCTCGGCCGCGCCCTCACATACGGGCGCGACGAGTCGGTCGTGATGATCGTCGTCCACATCGTCTACCTCACCGTGCTGGCCGTCGGCGGGTACGTGCTCGCACGCCGGATCTTCACGCGGAGGCTCGCACGATGAGCGCGTCGGCGATGAGGGCGGATGCCGCTCCGGTCCGCGGCGGCGGGGTGCGGGCGCTGTGGGCCGGAAACCCCGGTGCGGTCGTGCAACGCGGCCTGCTCGCCGCGCGATCGTCGAGCTGGATCGTGGTGCTCTCGGGCTTCTTCGAGCCCGTGTTCTACCTCGCCTCGATGGGCATCGGGCTCGGTGCCCTGATCGGCTCGGTTGAGACATCCGCGGGTCTCGTGGTGTCGTACGCGGCGTTCATCGCGCCCGCGCTGCTGGCCGTCTCGGCGATGAACGGGGCGATCTACGACTCGACGTGGAACGTCTTCTTCAAGCTCAACTACGGCAAGCTCTACGAGGGCATGCTCGCCACCTCGCTGGGTCCGCTCGACGTCGCGCTCGGCGAGATCCTGTACGCGCTGCTGCGCGGTCTGCTCTACGCATCCGGATTCCTCATCATCATGCAGTTCGCCGGCCTCAACCTGTCGTGGACCGCGATCCTTGCGCTGCCCGCGGTCATGCTGATCGCCTTCGGCTTCGCGAGCCTCGGGATGGCCGTGACGAGCTACATGAAGGCGTTTCAGCACATGGACTGGATCAACTTCGTGCTGCTGCCGATGTTCCTGTTCTCGGCGACGTTCTACCCGATCACGGTGTATCCGGAGTGGGTGCAGGCGATCGTGCGCGCGCTCCCGCTCTGGCACGGCGTCGAGCTGGTGCGGGGTCTCACGACGGGGTCGCTGCACCCGGGCATGCTCTGGCACGTGCTGTACTACGTCGTGATGATCGCGATCGGCCTCGTGTTCACGACGAAGCGCCTGCGCGCCCTGTTCCTGGACTGAACCTGCCGGGCTAGCGCCAGATGACGGCGATGCCCGCGTTCAGCAGGGTCAGTACGCCGATCGACCAGAACAGCGGCGGTGGCACAGAACCGCTCCGCCGACCACGGGCCTGGCCGATGCCCATGAGGGCACCGATGATCAGCAGCACGACCAGCTTGACGCCGATCTTCACGTAGTTCAGGTCGTACTCGATGCCCCACGGGGCCGCGAGCACGAGCCCGGCGACGGCCGCGATCGCGAGGCCGACGTTCATCAGCCCGGTGATCTGGCGCTTACCGCCCCAGGCCTGTGCGGCCCACGCGCCGAAGAGGATCGCGAAGCCGGTGATATGCACGAACACGACGATGTGACGCAGGATCTCCATGGCACCACGGTAGGGGTGCTTCGTGCCACTGCGCCAGCAAGGTGGGCCTCACCGGCGTGAACGGGTCAGCCCCGCAGCGCCTTCAGAACGAGGGCGGTGCGGATCGCGGCATCCGCGGCCTCATAACCCTTGTCTTCGCGTGAGCCCGGCAGGCCCGCCCGGTCGATGCCCTGCTGCTCGTCATCCAGCGTGAGCACACCGAAACCGACCGGCTTGCCCGTGTCGAGCGCCACGCGCGTCAGACCATCGGTCGCCGCGGAAGAGACGAATTCGAAGTGCGGGGTGCCGCCGCGGATGATGACTCCGAGGGCGACAACGGCATCGGCTCCGGCCTCGAGCGCCACTTTGCACGCCACGGGCAGCTCGAACGAGCCGGGCACGCGCACGAGGGAGTAGTCCGCACCGGACTCGTCCAGGGCACGCGTCGCGCCCGCGATCATGCCGTCGCTGATCTGCTCGTGCCACTCACCGGCGACGATCACGACGCGCAGCCCCGAGGCATCCGGCTTGTCCTCTGCCCGCAGGACGGGCGCTCCCTTACCGCTCATACGTCGTTTCCCGTCTTCATATCGGCGAATGCATCGGCGAGCTCTTGCTCGGCGATGAGGTGACCCATCCGGTCACGCTTCGTCTCGAGGTACTGGTGGTTGTTGGGGCCGACGCCGACCAGCAGGGGAACCTGCTCCACGATGTCGAGGCCGAACTCACGCAGCTGGTCGACCTTGTCAGGGTTGTTCGTCATGAGCCGCACACGCTCGATGCCGAGATCGGACAGGATGCCCGCTGCCGCGGCGTAGTCGCGGGCGTCGGCGGGCAGCCCGAGGGCGAGGTTCGCATCGACCGTGTCGAGGCCCGCTTCCTGCAGGCTGTATGCGCGGAGCTTGTTGATGAGGCCGATGCCGCGGCCCTCGTGACCGCGCATGTAGACGACGACGCCGCCCTTCTCGGCGATCGTGTCGAGCGCGGCGTCCAGCTGAGGGCCGCATTCGCACTTGAGAGACCCGAACGCCTCGCCGGTCAGGCACTCCGAGTGCACGCGTACGAGCGGTGCGTCCGCGATCTCGCCCGATACGACCGCGAGGTGGTCGGTGCCCGTGACGCGATCTTTGTACGCCAGAAAACGGAACGTGCCGTGATTCGTCGGCACGAGGGATTCGGCGCGCAGGCTGACACGACGGCGGTGCACGTTGTGCGTCTCGGCCTCGCGCGGCTCGTGTTCTTCGAGGTACGCGATCAGCTGCTCGATGGTGATCACGGGGACCCCGTCGCGCTCGCCGAGCTCCATCAGACCGGGCAGGCGCATCATGCTGCCGTCTTCGGCCACGATCTCGGCGATCGCACCCACCGGCCGCAGGCCCGCGAGGCGCATCAGCTCGACGGCGGCTTCGGTGTGGCCGCCGCGCTCACGCACGCCCCCGTCGACGGCGCGCAGGGGAAGGACGTGCCCGGGGCGGGTGACGCTCGCCGCCGTCGACTCGGGGTTCGCCAAAACGTTCAGGGTGTGCGCGCGGTCCGCGGCGCTGATGCCGGTCGAGATACGGTCGGCGGCGTCCACGCTGACCGTGTACGCCGTGCCCCGAGCATCCTCGTTGTGCGCCACCATGGGCGGCAGATCGAGCGTGTCGGCGATCTCGGACGGCATCGGGGCGCAGATGAAACCTGACGACCAGCGGACCGTCCACGCAACCCATTCGGGTGTCGCGAGCTCGGCCGACAGCACGACATCGCCCTCGTTCTCTCGGTTCTCGTCGTCGGCGACGATCACGGGTCGCCCGGCGCGAAGCGCGTCCAGGGCGACGGAAATGGGGGAAAGGCTCATCGTGAGCCTCCTTCACTTGGGGGTGTTGCGGGCGGTGTTGTGGTGAACGCGAGCATGCGCTGCACGTGGCGGGCGAGGATGTCTGTCTCGAGGTTGACGGCATCCCCGGGGTTGCGATCGGCGAGCGTCGTCGCCTCGAGCGTCTCGGGAATGAGGGAGACCTCGAGCCACTGTTCGGCGGCGTCCGGATCGCTCACCGCGCTGATCGTGAGCGAAACGCCGTCGATCGCGATCGACCCCTTGTCGACGACGAGGGGCGCGAGCGCCGCCGGCACGCCGACGCGCACAACACGCCAGCGTTCGCCGGGTCGGACCTCCAGGATCACGCCCTTTCCGTCGACGTGGCCCTGAACGACGTGACCGCCGAGGCGCGTGCCAACGGCCGTTGCGCGCTCGATGTTCACGGAGCGCCCGGGGCCGAAACTCGCGAGTGTCGACATGTCGAGCGTCTGACGCATCACATCGGCCGTGAACGAGGACTCGTCGCTCGCGACCACGGTCAGACATACTCCGTTGACCGAAATCGAATCGCCGTGCGAGGCATCCGATATCGCCAGGGGAGCGCGGACGCTGAGCCGCACCCCGTCGCCCGACGGTTCGACCGCCGTGACGGCGCCGATCTCTTCGATGATTCCGGTGAACATGTCAGTCGGTCCTTTCGTCGGGGGAGATGCGCGCGGGTTCGGCGATGAGCAAGACGTCATCGCCAAGTCGTTCGATGCTGGTGAGGGTCAGACGGCGGGCCTGCGTCATCGTCGAGACTCCGATGTCGCCGATCGCCGTCTTCTCGCCACCCAGGAGGACGGGGGCGATGTAGGCCAGCACGCGGTCGGCGAGACCCGAGCGCACGAACGCGCTCGCAAGTGTCGGTCCGCCCTCGACGAAGACACTCTGCACGCCTCGTTCGCGCAGGTCATCGAGCACCTGATGCAGGTTCTGGGTCCGGGCCTCGAGCACGCCGCGCGGATGCATCCGCAGCGCCGCATCCGCCGGCACCGCACGATTCCCGATCACCACGGGCAGGGGTTGAGATTCGGCGAGCTCGCCGTCGGCAAGCCGGGCTGTCAGGGCGGGATCATCGGCCAGAACCGTCCCGGTTCCGACCACGATCGCGTCCGCCTCAGCCCGCCGCCGGTGCACGTCGGCACGCGCGTCCGACCCGGTGATCCACTTGCTCGAGCCGTCCGCGGCCGCGGCGCGACCGTCGAGGCTCTGCGCCCACTTCACGGTCACGAACGGGCGGCCGAGTCGAACGACTGACAGCCACGAGTCGAGCATCTCGGTGATCTCGTCGGCGCGGACCCCCGACTCGACCTCGATGCCGTGGTCGCGCAAGCGCTCGGCGCCGCCCGAGGACGGCTCGGCCGGGTCGGCGACGGCGTACACGACGCGCGAAACGCCGGCTTGAATCAGAGCCATCGCGCAAGGGCCGGTGCGACCGGTGTGGTTGCACGGCTCGAGGGTGACGACCATGGTCGCGTCCCGGGCATCCTCGGGCGACAGGCGCGAGAGCGCCTCGATCTCGGCGTGCGGATTTCCGGCGCCCCGATGCCATCCCTCCGCGAGGACCTCGCCGGCCGGGCTCAGCACGACGGCGCCGACCTGAGGATTGATGCCCCGGGGACCGAGGAGCGCCAGCTCTCTGGCGCGGCCCATGGCCTGCCACTCGGTGTCGCTGTACGTCATCCCGGATCCTTCGATTCATCCGGGGTGTCGCAAAGAATTGCGCGTCGTCGACCGTCGGGACGGTCAACGCGTGCTGCCTCTCATCCGGACTCGCGTGGTTTCCCACGCATCACCGTCGATTCCGGAATTTCACCGGATCAGCCGCACCGCCGAAGCGCCGCAGCTCGCGGACTGTCACCGCCGGTTCGGATTCTCACCGACCCCGGAGCACGTTGTTCTTACTTGATCCTATCCAACGCGCTCATGCGCGTTTCATTCCCGCTCGGTGGGACCGGCGCGCCCGCCATCTCGCCCACTACTTCAGCAGCCGCGACAGGCGACGGTCGGCGAGCACCTTGCCGCCCGTTTGGCACGTGGCGCAGTACTCGAGCGAGTTGTCGGCGAAGAAGACGCTCCGCACGGTATCGCCACAGACGGGGCAGGCCTCGCCGCGTCGACCGTGCACGCGCATCCCGCGGCGCTTGGCGTCTTTCAGGTCGGCGGGTGGTTTGCCGGATGCCGTGGCCACCGCATCCTGAAGCGTTGTGTGCATCGCGTCATACAGCCCCTGCACGTCCGCCGCGGTGAGTGATGCGGCCAGCGCGTAGGGCGACATCCGTGCGACGTGCAGCACCTCGTCGGAGTAGGCGTTGCCGATGCCCGCGATGATCGACTGATCGCGCAGCACACCCTTGATCTGCGTCCGCCGGCCCTCCAAAAGCCCCGCGAGCGTCTCGACAGTGAACGCGGGGTCGAGGGGGTCGGGACCCAGTCGCGCGATGCCCGGCACATCGGCCGGGTCCCGCACCACGTACACCGCGAGCGACTTCTTCGTACCCGCCTCGGTCAGGTCGAACCCCGACCCATCGCCCAGCGAAACACGGATGGCGATCGGGGAGCGGCCCGGTTTGACGAGCGCGGTCGGAACGGCGTCGTACCAGCGGAGCCACCCCGCCTTGGCGAGATGAAAGACGAGGTGCACGGGTTCGTCCGCGGGGCCGCTGCATCCGATGTCCACGAACTTGCCGGCCCGATCGACCGAAACGACGGATGCCCCGTGCAATGCCGTGATCTGCGGGTCGAAGGTCTTGAGCGCCGCAATCTGCGCCACGGATGCCTTGACGATGCTCAGGCCGATGATGCGCCCGCGCAGAAACTCGACGAGTCCCTGTACCTCGGGCATCTCCGGCATGGGGCCCATCCTGCCACGGGGTGGCGCCGCGTGGCCCGCTCAGTCCAGCACGGGCCAGGGTTGTGGCCTCCGGTCGTCCGACGCGAGCAAGCCGGCCACCCACCCGTCGTGCCGACCGCGCACGTCGGAGAGTCCCTGACGCAACAGGCCCTCGTAGCGGAAGCCCAGCGCCCTCGCGGCGCGAGCCGAGGCGACGTTGCCGACGATCGCGCGCCACTGGATACGTGCGAGCGAGAGCGGCGCGGCGAACCCGAAGTCGATAACGCTGACGGCTGCCTCGGTCAGGTACCCGTTGCCGCGGGCATCCTTTGCCATCCAGAATCCGATCTCGGCGTCACCGCCCGGCTGCGTGGCGTGCAACCCGATCATCCCGATCCAGGATCCGTCGATGCGGATGCCCCAGGTCAACTCGCTCGTCGACTCCCACCAGCTCGCGGCTTTCCCGATGAATTCTTCGGCGTCGGCGCGTGTGTACGGCGAGGGCAGTGTTGTCCAGCGCGGCACTTCCGAATCCTGCGCGGCCTCCGTGATCGCGTCGACATCGGCGTGCGTCGGGATCGACAGTTCGAGGCGCGCGGTGCGCAGGGTGACGGGTTCCACCCCGCGACCCTATCTGCCCCGCGGCCGTACCCGGCCCCTGTCTCACGCGTCTCGCCGTCCTTAATTCAGTCTCGTCGGGGTGCGCTCCAGCGGGGTCCCGTGTCTTTCCGGGCCGAGCCCGGGGTGCGCTCTCACCCGGGACTGAATTGCGAACGGCGATCGTTTCGCAACCGCGCCGGACTGGGCAGTGCCCGTCCTCCCCAGCGAGGGTCTGTGCACCGTCATCCACCGGTTGCGGCAGACGGCCCGTGCGCCTACTCCCCGCCCCGCCAATCTCGACGCATGTGGGATGTGTGGACGCGCGCCGAGCTTCGCGCGAACGGAATGACTTCTCGAGCGATCACGGTTGCGGTGCGAATGCGTACGCTCATCCGCGCCCGGCGCGATAACTATCTCTCGGCCGACGCACCGGCGGAGCTCGTCCAGGCGGTGCGGGTCGGCGGACGGCTCGGCTGCCTCTCCCTGCTGAAAGCGCTGGGGGTGTTCGTCTTCGATGCCTCGGCGCTTCACGTTCATATGGAGCGCGGCGACAGTCGTATGCGTTCACCGCTCGCGGTCGATACGCCAGTGCCCCAGCGAGCCCGAAACGGGTTGGTGCTGCACTGGCACCGGTTCGTCGCGCCACCTCTGCGGGGCGCGGTGGATGTCGTCGATGCGACCATCCAGGCCATCCGGTGCCAGCAGCCGAAACATGCGATTGCGACACTCGACAGTGTGCTGCACAAGGCACTCCTGGGGCCGGATGACCTGGACTTCGTCTTCGCGGCGCTACCGAGTCGCTTCCGTGTGCTGCGGCGTTTTCTCGATCCGCGAGCCGAGTCCGGTCCCGAGTCGCTGGTGCGGTTGCTGTTGCTGCGGTTGGGCTGTGCCGTTGATTTGCAAGTGCCGATCGTGGGCGTCGGGTTCGTGGATCTCGTCGTGGACGGCTGGCTGGTCATCGAGTGCGACAGCAAAGCGCATCACAGCAGCTGGGAGCAGCAACGCAAGGACTACCGCCGGGATCTCGAGCTCGCGCGCCAGGGCTATTGCGTCCTGCGACTCACTGCTGAAGACATTCTCTACCGCGAGCAGGATGTGTTTGCAGCGCTCACAGGGCTTCTTCGACAGGGAACCGTGCGTTGATGGCGTTCACAATTCAGTCTGCGCGAGCGGCCCATCGAGGCCAGCCCGCGGAATCTCGCGGTCGGCACCGACGGATGCGGCCTGCGGACTGAATTGTGAACGCGGGTGAGTGCGCCCGGGCCGGCTCAGCGGCGGCGGAGCAGCCCGACGCGCTCGTACACGGCGTCGAGGGTCGTGTCGGCGACGGCTTCCGCTCGGTCGGCGTTGGCCGCAAGCACACGGTCGAGCTCTGCCGGGTCGTCGAGCAACTCAAGCGCCCGCGCGCGGACGGGCTCGAACTCCGACACCACGACGTCTGCGAGACCCCTCTTGAAGTCGCCGTACCCGCGCCCCGCGTACTCGTCCTCGATCGAGGGGATCTGACGCCCGGTCAGCGCCGCGTAGATCACGAGCAGGTTCGAGACGCCCGGCTTCTTCTCGCGGTCGTACCGCACCGTGCCGTCGCTGTCGGTGACCGCGCGCATGACCTTCTTCGCGGTCGCGGCCGGGTCATCGAGCAACCAGAGCACACCCGCATCCGACTCCGCCGACTTCGACATCTTGGCCAGCGGATTCTGCAGGTCGTAGATGCGGGCGGACTCCTGCTGGATCATCGGCATGGGCACGCGGAACGTCTCGCCGTAGCGTGCGTTGAAGCGCTCGGCGAGGTCGCGCGTCAGCTCGATGTGCTGCTTCTGGTCATCGCCGACAGGCACGACCGCGGTCTGGTACAGCAGGATGTCGGCCGCCATCAACACGGGATACGTGAAGAGACCGACGGATGTCGCATCCTGGCCGTACCGGCTCGACTTGTCCTTGAACTGGGTCATGCGACCCGCCTCGCCGAAGCCCGTCAGCGTGCCGAGGATCCACGCGAGCTCGGCATGAGCGGGCACATGCGACTGCACGTACAGCGTCGACTTGGCGGGCTCGATGCCGGCGGCGATGTACTGCGCGGCTGTGCGGCGGGTCTTCTCGCGTAGCTCGGCGGGGTCGTTGGGCTGGGTCAGCGCGTGCAGATCGACGACGGAGAAGAACGCATCGTAGGACTCCTGCAGATCGCGCCACTGCAGCAGCGCACCGATGTAGTTGCCGATCTGGAGGGAATCGGCCGAGGGCTGCATTCCGGAGTACAGGCGCGCTTTGCTCACTCGTCGATTCTAGGTTGCGGGATGCCTCAGCCCGGTCGCCGTCGCCCGGAGGCCGGCGCTGTCGGGTCTACCGGCCGAGCAGGTAGTCCACGATGACCGGCGCGTGATCGCTCCACCGCTCCGAGTAGGCGGCCGCCCGGGCGACTCGGTAGTCGGTGACTCGGTCCGCGAGAGCGGGTGCTGCCAGCTGATAGTCGATGCGCCAGCCGGTGTCGTTGTCGAAGGCCTGACCGCGATTCGACCACCACGTGTATGGCCCGTCCACCTCGCCGTGGAAGCGGCGCCCCACGTCGACCCATCCGAGCCCCGTCCCGACCGAACCGTCGACGCCCGTCACGGGCTCGCCGGCGTCGCCGAGGAACCGATCGAAGTACGCCCGTTCGCGCGGGAGGAACCCGGCCTTCTTGACGTTGCCCTTCCAGTTCTTGATGTCGAGCGTGCGGTGGCCGACGTTCAGGTCGCCCATGATGACGGCGAGTGAGCCGTCGGCGGCGAGGTCGGGCATCCGGCGCTCCATCGCGTCGAGGAATCCGTACTTGGCGTCCTGACGGGGGGTACCGTCTTCGCCGGAGTGCACGTAGGCGCTGACGACGGTCAGGCGCTCGCCATCGACGTCGATGTCGGCCTCGATCCATCGGCCGCGCGAGTCGACCGTCTCGTCGCCGAGCTCGACACGCCAGGCCGCGATCGGCAATCGGCTGGCCACGGCGACCCCTGAGCGCCCCTTGGTGAGCGACTCGTCGTGGACGAGGTTCCACCCGGGCAGCGCACTCTCGACGTGCGAGAGCTCGGCGCGCACCTCTTGCAGCGCCAGGATGTCAACGTCTGCCCGGTCGAGCCATCCAGCCATGCCGTTGCGCACCGCCGCCCGGATTCCGTTGACGTTGACAGAGGCGATACGGATGGGTCGAGGCACGCGATCTACTGTAGCCACGGCCCCCGACACGCTCCGCGCTACGCTCCGATGCTCAGTCGAGCAGGAAGCCGCGGGTTTTCGGCTCCGGCGGGGGATCAGCCCGGAGGCGTGCGAGCTCATCTTCGGCCAGGCGCACATCGCGGCCCGCGCGCCAGGAGCGATACCAGGGCGCGGTGTCGCGTGTCAGCCGTGCTTCGCGTAGGCGGACCTCCGCGGCCACGAGCAGCGCCCGGTACTCGTCGAGCCGCGCCTCTTCTTCCGTGCGCTCCGTCAGTGCGAGGTTTCGATCGGCGGCGCCGACCGCGATCCACGCCCCCGCGACCAGGATGACGATGCCGATCAGGCGGAACCACAGCAGAAACCCGATCAGCACAGCGAAGGTGGCCAGGAGAGGGTTCGAGGGTGTGTAGATCAGGAGCACACCAGCGCCCACCTGCAGCACGGTGATTGCTGCACCGCCGAGCAGGGCGCCCGGCCAGATCCGGTGCCAGGCGAGTGCCGCCCCCGTCAGGAACCGGAACAGTGCGGCCAGCGCGGCCCCGTTGATCGCGAACGAGACCAGCAGGGACACCGTTCGCGCGGTCACGTTCGACAGCACGCTCAGATCCCCGATCCCGAAAAGGGTGAACAGCAGCGTCAGGGCCCAGGTGGCGATGCCGCTGACGGCGAAGCCGACGAGAAGTGCGACGGCGAGGATCACGGCCGCGAGGAAGTCGCGGGCCTTCAAGAGGACGTACGAGCGGGTATCGAAGGGGAGGCCGAAGATATCTCGCACGGCCCGGCGGGCGTAGGTGATGAATCCGATCGCCGTCCACACGACGACGACGAGCGCGACGGCCCCCGTGATGCCGAGGGTCGTCGCCGTGGCGGTGGTGACAGACTCCACCTGTTCCGGGGTGACCAGCCCGTTCTCGCTGATCAGGTTCGGGATGTACTCGTTGATGATGTCGATCATCCGATCGATCGCCGCGGGACTCGCACCGATCCACAGCCCGACCACCGCGAACGCCAGGTAGATAACACCGAAGATCGCGAACAGCGACTGGTAACTCACCCCTGCCGCGAGCAGAAACCCGTTGTGACGCAGGAAGTGCCGCCATACCCGGATCGGAAACCAGGCGAGCGTCCGCCGGGTCAGTTGCGTCGCGCGTTGCACCGGCTCTTCGAGGTGGCGCCGGAGCGTCTCCTGCGCGGACTCCCAGCGTCCGGCGTCGTCGTCGTCAGTGCGGCCCGCCGCGCCCTCATCGTCCGGGCCGTCGGGATACACCTCGGGGTCGGACGATCGTCGGGAACTCACGCCCCCAGGCTAGCGACTCGGGTCGGCGCCGTCCGCATACGCCGAGGCGCCGGCGGATGACTCGGTCGCCGCAACCGCCCGACCGAAACGCCGGGCGAGGAACAGGATCGGCACCAGCATCAGGGCGGGAAGCAGGAAGGCGACGCCAAGTCCGGGGGCATCGGCGAGGAGTCCCAGCAGAACCGCCCCAAGGACCGCGCCGGCATAGTTGAACAGGTTGACGCGCGCGATCACCTCATCGCCCCGGGCGGGTGCGAGCGCCCCCGCGGACGTGAACGACAGCGGCACGAGCGCTCCGACCGCAACTCCGGCGAGAGCGAATCCGACGATCGCCGCGATCGTCCACGGGAGTGCCGCGACCAGGACCAGCCCCACAATCGAGACCGCCGTCGCCGTCACGACGACCGCGGTGCGCCCCCACCGTCCGGTCGCGCGGTCCGTCGTGAGACGCGTCACCAGGATCGCGACCTGGTAGGCGGCATAACCGAGCGGTGCGATCGCCGCACCGGAGACGAGATCGTCGTTGAGATAGATCGTGCTCCAGGTGCTGACACCGGAATCGAGGGTGAATGCCACCAGAATGACAAATCCGAACAGCCAGATTCCGCGACGGGGGAGCGGGATGCGCGGTCGTTCACCGACCGGTGCGGCGGCGCGGGCGCGGTCGAAGGCTCGCGTGCCGTTGGCAGCAACCGCGACCGCAACGACGGCGGCGGCGCCGAGCGCCAGGGCGGGGCCGATCGAGATCGCGGCGGATCCTGCCACAACGAGTGCCCCAACGATCGCGGCCGCGGTGTACGCGGCGAAGAAGGCGCCCATGATGTCGCGGCGGTAGCGACGCTGGATGAGCACACCCTGCATGGCGGCGGATGCGTCGACCGCGCCGAGACCGAGCCCGTAGACACCGAAGGCGGCCACGAAAACAGGCAAGGGCGGACCGAGTGCGATCACGGCGAACGCGGCGGCCTGGACGATCAATCCCGCGGCGAGGGCTGTCCGACTTCCTCGCCAGCGCGCGAGCAGATCGGCGACGACCGAGCCGCCGGCCGCCGTGGCGCAGACCAGCAGCACAATGAGCGACACCGCGACGTCGTCGATGCCGAGACGCCCCGTGAAGGACGGCAAGGACGTCACGACAACGGCATAACCGAGGCCCTGAGCCGCATACGCGGCGGTCACCGCAACACGTGACCGGCGGATCTCGAGGGGAGGCGCGCCGGTCACGAGGTGGCTACTTGCCGCGGAGGATAGCCTGCTTGACCTCGGCGATCGCCTGGGTCACCTGAATGCCGCGCGGGCAGGCATCCGTGCAGTTGAAGGTCGTGCGGCAGCGCCACACGCCCTCTTTGTCGTTCAGGATGTCGAGGCGCATGTCGCCCGCGTCGTCACGCGAGTCGAAGATGAAGCGGTGCGCGTTGACGATCGCGGCGGGGCCGAAGTACTGTCCGTCGGTCCAGAACACGGGGCACGACGAGGTGCACGCGGCACACAGGATGCACTTGGTGGTGTCGTCGAAGATCTCGCGGTTGACGATCGACTGCACTCGCTCCTTGCCCGGCTCGGGTGCGGTGTTCGAGATGAGGAACGGCTTGACCTCGCGGAACGACGCGAAGAACGGCTCCATGTCGACGATCAGGTCCTTCTCGAGCGGCAGCCCCTTGATCGCCTCGACGTAGATGGGCTGCGAGATGTCGAGGTCCTTGATGAGCGTCTTGCAGGCCAGCCGGTTGCGACCGTTGATGCGCATGGCGTCGGATCCGCAGATGCCGTGGGCGCACGAGCGGCGGAACGACAGCGAACCGTCGACCTCCCACTTGATCTTGTGCAGGGCATCGAGCACACGGTCGGTCGAGTAGAGCTCGACGTCGTAGTCGACCCAGCGCGGTTCGTCGTCCACTTCGGGGTCGAAGCGGCGGACGATGAAGGTCACCAGAAAGGACTGGATGCCCGTGTCGTTCACGACCTCGGTTTCGGCCTGGGCGTCGGTCGTCTCTACGACGAGCGTGGAGGACATCAGTACTTCCTCTCCATCGGCTGGTAGCGCGTGATCACGACGGGTTTCCAATCGAGCGAAATATGGTCGTCGGCCTTCGACGAGTGCGGATCGCCGGTGAGGTAGGCCATCGTGTGCTTCATGTAGACCTCGTCGTCGCGCTTGGGGAAGTCGTCGCGCATGTGGCCGCCACGGCTTTCCTTGCGGTTGCGGGCCGTCACGACGACAACCTCGGCGATGTCGAGGAGGAAGCCGAGCTCGACGGCCTCGAGCAGGTCGGTGTTGTAGCGCCTGCCCTTGTCGTCGACGTGGATGTTCAAGAAGCGCTCGCGGAGTTCTTCGATGACGTTCAGGACATGGGTGAGGGACTCGTCGGTGCGGAACACCTGCGCGTTCTTGTCCATCTCTTCCTGCAGCGTCTTGCGCAGAACCGAGATGCGCTCGGTGCCCGTTCCGGCACGCAGACCCTCGATCAGGTCGCGGACGGCGCCCGCGGGGTCTTCGGGGAGCGGCACGAAGTCGGCGGTTTTGACATATTCGACGGCGTTCTTGCCGGCGCGCTTGCCGAACACGTTGATGTCGAGCAGCGAGTTCGTACCGAGGCGGTTCGATCCGTGCACCGAGACGCACGCGCACTCGCCGGCGGCGTAGAGCCCCGGCACGACGGTGTTATTGTCGGCGAGCACTTCGGCGGCCACGTTCGTGGGGATGCCGCCCATCGCGTAGTGCGCGGTCGGCATGACGGGAACCGGCTCGACGACCGGGTCGACGCCGAGGTAGGTGCGCGCGAATTCGGTGATGTCCGGGAGCTTCGTCTCGAGCACCTCGGCACCCAGGTGCGTGCAGTCGAGCAGCACGTAGTCCTTGTGAGGACCGGCGCCGCGACCTTCTGCGACCTCCTGCTGCATACAGCGACTCACGATGTCACGTGGCGCGAGGTCCTTGATGGTGGGCGCGTAGCGTTCCATGAAGCGCTCACCACTCGCATTTCGGAGGATCGCGCCCTCGCCTCGGGCGCCCTCCGTCAAAAGGATGCCGAGACCTGCGAGCCCTGTCGGGTGGAACTGGAAGAACTCCATGTCCTCGAGGGGCAGGCCCTTGCGCCAGACGATGCCGACGCCGTCGCCCGTGAGGGTGTGCGCGTTGGACGTCGTCTTGTAGATCTTGCCGAAGCCGCCGGTCGCGAAGATGACCGCCTTGGCGTGGAAGACGTGCAGGTCGCCCGTCGAGAGTTCGTACGCGACGACACCCGACGTCTGGGTCTTGCCGTCGGCATCCTTCGATGTCAGCAGGTCGAGCACGTAGAACTCGTTGAAGAAGTTGATGCCGAGCTTGACGCAGTTCTGGAACAGCGTCTGCAGAATCATGTGACCGGTGCGGTCGGCGGCGTAGCAGGCGCGGCGGACGGGCGTCTTGCCGTGGTCGGCCGTGTGCCCGCCGAAGCGGCGCTGGTCGATCTTGCCTTCGGGCGTGCGGTTGAAGGGCAGACCCATGTTCTCGAGGTCGATGACCGCGTCGATCGCCTCTTTCGCGAGGATCTCGGCCGCGTCCTGGTCGACGAGGTAGTCGCCGCCCTTGACGGTGTCGAAGGTGTGCCACTCCCACGAATCCTCTTCGACGTTCGCCAGCGCGGCGGCCATACCGCCCTGCGCGGCGCCCGTATGGGAGCGCGTGGGGTAGAGCTTCGAGATCACCGCGGTCTTCGCGTGCGGACCTGCCTCGATCGCCGCGCGCATGCCGGCGCCGCCGGCGCCGACGATGACGATGTCGAACTGATGGTGGTGCACGTCGGTCTTGCTGTCGGTGCCGGTCACGGTCGTCGTCACAGGGGGTGCCTTACTGAGAGGGGTCGTTGGGGATCGTGCGTCAGGCAGCGGCCTGGCACGTCTCCCAGAGGGTGCTCGATTCGGTGACCCCGATGCAGGGGTCGAACGTGAAGACAACGAGGGTGCCGAGGATGATCAGGAATCCGGCCGATAGCCCGATCGCCCACACCAGCACGCGGCGCGCGGTCTGGTGCGTGACGTAGTCGTTGACGATGGTGCGCATGCCGTTGCCGCCATGGATCAACGCGAGCCAGAGCATCGCGACGTCCCACCACTGCCAGAGCGGGTTTGCCAGCTTGCCCGCGACGAATCCGAAGTCGATTCCGTGGATTCCATCGCCGACCATCAGGTTGGCGAAGAGGTGCCCGAAGATCAGGACGACGAGGATCGCGCCGGAGACACGCATGTAGACCCAACCCCACTTCTCGAGGTTGACGCCGCGGCGCTTCGGTCGAGCGTAGGGCGAACGGGGAGCGGCCAGGGTGTTGCTGGACATCACTCACCACCTCCCGCGAAGACGTTGATGAGATGTCGGGGTGTGAAGGCGGCCATCGTGACGACCCAGACCCCGATGACGATCCAGAACATCTGGCGCTGGTACTTCGCGCCCTTCGACCAGAAGTCGATCGCGATGATGCGCAGGCCGTTGAACGCGTGGTATGCGATCGCCGCGACCAGGACGACCTCGCCAAGACCCATGATCGGGTTCTTGTAGAAGCCGATGACGGCGTCGTATGCCTCGGGCGAGACGCGGATGAGTGCCGTGTCGAGCACGTGCACCAAGAGGAAGAAGAAAATGGCGACGCCGGTGATGCGGTGTAGAACCCAGGACCACATGCCCTCACGGCCGCGATAGAGCGTGCCGGCCGGGCGCTTGGAGGTGGTCTCTGAGATCGACAGTGCCTGGCGGGTGTCTGCGGACACGGTCGTCCTCCCTGATCGGTGCGAGGTACGGATGCGCCGGGCCGACGCGGCTCGAGCGCTACGAACATCCTATTCCCGCTCTGCGCGGGTGCGGCGATTAGGCCATCCTAACTATCTCGACATCGAGAAACTTTGCGCGGGTTCGATGGCGGGGGAGCGCCGCGGCTACCCTGACTGCATGGCACAACCGATAGAAGGCTTCTACGCCGTCATCCCGGCCGGCGGCGTGGGAAGCAGACTGTGGCCGCTCTCGCGCGCTGACGCCCCGAAGTTTCTGCACGACCTGACCGGTTCGGGGCAGACACTTCTGCGCGACACCTGGGATCGGCTCGCGCCGCTCTCGGGCGAGGACCGCATCGCGGTCGTCACGGGTCGCGCCCACCGTGCGGCCGTGGAAGCTGAGCTGCCCGGCATACCCGACGCCAACGTTCTGCTCGAGTCCGAGCCGCGGGATTCGGCAGCGGCGATCGGCCTCGCGGCGGCGGTGCTCTCGCGCCGTGAGCCCGACGTGATCATCGGTTCGTTCGCGGCCGACCACGTGATCCGTGGCATGCGGACGTTCGAGTTCGCGGTGCAGCAGGCCGTCGCCGTCGCGCGCGACGGGTACATCTGCACGATCGGAATTCAGCCGTCCGAGCCATCCGTCGGCTTCGGCTACATCAAGAAGGGCGACGAACTCGTCGTCGAGGGCGCGCCCGAGGCCGCCGCTGTCGAACGATTCGTCGAGAAGCCCGACCTCGATACCGCCAAGGAATACTTCGCCGACCGGTCGTACCTCTGGAACGCGGGCATGTTCATTTCGCGCGCCGATGTGCTGCTGGCCGAGCTCGAGCGCAACGAGCCCGAGCTGCACGCCGGGCTCATGGAGCTCGCCGAGGCCTGGGACGACCGCGACCGTCGGGGTCCGGTCGTGGACCGCATCTGGCCCACGCTGAAGAAGATCGCGATCGACTACGCCGTCGCCGAGCCGGCGGCTGAACGCGGCCGGCTGGCCGTCATTCCGGGGCACTTCGACTGGGACGACGTCGGGGACTTCGCCAGCCTCGCGAAACTGAACTCCCGTGGCCGGGGCGAACTCGCCATCCTCGGCGGCAACGCACGGGTGCTGGCGGATGCCTCGAGCGGCATCGTCGTCTCTCAGACCAAGCGTGTGATCAGTGTCATCGGCGTGCAGGACATCGTCATCGTCGACACCGAGGACGCTCTCCTCGTCACGACCAGTGAGCACGCGCAGCGCGTGAAGGGTGTTGTGGATGCCTTGAAGCTGAGCGGACAGGGGGAAGTGCTGTGACCCTTCGACAGGCTCAGGGACCGATTCCTCTCATCATCGACACCGACACTGCTCAGGATGACTGTGTCGCCCTGCTCATCGGTTTGCTGGACCCCGCCGCGGACCTTCGAGCGATCACGATGGTCGCCGGGAATGTCGGGTTCGACCAGCAGGTCCGGAACGCCCATCTGACACTCGCCGCGGCCGGTCGCCTCGGCGAGGTGCCCATCCATCTCGGCTGCCGTCGCCCCCTCGTCCGCGAGTGGGTCTCGGCCGAGAACGTCCACGGCGACGGCTCGGGCGGACTCTCAATCGACGAAGAGGGGCTCGAGGTCTCGGCGGAACACGGCGTCGACGCGCTCATTCGCCTCGCCGCAGAAAACCCGGGAGAGTTGCGCATCGTCGCCATCGGGCCGCTCACGAACATCGCGACGGCGCTGGTGAAGGATCCCGACTTCGTCCGGAATGTCGGCGAGCTCTACATCATGGGCGGCTCGAACAACGGGCGCGGCAACATCACCGCCGCGGCCGAGTACAACTTCTACGTCGACCCCGAGGCCGCCAAGGCGGTCTTCGCCGCGGGCTTCGACATCACCGTCATCCCGTGGGATCCGCTGACCCTCCGCGACGCCGTCTTCTCGCGAGACCGGCTCGCCGAGATCGCGGAGATCGGCACACCGCTGGCCGCCTTCTTCACGCGCATCGTCGAGACCACGCTCGCGTTCGACGAGTCCGTCGGCATCCCGGGCTCGACGCACCCCGACTCGCTGACGGCCGCGGTGCTCGTGCATCCGGAACTCGTCCTGCAGTCCTCGCGGTACGCCGTTGACATCGAGACCGCGTCGGACCTGACGCGCGGGTACTCCGCCATGTCGTGGGGCGTGCACGACCTCGAACCGAACGCACGGGTCATCGAGCGGGTGGATGCGGACGGATTCCTCGTATACATCCGCGAACTCCTCACTTCTGCCGTCGTCCCGAGCCGAAGCATCCGCGGCCTCTGACCGCGTGATTTCGCGCCCCCAGCGCTGTCCGGCGAACGCTCATGTTTCGGATCGATAGCGCTTTGATAACGCTTCGTGCGCGGAGGCCGTTGGCGGTGTCGAGAGTCGCGTCACACGACGTAACGTTTCTTTGTCTGTCCCGGCGCGGTTTCCTCCGCCCGGGGCTGAACCAAGAGAGGAATCCCGTGAAATCATTCACCCGCAAGCGTGCACTCGGTGCCGTAGCGATCGCCGGCGTCGCCGCCCTCATGCTCTCCGCCTGTGGCGCTGCGCCCGAGGACGAAGGCAACGGCTCGGCCGCGCCTGAGAACGACTTCCTGGCCTGCGCCGTCTCCGACGAGGGCAGCTGGCAGGACAAGAGCTTCAACGAGGCTGCCTACGGCGGTCTGGAGATGGCTGCAGAAGACCTCGGTATCGAGATCCACGACGCCGAGTCGGGAAGCCCCGAAGACTTCCAGCCCAACCTCGAGGCCATGGTCGGAGCGGGCTGCGACGTCACCTTCGCCGTCGGCTTCAACTTCTCGCTGAACGACGTCATGACCAACGTCGCGACCGAGAACCCCGATTCGCACTTCGTCTGGATCGACGGCTGGAACTCGGGCGAGACCAACCTCAAGCCCATCCAGTACTCGATGGCCGAGTCCAGCTTCCTCGCGGGCTACCTTGCGGCGGCGTACTCGACCACCAAGACGGTCGGCACGTACGGCGGCATGGACATCGACGCCGTCACCGTCTTCATGCAGGGCTTCGAAAACGGCGCCAAGTACTACGAGTCGGAGACCGGCACCCCGGTCACCGTCGTCGGCATGACCGACTTCGTCGGTGACTTCGAGAACACGGGCCTCGCCAAGTCGATCTCGGAAGGCCAGCTCACCGCCGGCGCCGACGTGATCTTCCCGGTCGCGGGTGGACTGTTCACGGCCACGGCCGAAGCGATCCGCGAGTCGGGTGGCAACGCCGTCATGCTCGGTGTCGACAAGGACATCGCCGTGACGCAGCCCGAGCTCGCCGACATCACGCTGACCTCGGTAGAGAAGCGCATGACGCAGGCCGTCTATGACGTGATCGCCGCGCTGGTCGACGGTGAAGAGTTCGACATCGAGCCCTACGTCGGCACCCTCGAGAACGACGGAACCGCGCTCAGCGGCTTCGGCGAATTCGACGGCCAGGTCTCCGACGAGATCAAGACCAAGCTCGACGAGCTGAAGGCCGGCATCATCGACGGGTCGATCGACCCGCTCGCTGCGATGTAATTAGGAACGATCACAGCAACAACGCACGAACACACGCCGGGGCGGCCGATCGGTCGCCCCGGTTTGTGTCGTCTGGGGCCGGTATCCGGCAGGATGGGTGGACCATGAAACTCGAGCTCCGCGGGATCACGAAGCGATTCGGATCCCTTGTTGCCAATGACGCCATCAGCATCACCGTCGAGTCGGGCCAGATCCACGCCCTCCTCGGCGAGAACGGCGCCGGCAAGTCCACCCTCATGAACGTGCTGTTCGGGTTCTACCAGCCCGATCACGGCGAGATCCTTCTCGACGACGTTCCCCAGCATTTCTCCGGCCCCGGCCAGGCGATGGCCGCGGGCATCGGCATGGTGCACCAGCACTTCATGCTGATTCCCGTCTTCACCGTTGCCGAGAACATCATGCTGGGCCACGAGCCGACGAAGGCGGGCGTCATCGACCTGCCCGAGGCGCGACGACGCGTCCGCGAGATCTCCGAGCGGTTCGGCTTCGACATCGATCCGGACGCGCTCGTCGAAGATCTGCCCGTGGGCGCACAGCAGCGCGTCGAGATCGTCAAGGCGCTCTCGCGCGACGCCAAGGTCTTGGTGCTCGACGAACCGACCGCCGTGCTGACGCCGCAAGAGACCGACGAGCTCATGGCGACGATGCGCCGCCTCGCCGAGCACGGCACATCGATCGTCTTCATCACCCACAAGCTGCGCGAGGTCAAGGCCGTCGCGGACAAGATCACGGTGATCCGCCTCGGCAAGGTCGTCGGCGAAGCGGAGCCCACGGCATCCACCGACGAACTCGCGGCTCTCATGGTCGGCCGCGACGTCGAACTGACCGTGCACAAGAACGAGCCGAAGCTCGGCGACGAGGTCTTCGTCGTCCGCGACCTGACGCTCTTCAGCGAGGGTGGTCAGCGTCAACTCGCCGAGGTGTCGTTCTCGATCCGCGAGGGCGAGGTCCTCGCGATCGCCGGCGTGCAGGGGAACGGGCAGACCGAGCTGACCGAGACGATCGTGGGTCTGCGCGAAAAGGCGCGCGGTTCCATCACGCTGTATGGCAAGGAGCTCGTCTCTGCCGACGTTCGCCACGTTCTCGAGAGCGGCGTCGGGTTCGTTCCCGAAGACAGGAAGGTCGACGGGCTCGTCGCCGAGTTCTCGGTCGCCGAGAACCTGATGACCGACCGCTCATTCTCCGGCCCCTTCACGAAGGGACCCTCGATCGACTTCGCACACCGCGACAGCTTCGCCGAACAGGCGATCACGGAGTTCGATATCCGCACACCCAACAGAGACACGCTCGTCGGCCGCCTCTCCGGCGGAAACCAGCAGAAGGTCGTGCTGGCCCGCGAACTCGGGCGGGACCTCAAGCTTCTCGTCGCTTCGCAGCCCACACGCGGAGTCGATGTCGGGTCGATCGAGTTCATCCACGAGCGCATCATCGAGGTGCGAGACTCGGGCGTTCCCGTTCTGATCATCTCGACAGAGCTCGACGAGGTCATCGCGCTCGCGGACCGCATCGCCGTGATGTACCGCGGCGCGATCATCGACATCGTCCCGGCCGACACACCCCGCGAACAGCTGGGTCGCCTCATGGCAGGAGTCACGGAATGAGCACGGCACAGGCTTCCCCGAAGGCCCCCACTCCCGCACCCGCCGATTCTCCGCGGCCGCGCTGGAACGACGTGCTGCACGACATCGCCGCGGGCGGCTTCGTCCGGACGATCGCGGCGGTCATCCTGTCGCTCCTCGTCGCATCCGTGCTGATCGTCTTCACGAACGACGACGTGCTCGGCACCCTCAGCTACTTCTTCTCCCGGCCCGGAGACTTCTTCGTGGCAGCCGGACAGGCGATCGGCAACGCCTACGCCGCGCTCTTCCGCGGCGCGATCTACAACTACAACGCGTCGAGCTTCGAGGCAGGCATCACTCCTCTGTTGGAGTCGCTCCGGTTCGCGGGGCCGCTGATCGCCGCAGGACTCGGCGTCGCCCTCACCTTCCGCTCGGGGCTGTTCAACATCGGTGGCCAGGGGCAGCTCATCATGGGCGCGATCTGGTCGGCCTGGGCGTCCTTCCAGCTGCACCTGCCCTGGGGAATCCACCTGATCGTCGCCATGATCTTCGGATTCGTCGGCGCAGGTCTCTGGGCGGGCATCGCCGGATTCCTGAAGGCGAAGACGGGTGCGCACGAGGTCATCGTGACGATCATGATGAATTACATCGCCGTCTCGCTCGCGACCTACCTGATGCGCACGCCCGTCCTTCACGACATGGATGCGGGCAACAACCCGTCGACGCGACCCCCCGACCCGACCGCGGTGTTCCCGCGCATCCTCGGCGACGGTTTCGACCTGCGGCTGGGGTTCATCCTCTGCCTCGTCGCCGTGATCGTGTACTGGTGGCTGATGGAGCGCTCGTCGCTCGGCTTCCGGCTGCGGATGGTCGGGCTCAACCCCGATGCGGCACGTGCCGCAGGCGTCAACGTCGGCCGGATGTACATCACCGCCATGGTGCTGTCGGGTCTGTTCATCGGACTCGCCGGCATGAATCAGTCGCTCGGCCGCGACGGCAACTTCGGGCCCAACATCGACGCGGGCATCGGATTCGACGCCATCACCGTCGCCCTTCTCGGCAGCTCCACCGCGCCCGGCGTCTTGCTGGCAGGCATCCTGTTCGGCATGTTCCGCGCCGCCAGCCCCACGATGCAGCTCGCGGATGTCTCACCCGAGATCCTCGGTGTGATCCAGGGTCTGATCGTCCTGTTCATCGCCGCCCCGCCGCTCGTGCGCGCGATCTTCCGATTCCTGCCCAAACAGCGGGAAGTGACGGAGCTGAACACGGGAGCCAAACCGCAACTCGAGGCTAAGGAGGGGGCGCAATGACCGCCGTCGCGCCCACCCCGTCACCCGTGGCACACGCCGTGCCGCTCGCGCCGCGCAAGTGGCGCACCCCGGTGCTGCTCGCAATCGTCGCCGTGCTCGGACTCGTCGCGTTCGGACTCTTCGGACGAGACGAGCCCGTGCGCTTCGTCTGGTCGAATGCCTCCGATGCGGTCGTGCTGCCGGCGCTGGATTCGACCTCCCGTCTCGTCGGTATCGTCATGGGCCTCATCGCGACGATCGCCGCCGCGGCCTCGTTCTGGTACGCCGCAAACCGCCGCAAGGTTCCGGTCTGGCTCATCCTGATCGTCGGCCTCGCCTTCCTCGTGGGGCTGGTCGCGTGGGTGGGGAGCGGCAGCAACGTGCCCGTGGTGTTCCTGCTGACCGGAGCGATCGCCCTGTCCACGCCGATCGTGCTGGGCGGGCTCGCCGGAGTTCTCGGCGAGCGCGTGGGCGTCGTCAACATCGCGATCGAGGCTCAGTTGCTCGCCGGCGCGTTCGTTGCGGCGTTCGTCGCCTCATCGACCGGCAACTACCTGGTGGCTCTCGTCGCGGCGATGGTCGCCGGGTCGCTGGTGTCCGTGATCCTCGCGGTGTTCGCCATCCGATACCTCGTCGACCAAGTCGTGGTGGGCGTCGTTCTGATCGTGCTCGTCAGCGCGATCACCAACTTCCTCTACTCGGCCGTGCTGTCGCAGAACTCCGCTGAGCTGAACAATCCCGGCACGCTCCCGCGCATCGCGATCCCGTTCCTCGCCGACATCCCGGTGCTCGGTCCGGTGATCTTCAACCAGCGGATCACGACCTACCTGATGTTCCTGCTCGTGCCGCTGGTGTGGTTCTTCCTGTTCCGCACGAAGTGGGGACTGCGCATCCGTGCCCTCGGTGAGCATCCGCAGGCAGCAGACACCGTGGGCATCAACGTCAACCGGTGGCGCTTTTGGACCGTGACGCTCTCGGGGCTGATCGCCGGTCTCGGCGGTGCCGCCCTCACGATCGGTGCCGTCGGGCCGTTCGTTCGAGAAATGAGCGCCGGGCAGGGCTTCATCGCGCTCGCCGCAGTGATTCTCGGTCGGTGGAATCCGTGGGGCATGGCCGCGGCCGCGCTGCTGTTCGGCTTCAGCAGCAACTTCCGGGTGTGGGCTGGCCAAGCCGGCTCCGCCCTTCCGCCCGACCTGATCGAAATGACGCCCTACGTCGTCACGATCATCGCGGTCGCCGTCGTCGCGGGCCGAGTGATCGGTCCGAAGGCCGCGGGCAAGCCCTACATCAAGGAGTGATCGTGACCGATATCGACTGGGACGAGCTGCGTGCGGTGGCAACCGACGCCATGCAACGTGCCTACGCCCCCTACTCGCGGTACCGCGTGGGTGCTGCGGCGCTCGTGAGCGACGGCCGCATCGTCTCGGGCTGCAACGTCGAGAACGCCTCCTACGGAGTCGGCCTGTGCGCTGAGTGCGCGCTGGTCGGTGACCTGCGCATGTCGGGCGGCGGACAGCTCGTCGCGTTCGTCTGCGTCAACAATGCGGGCGAGACGATCATGCCGTGCGGACGCTGCCGGCAACTGTTGAACGAGTTCGCCCTGCCGGGCATGCTGCTCGAGACCGTGTCGGGCATCCGCACGATCGATGAAGTCCTGCCGGATGCATTCGGTCCCCGTGACCTCGAAGAGGCTGCGCGGTGACCGCTGCGAGCAGCGAAGCATCCGGTTCCATCGAGGCATACGACGCGGTCGACGTCATCCGCGCCAAGCGTGACGGGGGAGCGGTGCCCGAGCCCGCGCTCCGCTGGATGGTCGACGCGTATACGCGCGGCTACGTCTCCGACGCGCAGATGTCGTCCTTCGCGATGGCGGTGTTGCTGAACGGCATGGAGCGGGACGAGATCCGCGTGCTGACCGAGGCGATGATCGCCTCCGGCGAGCGGATGAGCTTCACGGGTCTCGGCAAGACGACCGTCGATAAGCACTCCACCGGGGGTGTGGGCGACAAGATCACCCTGCCGCTGGCGCCACTCGTGGCATCCTTCGGCGTCGCCGTTCCGCAGCTCTCGGGTCGCGGCCTCGGACACACCGGCGGCACGCTCGACAAGCTCGAGTCGATTCCCGGATGGCGCGCGGCGCTCTCGAACGATGAGATGTTCGCCCAGCTCCGAGACGTCGGCGCGGTGATCTGCGCCGCGGGTTCGGGGCTCGCTCCCGCCGACAAGAAGCTCTACGCCCTGCGGGACGTGACGGGCACCGTCGAGGCGATCCCGCTCATCGCGTCGAGCATCATGTCGAAGAAGATCGCCGAGGGCACGGATGCGCTCGTGCTCGACGTCAAGTTCGGCTCGGGCGCGTTCATGCAGGACATCGATCGTGCGCGCGAACTCGCCCGCACCATGGTGGCGCTCGGCACCGATTCGGGCGTCGCGACGACCGCGCTGCTGACCGACATGAACACCCCGCTCGGCCTCGCGATCGGCAACGCCAACGAGGTGCGCGAGTCGGTCGAGGTGCTCGCGGGTGGTGGCCCCGCGGATGTCGTCGAGCTGACCATCGCGCTCGCGCGGGAGATGCTCGCGCTCGCGGGGCAGCCCGACGCCGACGTCGAGAGTGCGCTCGCCGATGGGCGGGCCATGGACGCCTGGCGCGCGCTCATTCGCGCGCAGGACGGCGACCCGGATG
Source organism: Microbacterium lacus (assembly GCF_002812805.1). Lineage (GTDB taxonomy): Bacteria > Actinomycetota > Actinomycetes > Actinomycetales > Microbacteriaceae > Microbacterium > Microbacterium lacus_A. The sequence goes on along the minus strand of NZ_NMUM01000030.1, from coordinate 248,641 downwards.
CCCCGCTCCCTACGCCGCGCGAGACGCACACCATCACGGCCGGGCGGGCGGGCACCGTGTCCCGTATGGATGCCCTGCCGTTCGGCATCGCCGCGTGGCGGCTGGGCGCCGGACGCGCCCGCGCCGAGGACGCGGTCGTCCACGCCGCGGGAATCGACCTGCATGTGAAGCCCGGCGACACCGTGTCGCAGGGTCAGCCCGTTTTCACCCTGCTCGCGGACGACGCGGCACGCTTCGACCGCGCACTCGCGGCGCTCGAAGGAGCGTGGTCGATCGGCGACCCCGCAGAGGTGGCCGAGCGCGCACCGCTCGTCCGCGAACGCATCACAGCATGACGCACGACCCACTCGAGAGGAAGGCGATCGCATGACGATCGACGCGAACGGCGACTTCAGGGTGCAGGGGGTCTCGGTGCGATCGCTGCCGAAGGTCAGCCTGCACGATCATCTCGACGGCGCTGTGCGCATCGAGACCGTTGTCCAGCTGGCCGAAGCGGCCGGGATCGATCTGCCGGGCGCGGGGGTGGACGGGCTCGCCAGCTGGTACGACGAACGCACCGACTCCGGCTCGCTCGTCGAATACCTGTCGGCGTTCGATGTCACGGTGAGCGTCATGCAAACGCGCGAGGGGCTCACACGGATCGCCCGCGAATTCGTCGAGGACCTCGCCGAGGACGGCGTCATCTACGGCGAGGTGCGCTGGGCGCCCGAGCTGCATGTCGCCGGGGGACTGAGCCTTGACGAGGCCGTAGAGGCCGTTCAGGCGGGGATCGAGGAGGGCGAGGATGTCGCGGACCGCTCGGGCCGGAGCATCCGCGTCGGCCAGATCCTCAGCGCGATGCGCCACACGGACCGTTCGCTCGAGATCGCCGAGCTCGCCGTGCGTCACCGCGAGCGTGGCGTCGTCGGGTTCGATATCGCGGGCCCCGAGGACGGCTTCCCGCCCTCGCGCCTGCGCGAGACCTTCGACTATCTCGCCTCGGAGTTCTTCCCCGTCACGGTGCACGCGGGCGAGGCGGCGGGCATCGACTCGATCCGGTCCGCGCTGATCGATGGTCGGGCGCTCCGCCTCGGTCACGGTGTGCGCCTCGCATCCGATCTGAACGTCGTCTCTCGCGCGGGCGATGAGGTCGCGGTCACGTTCGGACCGGTCGCGCGCTGGGTGCGTGACCGCGAGATTCCCCTCGAGCTCTCGCCGTCGTCGAACCTGCAGACCGGGGCGATCGAGGCGTGGGGCACGGAGCTGGCGGATCATCCCTTCGATCTGCTGTACCAGCTGGGTTTCTCGGTGACGGTCAACGTCGACAACCGCACGATGAGCCGCACGTCGCTCACGCGCGAGCTCGCGCTTCTCGCGCGCACGTTCGACTACGACCTCGACGATCTGCAGGCTTTCCAGTTGAATGCCGCGGCGGCAGCATTCCTCTCGGTGGAAGAGCGCGAGGAGTTGATCGAGCTGATTGCCGAGGGTTTCGCGGCCTGACCCGCGTCCGTTCGCTGAATGTCCCACCTTTTCACCTCAAGCTTCCGTTTGAGGTGAAAAGAGGGGACATCGACGAGCGGTTGCTTCCTCCACAGCGGCCCAGCGGCGCGTTGTGGGGTGCAGGTCGAGGCTCGGCGAGGTTCTGGCGACTGTCTGCGCGACAGGGTGGAGGATGCCTCGCCGTCGTTCGCCCATCGTTGAGCTCGCCGACCCGTTGTCGTTTCACGACGCTGTCGCGAATGGCATCGGCCGCCGCCGTCTCGCTTCGCCCGCCGTGGAACACCCGTTTTGGGGCGTCGTCCGGGAGCGTTCCGAGGAATCGAGCGATGACTCGTTTCTCGACAGCTGCCGGGCGTTCGCTGCACGGATGCCCGATCACCAATTTTTCTCGCACGGTACGGCTCTTCGGTTGATCGGTGCGCCGACTCCCTCGGGCGCGTCGGGCGAGATGCACGTCGCCGCACACCGGCCTTCTCGCGAGCCGAGGACGCGCGGTGTCGTCGGACATCGGCTGCAGGTGCGTGATTCCGCGACGCTGTGGGTACATGGACTGCGCGTCGAGCACCCCGTGCGAGCGTGGCGGCAGGTGGGCGGAAGGTGGAGTGCGCTTGCCCTCACCCAGATCGGAGACTTTCTCATCGGAGGGCGACGGCCGCTCGCTACTGTCGAAGAACTGCGGCACGAGCTGCATGTGATGGGGGGAACGCCCGCCCTGCGTGCTGCGCTCGTGCAGTTGAGAGTCGGGTCCGAGTCCCCGCGGGAGACTGAGCTGCGGTTGATCCTCACCGGTGCCGGACTACCGGAACCCGAACTCAACGTGAGTATCTACGGCGGGTACGGCGAATTCGTGGCGCGACTGGATCTTTTCTATCGCCGCTACCGCGTTGCCGTGGAGTATGACGGGCGGCAGCATGCGATCGACGAGCGTCAGTATCGCCGAGATTCCGACCGTTGGGACGCGATACGCGACGAAGGCATCCTGCACGTCCGCATCCTGAACCACCACATGCGAGACGGAGGCCGCCCGGCCGTCTCCCGAGTTCGCAAGGCGCTGATCGCGAGGGGATGGCAACCCTGAATGTCCCACCTTTTCACCCCATGGGACTTCATGGGGTGAAAAGGTGGGACACCCGGGGGGGCGGGCGCGTCAGCTGTGGTGGCGGCCGCGGGGGAGGACCAGCGGGGCGCCCGAGACGGGGTCGGCGATCACCTGGCAATCCAGGCCGAAAACCGCCCCCACGTTCGCCTCGGTGATGACCTCGGCGGGGACCCCGGATGCGTAGATCCGGCCCTCACACACCGCCACGAGGCGGTCGGCGTAACGAGACGCGAGGTTCAGGTCGTGCAGCACCATGGCGATCGTCGTGCCCCGCGACCGGTTGAGGTCGGTGAGCAGGTCCAGCACCTCGATCTGATGTGTCACATCGAGGAACGTCGTCGGTTCGTCGAGCAGCAGGATGTCGGTCTGCTGCGCAAGCGCCATCGCGATCCAGACCCGCTGGCGCTGGCCGCCGGAGAGTTCGTCCACGGCCCGGTCCGCGAGGTCGGCGATTCCGGTCGCGTCGAGTGCGTCGGCGACGGCCTCGTAATCCGCTGCGCTCCACCGGGCGAGAAAGCGTTGGTGCGGATGCCTCCCTCGGCCGATCAGGTCGGATACGACGATTCCCTCCGGTGCCGTGGGGCTCTGCGGCAGGAGCCCCAGGCGCCGGGCGACCTCACGAGAGGGGAGCCGATGGATCTCTTCCCCGTCGAGCAGCACCGCGCCGCTGCGCGGCTTGAGCAGCCGGGCGAGGGCACGCAGGACGGTCGACTTGCCGCATCCGTTCGCCCCGACGATCGCGGTGATCTGCCCCGACGGTATCGACAGATCGAGGTCGTGCACGACCTCGCGGTCACCGTAGGCGAGGGTCAGTGACTCTGCTGAGAGCCGATCCGCGTGCGTCATAGTGAGCCTCCCGCGCGATTGTTCCGTATGAGGAGATAGATCAGGTACGGGGCGCCGAGCACGCCCGTGATGACACCGACGGGGTAGCGGGTGCCGAAGGCGAACTGGCCGATGAGGTCCGCGACGAGTACCAGCAGCGCCCCGACGAGTGCGGCGGGCAGCATCAGCGAGCCACCCGGTCCGACGATCCGCGCGGCGATCGGACCGGCCATGAACGCGACGAACGCGATGGGACCGCTGGCGGCGGTCGCGAAGGCAAGGAGGATGACGGCGGCCAGGATCATGAGCAAGCGTGTGCGGTTCGTGCGCACTCCCAGAGCCGCGGCAGAGTCATCCCCGAGGTGCAGTGCGGCGAACGACCGCGACGAACCCATCAGGAGCGGCCCGAACAGGGCGACGACTACGAGGAGCGGCAGCACCCGCTCCCACGAGGCGCCGTTCAGGCTTCCCGTCAGCCACTGCATCGCGACCTGCAGGTCCCATGCCGCGGCGCGGGAGAGGAGATACGTGATCAGGCTGTCGAGCATCGCGCCGACGCCGATACCGATCAGGATGAGCCGGATGCCGGAGAAGCCCGCCTTGTACGACAGGAGGTAGATGGTGCCGGCCGTGATGAGGGCCGCGACCAGTGCGAAGATCGAGACCTCACGGTCGCCCAGACCGAGCGTCACCCCCGCGAAGACGGCGGCGGCGCTGGCACCGGCGCTGATACCGATCACATCGGGCGAGGCGAGCGGGTTGCGCAACAGGGTCTGGAACGTCACGCCGGCCAGGCCGAATGCGGCGCCCGCGAGGAGTCCGAGGGTGGCGCGCGGCAGGCGCAGGGTGCCGACGGTGAAGGATGCGCCGGGTACCTGTTGCCCGAGGATCACCTGGACCACTTCGCCCGGCGAATAGAACGTCTGCCCGACCATGAGCGTGACGGCGTACGCGACGAAAACGGCGATGCCGAGGATCGCGATGATCACCGCGCGGCGGCGGAACCGGCTGCGGCGCCCGGCGATGACGGAGTCGAGGGTCATAGTTCCCGCACCCGCTGTCGCCGGACGATCCAGATGAAGACGGGTGCCCCGATGAACGCCGTGACAATGCCGACGTCGATCTCTTCCGGGCGGGTGATGAGGCGCCCGATGACGTCGGCGAGGGTCAGGAGCGCGGCGCCCGCGATGGCGGAGAAGGGCAGCAGCCAGCGGTGGTCGGTACCCACCAGCAGGCGACACAGGTGCGGGACAACGAGGCCCACGAACCCGATGGGGCCGGCGATCGCGGTCGCTGCCCCCGCGAGGATGACGGCGCCGACCGCCGCGAGGAGACGCGTCTGTCCGACTCGGACGCCCAGGCCCGCGGCCATGTCGTCGCCGAGGGCGAGCGAATTCATGCCCCGCGCGCTGATCAGGCAGATCAGGGCACCGAGTCCGAGGAAGGGGGCGACCACGAGGATCCGATCCCAGCTCGCACCGCCCACGCCGCCGATCTGCCAGAAGCGGAAGGTCTCGAGGATGTCGACGCGGGGCAGCAGGATGGCGCTCACGAGCGAGGAGAAGGCGGCGGCGGATGCGGCCCCGGCGAGCGCGAGCTTGAGCGGTGTCGCGCCGCCTCGTCCCATCGATCCGACGGCATACACGAAGGCGGATGCCCCGGCCGCTCCGAGGGTCGCGACTCCGATATAGGAGTACGGATTGCTGAGGCCGAAGAACGCGATGCCGATCACAACGGCCAGGGCCGCTCCGGACGACACCCCGAGGATGCCGGGGTCGGCGAGAGGATTGCGGGTGATCGCCTGCATGGCGCAACCCGACAGGGCGAGGGCTGCGCCCACGAGCATCGCGAGCACGGTGCGGGGCATCCGGAGGGTGACGGCTGCCTCGCCCACATCCTCCGCGCCGCCGCCGAGGGCGGCGAAGATCTCGGTGAGTGAGACATCCCGAGCACCGAATGCGAGCGATGCCGCGCCCAGGATGACGAGAAGTACGAGCCCCGCGAACAGCCAGGCCAGGCGAACGCCGACCGGGCGCCGCAGCGCGGCGACTCCGGTCGGTCGTAAGCCCGGCCTGACGGTGGTCACGGGTGGGTGCTAGCCGTTCTGCGAGAGCGCGCTGGCGAGTACCGCGAAGTACTCATCGACGCCCCAGCCGATCGACAGGGGCGAGGGGTTCGCCGATGCCGCGAGGGGGGTGGAGTCTTCGAGCACCGCGATCTGTCCGTTCGCGATCGCCGGGATCTGCGACAGCAGGGGGTCGGCCTTGATCGCCTCGACGAGCGCACCGTCGGCGTCGCCGTAGGTCACCCAGATGTCGACGTCCGAGAAGCGGTCGGCCTCTTCCGCGCTGACCTGCAGATAGAACTCCTCGGTGTCCGCGGACATCTCGGAGACGATGGCGGGTGCGGGAAGACCGTTCGCCTCGAGGAAGCCGGGGCGCGTGTCGTGGCTCGTGTAGAAGCCGATCTGGCTGAAGTCCGTCGGGTCGATGTACGAGAACAGGACCTTCTTGCCGTCCAGTTCGGGGTACGCCGCGAGCGCGTCGGCGACCTGGCCCTCCAGGTCCGAGATCAGCTGCTCGCCCTCCTCGGCGAGACCGATGGCCTCGGAGTTCAGGCGGATCATGTCCTCGTAGGAGGTGCCCCAGGCGACCTCGGGGTAGGCCACGACGGGCGCGATCTGCGACAGGGTGTCGTAGTCCTCCTGCGTCAGGCCCGAGTATGCGGCGAGGATCACATCGGGATCGGTGTCGGCGACGGCTTCGAAGTCGATGCCGTCGGTCTCGTCGAAGAGCACCGGGGTTTCGGCGCCGAGCTCTTCGAGCTGGTCCTCGACCCAGGGGAGGACGCCGTTGTCGTCGTCGTCGCCCCACGTGGCCTTGCTCATGCCGACGGGCACGACACCGAGCGCGAGGGGCACCTCGTGGTTCGACCAGGCGACGGTGGCGACGCGCTCCGGCTTCTCGGTGATGACGGTTTCGCCGTAGGCGTGCTCGACGGTGACGGGGAAGCCGTCTGCCGATCCCTCGGTCGTGGTGCTGTCATCGCCGGCCGGCGTGGAGCACGACGTGAGGGCGAGCGAGGTGAGGGCGGCTGCGGCGAGCAGACCCATGCTGCGGGGCACTCTCATGGGAGGTCCTTTCGGGAGGAGGGCGCGAGGATTCTCGCTAAGGCAAGGCTAACCTAACGAAGTGCAGGCTTCGAATCGGACGGGTCTCGTTCGCGTCACATCTCGGCGCGGCCGCGCCGCCAGTAACCCATGAAGGCAACGGCCTTGCGGTCGACGCCCCGCTCGGAGACGAGGTGCCGCCGCAATTCTTTGATCGGCTGAGCCTCACCGGCGAGCCACGCATAGAAGGGTGCCTTCGCCAACAGGGGGTCGCCCTGTGCGTCGGTCGGAACCTCCCAGAGGAGCCCGGCATCGATGTCGACGTCCTCGAGGACGGCGGCCGAGGCGTCCTGCGCGTCCAGCAGCTCGGCCGCGGCGGCGTGCACAGCCGGAATCAGCGCGGTGCCCACGGCCGCATCGCCGCGAACCACGACCCGCAGCTCCACGCCCCGGGGCGGTTGACTGAGGGCTCGGGCATCCGTGGCATCCGGCACTTCGACGACCGCGATGCCGCGCGCGCCGGCGGGCAGACGCTCCAAGATGCCGGAGACGGCCGGCAGTGCGGTCTCGTCGCCGGCGATGAGCACGCGGCCGACCTCGGCAGGCGGCCGCCAGTCGACACCCCCGTGGAAACCACCGGTGTAACCCGTGTGTGGCACGCACACGATGATTCGGTCTCCGACGCTCGCGTCGAGTGCCCAGGCCGAGGCGGGGCCCAGTCGGCCGTGCAGCGCGATGTCGACATCGAACTCGGATGCCTCGGGCCGGACCGTCCGCACGGTGTAGGTGCGCATGGGGGGACGGACCGCGTTATCGAGCTCGCGCCAGGCTCCGTACCAGTCGTTGCTGTCGACCAACACGTCGAGGGGCAGCTCGGTGATGTCCGAGCCCGGCACGGGGAAGAGGATCTTGAATCGCTGGTCGAACCGGTTGTCGGCGACCGTGTGCAGTTCGGGGCCGGTGAGTGTGAAACGACGGAACGTCGGGCTCACGACCTCGATGCGTGCGACCTCGGCCAGCATGGGCACGAAGGCGACGTCGGGGGAGCGCTTCGGCAGGGTCCGCGTCTGAGTGTTCACTTAGGTAAGGCTAAGCGAACACGCGCAGCCTTGCAAAGCGATGCGACAAGCTCGCTCCGCTCAGGGGAGCTCTGCCTGTCGAGCCGCGACAACCGCCTCGACCCGTGCGAAGAGCGGATGCTCCCGCTCCAGGCCCGTGACGGTCGCGGTGAACTCGGCCGCATCCAGCTCCCGCAGCATCCGCTGTACGTCCGCCGACTGGGGGTCCTCCGCATCCTCGAACGCGAGAGCGGCGCCCATAGCCGCGACGAGAGCCGACGTGGGTAGCCCACGCTCAGCCGCTTCGGCGGCAGGGCCGACGAAGCGCTCGTGGCGTGAGAGCTTGCGAAGAGGCTGGCGACCCACCCGCCACACCGTGTCGGGCAGAGCGGGATTGCGGAACCGTTCGAGGATCCGCTCGCGGTATTCGGCGAGCCCGCGCGGGTCGAGTTCGTGCTTCGCGACGAGCAGCGCGGATGTCTCTTCCAGCGTCGCGCTGACGCGTTCCGCGATCTCGGGCACCGCAAGAGCGTCCGAGATCCGCTCCACGCCCGCCCGCGCGCCGTAATAGGCCGTCGTCGCGTGACCCGTGTTGACGGTGAAGAGCTTGCGCTCGATGTAGGGGGCGAGGTCGTGCACGAAATGCGCACCGGGGATCTGCGGCGGGTCGTCGCCGAACGGGGGACGCTCGATCGCCCACTCGTAGAAGGGCTCGACCGTCACGTCCACACCCGGGTTGTCTTGGGGGGCCGGCACGATGCGGTCGACGGCGGTGTTCGCGAACACGGCGCGGCTCGCGATGGCGTCCCAGGCTTCGCCCGCTTGCTCGCGGATGTGGTCGCGCAGCACGTCGGTGGCGTTGATCGCGTTCTCGCACGCCATGATCTGCAGCGGGGGAGAGGACGGATCGCGCAGCGCCACGCCGGACAGGATGAGTGGGGCCAGGAATTTCAGGACCGTCGGGCCGACCGCCGTGGTGACGATATTCGCTCCCGCGATCTCGTCGATCACCTCTTGCGGGTTCTCCGCGCTGTTGATCGCCCGGAACCCGGTCACGACCTTGTCGACGCCGCCAGCGCCGACCTCGTGCACCGTATAGCTCTTCTCGGCGTTGATCGCGTCGACGAGCGCCGCCGAGACATCCGAGAACACGAGCTCGTAGCCCGCTTCGTGCAGAAGCAGCCCGACGAAGCCGCGCCCGATGTTTCCGGCGCCGAAGTGGACGGCCTTCACGACTCGTTCACCGCGCTGAGGATCGCGAAGAGTTCTTCGGGGGTCGAGACGTTCTTCAGAACGGCGACTTCGTCCTCATCGGAGAAGACCAGCGCGATCTGCGACAGGATCTCGAGGTGCTCATCACCCTTGCCGGCGATACCGATGACGAACGTGACAGGTTCGCCGCCCCAATCCACGCCGCCGTCGTAGCGAACGACCGAAAGCGCAGACCCGAGGATCGCATCCTTCGTCTCGTTCGTGCCGTGGGGGATGGCCAGCTCGTTGCCCATGTAGGTCGAGACCGTCATCTCGCGCTGCTGCATCGCATCGAAGTACTGCGAGGTGACGGCGCCCGCGGCTTCAAGGATGTCGGCGGCCTCTTTCATGGCCTCCTCCCGCGTCGCGGAGCCGGAGTGGATGCGGACCTGACCGAGGGTGAGGACGTCGCGTGCCATGGTGATGCCTTTCTGTTGAACAACCTCTAGCGTGTCCCACTTTTCCTCGCTTCGGGTGGCCGATAGCGAGGAAAAGTGGGACACGGTCGTACGGGGCTGGTGCTGCGGGGCCGGCGGCAGAGCGCCGACCGACCCCGCAACGGATCAGACCCTACGCACCATCCTGGTGCTGGTCGCGCACGAGTTCCACGACCTCGTCGTACTTCGGCGAGTTCATGAAGTTGTCGACCGAGACGTGGATCGCCTCGGGCGTCTTCTGGCGAGCCCGGTCGGTGAGCTGGTTCTGCGTGATGATCAGGTCGGCCGATCCGTCGAGGTTCGCGATCGCCTTGTTGGTGACCGTGACATCGTCGATGCCCGCCTTCTTGATCTTGTTGCGCAGGACGCTCGCGCCCATGGCAGACGAACCCATACCCGCGTCGCACGCGAAGACGATCGTCTTGACCTGCTTCGTGGTGAGCAGTCCGCCGTCGGCGCGGCCGCCGGTTTCGCGCTCCGTCTCGAGCTTGTCGAGCGCTGCATCCGCGTCACGGTCGGCGGCGCGGTCCGAACCCGACGAGACGCGAAGTGCGTCCATCGCGGCCGAGGACTTGCCCTTGTTGGCTTCGGTCTGAGCGATCGCGGCGCCGAACGTGTCGGCTTCGGCGAGCAGGTCCCGCTTGCGCGAAGCCCGCAGGATGACCGCGGTGATCAGGAACGTCACCGTCGCGGCGAGAAGCACCGACAAGTACACGACCAGCAGGTTCGTGATTCCACCAGCAGCCGGACTGGAAGCCGCGGCCGTCACGGCGATGATGCTGCCGGGCGCTGCCGGGAAAGCGAGTCCGCCGTTCAGAAGCATGTTGGTCGTGACACCGGTTGCGCCACCCGCGATCAGGGCGAGGATCGTCATCGGCTTCGACAGTGCGTACGGGAAGTAGATCTCATGGATACCGCCGAGGAACTGGATGACCGCCGCACCCGGTGCCGAGGCCTTCGCCGCGCCGACACCGAAGAACGAGAACGCCAGCAGCAGGCCGAGGCCCGGGCCGGGGTTGGCCTCGATGAGGAACAGTATCGACTTGCCGGTCTCGGTCGCCTGCTCGATGCCGAGCGGGGTGAAGACACCGTGGTTGATCGCGTTGTTGAGGAACAGCACCTTCGCCGGCTCGACGATGATCGAGACGAAGGGCAGCAAGCTCAGGCTCACGAGCCACGCGACCGCGGCACCGAGGATGTCGCTGAACCACAGGATCGCCGGTCCGAAGATGAAGAAGCCGAGGATCGCCAGCAGCATGCCGAGGATGCCCGCCGAGAAGTTGTTCACGAGCATCTCGAACCCGGGCTTGATCTTGCCGTCCCAGATCTTGTCCATCCACTTGGTGACGTAGGCCGCGAACGGTCCCATGATCATCGCGCCGAGGAACATCGGGATGTTCGTGCCGACGATGACACCCATCACGGCGATCGTGGCGACGACGCCACCGCGCTCGCCGTAGACCATGCGTCCCGCGGTGTTGGCGATGAGGAGCGGCAGCAGGTACGTGATCATCGGGCCGACGAGGCCGACGAACTGCGGGAACGTGTTGCCGTCTTCATCGACCGCCAGCGCCGTCATGGCGCCCGGCCAGTTGATCAGGTCCGCGTTGCCGAAGCCGCCGAGGAGCGGTGCGACCGGGGTCCATCCGCCGAGCCAACCCACGGCGATGAACAGCATGGTGATGAAGCCCCACGCAATGAAGGCCGCGATGTTGGGCATGATCATGCCGGAGAGGAACGTGCCGAAGCGTTGGACTCCGACTCGCGCCTTGTTGACCCCGCTCTTCGCAGGGGTTGACGTCGTCGTCATGACTGTGTCTCTTTCTCTCGTGTGTCGGTCGGCGAGGATGCCGGGGTGGATGCGGCGGTGGCTGCTGCCAAGGCCGCGGATCGTGCGGATGCCGCGTCGTTCGCGGCGAGGGCGGCCTCGGCGATGCGGCGTGCATCCCCGAGCGAGTGGTCGAGCAGGATCGCACGAACGTCGGCGATCGCTGTGGGCGCCATCGAGAGGGTCGTGGCGCCGAGACCCACGAGCACCACGGCCAGGAGCGGGTCTGCCGCCGCCTCGCCGCAGATGCCGACAGGCTTGCCCGTTTCGCGGCCGGCGTCGCCGACCTCGCGGATCAGCCGGAGCACCGCGGGATGCCACGGGTCCTGGAACGAGGCGACCGACCCCAGCAGACGATCCGCGGCCAGCGTGTACTGCGTCAGGTCGTTCGTGCCGATCGACGCGAAGTCGGCGTGCGCGAGAACACGGTCCGCCAGCAGCGCGCTGGAGGGCACCTCGATCATCACACCGGCCGTCTTGAGGCCGTACTCGCGGGCGATCGTGACGAAGTACTCCGTCTCTTCGACCGTCGCCACCATCGGCGCCATGACCCAGAGGTCGGCCGACGTCCGGGCATCCGCTTCTGCTAGCGCGGTCAGCTGCTCGCGCAGGATGTCCTCGCTGGCGCGCAGCGCCCGCAGGCCCCGGAGCCCGAGCGCCGGGTTCTCTTCGTGCGCGTCGTTGAGGAACGGCAGGGGCTTGTCGGCTCCGGCATCCAGCACCCGCACGACGACCTTCTTGCCCGGGAACGCTTCGAGCAGCTGGGTGTATGAGTCCCGCTGCTGGGCGATCGTCGGCGCCTGACTGGCGCTCAGGAACAGGAACTCGGTGCGGAACAGCCCGACGCCCTCGGCGCCGAGTTCGATGGCCTCGGCTGCGCCCTTCGGCGACCCGAGATTCGCGAGCAGCGGCACCGGGGTCCCGTCGGCGAGGGCTCCCGGGGTGATGGGGGCTGACGCCGCGTCACGTCGCGCGTCCGCCCGGTTCTGCGCCCGGGCGAGCTCCTCGGCGGTCGGGTCGGTGACGACGACGTGCGCCGCGGCATCCACGATCACCGTGTCGCCGTCGGCGAGTTCTTTCGCGGCCGCGACGCCGACCACGGCGACGATGGACTTCTCGCGGGCGAGGATCGCCGTGTGCGACGTCGGCCCGCCCTCGGTCGTGACCAGCGCCAGCACCATGTCGAGGTCCAGCAGCGCGGTGTCGGCCGGCGCCAGATCTTTTGCCACGAGGACGAACGGATGCCCGGGGTCGGGCACACCCGGGGCCGGCACGCCGCGGAGGTTCGCGATGACACGCTGCGCCACGTCGTCGAGATCCGCGGCTCGTTCGCCGAGATATCCGCCGACCGCTTCGAGCTGCGCGCGGAACGACTGGAAGGCATCGAACACCGCGAACTCGGCCGTCTTGCCGGCCAGAATCCGCGTGTCGAGCTCTTCTTCGAGGGTCGGGTCCTCGGCCATCATGGCCTGGGCCTCGAGCACCTCCTGAGCCATGCCGCCCGCCGTGACGGCGCGGGATTCGAGCTCGCGGGCGACTTCCGCGACCGCGGCGCGGGCGCGGGCGGTCTCTTCTTCCGGAGTCCGCTCGCTCGCTGTGTCGGTGGGCGACGGCAGGGGCTCGGCCATGCGGGCGACCGGGCCCTGGGCGACGCCCAGTCCGATGCCGACTCCCCGCAGCTCTGCCATGCTCACGCCGCGTCGTGGTCGGTGGTGAGCAGCTCGGCGAGGCGGTCCAGCGTCGCCTCACCGGCATCCTGGTCGTCGGTGTCGACCGCGAGTGTGACGTAGTCGCCGTGCTCGACACCCAGCGAGATGACACCGAGGATGCTGGCGGCGTTGATGGGCTTGCCCGAGTCCTTCGCGACGGTCACCGGGAAACCGGCCTCCTTCGCCGCCTGTGCGAACATCTTCGCCGGGCGGGCGTGCAGTCCGTGTGAAGATCCGATACGCACGGTGCGAGTGATCTCAGCCATGGGGTGTCCTTTCAATGGGGGAGTCAGTGGTCGGTTGGGGTCAGGGGCAAATCGGTGGTCAGCGCTGGAAGAACGGCTCGAAGTGTGCGCGTGCCGTCCATATCGGCGAAGACGTCTTCCGGCAGCAGGATGACCTGAACGCTCCGCTGCGCGGCGAGATGCTCGAGATCGGGGAGTTCGCGGGCGAGGTGCGGCGCGACGAGAAGAATGTCGGTGGAGTCGAGGTCGACGGCGAGCGATTCGACGGTGCCGGCGAGAGCCTGCACGGAGAGCCCGGCGTTCTGCGCAGCATGGCGCAGTCGCATCGCCACGAAGGTGCTGGACGCACCCGCGCCACAGATCACGAGGATCCTCATCGATCCGTACCTCCTTCTGTTCCATTGTTGTGAGATCGCTGTGAGCCGACAATGCACTCCGCCTTCCGCCCCCGCGGAAAGCGCTTTCGGGTGACCAGCCCTGGACACGACCGACGTGATTGACTGAGCGGGACGCGCGATCTCGCCGCGCGTCATCCGGGAAAGGTGGCGACGCGTGACGAGGGCGCGACAAGACCGGGTCATCGCCCTGCTGGCGCGTGATGGCGAGTGGGTTACCGCCGCGACGCTTGCGGACGCGCTCGGCGTCACGCCACGAAGCATCCGGAGTTACGTCACCTCGATCAATGCACGTCTCGCCGACATCGACCCCATCGAGTCCGGGCCGTTCGGGTACCGCATCGATCCGGCGACGGTCGCATCCCTTCGCGATGTGGCTCCGGATGCCTCGACACCGCGGGACCGCCTGCATGCCCTCGTGCGTGCCCTTCTCGATGCCGACGACGGGATCGAGGTGTATGCGACGGCAGCGAGCCTCTTCGTCAGCGAGGCGACGCTCGAGGGGGACCTGGCTCGAGTGCGGGCGCTGCTCGCCGGTGCGGGCCTGTCTCTCGAGCGTTCGGGCTCCGTCCTCCGGTTGCGCGGGCCGGAAGAAGCCCAACGGCGTCTGCTCAGTCGGCTCGTCCACGACGAGATGGATGCCGGAGCTCTGGAAACACCTCTCCTGCGCCGCTCCCTGGCCGCCGAGTACGTTGATCCGGACGCGCTGGCCAGCTTCAAAGACGATCTCGTGGCCGAGCTCGCGGCCCACGGCTTCTACATCAACGAGTACGCGATCACCGATGTGCTGCTCCACGTGGCGATCGCGGTGGACCGCACGCGCCGTCGCCGGGTGATCGCCGACGCTGCCGACTCGGGTGCTGACTCGGGTGTCGCGGCGATCGTCGGAAGGCTCGCGGAGGATCGCTTCGGCGTCGATCTCGGCCTCGCCGACCGGCGGCACCTCGCCACACTGTTGCAGACGCGTGTGGTCGCGCCCGCGGACGAGGGCGGGGACCAGCGCGAGCTCCTCGAACCCGATGTCGAAGCGGCCGTGCGCAATGCCGTGGGCCGTGCCGTCGAGGAGTTCGGCGTCGACCTCGGCCACGAGGACTTCGTGCTGCGCCTCGCCCTGCACGTGCAGAACCTGCGGCACCGCTCCCGCGTCGGTGCGTGGTCGCGCAACCCGCTGACGCGCTCGATCAAGTCGAGCTATCCGATGATCTTCGAGGTCGCGGTGTTCCTGGCGCTCCAACTGCAGGAGCGCCTCGGTCTCGAACTGCACGACGACGAGCTCGCCTACATTGCGATGCACGTCGGGGGGCGGCTCGAGCGCAGCAGACGAGCGGATGCGATCGTCACCGCCACGATCGTCTGCCCCGGCTACTACGAACTGCACGAGCTGTTGCGATCGAGCGTCGACCGGTCACTCGGCCGCTCGATCGAGGTCGTGACCGTCGAGACACGTGCCGACCCGGATTGGGCGGCGATTTCGACCGATCTGGTGCTGACGACGATTGCGCCACCCGAGGCATCCGATCGCATCGTGCGCGTGCAGCCCTTCTTGACCGAAGGGGATGTCGAACGGGTCGGCACGGCCGCCGCGCGCGTGCGGCGAGGACGCCGCCTAGCCCGGTTGCGGGGCGAACTCGAGCAGTATTTTGATGCCGCCGCCTTCGTGCGGGGCCTCGACCCCGCGGAATCGGACGAGGCGATCATCCGGCGACTCGGGGCGCCTCTGCTCGAGGCCGGGGTGATCGACGGCGACTACATCGAGCGCACGATCGAGCGCGAACGCCTGTCTTCCACCGCTTTCACGGACGCCCTCGCCGTGCCGCACGCGCTCACGATGACGGCGACGCGCACGGCGATCTCGATCGCGGTGTCCGAGCAGTCCGTGCCGTGGGGCGATTCGCGCGTCCAGGTCGTGGCATTGGTGGCTTTCAGCGAGGGTGATCGGGCCGCGTTCCAGACCGTGTTCGAGCAGCTCGTCGAAGTGTTCTCGGAGCGAGAGAGCGTGCAGCGGATCCTTCGCCGCGGTACCGACTTTCCGGCTTTCCTCGACGAACTCGTCGCGGTCATCGACGGCTGACGCAGGGCGGGTGATGGCCCGTCACGTACAGTGGGCGCACATGCCCCACGGGGCTCATCGATTGCGGGGTCGCGGGAGGTGACATGGGGGTTGGCAGCGTGGAGCGCGCCATCACCGTCGCGGCGACGGCCGGACTGCACGCCCGTCCGGCGGCCGAGTTCGTCCGCCTTGCGAGTGCTCACCCGGGGGCCGTCGAGGTGCGCGCGGAGGGCCGCCCGCCGGTCGATGGCGCGAGCATCCTGGGGCTCATGACGCTCGACGTCGATCGCGGTGAGACGATCGTCGTCGCGGTCGACGGGCCCGAGGCCGAGGCGCTACTCGACCGCCTCGAGGCCATTCTCGACCCGGGGTAGCGGGCCACGGCGTCGTCCTCTCCGTACTGTCTTTCGCGCCCCCTCACGCGGCACCGGCCGGAAGCGGGGCAGGTTGGGTGCTGTGGGGCAGGTTTCTCCATGCCCCACAGCACGAAACCTGCCCCACATCGCAGGATTCCGGTCAACGGTGGCTCCTCGGCACGATGCCGAACTGGGCGAGCCGGGTGCCCAGCACGAGATGGGACCCGAGGTGTGCCGAACCCCAGCGACCGAATCGCCATTGCGTGGTGCCCCGGATCCAGTCCTCGCGCCACTTCTCATCGAGGAGCGCCTGCTGAGTCGTGCGACCGCCGAGGTACGCGGCATCGGTGTACTTGGCGTCTCCGTCGAATTCGCCGAACGCGTTCACGTCGGCCAGGCCGAAGTCGACGAAAAACCGTCGTCCGTTCGGCCCCACGACCATGACCTGCAGACGCGGAACCGCGAAGCCGAGGCGCACGAGGTAAAGCCGGCTCACGCTCTCTCCGGGCAGTTGCGCTCGAGGGTCGGCGAACTCGATCACACGCTGGCTCCGGGCCGAGCCACGCGGGAGGGATGCGGCGACTTCCCGCGCCCGCGCCCGAAGCAACTCCACCCCGGGATACTCATGATCGGTCGATACAGCTCTCAACGCGGCATCCGCGACGATGACGGACGTCTCCGCGCTGAATGCGCGCGCCGTATCAGCGATCGTGCGCGCGACATCCGTCACGACCAGTCCGCGAACAGTCGTCAGTCCGACATCTGTCGCCCCGCGATGCCGGATGACTCCGGGAGCCGAACCTTTGCGGGGCTCGGGGATCACGGTGTGCACACGATGAGGACCGGTCCGGAACAGTGGCAGTCCGTGCAACGCGGCGGCGGTGATGTGCGAGAAAACCGGCTCGATGCCGGCGCTCATCTGCCAGGCGCGAGCTACCACCACCATCCGACCTTCGGCCCGCAGCTCCGACCACCCCTTCCCCTGCGCGAAGATGCCGCGCCTGACGCGCACGAACGTGCCGTCATCGATGAGTTTTTGCACCTGGCGTGATGTCAGCCCGGCTCGAGTCAGGTCAGAGGTACGGGTGAGTTCGACATCGTACGGATCGATCATCGGCCCATCCTGATCGCGCACCAGCACGCTGCCACGCAATCCGGAGCCGCCGGGGGGAGGGGTAGCCTCGCCCGGCGTTGGGGAGGGCGCTCGCAAACTGGGGCAGGTTTGGTGCTGCGGGGCATGCAGGAACCTGCCCCAGAGCACCAAACCTGCCCCAGTCGCGCGCCTCAGCGCGTCAGCGCGTCAGATGGGCGATCTCAGCCCTGGAGCCGGGCGATCAGGGCGCGCGACGCGTCCTCCAAAACGGCCGTGCGAGAGGCGGCGTCCTCTGCCGAATCGCCCCGTACGTCGATGTACACCTTCAGCTTCGGCTCGGTGCCGCTCGGGCGCACGATCAGCCGCGACCCGTCGTCGAGCCACAATCGCACCACGTCGCCGGGAGGCAGCGCCCCCGAACCCTCGAGCAGGTCGTCGACACGGGAGACATGGATGCCTCCGATGTCGGTCGGATGCTCCGCCCGCAGCCGCGCCATGATGTGCCCGATCACCGCGAGGTCATCGACCCGCATCGACACCTGCGCACTGGCGAAATGCCCGAACTGCGTCGCCATGTCCGCGAGCATGCCGCCCAGCGTCGAGCCGGACGCGCGCGCCTGAACCGCAAGCTCGAGCAGCGCGACCGCGGCGGAGAGCCCGTCCTTATCGCGAACGACGTGCGGGTCGACGAGGTATCCGAGCGCCTCTTCGAAGCCGAAGACCATTCCGGGCGCACGCGAAATCCATTTGAACCCGGTCAGCGTCTCGTGAAAGTCGAGGCCGTAGTGCCCCGCGATCGCCGCGAGCCCCGGCGACGACACGAGCGAGCACGCCAGGGACGAGCCCTCGGGCGCCCCCGCGGCGCGCGCCTGCCGGGCTGCTCGCCAGCCGAGCAGCAGTCCAACGTCGTTGCCGCTCAGGCGCCGCCATCCGCCCGCGCCGTCCGGGATCGCCACGGCGAGCCGGTCGGCATCCGGATCGTTCGCCAGGATCAGTTCGGCGCCCGCCTCAACGGCCGCCTCGATCGCGAGATCCATGGCGCCCGGCTCTTCCGGGTTCGGGAACGCGACGGTCGGAAAATCGGGGTCGGGCGCAATCTGCGCATCGACGGTGATGGGTGCGGGATACCCGGCCGTTGACAGCAGGCGATCGAGCGTCTCGTGCCCGACGCCGTGCATCGCGGTGTACACCCAGCGCAGGTCGCGAGCGCCTTCGGGAGCGGGCGCGGTGGCCGCGGTCTGGGCGACGTAGGCGTCGAGGATGTCCTCGCCTGGCACCTCGAATCCGAGCGATCGCGGGATGCGCGAGACCGGGACGTCCGCCGCGATGTCGTCGATGCGCGCCGCGATCTCGGCGTCCGCGGGGGACACGATCTGCGCCCCGTCGTCCTCGCCGCCGAGATAGACCTTGTACCCGTTGTCGCGCGGCGGGTTGTGGCTGGCGGTGACCATCACGCCGGCGTCCGCCCCGAGATGCCGCACTGCGAACGCCAGCACGGGCGTCGGCAGCATGCGGGGGAGCAGGATGGCGCGCAGCCCCGCGCCCGCGAAAATCTCGGCCGAATCTCGAGCGAACACCGCGGAATTCTTGCGTCCGTCGTACCCGATCACGATCGAGGCGGGCGTCTCCGGGGTGGAAGCCGGCACCCGGTCACGCACGAAGGCCGCGAGACCGGCGGCGCTCTGCGCGACCAGCACCCGATTCATCCGGTTGCTGCCGGCCCCGAGCTCGCCACGCAGACCCGCGGTCCCGAACGCCAGACGGGTGTCGAATCGGTCGTGCAACGAGGCGGATGCCTCGGCATCGCCGCCCTCGGCGCGTTCGATCAGCCCGGCCAGCTCATCCCGTGTCTCGGGGTCCGGGTCTTCGGCGAGCCACGCGCGCGCGGCCTCGAGCGCGGAATCGGCGGACGCGGCAGCATCCGCGCCCCAAGGGATCGTCTCGGTCATAGCTCGCCGATCACGCGGGCGAGCAGCGATGAAATCACAGGCTCGGCCTCGCGACCGGCCTCGATGACCTCTTCATGGCTGAGCGGGGTCTTCTGGATGCCGGCGGCCAGGTTGGTGATGAGCGAGAAGCCGAGCACCTCCATGCCCGCCTGACGCGCCGCGATCGCTTCGAGGGCAGTCGACATTCCGACGATGTGCCCGCCGATCGCCTTCGCCATCTGCACCTCGGCGGGGGTTTCGTAGTGGGGTCCCCGGAACTGGCAGTACACGCCCTCGTCGAGGCTCGGGTCGACGGTTCGGGCGATGTCGCGCAGCCGCGTCGAATAGAGGTCGGTCAGGTCGATGAACGTCGCACCCTCGAGAGGGGAGTCGGCGGTGAGATTGATGTGGTCGCTGATCAGGACCGGCTGGCCGGGCGCCCAGGTTTCGCGGATCCCGCCCGCACCGTTCGTGAGCACCATGATCTGCGCCCCCGCCGCGGCGGCGGTCCGCACGCTGTGGACGACGCGTCGGACCCCGTGGCCCTCGTAGTAGTGGGTGCGCGCCCCGATGACCAGCACGTGCTTGCCGCCGGGTGTCCGGACGCTCCGCAGGGTTCCGACGTGGCCCTCGAGGGCGGGCTTGCTGAATCCCGTGACTTCGGTCGCCGGGAAGGATGCGACGGTGTCTCCGATGAGTTCCGCGGCGCGGCCCCAGCCCGATCCGAGCGTCAGGGCCATGTCGTGCTTCTCGACGCCGGTCAGCCGCGCGATATCGGCGGCCGCCTCGGCTGCGATCGCGAACGGGTCCGCAGCGGGGTCATCGAGGGGGTGGGGGGTATGCGTTGACATCCCCCCACTCTAGGAAGCGCGGGCCCCGTCGGCCACACGCGACGCGATGGATGCGAGCGGAAGGGCTGAAGCGCGCCGTGCTGGCTCCAGGGCCGTGTCGTCAGCCCGCGTTGCCGCGGATGACACAATGGGGACCATGTCGGGTGAGTTCGAACGCACACAGAGAATCGCAATCATCGGTGGCGGGCCCGGTGGCTATGAGGCGGCGCTGTCCGGCGTCCAACTCGGCGCCGAAGTCACTCTCGTCGAACGAGCCGGTGTCGGGGGGTCCGCGGTCATCACGGATGTCGTGCCGTCGAAGACCCTCATCGCCACCGCGGAGGCGGCGAAGGCGATCTCCGAAGCATCCGATCTCGGCGTCCAATTCTTCGCCCGCAATTCGGACGGCAAGCCCAGCCGACCGGAGGTGGCGATCAATCTCGCCGCCGTGAACAAGCGTCTGCTCTCGCTTGCCCGCCAGCAGTCGGAGGACATGCGTCAGACGCTCCTCGACGCGGGCGTCCGCATCATTTCGGGTCACGGTCGGCTCGAGGGCCCCGGCGCCGTGGTCGTTTCGACCGGTCCGCACGGCACCGACTTCGACCGCGTCGAAGCCGACACGCTCGTCATCTCGGTCGGCGCATCGCCCCGTGAACTGCCGAGCGCGAAGCCCGATGGCGAGCGCATCCTGACCTGGACGCAGCTCTACGACATGCCCACGCTCCCCGAGCACCTGATCGTGGTCGGGTCGGGCGTCACCGGCGCCGAGTTCGCCTCGGCGTACATGAACCTCGGTGCCAAGGTCACGCTCGTCTCGAGCCGCGACCAAGTTCTGCCGGGTGAGGACGCGGATGCCGCGGCCGTGCTCGAGAAGGTCTTCCGCCGTGGCGGCATGACCCTGCTCTCGAAGGCACGCGCCGATTCTGTCGTCCGCGACGGCGACGGCGTGGTCGTGACCCTCGCCGACGGGCGCCGCATCGAGGGCAGCCACTGTCTGATGGCCGTCGGGTCCATCCCGAACACGGCGGGGCTCGGCCTCGAAGAGGCGGGCGTGCAGATGACATCGTCCGGCAACATTCGCGTCAACCGCGTCTCACGCACCTCCGTCCCGAACATCTACGCCGCGGGCGACTGCACGACGTTCGTCCCGCTTGCATCGGTGGCTTCCATGCAGGGTCGGACGGCCGTGTTCCACGCCATGGGCGACATCGTGATCCCGATCGAGCGCCGCCGGATCGCCGCCAACATCTTCACGGCCCCCGAGATCGCGACGGTCGGATGGTCCGAGCAGGACATCCTCGACGGCAAGATCGAGGGCGTCGTGCATAAGCTGCCGCTCGCCGCGAACCCGCGCGCGAAGATGATGGGCATCACGGATGGCTTCGTGAAGCTCATGGCCCGGCGCGGTTCGGGAACCGTGCTCGGTGGCGTGATCGTCGGACCCAAGGCATCCGAACTCATCTATCCGATCGCGGTGGCGGTCGACCGGCGGCTCAGCGTCGACCAGCTTTCACGCGCATTCGCGGTCTACCCCTCGCTCACGAGCAGCATCACCGACCTGGCGCGTTCGATGCACATCGTCGACCGCGGACCGGATCTCGACGAGGCCTGACGCCCGCGGCACCGGGGCTGAGCGGGTCCCGGCCGCGACGGTGGGCGCCCGCCTCAGCTGATGGTCAGCAGCTGGTGGCCGGCCGAGACGGTGGTTCCGGGGTTGGCGTCGATCCCGCCGACCACGCCGTCCTTGTGCGCTTGGATCGGCTGTTCCATCTTCATGGCCTCCAGCACGACGACCAGGTCACCCTTGACGACCTGCTGGCCGTCCTCGACGGCGAGCTTCACGATCGTCGCCTGCATGGGTGCCTTGACGGCGTTACCGGATGCTCCGGACAGCACGGTCTTCGCGTGATCCCGGCGTGACGGGGGCACGACCGCGGGGCGGCCGGCTGTCGTCGTGGACGAGACGATCCGGTCGGGCAGGCTGACTTCGAGGCGCTTGCCCGCGACCTCGACGACGACTGTGTGCCGCGCCTCGGCGGGAGCGGGATCGCTGAGTTCGCCGTCCCACGGCGGGATGTCGTTCGCGAACTCGGTCTCGATCCAGCGCGTGAAGACCCCGAAGGTGCCGTCCTCGGCCGTGAAGGCCGGGTCGCGAACGACCTTGCGGTGGAAGGGCAGCACGGTCGGCAGTCCCGCGACCTCGAACTCGTCGAGCGCGCGGCGGGCGCGGCTGAGTGCCTCGGCCCGGTCGCGGCCGGTGACGATGATCTTCGCCAGCAGCGAGTCGAACGCGCCGCTCACGGTGTCGCCGGCGGTCACACCGGAGTCGAGACGGATGCCGGGGCCTCCGAACGTCTTGAACACGTGGATCGGTCCGGGCTGGGGGAGGAATCCGCGACCCGGGTCCTCGCCGTTGATGCGGAACTCGATCGAGTGTCCGGTGACCTCGGGGTCGCCGCCCTCGAGGAGGCCGCCGGCTGCGATGCGGAACTGCTCGCGCACGAGGTCGACGCCCGTGACCTCTTCCGACACGGTGTGCTCAACCTGCAGTCGCGTGTTGACCTCGAGGAACGAGATCGTGCCGTCCGCGCCGATCAAGAACTCGCAGGTGCCCGCACCCACGTATCCGACCTCGCGCAGGATCGCCTTCGACGATTCATAGAGCGTGCGGGTCTGCTCCGGGGTGAGGAAGGGCGCCGGTGCCTCTTCAACGAGCTTCTGGTGACGGCGCTGGAGGGAGCAGTCGCGGGTTGAGACGACGACGACGTTGCCCGCCGCATCCGCCAGGCACTGGGTCTCGACGTGGCGCGGCTTGTCGAGGTACTTCTCGACGAAGCACTCGCCGCGACCGAAGGCCGTGACGGCCTCGCGCGTGGCCGAGTCGAACAGTTCGGCGATCTCGTCGAACTCGCGGGCGACCTTCAGGCCACGCCCGCCGCCGCCGTACGCGGCCTTGATCGCGACGGGCAGGCCGACCTCCCGGGCGAACGCGATGACCTCATCGGCGTTCGAGACGGGGCCGGGGGTTCCGGGTGCAAGGGGTGCACCGACCCGCTCCGCGACGTGGCGCGCAGTGACCTTATCGCCGAGCGCGTCGATTGACTCGGGTGGCGGGCCGATCCAGACCAGTCCCGCGTCGATGACAGCGCGCGCGAAGGCGGAGTTCTCGGCGAGGAAGCCGTAGCCCGGGTGCACGGCATCGGCACCCGAGCGGCGCGCGACCGAGAGGATCTTCTCTATGGAGAGGTACGTCTCGGCGCTCGTCGCCCCCTCAAGGGCATAGGACTCGTCCGCGAGTCGCGAGTGCAGCGCGTCACGATCCTGATCGGCATACACGGCGACGGACCCGAGCCCGCTGTCGCGGGTGGCGCGGATGATACGGACTGCGATTTCGCCACGATTGGCGATGAGGACTTTGCCAAATTCGGGCATGGTCGCCAGCCTACCGACGCTCCGGCCCCGTGTTTTGACAGGTCCCGACAAGAAGCCGCGCAGAACGTGGGGGAACGTCTACAACGCCCGCCACAGACTCGTCCATTCCACGCCCAGCTCGCGGGCCAGACGACGAAGGGTGGGCAGAGACATCCCGACGACGGTCGACGGGTCTCCCTCGATCCGCACGATGAACGGGGCGCCGAGGCTGTCTATCGTGAAAGCCCCCGCGACATGCAGGGGTTCACCGGTCGCGACGTACGCGGCGATCTCGGCGTCATCGATGTCGTCCGCGAAGGTGACGGACGCGTACGCGACCGCGTGCGCCTCGCTCGGCTCGCGCCCCGGGCCGAGCCGGAAGACGCTGTGCCCCGAGTGCAGCACGCCCGTCTTGCCGCGCATGGCGTTCCACCTTGCGGTCGCGTTCTCGGGGGTGTGGGGTTTGCCGAGGATCTCTCCGTCGAGTTCGAACATCGAGTCGCCGCCGATCACGAGTCCGTCGAAGGTGGGGTCCTCTAAAACAAGACGCGCCGCAACGTCCGCCGCCTTGCGTCGTGCCAGAAGCAGGACGTGCTCGTCGGGGGCGAGGGTACGGGCTTCGGAAGCCTCGACCGCGCGGATGACCTCGTCCTCGTCAACGTCTGGCGCCAGGGTCAGGGGTTCGATGCCGGCTTGGCGCAGCAGCATCAGGCGGGCGGGAGATGTGGAGGCGAGGCAGACGCGCATGTCTCCACGGTAGCGAGCGACGGCGAGGCGCGTCCGTTCGGCGAGAGCTCTCGCGATGGCGATGGCGACGGGGAAGTGGGGCGACTGTGAAATCTGACGACTGTGAAATGCTCGTGACGTGGACACCGCCGAAACGATCGACCTCGAGATCACCGGTGTTGCGCACGGCGGCATCTTCGTTGCCCGCCATGAGGGCCGGGTGATCTTCGTCCCCGACGCGATACCGGGCGAGCGGGTGCGCGCACGCATCACGGATGCCTCGCGCCCGGCGTTCTGGCGTGCCGAGGCCGTCGAGGTGCTTGAAGCGGCCGAGACGCGTCGCCCGCACATCTGGCCCGAGGCAGACATCGACAGGGCTCCGCACGAGCGCCCGGGCGGCGCGGACTTCGGACACATCCGTCTCGATGCGCAGCGCGAGCTCAAGGCTCGGGTGCTCCGCGAGGCGTTCGAGCGTTTCGCGCACCGCCCCGTCGACGTGGTCGTCGAGGCCGCGGGAGCGGACGAGACCCCGGACGGTACAGGATGGCGCACGCGCTTGAGCCTGCACGTCGGCCCGGATGGCGCGGTCGGACCCTATGCGGCACGGTCGCACGACATCGTGCCCGTCACGTCGCACCCCCTGGCCGCTCCGGCCCTCGCCGAGGCGGCCCTGGCGTTGGGCACTCGCCGGGGCGACCGCGTCGATCTCGTACTGCCGGCGGACGGGCAGGTCCGCGTCATCGAGCGGACGGATGCTTCGCGCCCACGCCGGGGCGCACGCGGCGGACCCCGCCGAGGCGCGGATACCGCGGGGCACGAGGTCATCGTCGAAACGGCGCGCGGCCGGTCTTTCCGTGTGGACGCGGGCGGCTTCTGGCAAGTCCATCGTCTCGCGGCGCAGACGCTCGCCGATGCGGTGGCGAAAGCACTCGTGAGCACGGGCTTCGATCCGGACGCAGCGAACCTCGACCTCTACGGCGGGGTCGGCCTGTTCGCCGCCGTGATGGGCGAGGTCGGCGGGTCCTCGACCCGCGTCACGACGGTCGAGTCGGCTTCCCGTGCGACCCATCATGCGGCGCGAAACCTGCGCGACTGGGGCAACGCCGAGGCGATCACGGCGCGCGTCGATCGGTTCCTCGCGGCGGAGGTGGCCGAGGCGTCCGGCGCAAGCGGATCGTTCTCTGACGCGTACCGGGAGGCGACCGTCCTTCTCGATCCGCCCCGTGCGGGCGCCGGGGCCGGTGTCGTGCAAGCCATCGCGGCGCTGGCACCCCGCACCGTCATCTATGTCGCCTGCGATCCGGTAGCGCTCGCGCGAGACACGGCGACGTTCCAGGCCGAGGGGTACGAGTTGCGTGACCTGCGAGCGTTGGATCTGTTCCCCAATTCGCACCATGTCGAGGCCATCGCCGTCTTCGAGAGAGACGGCGCCCGCGCCGCCACAGATTCCGCCGCCTCCCGCCGCTAGGCTGTCCCCATGACGCGGGTTGCCCTGATCGACGATCACGAATCCGTACGCCTGGGACTCGAAGCAGCGCTTGCCCGCGCGGGCAAAGATCTGGTCTTCTCCGGCGCCACCGTCGCCCAATATTTGGCGTGGCGTACCGGTTCACGCTCCGCTCCGGCCGACGTCGTCGTGTTGGACCTGACGCTCGGAGACGGCACCACGGCGACCGGCAACGTGAGCCGCCTGGTCTCGGACGGGTCGAGCGTGATCATCCACTCCGTGGCCGATCGCCCGGCTGCCGTTCGCGAGGCTCTCATGGCGGGCGCTGCCGGCGTCGTCAGCAAGAGTTCCCCGATCGGCGACGTCATCGCAGCAATCCGAACCGTCGCGGCGGGGGAGCACCTCGACAACGTCGAGTGGGCGAGTGCCGTCGACGGTGATCGTGCCTTCGCTGACGCCCAGCTCTCGGCTCGCGAGCGTGAGGTTCTGCGGCTCTACGCAGCGGGGTTGCCGCTCAAGGTGGTCGCCGATCGACTCGGTGTTGCTTACTCCACCGCGAAAGAGAACATCACCCGGGTCCGCGTCAAGTACGTCGAAGTCGGCAGGCCCGCACCGACGAAGGTCGACCTGCTGCGCCGGGCGATGGAGGACGGGATCGTCGAGCCGTCGGAGGATCCATCCGGTGTCGCCTGACATCGACACCGCGGACGCCGCGACAGAGACGACGGTCGCGTGGGATCGCGCGTGGGGCCAGATCCCACAGGGCAGACTGGCCTCCGCCTGGCAGGGTACGTTCACACGTCGCCGCATCGAGCGGATCGCGGCGATCGCGGCGGCGGTCGGATGCTTCGTCCTCGGCATCCAGGCGTTCTTCATCGCTCTCGGCAACAACGCGGGGCTTCGCCCCGGCTGGACCATTCCGCTTCTGACGATCGTCTTCGGATCGCTCATCATCATGTGCGGTGCGTGCTTCTTCCGGGCAACCGCTCGTGTGGCCACCGGCGCTTTCGCCGTGATCTACATCGTCATGCTGGCGATCTGGCCGCTCGCGACGGCGGGATCCGTGCCGACGGCTACGCCCGAACCGTGGCCGTGGTACCTGATCAACGTCGCAACGATCGCCGCGGTCATCGCCTTCCGTTTTCCGCTCCAACTCGCGTGGACCATCGCTACGCCGCTGATCTACGGTTTCGTGCGGATCTGGCAAGGCGGCTTCGAGCCCGAGTTCCTGCTTGCCGCGGTCTTCGAGGTGCCGTACTCGCTGATCCTCGGCGGCCTGCTCATGACGCTCGTGACGATCTTCCGGCGGATGGCCTCCGGCGTGGATCGGGAACGCGCCCGCACGGTCGCCGCATACGCCCAGGCCGCGGAAGCACAGGCCGCACAAGAGGAGCGGGTCGCCGTCTCCGCACTCATGCACGACAGTGTGCTGGCCGCCTTGATCGCCGCCGAGAGAGCGGATGGCCCCCGTGCTCGATCGCTCGCGATGTCCATGGCGCGCGAAGCGCTGGAGGGTCTCGCGGACACGGGCACCCCGAGCGGCGGGATCGATCCCCAGCCGACGACGATGAAGGCACTCGCTCGCGGCATTCAGGCCTCCCTCGCAGACTTGGGGCTCCGGCTGCAGGTCCGCGTCGAGGCCGCGGAAGGCGAGCCGAAGGTGCCGCCGGCAGTCGCCGCCGCCATGATCCGGGCCGCGACGCAGGCGGCGGCCAACGCGATCCAGCACGCCGACGGGGTCGGGCTCGAGGCGATCGTGCGTCGTCCCGCCGATCCCGAGGCCGAGTCGGACACAGACGCGACGCGTGTCGATGCGGATCAGGTCGAAGGTGCGGCGCGCAGTGTCGTGGAGAGCGACGAACGTCTGGCGGCCGTCGAAGTTGTGGTGTCGGATAAGGGCCCGGGTTTCGATGTCGATGCGGTCCCTGACGACCGTCTCGGAATCAGCGCCTCGATCCTCGCCCGCATTGCCGCGATCGACGGAGAGGCCGTGATCGATTCCGGCCCCCACGGCACGACCGTGACGCTGCGCTGGAGAGAGGTGCGACGATGACCGTCCGTACCGTGCTCGCCGCGCTCGCGCTGGCCTTCGCGATGTACCAGGCTGCGCGAGGCGTGCTCTGGACGACCGACCCCCCTGAGCGGCCCGGATTCCTCGTTGCAGGCCTGATCCTCTACCTCGCGGCGACGGTCGTGACGATCTTCGCGGTCCCGCGTCCCGTGGCCGGGGCAGACTCTCCCCGCGAGCCGATGCCGCTCTGGGCAGCTGTCGTCGCGCTCGTCACGGTCGCGATCGTTCCGTCGATGACGGGTTTCGCGGTTGCCGACGCTGAGGGCGTCGCACGAACGGCGACCTACGGCACGTGGTACGTCGGGGGCGGCGGCGCCCTGATGGTCGTGCTGATGGTGCGACGCAGAACCTGGATCGCTTGGGCCGGCACCGTCCTGCTCTCGATCGGCTCGATGATCTGGATGGGGCCCGTTCAGGCGCTCAGCCAGGGTCTCGTCGGCTCGATCGTCTGGGTCGGGGTGGCGCACCTCCTGGTCTTCCTGATCGATCGTGCCGAGCGTGACGCCGACCAGCTGGCCGAGCTGCAGGCCGTCACCTCCGCGTGGGAAGCCGCGCAGGAGGGACGCGAGCGCGAACGTCGGGTTCAACTCCAGCGGGCCCTGGCGGTCGGCGGACCGGTTCTCGCACGCGTCATCGCCATGCACGGGCTGCTGAGCGAATCCGAGCGTCGCGAAGCGGGTATGGCCGAGGCGCGGCTCCGCGACGAGCTGCGCGGACCCCGTCTGCTCGATGACGGTGTGCGCGCCGAGATCGATGCGGCGCGACGTCGGGGCGCGCAGGTGAGCGTCTTCGACGAGGGCGGACTCGAGGGTGTGCCCGACCATGATCTGAGCCAGATCCGTGCGGAACTCGCCGAGGCGTTGCGTGATTCGCAATCGAACAGGATCATCATCCGTACGTCCCCCGATGACAACGTCGCGGTCACGGTTGTGGGACGCCTCGTGGTGGAGCAGACCGATGAAGATTCGGTCGACCTGTGGCGTGAGATCCGGCACCCGGGACGCTGACATCACGGACTCCGCAGCAACCTGTCCATGAGAGGAGAGGGGCGGCGAAGTCGCCCGCCCCTCTCCGTTGCGGAACGATTACCCGAAAATCGTCCGCGGGAGCCGTTGTCCCGAGAATCGGGGGTCACGGCCATACGCATGAGCGTGTCACGCACGACAAGTATGCGGCGGTGCCGAAATCCGTGTCTGTAGGTACTTTGGGGGACAGTTTTCCCGGTTTTCCAGGGTTTTCGATGAGCGGGGTGCGATCCGCTCGCTCAGCTCGAGCGGCCCCAGGGCAGTCCGCGCTCGAGGGGTCGACGGAGCCCTCGAGCGCTCCGGGCCCAAGCCGACGATCCCGCGTCGTCCTCCGCGACGACCGCGTCCGCCTCTCGGACGTACGCCTCGGTGACGACGGCGAGCAAAGCGGCGAGCTCCTGCTCGTCGGGGGAGCCGCGGAGGACCTCGACCGAGACGTCTTCGGGTGAGCTCACAGCGGGATGTTCCCGTGCTTCTTGGGAGGTAGCGTGGCGCGCTTCGTCCGGAGCGACCGCAGCGCCTTGGCGACCATCACTCGGGTCGAGGCGGGTTCGATAATGCTGTCGAGCTCGCCTCGTTCGGCCGCGAGGAACGGTGAGGCGACGTTGTAGGTGTACTCGTTCGCGAGTCGCGTGCGGACGGCTGCGACATCCTCGCCCGCCTCTTCAGCGCGCTTGATCTCACCGCGATACAGGATGTTGACCGCGCCCTGCCCGCCCATCACGGCGATCTCGGCGCTCGGCCAGGCGAAGTTCATGTCGGCCCCGAGCTGCTTCGAGCCCATCACGATGTACGCGCCGCCGTAGGCCTTTCGGAGGATCACGGTGACGAGCGGAACGGTGGCCTCGGCGTAGGCGTAGAGCAGCTTCGCGCCGCGACGGATGACTCCGGTCCACTCCTGGTCTGTACCGGGCAGGTATCCGGGCACGTCCACCAAAGTCAGGATCGGGATCGAGAACGCGTCGCAGAACCGGACGAAACGGCTGGCCTTCTCGCCGGCGTCGATGTTGAGCGTGCCCGCCATCTGCGACGGCTGGTTCGCGATGATGCCCACGGAGCGACCCTCGACCCGACCGAACCCGATGACGATGTTCGGAGCGAAGAGCGGCTGTACCTCGAGGAAGTCGCCGGCGCCCGAACCCGAGGGTGCATCCACGAGCTTCGAGATGACCTGGTGGATGTCGTACGGCTGGTTCGGGGAGTCCGGGATGACCGTGTTCAGGGTGCGATCGGCATCCGTCGTCTCCCATTCGAATCCGGACTCGTAGATCGGGACGTCCGTCATGTTGTTGTCCGGCAGAAACCCGAGGAGGGTCCGCGCATAGTCGATCGCGTCGTCCTCGTCTTCGGCGAGGTAGTGGGCCACGCCGCTGCGGGTGTTGTGGGTGTACGCGCCGCCGAGCTCGTCCATCCCGACGTCCTCGCCCGTGACGGT
Organism: Microbacterium lacus; assembly: GCF_002812805.1. Lineage (GTDB taxonomy): Bacteria > Actinomycetota > Actinomycetes > Actinomycetales > Microbacteriaceae > Microbacterium > Microbacterium lacus_A. The sequence continues at coordinate 218,831 of NZ_NMUM01000030.1, read as the reverse complement.
CTTGATCACGTCGGGGCCGGTGACGAACATCTGGCTGGTCTTGTCGACCATGATGACGAAATCTGTCAGTGCGGGGGAGTAGACGGCGCCGCCCGCGGCGGGGCCCATGATGAGCGAGATCTGCGGGATGACGCCCGACGCCGCCGTGTTCAGGCGAAAGATCTCGCCGTACTTGCCGAGGGCGACGACGCCCTCCTGGATGCGTGCGCCACCGGAGTCCAGGATGCCGATGATCGGCATCCCTCCGCGCAGGGCGAGCTGCATCACCTTGATGATCTTGTCGCCGGCGACCTCGCCGAGCGATCCGCCGAACGTGGGGAAGTCCTGGGCGTACACCGCGACGGTGCGACCGTGGATCGTGCCCGTCCCGGTCACGACCGAGTCCCCATAGGGGCGGGACTTATCCATCCCGAAGGCGGTCGTGCGGTGGCGCACATACTCATCGATCTCGACGAAGCTGCCCGTGTCGACGAGCAGTTCAATGCGCTCGCGGGCAGTCAGCTTGCCCTTCGCGTGCTGCTTCTCGCGCGCGACGAGTTCGGCGGAAACCACCGCTTCGTCGTATCGGGCGCGCAGATCCGCGATCTTGCCGGCGGTGGACAGGTCGGGCTCATGACTCACGCGATTCACTCTATCCGGGCCCCCCGCGCTCGCACGGTTGACGGTCTCGCACAATGACGCAGAGCATCCGTTGTGCAACCCCTCTCGCCCTCTTCTCACGCCCGCCTCTCGGAAACGTCGTTCGCGGCCCTGCGCGGCGCCGCGGGAGGACTTCGGCGCGAGATGAGGAATGTCAGACCCGCATCCTCCTCTCGCGGGGCCGAAGTCCTCATGCGAGGTGCAGGTTCTGTGCGACTGCCGCGAGGATCTGTCGCTCGACCAGGGGCCAGCGGTCCATGACCTCGATGTAGTCGAAGCGCAGCACGGTGTACCCGGCGAGGCGCAGGCGCCGGTCATGCGCGATGTCGGCCCGGCGCTGCGCCGCTTGGTGGTACGCGAATCCGTCGAGCTGAATGACGAGTCGCTGCCCGATGAGAAGGTCGACTTCGTGGCCCAGCAGAGGGACCTGTTGCACGGCGTGGACGCCGAGCCTCGCGAGCCGATGGACGACGAGCGTCTCGAGCCCGGAGTCCGAGGCGCCGCCGGCTTCGGATGCGAGTGCTCGAGCGGCGTGCGTCGTCCAGTCGACCGCCTGCAGGTGCGCGACGGTTACGAGGCGCTTGTTGATCGCCGACTCCCAGATCGCCAGCGCTTCAAGATGCGGCTGGCAGGTCGCCACGCGGGCGAGGACGTTTTCGATGGCATCCAGCGGCGATCGTGGGAGAGCCCGGACGGGCCCGAGATTGCGGTGTGCCACGAAGCGAGAAATGTCCCGCCCGCCGTGCGGGTGAACGGCGAGATGCAGGCGGTCGGGCGGATGAGGAATCCAGAGTCCCAGCATCCGTGCCGCGGAGACGCACGTCACTCGTCCGCTCGCGCTCATGGCCGCTCGGAGGTCGTCGTCGATGCCCGGAAGATGCAGCCACTGTCGCGCCGTGACCATGATGAGCGCCGAGCGCAGCGCCTGTTCGAGGCGATAGCGGGTCCATCCCGCCTCGATCGCATCGGAGCGGTGCGCCCACCCGCCGCGCTTCCTGAGCCACAACTGAAGATCCATGCCCACATAGTTGCAATCGCTCTGCGATGTGAGCGTCTGTCGGGTGCGAAACGGGGGACACTGTGCGCTCCCCGGAGCGGGGGAGGGAGCGTGGACAACGGCGCGGGGAAGCTCGCGACAGCGTGGGAGGAGGAGTTCGGGGTGCGGGAAGGGGTTTGGGGTAGGGATGCTCCTCTTGCCGCGCCGAAGTCCTCTTGCGGTGCTGCGCCGCGTGGCACGCCTAACCTGGGGGCATGGGTTTGCACATCCTCGACTTTCCCGCCGCCGCGACCGTCGCCACGCGCGTCGAGGTCGTCTCCCGCACCGGATCGACGAACGCCGACCTGGTCAGGGATCACACGCTCGATCCCGGCGCCTGGCCGAATCTGTCGGTGCTGGTCACCGATGACCAGACGGATGGCCGCGGTCGTCGCGGGCGGACCTGGGAAGCGCCCGCGGGCAGCGCATTGGCGATCTCGGTCGTTCTCGACGTCTCAGGCCTCCGGCCGGTGGATCGCGGCTGGATACCGCTCATCGCGGGGGCGGCCCTGACTCGCGCCGTCGCGGGCCAGCTCTCTGCGCCGCTCGGCGACACGCACACGGTGCGGATGAAGTGGCCCAACGACGTGCTGGTCGATGGTCGCAAGGTCTGTGGCATCCTCGCCGAGGTCGCGCCCGGTGCGCAGGATTCGATCGTGGTGGGCGCGGGCGTCAACACGGCCATGACCGCCGAACAGTTGCCGACTCCCACAGCGACATCACTCGCGGTGCTCGGCATGACCGTCACCCCGCCGGTGCTCGACACGCTCCTGGCCGACTACCTCGCCGCGCTCGGCGAGCTCGTAGGCGCTCTTCTCATGGAAGATGGCGACGCGTCGCGCTCAGGCGTGCACGACGAGGTCGAGGCGCTCTGCGGGACGATCGGCAGCTCGGTGCGCGTCCATCTGCCGGACGGAACCGAACTCGTCGGCGAGGCGGTACGGATCGGGCCGCACGGCGAACTCGTCGTCCGCAACGGGGTGGACGAGACATCCGTCGTCGCCGGCGACGTCGTGCACGTCCGGTGAACCGCGACGTCGTTCACGTTCGCTGATCGTGCAGCCGCGTGGGATGCGTCATCCCGCGCCCACGACCGGCAGAATGAGCGCATGACCCAGCCGACGACGTACGGCAATCGCCTGCCGGCGCCGCCGCCCGGCACCGCCGCGCCCGAGCGGCTGGTCGCGCGGACGCGGGGGAGTGCTCGGCGCCTGGGCTGGTCGGCACTGGTCGTCGTGGCCGTCGCAGGCGCCGCGGGGTGGTTCTACGACAACCTTCCCGCGCCGTTCGAGAATTGGATGCTTCTCGCCGCCGCCGGAGCGATCGTGCTCCTTCTCGTCGTGCTGCCCTGGATCGTCTGGGCTAGTCGCACGTACACGATCACGACGCGCCGCGTCATCGCGCGTCGCGGGGTGCTGTCTCGGCATGCGCGGGAGCTGTTGCACTCACGGGGCTACACGATCAGCCTCCGCCGCGGTCCCATCCAGCGGATGTGGCGGGCCGGAACGATCATCTTGAGCAACGGGGTCGACGAGCCGTTGCGCTTGGTCAACGTTCCCGACGTCGTCCTTTTGCAAGAGGTGCTCGCCGATCAGATCGAGGTCAGCCAGATCCTGGCGCACCGCGACGCGCAGGGCATGGCGAGCGATGAATCCATGGCCGCCCCGCCTCGTCCGCCGCTCCCTGCCTGAGCCGGCAACATCGATGGGCCGCCGAACCAGGGCGGCCCGCGATTCGTGCGCTCCGGTGAAAGGATGGAGGCGCACGTCCAACCACCTGCGAGGGGAAGACCATGACATACCGCGTCGGAGTCGTCGGCGGGGGCCAGCTGGCCCGCATGATGATCGCGCCGGCCGTCGAGCTGGGCATCGACATCCGGGTGCTCGCTGAGGCGGAAGACATGTCGGCGGCGCTCGCCGCGACCCAGGTCGGCGACTACCGCGACGCGGATACGGTTCTCGCGTTCGCCCGCGACGTTGACGTCGTCACGTTCGACCACGAACACGTTCCGCAGCCTGTCCTGCACGCGCTGCTCGAGGCCGGTGTCGCGGTGCATCCGGGACCTGCGGCGTTGGAATTCGCCCAGGACAAGATCCGCATGCGTACGCGTCTCGCCGAGCTCGGGGTGCCGCAACCCGACTGGGCCGCGGTGTCGGACGCCGATGCCCTGCAGTGGTTCATCGACGACCACGGCGGCCGCGCCGTCGTGAAGACCCCGCGCGGTGGCTATGACGGGAAGGGCGTTCGCGTCGTCGGACACGGTACGGAAGCCGCGGATTGGTTTGCCGCGCTCGCCGAAGACGCACGGGGTGGCGATCTGTTGGTGGAAGAACTGGTGGACTTTCGACGCGAGCTCGCGCAGCAGATCGCTCGGAGCCCCCGCGGCGAGGTCGCCACGTATCCCGTCGTCGAAACGGTCCAGCGCAACGGGGTCTGTGCCGAGGTCGTTGCCCCCGCGCCAGGCGCCGGTGCGCGCCTGGCGGATGTCGCGGCCGATATGGCGAGGGACATCGCCAACGGGCTCGGCGTGACGGGCATGCTTGCGGTGGAGCTGTTCGAGACGACGGACGATCGCCTGCTCGTCAACGAACTCGCCATGCGCCCGCACAACAGCGGTCACTGGACTCAGGATGGCGCGCTCACGAGCCAGTTCGAACAGCACCTGCGTGCCGTCCTCGACCTGCCGCTCGGCCTCACGACCCCGCACGCTCCCTGGACGGTCATGGTCAACATCCTCGGCGGTCCCGCAGAGGGGGGACTCGCGGAACTCGTCCCCGCGGCGATGTCGGCGCATCCGGGCGCGAAGATCCACCTGTACGGCAAGGAGCCTCGACCGGGGCGCAAGGTCGGACACATCAACGCCGCGGGCGAGGAGCTGGACGAGGTCGCCTACGAAGCCCGCGCCGCCGCGGCCCACTTCGACTGAGCGCCCCGCGCCCCCGCACCCCGCCATACATTTCGATGTCCCACCTTTTCACCCCAAACGCCGTTTTGAGGTGAAAAGGTGGGACATCCCAGGCCGGTGCGCGGCGGAACGGCATTCTTGCAGGAGTGGGGCCTAGCCTGGTCGGGTGACCCGGCCGCTGCATTCCTCCGACGCGCCCATCGTCGGCGTCGTCATGGGCTCCGACTCCGACTGGCGCGTCATGAGCGACGCCTCCCAGATCCTGACGGACCTGCTTGTCCCACACGAGGTCGAGGTCGTCTCCGCCCACCGAACGCCCGACAAGCTGATGTCGTACGGTCGCGAAGCGCGGGCCCGAGGCATCCGTGTCATCATCGCCGGCGCGGGCGGCGCCGCTCATCTGCCGGGCATGCTCGCCTCTGTCACCACTCTTCCGGTCATCGGCGTGCCCGTGCCGCTCGCGACCCTCGATGGGCTCGACTCCCTGCTCAGCATCGTGCAGATGCCCGGCGGGATCCCCGTCGCGACCGTGTCGATCGGCGGTGCGAAGAACGCGGGACTGCTCGCCGCACGTATTCTGGGCGCTTCTGACCCCGCCCTCGCGAGTTCGCTCGACGACTACGCCCGCCGCCTCGAGGCCGAGGTCGAGGAGAAGAACCGGCGGCTGAAGGACGCGCTGTGAGCATCGCAGCTCCCACCCGGCTGCCGCGCGTAGCGCCGTCCCTGCCGCCGATCGTCAACCAGCTGCCGCTTCGGTACCCCGACTCGGGGTCAGCCGACTACATGCGCAGGCGCGCGTGGTGGCTCGTCATCTTCAACGTGCTGGTCCCCGGGTCCGCCCAGGTGCTGGCCGGCAGCAAGCGGCTCGGCCGGTTTGCGCTCGGAGCCACGCTGTTCCTGTGGACCGTGCTCATCCTGACCGCGGTCGCGGCGATGTTGTGGCCCTTCCTGGTGTACTGGATCGCAACGAACGGGATCGCGTTGCTGCTGATCCAGGGCTTGCTTGTCGGCTATGCGGCCCTCTGGGTCGTGTTGGCGATCGACACCTTCCGCCTGGTGCGGCTGGTCAAGCTCCGCCCCATCGCACGGGTGGGCGTCTCGGCCGTCCTCGCGGGACTGCTCGTCCTGACGTCGGGCGGTGCGCTGTACGCCGCGGATCTCGTCGGCACGACGCGCGGCACGCTGGGCTCGATCTTCGGCCTCGGCGGGCCTGCCGTGCCGCCCTCGGATGGCTACTACAACATTCTGCTCCTCGGTGCAGACAGCGGCGAAGGCCGCGATTCGATGCGCTACGACAGCATCTCGGTCGTCTCGGTCAACGCCGACACCGGCGCGGCAACGATCACCGGCATCCCACGCGACATGCCCGGGTTCCCGTTCGCCCCGGGGCCGATGCTGGATCTGTATCCGGATGGGCACACCAACCACGCCGACGCGTCGTGTGGCTGGGGATCGGGCATCAACCAGCTCCGCACCGAGGTCGAGGTCTGCCGCGACGGTGACGCGCTTTATCCCGATGCCCGTGCTGCCGGCTCGACGCCCGCGATCGAGGCGACGAAGGATGCCGCGGAAGGCATCCTGGGTATCGAGATCCCGTACTACGTCTTCATCGATATGCACGGCTTCGCGGCGCTCGTGGATGCACTCGGTGGCGTCGACATCACGGTCGTCGAGCGTCTGCCCAAGGGTGGCGGTCCCGCCTATACCGGCCAGTCGGCCGAGGACTGGGCGATCGGGTGGATCGAGGCCGGTTCGCAGCACATGGACGGCGACACTGCACAGTGGTACGCGCGCTCGCGCTACACGACGAACGACTGGGACCGGATGCGTCGCCAGCGCGAACTGCAGACGGCGATCCTCGCGCAGTTCACCCCGAGCAACGTGCTCTCGCGCTTCGAAGACGTCGCGGTTGCGGGCACGGCGCTCGTCGAGACCGACCTGCCGCAATCGATGCTGCCGTACTTCGCCGAGCTCGCCATGAAGACGAGGGAACTGCCGGTTACGACGATCGAGCTGACGCCCGAGGGTGGAGTCGACGCGGAAGAACCGGACTACGCCTACGTGCGCGAGATCGTTCAGGCGGCGCTCCACCCGCCGACTCCGACACCCACGCCGTAGCTCGGCCGAACTAGAGCTCGCCCGGCTGCATCGCCTGCTCGTCGATCTTCTGCGCGAGAACCCGCCTGCGTGAGGGGGCGCCCTCTCGCTGCGGGGCGTAGACGACGAGCGAGTGGAAGGCGAAGCGCGCCACGAAAGCCACGGCGAGCGTGATCGCGGCGGCCAGAACACTGGAAATATGCCAGGTCTCGACCAACAGGGCGAGTACCGGGATGCGGATGAGCGCTTCGGCATTGTTGAAGCTGAACGACTTCGCGAAGCGCAGCCAGCGAGCGGACGCGTTTCCGAGCATCTCGCGGAAGACGAAGCGTTCCTGCAGGACGAAGTTGCCGACGATCGTCACCTCTGCCGCGATGATCGCGGCCCAGATGTAGCTCATCCCGAGATGGGTGAGTCCGGCCATGATCCCGATGTTCGCCACCGCGCCGACCGCGCCGATCAGCGCGAAGCCCGACATCTTGCCGAACTTCAGCACCGAGAGCTGGGCGAGAAACCGCATGCCCTGACGCATGGATGCCTTGGACGAGCCAGCCGATCGCTCCGCGAAATCGAAGGGGACTTCAGCGACGGCGATGTCATTCCTCGCCAGGATCTCGAGCAGAATCTTGAAGCCTCGTGGCCGGAGCCGGTCGAGGTCGAGCTGCGTCCGGTCGACGAGGAAGTAGCCGGTCATCGGGTCCGTCGAGTCGCGGAGCCGTAGGGGGAACATGGCCTTGGTGAGGAGCGTCGCTCCGCGGGAAACCGCCGTGCGCACCGCATCCGCGAGCCCCGTTGCCGCACCGCCGCCCGTGTACCGCGAGGCTGCGACGATCCCGGCGCCCGTGCGCTGCTGCGCGCGCAGCATCTCGGGAATCACTTCGGGAGGATGCTGCAGGTCGCCGTCCATCACGATGCAGATATCCGCTCGAGCCAGACGAATGCCCTCCACGACGGCCCCGCCGAGCCCGGCAGCCGGCGTTTCTCGGTGGACGAGTCTGACCGGCATCGGCGTGACGGCCGCCGCCCGCTCGACCTCGGCGGGGGTGTCGTCGGTGGAGTCATCGACGAAGAGGATCTCGCGCTCGAGACCCTCCGTCGCAGCCGCAATCCGGCGAACGAGTTCGGCGACGTTCGGTGCTTCGTTGAAAGTCGGGACGACGATCGAGAGGTCCACGGCGCACCCCTCGTTCATTCAGCGTTCCCCGGACGGGGCCGTCATCGACGACGCCAAGAATATCCCGACACGGGGATACGAAGCTGCGTCTCTCCCCAGCGTCTGCTGTCGGAACGCGCAGCCGCCGGGCCTCGGTGGAAGCTCAACCGCGTCGTCGGGCCGCAATCACCAGTGTTGTCGTGACGGTTGTGGCAATGATTGCGATCGCCGCGAGCAGCACGATGGTCCAGGGGAGGTAGTCCATGCCCGGCCACTCCGGGGCGTCCGGACGGGTTCCGGGGATCTGCACCCGTCCCTCACGATCGGGAGAACCGGTCCACTCGTCGGGGAGGCTCGGGGGATCGAGTGTTGTGCCGGAGCCGGGAACTTCGCCGGGCGGTGCGACTCCGAGGTCGGGGCCTGGGGGAGAGAAACTGCCTGCTCCGGGATGCGTCCCATTCCCGCTCGTGACGGTGACGATGGCGACGTAGTCGCGGGACGCCGAAAAGGTGATCGCGTATCGCCCGTAGCCACGTTCGGGCGCGTGGAAAACAGCCGTCAGGCCGCCGTCGGCGCGGCTGACGAGGGTCGCTGTGCCACCGGCGCCGAGCACTCGAGCACCCCGCCAAAGGGCACCGGAGACATCCGTCGCGACGCTTTCTGTGGCTTCGAAGAATCCCGCGGAGAACTCGATCGTCGAGTTACCGCCGGGTTCGACGACGGCGGGTGTCACGGACACCCCTGCGGGGGCGACGTACGGGTCATCGATGCTCGCGGCGGCTGCCGGACCCGCGCACATCATCGCGATGACGGCAAGGGCGACAGCAACGACGCGCGTGATCATCTTTCTCCCCGGGTGGGTCGGCGATGACCGGTTGGTGCGGCTCTCATGGCAGGCGAAAACACGCCTCACGGCGCCGCCGCGGTTTGCGTGCGGCGCCGTGAGGGACGTATCTGCGGGCTTAGGCCTGGCGACGGCGCAGGACAGTAACGGTGATCAGGGCCGAGCCCGCGACCAGCAGTCCGCCACCGATGCCGTAGATCCACGGCGAGGTGCCGCCACCCGTGAGCGCGAGAGCCTGGTCGACCTGCGGGTCGGCCTCGCAGTTCGCGACGGGCGTGACCGTGATCGGAGCCGTGTAGCTCTGCGTTGCGCTGGTGAAGGTGATGTCGTACACGCCCTCGCCGTCGGCGGGAGGCTGGAACGTTGCCGTGAGGCTTCCGTCCGCGCCCGCGGTGACACTCGGCGTGAAGCTCGCGCCCGCGACACGGGCACCTGCGGCGGTGACAGCGACCGTTTCGCCGCTGACCCAGTAGCGCGCCCCGAACGAGATCGTCGACGTCTCGCACTGCGAGATGGCGGCGTCATCGATAGAGACGGCTGCGGGCCTGACATACGGGTCATCGACGGCGGATGCGGCGGCGGGTGCCCCCAACGCCATGATCCCGAGCGCGATTCCGAGCACGACAATATTCTTCTTCAGCATGAGATTTCCCCAGTGTTCACGCGAAGTATGCGTGCACCGTTGCTCCCCAGCATCCGATGCACGTATCGCGGACGACCCGAAGGTGTCCTGCGAAGACTTCCCCAAATTGATGTCAACTACCCCAGCTGACGCTTCACACCTTACATCAACCGGCGCATTCGGCGTACGTGATTTCCACCTCGTTCGCATGAACAAGCGGAGTCGATACGACGTCGACAGGCCGCTCTTCGATCGACGTACCCTGGGGCGCCGTGAACACGACGACGATGCGGTGCGACCCACCCGGTGACGTGACGAACTCGTGCTGGAGCACGGTGCGATCGCCGAACTGCGCCGTCTGGACGCCTTGGCGCTCATCGTCGATCGAATAGTCCGTCGCGAGCCAGCCATCCGGCCCGGCGACAGCTATGCGCGTGAGGGTATCTCCGAACGCCGGAACCATGAGTTCGGGGCCGAGGACGTACTTCGGGAGTATCGAGGAGGCGTCCGCAGGGATCGTGTTCGTCCAGTCGACGCTGACGGTCACGCGAGGGTCTTCGGCGCATTCGTCCAGTTCGACATGGGTGGAGGGTGTCGCGTAGTAGTCGAGTTTCGCGCCCGTGACGTCGTTGACGAAGATTCCGATGCGCGTGGTATCCGAATCCGGCGGAAGCATCGTCGCTAGGGGCGTGCCATCGATGCGAGCCTGTTCCTCGATGTGGGAACTCCAGACGTGCAGACGTTGCTCCTCCATTGATCGTCCGAGAGCTCCCAGCAGGATGCCCGGGTCGGCCTCACCGGCCGCGAGAGCCTCGAAGATCGCCCGTGCAACCAGTGCGAACGCCTCGTCCTGCATGGTCGTGTCGAGAATCTGCGCGTACGCGGTCGACAGCAGGGTATCGACCGCGTTGGCGGCGCTCAGCGAAAACGGTCCTGCCTGCACCGGGCCCGTCGCGTTAAGAAGGTACGAGATGCTGACGGCATCGATCGCTATGACGCCATCGACCCGCTGCCCGCTGGTGTGCTCCCACAGGGCGGCGGCGGCCGACGCGGTCTCGGTGAAGTCGAGCGAGCTCGCGGTGTTCTGGATGAAGCGGCCCGGAAGGTCCTCGAAGAGGGAAATCGTGCCGGGCGACAGATCGATGACGGGCTCTTCGGCGCGTTCGAAATCGCGTGACGAGAACTGCCGCTCGATCGTGATGCGCCCGTCGTCGAACCGCAGGACTGCCCCGGCACCGGCGATCCCGCCGAGGGACCGCGCTTCAGCATTGTTGAGTACGAGCAGCAGGTAGGTGCGCGGACCGTCCGTTCCGATCATCGCCGGGAGCACCGCAGCGGCGCGGTCCAGCCCGTCGATAACCGCTGCCGCCTCGGCCATGGCGTCCTGCAGCCGGTCGAGGGCATCCGCGACGACCGGAAGCGTCGGCTCGGGTAACGCGTTGACGCGATCCACGGCGCGCTGCAGGGCGGTGTTGGCGGTGGTCAGAACGGGCGATGCTCCGGCGAGCGGAGCGACATCGATGCGCCCATCCGCGAAGCCGAGGGATGAGATGTCGATTTCGCCGAGAGGTTCGGCGAGGGGAAGGACAGCGGCGGATGCGAGATCGGCGGCGACTTCGCTCATGCCGCGGACGGCCGTCAGGTCCGACCCGAGCCATGGCAGCCATTCGGCGACGCGCCACACGGGATCGGATGTCGCGGCCCGGGCGGCATCGGCACTCGTCTCGAAGTCCCGTGCCGCTGAGACGGCTCCGGACGCGTCCCCGGTCTGCACCAGAACCGGGATGGTCGATGCGGATTCGGCGGCGGACTCGAGGGCGTCCCGAGCGACGAGGGCGCGGGTGCCGAGCCAGAGGGCGGCCGCCATGAGCACGAGAAGCGCGATACCGAGTGAGATCAGCCAGACTCGGCGGCGTCGCCGGCGGTTGAGGTGGTGGGTTGCAGACACGGGCCTCATTCAAGCAGCCCGACGCCGAGAATCCGTTCACGGGTGTCTGGAGCTGTGGACTCCGGAGTGCGAGACCGTGCCGAAGGCCGGCATTACGAGCGCGTCACAGGTGGACGTCAGGGTCGCGCGGGTAGAGTCAAAAGAGTGACAGCGAGGCTCCGAGTAGTGCTCGACCAGGTGGTGAGCAGGACGTCGCCGGACCTGACCGAGGCGTCCACCAACCTCGTGGGCGCGCTCATCGATTCCGCGCCGTCGGGTTGCGATGTCGCGGGCATCCTCCCCGCGTCCCGGCCCGTAGACGCTCAACCGAGTTCGACCTTCGAGGCGCTCGCGAATGTGTGGACCGCCGCAGTTCCGCGTCGAGAGCTCGCGGCGGCTTGGCGGATGGGCGCGGCACTCGGCTCGGCAGGCGGGATGATTCACTCGCCGACTCTGATGGCGCCGCTGGTCCGGCACGATCGCGCGCACGATCATGACCAGACCGTGGTCACTCTCTGGAGTCTCGAGGCATGGACCTCACCCGAGAACCTGGATCGTGCCGATGCCGCGTGGCAGCGCGCGATGCTCAAGCGCGCTGTTCGGTTCGCCGACGCCGTGGTTGTTCCGACGCATGCCATGGCAGCCGAGCTGGACGAGATCGCGTCGTTCGGCGGCCGCATCCGCGTCATCGCAGGCGCCCCGCCGAAGGACTTCCGCATCCCCGTCGACGCGCCCGGGCGCGTTCGCGCCCTCGCTCTGCCCGATCAGTATGTTGTCGTCCTGGGCCGCGCGAGCGCTCACAACGAACTCGCCCCCGCCTTGCGTGCCGCGGCGGGCACGGATCTCCACGTGGTCATCGCGGATGCGGACGAAGGCGACACCGCTCTTCTGGCAGACCAGGCGGTCTCCGCCGGACTGTTGGCGGAACGCGTGCACCCCACGCCAACGCTGGCGACGCCCGATCGAGCAGCCCTTCTCGGGAGTGCTGGGGCCGTGATCGCGATGACGGGGGGCACGATGTTCCCGTGGCGCACGCTCGAGGCCCTCGCCATCGGGGCGCCCGTCGTCGCGGTCAGGACTGCGCAGAACGAGGAGCTGCTGGCGGACGGCGCGCACCTCGTCGGCGTGGGCGATTCGGATGGGATCGCCGAGGCACTCCGACGTGTCATGGTCGAGGACTCATTCTCGTCACGCCTGCGCGTGTTGGCGGCGGCGCGTGCGCGTGCGTTCTCTTGGCGCGACGCCGCCGAGCGCGTGTGGCAGCTGCACGCAGAGCTCTGACATCGCTTCCCCTAGGCTGTCGGCTATGCCGCGCGTCTCTGTCGTCGTCCGCACGAAAGACCGTCCGGCGTTCCTCCGTCGGGCCCTGGCGGACATCGCCACACAGACCTTCACGGATTGGGAGATCGTGGTCGTCAACGACGGGGGTGACGGCGCCGCGGTCCGTACCGTCGCCGGCGAATCGCCCTGCGCTGGTCGGGTGAGGGCAATCGACGCGCCCGCGCCTGGCGGTCGCTGCGCCGCCGCAAATGCGGGGATCCGCTCCGCCAGGGGTGAGTACATCGTGCTCCACGATGACGACGACCGTTGGGCCCCGGGGTTCCTTGAGCAAACCGTAGATTGGCTCGACCACCATCCGGACGACGTCGGAGTCATGGTCAGCACGGCCATCGTCTACGAGGAACGGCGCGGTGAGCAGTGGGTTGAGGTTGGGCAGACGCCCTTCTGGGAAGGGATGTCACGGCTCTCGTTGATTGAATTATTGGAGGTGAACCGAGCGGTTCCCATTTCTTTCCTCTACCGCCGATCGCTGCACGACCTTGCCGGGTGGTATGACGAATCGCTTCAGGCGGTCGAGGACTGGGACTTCTACTTGCGCGTAGCGGCAAAGTTCTCTGTCGGATTTCTCGCAGGAGAACCCCTCGCATTCTGGACCCAGCGGCCATCAGCGAGAGGCGCTGACGGTAACAGTATGTTCGCCCTCGCGGAACTGCACGAGCAGGACGATCTCGTTGTGCGTGAGCGGGCGCTACGCGAGTGGGTGGACGCGAACGGACCTGGTCTCCCGCTCTACATAGCCTTGGTCGAGAAACGATTGCGGCGCGAATTTGCACACGAGCTGAGTTCTCAACTCGAGCGACAACGTCACGACATCGTCCAAGAGATCTATGATCGCCACCCGCTGTGGAGGCGCTTGCGAAAGCTCGGCGGGCGATCGAACGGACGCCGAGCGTCGGGTCGCTCTTGAGCATCGGCGCGGTGAGGGCCCGCATACGGGCTTCCCGAGATGTGCCCGTCCTCGGTGCAGTTGTCCGCGCGGCCGACCGGGTGTGGTGGCATCGCGTCATCAGTCAGTCTGGGCTAGTCGATGCTGAGTTCTATGCCGCTCAACTTGGCCTCTCCCGCATGCCCGAGGACGCAGCTGTGTGGCATTACGTGGCCCGCGGGTTTCGGCGAGGGCTGAGCCTTAACCCCCTGTTCGACGAGGTCTTCGCCGGGGGAGGCTTACCCGAGGTATTTCGCGTTCCTGCCCTGTATGCCTACTTGGTGGGGGAGCGAGCGACGATTGCGGTACATCCCTGGTGGAACGCCACAGAGTTGGCAGGGGACGGCGCTCCCGGTCTTGAACGAGCCTGGAATGACCCCTCGATTGAATTGTCGTTGCGCGTGGGCGACACGGAGCGATCGATGACGGCATCCGAGATGAGACATCTCGCGCTGGAAGCCGCCCGCAGTTGGTCAGCAGGCGGCCATTCTTCTCGAATCGGCGCGGCGCGCGCCGGGGGCACGCGAACGCGGGACGCTGTTATCTGGTTCATTCAAGCGCGCGATCGGCGCTACCACCTCAAGCTCGCGCAGGCGGCTGAATTCGTGCAGTCGGGTCGGGCGGCCGGTTCGGTCGCCATGGTAGGCGCAGATGCATCCCAATGGATATCCGGCCAGATGCTCGCTGCAATGGAGCCGAAAGTTGCCGTTCACTTATACCGTGCGCGGACGGAGTGGGCAGACGCGCTGAACGACGAGGTGGAGCGGCTCCAGGGCCCTCAACTCCTGATCGCACTTGACGCGCGCTCAGAGTTCGCGGATTCGGAGATCGCGGCCCTCGCGACTGAGGCGCGCGGATCCCTCGTTATTCCGGCACACCGCGCAATAGACGGTACACTCGCCGGTCTAGGCGCGGCACAAGTCACCCAAGGTCGGGCCTACCGTATTCTCCGCCACCATCCGCACGAGGACTCCGCCGTCATTCCGGACCGCGTTCTTGAAGTGCCTCTCGCGACCGGAAGGTCGTTTGCTGTTGCAGCATCGGACTACCGCGCGATTGGCGGGATGCGGTCCAGCGGTGGCGCGGAATTGGAAGACTTCTCGCGGCGGCTCGCGGCGATCGGCAGGCCATCCCGGGTGCTATTGGACGTTCTTCCCGTGCTCGAAGAGCCCGAACTTGCGTTCCGCGGTAGCCGGCGACGTCGTGGGCTGATTCCGAAAGCCGTGGGAGCGGACCGGCTACGGGCCGAGGACGTTATCTCGGCTGCAGGATTCGATGTGCGCGGGTGGAGCCCTCGCGGTGCTTATTCTCCGGTGCCCCTACTCGTCTGGCGGCGGCCAGATCTCGCTGCGCAGAGATGGGCTATCAAGATCTGCGCACCGCCCGGTCGCCGAGGTGACGTTTGGGGCGACACCCATTTCGCGAGGGGTTTGGCCTCAGCGCTGAAACGCCGAGGTCATTTCGTCGTCATAGACGCCTACGATGCGCGGGACCGTGACACTGGATACCTGGATGACGTGAGCGTAGTGGTGCGTGGCCCGTACCGTATTGACGC
This sequence comes from Microbacterium lacus, assembly GCF_002812805.1. GTDB lineage: Bacteria > Actinomycetota > Actinomycetes > Actinomycetales > Microbacteriaceae > Microbacterium > Microbacterium lacus_A. The sequence continues at coordinate 203,787 of NZ_NMUM01000030.1, read as the reverse complement.
TCCTAAATGGGGGATCTCGCTGCAGTGGATCATTAGCCACCCCGATGACATCAGCCGGGAAGAAGTCGCTGAGTTCGACCGTGTATTCGCTGCTTCTGAGGGATGGTCGAGGCGAGCGACTGAACGATGGGGGCTGCGCGTCAGCCCGCTTCTTGAGGCAACGGACACCGACTTGTTTCAGCCGAGGGGTCACCCGCGCGGCACGGACATTGTCTTTGTGGGCACGGCACGCGGTATCCCTCGACCCAGCGTCGTCGAACCCTTGGCTGCGGGCATCCCTGTTCGCGTCTACGGCCCCGATTGGCGGCCTTTCATCTCGCAGGCGGCCATTGCGGCGCCGTCGATCGCGAATGTCGACCTGCCGCTACGATACGAAACCGCGTCCATCGTGCTTAATGACCAGTGGCCGGCGATGCGACGCGAAGGTTTCATTGCTATGCGACCCTTCGACGCCGTCGCCGTGGGGGGGCGGGTCGTATCAGAGTCGGTAGAAGGAATTGAGGAGATATTCGATGGTGCTGTGGTCGTTTACCGTGATGCCGCGCACCTCGTGAAGTTGCTGAGCACGGATCCCGACGCGCTCTTTCCCCCTGACACGCGCCTTGCGGAGATCGCCCATCGCGTCCGTCAGGAGCATTCCTTCGACGCGCGTGCGGCTGTCCTAGATGAAGCCGCCCACGCCATATTCGCGGGCGTCAGCACGGTATAGCCGTCGATTTCATAACGCCGCGGGTGCATGCCGGGGTTGCGGCGCTGCCTCCGGTAGTAACATCCGTCACTTTAGTTCACAATGAACACATGCGTGCTTCGAATCTCGTAGTGAACGGGCGGTACCGGAAGTGGCGCCGCAGCCTAGCGTTAGTAGCCTCGGCTGCCGTCGTCATGGCAACGATGGCGCCCCTCGTCGCCGCGCCAGCTACCGCTTCGAGCGCGACGGCTGCGATATCCCAACCAACCGTCCGGGACGTCGCTACTGCAGCAGTCGTGGGTTTCGACGCAGGCACGATCATCGAAGATTCGCTCTTCTTCGATGGAGGCGCGATGTCGGCGTCCCAGATACAAGAGTTTCTCGATCAGAAGAACCGATGCACAAACGGTCGATGCCTCAACTCCAGTATGGCGAGCGTCTCGACTCGTTCCGCCGTGATATCGCACCGCACGGGAAGTCTGGTGTGCAGCGCAATCGAGGGTGGGACCATGCGCGTCTCGGATTTGATCTACCGGACTCAGGTTGCATGTGGCATCTCTGCAAAGGTGATCCTGGTAACTCTCGAGAAGGAACAGAGCCTTGTCACAGGGCGAGCGCCCACCGAGCGCAATTTCACTTTCGCGATGGGAGCGAATTGCCCCGATACTGCCCCTTGTGACCCCGCGTACTCGGGGATCGGGCCTCAGATTCTGGCGGGGGTGACTTCCCTCAAGAACTACTCGGCCGGAAGGTTTTCTCGCCAACCCGGTGTCCATTGGATCGGCTTCAGCCCGAGAGAAGGGTGCGGCGGAACGAACGTCAACGTGACGAACTATGCCACGGCCGCTCTATACAATTACACGCCCTATCAGCCCAATGCTTCATCCCTTGCTGCCGGGTACGGCACGGGAGACGTCTGCGGGAGCTACGGGAATCGGAACTTCTACAACTTCTTCACTGACTGGTTTGGTCCAACCACGGGGCAAGGCCGGTCGCCTCTCGGCGTCATTCAGGAGATGTCAACGAACGAGGACGGGATCCTCCTTCGAGGGTGGGCGCTGGACGTCGACGATGTGACCGCCGCTCTACAGATCCGGATCACCGTTGCCGGAGCTACGACCGTCTGGACAGCGGACCAGGTGTATGAGCCAGTCGCGGCGGCGAACCCTGGAGCCGGTGCGCGTCACGCATTTTCGGGTATGGTCGCTGCGCCGCCTGGGACGACGCAACGGATATGCGTGGATGCGATCAATATTGGATTGGGCAAGGATACGTCGCTCGGTTGTCGCGAGATAAGCCTTCCCCCTCGCGTCTCACCGCGGGGAGAATGGAAGGATGTCTGGGCGAGCGTCGATGGTATCCACATGTGGGGTTGGTCGATCGATCCCGACAACGTTCCGAACGCAGTCGATCTTCACATCCAAGTCGATCAAACGTGGTTCGTGTGGAAGGCGTCTGCGCCCTACGCACTCGGTCCGACGCTCATTGCTGGAGCAGGCACGAATCACGGCTGGGGCGGAGTGCTCCCGGCGGCCCCGGGAGATCACCGTGTCTGTGTCACGATGATCAACCAAAAGCAGGGAACAAACACAGCCTTCGGTTGCAAAGATGTCTACGTGCCGTCGATCGCAGATGTATCGCCGAAGGGACAAGTCAAAGAAGTCAGCGTAGTCGGACAGCAGGTCGGCCTGTGGGGATGGGTGGTCGATCCCGATGCGCGAACTCAGCCGGTCAGCGTCATCGTTCAACTAGACAGCAATTGGTATGAGTGGCGCGCGGATCAACCTAATCCGACGGCTGAAAGTCTCTACCCGGGATCGGGCCCGAACCATGGTTGGGGAGGGCGCGTCGACGCTTCCCCCGGCGTGCACTGGTTGTGTGTCTACTTCCGCAACCTCGCCGCTGGTGCCGATGTCAACGCGGGATGCCAACAAGTCACGGTGCCGCAGCCGGTCGTCGTGGATCAATCGCCGAAGAGTCGGATGATGGGCGCCTGGGCCGTGCCCGGAGGGATTGAGCTGTGGGGCTACGCCGTCGACCCGGATTCTGTCGCCACACGCACGACGGTAGTCGTGCAGGCGGGAAACACGTGGCTTGCTCTCACCGCCGACGCCGCCTACCCGCCTGGTGCGGAGGTACACCCCGGGGCGGATGGATATCACGGATACCATGCGATAGTTCCGATGCCTCCCGGCAGACATTGGGTCTGCGCATACGCGATAAACGCTGGTGCAGGTGCCGATACCGCGCCGCAGTGCGCAGTTGTCGATGTGCGCTGACCCTAATGTCGTTCGGCTCACGCCAACGGGGACGATAAACTGGCTGCATCATGCCGCAAAACGCTAACGCTCCTCGGGTCATTGTCACGGGCGCGAGCGGGTACATCGGAAGGCACGTCGTTTCGGCGCTGTTGGACCGGGGCTGCCGCGTGCTCGCGGTCGCACGGACGCTCCCTCCCGCTGACATCGATCCTCGGGCTGAGACCTGCGAGATCGACGTCCTGGACATCAACGCGGACGTCGACCCTTTGTTCGCGGACAGCCGTGACATTCTTGTCCATCTCGCGTGGCAAGACGGGTTCTCCCACCAGGCGCCGTCTCACATGCTGACGCTTTCCTCGCACTTCCGGTTTTTGACGGAAGCAGCCAAGAGGGTTAGCCGGCTGGCTGTGCTTGGGACGATGCACGAGATCGGCTATTGGGAGGGAGGAGTTACCGCAGAGACCCCGACGAACCCTCGATCTCTGTACGGCATAGCGAAGGACGCTCTCCGCCGTTCACTCTTCCTGGCATCCTCGAACGAAACCGAACTGTGCTGGCTGCGCAGTTATTACATCTACGGTGACGACCGTCGTAACAAGTCCATATTTACTCGGCTTCTGGATGCCGAGGAGAGCGGGCAGGCGAGTATCCCGTTCACAATGGGTAGGCAGAAGTACGACTTCATTCATGTCCGAGACCTCGCGGAGCAGATCGCCGTCGTGGCGATGACTCCCGGCATCTCGGGGATCTTGAATACAAGTTCCGGCGTTCCGGTCGCCCTTGCCGAGAAAGTCGAGTTGTTCATCGAGGAGAACGGCTTGAATGTACGGCTCGACTACGGCGCATTTCCGGAACGGGCGTACGACTCGCCTGCGATCTGGGGCGTCGCTGACGATGTTCGCCAGCTTGTTTCTGCGGCTAGAGCGTCACACGAGCAATGACCCCCTCCGGGTGATAGTGGGGGTCAGGTCAGGATCCCTAAAACTGCCCGCCGCTCAGATTTTTATGCCTTTCATGCTGCGCCGTTCCTTCGACGCGCTGACCGATCGCCGATGGTCTGCCCAGAGAAACGCCCCATCCTCAGCTTCGGGCTGCAAGGTGGGGGCGTTTCTGCGTTGGTTGTGGTTTGCTCTAGTCGAGTTCGTAAGAGGCTTTCCTACGCGCTTCGATCACTGTTGCCGATCGATCTGCCACGTCCCTGTCGTGTACACGTGCACCACCGAGGGACTCGGTATCGTCACCTGTCCCCAGAAATCACCTGATCCCAGTCCGATGTCCTCCGCCTTGAGGCTCGTGTCCTCGGCCTTCAGGCTGGGTTCGACAATCCAGAGCGCGTGCTCCCCGCTCCCGTGGAACGAGAGGGTGACGGAGCTTGGCCCCTCAGGGAAGACCAGGATGTCCATACCCTCGCCTGACGTCGTAGCGCCGGCCACCCTCGCCCTCGACATCTCCAGAAACTTCAGCGTCCAAGCTGCGTCCGCATCGATTCGTAGGGTCTTCAAATGCGGGGCGAAAACGCCACCTTTTCCAATGACGTACGTGTGCTCCCTGCCAACCCCGAAACGGGCGCAGCAGGCCTCATCGTTGCTTATGAATCCTGTGGTCTCCTCTGGTGAGCATTCCGGACACGAGAATTCGACGATCTTCGATCCGCCTACGAAGTCGACGGGAATGTCCTCGGACGTGCCCGTGCCCGACCAGACGGTGTCGGGCAGCCAGAGGGTGACCCAGATCGGCCCGGGGGTCGAGACGGTGAAGTCGACGGGAGCGGGAGCGTCGAATCCGAACGGCACATCCGTCGCTCGTGCGCAGTACGTTCCGGTTTCGAGCGAGATCCCGAACCCGCCCGTGGACCAGCGGCTCGTTGCGGTCGTGTTTTCCCAGACAGCGGCAGCGGGTGAGGCGCAGGTTCCTTGCTCGATGAGGGCCGTGACGCCGTTGACACCACCGCCTGTGATGTCCTTTGCCACCAGCGCGCCGCTCACGACAGGCGGCGGTCCCGGAAGCCAGACGGTGACCCAGTTCCCAGCCCGAGCCTCCATCGTGAAAATGACGGGGGCAGTGATCGAGTAGGGAGCGGGGGCCGCCTGTGTGAGGACGCAATATGAGCCGGGAGCGAGGCCGATTCCGAATGCGCCGTAAGCGTCGGGCCGGTTCGTGGTGGTCGTGCGCCACACGGCCGCGCCACTGCAGTCGTCTTTCCTGATCTCGACATCGACGCCCGGTATCAGTTCGGACCCAGGACCCTTGATTGACACAGCCCCGGTTCCGATGACCTCAGCGCTCGCGGCGGTGGGCACAGCGCCGAACGCGCAAATCAGGGTGAGCAGTCCAGCCGCCCAGCGCAACGCGTTTCGTCGCGTTCGGGGAGGTGAGGCTGTTGCGGTCATAGATTACCCCTACTCGTTTGGCTGCTGGCGTGTGACCAAAACGTACCAGTCCGTCCGATCGACCCACCACCCAGGATGGCGACACCGCCCTGCTATCGCTATGTTGATGAGTGTCGGCGTCGATGGGGGGCCGACTGGGGGCATGGGGGATTAGCTTTGCGCAGCATTAGGGCAGCACTTTTCACGGTAGTCGCCGCGGCGGTAGTCGCGACATCGATCGTTCCGGCCGCGGAAGCGCAGGCAGCGCTCCCTGACGCGGTGCTTTCGGTAACAAGCCCGACCACTTTCGAAGAGGGGTACCTCGACGCACCCATAACCTTCACCGGGTCCGGCTTCACCCCGAACGCGCAGGTCTCCGTCGACATCGTGGTTGCCAGTGACGAGGCTGCCCCGTACGTACTGACCGGCACGTCGCTTCCTGCCAACTCGACCGGCGAACTATCTCCCTTCATGCCCTTCTTTGCGCAGGGGTGGATCATTCCCGCGACCGGTGGCGAGCATAACTCCCGCGTGTATCTGGTAGCTTCCGAGCTCGCCGCCCCAGCTAATGGCAATCAGAGTCGGGTCTCCAACCAAGTGGATTTCACCGTTACGGAGAGGGTGATGCTGCCAGCGGCCACGATCGTCGTGCCGAATACCATCGTCGTGGCTGGCCCCAACTGGGGCGAGGGGATCGCCTTCACGGGATCTGGCTGGAGCCCGAATTCAACCGTTTACCTGATGTTGGAGTTGCAGATTGACGATATCTCCGGGGCGGGCGACCACCTGGAATTAGTCTCCGACGCCAACGGCAACATATCCGGTGTTATCAATCCTGCGGCGAACTCCGATAATCCTTCGCCCGTTGCACCCGGTGAGGACGGGTATCCGAAGTATCGTATCTACGCACTAGAGGGGTCATTCGGTGAGCCGATCCGCGAGTCCAACTCAGTCGTGATTACCGTCACTACGAATGTCTCGACGCCTCCCACTCCCGCCGTGCTCGGGACCGGCGCAGTGTCGATCAAGGGCCCGTCCTCTGAACTACTCCCCGGTGTGACCGTCGAGATTCGGAAGAACACCTGCTCTGGCCCCGCGGTTTGGTACACCACCACCACGGATCGGGCGGACGCTTACGGCGCGTTTGGGATCGGGCTCCAGCCCGGGCAGTACTGCATTAAGACACTCAATGTGCCCGCCCCGTACTGGATTCCCGCTGACGTGATGTTCACGATGGAGGAGCGCCCCGCGAACTGGGTGACGGTGTGGGTGCCGGGACCGATCGTGCGACCGATCGTTACCGGCGCTTTGGTGGCGAAGGATGCGAACGGTAATGGAGTAAATGGCGTCACTGCGCTCATTCAGGAGGGACCGTGTGGGGTCGGTGGCCCCGGCGTTTGGCAGAACACCACGGCGAGTAGCCGGTGGGCGTCTGGGGGATTCGGGATCTCTCTCGCGACCGGAACCCACTGTGTCACGACACAAGGTGTTCCGGCTGGGTACAGGATTCCGGCGCCGGTCCAAATAGATGTCGTTGCCCCTTCACCGATGTGGATCACCGTGTGGGTTGCTTCCCAGCCGTTGGAGGGTTCGGGCGACTCAGTCGTGCCCGCGGACTTCTACTCGGGACAGAAGATCGTGGATTTCAGTTGCCCTTCGTGCACGGGGTACACCGGGGTTTGGGCACTTGACCAGGACGGAAAACGCGACCTGCTCGTGAGCACCGTTGGTGCATACCAGGGTCGACGGATCGCCGGATTTACGGACTATTTCCCGGTTCACTACACGGGTTTTGAGATCACCGCGAATGCCCACTGGACGATGACTATCTCGAATATCTCCTCGGCCCGCCACGTGTCATCGACCGCGGTCGGCATGGGCGACGACGTAGTCGTATTCGACTCTCCTGGTACGGTCGCTAACATCTCTCACACAGGCGGTGGTTACTTCGGCGTGTGGTCCAGGGACTCACGTGGTGACATGGATCTCCTGGCAAACGAGATCGGGTCCTACTGGGGGTCCGTGTCCGCGCGGAGCCCCGCGACGATGCAGATAACGGCCGACGGAACCTGGCAAATCAGCGTGGGCTGAGTGAGCCTGGTCGGCCCTAGACGCCCATCCACCCGCATCGTTCGCGAGAGAACCGCGGGCCGTCCTCGAACGTCACGGTCGAGCAGGCAGTGTTGCGCCCCGGTTCTGGTGGAGGCTCCTGACAGTACGAAAGGATGAGAAGCACGGGGAAGTTGAGGAAGTATCCGCCTGAGTCGAAGGACCGGGCGGTGCGGTTGGTTCTGGCCGCGCGCGATGAGGATGGTCGTCGCCGGGGGCGTGCACGAACGTCGGGCATCAGCTCGGGATACCGACCAACACGCTGCGCCACGGGGTGCACCGTGCGGAAATCGACGGTGGTCTGAGACCGGGCCGCTCCACGGATGACGCGGAGCATATTGCTGCCCTCGAGCGTGGAGTTCGAGAATTGCGACGAGCGATCGCGATCCTGCGGAGCGCATCGGCTTTTTTTGCGGCGGAGCTCAAGCGCCCACGAAGCTGAAGGTCGATTACATCGACGCGCACAGACAAGGACGACTTCGGGGTCGAGCCGGTCTGCGAGGCATCGCCGATTGCCCCCTCCGCGCACTACGCGGCCAAGACCGCCGAACTTGTCGGCGACGGTTGAAAACGAGGCCATAGCGACGGGCGAAAACGAGGCCACCCAGACAGATTGGGTGGGTGATCTCGGTGGAGGATTGGGCATTGATTCGGCGGCTCGTCGCGGATGGAGTTCCGCATCGTCAGGTCGCGAGGCAACTGGGCATCGGCAGGTCAACGGTCGATAGAGCATTGGCGTCGGATCGGCCGCCGAAGTATGAGCGGCCGGCGCAGGAGACGTCGTTCACGCCGTTCGAGGCGCGAGTGCGAGCGTTGCTGGCGGAGCATCCGGAGATGCCAGCGACGGTGATCGCGGAGCGGGTCGAATGGTCGGGGTCGATCACCTGGTTCCGGGAGAACGTGCGTCGGTTGCGGCCGGAGCATCGCCCGGTTGACCCCGCTGACCGGCTCAGCTGGGCTGCTGGTGATGCGGCCCAATGCGATCTCTGGTTCCCACCGGCGAAGATCCCGCTCGAGGACGGCACGAGCGTGCTGCTGCCCGTGCTGGTAATCGTCGCCGCGCACTCACGCTTCGTCACGGCAAAGATGATCCCAACGCGCAAAACCGAGGATCTGCTGCTGGGGTCGTGGGAGCTGATCCAGCAACTCGGCCGTGTCCCGCGCAGGCTGATCTGGGACAACGAGCCCGGCATCGGGCAGAAGGGTCGGCTCGCACAAGGCGTCGCCGCGTTCGCCGGCACCCTCGCCACCAAGGTCGTCCAGCTGCGCCCCTACGACCCCGAATCGAAGGGGATCGTCGAGCGCCGCAACGGCTGGTTCGAGACCTCGTTCATGCCCGGCCGCACGTTCACTTCACCGGCGGACTTCAACGCTCAACTCGCAGACTGGCTCGAGAGAGCGAACAGCAGGGTCGTGCGGACGATCAAGGCCCGCCCGGTCGATCTGATCGAGCACGACCGGTCCCGGATGCTGCCGCTCCCGCCGATCCCGCTGCAGCTCGGTTGGCGAGAGCGAGTAAGGCTGGGACGCGACTACTACGTCCGTCTCGACGCGTCCGATTACTCCGTCGATCCGCAAGCCATCGGGCGGCTCGTTGACGTCACCGCCGACCTCGACCGGGTTCGGGTTCGGCTCGACGGGCGGATCGTCGCTGACCACGCCCGCGTCTGGGCGCGCGGGAGCACGGTCACCGATCCCACGCATGTCGAGACGGCGAAACGGTTGCGGCAGCAGTTCCAAGCTCCCCGCCCTGCCGCCCTCGGCGACGACCTCACGAGGGATCTCGCAGACTACGACCGGGCGTTCGGGATCGAAGGAGTCGCGTGATGGCCGGCAAGCAGACCGAGTCGATCAAGCAGATCACCTACCTCGCCGGCGCGCTCAAAGCTCCCCGGATCACCGAAGCCGCCAGTCGGATGGCCGACCAAGCACGGGACGCGGGCTGGTCGTTCGAGGACTACCTCGCCGCCGTCCTCGAACGCGAAGTGAGCGCCCGCAACGCCTCCGGCGCGGAGCTGCGGATCAAAGCGGCCGGGTTTCCCGCGCGGAAAACGCTCGAGGACTTCGACTGGGACGCCCAGCCCGCGACCCGGCAGCAGATCGCCGCTCTCGCATCGGGAGGCTTCCTGCTCGAAGCGCAGAACGTGGTCCTGCTCGGCCCGCCCGGAACGGGGAAGACGCACCTCGCGACCGCACTTGGGATCGTCGCCGCACGGCACGGCCACCGGGTGCTGTTCGCGACCGCGACGGACTGGGTCACCCGCCTCACCGACGCGCACCGGCAAGGGAACCTCCCTCGCGAGCTCGCACGGCTGCGACGTTACGGACTGATCATCGTCGACGAAGTCGGCTACCTCCCCTTCGAGCAAGACGCCGCGAACCTGTTCTTCCAACTCGTCTCGAGCCGCTACGAACACGCCTCGCTCATCCTCACCAGCAACCTGCCGTTCTCAGGCTGGGGCGGGGTCTTCGGCGATCAAGCAGTCGCCGCCGCGATGATCGACCGCATCGTTCACCACGCCGACGTCCTCACCTTGAAGGGCGCCAGCTACCGGCTCCGCGGACGCGGGATCGACAGCCTTCCGAGCATCAGAACCCAAGATCCGGCAGACTGACCGAACGACAACCAGGTGGCCTCGTTTTCACACGTCGCAATGGCCTACTTTTCGAGCGTCGTCGACAGAACTCTCGGCACGGTCGGTCATCGATGAGGTCGCATTGACACGGATCCGACGCGTTCATTCTTAGAACCACAGCGGCTACAGGGTTCGGAAGGTCCACGCGGTTGATGCGCGGTGACGAGCTCCGCGGGGTAATGCGGCACCGGGGACCGCGCACGACCCTTCCCGGGCTCCTTCCGAGTTGCCTCTGGATCTGGTCGAGCGGGCGTTCACTCCTACCGCGCCTGATCGGCTCTGCGGTCGCCGGATACATCGATTGGTGCAACCACTGCCGCTGAACTCCGCGATCGGCAGGATCGCTTCCGTCGAGGTCGAGCAGCACCCACTACGATTCACCAAGTCCCCGCTGCGCTCCGCGAACCGGTCACTGAAAGCCTCCGATGAAGCCGGGCGCTACACACTCGCACCACATGATCGTGGAACTCACGGTAATTACGACTGGACACGGAGCCGCTCACGAACGGACGGGCGATCCCGGCTCGCATCTCTGCCGCGGCCTAGCGCGAGTCGATCACTTCCATCATCTGGTCGACCCGCACACGGACCGAGCGCCCGGGGTCAGCTTTGGCTCGCATCTCTGTCGCGGTATCGATACTGTGCTGCTTGATGTCAAGCGTGTCTCGGAGTTCTAGGATGCGATCTGCCGCGGCCCGCGTATCTTCGGGCAGATCGAACACGGTCTCGAAGTCGTTACCGAGGGACAGGGTATCGTGCCAAAACGTGATGGCGCCGGTCGCGGCCGCCTCCATCAACGCAGCGGTGTATTTCCCATCGATCATCGTCTGGTGTCGAACATCGCGTGCCACATGCACAAATCCGTCGTGCCGACGATAGGTCTTGATCGTCTCGGCGTGGCTCACGTAGCCTAAAGGCATCACGCTCAGGCGGATACCCACTTTCGCAGCTAGTGCGGCCCGCCGGTGTGCGCGAAGTCCCATCTGGAGGCGAAGTTCATCATCCAAAGGTGGATACACCTCGTGATGCAGCCCGGACTTCTTCATGATCGATGCGCTGCGCTGCCAGTCCTTTTGGGCGGTTCGGCTCGAAACGTGCACTAGTGAGTCGAGGGTTGATCGGTACCGTGCAGGAGTTTGTTCGAGGAGTCGGACGTTGATGCTCACCGGGAAAATACGTAGTCGGTCTGAAGTCGAATAGGCAACCTCCAGCGGTCCAGGATTTACGAAGACGAGGTCGTATCGGTCATTGATCAGTTGGAGATCAGCGTCGCGGACGGCGAGATCGTGCAACGGATTGTGCCCGAATCCGGGGAACTGAATCAGAAAGCGACTACTTGCGGGTAGCTCTGAGCCCGACCGGATGACGTCGGGGCCAAAAGCGAGCAGCGATACACCAGGGTCCGGCTGATCGACGAGGATGAAGTATTGCTCGAAGTGTTCCAGTTCCCAACCGAGGAAATGCCGGGCCGCGCCGACGTGGATGTGCAGCGGCGGACGAATCATGAGTCTCGGCGGTCGAACCGGTGAGAATTCATGAAAGCGTGCACGTCGGGCGTGCCCGCGAACCGCACCCCGGCCTCCCGCATCCTTCTGATCAGATTTCCGTCCCCCGGCTCTTCCACTCTCCAGCTCTCCTCGTCGTAGCTGAAGAAACGGAGGCCCTCCAGGTAAATGGAGGATTGGAAACTGAACTTCCCAATCACCGGCGGATCGGAGAAGATGAGTTCCTTTGTGCCCTCGTCGAGGTCACGACGAATGAGTGCACCGTACGCGAGCTCGGCACGTTCGCTTCTTGCCAACCGCAGGATGCGCTCGATGTGGTCGTCCGCGAACTCGTCGTCGTCATCGAGTGGCGCGATCCACTTGCCTTGTGCCTGCCTCGCAGCCTCGTTCATGGCCGCCGCACCGGCGACCATCCAGCGCAGATGCTGATGTTGAGGATAGTCAGTACGCCGAGGTAGCTCGCTGTATCGGATCTTGTCATTCCCGAGAGCCTTCAGCGCCGCCTGCGTACGCGGATTTGGTCCATCATTTACGACGACGATCTCGATGTTGTCGTACGTTTGCTTGAGGACCGATTCAATGGCGACGTCGATGAGTTGCTCGGTGCGGTCGAAAGTCGCAATCCTTACCGAGACGAGAGGATTGTCGTCATCCCATAGTTCGTCGTATCCGGATTCCTCACGAAATCTCGCGAGCCGGTCGCGGGAGTCCTGGATATGGTCCCGCTGTCGACGCTCGGACTCGATCTCGACTTCTGCTCGAAGCACGAGACGTTGCAGGATCGCATCTTCTTCGCGCCAACGAATCCGAGTTTCATCGAGCATTCCTCTTTGCCGGCTCTCGAGTTCAGTGAGATGGGCGTGGATCTGGTCGAGGCGGCGTTCCAGCCGGTCGCTTTCGGCGTCGGGATCGTTGTCTCGCGTCATGTGTTTGGCTCCATCCGGTCACTGCTTCAACGTTGCGAGCTCTAGCGCACTCAGAGCTCGTGCAGGGAGGTCTTCGTATACGGGTAGGCAGGCGATACGGGAGCTGATCAGGGCCGTCCCGTGGAGGTCACCAGCTATCGCGGCGTCCGCGAAGGTCGGCTGCTCGTGCACAGGCGGCGCGTAGTACACCCTCGCCTCGATGCCTTGGTCCCGAAGACTCGTCACGACATGGTCGCGAGTGTCGCGATCAACGAAGACGACGGACGCGAAGCACACCGATGATTGGTCCGCGTTAGGGACTAGTCCGCCGGCGCCTGTCGACTCAAGGACCTGACGGTAGCTCTCGAGGACTCCGCGTCGGGATTCAATCACCGCGTCGAATCGAGACAGCTGTCGAATGCCGATGGCGGCGTTGATCTCTTGTAGTTTTCCGTTCGTTCCGGCAGCGGTCGCGCCCTGCAGCCCGGAGAAGCCGAAGTTTGAAAACTCGCGCGCGCGCGTCGCTATCTCGGCGTCCCGAGAGAAAAGTGCACCGCCCTCGCCAATGGCGAACGGCTTCGTCGCATGAAATGAAAACACCTCGCAGTCTCCGCGCGCCCCGAGTCGATGGCCGTCAGGATAGCGCGACCCGAAACCCGCGGCCGAGTCGATGATGAGAGGAATCCCGGCGTCCTGGGCCATAGCCTCCCACTCGGCGACCGAGGTGCCGATTCCGAAGGTATTGCAGAGGAGGATTGCCGAGACCTGGTCGCCGTAGTCGTTGAGCGCGCTGCGCGCGTGTGCCGCTGAAGGCTGAAGAGTCGCCGGATCGATATCGATGAACAGGGGCTGATGCCCAGCAGATCGGATAGCGTGCGGACCGGCTGCGAAAGTAAACGATGGGACGATAACGAGCCCGGCCGGCTTTCCCGCCAGCATGACCGTGAGGGCAGCCTGCAAGCCGATCGTCGCGTTCGAGAAGGTGGCGGCGCTCACTTCACCGACATAGGCGGCGATCTGCTCGCGAAACCGACGCTCGAAGGGGCCGAAGTTCGTGTACCAGTTGGACGAGACTATCTGTGACACATCAGCTGCGACTTCTTCCGGCGGCGGCATCACTGGCTTGATGAAAGGAATGTCAAAGGGCATGAAGCCATCCTTCCTGAGAGCGTGCCCGCCGAGCTGGGGCGCCAACATAGAGAGCGCCGCCGGCCAGATTTTCGAGGACAACTGCTCCAGCGCCGACGACTGCACCCGCGCCGATCTCAATCTTGTGTGAGACCGCCGCACCGAGTGCGATATATGTGCCTGCACCGATATGACTGTCGCCACCGACGTGGGCTCCGGGACCGAGGGTTGCGTACTCCTCAAGGATCGTTCCGTGCCCAATCGTGGCACCCGCATTCACGAGCGTATGTGGACCCAATCGAACACCGGTCATGATGACTGAGCCGGGAGCGACGATGCACCCCGGCCCAATTTCGACGTCGGCGGCGATATATGCGTGGCGCGAGATTATCTTGGCGTACCGATGTCCCGGCCATCGGGAAACCAACTCCCGGCGTGCGCCCGGTGCGCCGATCGCTGCCACGACGGGGACATCGCGGTCTGACGTCGACGGTTCAGAGATCGAAACGGTCCGGAACGCGGGATTTGACGGAGCGAGAGCGAGGTCTACCGCGAGAAAATCGGGAAGAGTATCTGCAAAATCCGCCGTCTCCCGAGCCTGCCCGCCGGCTCCCAGGATCGCATAGTTGCTCATTGGCTCGACCGTGACGGAATGACCCGGCGTACCGCCCGCTTCGTGAATCGGGCGCCGGATGCCGCGTAGCGGAGAACACCCCGGACCGGTTCCGTGATTCTCCAGGATCGACTCGTGTATATCGCCTCAAGCCCGCCCCGGACGTTATTGAGTTCAGAGCGAGCGCTGAGAAGCGCGAGGATCTCCATGACTGTGCCCGGGGGGAAGATAATCGGGGACTCATTGAGTCTCGCGATGACACGCGCTTGCGACGCTTCCCATTCGGCCGAGTGATGGCTCGTGTACGACGATTCGATCCCCTCCCACCGCCGGTAGATGGCAGTCAGTTCGTGCACCTCTTCAACTCCGCAAATGAGGGAACCACGCAGGATCATGTCCCAGTCCTCGCACACATAGAGCTCTTCATCGAAGCGCAGACCGTATGTGTGGAAGAGCTCTCGTGGAAAGGCCCAGCCCATAAAGGGGGAGTAGTTCATGCCGAAGTGAGCGAGTTGGTCGAAATGGGCGGGGTATTCGGTGTTGGGCCAACTCGTATGCCGAAAACCATCCTGATCTTGCGGCCACATTTCTGGGATGGCCCGCTGAGACGCGACGCGAGCCCGCAAGAGCCGACCGGGCGCGCGCTCAGCCGAAATGCGGAATGCCTCGACCCAGTGCCCGAAAAGAAGATCGTCGTCATCGTAGAAGGCGATATATCGTCCCTGTGCGCGTTCGGTCGCGACGTTGAGCGGGCGTGCCCTGCGGCCGCCGGTGACCTCGATGGTAGAGATACGTTCCCTGAAGCTTGCGGGCTGTGATTCCACGAGCGCGCTGATGCTGACGGCGGAAGCGGGGTCGGCATCATGGCACACGAGGAGGACTTCGAAGTCCGCGGAACTCTGGCCGTAGAGGCAGAGCATCGCGTCCGCGAGAGCCTCCAGCCTGCGACCCTGCGTTCGAACGACGACGGAAAGAAACGGGCGGTTCTCCGAGTTCTGCCGCTCGGTCTGCACAGACAAAATGTCTATTGCTCGCCGAAGGCTGGGGTCAGCGCTAGCGCCGTCACCCAGACGCGTGAGCAGTGACATCAGAGTCGGCCCGCTGAAGCTCGAACCCATCGGCTGATCAGAATCGGTGGATGGCATAAAAGTCACCTAAGAATTTCGCAACACGGTGGTCTGGGTCGAGCTGACGTGGCAGTGTTCCGGCCGAACGACGCGAGCGGAACTTCGACGCAGCTCGTTCCAGGAACGATATCCCGCTGGAATCGAACTGCTCCAACAGAGTTTCTACGCGCTCATCCGCAGAGTATTTCTGCGCGAGCATCAGAGCCGCCTCGGCTGAGTAGTACCGCTCGGCAGCGGATGTTGGCCAATCGCCGTCGATGGTCAGGCGCTTGTCATGGAACACGCGGGCACTCGGTTCGAAAACCACTCGATATCCGTCGAGACGGACTCGCCACGAGTAGTCAACGTCATCGCCATACAAGAAGAAGGCATCCGCGTCGAACCCGCCTACAGCCTCGAAGACTGTTCGAGGCGTGATCGCGCACGCAGTTGAGGCCCAAGCCGTGTCGCCTGTGTACTGCTCGTATTCTTTCGGATGGTCGAGGGGGAGCTGTCTTGCTTCGACAATGCCGACGTCGGGATGCATTGCGCGCAGGAGCGAGGAAATCGTGTCCGGGCTCATCCGGATATCGGGGTTCATCACGATGATGAAGTCGCTGCGCGATTCGCCGGCAACACGGTTATGACCAGCCGCTGAGCCGAGGTTCTCGTCGAAGTACGTGTAGGCAGCTTCGCCGCCGAAGCCCTCGACTGCTGTCCGCCAAAGGTCTGCGGACGATTCCGAGAACAGCGGCCTCGGCGAGCAGTCGCCGAGTCGATACTCCCAATCACCGATCAGTCCTGCCGCCATCGCCCGCTGTGCCGAGTTTCCCGCGGCCTCCGCGGCGCGAAGAATGGCGCCCGGGTCATTGCCGAAGAGCACTGATTGGATGGCCAAGCGAGTCATCTAGCCGCCCCGTCGGTCGAGTCTTTTTCGGAGAGTTTGTGCGGGGTGCCGCCCCATGATGAGCTACCGCGGCGCAATAGCCACGGCAAGCCCTTTCCGGGACCCCATGACTTGAGCGCAAGCGCATGCTTCTCAAGGCAATGCCAGCTGAGCCATGCTAGCCCGAAGGTTATGACGATCGTCAGTGACACATAGGGCACGTATCCCCATTGATTCGCTCCCGCAGCCGCGAGGCTTTGCTGCACGAGGAAGCCGTAAACGTAGACACCGTACGAATAGTCGTTCCGAGCGCCGATCCACTGCACGCTCCGTGGCAGGCGAGCTGCGAGGTAAAGGACCGCGTAGCCGCCGGCGACGATACCCAAGGTCAAGAACCCGCCGGTCAGAGCTGTTGCGATGAACACTGCTATCGCGCCGATACCGATCCTGTCATCGAAGGCCACTGTGTCCGAGTAGATCCCGAATGTTGATCCGACGAGGAATGCCAAGGCGAGGAAAAGTACCTGTGGGTCTCCGAGGAGGGGAAGTACCTGCGCGATACTTCCGGGCGCAGCGAGTGAGATCGCCTGCGCGACGAGCACCAGGCCCGTCAAGACTGGAACGATGATGCGAGCTCGAGACAACACTCCCGCTATCGCCAGCACCGCGACGAGCATGTAGCAGCCCCACTCGTATGCCAACGTCCACAAGGAGCCGTTGAGCACACTCGCACCGCCCAGCTGCTGGCCGTAGGGCGTTCCGGAGAAGACATCGAGGATGCCGTAGTTGTTGATCGTTAGCGTCCAGTTCGCGGTGATGTACGCGAACGGGCCGTTAGATGTCCAGACAAAGTAGTCGGAGAGTTCTGACCCGCGGCGGAGCCACGCCAATGGACCGACGACGAACGCCCCGAACGCCAAGACGCCCCAAAAGGCTGGGAAAATTCGGATGACGCGCCGCCACAGAAATTGAATGATGTCTGCGCTGGCGCCGCTCTTCACGATGAGGTACCCGCTGATGACGAAGAACCCGCCGACGGCGATCCCACCGAGTGACGTTTGCCCCCGGGTGTACTGCCAGAACGGGTCTTCGCCAAATCCCCCCAGAGGGAAGGCATGGTCGAAGATGACGAGCGTCGCTAGGGCAAGACGTAACAGCCCCAGGGAATTCCGGTGCCCGTCCAGCGCACGCCCGAGAGAATGGTCGGGAAAACTACGCCATGACCGTCGCGGTGAGGGTAGGTCGGTGGGGCCTGCGGCGGTCATCCAACCCTCCGCTCGTTATGCATCGCCATGAAGCGAAGCGAGATATTCATCTATCACGGAGTCCGGACGACCTGTGGTGACGAGGTGGCCGTCTCGTAGCCACGCGACCTCGTCGCACATGGTCCGTACAGCATCCATAGCGTGGCTGACCAAGATCACGGTCCGCCCCTCGCGCCGGAAGTCCGAGAACTTGAGTGCACACTTCTCCTGGAACTCGGCGTCGCCGACCGCGAGGACCTCGTCGACGACAAGGATGTCAGGCTCAACGTTGATAGCTACGGCGAAGCCGAGGCGCACGTACATTCCGGAGGAGTAGTTCTTGACGGGCTGGTCGATGAAGGCCTCGACGCCCGAGAAATCGATAATCTCGTCGAGCCGCGCGAGGATTTGCTTTCGGCTCATCCCGAGGATCGAGCCGTTCAGGAAAATGTTCTCCCGACCAGTCAGTTCTGGGTGGAACCCCGACCCCACCTCGAGAAGGGCCGCGACCTTGCCCTCGGCACGAATCTCGCCCTCGTTCGGAGTGAAGATCTTCGCGAGGCACTTCAGAAGGGTCGACTTGCCGGACCCGTTGCCTCCGATAAGGCCATACGTCGATCCTGCCGGGACGGTGAAGCTCACGTCGCGGACCGCCCAGAAGTCCTCGTGCACGGACATCCGCCGACGCATAACGGCCGACTTGAGACTCTGGTTCCGCTCTTTGTAGAGCCGGAACTTTTTCCCGACATCGACGACGTCCACTTGCCCCTTCATCACAGCAGCTCCGCCAAGCGTGCATCCCTGCGCTGAAAAACAAACAGGCCGATGGTCAGAGCCGCCGCCGCCCAAGCTGCGCAAATGAGGAACGAGATCGGCTCGGGAGCTCTGTTGTCGTAGAGCATCGTTCTGAATATGTCCACGAATCCTTCCATGGGGTTCAGACGGAACAGGTCCAGCGGCGTGATGTTGGTGCCTGCGATTCCGCCGGTGTTGACCGACAGATCGGCGACATACGAAAGTGGGTAGATGATCGGCGTTGCGTAGAACCACAGCTGGAACAGCAAGCCCATCAGATACTGGGTGTCTCGGAAATAGACGTTCGCGACTGAGAGCATGAGGGCAAAACCAGCAGCGAAGAGCGCGAGCAAGACCATGGCCACGACGACCAACGGCAACCAGGGCCACACCACGGCCCCCGCGATGGAAAGCGCAATGATGAGAACCAACATCTCGAGGCACCAGGTGTAGGCGATCGAAGCGATGACCGAAAGGGGCAGCACGATCCGCGGGAAATACACCTTCTGGATGAGGTTCTGATTATCTACGAGCGAGCCCATGGCGAGACTCACAGAATTCGCGAAGAAGAGCCAGGGCAGCAAGCCGGCGAGGAGCCAAAGCGCAAATATGTTCAGGCCGCTCGGATCGCCGGGACCTGGCTGAACGCGCAAGATCAGCGAGAACACCACTGTGTAGATAAGCATCAGGGCCAAGGGATTTGCCAAGGACCAGAGCTGTCCGAGCACTGTCCGCTTGTACTTGCCTCGGATCTCCCGGAGCGCCAGGTTCGCTAGCAGCTCGCGCGCCCCGACGACCTCCTTCAGATAGCCCATATCTCTCCGTCGCACGTTGTGGACACAAATCACCCCAATCTACCTGAGCGATGCAGCTGACGCTGTCAGATCGCTGGACCGGGATTCCCGCCTGATCCGGACTGACCGCCCTCAACGCGCCGGGCATCGTCATTCGTGCGGCAGCGGCGTCAACACATCAAGGAACGGGTGCTGCAGGTCCTTCGCCGAGAGCTCTGCGTCTGCGAGAGGAATCGGCCACGCGATCGCAACTGTGGTATCAGCGACATTGAGGAATGTGTACTGCGCTTCGGCCGACCAGTGCTCATTGACGAGGTAGCTGTAAGACGTGTGTTGGACGAGCGTTTGATAGGAGTTTCCGACTCCGCGCGGCACGTAGATCGCGGTGGAGGGGTCTAGCTCCGCGGTGAATATGGTGCCGAACGTCTCTCCCTGTCGCAGATCGACCCACGCCCCGAACACGCTGCCGGAGGCCAAGGAAATGAACTTGTCCCACGGTTCCGCGTGGATGCCGCGGGTAGTTCCCGCTTTTTCATTGAAAGAAATGTTGTTCTGCACAGGGTGGAAATCGGGCAGTCCCGCCGAAACCATTTTTTCCTGTTGCCAGTTCTCCTTGAACCAGCCTCGTGAGTCGCCGTGCACAGGGATGTCCCATAACTCGAGCCCGGGGATGGTGGTGTCGTGTCGAACTAGTTCTTTTCCAAACTCCATCGCCACTTCACTGCCCCTTCGAAGCATAGAAGGCTTCAACGCGGTCCTTCGTCGGCGCCCACCAGTCCTCGTTTTCGCGGTACCACTGGATGGTCGCCGCGAGACCGGCCTCGAAGTCCTGGAAAGACGGCCGCCAACCGAGTTCCGCTCGAAGCTTCGTCGAGTCGATCGCGTAGCGCATGTCGTGTCCTGCGCGGTCGGTGACGTGGTCGTAGGCATCGCGCGGGCGGCCCATGAGCTGCAGGATCATCTCAACGACGTCCTTATTGTTCTTCTCGCCGTCTGCTCCGATCAGATACGTTTCGCCGATCGTGCCCTTCTCGAGGATCGTGAGTACCGCTGAGGAGTGGTCGTCGGCGTGGATCCAGTCGCGCACATTTTCGCCGGCTCCATAGAGCCGGGGCTGGATGTCTCGGATGACGTTCGTGATCTGGCGCGGAATGAATTTTTCGACGTGCTGGTACGGCCCGTAGTTATTCGAACAATTAGAGATCGTCGCTCGAACGCCGAAAGACCGCACCCATGCGCGCACCAGGAGGTCGCTCCCGGCCTTGGTCGACGAATAAGGAGAGGACGGGTTGTAGGGCGTGGACTCGGTGAAGCGTTGCGGGTCGTCGAGCTCCAGATCGCCGTAGACCTCGTCGGTCGAAATGTGGTGGAACCGCGTATCGTGCCTGCGAGCCGCCTCAAGCAGCGTGTAAGTGCCGATGATGTTCGTCTCGAGGAACGGTCGCGGATCATCGAGCGAGTTGTCGTTGTGGGATTCGGCGGCATAGTGGATCACCGCATCTGCAGATCGGAACAATTCGTCCACGAGTGGGGCGTCCGCGATATCGCCGTGGACGAAGGCGAGACGGTCGTCGGGGAGCCCGTCGAGGGAGCGTCGGTTCCCCGCGTAAGTGAGCTTGTCGAGGACCGTCACGTGGTGATCGGTATGGGAGACCACATGGTGTACGAAGTTCGATCCGATGAATCCGGCTCCACCTGTCACGACGAGACGTGCCATTAGCGACCTCTTTCCAACGTGTCGAGCAGATACTTTCCGTATCCGGATTTGACGAGTTTCGCGGCGCGTTCCCTCAACTGGTCGTTATCGAGGAATCCCTGCCGCCACGCGACCTCTTCCGGAACACCGATTCTCAGACCTGTGCGGCGCTCCATTGTTCGCACGTACTCCGCGGCGTCCGTCATCTGATCGAATGTGCCTGTATCGAGCCAGGCCGTTCCGCGCGGCAGTACCTCGACGTGCAACGATCCGCGGGTCAGGTACTCGCGATTGATGTCCGTGATCTCATACTCGCCGCGATGGCTTGGGACGAGATTGCGTGCGATGTCGACGACGTCGTTGTCATAGAAGTACAGCCCGGGAACGGCGTAGTTGCTTCGCGGGTGCTCAGGCTTCTCTTCGAGAGAGATCGCGCGGCCCTCGGCGTCGAACTCCACGACGCCGTAGGCCCCGGGGTCAGCGACCCAATATGCGAAAACAGCGCCGCCGACGACGTTCGTGTATCGCTTGAGCTGCGTTCCCAGGCCTGGGCCGTAGAGAAGGTTGTCGCCGAGAACCAGGGCGACACTGTCGTCACCGATGAAATCGGCGCCAATCGTGAATGCCTGAGCGAGGCCGTCCGGCGAGGGCTGCTGTGCAAAGGTGATGCTCACGCCGAACTGTGACCCGTCGCCGAGCAAACGCTCGAAATGTGCGGCGTCGTGGGGCGTGGTGATGACCAGGATGTCGCGTACACCCGCCAGCATCAGCGTCGAGAGGGGGTAGTAGACCATCGGTTTGTCGTACACCGGGATCAATTGCTTCGACACGCCCAGGGTGATCGGATGGAGACGGGTGCCGGAGCCGCCCGCCAAGATTATGCCCTTCACAAGGGTTGTCCTTCCACGGCCCGTGGGGCCTCTGTCATCGGTTGTTCGGAGAGCGTCGTCACTTCAAGAGGTTGCGTGCTGCCATTTCATCGAGCGAACGCTGATACATATCTTCTGTGAGCGGCTGCTCGGCGGCCCATGCCGCGAATCTCCGAACGCCCTCCGTGAACGGCACTCGGGCGCGGAAGCCGACGGCCGCTTCTATCGCCGACACGTCAGCAACGTTGTGTCGGATATCCCCGATCCGGAAACTTCCGGAGACTCTCGTCTTCGCTGCCCGGCCATAGGCCTCGGAGAGAGCGGCAACGACGTCCAGCACGGTAGTAGCGGTGCCGCTGCCCACGTTGAAGATCTGACCCGCGGCAGCGGGGGAAACCGCCGTCATGTAGGTGGCCTCCACGACATCGTCGACGTACACGAAGTCCCGACTCTCGAAGCCGTCTTCGAAGATGTTGACTTCCTTGCCCTGGCGGATCAACGAAGAGAAGATCGAGAGGATCCCCGTGTACGGATTGTTCAGAGATTGTCCGGGGCCGTAGACGTTCTGATATCGCAATGAGACCGGCTCGATTCCGAGCGTCGGAGACGCGGTCATCACCAGCTGTTCCTGGACCTGCTTCGTGATGCCGTATATCGAGGAGGGATGCAGGAGCGCGCTCTCGCGGGTGGGCACCATCGACAGCGGGTCTGCGCCGTTGAGATGAACGTCGAAGTCACCCGCGAGCAGATCTGCTTCCCGTCGGGGCTCCGGGTACACGGTCACGCCGTCGGCAGAGCGATAGGAGCCTTCCCCGTACACCGAACGCGACGACGCGACCACGAGGCGCGAAACCGCGTTCTCCTCCGCCGCGAGGATGTCGAGCAGCCGCGCGGTCCCCTGGATGTTGACGTTTGTGTAGCGGTCGATTTCGTACATCGATTGGCCTGTGCCGGTCAGGGCGGCGAGGTGGACGACGATGTCCTGGCCGCCGACGACCGAACGCAGGTCGTCGCGTGATGTGACATCCCCGATCACCACGTCGGACGCGGCCCGGGCTCGCTGCAGTGACTCAGACCGATCCGGGTCGTCGCCGTGCACCTGCGGCAAGAGGCAGTCAAGGACCGTCACGACATCTCCGGCACCCGCGAAGCGTTCGGCGAGGCGGCTACCGATGAACCCGGCGCCCCCTGTTATCAGTACGCGACGTGGCATATCGGTTCACGCTCTCGACTCGGTGGGTGGCTGACTTCTCCAACAGCCCATCCTGCCATGTGTGGCTGACGAGGCCACGGCGGTGGTGAGCCGGTCGCGATCAGCGTCTCTTGATAGAGTCACCACGATTCATGGAAGGGGCCCGATGTCCGCCGCAGCCGTCGAGCCTCAGACCGACAGATCACCGTCGGTCGCGCGAACCCCATCGCGCGGGAAGAGCCCGTTTTCGGCTGTCGTTTGGTGGCCGCTCGCGGCGGTGCTGGTCACGATCTTCGTCGCCTCCGCGCGGCTGCTGGTCACCCCTGAGTTCTACTTCGCCGACGACACACAAACCGGAACAGCCGGGCAGTGGTGGAGGATCGGCGAACTTCTCCTGAGCGGACAACTGCCGTTCTTCGATCCGCACACCTGGACGGCTGGCAACTATCTCGCCGAGGGTCAGTGGGGCGTTTTCAACCCGTTGAACTGGGTGATCGGCATTGTCACGCGACTCGCTGGCGACGTCTTCGTCACCGTCACGGTGGTCAAGATCACGATGCTCGGAGTGATGGCGCTCGGCGTGTACCTGCTCGCCCGGAGCTTCTCGGCAGACGCTCCGTGGGCCGCGGCGGCCGGTGTCCTTGCACCGCTGGGCGGATTCACGGTCTACATGGACGCGGCGTCCTGGACCACCGGGCTGTTCGCGTCGGCTGTGCTGCCCTGGGCCTGGTGGGGATTGCGCCGAGTCGTCGAGGAAAAACTAAACCCCTTCCCGTTCTTGATCGCGGCGGGCATCCTCATCACGTTCGGATACGTATTCGGTGTGATCGTCCTGGTGTTCGTCCTCGGGGAATCGCTGATCCGAGCCATCCTGCACCGGGATCGGTGGCGCATCGCCAGCACCCTTGCGGCGGGCATCTACTCGGCCCTCCTCACGGTCACGGTCTACCTCCCCAGCGTCCTCACCGCTCCCGTGACGGTGCGGGGCACAACCTCGATCGCCAACGGCGGGTTCCTGAACGCGGATCTCGCAGATCTGGCTGCGACGTCCTCGGCATTGGCGACGGGGAGTATCGGGTCGTGGGCCGGAGGCGTGACGGAGTCCCCTCTCATGTACGCCCTGTGGGCTGTGCCCGCGTTCGCCCTGTTTCGACCGTCACGAGCGCTGATGGCCCGCCTGATCCCTGCCCTGGTGGTGGGCGGGCTGGTGCTGCTGCTCGTGACGGGTCCCGACCAGATCGGCCCCATCCGGTGGCCCGTGCGGTTCATGCCCTATGTCGTGATCGCCGTGGTCGTCGTGTTCGCGGCCATCGCCTCCGAGGCGCGCCCGCTGCGTTCGCCGCGTCGCGCACTGGTAACTGCGCTGGCCATCATCGCTGGGTCGGGATGGTTCAGCGCGGTGAGCACGACGTGGGAATGGCGGCAGATCGCCTTGTCGATGCTGTGCCAAGCCGTCGGTGTCGTCGTCCTGTGGGGGCTCTTCTATCGCGGGGTCATCGCGTGGCCGAGAGCCCAGGCGGCCGCGGCGGTCGTCGCCGCGGGTGTCGGGGTGCTTCTCGTCGTGCCCCAGATGGCTCTGTTTCCGAGCACGATCCTGCCGAAACTTCCCGTGGTCGACGCGGCGGAGTCCGCGTCGATCCTTGATGGCATGCCCGACGATGTCATCGTCGTCGGGGATATCTACGCGAGTTGGGAAGACGCCGCCAGCTATGAGGAGCGACTCGTCGCCAACCAGTGGTACTTCTCTGACAGCACAGTGAGCAGCACCTATACGGTGCTGCCGTTCCGTGACTACGTGAGGGATCTGTGCGCGGATCTGCGGGGTTCTACGTGCTCCGACGCGCTGGGAACGCTGCTATCGACCGACACCGCGACCGGCCAAGAGGTTTCCGCGTTGCTCGGCGTCAACACGATCGTCGTGATCAAGGCATCCTTCCCCGACGGTGTGCCCGAACCGCCGGCGGGGTGGAGTACGGCGGACGACGGTGTTTATACGCGCGTGCTAAAGCGAGACGCGCCGGTTGCAACAGCCGGCGGCGTCGCATGGGAGTCCGCTGGGACGACGGTCGAGGTCCTCGAGCAGAGCGACTCCAGACTGGAACTGCGTGTCGGCTCGATCGGGGACGACAGCCAGATCGTTCTGAGCCGGCTCGCCTGGCCTGGATACACTGTGTCCGGGGCGACGTTCGCTGCCGAGACGCGAGGCTACCTCGCGACGCTGGATCTGTCGGAGGCTCAGACGGGAGACGTCATCGTCGTGCAGTTTCAGCCGCCCGGATGGTGGGTAGAGATGGTGAGTCTCTTGCTCGCCTTGATCGTGTTGGCTGGCTGGCCTGTCGCGAACCGGCGCCTGCGGACGTTGCTGGATCGTCGATCTACGGCGTCGATAGCCGCCACAGCGTGATCGAGCCAGACCCGTCCGTGCCGGCATAGTCGAACGAGTCCTCCCGTGTCTTCTCCGCGCCGTCCAGGACGGGTGTAGTGGCGCAGGTAGAGTCGGTCACCAACCAACGCGTGTCGGAGACGACGAGAGAGTCAGCGGGAAGCAGATCGTCGTCGCGTCCGCTCATGACCTCGCTCACCGCATCGACCTCTGCAGGCCAGGCCATGCCGAGATAGAAGTACGCGATCGGAGCGGCGGAGACAACCTTCGTCGTCCGGGGGTCGATGCACGTGTCAGAGACGATCAAGCCGCCCTTCGATGAATCCGCCGCGTGCGCCGCGGCCGCGATCGCGCTCTCTCGCGATGATCCCGGGTTCCAGGTCGCGTTCATCGTCGCGTCCGTCGAGTACAGCCACAGGTCGGCGAGCGATACGACGTAGACGAGCGCGCAGACGGCTACCCCCGCTCGGATCCACGGCGGGGTCGTCCGGGTCGCGTGTTGGTCGCTCGACCGCGCCTCGGTCCGTGTGGGTACGCCGCCGTAGAGGCGCGAGGCCCCGAGTGCAAGAACGACCCCGCCGAGCAGGAACAGGTCGATCCAGAAACGGTAGGGCTCGGCGTTGGCACCCCACAGGTCGTTGAGGGCGAGCATCGCGGCCGTTACAGCCGTGCCGATCAGCGCGGCGACCCCGAAGGTGTCGCGACGGCGCGCGGCGATGATTGTGATGAGGAGGAACGGCAGTACGACGGGTAGGGAGGCGATCGCCGTGCGGAGGTCGACCACACCGAGGTTGACGTTCGATGCGACGCGATAGGCAAGGAACGGATCGCCTCCGAGGATGCCTGACACGGTCCATCCGATCTGCGGCGCGGCGGTCGCAACGGTGATCGCGGCGTAGAGCGCCAGCGCTCCCCGTGTCGCCAGCAGACCGCGAATCAGCCCGGGGGCCGCAGGCAGGAGGCCGAAGACAAGCGTGGGTAGCTGACCGACGCGGTCCGCTATGAGCGGTCCGGCCAGAACAACGACGAGGACCGCCGCCGCCGTTGCGGCGATCCATCCCCAGTGCGCTCGTCGCAGATAGTTCGCGGCGAGGATGGCGGACACGAGGTAGATGCCCGTGATGAAGCTGTAGGTCTGGAACCCCGAGAGGCTGCCGAGTGCGGCGGCGGCCAGCACGCTCACCGTGATCCGGGCACTCCGGCGAGCAGGCCGCGCCCACACGAGAGCAAGCGCGGAGAGGACGATCACGATGATCGACAGGCCCGCGGTCTCGGCATTGTTCGAGAAGAGCACGCCGTACGGGCCCCAGAGCACGGCGTGGTGTTCGAGCCCGGTGAGCCATGATCCAGACGTCACGGCCGACAGGGTGCCGGTGAAGAACGGCAGCGGCGCGAACGCCCCGACCCACCACCGCCGAGCGAGCACGCTCATCACGACCGAGAGCATCACGACGGCGGCAATCTGGATGAGCGATGAGATCAGGTTCCACGCCGTGACCGCGTCCATGCCCGTCGCTCGCGCCGCCAATCCCACGAGTGCGTAATACGTCCGCGGATAGTGGTTCACACCGGTCACGGTGACGGGCTCGACCGAGTCGAGATTGCCGGTGGCGACATCCGCGACGATGCTGAGGTAGCCCAGCTGGTCATGCCAGAAGGCCGTCCGGAGCGCCCGGAATGCCCCCGGATCGGCCGTCAGCACGACGCGCAGCTGCACCGCGGCGTACACGATGGCGGCGATCGTCGCGGCAAGGGCGGTGAGTAGCCGAGAGCGGGTGGACATCAGCGGTGTCCTCGAGCGAGCTGAGCGAGCTGAGCGCGGTAGAGGTTGTCCAACCCCTCGGGGATCGTCGTCTTGACCAGCGCGTCGAGATCGGTCCACACCTCTGAGCGCACACGCAGGTCGTTGGCCTGTCCGCGCGGATCACCCTGGCCGAGGATGACGCGTGGCCGTCGTCGCCTCAGCTTCGTGTTCTCGCCGAGGATCGCGCCGATAGATTGCGCCGTCATGGCGCCCACGATCTTCGTCACGATCGTGCCGGCTGGTTCGAACGCGACGCGGCTCACCGCTGCATCGATCACTCGCGCGCAGTCGTCCTCGTAGATGTAGTCCCTGAGGGTGTCCAGCGATACGTAGATGGACACGGGGCGGTGCGTCACGTAGCTGGCGACGATGACCGAGAGCAGCCCCTGGCCCTTGGCGAGATCCTGTCCGGGCCCGTAAAGGTTGGTGATCCGTGCGACGAATGATCGCCAACCGCCTGCAACGGTGGCAGCTTCGAGTGCCCGCTCCATCCGAAGCTTCGTGTGACCGTACGCAGACGACGGCGCCGGTTCCGTCCGCTCCGTGAAAGGAGGGTGCGGCGACGCCGCATAGGCTCCGCCGACGGACGACGCGAGGAAGAACGCGAGCCGGGCTCGGTCTGCTGCGGGAAGCGCAACCAGCAAGCGCAGGAAGCCGTCGAAGGTATCGAACTCGGCTTCGAGCTGGGACGGGGGCGACGATGTGACGCCTCGGCCCGCGCACCAGTAGATCTCCACCCGAGTCGCGTCGGTCGAAAGGAGTCGGCGAAGTCCGGTGGCCAGGTCTGCATGGGCCCGTTCCGCGTCGGCCCACTGGACGGGCGCTTCGAGCGGTGCGTCGTCACGTGTCCGGGAGACGGCGGATCCGAGCAATCCCCGCCCGATGACCCACCTAGCGGTCTGTGTCACGGCCATCGTGGCCGAGAGGCCCCAGCGCCGGGTCTCGGACGATCAGGTACGAGGGTTTGCCCAGTGCGGCGTGCACGGCGACGCCCAGATACTCGGCGATGATGCCGAGCGAGACGAGGATGACTCCGGTGCCGACGGCCGAGAGCACCATCTGCGACGTCCACCCCTCCGGGATGTCGCCGACGGCGAACCTCATGACGACGAGGTAGAGCGCGAACAGGATTCCGCCGACGAAGAAGACGACTCCGGTCGCCGTTACCAGTCGCAGCCCGCGTGTTCCCGAGGTCAGGACCATTCGCCAGAAGTGAGCGAACAATCGCCGATAGGAGTAGCCCGAGCGTCGGTCTCCTTCTTCCCGGAGAAGCACGGGGGCGGTTACAACCCGCGCTGCGACCCATCCCAGAGCCACGTCCAGGTACACCCCGGTGCCGGCGTAGGCGGCGACGCTTCGCCCCACCTCGCCGAGGATCAGTCGATAGCTGTTGAAGTGCGACGCTTTGCCGCCGCCGAAGAGCGACTCGAGCATGCGCTTGGACGTGCGCGACGCCGTGTTTCGGACGAAGCCGTGGGGCGGTCGATTCTCGGGTTCGGCATAGACCACGTCCGCGTGGTCTCGCAGGGCTACGTCCAGGATCACCCCGACATAGGCCGGGTCGTGCTGCCCGTCCTCGTCCATCGTCACGATCCAGTCGCCGCCGGATGACGCGATTCCCGCCAAAGTCGCGGCGTGCTGGCCGTAATTGCGACTGAGCCACACCGGCTTTATCCACGTGTGCTCGGACGCCAGCTCGCGGATGACCCGACCGGAGTCGTCCGGTCCGCGGTCGTACGAGAGGATGACTTCCTCGACCCGGGCCGCGTTGCCGGCCGGGGTCCGGAAGCCCTCGACGAGGGGGATGAGTTCGTCGATCAACGCGCGCAGCGTGCGCGCTCCCTGATAAACGGGAACGACGACGGACACGGAATGCGTGTACTCCGGGGCGGGCTCGGTCATCGCATCCTCCTCTCCAGCACTCGGTAGGACAGCCTGCGCGCGTGCGCCATGAGCGTCGCCCGAATATCGCCGATAGTGCGATCCACGCTCGAGATCACCGTCGGGTGCTCGGCGTGCAACCACCCGTGGAATCCTCGAGCCTGCGACGCCTGGTCGCGGGTGAGCGCGACGCTCCACTGCGCCGAGCTCATCCTGAACGTCGCGCCGACCTCGGGGTCGGGCACGAACGAGCCATGCAACAGAACACGTGAATAGCTGGCTTGATCAATCAAGTAGGGGAAGCTGTCGAACCATCCGCCGCACTCGACGAAGGTTGCGCGGCGCATCGTGACGGATGCGGGTTCGCCGAAAAGGTTCGATCCTGCGAGAACGGCCTTGCGTATCGCAGCGTCGCCGGGCATCGGGGTGCGCAGTCCGCGGAGCCCCCAGCCGGCCATCAAGACCTTGCCGTCTGCGTCGACGATGTCGCGCCGGCATGCCGTGAGAACGGCGCCCGAGGCGCGCAAGAGCTCGACCTGACGTGCCAGGGTGCCCGGACGCAGGATGTCATCACCGCAGACGAGCTTCATGAACTCGCCCTGGGCGGCGTCTGAAACACGGTTCCAGTTGCGTCCCGCGCCCCCGCCCGCCTCCGTGTCGAGGAGCGTCACACGGGGATCGGCGGCGTACCGCGACATGACGGCGCGTGTGTCATCGGAGGACGAATGGTCCGCGATGATCAACTCGAAGTCCAGGCCCTCTTGAGAGAGCACGGAATCGATCGTCTCGGCGAGCGTGCGGCCGTTGTTGTACGCGGGGATCACCACGCTCAGCGTGGGTGCGCCGCTCATTCGGCGACCTTCCGGCGGAAGGAGAAACGACTGTGCCCGAAATAGCTGATGAGTGTCGTCACGAAGACGATCAGCGCCTGCGCGACGATGGGCTGGAGGTGCGCGAACTCGACGAGGATCGGAAGCAGAATCGCGTTCACCCCGAGTGCAGTGAGGTAGACCAACTCGAATCGTCCGAGATCCACCCACACGTGCCCCCGCACACGGAAAACGAACTTCCGGTACAGGATGAAGGCGCACAGGACCGCGGCGACGTGGGCGAACAGAAGCGTCGCCATGTAGCCCCAGAGGCGGCCGATCGTGAGGTCGAAGAGCACGAACCATCCGAAACCGACCACCGTGTTGGTTACGCCCACGATGAGGAACGCGATGCGTCGGTCTTTAATCAGTCGAAGGAGGGGGCCGTCGGGGCCGGACATGCCGCCGATTGCTTCTGCGGCCGGCTCGGGGGCGGGGCCCTCTTGCGGATCGCGGGGATCGCGCGCGTCGGTCACCTTGTCCGTCACCTGTCCTACCGGGGTCTCGTTGGTCATCGTGTAGCGCTCGCGGCAGTCCCGGGCGGTGTAAAGAGTACCGCAGCGTGTCTCCGTCATTCCTGGGCGCGCGCCGCGGACCCAGCGATCGTGAGCCGCGCCGGTAGAATCCATCGGGAGTTGCGCCGCCCGTGTGAGGTGATGCAAACGCAGTGCGCCCTCCCCTCACGAAAGTAACGCCATGGATCTTCTCATCGTCGGCTCAGGTTTCTTCGGCCTGACGATCGCCGAACGCGCGGCCGAATCCGGCCGCAAAGTCACGGTTATCGACCGTCGCCACCACATCGGCGGCAACGCGTACAGCGAGGACGAGGCCGAGACGGGTATCGAGGTGCATCGCTACGGGGCGCACCTGTTCCACACCTCCAACCCGACCGTGTGGGAGTACGTCAACCGCTTCACGACTTTCACCAACTACGTGCACCGCGTCTACACGAACCACAAGGGTGTCGTGTATCCGCTCCCGATCAACCTCGGCACGATCAACCAGTTCTTCCAGGCCGCGTACTCACCGACCGAGGCGCGCGCGCTCGTTCACGAGTTGGCAGGCGAGTTCGACGTCAGGGATGCCGCCAACCTCGAAGAGAAGGCCATCGCGCTGATCGGGCGGCCGCTATACGAAGCCTTCATCCGTGACTACACGGCCAAGCAGTGGCAGACGTCACCGACCGAGTTGCCGGCCGAGATCATCTCCCGCCTGCCCGTGCGATACACCTACGACAACCGGTACTTCAACGACACCTGGGAAGGGCTGCCGACCGACGGGTACACGGCGTGGATCGAACGGATGGCGGATCACCCGAACATCGACGTGAAGCTCTCGACCGATTTCTTCGACGAGTCACAGCCGCTGAACAAGGCGGCCACCGTCGGGCAGCTTCCCATCGTCTATACCGGGCCGGTCGATCGATACTTCGACTTCGCGGCGGGTGAGCTGTCGTGGCGCACGCTCGACTTCGAAGAGGAGGTGCTGCCCGTCGGTGATTTCCAGGGCACCCCGGTCATGAACTACGCCGACGCGAACGTGCCCTACACGCGCATCCATGAGTTCAAGCACTTCCACCCGGAGCGCGCGGACCGGTACCCCGCCGACAAGACGGTCGTGATGCGCGAGTTCTCGCGCTTCGCAACGCGCGAGGACGAGCCGTACTACCCGGTCAACACGCCAGAGGACCGCTCCGGTCTGCTCGCCTACCGCGAGCTGGCGAAGGGCGAGAAGGATGTTTTGTTCGGCGGCCGTCTCGGGACGTACCAGTACCTCGACATGCACATGGCGATCGGGGCCGCGCTGTCGATGTGGAACAACCAGCTCGCGTGACTCGCGCGTGACCCCGATGAACGTTCCGCTGGCGTGGGCGGCTCAAGAATGTAAAACGCGCGGTTAGGCTCGTCGCGTGAAGCGCTACCTACCCGTTGCGGCAGTCCTTGCCGTTGCACTCGCGATCTCGAGCTGTGCCGCAGAGCCCGAAGCGGCAGCCCCATCGTCTCCTGGCGTTAGCAATTCTCCGACGGTATCGGTGTCGCCTTCAACCCACGCGTCGGATTCGCCTGTCGTGACATCCTCGCCGGAGCCCATCGCGTCACCTACTTCACCTGCGCAGCACGAGTTGATGAACATCGCCGATCGACTGGGCCTCGCCGACTTCACGCTCCGCGGCACCGCCGACTACGTCTCCCAGTGGGGAGTGGGAAGACTTGACGGGAGCGAAGTTCGCATCTACGAGTTCGCGTCCGAGGACGAGTACCTGACCTACCTCGACTCGGTGGCCCCGTTCGGGATCGTCGCGGACGACTTCGTGAAACAGGGGCTTTACGCCGTCGCGCCGACGGATCGCGGCCAACTTGAGCGCATCCGCGCCGCGCTCTAGCCCGAGAAGCCTTCAGACCCAGAAGCCCGTGTGCGCCTGGGCGGCCTCGTCCTCGAGCATGGGTCCCACGACCTGGACGGTGCGCTGACCCCGGGCGAACACCTCGCGGCACGGGAGGTCGAGTGTCGGGTTCTCCTCGTGCGCACCCGTGAGTGAAAGCAGACGCCTCTCAGAGAGCGCATAAACGACGCGGTCGATGCCTGTCCAGTAGGCAGCGCCCGCGCACATCGCGCACGGTTCGGCGCTTGTGAAGAGGGTCGATCCGCGCATCCCGTCCGGGCCGAGAAGTCGCGCGGCAGCGGCCACCGCGCGCATCTCCGCGTGCTGCGTGGGGTCTCCGTGGGGCGGCAAAGAGTTGTTGCCGTAGGACGACACGATTCGGCCGCGGACGTCGACGACCAAGGACCCGAACGGATGCGACCCTTCGGCGCGCGACTGCTCGGCGACGCGGATGCTCTCGCGCAAGTGGCCGAGATCCTCATCGCTCAGAGATGCGGGCATGAAACTCCTAGTTGTGCTCGACGCGGGCTGACTTTCGCTGTCAGAACAGTTGGTATGCCGATTGAGAGATGGTGAATCCCCGCCCGGTCGAAGAGATTACGCACGTCACGCTGTCACTGTTTACTGAGCAACTCGTTCCCTCGAACCGGATCGACTTTCCGGCGGCGAGAACAGGAATTTCTCGATCGGGATGTGCGAAGCGGTCCGGATACAGAAAATAAGAACCTGTCGTGGGATCCGCCATGACGGACTTGACAAACGGCTCGCGGTCTGCGGGCTGGGGAATAACGTCGCGATAGGAATCGATCGTGCAGGAACCCGACCCTGCTTGCCCAGCCACGTATCCTGAGGTCAAGATTCCGCATATTATGAGCCCGTCTGCAGTTCGGAACGCTACTCCGGGTAGGGGGATGTTTCCGTTTTGGGGGTCGACTGCGTCGGACGTGTAGTCCGCTGGGTCGACCTCGTCCGGTCCCCTTGTCTCGGACGGGGCCGGCACAGGCTCAGCGACCTGCTCATCCGGAGAATCCTGCGGGGTCTGCTCATCGTCGACGGGCGCGGTATTTGACGCTCCAGGGGAAGGAGTCGCCGTTGGGGTCGGACTGGGCGAGCCCGAGGAAGTCGGATCCGATGTAGACGCGACAATGGCGGGCGAAGAACCGCATCCCGTCATCATCAGACAGATTGCCAAGAGGACGGCGGGGAAGGCGCGGCACATAGCGCGAGTCTAAACACGGGGGCGTTGGCGCTCGCGCTATGCAAGTAACGATCAGATTCCAAGCACATCCGAACGGTTGCCCACGCCGAACTAGACTCGCATGCGTGACCACCGCCGCCGTCGGTAGCCCCGGCTCCGCCCGGCGATACCTGCACTCCCTCTGGCTGCTTTCGGCCCGCGACCTTCGTGTTCGCTACGCCACGAGCGCCCTGGGATACGTGTGGTCGATCCTCGATCCGCTCGTCATGAGCGCGATCTACTGGTTCGTCTTCACGCAGATCTTCCAGCGCACGGTCGGACACGAGCCCTACATCGTGTTCCTGATCACGGCGCTGCTGCCGTGGGTCTGGTTCAACTCGGCCGTCTCGGACTTCACCCGTGCATTCAATAAAGACGCACGGCTCGTCCGGTCGACAGCGATTCCTCGATCGATCTGGGTCAACCGCATCGTCCTCAGTAAGGGCGTCGAGTTTCTCTGCTCGCTGCCCGTGCTCGTCGGCTTCGCGATCATCGCCGGCGCGCCGGTCGGATGGGGGCTGCTCTGGTTCCCCGTTGCGATCATTCTGCAGACGGCGCTGCTCGTCGGTCTGGGCCTGCTGGTTGCACCGCTGTGTGTTCTGTACACCGACCTCGAGCGCACCACCAAGCTGATCTTGCGCGTGCTGTTCTATGCCTCGCCGATTATCTACAGCGTGGGCGACCTGCCCGGCCTCTTCCCGCAGCTGGCGGCGTTCAACCCGCTGTCGGGCATCTTCACGCTGTACCGCGTCGGGTTCTTTCCCGAGGTCTGGGACACCCTCAGCATCGTGGTCGGTGCCGTGATGTGTCTGGCCTTCCTGGGTCTCGGGATCCTGGTGTTCCGCAAGCTCGAACGACCCGTCCTGAAGGAGCTCTGATGAGCGGGGCAGCCATCGAGGTGCGCGACCTCGGCATCCGGTTCCGCCGCAATCGTCGCGGGCGTCGTAGCTTCAAGGACCTGTTCGCCGGGGCATCCCGTCGCGTCCGTCCGAACGAATTCTGGGCGTTGCGCACCGTCTCGTTCGACGTCCAGCCGGGGGAGTCGATCGGGGTTGTCGGACGCAACGGTCAGGGCAAGTCGACGCTCCTGAAGTTGGTGGCGAAGGTGCTGCTCGCCGACGAGGGTACCGTGCAGGTAAACGGGGGTGTCGCGCCGCTGATCGAGATCACCGGTGGATTCGTCGGCGACCTGACGGTGCGCGAGAACGTCCGCCTGACGGCGGGATTGCACGGGATGTCCCGGGCCGAGGTTGCCCGCCGGTTCGACGGCATCATCGACTTCGCCGAATTGCACGACTCCGTCGACACCCCGTACAAGCACCTGTCGAGCGGCATGAAGGTGCGCCTGGCGTTCGCGGTCGTCTCGCAACTCGAGGAGCCGATTCTGCTCGTCGACGAAGTGCTGGCCGTGGGGGACAAGGCGTTCAAAGAGAAGTGCTACATGCGGATCGATGAGCTGCTGGCCGAGGGACGGACACTGTTCTTCGTCTCGCACAACGAGCGGGACCTGCGCCGCTTCTGCACCCGCGGACTGTACCTCGACAAGCACCGGCTCGTGCTGGATGGCCCTATCGACGAGGTCCTCGACCGGTACAACGCCGACCACAACAGCTGAGCGCGGTCGCTCGCTCATATACGTAGCGGAACAGCTGGGCGCGTATAAATGATTGAGGCTAGCTGGGCCCACGTCCAGGCACCCAAATCGTGATCCAATACGGAGAGGGACTGGCGACCGTCACTTCAAATGGCTGGGGAGTCTCGTATCCAAGCGGAACTCCAAGGGTGCTGACGCAATACAGCCCCTCTGCCAAAGAAATACCGAACCCGCCCTGCGCCCACTGATTCGCCGCCGTCGTGTTCTGCCAGACCCCTTGGCCCGAGATCACGCACGACCCTTCCCGGATATGAGCAGTGACGCCGTTGACGGGGCGATCGCGAACGCTTTTCGTCACCAAGGCTCCCGTGACGATCCGCTTCAGAGTGGGGCCAGGCAACCACACCGTCACCCAATTCTCGTGTCGTGGCTCGATCGTGAAGACGACATCCGGGGCGACGGAATAAGGCGGGGGCGCTGAAAGCGTCTTGATGCAATACCGGCCGGGGGCTAGGCCGATACCGAAAGCTCCGTAGGCATCTGGTCGGCTCGTCGTTGTCGTGTTCCAAACCGGCTCCCCGTCGCAGGATTCGGAGCGGATCTCGACGGTCACGCCGGGGAGCAACTCAGAAGACGGCCCTTTTATCGATACGGCGCCCGTCCCAATGCGAGCGACGCTCGGGTGTCCGGCGGGCGCCTGCGGTTCGCTACCCGGATATTTGGCGAATACCTGCACTGCCCAAGTTGTTCCATTGGCCCGGATGAGTGCCGTTCCGATGTCGGTGAAGTCGCCCAGAATGTTAGCTCGGTGACCAGTGGAGTTCATCCAGCCCTCGTGGAGGGCGGATGCGCTTCCATAACCCTGGGCGACGTTCTCACCCGCCGATGTCCACCCCCCGGGGATCTCTGAGGTGTACGAGGGATTATGCGAAATGAACCCGTTGAGTGCCATCTGATTCGCCCAGCCCAGGGCGACGTGGTCGAGCGATGTGTTCCGCACGAGACCGCGGAGCCCCTGTGCAGCCCGGGACTGGTTCGCGAGCGCGACGATCGTGCTCTCTTCGTAGGCGGCCGCGGGCGTTGCCGGTAACCCAACTACTGCGCTGCAAGCTACGACGATCGCGAGCATTAGCCGCACTGCCCACGACCCGCGGATGGGAGTGATCCGCTTACGGCGATCATTAAGTCGCATCAGCCAAGGCTAGCGAATCCGACCGTTGTTGCTCTCGGATAGGGTTCTTACCCCGGTTGAGGGCCGCTAACGGCTCCCATGTAACGAACTGCCTCAACGACCTGTTCGGGGTTCAGTGATTGGCGAGCCGAGCGGGGGCATCGGCTCCCACGCCTTGTCGCGTGCGATCTTCCGCCCGTCGCGGAGCCCACGCCAGAGGTTGCTCGTGCCGCGAACCGTGCGCTCCACGAAGACCAGACGGATCAGCTCCTTCGCGAACGTCAGGAAGGTCCCGATCGCGAAACGAACGGGACGAAGCGCGCCCTGGGTTCGGAAGTAGTGCCGCATGTGCCCGCGGTTTCGCATGATGTAGTAGCGGTACGCGTTGCTCGAGGCGTTCAGGTGCCGCACGCCCATGTCCCATTGCCGGATCTCGCGGGTACGCCGCAGGACAAACTCGTCGACGATCACCGCGGTCGTGTGGCGTGACGCGAGCCATCCGTAAACCGAGTCATCCCAGTAAATGAAGAAGCGCGGATCGGGCAGACCGACCTTCTGCACGATGTCGCGGTGGATGAACATCCCCTCGAAGCATCCGGAGTTCATCTCGCGGAAGCGCGCCTCATCGAACCCCGCCGGAGCGAAGGGGATGGGAATGCCCAACGGAATCGAGAGTCGGTACTGCCAGTAGAACTCGCTGCCGTCGTAGTCGTAGCGGCGACCCTGGATGCTCTTGAACCGCGGAGCCCAGTCGCCCATCCGGGCGAGGCCGTCGGGCAGGACCTCGACGTCGTCGTCCATCAGCCACATCCACGTCGAGCCAAGCTCATACGCAACGCGCATGCCCTCGCTGAAGCCGCCCGACCCTCCGGTGTTCGTCTCGAGACGCCGGTAGACGATCGTCGCGGGGATCTGCTCGCGGAAGGACTCCACGACCTCTGCGGTGTCATCGACGGACGCGTTGTCGATGACGACGACGTGCCCCGGGTGGGGATCCATTCGCACGATCGACGCGAGCAGCTTGGACAGCAGCGCCGAGCGGTTGTACGTCACGATCGCGATGGTCGCGGATGCTGGATCGAACAGGGCATGCTCCCGTCCTGCGTGCTGAGGACTCGTCGTCGTCATGATTGTCCCTCGAAGGTGCGCTTCCATGCCTCGTGCGAACTGAGTTCGCCGGCGCTGGCCCGGTACTGAGCGGCCAGATCCGCCCACCCTCGGCGCAGCCTGCGGTGAAGCAGGATGCTGTCCTTCAGGAGCCGGCGATACTGCGCGCGGTCGCGCGTATAAACGTTCTTGCCCGATCCATCCGCAGCACTCACGAGCGCGCTGTCGAACAGCGGGACGCGCCACCAGTGCGCGTCGCCCTTGGCGAATTCGACCTCGGGCTGAGCGACGTTCTCGGGTCGCGGGCTGTGGAGCACGTGCGACGCGATCGTCTTCGCCGTGAACCAGCGCAGGCGCAGGCCCGTCGGACTGTCGAACTCGTGCTTTCGTTTCCTGCCGAACACCTGGCGGCCACGTCGAGCACGCATCGGCACGCCCGAATCCCGGTGTACGACCGTCTCGGGAAAGTCCGCGGCCAGCGCCCGCGCGGCGGGCATGGCAGTCGCAAGTCCGGCTCGCATATGAGCCGGTCCCAACAGGATGTCCCGCAGCGCCCGGTGGCGGAGCGTCACCGGGTAGTACTGCATCATCATGAGGTGCTTGAGGTCGACGCGTCGACTGTGGCGCAACAGAGTGCCGCCCTCCGGCTGCCCGGAATGCAGAAGCGCGGCAACGATGCGGTTCCGCGCGTGGAAGTACGCTTGCCAGTCGATCGAATCGTCCTTGCCGAGCCACGACACGTGCCACAGAGCGATTCCCGGCACCGAGACCGTCGGGAAGCCGGCCCGTCCCGCGCGGAGGCAGTACTCGGCGTCGTCCCACTTGATGAATGCGGGGAGGGAGAGCCCGACGGCCCTGATCGTCTCGACCGGGATCAGGCACATCCACCAGCCGTTGTAATCGGCATCGAGGCGCGCGTGCAATTGGGGGCTCTGTCGCAGGTTGGCGACGCTGAAGTCGTGGGGCATTCGCTCTTGATTGAGAGTCCGCCACATGAAAGGGGTCTCGTCGACGACTTCTGCCCACGCGTGGAGCTTCGGTCGATCGAGGAGATCGAACATGTGTGCACCGACGATGGTAGGAACGCTCGCGTACCGGCCGAAGACGACCGAGCGACGGATCGATTCCGGCTCAATCTGTACGTCGTCATCCAATAGTTGGACGAAGTCGCTTTCTCCCGCTTCGAGGGTCTCGGACATCGCCCGCGCGAAGCCCCCCGAACCGCCGAGGTTCGGCTGGAGGATGATGCGGAGCTTGTCATCGAGCGCGGCGACCACCGTTTCGTAGCCGCCCTCGTCCTGCACGCGTTGTGTGCCCTGATCGATGACCAGGATTCGATCGATGACCTCGAGAGCCTCGGGCGCCTCGGACAGTGCTTGCAACGTGGCGATGCAGTAATCCGGTTTGTTGTACGTCGTGATCCCGAGTGTGGCGCCGCCCCGACGGACCGGCTCCTGTTCGGTCGTCCACTCCGCGCCCTCGAGAGTCGCGTGGGAATCGTCCGCAACGATGTCGAACCAGATCCAGCCGCCGTCACTGTATTGGTCGAGGCGCACGTCGAAGGATGACGTCGCCTCTCCGTCGACCTCGCGAGTATCGAGGCGCTGCCGGGCGCCTTCGCCGTTCGAACGGTAGACCAGCAGGGTCGCGCGACCCGTCGTGCGGACGGTCAAACGCACGTCTCGGACAGCGGTCCAGTGCTGCCAGTACGAGGCGGGGAAAGCGTTGAAGTAGGTGCCGAGAGAGACGCGGCGACCGGCGACGATGCGGGCGCGTCGGCGGTCGAGGATGTTGCCGAGGTGCGCGACGCTCGAGACGCGTACGGGCTGCTCGTCAACGACCGACCACGTTTCCGGGTCGGCGTAGAGCGGCAGCAGATCCGGGTCGCGATCGAGGGGAAAGACGACATTTTGCAGGACGTGGGTCACGAGCGATTCTCCGGGAGTGGGCGGGCGCGCAGGCGTCGAGCCGACAGTGAAGCCTACCCTGCGCCATCCCGGGGTTGCTGGGGGAGCGCCGGGGAGCCGCTCGTTGGCGCGGGTGGCTGGATGCCCTCCCGCCACGACCTGCTCAGCCCGGCGCGCACGACGCACACCACGAGCAGGAGCCACCCGAATCCGCCGAGCGTGAAGCTCTCGAACATCGAATCAACGAGCAGCGTGATCAAGACCAGCGGTGTCCAGGCGTAGAGGACGGAGCGCCGCTTGCTCGCCACGAGCCATGAGCGGACGAGGGCGAGGGCGCACATGCCGGCGAAAAGCAGGAGGCCGACCCATCCGCTCTGCAGAAGCACATCGAGGTACGCGTTCAGGGCGGTCGCGTGCGTCTCGTCCGTGATGATGTTGATCGACGTGTAGGGGAATTCCTCCGTCGGCCAGGCGCCGACCCACCCCCAACCCTGTATCGGGCGGTATCGCACGTAGATGTTCAGGATCGTGTCCCAGAGCTCGGCTCTCGTGGCGAAGTCGGAGCCCGCATTCAGGATCGCGATGATCGGGCGACGGAAGAAGTACGCGAACACACCGCCCACAACGACGAGCGACAGGAGTGAGATCTGCAGGCTTCGTCGTTGCTCGGGCGGCGCGTGCCGCACGAGCGCCAGCGCGCCCGTCGCGACGGCGACCGCGAGCGCGAGGACGAAGACCGTTGGTGATGCGGAAAGCAGTGCGAGCAATCCGCCGAGGACGAGGGAGAAGATCGCGAGACCGCGGGGGATCGACCGGGTACGCCACTCGATGACGAACGTGATGAGCGCGATCACCGCGACGAAGCCGAGCATGTTGCGTGTGCCGAAGATGCCTTGGACCGGACCCCCGAGGACGATGTTCCCCTGGATCCCCAAAAATCTGATCGGCAGGTCGAGGAGGATGCCCGAGAGGATTTCGAGCGCCAGCGAGAGGGCGAGCAGAGCGCGCAGCGTGTCGCCGAGGGCTCGCACCGTCTGCAGGGTGTCGCGGACGTGTCCGATGACGATGGCGAGGAACGCGGGTCCCGCGAGCACAAGCCATCCGACCAGCGTTCGGGGTGGTTCTGTGCTCCACACGGCGGTCGCCGCGAGCCACACGAAGAAGAGCACGAGGGTGGTCGGCACGAGGCGCACGAGGGTGAGTTCGGATCGGCGACGCAGTAGGACTGCGAGACCGACGGCACACAGCCCCGCGATGACCGTGGAGTAGGTCACCACCCCCGCGGTCCTCTGGATCGCGAACGAGAGAGCCACCGTCCCGAAAACGGCGAGGGTGAACGCCCGCGCAAACGCGGCGGAATCGAGCGCGTCCCAGGTCCACTCGAGCAACGGATGCCGCGGCATCCGCGCGGGGTTCGTCACCGCGTCGTCCGCTCGACCTGCTCGCCGCGCTCCATCGCGAGTCGACGCTCGGCCGGGCCCTCGCCGACAAGCGGCGATTGCCCGATCTTGTGCGACAGCATGACGACGAACAGCCAGCCCCACTCGGAGAGCGGACGTGATTCTGCGAGGCCCTGCACGAGCAGCACGGTCATGACGAGCGTCGGCAGCAGCGTGAGCGCCTGGTAAGGCCGGTCTGCCGTCAGATCCCAGCGTGGACGGTCGATCGCGAAGAACCACGCCCGCCAGATGAGGGCCACGTAGGTCAGCGCGAGCAGAGCCAGGCCGATGGCACCGACCTGGAAGAGGGCATCGAGCCACATGTTGTGCGCGTGGAAAACGGTCAGATCGTTCACGACGATCCAACCGTCGATCTCAGGCACCCAGGGCAGCCACGGCGTGGAGAAGCCCCAACCCAGCACCGGATGCTCGACGACTCGGGCCCACACGGCCTCCCAGATGCCCGTGCGGCCCGTGAGGTCGCCGCCCCGACCGAGCAGCTCGAGGATCGCGTCTCGCCCGAACCAGGCCGCGAGAACGCCACCCAGTCCGACGGCGGCATACGCGACGTAGAACTTGGTGCGCTCGCCCGGTCTACGGGTCGTTCGCATGAGGAGCGCCGTCACCAGAACCAGCGCGACGGCGACGACCGCGAGCCACACGCTTGCCGAGCTCGAGCGCCACAGGAGAAACGCCGAAAGCGCGATCCATCCGTACAAGAGGGCCTTGCGTGGCGCGCCCGAGGCGATGCGAATCGCGAAGACGATGATCGCCAGCAGGGCCGCGATCGCTAGCAGGTGCGCGTTGCCGACGATGCCCTGGATGCGCCCGCCGTCGAACAAGTTGTTGCGCGACCAGTCCAGTTCGGTGACCATGTCGCCGTCCCAGAGCAGGAAGTTCGGCAGGATCGGATGCTGCACGATGAGCGAGACCCACAGCTCGAACAGGATCGACAGGGCCATCACCCACTTCAGGGCGGAGGCGATCGCACGCACGAGCTCGCGCCAGGTCAGCACGCTTGCGATGAAGAGGCCCTGGACGGTGGTTGCGGCGAGCAGCACCCAGGTGAGGACGGTCGCATCGCGCCACGTCGACCAGATCACCGACGCCCCGGCCCACGCGACGTACGCGAGTGGCAGCCACGGCAGCTGCCGCCACGCGATCACGGGGCGGAGCACGGCCCAGAGGATCCCGCTCACGAGCGTCGTGGTGCAGACGAGGATCACGAGTCCGACGGCGCCGAGCAGGTTGAACCAGAACGTCGTCGCGAGCGCGACGAACAGGACGAAGATCGTGTAGCCGCGCAACAGCAGGTGCCCCGTGGATTCGCGGATGGGCGCCGAGGGAGGGGCGCCAACGGGGTGTCGCGTGTGGACGGCCATGGTGCAATCAGGCTACCCGCATCGGGTGGCCCTTCCCGGGTGCCGCGTGGGAGGTGCGGGCGGTCTGGGGCGTGCGCGCGGCGGGAGGAGTTCGGCGCGGGGGGAGGACTCCTGGGCTCGGGGCATCCTCTTCTCGCGCTGAAGTCCTCTCGTGGGGCCGAGCGGTGACGGAGGCACACGCGATTTAGGCTGTTCGCATGCTCGTACCGCTCTCGAATGTCCCACGCAACTATGACTGGGGCTCTCGCGACGCGATAGCGCGCCTTCAGGGGCGTCCGGCGTCCACGAGGCCGGAGGCCGAGGTGTGGTTCGGCGATCACCCGGGCGCTCCCGCGATCGTCGAAGACGGCAC
Organism: Microbacterium lacus; assembly: GCF_002812805.1. Classification (GTDB taxonomy): domain Bacteria; phylum Actinomycetota; class Actinomycetes; order Actinomycetales; family Microbacteriaceae; genus Microbacterium; species Microbacterium lacus_A. The sequence goes on along the minus strand of NZ_NMUM01000030.1, from coordinate 161,482 downwards.
CGGGAGGACGCTCGACGTATGGATCGCGGACGAGGGCGAGGAGCGGGGCATCACCGGTCCGCTTCCATTTCTCCTCAAGCTGCTGGCGGCGGCCGCGCCCCTGTCGATTCAGGCGCACCCCACGCTGGACCAGGCGCGCGTCGGCTACGACCGAGAGCAGGCGTCGGGTGTGCCGCAGGATGCCCCGCACCGCAATTATCGGGACGCCAACCACAAGCCCGAGGTCATCGTCGCGATCGACGGGGACTTCGAAGCGCTCGCCGGGTTTCGGCCCGCGGACGAGCTCGTCGAGCTCCTGGATACCTTGGGCGTCGATGATCCGGATCTCGCGCGGTTGCGCGCTGGTCTCCTCAGCGGCGACCCGAGCTCCGCGATCGCGTCGTTCGTCGGCGCGTTGTTGGCGGGCAAGGTCGGGGGAGCGGCCGCGCTGATCGCCGCGGCGCAGTCGCGGGGAGACTCGCGGTTCGCAGACGATCTGGCGGCGCTCGAACGGATAGAAGGGGCTTATCCCGGTGATCCGGGTGTTGTCGTCGCGCTGCTGATGAACCGCATCGTGCTGGTCGAAGGCGAAGCTCTCTTCGTTCCGGCAGGGGTGCCGCACGCCTACCTTCGCGGCCTCGGCGTCGAGATCATGGCCGCAAGCGACAACGTGCTGCGTGGCGGGCTGACGCCCAAACACGTCGATGTTCCGGAGCTGTTGAGCGTGCTCGACACCCGTCCCGGCCGTGTCGAACTACTCGCGCCGGAAGCGGCGACGCCCGGCGTCGAGATTTTCGCGCCGCCCGTGCCGGACTTCTCGCTCACACGCGTGACGAGAGAAGCCGCCACAGATCCAGAAACAGTCCTTCAGCTCGTCGGTCCGGCGATCGCCGTCGCAACACGCGGGCGACCCCGTCTTCACGGCGTCGGAGGTTCGCTCGCGCTGACACCGGGCGTCGCATGTCTCATTACCCCCGACGAAGGTTCGGTGCGGGTCGGAGGGACGGGCGACGTCTTTTTCGCGCAGCCCGGCCGCTGAGCAGTTCTTTGGGACAACCTGAGGGGGGACCGGCGCGTCGTGAAGCTTCATCTCCGGATTGAGGGTTTACGATGCCGCGCTTGACCTGGAGCGAATGACAACGGTGTAATTAGTCCTACGCAATTGCGTGTGTGGGGGGACTAAGAGGTGGGAGACGAAATGGCGGGTACGGAATATCGTTCCGGCGTTCCCGACAACTGGTTCGTCGACCCGGTTAATTTGGGGGTTCCGGGAGTTCGACGGCCTGTCGAGGACGAAGATCCCTTGTCGTGGCAAACCGATGCGCTGTGCTCGCAGACGGATCCGGAGGCCTTCTTCCCGGAGAAGGGCGGGTCCACGCGTGACGCCAAGCGTGTCTGCACGACATGCGAGGTGCGGGGGCAGTGCCTCGACTACGCACTCGCGAACGACGAGCGCTTCGGTATCTGGGGAGGCCTCTCGGAGCGCGAGCGCCGCAAGCTGAAGCGCCGGGCGGTCTGACGCGCGCGGCGCGTTCACCCGGTGGGTGCGGTAGAGCGCGCCTAGGCTGACGGAGTCATGCCAGCCCGTGTTCATGCTCTTCTGGTCGTGCGCGTCGACGGCGCGGACGACCAGGTTTTTCGTCACCTCGAACGGACCCTCGAGGCCTTGAGCGCGGGCGCTCGTCGCCCGGATGCCCTGACCTTGGTCGTCTGCGGTCGTGTACCCGCTCGCCTGACCGAACTGGCGACTTCGGCCGGGGCGGAAGCGGTCATCGAGGCCCCGCGCAACACGGGATACGCGGGCGCCGTCCGGATGGCGAGCGTGCGGCTCGCGGACGCGGATGCCGTCTGGCTGCTTGCCCAAGATACGGCTCCCGACTCCGACGCCCTGCGCCTGTTGGCGGGATCGCTCGAAGTCCAGCCGTCGGTGGCCGCAGCAGCGCCAAAGCTCGTGGCCTGGGACGCTCCGGATGCGATCGTCTCGCTCGGTGTTTCGATGACCCGCTACGGGCGCAGCGTGGGCCTCGTCGATGGTCGGCTCGATCAGGGCCAGCACGATGGGGCCGAGGACGCGCTCGGTGCCGACGTGCGCGGTCTGCTGGTGCGCCGCGCTGTCTGGGACTTGCTCGGTGGCATCGACTCCGGTCTCGAGGGGGCTGACGAAGGTCTCGATCTCGGCATCCGGAGTCGCTTCATCGGCGGTCGGGTCGCTCTGGTTCCAGCGGCGCGCGTTGCGGTCGCGGGTGACGGCGTTGCGGGCTTGCCCGCTCCGCGCGACGGCCGCCGCACCCGTCAGCGAGAGTTCATGGCGCGGACGGCCCAGCTGCATCGCCGACTCGTCTACGCGTTGCCCGGACTCGTTCCGCTGATCTGGCTGAGCATCCTGCCGCTCGCGGCGGCGCGGACTATCCTGCACCTGATTCGCAAGTCGCCCGGCTCCGTTCTCGGCGAGTGGCGGGCGAGCGCGCTGGCCTGGGCGCGGGTGGGTGCCGTGGCGCGGGCGCGGGGACGGATTCGAGCGGCGGCACGGGCCACCGGCATCCGCGTGCCCTGGTCGCAACTGGCTCCGCTGCGCGTGACGCGATCAGAATTGTCGCGGCGGTTCGATGATCCGGATGACATGGCCACCGAAGCCGATGTCCGCACCGAACTCAGATTCTTCACGGGTGGTGGCGCCTGGACGGTGCTCGCAGCCCTGGTGGTCGGTGCGATCGCCTTCTTCCCGCTGCTCGCCTGGAGCAGCGTCGAGGGCGGGGGCCTGCTTCCGCTCTCGTCGACCCTTCAGGGTCTCTGGAGCGATGCCGTGTACGGCCGGCGGGAACTGGGCCTGAACGTTGTCGGACCGGCAGACCCCTTCGCGGCAGTGGTAGCGATTTTGGGCAGCATCACCCCGTGGAACCCGTCTACGGCCCTTGTTGTTCTCTGGATCCTGGCCCTGCCGCTGGCGGCGCTCGGCGGATGGTTCGCCGCGACGCGATTGACCGGGCGCTCCGGGCTACGCATCGCCGCCGCTATCCTCTGGGCCCTGGCGCCGACGTTCTTGACGTCCCTGATGCAGGGGCGTCCCGCCGCGGTACTGGTGCATCTGCTCCTTCCCTGGCTTTTTTATGCGGGTGCGATGGCGCGTCGATCATGGGGCTCCGCTGGCGTTGCGTCGTTGCTGCTGGCCGCCGTCGTTGCCTGTGCGCCCTCGCTCGCCCCCGCGCTGGCCGTTCTCTGGCTCGCCGCGCTGGTGACAGCGGGACGGGGCGCGGCGCGCGTCGTCTGGCTGCCGGTACCGGCGCTCGCACTGTTCGCTCCGCTGATCTGGTTCCGGGGTATTCGCGGCGGTGACCCATGGGGGCTCTTGGCCGACCCGGGGTTGGTGTGGGCGGCGCCTCAGGCCGCGGCGGATGTCGCAGGTCGTGCCTTGCTCGCCAGCGGATTCCCGACACCGGACCTCGCCGGCTGGACGACGTGGCTGAGCACGGCCGGCGCCGGCGATGTTGCTGCCGCGTGGTGGCTCGCGCTTCCGCTGGTGCCGCTGGCCGTGCTCGCGCTGGTGTCGCTCAGCACTCCGCGTTGGCCGGTCGGAGCAACGCTCGTCGCTGTCGCTGTGCTGGGACTCGCATCCGCCTTCTTCGCCGCGGGTTTCGTGGTGCAGTTCGCAGCGGGTACGCCCGTGGCGCTCTGGCCCGGAAGTGCCTTGAGCCTCGCCTGGCTCGGAGTCGCGGGTGCGGCGGTCGTCACGGCGGACACCCCGCTTGCGCGACCGATCGGAGCCCTCCGGCCCTGGGCGGTTGTGGTCGCCGTCGCCGGCGTTGTCGTGCTGTCGCTGCCCGCACTGTCTGCGACGATCCAGGATCGCGGCGCGCTGCAGAACGGTCGCTCGTCCACTTTGCCCGCGTTCGTGGCAGCGGTCGGCCGGGACGACCCAGATCTCGGCACCCTGGTCCTCACACCCCTCGCCGATGGAGCCGTTTCGGCACGCGTCGTCTGGGGTGCGAGCGAGACCCTCGGCGGTCAGACGACCCAGCTCAGCACCGCGACAGAGCCCACGGCGTCGGCGGAAGCCCTCGCCGCGTTGTCCGCCGAACTGGTGTCGCCGAGTGTCGTCGATGCGGCCGGCGAACTCGCCGCCGAGGGCATCGGCTTCGTTCTGCTGGGGGATGGTGCGGGGACCGAGGCATCCGATGCCCTCTCGCTTCAGGCCATCGCTTCCCTGGATGCTCGCGCCGGACTGGAAGCCGTCGGCGACACCGTGCGGGGGAAGCTCTGGCGGGTCACGGACGACATCGACATCGCGCCGCGAGCGCCGCTCAGTCGGGCAGACATCGCCATCCAGCGGACCATCGCCGGCGGCCAGGCGATCATCGTCCTCATCGCCCTGCTGCTCGCCTTCCCGACCGCGGCGTCGCGCCGCGCTGCCCGGTCCCGTTCGCGTCTGGTGGGAATGCCGGTCGTGCGCCCGGGGCGTCAGCCGCGCGCGCGCCCGAAGACCACGCGGGATGCGGTGCAACCCGCGCCCGTGCAGACCTCACACGCGCAGGCAGCGCCGGAGCAGGCCGTGCCAGGGCAGGCCGTGCCCGACCCCGCCGCGCGCGAGCCCGCCGCGCCTGAGCAGGCCGAGCCCGCCACGACCCAACGCGCCGAAGCCGACCATCTCGAGTCAGAGGACGGGCGACCGAACGATCTGCCCGTTCAGGATGAATCGCCGACCGACGATGCGGCGCGTCCCTCGAACGAGGAGGACCGAGCATGAGGGCGACGGGCTGGCTGCGCGCTTTGACGACGGGGACGCGGGTGCTCATCGGGGCGTTGGTCGCGGTCGTGATCGTCGCCATCGTGATTGCGGCGGTCGGAGCGAATCTGCCGGGCCTCGCGCGGGAAGCTCTTCGCATCGTCGACACACCCACGCCGTCGCAGACCGTGGCCGTGTGCCCGGGTCCGCTGCTCGCGACGGGTCGGACGGTCGGAGCCGCGGGCGATGTCACCATCGCCGGTGATGCGGCCGTGGTGTCCGGATCGCCGGACGGGACCCCGCAGGAGGACGTGTTGGCCGCCCCCGTGGGCGAGGGTCCGCGCGTTTTGCGACTCGATCCCACCGGTGACGTGCCGGCGACCGTGGCGGCGGCCCAATCCGCGTCCGTCGCGGACGAGGACCTGCTCGGGTTCGCGGCCGCCGCGTGCACCGCCCCCCAGTTCGAGTCTTGGCTGGTCGGCGGCGCGACGACGACGGGATCCGCGGACCTCGTTGTCCTCGCCAATCCCGGAGACGTGCCTGCGACGGTGCAGCTCACCGTCTACGCGTCGGGTGGGGCGCTCACCCCTCCGGGTGGACGAGACATCGTGATCGCGGCGGGATCTCAGGCCGTGGTGCCCCTCGCGGGTCTGGCACTCGGAGAACTCGCGCCCGTTGTGCGCGTGCAGGCGCAGGGGGCGGCGGTCGTCGCGAGCCTTCAGTCGAGCCGGACGCAGACACTCCAGCCCGTCGGGCTGGATGTCACCGGGCCGACCTCCGCACCCGCCGAACGCCAGGTCATCGTCGGTCTGGTCACGCCGGCACCCGGCGAGGGAGCCGCGAGCAACGTCGCCACCGCTTCGGTACGTGTGCTCGCACCGACCCAGGACGTCACCGCGACGATCCGTGTGTACGCCGTGGGCGCCGCGCAGCCCGCCAGCACACCGGTCGATGTTCCCCTGACCGCGGGGGTGCCGCTCGAGCTCGATCTTCCCGGTCTCACCGCCGGCACCTACACGGTCGAGGTCGAGGCTTCTTCTCCCGTCGTCGCGGCGGGGTGGAGTGCGACCGCCGCGGATGGCGTGCGGGACAATGCCTGGATCGCCGCGTCCCCGGCACTGGACGAACCCTCGCACGTCGCGGTTGCGCAGGCACCCGGCGACACATCGCCGGCGCTCCGTGTTGCGGCCGACGCCGAGTCGGTACAGGTCACGCTCACCCCCCTGAGCGGCGGCGCACCTGTCGAGCTAACGATTCCGGCGGGTGTTTCGCAGACGGTGAATGTCACTCCCGGCGTGTGGCGTATCGAAGCATCCGGAACCGTCTTCGCGTCCGTCGGCTACGCCGGAGCAACTGCTCTGGCCGGTTACCCCGTGGCCGCGTCCGCGCAAGCGTCGGCAGCGGTCGTCGTCGTTCCGTGAGAGTGGGTCCTGTGAGGCTCGGTCCCGTGAGAGTGGGCGCCGGACGATGCGACGCATGAGCCGGCGCGTCAGAAGTAGCGGAAGCGTTCGGGACCCAGGTCCCACGGATCGCGATCGAGGTACTCGGCGGCGGCTCGGAAGACGTTGCCCTCGATCATCATGCGCCGGTGGAGTTCGTCGTCCCGATGGGTTCGGACCAGACGTTCGATGGGGATGCGGAAGAGCACGATCCGCCGCGCTTCGCGATCGATGCTCCAGCGCGGGATCCCGTCTTCGTGCGGCTCGGCGGGCATATGACCGATGTGGAATTCGACGTCGCGCAGTTCGGGCCACGCGGAGCGGAGAAAATCGGATGCCGCCCCGACCGCGATGTCGAAGCGCTCGAACCGGGTGTCGAGTGGTCCGATCGGGGGGCGGACGACGGGGCTCCGGCCCTGCCGGCCGTGCCGTCCATGGCGATCCGGGCGGGGCCCGGGATCGCCGCCGCGCGCGGACTTTCCTCGCCGAGCGATCATGCCTCGATCTTAGGCCGATGCCCGGGTGTGAATCCTCGTCGGCTGGGGAACAGGCATCCGCACCGCGCATCGGGGCGCAGGTCTGAACCGGCACCGCGCGCCGCGGCCGGGGCCGCCGATCGCACGACTACGCTGACCTCGATGCATGGAAGACTCTGCTCGAAAGTAGGCTGCGCCCGCGAGGCCATCTCGACGCTGACCTACGACTACGGCGACCAGATGGCTGCTCTGGGACCCCTCGGCGCTGCCGACGACCCGCACGCGCATGACCTGTGCGCGATCCACACCGAGCGGATGTCGGTGCCCAAGGGCTGGGTCGTCGTGCGTCACGAGACGCTCCGCGCCTGAGCTCGGGCATCGTTCGCGTCAGGAGTCGTCGAACACCCCGTGCTCGTTGTAAATGTGAAAACTCTCATCATTTCGCCTTCCTTTGGTGTGATTCCGGGCCATTTTCGGGGTTCGGATGTCGGTGGTCATCCGTAGAGTTTCGAACATGCATTCGAACCATGGTGACGTCGAGACGACGGGCGTGGACGCGATCGCGCGCGAGCTCGCTGGGGAGGGCATCGAAGTCTGGCGTGCGAACGCGCGTACTGAGGCCGCGCTCGCGCGATTGTTCGCAAGGGCCGCGCGCGTCGGTGCGCGACGCGTTGCCGAACTCGCCTCCCCTTCCTCCCGCGAAGCGGAGCTGCCGTTCCGGGCTTTGGCGGCAGAACTCGGCGCAGCGATGAACATGTCCGACCGGACCGTGCAGCGCCGCATGAACGACGCTGCGGTTTTGGAGGAGTCGTTCCCGGCCACGTTCGCGGCGTGGGAAGAGGGACGGATCGCTGGCGGGCATGTCGCGGTGATCATGGAACACGGACTCCCCCTCACCGATCCGGAAGCGCGGGCGGAATTCGAGGCCGAAGCGCTGCTCCGGGCCGAGGGGACCACGCCCGGGCGGTTGGGGGCGTCGCTCGCGCGGCTCGCCGAGTCGTTGCAGCCGCGTCCGTTGGCGGAGCGGCACAAGGAGGCTCGCGCTTTGCGGGGTGCGTGTGTGCGAGACATCGGTGACGGCATGGCGGAGTTCATCTCCGCTCAACCCGCCGTGTTGGCCCATGCGATGCACGACCGGATCACGCAACAAGCCCAGGCGTTGAAGAACGCGGACCCGACGGACACGCGGACTCTGGATCAGATCCGGGCGGACCTGGTGGCGGACATGCTGCTCACCGTGACCCCGTCCGTGGAAACGGGTGCCGGCTTCTCGGACGGGGCCGGCGGGCTGGGGGCGATTCGCGGGATCGTGAACGTCACCGTCCCGGCTCTCGCACTCGCCGGTGTGACGGATGAGCCGGCCGAACTGGTCGGCCGCTGTCCGATCGACCTCGCCACGGCCCGCGTATTGGCCGGCTACGCGACCGGGTGGGATCGCGTCTTGGCCGATCCGATTACCGGGTGTGTGCTTGCGGTTGATCGGTACACCCCGTCGGCGGATATGAAGCGGTTCCTGCGGGCGAGGGATCAGCACTGCCGGTTCCCCGGGTGCCGGCAACCCGCGCACCGGTGCGATCGCGACCACACCCTCGATTACGCGTTCGGCGGCGCCACGGATGTCTGCAACTTGGCTTGTCTCTGCAAACGCCATCACGTCCTGAAAGGCGAAACGGCCTGGACCGTTCGCCAGCTCGGCGGCGGAGTCCTGGAATGGACCTCCCCGGGCGGTCACGTCTACATCGACAAACCACCCCCAGCGATCCACTTCGTCCCCAACACGGATCCACCCCCGTTTTAGAGCACGCCGCCGCGCCCGGTCGCTGAGCTCGTCGAAGTGGCCCTCAGTGCCGGGGAAACCCGGGGGGAACGCGCTCCAGGATCGGCGCGAGGTCAACCCTCCGCTCATCTTGGGCGCTGAGGGCGCGCAGCTCCCGGTCGCGCCGCGCCGCCGCGATTCCGAAGAGCGCCGTGAGGGGATCGGTGTTCGGCATGGGGTAGACGAAAGCGGAAACCTCATCACGCAGTTCTTCCGCTATGCGGTCACGCGCTGCGGGCGCCAGGCGCGGCGCCTGCCCGAGAAATTGCGCGAGCCTCCGTGAGAGGCGATCCGGAAGGCGTGCGACGTCCACAACAGACGCCCACTGGTCGAGCATCGGTGGAACCGGTGGAAGCGAGGGCGGCAGGGGAGCCACGCGCGTTCTCTGCGAGTACGTTCCCGCGAGCAGATCGCCGAGGCGCTGCGATCGAGGAGTGAATGCACCGGCGAGCACCGCAACCACGCCGAGGGTGAAGTAGATCTCCAGCACGCCTACGAGGGCTCGGATCAGAGCCTGACGAAAACCGGAGGCCCCACCATCCGATCTCACGATGCGAGTCCCCACCGCCAGGCGCCCGAGGCTTCGTCCCCGCGTCGTGGCCTCGACGGCGGTCGGAAGCACGACGAGCACCAGAACGAGCGTGACGATCACCGTCATCTGTTGGGCGCCCTCGGGTAGAAGCGGCGCGAGCGGGCCCGTGATGATCAGCAATGCAGCGATCATCAGAACGGTAGCCAACAGGATGTCGATCACCGCGCCGACCGCCCGAAGCAGGACGCCGGTCGGTTGGACGTCGAGGGCTACGGCTTCACCGGTGAGTACCTCGTCTTGGGCCAGGTGGATGGCCTCCGGGGAGGGTCGAGGCGTCATGCGGGTAGTTTAGGCGCGTGGACCTCGACGCGCTGGCGGCCGCACGGGCAGCCGAATGGCAACGGCTCGGCGAGCTCTCGGCACGCCGCCGCTTGACCGGCGCCGAAGCCGACGAGCTGGTCGCACGCTACCAATCCGCTTCGGCCGATCTCGCCGAAATCAAGTCCACGGCGGGGCGGGCGCCTCAGGGTGACGTCGTCTCGACCCTGCTCGCCGCGGCCAGACTGCGCCTGACGCGCGCAAGCGCCAACCCCTTGCGAGCGCTGCCGCGCTTCTTCGCTCTTCAGCTGCCCGCTGCGCTGTATCGGGTGCGCTGGACGACACTCGTCATCGCCGTCCTCTTCGTCGCGGTCGTCGCGATCGTCGCCGCGTGGGTGGCGGGCGATCCCGCTCTCGTCGCCGCCCTCGGTGACCGGGCGGGGCTGCAGTATTACGCGGAAGAAGAGTTCACAAGCTATTACTCCGAGAACCCCGCGGCGGTGTTCGCGGGGACGGTCTGGACGAATAACGCGTGGATCGCGGCGCAGTGCGTCCTGTTCGGGATCACCGGGTTCTGGCCCGTCATGGTGCTGGTGCAGAATGCGGTGGGCGTCGGGACCGCAGCCGCCGTGATGTTCGCCTTCGACCGCGGCGATGTCTTCGTGCTGTTCATCCTCCCGCACGGGCTGCTCGAGTTGACGTGCATCTTCGTCGCCGGAGCCGCGGGACTGCACATCTTCTGGGCCTGGATCGCACCCGGTCCGAGGACGCGCCTCGAGGCACTCGCATCCGCCGGCCGATCGCTGGCGACCGTGGCAATCGGGCTGTTGTTGGCCCTGCTGGTGTCGGGAATCATCGAGGGCTTCGTGACGGCGCAGCCGTGGCCGTGGGTTGTGAAGATCGGCATCGGTGCCCTGGCGCTGGGTGCGTTCGTCGTCTACATGGTGTTCGTCGGGGGGCGGGCGGCGCGGGCTGGCGAGACCGGCGACCTCTCGGAATCCGAGACGGGAACGCCGATTCTCGTCTCCGGGTGAGAGGCATCCGTTCATCGAATTTTCACGGCCCCTTGTTTTGATTCGATCAAAACTGGTCGCTAGACTGGGGACATGAGTTCAACCGCCCTCCTCCCTCACGGGATGGAAGCCGCCGAGCTCATCCGTCGTGCCGGCCTGCGGGTCACGGAGCCGCGGAGAGCCGTCGTGGAGGCATTGCGGGTCAGCCCGCATGCGAGCGCTGACGCCGTCTTCCAACTCGTCGCCCTCTCGGTACCGCAGACGAGCTTGCAGTCGGTCTACAACGCCCTCGGCGACTTCGTGGACGCGGGATTGGTTCGGCGCATCGAGCCCGCCGGGCGGCCGGGACTGTTCGAACTGCGCGTCGATGACAACCACCATCACGTGATCTGCACGGGGTGCGGAGCGGTCGCCGACATCGACTGCGCCGTCGGCGAAGCCCCCTGCCTCACGCCGTCCGACACCCATGGTTTTGCCGTGCACACCGCCGAGGTGACCTACTGGGGCACCTGCCCCGACTGCGCCGTCAACGCAGGCACCGCAGCACCTGCGGCATCCACGACTCCCTGATCCCACACGTAGTCCCCGAGAAAGGAAGACCATGAGCGAGAACGACGACACCACGACGGGTATCGGAAACGACCCGACCGCCACGGACCAGTCCGTCACCGACATCGACACGCCCGTTAACGAGCGGGAGGACGGCGAGACCCGTCCCAGCCCGAACCCGGACGATGCCAGCTGCCCCGTCATCCACGGCCAGCCGAGCGCGCAGCCCCACCCGACGACCGGTTCCGCCAACCGGGTGTGGTGGCCGAACCAGCTGAACCTGAAGATCCTCGCGAAGAACCAGCCGGCGCGCGATCCCCTCGGCGCCGACTTCGACTACCGAGCCGCGTTCGCCACCCTCGATCTCGCCGCCGTCAAGGCCGACATCGCCGAGACGCTCACGAAGAGCCAGCCCTGGTGGCCGGCCGACTTCGGCAACTATGGCCCCCTCATGATCCGCATGGCGTGGCACTCGGCCGGCACCTACCGCGCGACCGACGGTCGCGGTGGCGGTGGCACGGGTCAGCAGCGTTTCGCGCCCCTGAACAGCTGGCCCGACAACGTCAGCCTCGACAAGGCGCGACGTCTGTTGTGGCCCGTCAAGAAGAAGTACGGCCAGAGCCTTTCGTGGGGCGACCTGATGATCCTCGCCGGCAACGTGGCCCTCGAGACCATGGGTTTCGAGACCTTCGGATTCGGTGGCGGTCGCCCCGACGTCTGGGAGCCGGACGACGATGTGTACTGGGGCCCCGAGACCACGTGGCTCGCGGACGAGCGCTACGAGGGTGACCGCGAGCTCGAGAAGCCGCTCGCCGCTGTGCAGATGGGCCTGATCTACGTCAACCCGGAGGGCCCGAACGGCAATCCCGATCCGCTCGCCTCGGCCCGCGACATCCGCGAGACCTTCGGCCGCATGGGCATGGACGACGAAGAGACCGTCGCGCTGATCGCCGGTGGACACACCTTCGGCAAGACGCACGGTGCGGCCCCCGACACCAACGTCGAGGCCAACCCCGAAGCCGCCGGGCTCGAGAACCAGGGCCTCGGCTGGAAGAACAACTTCGGGACCGGCGCGGGCGACGACACGATCACCTCGGGCCTCGAGGTGACGTGGACGTATCACCCCACGCGCTGGGACAACGAGTTCTTCCACATCCTGTTCGCCTACGACTGGGAGCTCATGAAGAGCCCGGGCGGTGGCCACCAGTGGCGCCCGACGAACGGCGGGGGAGCCGACATGGTTCCGCTGGCGCATGACGCGACGAAGCGCCGCGAGCCGCGCATGCTGACGAGCGACCTCGCGCTGCGGATGGATCCGGACTACGGCCCGATCTCGCGCCGCTTCCTCGAAGACCCCGAGGCCTTCGGTGATGCCTTTGCGCGTGCGTGGTTCAAGCTCACGCACCGCGACATGGGTCCGATCGCGCGCTACCTCGGCCCCGAGGTTCCCGCCGAGGAGCTCATCTGGCAGGACCCGGTGCCCGCGGTCGACCACGTGCTGATCGACGCGGCCGACGCCGCGGCGCTCAAGCAGCAGATCCTGGCGTCGGGCCTCACGGTCGCCGAACTCGTTGCGACGACCTGGGCCGCGGCATCCACCTTCCGGGGCAGCGACAAGCGCGGTGGCGTGAACGGTGCGCGGATCCGCCTGGCGCCGCAGAAGGACTGGGCCGTCAACAAGCCGGAGCAGCTGGCACGTGTGCTCGGGGTGCTCGAGGGTGTCCAGGCATCCTTCAACGATGGCCGTACGGACGGCAAGAAGGTCTCGCTGGCCGACCTGATCGTGCTCGCGGGCAACGCGGGTGTCGAGAAGGCAGCCAAGGATGCGGGAGTCGACGCCGAGGTTCCGTTCCACCCGGGGCGCACCGACGCCTCGCAGGAGCAGACCGATGAGCTCTCGTTCGCCTATCTCGAGCCCTCCGCCGACGGTTTCCGGAACTATCAGGGACCGCTCGCGCCGATGCCGGCCGAGTACCACCTGATCGACCGCGCCAACCTGCTCACGCTGACGGCGCCCGAGATGACGGTGCTGGTCGGTGGGCTGCGCGTCCTCGGCGCGAACTGGGACGACTCGGCCTACGGCGTGTTCACGGAGCGCCCCGGCGTCCTGACGAACGACTTCTTCGCGAACCTCCTGGACCTCGGCAAGACGTGGAAGCCGCTCGACCCGGGCTCTCACGCGTTCGAGGGTCGCATCGACGGAACGGACGAGGTCTTCGGCCGCGGCACCCGCGTCGACCTGCTGTTCGGCTCGAACTCCGAGCTGCGCGCCCTGGCCGAGGTCTATGCCTCGGACGACGCGCACGAGAAGTTCGTCCGCGACTTCGTCGCCGCGTGGGGCAAGGTCACCGAGCTCGACCGGTTCGACCTCGTCTGATCGGCACCGTCTGATCGGCGCCTGACGCCAGAGCGGCCCGTCCCCGAGGGGGCGGGCCGCTCTGTGCTTGCGACGGGGCGCGTATTACCGCGTCCGGGCCTCGGCCTGCGCCGGGAAGGCGGGCTTCGGCTCGAACAGCGCACGGTGGGCGAACCCGGCGATCAGGCCACCCACGAGCGGGAACACGATGAAGACCCACAACTGCGCGAGGGCGTCGCCGCCCCCGTAGATCGCGGTGGCGATCGAGCGGGCCGGGTTGACCGAGGTGTTGTCGATGGGGATCGACGCGAGGTGGATGAAAGTGAGTGTCAGGCCGATCGAGAGGCCCGCCATGGCCGGACCCGTGCCGCGTGACGCGTGCGTGACCCCGAGGATGACCAGCACGAAAATGGCCGTGAAGAGCACCTCCGCGATGATGGCCGCCCCGATTCCGAAGCCGCCCGGAGAGTTTTCGGCGAAGCCGTTGCTGGCGAAGCCGCCGTCCTGGGCGGTCTGGAGCCATCCGTCCGGCCCGAACAGGCCGATCAGCACGATCAGCGTCGTGCCGACGGCTCCGCCGACGAGCTGCGCGATGATGTAGCCGGGTGCGTTCTTCCACTCAAATCGACCGGATGCGGCGAGCCCCAGGGTCACGGCCGGGTTGAAGTGACCGCCCGAGATCGGGCCCCAGGCGTAGATGCCCGCCATGAGGGTCAGCCCGAAGGCGAGCGAGACGCCGATGAAGCCGACGCCGAGGGGCGTTCCGTTATCGCTGATTCCGAAGGTGGCGGCGAACAGGGCCGTGCCGATCGATCCGAACACGAGCAGGAAGGTTCCGAGCGCTTCTGCGGCCAGTTTTGTCGCGGTGGAGGGGGTGTTTGCGGGTTCCGTCATGGCGGACTCCTCTCTTCTCGTGCTGAGCGTAGCGGCGCGGGTTCGCCGGGCGCGAGAGCCGCGCAACAAACGTCCGCGCAACAAATGTCACCGCGACAAACGTCACCGCAACAAACGGCGCCGCGGGCAACGGGCCGACGGATGCCTAGAGCCGGCCGGCCGCCTTGAGCGCGAGGTAGCGGTCCGCGATCTGCGGGGGCAGGTCATCCGGTCCGCGCAGGATCGCCTCGGCACCCAGCCGCATCAACGCATCGCTGAGGCGGCGTGTGTCGAGCAGAGTGCGTTCGGCCGCCGCGGCGAGCCACAGATCATCGCTTCGCTCACGCTTCGCCGCGGTCTGCTCGATCATCACATCGGTGACGGCGCCGACCAGTACACGGCCCCGCGCCGTCACGGCCGGGAGCTGCGCAAGGAGGCTCCGGCTCGCGCTGGCTGTGTCGAGTGCGGTCAGCAGAACGACAAGCGACGCGTGCGACGTGAACCGAGAGGCCTGCGCGAGCGCTGCATCCCAGTCCGTATCGATGAGCTGCGGCTCGACGCCCGCCATGGCATCCACGAGCGCCGGCAAGAGTCGGGTACCGCGGACGCCGCTCACCCGCGCGCGGACGACCCGGTCGAACATGAGCAGGTGAACGTGATCACCTGCCCTGTCGGCGAGGGCGGCGAGCAGCAGGGCGGATTCCATGGCCGCATCCAACCGCGTGCCGTCGCCCACGCGAGCGGCGGACGTTCTTCCCGTGTCGATCACGATGACCACATGGCGGTCGCGTTCGGGTCGCCACGTGCGGAGCATGGTCGTACGCGCCCGCGCTGTGGCACGCCAATCGATGGAGCGGACGTCGTCGCCGCGGACGTATTCGCGCAGTGAATCGAACTCGGTGCCCTGGCCGCGCACCTGAACGCTCGTGCTCCCGTCGAGCTCACGCAGGCGCGCGAGCCGAGAGGGCAGGTGCCGGCTCGCATGAAACGGCGGCAGGACGCGCAGCGAGGCCGGTGCGGGGGTGACGGCCTGACGGCCGGCGAGACCCAGCGGGCCGAGGCTGCGCACCGCGACGAACGCCGTGCGGCGCTCGCCACGTCGCCTCGGAACAAACGACACCGGCATCGTGCGGCTCTCACCCGCCGGGATATCGAGCCGGTGACGCGAGGGCTGGACGCCCGCCGTCGGCTCCCACCCGTCGCGCAGCAGACCGCGCAGGCGCCGCCGTCCCGTGGCCGCGACCGTGATCGACGCCCGCACCGCGACGCCGAGTCGGGCACGACCCGGTGTGTCGCGCTCGACGCGGATGTCCCGCGGGTCGGCGGCCGCCGAAGCATCCGCGACCGCCACGAGCGTGCAGAGCAGGAGCCAACCCGCAACCGCGGCCCACGCGACGGCACCCGCGTTACCAGCGCTCGCGGCGAGCGAGAGCAGGATGACGGGCACCACGCCGAGGCCGACGAGAACCGCGAGGCGTCCGGTGACGAACACGGCGCCCCCTAGAGCGGCACGGGGGTCTGCTGCACGACCTGGCGGAGGATCGCGTCGGCCGTCACCCCCTCGATCTCGGCCTCGGTCCGCAACCGCACACGGTGCCGCCAGACGGGTACGAGCATCGTCTGCACGTGGTCAGGGGTGATCGCGGGGTAGCCGCCCAGCCACGCCCAGGCCTTTGAGGCGGCGAGGAGGGCCGTGGACGCGCGCGGGCTTGCTCCGAGGTCTACCGACGGGCTCGACCGTGTGGCGCGGGCGAGGTCGACCACGTACGCGAGCATCTCGTCTGTTGCGGCGACGGAGGCCGCGGCCCGCTGAGCGGCGTGCACATCGGCGATCGTCACCGTGGGCTCGACCCCCGCGGCCTCGAGGTCACGCGGCGAGAATCCCGCGGCGTGGCGACGCAGGACGGACACCTCGGCGTCGCGGTCGGGCGCTTCGATCACGAGCTTCAGCAGGAAACGGTCGAGCTGCGCCTCGGGGAGCGTATAAGTGCCATCGTGCTCGACGGGGTTCTGCGTCGCGGCGACCAGGAATGGGTCCGGCAGGGGGCGCGTGACACCGTCCGCCGACACCTGACGTTCCTCCATCGCCTCCAGAAGAGCCGACTGTGTCTTCGGGGGTGTGCGGTTGATCTCGTCGGCGAGCAGCACATGCGTGAACACCGGCCCCTCGCGGAACTCGAACTCACCGGCGCGGGCGTCGTAGACGAGCGATCCCGAGACATCGCCCGGCATCAGGTCCGGGGTGAACTGGATGCGGGTGGTTTGCAGCCCGAGCGCCCGGCTGAACGAACGAACGAGCAGCGTCTTGGCGACACCGGGGACTCCTTCGAGCAGCACGTGGCCGCGGGCGAGTAGCGCGATCAGCAGGCCTGTAACCGCGCCGTCCTGTCCGACGACGGCCTTGCCCACCTCTTCGCGCACGCGGTTCATCGACTCCCGCAGGGCATCGTCGCTCATCCGTTCTCCCTCATCCATGGTCATCTTTTCGTCTGCTCCGGTTGTGCATCGCCCTCGCCCCGGATTCCGCGGGCGACGGCTGCTTCGAGCGCCCGCAAGCCGTCGCTCAGCGCGATCAGCTCCCGTTCGTCGCGCGGTTCATCCTCGATCAGCAGGCGTCTGGCGTCCTGGTGGGGGAGAGCCGCGAGGCGGGCGGATGCATCGGCGATATCGGTCGCGCTCGCCGCGGGTGGCAGCGCGAGAGCCCTCCGGAGGCGCTCCAACGTGCCGAGTCTCAGGGAGTCCGCGGCGTAGAGAGCGTCCCGGCCGGATTCGTAAAGACGACCGCGACCCTCCATCGTTTCGCTCGCCCGCGCCGTTACGGGCAGGCGTTCGAGGACGAGCGGACCGAAGCGGCGCCCACGCCAGAGTGCGGCGGCAACCGCACTCGCGCCCAGGAGGACGATTGCGGGGGTGACCCATCCCGGGGTCAGCTCGCCGAGGGTGGGTTCGGTGGCGATGTCACTGTCGGTGAGGGAGGGCACGTACCAGACGAGGTTCGGCAGCCGCCCCATCAGGTTGAGGGCGAGTGCGGCGTTCCCGTCCGCGGCGAGGTTTTCGTTGGTGATCAGGTCGCGACCGTCGAACGCTGCGGTGAGACCTTCCCCTGACGAGCTCGTGAGCAGACCGAATCCGTCGCCCGACGGGTAGCAGGCAACGGCGTCGGATGTCCCCGGCTCGACCAGGCGTCCGGGCATCACGGAACCGGCGCGTACGGCGGCATCCGTTTCGCACTCCGGGTCGACGGTCTCGGCGGGTGCGAAGCCGCTGGCGGTTGCTCCGGGAAAGAGCATCTCCACGCCGCGCGTCCGAGGATCGATCAGGACGACGTCGGTCGCCGCGTCGAAGATCGCCTGCAGCGCGTCGTCCCCCAGGATCGCCGAGTCCGCCATGACCAGGGTGGCAGGCGCCTCAGCGAGCGCGCGCATCGTCTCGTCGCGGTCACGCGTCACGGTGACGTCCACGCCCCGCTCCCGCAGGATCTCCACGAGCGCGGCGGTGCCGCCGGGGCCGACGCTCTCCGGGTCGAGGCGGTCTCGCTCGTTCCACGCTCCGATTCCGGACAGCAGAGCCGCGGCGATACCGACGAGGATCAGGAACGCAGCGATCACGGTCCAGCCGAGAACGCGGCGGCGTCTCATGCCTCGCCCGTCGTCCGGCAGCCGCTGATCGGTCGCGGCCGGTCCGGGCACGGGCACGTGGTCTACGGTGCGTGTATCCGGCATCATCGTCGCCGTCCCGCAGCGTCAACGGTGTGCTCGTCGCGTTGCGGTCGGGCCGCCTCGACGGCGGCAGCGGTCGCCGCGACACGCTCGTAGTCATCCGGTGAACCGGGCCGCCGCAGGTAGCGCACGTCGTCGAAGACGGATGCCGCGTCGGACAGCGCGCCGCCGAGATCCGGGAAGGCGCGGGCCGCCGAGCGAGCGAACGACTGCGCCGTCGCGCCCGGCCGCGCTGCCACGATGCCTCGGTCGATGCTCGAGCGTGCCAGGGCACGGAAGCGCAGCACGATCGCCGCATCCCAATCCCCGGCCGCGGCGCGCGCGGATGCTTCTCGACGGAGGTCCGCGCTCGAACGTGTGTCGTCCTCACCGAACAGGGGGGCGGCCACCGTCGTCTGCCGCGAGAGTCGGGGTCGGCCCCAGATCACGAAGGCGACGACGATAAGGGCGATCGCGAGGAGGGCGAGCCCCACGAGGACGGCGGGGCCGAGACCCGCCGGGGCCCCCGCGCCGAACAGCGATTCGAGGAATTCGCCGACGGCCTGGGCGAGTCGATCGAGCGGTGTCGGCTCGGCCGCGGCGTAGCGCGGATCGGCGAGTTCGCGCTCGGCCCACTCCCGTCCCTCGGCACCGTCGGGAATGACAGGGACGTCCAGCACCTTCACGACGGCGGCTGGGGGTCGGATTCCCCGTCGCCCGCGGTCGGCGGTGCCCAGGTGCGGGCATCGCGAGCCACGGGCGGCGCGGGCGGGGGCTGCTGGGGTGCGGCGTAGGGAGGCTGAGCCGGATACGGGGGTTGCGGGGGATAAGGAGGCTGTGTCGGATAGGGCTGCTGGCCCGCATAAGGCGCTTGTGTCGGGTACGGAGGCTGAGCGGGATACGGCGGCTGTCCCCACCCAGGCGGAGCAGGGGGAGCGGAGGATGGTCCACCCGCGCGCGGACGCCACGGGTCGGGCGGCGAGTCATCCCCGGCATCGCGTCGCTCGACGTAGCGCAGCAGCTCGATGTCGAGGCCCTCGCGCCGCATCCGACAGTCGATGTAGATCAGCACGCTCGCCGTGGACTGCACGACGAGCCCCACGGCCTGGATGGCGAGGGTGATCACGTAGGTGAGCACGACCGTCACGACGATCGCGATCACGGCACCGGTGTTGGGCTCGCCCGTCGGGGCGAAGATCGTCGTGAGCCCGGAGCTGAGGAACGACAGGGGCAGGCTGACGAACTGCGAGATCGTGCCGAACAGCAGAGAGATGATGACGATCACGCCGAGGGCGGCCCAGAAGCGCCCCCGCACGAGCACCCATGATCGGGCGACGGACGCACGGATCGTCGTGCGCTCGAGGATCAGGATACTCGGCACGAGCAGCAGCTTCGTGTTCAGCCAGAGCGTCAGGGGAATCGCGCCCAGGATCACGAGCACGGTCAGCGCGATCGCGACGGCCGGATGCACGGCGACGCCGATGGCGATGATCGCCGCGGTAACGATCCCCACGAGAACAGCGATCGCGACGAGCAGGAGCGCTGCGTATGCGAGGAGCCGGCCCAAGCTCGGGCGCACGTGACGCCAGAGTGTCGCGAGCCGCAGTTTCTCGGCGACGACGGCATGCGACACCTCGCCGACGACGACGGCCTGAACGATGACCTGCAGCGCTGTCGCGAGCAGGCCGAGGACGAATGCGGCAAGACCGGTGATGAGGGCCGAACCGGCGAGCACCGCGTCGTATTCTTCCGTGCCCTCACGCAGCGTGTCCAGGCGCGAGAAGGTGAGCCATCCGATGCCGCCGATGCCAACGAGCAGGATGATGAAGGCGATGGCCTGTACGCCGAGCGCGAAGCCGAACAGCACCGCCGGGTTGTGCCGGAGGGCCGCGAAGGAGCGGCCGAGAATCGTGCCGAACCCGAGCGGATGCAGCGGAATGATCCCGGGCCGGGGCGCGGGCGTCCACGCGTGCTGGGCGCTCATCTGAGTCCTCCGTAGGCGCTCGGCGGCGCGGATATGTGACCCCGCGCCGGTGGTGGCACATCCATCGTGTCACACCCTCCCTCCGCTCTCGCGGGCGCTCCCGAGGGTCCTGCCGGCGGTGTGCAGTCCACGTCCGGGCGCTGTCGACTACTCTGTGGGTACCGGCCGCGCTCGGGCCGCGCACGACACTCCGTCGCAGAAGGACGAAACCCCGTTCCATGAGTTCACGCATCCTGGTCGTCGACGATGACACCGCCCTCGCCGAGATGATTGGGATCGTCCTGCGCACAGAGGGATTCGACCCCGTGTTCTGCTCCGACGGTTCCGAGGCGCTGGATGCGTTCCGAACCGAGCGTCCGGACCTCGTCCTGCTCGATCTGATGCTCCCTGGCATGGACGGAATCGAGGTGTGCACTCTCGTGCGTGCCGAGTCCGGTGTGCCGATCATCATGCTGACCGCGCGCACCGACACAGCGGATGTCGTGAAGGGTCTCGAGTCGGGCGCCGACGACTACATCGTCAAGCCGTTCAACCCCAAAGAACTCGTCGCGCGCATCCGGACGCGCCTGCGCCCCACGCCGGAGAGCACGGGAGCGCCGCTGCGCATCGGCGACCTCACGATCGATGTCGCCGCCCATGAGGTGCGCCGTGCGGGCGAGATCATCGCCCTCACTCCTCTCGAGTTCGAACTGCTCGTCGCGCTCGCAGCCAAGCCCCACCAGGTGTTCTCGCGAGAGATGCTGCTCGAGCAGGTCTGGGGCTATCACTACAAGGCCGATACCCGCCTGGTGAACGTCCACGTGCAGCGTCTGCGTGCCAAGGTCGAGCTCGACGCCGATAACCCCAAGATCGTCACCACGGTGCGCGGCGTGGGTTACCGCGCCGGCGCTGTCGTCTGAGGTTCCTGTGACGCCGTCATCGACCGCGTCCAACGCGACCGCAGCGAGGAACGCGGCAGCAACAAAAACGACAGCAACGAACACGGCAGCGACGGGGACCGTCCCGCAGGCCACACGGACATTCGTGTCGTTCGCGTGGCGGCATCCGTCGACCTGGGTCGAGGGCACCTCGCGTCTGTGGCGTCGCTCGCTCCGCTTCCGTACCGTTCTGATCACCCTCGCCCTGACGGCGCTGGCGATCCTGATCGCCTGCGTGTGGATGGCTCTGGCGATTCAGAACGATCTCTTCCAGTCGCGCCGCAACGAGGTACTCGACGACTCCCGCCGTGCCACCGTCGCGGCGCAGGCGACGCTCGATGCGGGCGAGGTTCAGGGCGACCGCGTGCGCCTGCAGAACCTGATGAGGGGTGTGGGCGACGACATCGCGCGCCAATCCTCGAGCGACCGGATCGCGGTCTTCCGCGTCGATTCGGCTCCGTCATCGATCGCGCCACAGGATTTCACCGCCGGCGGCTTCGACGAAGAGATCGTGTCGGAGGGCCTCCGCGAGCGCGTGCAGGCACAGCCGACGTCGCAGTGGTGGCAATCGGTAACGCTCGAGGATGACTCGGGCCAAACGGTTCCGGGAATCGTCGTCGGTCAGCAGCTGCTCGTGCCCGAGGTCGGCGCGTACGAGCTGTACCTCGCGTATGACCTCTCCGCGGCTTCGCAAACCCTCGGCTTCGTCCAAAGCACGCTGTGGATCGTCGGGATCACGCTCATCGTTCTGATCGGTGCGATCTCGTGGTTCGTGCTGCGCGCGGTCGCCACGCCGATCGCCGAGGCAGCCGAAACGAGTGAGCGGTTGGCGGCGGGCGAGTTGCAGGTGCGTTTGCCCGTCCGCGGTGAGGACGAGTTGGCAACGCTCGGTCGGTCGTTCAATGCGATGGCGGACAGTATCCAGGCCCAGATTCTCGAACTCGCCGACCTCTCTCTGGTGCAGCAGAGGTTCGTTTCGGATGTCTCGCACGAGTTGCGCACCCCGTTGACGACGATCCGACTGGCCGCGGACATCCTGAACGATCGTCGCGAGACCTTCGATCCGGCGGCGTCCCGCGCGGCCGAACTGCTGCATGCTCAGGTGCAACGTTTCGAGACGATGCTCGGTGATCTGCTCGAGATCAGCCGGTACGACGCGGGATCGGTCCAACTCGAGTGGGAGGCGACGAGCTTGGCGCATCTGGCCGAAGACATCATCGCCGAGATGGCACAGCTGGCAGAGAAGCACGGCTCCGACGTACGGCTGGTGGCACCCGGTGGATATTCCCCGGTCGACATGGATGCCCGTCGGGTGCGACGTATCGTCCGCAACCTCCTCGGTAACGCGATCGAGCACGGTGAGGGGCGGCCGATCGTGGTCAGTGTGGACAGCAATTCGACCGCCGTCGCGATCGGCGTTCGCGACTTCGGGATGGGCATGAAGCCGGCGGATGCCGAGCGGGTCTTCGATCGCTTCTGGCGGGCGGACCCGTCCCGCAAACGCTCGATCGGCGGCACGGGCCTCGGGCTCTCGATCGCCCTCGGAGACGCCCGTCTGCACGGCGGCACGCTCGCGGTCTGGAGCGAGCCCGGTGGGGGCTCGAATTTCGTGCTGACCTTGCCGCGGCAGCCCGGCGGGACGATCGAAGCACCGCCCCTGCGCACCGAGCCCGACGCCGAGACGGACGCGCTCGATGCCCTGGGCCTGACGCAGCCAATCGGCGTACTGGGTGACGCGGCCGTGTTGTCCGCGGAGCTCACGGCCGACGCATCGAGCGATTCGGCGCGGTCCGGGGGAGTGTCATGAGGGCCCGGATCGTCGGCGCATTGGCGGCGTTGATGCTGGTTCTGGCGGGCTGCGCAGGTCTGCCGACGGCCGGGTCCGTCAACCCCGGACTCGCCCTCGGCGAAGCACCGGACGTCCCCGATTTCTCGTTTCTCCCCAACCGACCACAGCCCGGAGCCACCCCGGAGCAGATCGTCGAAGGATTCGTCGCGGCCGCCACGAGCCCGGCGGGCAGCTGGGAGATCGCGCGACTCTTCCTCGCCCCCGACGTCACCTGGCGCCCCGACACCGGCGTCACGATCGACCGCCCGGGTTCACGCAGCATCGCCGCGGTGGACACCGACACCGACAACGACACCGGCACCGTGCAGATGACCATCGCCCAGACGGGTGACGTGGACGAGACGGGGGCGTTCCACGCGACCGAGGCCGGTACTGCCACCCTCGACTACGAACTCGAACAGCAGGACGACGGTGAGTGGCGCATCAGCGTTGCGCCCGATGGGATCGTGCTGAACGAGCAGGACTTCCGCGTGGTGTTCACCGCGTACGGCGTGATGTTCTTCGACCCCGGGTGGGAGTTTCTCGTTCCGGACGTGCGCTGGTTCCCGACGCGGCAGAACGTGACCACCCGCATCACGGAGGCGATCATCGGCGGCACCCCGAGCCCGTGGCTGAGCGGCGCGGTCGTCTCCGCCGTTCCCGACGGCGTGGTGCTTGAAAGATCCGCTGTGCCCGTCGTTCAGGGCATCGCCCAGGTCGAGCTGGGAGCGGCGGCGCTGGATGCCGACCCCGTCACGCTCGGTCGGTTGCTGCGCCAACTCCAGGCGAGCCTGCAGGGCACAGGGGTGGCGGGCGTCGAACTGCTCGTGGACGGCACAGAGCTGGCGGTCGAACCCGCGCAGACACTCAGTACGGCCGTCGACGCGCGTCCGCTCGTGCAGACCGCCGAGAGCTTCGGATACCTCGGTGAAGACGACCTGACGACCCTCCCCGGCCTGAGCGCGCGAATATCCGAGCTCGATGCGGAATCGATCGCGGTGGGACGCGGAAGCAGAGTCGCCGCCCTGCTCCTCGCGGCCGGGGGTGTCGCAAGGGTCGAGGGTAACGAGGTCTCGACAGCCGACGATCGCGCCGGTCTGATCGATCCGGCGATCGATCCCGACAATGCGATCTGGTCCGTTCCCGAATCGCAGCCCTCCGCTCTCGGCGTTTCGACGGTCGAGGGCGAGAACCTCTCGGTCGCCAACGCTTGGCCGGGTGCGACGCAGATCGCCGCGATGCAGGTTTCGCGAGACGGCACCCGGATCGCCGCCGTCGTGACCGATTCCGGCCGCGACTGGGTGGTGGTCGCCGGCATCGAGCGCAACGCCGATGGCGAGCCGGTTGCGCTGGGCACGCCCGAACGCCTTCTGCGCCTGGACGGGGTCGGAGCCGATATCGCCTGGCTCGACGACCGGACCCTCGGGATCCTGTCCGAGGGCACCGACGGCATGATCGTCACAGAGCAGGTGGTCGGCGGCATGAGCACCTCGAGCGGCGGTCCGACGGGTTCGGCCGTGTCGCTCGCGGCGGGCCCGACCGCCTCGTCCGCGCGATTGCTCACCGTGGAGGGCGCCCTGTATGTGCGACGCGGCACCACGTGGCAACGCGCGGCGGACGACGTGTTGGTGCTCGCATCGCAACTCGGCGCGAACTGATCCTCCCCAGCCGCGCGGTGTGCCGGCGTGAGCGTGGATCCCCGCGCAAGCTGCGCGGCCGTGCTCTGCGGCACCCACGCTGGACCGATGGAATCGACTATTCGCGAGGCATGGCGGCTGGGGCGTCGTGCGGTTGCGGATGCCGCGGCGATCGTGCTCCCCGAACGCTGCGCCGGATGTCTCGAGCCCGGCGCCTCGATCTGTGCTGCGTGCCTCCGGGCGCTGGCACCGGTCCCCGCGCGCATCGTGATTCCCGGTGACGATCTCGAGGTCTGGGCGGGTGTGCCGTTCGCGGGGCCGGCAGCGTCCATCCTGCGGGCGGTGAAACGCGATGCCCGACCGCGTCTCGCGCGGCACCTCGCGCCGGCGCTTGCGTCTGCCCTTCGGCAGGTCGCCCGTTCGACGGGTGCTGCGCCTGCGTCGCTTATCGCGGTGCCGATCCCGTCCAGCACGAAGAGTCTGCGTGCCCGCGGATTCCGGGTCGTCGACCTTGTTACGCAGCGCGCCGGGGTGAAACCGCAACGTCTGCTCCGGCTGCAGCGTACGGCGGCTGACCAGCGCGGGCTCGGCCGGATCGAGCGTCTCGAGAATCTGCGCGGAGGAATGCTCGCACACGAAACAGGCGGATTGCGGGCGGATGGACTTCGGGTCGTGATCGTCGACGACGTCGTGACGACGGGGGCGACACTCATCGAGGCAGCTCGGGCCCTGCGGGCAGCGGGCGCCGTCGTCGT
The DNA here is from genome assembly GCF_002812805.1 of Microbacterium lacus. Classification (GTDB taxonomy): domain Bacteria; phylum Actinomycetota; class Actinomycetes; order Actinomycetales; family Microbacteriaceae; genus Microbacterium; species Microbacterium lacus_A. The sequence continues at coordinate 136,592 of NZ_NMUM01000030.1, read as the reverse complement.
GGGCGCCGCCACGATCGCGGCCACGCCCCTGAGAGGACACGCCGCTGCGAGGACGCACGGGTGATGCATCCGAAACTCGCAGGTGACACCCCCCGCCCACAGGGCTAGCGTGGGAGGGACCAAGGCGAGCGCACGATCCGCTCTTGTACGGGCGGATCGTCCCGAGCAAGGAGGTCAAAGATGGAAACAGGCATCGTCGGCGTTGGAGTGAGCGTCACGGATCGATTCCGATCAGTGGTCGAGGAGAAAGCGACCCGCATCGAACACCTCGTCCCTCGAGCACAGCGGCTCGAGGTGAAGGTCACGCACCGTTCCTACAAGGGCGGGCGCATGGAAGACGACACGGTCGAGCTGACATTGATCGGTAAGGGCCCAATCGTCCGGGCCGAAGCCACGGACGCCGACAAGTTCGCCGCCCTCGACCTCGCAGTCGACAAGATGTGCGAGCAGCTGCGTCGGGCCAAGGGCAAGCGCGTGGACGCGCGGAAGCACCCGCACGGCGCTCACTTCGAGAAGGGCAGCGGTGAGATCACGGGCATCGACGTGCAGCCGGCATCCGCCGACATGATCCACGCCGTCGCGACGGGTGAGATCCCCCTCATCACGGGAAACGAGGATGAGCCCGACTACACACCCGTCGTCATTCGGGTGAAGAGCTTCGACGCCGAATGGATGGCGGTGGAAGAGGCCGTCGATCGGATGGAGCTCGTCGGGCACGACTTCTTCCTGTTCATCGATGCCCGCACCGACAAGCCCAGCGTCGTGTATCGGCGCAAGGGCTGGGACTACGGCGTGATCTCGCTCGGCACGCAGTCGGCGCCGCCGGCGGAGGCGCTCGCCTCGTAGCATCCAGAGGCTTCCGCTTCATCGAAACGACGCAACATGCCGTGCAGCCCGAGTGCCGCACGGCATGTTGCGTCGTTTCGTGGGCGGTGAGCGGATCAGTCGAACATGCCGCCGAGCAGGCTGCCGATGACGAGACCGCCGAACAGGCCGCCCATGCCGTCGCCGCCCTGGCCGCCGCGTCGTCCGCCGCCACCCCAGCCGTCGTCCTGCGGGGGGCGTGACGAGTCGATGTCGCGCTGAGCGAGCTGGAGTGCCTCGCTCGCGAGGTGGGCCGCGCGTCGCGCGAGCTGGAAGGCCTCTTCGCGCGAATCCTCGTCGCCGGGAAGCGCGGCCATGTCGGCGCGCGTGCGTTCGGCTTCGGCGAGACGCGTCCGAGCGTCGGCACCGATCCACCCGCGGTGGCCGGCGATCACATTGCGAGCGACGGCGATCTGACGGTCGGCGTCATCGGTGGCGTGCCGGATCTGGGCGGGAGTCGGCAGCGGCTTCGCAGCGCGCTCGCGTGCCTTGTCGACCGCGACGTCCAGCGCCGTGTTCGCCTCGCGCAGATGCGAGAGCTGAGCGAACGGGTCGGCCTTCTCGCTGGCCGGGGGAAGCGCCGAGAGTGCGGACTGCAGGGCGGTGAGCGCGGCCGTCACCTGGGGTGTGGCCGGAGCATCCCGTGCCGCGATCACGTCGCCGCGCGAGTCGGCGATGACATCCGCGAGCGTCGATTCGGCGCGCAGCGCCTCGATCTCGAAGTCGTCGATGCCATCGAGGAGCGTCCCGGCACGACGGACGGCCTCGGTTGCGGTCTCGAGCGCGAGCATGGCCTCTTCGCGGCGGGATGCTTCGCGTCGCCGCTCCGAGATGTCCGCGCTGTGCAGCGCGAACGACAGCAGTTGTTCGGCCTCGTCCGGCGCCCGGTCGATCTGCTGCAACGCCGAGGGGGCGTAGCGTTCGGACAGCCGCGCGACGGTCGTGCGAGCCTGGGGCAGGCGCTCCCGCAGGCGCTCGGCGTCGGAGCGGACCTGAGCGAGGATCTGTGGCGCTCGGCGAACCTTGGCGATCTTCTCGGCGAGGGTCTGCGTCTTCTCGTCGAGCAGGTTCTCGGCCCACTCGCAGAGCTGCGCTATGCGCGCGTTCCGCTCGCGCAGTTCCTGCGGGGTGTCCGGGATCTCGTCGTGGTTCAGCTGGTTGAGGTGGAAGGCCTCGGCAAGGTGGTGACGGACGGCGTCGAGCGCCTCACGCAGATCCTTGGTCGCACCTTCGCCGAGCTCAGCGTTGGCGAAATCGAGTTCATCGGCGGTGACCCGGATGCGCTCGTCGGCCTCGACCAGCGCCCGACCCGCGCGGCGCGCCAGTTCGGCGTCCTGCGCATCCAGTGCGGACTGCTCTTCACGCTTGCGTTTGCCCCAGAATCCGGCCATGTTCCGATCCTAAGCCGGGTTCGCCTGTGCCCCTCCGTGGTTCAGACGATCGGAGTGCGCCCTGCGAGAACGCTCGACGCTGCCGCGGGCGGAGCCGTTCGTGGCGGGCGCCCTCGTCGCGGACGGTCGGCGACCAGCGGCAGCGCCGCCTCCATCGGGGGGTGCTGTGCGAGTCGGCTCCCGACATGGTCGAGCCAGAGCACCTCCGCCTCCGCCTGAAACACCTGGGCATCGAGGACGAGTTGCCGCGCGAGTTCCTCGCCGCGGACGGACACAACATCGTCCGCGCGCCGCGCCTCCCGCAGCATTTCCAGTCCCGCGAGTGATGACCGTCGTTGCGCCTCGACGATGGCGGCCACGTCGACGCCCGGAAGTGTCGCGGCAAGAGCGAGCTTCAGTGGCAGTTCGTCGCGGGTTCCTCTCACGCGCGTGACGGGGGAGCGGAGCCACTCTCGTACTTCCGCCCGACCGGTGTCCGTGATCTCGTAATAGACGTGACCGTGCTCGTCGGTATCTCCTTGTGCAACCAAGCCATCACGCTCGAGTCGATCCAGTGTTGTGTAGATCTGGCCGACGTTGACCGGCCAGCTCGAGCCCGTCCTCCGATCGAATTCGGACCGGAGTTGGTAGCCGTAGCATGGGCCCTGGTCCAGGATCGCCAGCAAGCTCTGTCGGACGGACATGACATCTCCAGACGAACGGCATTCTCGGTATACATAACCGAGTATATGAATATCGAGCAGGGTTATTCGGAAGGCCGACATGGACCACTCTCGCGTCGCCCCCGCGCTGACAGGCCGCATCGTCGCCGCTCAGGAGTGGCGGAACGTCGCCTTCGTCCACTGGCGGGTCGATCCCGCGGTTGTCGCGCCGCTCCTGCCGCCCGGGATCGCTCCGGATGTCGAGGGTGGTTCGTCCTGGGTCGGGTTGATCGCGTTCGAGCTCGGCGACGCGCGTATCGGCCCCTTTCCGCCTCTGCATCGCCTGGGGTCGTTCACCGAGGTCAACGTTCGTCTTTATGGCGTCGACCGCGACGGCCGTCGCGGGGTGGTCTTCCGCTCGCTCGAAGCGTCGAGCCTGCCCGCGGTGCTGGCGGCACGGGCGCTGTTCTCTCTGCCGTACGTGTGGGCGCGCACGGCTCAGCGCCCACATGCAGACGGCTGGGAGTACGCGTCGCGCCGTGTCGCTGTCCCCTCCGCCTCGGGCGCGAGGTTCAGGCTCGCGGTCGACGTGGACAGCGACACCACCGTCGATGATGAGCTCTCGCGGTTTCTGACGGCTCGATGGGGGCTCTACCAAAGCCGGTTCGGTCGAACCCGGTGGCTGCCGAACACGCACGAGCCCTGGATTCTGCATCCCGCGCGCGTCACCGGGCTGTACGACGAACTGTGTGCGGCGGCGGGCCTGCCCGGAGTCAGCGATCGTCCGCCGGATTCGGTTCTGTTCAGCCCCGGCGTGACGGCGAGCTTCGCACGCGGGGGGATCGTCCGCCGCTCCTGAACCGCCCTTGAGGCATCCGATTCATCCGGAATCCACGTCACGAACAGACATCGTTCACCGTTTCGCACCCAGGTATTCGAAACATGCCAGTAACATTTCGTGGGTGATCACCGCAAACGGCGTGCGCATCGCCGAGTACGCCCGTCCGAGTCATCAACTGCTGCACCTCAGCGACACGCACCTGAGGGCGGGGGATGACCCCCTCTACGGTTCGATCGATGCCTCCGCCCGCCTGGGCCGCGCGCTCGCGCAGATCGCCGAGTCCGGAACGACGCCGGACGCGATCATCTTCACGGGCGACCTCGCCGACCACGGCGAGCCCGAGGCGTACGCGACACTCCGCGCCCTTGTCGACCCGTGGGCCGAACGCCTCGGCGCCCCGGTGATTTGGGTCATGGGCAACCACGACGACCGTGCCTCGTTTCGCGCGGGTCTGCTCCCCGACGACACAGCGGATGCCTCGGCTCCGCTCGACGCCGTCTACGACATCGATGGCCTGCGGGTCATCGCGCTGGACACCTCGGTCCCCGGGCACCACCACGGCGAGATCACGGACGCTCAGCTCGAGTGGCTCGAGGTCGAACTCGCGATCCCGGCTGCGCACGGCACGATCCTGGCGATGCACCACCCGCCCGTGCCGAGCGTTCTCGACCTGGCTGTCACGGTCGAGCTGCGCGACCAGTCACGACTCGCTTCCGTCTTGCGAGGCAGCGATGTTCGCACGATCCTGGCCGGGCACCTGCACTACTCGACGGCCGCGACGTTCGCGGGTATCCCCGTTTCCGTCGCATCCGCCACCTGCTACACGCAGGATCTCGGCGTGATGGTCGGGGGGACGCGCCCGCAGGATGCCGCGCAGGCCTACAACCTGGTGCATGTTTTCGACGAAACCGTCGTGCACTCGGTCGTCTCCGTCGGTGACACCGTCGCCCTCGGCTACGTCGATCCCGCTGAGAGCGCTCGACGGATCGCCGCGGCAGGCATCGTCATCCCAGACTCCGCGACGCGCGCCCTCCGCGCCGAGCGACTCCACGACTCGGGTCGGGTCGTTACGAACCAACCGCCGACGACGCCTCTTCCGATCGTCCGCTGACAGGCTCTCCCGATGCGGTGACTTCCCACGGCGCCCGGATCGGGAAGTAACCCTCGAGCGTGTCCCGCAAGACACGCTCCCTGAGCGCCTCGGGCACCTCGGGACGGCTGCCATCGTTCAGGCAGAACATGTCGACATCGCGCCGCGCGAGCAGCCGCTCCATCTGACGGATGCCGGGCTGCAGCGTCGTCTGGATGTAGCGAGTTCGCGGCTCGCGCGTCGTGACGGCACGCCCCGTCATGAGCGCGTAGTAGTGGTAAAGCGAATTCGTGACCGAGATGTCGGTCGCCGATCGGAACGTCGCGGCCGCCGTCCGAGCGAAGTCCTCGGGAAAGGCCTCTTCGAGTTCGTACATGACACTGCGGCGCAGCGGCGCGGCGCAGTGCTCGAGGTCTCGCGCGATGACGCGACCGAAACGCTCTTCGAGCAGGGCGCGGTTGATGCGGGCGGCGTTGTCGTGGCCACTGCGCTGATGATCGGTCGCGCCGATCCCGATGCGCACATTCGACTCGACGAAGCGTGAGATCCCCGCCGCCGTGAAGAACAGCTCGGGGCGCACGGGGCGCCCGAAGAACATGTCGTCGTTGGCGTACAGGAAGTGCTCGGCGAGACCCTCGATACGGTGCAGCTGCGCCTCGACCGCGTGCGAGTTGTGCGTGGGGAGCGAAGCCTGGTCGGCGAAGAACTCCTCGCTCCGCACGATCGTGACCTTCGGGTGCTCGGTGAGCCACCAGGGGGCCGGGCTATCGGTCGCGATGAAGATGCGCCGGATCCACGGTGCGTACTGGTTCACGGAACGCAGGGCGTAGCGGATCTCGTCGAGATGACGGAAGCGAGCCGAATGCTCGTCGCCATCGCCGACGACATAGCGACTCATCCGCCGGGCGCGCTCGCGCTGGAAGTCGCTCGAGGAGCCGTCGACCCAGGAGAAGACGATGTCGACGTCGTGGGTGAACTCGGAGGGGCCGGGGGAGAACATGCCGTCCAGCGTTCGCCACTGCTTTCCGTGCAGGTCGATCGTTGTGAAGTTCAGGTCGTCCGTGGCAATCACGCGGCGCGTAAGGGCGTTCGCGTGGGGGGCGGTGACGACGTCTCCGTCCCAACGCCAGAATTCCAAACGGATGCCGTGACTGGCGCCGAGGCGCAAGGTGCCGCTCGGGCTGACCCGCGGGCGGTAGACGGTGGCGCTCTCGTCGCGCCCGAACGGGTTGTTCGATCCCGCGCCGAAGACGCGAGCACGACCGGCGCGGCCGACGACCCACGGCTCGGATGCGGCATCCGCCCGGAGTGCTGCGATCGCTCGCTTGCGCGCCCCGGCGTCGACGGCGAGAGCCGGCCGCCCGCTGGCGCGGCGCAGCAGAATCGGTTCGATGTCGGCGGCCTCGAGGAGGGCGGCAAGCCGCAGCAGATCGTCGGTTTCGGCCTGTTGCGGCGTGACCTCCGCCACCAGGTGGGGAACACCGCCGACGAGCACCACATCGTCTCGTTCCAAGACAGGGGCCCAGCCCGCGGTGGGTGCATCGGAAGCGGCGCCGTGTGCCAGAGTGGACTCCCTCGTATGGGCCTGGCCGGCGAGCGCGCTCCGCCCCGATGTGCCACGTCGCATGGGAGGGGTCCCGCGTTCTGAAACGACACGTCGCGTCATCGATCACCTGTTTCTCTGTCGTGCGACCCGCGGGCGTCCTCGCCGCGGTCGATCGCTGCCTTATCGTCGTCGGGGGCGATCGCCGGATCCGGCGATGCGAGCCCCTCTCCGCAGTGTAAGTCAGCATTTGTGTCCGGCGTGTTGCGGGATGCGCCCCTTGACAGCGACGGGATCTTCGTGAGCGACCACCCAGGGGATTCCAGGTCACGGACCGGTAACATGAAACCGTATGCCTGTCGCGTGGCATCCGACCGCGCGGCATCCGATCGGATGGAGATCCTGCCGTGGCAAACCCTCTCGAGAAACTGCTTCGCGCCGGCGAGGGTCGCATCCTCAAGCGGCTGCAGCAGGTCGTCAAGGCCGTAAACGCCCTTGAGGAGGACTACTCGCAGCTGAGCGACGATGAGCTCCGCGGCGAGACCACCGAGCTCCGCGCGCGTTACGCGGCGGGCGAAACGCTCGATCAACTGCTCCCGGAGGCGTTCGCCGCCGTCCGCGAAGCGGCCAAGCGCACGCTCGGCCAGCGTCCGTACGACGTTCAGCTGATGGGCGGCGCCGCACTTCACCTGGGGAACATCGCCGAGATGCGCACCGGTGAGGGAAAGACGCTCGTCGCAACGCTGCCCGCCTACCTGAATGCGATCGCGGGTGAGGGCGTCCACGTCGTCACGGTCAACGACTTCCTCGCGACCTACCAGTCCGAGCTCATGGGCCGTGTCTTCCGCGCGCTCGGGATGACCACCGGAGTGATCGTGTCGGGTCAGACCCCGGCACAGCGGCGTGAGCAGTACCTGTGCGACATCACCTACGGCACGAACAACGAGTTCGGCTTCGATTACCTCCGAGACAACATGGCATGGCGTCAGGAGGACCTCGTGCAGCGTGGTCACTTCTTCGCGGTCGTCGACGAGGTCGACTCGATCCTCATCGACGAGGCCCGCACGCCGCTCATCATCTCGGGCCCGTCTTCGGGTGAGGCCAACCGCTGGTTCACCGAGTTCGCCAAGATCGCACGCACCCTCGAGGTCGACGTCGACTACGAGGTCGACGAGAAGAAGCGCACCATCGGTGTGCTCGAGCCCGGTATCGAGAAGGTCGAGGACTATCTCGGCATCGACAACCTGTACGAGTCGGCCAACACCCCGCTCATCTCGTTCCTGAACAACTCGATCAAGGCTCTCGCGCTGTTCAAGCGCGACACCGACTACGTCGTCATCAACGACGAGGTCATGATCGTTGACGAGCACACCGGACGCATCCTGGCCGGTCGTCGTTACAACGAGGGCATCCACCAGGCGATCGAGGCGAAGGAGGGTGTGCCGGTCAAGGCCGAGAACCAGACTCTCGCGACCGTCACCCTGCAGAACTACTTCCGTCTCTACGACAAGCTCGCCGGTATGACGGGTACGGCCGAGACCGAGGCGGCCGAGTTCATGTCGACCTACAAGCTCGGCGTCGTCCCGATCCCGACGAACAAGCCGATGGTCCGCAAGGACCAGTCCGATCTCGTCTACAAGAACGAGCAGGCCAAGTTCGCGCAGGTCGTCGAGGACATCGCGCGACGCAATGAAACAGGTCAGCCCGTGTTGGTCGGAACCGTCAGCGTCGAGAAGAGCGAGTACCTCTCACGCCTGCTGGCCAAGAAGGGCATCAAGCACGAGGTCCTGAACGCCAAGAACCACGCGCGCGAGGCCGAGATCGTCGCCCGCGCGGGGCTCCCCGGAGCCGTCACGGTCGCCACCAACATGGCCGGTCGCGGAACCGACATCATGCTCGGGGGAAACGCCGAATTCCTGGCTGTGCAGGAGATGAAGGCCAAGGGGCTCGACCCGGTCGAAACCCCCGACGAGTACGAGGCCGAGTGGGAGGGCGTGTACGACGCCGTCCGCGCCCGCGTCAACGACGAGGCCGAGAAGGTCGTGAACGTCGGAGGGCTTTACGTCCTCGGCACGGAGCGCCATGAATCCCGACGCATCGACAACCAGCTGCGCGGACGCTCCGGCCGTCAGGGAGACCCGGGCGAGAGCCGGTTCTACCTGTCTCTGACGGATGACCTGATGCGTCTCTTCCAGTCCGGTGCCGCCGAGGCCATCCTCAGCCGGGCGAACTTCCCGGACGACGTCGCGATCGAGTCGTCGATGGTGAGCCGCGCCATCAAGAGCGCGCAGTCGCAGGTCGAGTCCCGCAACGCCGAGACCCGCAAGAACGTCCTCAAGTACGACGATGTCCTGAACCGTCAGCGTGAGGCGATCTACGCCGACCGCCGGCACATCCTCGAGGGCGACGACATCGCCGGTCGCGTCCGGCATTTCATCGAGGACGCGATCGCGGCGGTCATCGACGAGCACACGGGCAGCGGGCACAGCGAGGGCTGGGACTTCGACGCCCTGTGGACCGAGCTGAAGACCCTGTACCCCGTCGGCGTGACGATCGACGAGGTCGTCGCCGAGGCCGGCACGAAGGGACGGATCACGCCCGAAGTCCTCAAGCGCGAGATGCTTTCGGACGCCCTCATCGCGTACCAGAACCGCGAAGAGAAGCTCGGTTCCGAGGCGATGCGAGAGCTCGAGCGACGCGTCGTGCTGCAGGTGCTCGACCGCCGCTGGCGCGACCACCTCTACGAGATGGACTACCTCAAGGACGGCATCGGCCTGCGCGCGATGGCCCAGCGCGATCCGCTGATCGAGTACCAGCGCGAGGGCTTCCAGATGTTCCAGGCGATGATGGGACAGATCAAGGAAGAGACCGTCGGGTACCTGTACAACCTCGAGGTCGAGGTCCGCAGCACGGGCGAGGGCGCCGAGGCTCACCCCGAGGTCGCGGCCAAGGGTCTGGACGCACCGCCCGAGCAGAAGCTCGAGTACTCCGCACCGAACGACGCCGGCGAGGTCGAGGTTCGCAACGAGCGCGGCCAGGTTCAGCAGGCCGCGACGGCGAAGCTGCAGCGCGAGACGGCGCAGCGGGTCGCGCAGGGTGCGCGTCCGGAACCGGAGGCGGCACCCGCCGCGCGTGGGGCGTTCGGACAGCGGACGGATGCCCCGGCCGCGGCACCCACGCAGGCTCCGGTCAACCGCGCCGACCGCCGCGCGGCCTCGAAGCGCAAGTAGCCCCACCCGCGAGGGGGCCCGTTTCGCGCCCGAGGGTGCCCGCTTCGCTCGTGAGGGTGCACGTTGTCGTCGAGAACGGGCACCCTCGCGTCGGGAACGGGCATTCTCGCGCCGAGCGACCAGGCCACGGGGTGTCCGGTGGCACGCTCGGCACGGGGATATCCTGAGCCGATGAGCACCCTCCGCCCCCTTGATCAGTCCTCGAAGCTGAAGAACGTCCTCTACGAGATCCGCGGCAACGCCCTCGTCGAGGCCGCCCGGCTCGAGGCCGAGGGACAGACGGTCCTCAAGCTCAACACGGGGAATCCTGCGACGTTCGGTTTCGAAGCTCCGTACCAGATCGTCCGCGACATGATCGCGGCCATGCCGACCGCGCACGGGTACAGCGAGAGCCGAGGCATCCTGTCGGCTCGCCAGGCGGTCGTGTACCGCTATGAAGAAGAGCCCGGCTTTCCCCGTATCGACCCCGATGACGTATTCCTCGGCAACGGGGTCTCCGAACTCATCACCATGACGATGCAGGCGCTCCTCGACGAGGGTGACGAAGTGCTGATCCCGGCGCCCGACTACCCGCTCTGGACGGCGATGACGAGCCTGTCGGGGGGCACGCCCGTTCACTATCTCTGCGATGAGAACGCCGAATGGCAGCCGGACCTCGAAGACATCCGCTCGAAGATCACGCCGCAGACGAAGGCGATCGTCGTGATCAACCCGAACAACCCCACGGGCGCTGTGTACACCCGCGAGATTCTGGAGGGCATCGCCGAGATCGCCCGCGAGCATTCGCTGCTGCTGTTGGCGGATGAGATCTACGACCGCATCCTTTTTGATGACGCGAAGCACATCCCGATGGCATCGATCGCGCCCGACCTGCTCTGCCTGACCTTCAACGGTCTGTCCAAGACGTACCGGGTCGCGGGCTACCGCTCGGGTTGGATGGTCATCACCGGGCCGAAGGCGCACGCCGCCGGCTTCCTCGAGGGGATCAACCTGCTCGCCTCGACCCGTCTGTGCCCGAACGTGCCCGCGCAGCATGCGGTGCAGGCGGCGTTGTCGGGCGTGCAGTCGATCGACGCGCTCATCGCTCCGTCGGGCAGGCTGCACGAACAGCGGGATGTCGCGTGGGAGGGGCTCGAGTCCATCCCCGGCGTGTCGTGTGTGCGCCCCCGGGGTGCGCTGTATGCCTTTCCGCGACTCGACCCCGAGGTCCACGAGATCCGTGACGATGCGAAGTTCGTCTACGACTTCCTGGTGGCCGAGCGTGTTCTGCTCGTGCAGGGCACGGGCTTCAACTGGCCGACGCCCGACCACCTGCGGGTCGTCACCCTGCCCGAATCTCGGGTCCTCGCGGATGCGATCGAGCGTCTCGGTAACTTCCTATCCTCGTACCGGCAGTAACTAGCACGCAGAACGGATTCGTCAAGGCCCTGTGCGCTGGACGAAGCCCGTCCTAGCGTGCCGGGCATGGCTATCGAATTGAACCAACCGGCGCTTCGGCAGGCCCGTTCGCTCGTGCGCGAGGGCAAGGTCGTGCGGGACCAACGTGACGACTGGTCGGAGGCGGCGCCGAACGCCGAAGACGAGAACGCGTTCATCGAGAGTGCGGGGTGGACCGCGTTCTCCCACTGGCACCTCGGCATCGACAAGAGCGCGAACCCCGAAACCAAGCAGGCGTACAGCTTCCCCTACGGAGACCTCCGCCGTGTGCATCGCTCGGGCGTCATCTCGGGCGAATCCCGCGCCGGTCAGTACGACCACACCGAGATCGAGAACGAGCTGAAGAAACTCCTCGACCTGATCGACGCGCCGGAGGACTAGCGAGTCGGATGTCGCACGCTCACACCCGAGCAGGCTCCAACTCTGCCGGCTCTTCTTGGAGCGCAGGCTTCTTGACGAAGAAGACGAACACGACGATCGCCACCGAGGCGACCGCCGCGACCACGAGCGCGCCGTGTGTGCCATCCGCAACAGACTCGGGAGTAGCGGTCGTGCCGCGTCCCATGGCATAGATCACCATGAACACCGATGTGCCGAGCGCGCCGGCGATCTGCTGCGCCGTGCCGATCCCGGCGCTCGCGTAGGTGTAGTACTTCGGACGCACACCGGCCATCGCGACCGTGAACAACGGGGAGAACAACAGCGCCAAACCCGAACACAGCACGAGGTACAGAACGGCCACGGTCCCCAGAGACGCATTCGGCGTGAAGAGTATCGCCATGAGCGTCAGCGCGAACGTCGTGATGAACGCACCCGGGATGATCAGGGGGCGGGGACCGATCTTGTCGTACAGGCCGCCGACGAATGGGCCCGCGATGCCCATGAGCAGACCGCCGGGCATGACGATCAATCCGGACTGCAACGGGTCTGCGCCGAGCCCTTCCTGGATGTAGAAGGGGAGCAGGGTGAGGGATCCGAAGAGAATCGCGTTCATCACGACCATCGTGACGAGTGCCCAGGTGAAGGTGCTCGACGTGAAGATGCGCAGATCGATCAGGGCGGAGTCGGTGCGCTGAAGGCGCAGTTGCCGAAGAACAAATACGACGAGAGCGACGAGACCGATCGTTAGCGGAACCCACGGCGGGAGTCCGCCGGCATCGCTCACCCGGTCGCCGAAGCTCGCGAGGCCGTAGATGATTCCTCCGAAAGCGAAGATCGACAGGACCACCGAGACGATGTCGACCGGTACTTTCGCGGTCGGGGTGATGTTGACCATGTACCGCATACCCAGCACGAGCGAGACGATCCCGAGCGGAAGGATGGTGAGGAACAGGGCCGACCAGGGCAGGAAGGTGACGATCACGCCACCGACCAGCGGACCCAGGACCGGGGCGACCGAGATGACGACGCCGATCAGGCCCATCATCACTCCGCGCCGCGATGCAGGAACGACCGTCATGATCGTTGTCATGAGGAGGGGCGTCATGACGCCCGTACCCGCTGCTTGAAGGATGCGTGCAATCAGCAGTACGCCGAACTGGATGCTCTCCGGCAGCAGAGTAGCTATCGCACCGACGGCGGTACCCGCGACGAACAGCGAGATGGCACCCAGAAACACCTGTCGTGTGGTGAAGCGCTTCATGAGGAACCCGGTCAGCGGGATCACGACCGCCATCGTGAGCATGTACGCCGTGACCAGGAACTGGCCGGTCACGGGGTCAACCCCGAGGTCCTTCATGATCGTGGGCAGGGCGACGCCGACGATCGTCTCGTTGAGCATGACGACAAAAGCGCTGGCGAGCAGCAGCGCGAGGACGATGCGATTCGCGGGAGAGATCTTCTCGGGTGTGGGGGAAACGTTCGGGGTAACGGTCACGGTGTCATCATGGCAGTACCGCGTGCGCTCATGGTCCAGGCTGACCTGGGCTTTTGCGCGCCGTCGGCTACAGCAGTGCCAGGGATGTCGCGCGCCAGCGCCCGTCGGTTCCCTCGAGTCGCAGCGCTATGGCCCGCGTGCGGTGAGGTCCCGCGAGGATGACGACGGACTCGACGACGCCATCGGCGGGGGACATGTGTCGAACGCTCAGGATGTCGAAGACCGGCCGAATCGCCCGCACACCGCGCGCGTTGCGCGCACGGGCCGCCAGATTGCTGCGGGTGAGGAGTCGACGGTAGGCATCCTCGGCGAACCACCGCGCGAGCTGGTCGACTTCTCGCACGCCGGCGAAAACTTCCATGACGCCGCGAGCGAGGTTGGTGATCAGCGGTTCGGGATCGGGCAGAGCGGAGGAGGGTGTGCGCTGCGGTGAGAAGAATTCGTCCGCATCCACCGACCGCACACGACGTGAAGCCACGCCTTGTCGGGCCACGCCTTGTCGGGCCATGCCTTGTTGGGCATTGCCGGCTGGTGTGCTCATGGAGACCCCCATCTCTCGCTGACCGGGCTGAGATTGCAGTAGACCACAGCAAAGCCCAGCCCAAGCTGGGGATTTGCCCTCTGTGGATAACTCGTGATCAATCCGAAACTTTTCACCTAGGGTCCTGTTGTGCGCTGGGAGCGGCTATTCGAAGACCTCGAGGGGCAGCTCGCCGCGGAGTGGGAAAGCGAGCGCGCCGCACTCGACAGCGAGAGCGAACGTCTGCGCCTTTCGCGTGTCCGTCTGCATGACCGTTTGGTCGCATTCGCCGGTGCCGCCGTCAGCGAGACGGTCTCCGTTGCGCTCGCCGACAGCTCCGTTCTGCGCGGCTCGGTCGAGGCGGTCGGTACGGACTTCGCGGCACTCCGCCTCGAAACGCCCACCGGTGGGCTCGCGCTGGTGCGCACGGCCGCCGTCGCATCGCTCACGACGTCGGAGGTCGCGCTCATGCGCGCCGCCCGTCCGGACGCGCAGCGGGTGAATGCCGGGCTTGCGGACAGGCTGACGTTGGGGTTCGTCTTGCGCGACCTCGCGCGACGCCGTGTGCCGGTGCGGGCGCACGGACTGTGGGGCGGAGCGGAGTTCGGGACGATCGACCGCGTGGGTCTTGATCATCTCGATCTCGCCGTGCACGACGCGGGGGCCGCACGTCGAACAGGAGAGGTGCACGCGTTCCGGCTCGTACCGTTCGACGCCATCGCGTGGCTCTCGCTCGAGCGGGGCGAGTCGCCGGCGCTTTTGTGAGCAGCCGGGGAACGGTCTACTCGGGCCGGGTCGCGTTCCCCGAACCCCATACTTCGGGGAAGCTTGCCGCCTGCGACTGCTGCCACAGATGCATCTGGCGGGCCTCTTCGACCTGATCGTCGATGTAGCCGCGCAGGCTCTGCTCTTCGATACGCCACTTGGCGGGGGAGCCCAGTCGGGCTCCGCGTAGGCGACCCTCGTGCACGAGATCCATGACCTCGTCGACCGAGATGCTCAACAGCTCAGCCACCTGCGACGGAGCCAGGTAGCGAGGGCTGGGGGAGCTCTCGGACATGACCCCATTATGGCCCCCCCGACGCGGCGTCGGGCGCGGCATCCTGTGGATAACCACGGGGGCGTTGCAGCGGGATCGGCGACGATGGTGCGGAGCGCCGATCGGCGTCCAGACATCGACGCACAGCCACAGGCCGCGGCGACTCGCCGCCACACGCCGCAAGACCATGGGGGATCGATATGACCGTTCTCGACGGCCCACCGCGGCGCCCGCGCGCATTCTGGAACGACGTGCGATTCTTCGTCGGCCTGGGGCTCATCGTCGCCTCGGTCACCGGTGTGTGGGCCACGGTCACGGTCGCCCGGCAGACGGTTCCCGTATTCGCGGCGGCGCGCACGATCGTGCCCGGGGACGAAGTGACGGCCGCCGATCTGCGGGTCGTCGAGGCGTCGCTCGGGGCTGCCGAGGGTGTTTACCTCAGCCCGGATGCCCTGGTCCCCGGTTCCCTCGCAACACGTACCGTCACCGAAGGTGAGCTCGTGCCCGTCAGCGCGCTCGAAGACGGGGTGCGCGCGCGGGTGACGACGGTCGTCGTCCAAACGACGACGGCAGTGCCGTCGGACGTTGTCGCCGGGAGCGTCGTTGAACTGTGGGCGTCGCCGGTTCTGGAACAGGGCGTGTTCGGCACCCCCGCCATCCTCGTCGCCGACGCGACGGTCGCCGCGGTCGAAGAGGCCGACAGCCTGCTGGGGGCCCGCGGCTCGTCGCTCGAACTCGTTGTACCGCGATCGGATGTCGCGGCTGTGCTGCAGGCTGTCGCGGCTTCGGCCGCGCTGTCGATCGTCCCGGCGGCGGGCGGCGCATGAGTCCGCGGGTGGTGCTGGCCGTCGCGGGTCACCGTGGTGAGCGACTCGCGGTGGAACTCGAGCGAACGGGTGTTCGCATCGAAACGGTGATCGATCCGGTCGTGCTCGAGGACCCACATCTCGTGAGCGCTCTCGAGGTACTCGAGGGAGTCGACGTACTCGTTCTGGCGGCTGACCGCCGCACTCTCGGCTCCCATCTGGTGTCGGTATGCGATCGGCGAGGGATCCGAATCGTGACGCTCGCGGGC
Organism: Microbacterium lacus; assembly: GCF_002812805.1. Taxonomy (GTDB): domain Bacteria; phylum Actinomycetota; class Actinomycetes; order Actinomycetales; family Microbacteriaceae; genus Microbacterium; species Microbacterium lacus_A. The sequence continues at coordinate 121,045 of NZ_NMUM01000030.1, read as the reverse complement.
GACGCCGACGGCGAGCGGGTCGCCGCGGCGTTCGGCTTAGCCGCCTCCCTCGTGGCGCCACGGGCGGAAGAGATCGCGGCCGCCGTTCGGGGCGTGGTTCGAGAGGATGACCTCATCCCGAGTGCCGCGGCGGGACGTGTCGTTGTGGTCTGGGGCCCCGAGGGGGCGCCGGGCCGCTCGACCGTCGCCAGTATGCTCGCGTTCGAGCTGGCCCGCGGGGGAGCGGGGACAGCACTCATCGACGCAGACTCGCACGCTCCGTCGCTCGCGCTGGCACTGGGCCTCGCCGACGAGGGCCCAGGCTTTCCCTCGGCCTGTCGCCAGGCGGGCCTCGGCACGCTCGATGAGCGGGAGCTCGCCCGCATCAGCGCACCGGTTCGGGTGGCGGGCGCCGGCGTCGATGTGCTGTGCGGAATCAACCGCCGGGGCCGATGGCCGGAACTCGCGGCAGATCGCGTCACGATCGCGCTGGAGGCCGCACGGCGCTGGGCGCCATACACGGTCGTCGATGTGGCGGCGCCAGTCGAACAGGACGAAGAGCTCATGCACGATCTCGAGGGTCCGCGCCGCAATGCCGCGACGATCGCTGCGCTGCGCTCCGGGGACGTCATCGTGGCGGTCTGCACGGCCGACCCCGTCGGTGTCGCCCGCTTCGTGCGGGGATACGCCGAGCTACGCGCGATCGCGGGATCAACACCGGTGCTCGTCCTCGCAAATCGGCTGCGGCCGGGCGGTCTCGGTCTCGACGCCCGTGGCCAGATCCGGCGGACGCTCGATCGGTTCGCGGGCATCCGCGACGTGGCGTTCTTGCCGGAGGATCAGCGCGCGGCGGACGCCGCCGTGCTGCAGGCTCAGCCCATCGTGGCCGTCGCGCCCCGATCTGCTCTGGTGGGCGCGATGCGCCGGTTCACGGGCGACGTGTTGATGCCGGTTCTGAGGCACGATGACCGCCACAGTGCGGCGCACGATGCGACGATCGGCGGCGGGAACGAAGGGCATGCGGCGCGACGGCCATCGGTGTTCTCCCGCGTCTCTCACGGCCGGGGCAAGGGGTGGGATAAGCGGCTCACGGCATAGGCTGGATCGGTGCCGACCCTCAGTGAACTCGTCTCCGCCCAGGGCCGTTCGAGCGCCGATGACATCGAATGGCTGCATCGCCTCGCGGGTGACGGGCAGCTGCTCGCGGACCTCGCCTTCGCCGACATCGTGTTCTGGGTGCCGACCAGCGATGACTCGTTCATTGCCGTTGCTCACACCCGTCCATCAGGAGCGGCCACGCTTTTCTACCGCGATATCGTCGGTGACCAGGTGCGTCCGCAGTGGCGAACCCAGGTGCAGGATGCGGCGCACGGTGTCCGCATCATCGACTCGGCCTCGCCCGACTGGTTCGAAGAGACGCCGACCCGGGTGCGGGCGGTGCCGATCGTTCGTGGCCCGCTACGCGAGGGCCACCCGGCGGTGGTCCTGGGGGTTCTGACACGACACACGAACCTCGGCGAGGCCCGCACGCCCAGCCGACAGCAGATCACCTTCAACGACTGCGCCGACGATCTGTTCGGCATGATCGCGCGCGGAGACTTCCCCGACCTGTCGGCCCCGACCGGGCCGCGGCGGGGTGCGCCCCGCGCATCCGACGGACTCATCCGTCTGGATGTCGACGGCACCACAACTTTTGCCAGCCCGAATGCCCTCTCCGCGTGGGGGCGTCTCGGATTCGACGACGAGCTCGAAGGTGAGTCGCTCAGCGAGGTGACGACCCGCATCCTTCCCGCGAAGGAGACGATCGACGAATCACTGCCGCTCGTCGTGACGGGTCGTGCGCCCTGGCGGGCCGACATCGAGGCGCGCGGAGTGACGGTGTCGCTTCGCGCGATCCCGCTCCGCGAGAACGGTGAGCGCTCGGGCGCCATCGTCCTCTGCCGCGATGTCACGGAGCTGCGCCACCAGGAGCAGGAACTCATTACCAAGGACGCGACGATCCGCGAGATCCATCACCGGGTGAAGAACAACCTGCAGACCGTGGCATCCCTCTTGCGCATCCAGTCCCGCCGCACCCACTCCGAAGAAGCGCGCGAGGCTCTCGTCCAGGCGATGCGTCGTGTGTCGGCGATCGCTGTCGTGCATGACACGCTTTCGGAGGGTTTGACGCAGACCGTCGACTTCGACGAGGTGTTCGACCGCGTGCTCAAGCTGGTCGCCGAGGTGGCCGCGGGCGCGGGTACGCGCGCTCAGACACGCTCGACGGGGACGTTCGGCAAGCTGCCGAGCGCGTACGCCACGCCCCTCGCGCTCGCGCTCACCGAGCTCGTCACGAACGCCGTCGAGCACGGCCTTGCCGGTCGCGAAGGCAAGGTCGAGATCGAGGCGAAGCGGTCGTCGTCGCGACTCAAGGTGAGCGTTCGAGACACCGGCGTCGGCCTGGCCGAGGGTCAGGTCGGGCGCGGGCTCGGCACGCAGATCGTTCGCACGCTGATCCAGGGTGAGCTGGGAGGCACGATCGACTGGCACACGATCATGGGCAGCGGAACGGAAGTCACGATCGACATTCCGCTGCGGTGGATCGACAGGCCGAGGGGCTGAGCCGGGTTACGAGGCGCGGCGGGCGCGCGCGGCGCGACGCTTGAGTGCGCGTCGCTCGTCTTCGGACAGGCCGCCCCAGACGCCGGAGTCCTGACCCGACTCGAGGGCGTACTGCAGACAGATTTCCGTCACGGTGCAGCGGGCGCAAACGGCCTTCGCCTTCTCGATCTGGTCGACCGCCGGCCCGGTGTTGCCAACCGGGAAAAACAGTTCGGGATCGACCGTGAGGCATGCGGCCTTGTCGCGCCAGTCCATGCAGATGCTCCTTGTTGCGTGGTGGGTTGTGAGCGAGTGCTCAGAGATCGGTTTCGGGTCCGTTACCCTGGTAGGTGCGAGCAGAATGCTCGCCCCACGGCGCTGTGGGAGCACATGGCTTTCACCATCGTCCCACACGGCTTCGGTCCGATCAAGGGTCGAGTGCGTGAATTCTGTGCAGGATGCTGAGCATCGGCCCAGTGGCTTGGTGGTTCTTCACAATAGATCGGGCGCACAGGGAGCGGTGAGGTAGGGAAATGCAACCAGAAGCCACCGCGCCGCAGCCGATCGAAGCGAATGCCACAACGTGGGCCGCCGCGATCCTCGTCGGGCTCGAGGGAATCGCCGTAGCCGCGCTCGCGGGATGGATGATGCCGTCATTGATCGCGGGAGACACGACGGATCTGGGCACCGCCTGGGCGTTGATCCTGATGACCGTCATCGCCGCGGTTGCCCTCTTCGCCTTCGCGATCGCGATCCTGCGCGATCGCGGATGGGGCCGCTCGGGCGCTATCGTCGCGCAGCTGCTGATCCTCGCGGTGGCGCTCGGCGCCGCCACCGGTGCCTACGCTCACCCGCTCGTGGCGCTCGCGCTTGCCGTTCCCGCGGTGATCACGCTGATCCTGGTGATCGCAGCCGCACGCGCGGCGGGTCAACGGGACGCGCAGCCCGCCGACTCGTAAATCACCCGACGTAAAGCCCCCGCGTGCCGCTCAGGCGTCGATGCCGACGAGCTTGCGGATGCGGGCGACGTGCCCCGTCGCCTTGACGTTGTAGAGGGCCTGGTCGACCCGTCCGTCCTCGTCCAGGATGAAGGTCGAGCGGATGACGCCCTCGATCGTCTTTCCGTAGTTCTGCTTCTCGCCCCAGGCGCCGTAGGCGTCGTGGACCGAGTGATCGGGGTCGCTCAGCAGGTCGTAGGTCAGCCCGTCGCGCTCGCGGAACTCACGGAGCGTCGCGGGTTCGTCGCGCGAGATTCCGAGGACGACATAACCCGCGGCGTGCAGCGGGGCGAGGCTGTCGCGGAAGTCGCACGCCTCGGTCGTGCAGCCGGGGGTCATCGCGCGCGGATAGAAGAACAGCACGACGCGCTTGCCGCGCAGCGAGGCAAGCGAAACGGGGGTGCCGTCCTGGTCGGGCAGGGTGAAGTCGGGGGCGGGCGTACCGGGCTCGAGGCGTGCAGTGCTCATTCGTCCAGCGTAGGGTGCCGCTCGCGTCCCGCCACCTTTCCGAAGGTCAACAGCAGGCGCTGCAGGGAATCGAACCGTGCGGCGCCGTGGGGCCCCAGACGTCCTTCGGCAACAGCTTCGGCGATCGCGCAGTCCGGCGCATCCGGCAGGTGCGTGCACCCGCGGGGGCAGTCCTTCGCGATCTCGTCGAGGTCGGTGAACGAGCGCAGGATGTTGGCCGGGTCGACGTGGCCGAGGCCGAAGGAACGGACGCCCGGGGTGTCGATGACCCATCCGCGTCCGGCATCCCCGACGTAGCGCAGCGAGACCGTCGACGATGAGGTGTGGCGCCCGCGCCCCGTGACTTCGTTCACGTGCCCCGTCGCGCGCTTCGCACTCGGCACGAGGGCGTTGATGAGGGTGGATTTGCCGACCCCCGAATGACCGACGAAGACGGTCGAGTGTCCGACGAGCGCCGCACCGATGCGCTCGATCGGCACCTCGCCCTGCGCGCTGGTGAAGACCTCGACGTCGAGACCCTCGAAGTGGCTGAGGAATTCGGCGGGATCGGCGAGGTCGGTCTTCGTGACGACCAGCATCGGGCGGACGCCCGCGTCGAACGCCGCCACCAGGTAGCGATCGACGAGGCGGGTACGGGGTTCGGGATCCGCGGCCGCGACGACGATCAGCATCTGATCGGCATTCGCGACGATGATGCGCTCGACCTGGTCGGTGTCATCCGCCGACCGCCGCAGCAGGGTCGTCCGCTCCTCGATGCCGACGATGCGGCCGAGTGTCCCCTCGTCACCGGAGGTATCGCCGACGACCCGAGCCCGGTCGCCCGTGACGATCGGCTGCTTGCGCAGCTCCCGTGCCCGAACGGCGGACACCTCGTGCTCGTCGGGGGCGTCTTCGCGCATCAGTACCGAGTAGCGGCCGCGGTCCACGCCGATAACGCGACCGATCTCCGCGTCGGTATGAGCGGGGCGTCGCTTGCTGCGCGGTCGATTCGCTTTGGGATTCGGACGCATCCGGATGTCGGATTCGTCGAGCTCGTCCGTTTCGTCCGTTTCGGCGTCGTCGTAATCCCACCAGTGCGGATCCGAGCCGCTCATCGTTTACGCATCGTCTACTCGGGCGCGCTGGGCGCCGCGGACGAGCCCGCGAGCATGCTGTTCCACAGCTGTTCGAACTGCGGCAAAGTCTTGGCGGTCACGCTGAGGTCGTCGATCTTGATGCCCGGAACGCTCAGACCGAGCAGGGCGCCGGTCGTCGCCATCCGGTGGTCATGGTGCGACTTCCACAGGCCGCCGTGGAGCGGACGCGGCACGACGCGGATGCCGTCGGGCAACTCACTCGCCTCACCGCCGAGCTCATTCAGTCCATCGACGAGAGCGCGTATCCGGTCGGTTTCGTGCAGACGGATGTGTCCGATGCCCGTGATGTTCGACGGGCCGTCGGCGAGAGCCGCGAGTCCCACAATCGTGGGGGCGAGCTCTCCGGCCGCGGACAGATCGACGTCGAAACCACGGAGCGGTGCTGTGCGGGTCACGGTGAAAGCACCGCCGCGGCGGGCGACGCGCGCCCCCGCGCGGTGCAGCAGGTCGCCGAGCAGCGCGCCCGGTTGCGTGGAGTGGGCCGGCCAACCCGCGATCGTCACTGACCCGCCCGCGATCATCGCCGCAGCCAGGAAGGGTGCCGCGTTCGACAGATCCGGCTCGATCGTGACGTCTTTCGCCCGGACGGCGCCCGGGGCCACGATCCATTCGTTCGGCGCGGGGCGCTCCACGTGGACGCCGCGGTGCGCGAGCGCCTCGATCGTCATCTCGATGTGGGGGAGGCTCGGCAACCGCTCGCCGGTGTGGATGAGGTGCAGCCCGACGTCGAACCGCGGTGCCGCGAGCAGCAGACCCGACACGAACTGGCTCGAGCGGGATGCATCCATGTGCACCTCGCCGCCCCGCACGTGACCGTGGCCGCGCACGACGAACGGGAGCGACCAGTGACCGCCGTCGTCGATGTCGAGTCCGATATCCCGGAGGGCGCGGATCAGCTCGCCCATCGGGCGGTGAAGGGCCGTCTCGTGCGCCGTCAGCCGAACGTCTCCGTGCGCGAAGCCGGCGAGGGGTGCGACAAAGCGCATCACCGTGCCAGCCTGGCCGCAGTCGATTTCGCTGCCACCGGCGAACGGGGCGGGGGGCGTGATGATCCAGTCGTCACCGAACGGACCTTCGCCGGGCGACGGCTCGATCTGTGCGCCGAGTGCCCGCAGCGCCCCGACCATCCGCTCGGAGTCCTGTGAGTGCAGGGGAGAGAGGACACGGCTCGGTCCGTCGGCCAACGCAGCGAGGACCAGTTCGCGACTCGTCAACGACTTCGAACCAGGAATCGACAGGCGCGCATCGAGGGGTGACACGGCCACGGGCGCTCGCCAGGCAGTGGGCTGAGGCGCATCAGAAGATGTCTCGTCGGCGCGAGGGGAATAGCCGTGCGGTGTCATCGGGTTCTACTCTATCGAGCCCCGAGAGGACACGATGATTCGGACGATGGAACGCACTCCTGCGTCGCTCGTTCTGGCGCGCCTAGACTGGGACGTCATGGACGAGCAGCCTGAACCAGAGGTCGACGTCGCGCCGGCGCAGATCGCACGCGCCCAATTCGAGGATCAGGCGCTTCCGTTCATGGACCAGCTTTACGGCGCGGCCATGCGGATGACGCGCAATCCCGCGGATGCTGCGGATCTGGTGCAAGAGACGTTCGTGAAGGCTTTCGCCTCGTGGGCCACGTTCCACCAGGGCACCAACCTGAAGGCGTGGCTCTACCGCATCCTCACCAACACCTATATCAATACGTATCGCAAGAAGCAGCGCGAGCCGTACCAGGGCACGATCGATGACCTGGAGGACTGGCAGCTCGGGGGAGCGGAGTCGACGACCGCGTCGACGAACCGATCCGCCGAGGCCGAAGCGATCGATCACATGCCCGCGTCCGTCGTGAAAGACGCCCTGCAGGCTATCCCGGAGGACTTCCGGTTGGCGGTGTACCTCGCGGATGTCGAGGGCTTCGCCTATCAGGAGATCGCCGACATCATGAAGACACCGATCGGCACAGTCATGAGCCGCCTTCACCGTGGAAGGCGATTGCTTCGCGAAATGCTGGCCGAATACGCACAAGAGCGGGGCATCGTCTCCGCCAGTCCGGGAGCGAAGAAATGACCGATTGCGGTTGTGACCAGGCGAGGCGAGACCTCGAGGAGTACCTGCGAAACGAAGTGTGCAAGACGCAGCACGCCGACATTCGCGAGCATCTGGAGAAATGCCCCGGATGCCGCGACGAGGCTCTCGTTGCCAAGACCCTCACCGATGTCCTGGCGCGGGCCTGCCGCGAGAGCGCGCCCGAAGACCTTCGTGATCAGGTGCTCGCGAAGCTGCGCACCGTCCAGGCGGCCCACCACTAGAAGCGGTATCTGGGTGGGCGGGTAGCCTCGAAGGATGGCACGCACAGACGCCCGCACCCTTCCCCTCGACGAAATATCCACGGCTGCGCTCGCGCAGCGCGCACTGCTGTATCGCCTGGTCGACCCGGCAGATCCCGAAGCATTGCGAGCGTATTCGACCGCCGAGGCGCGCGGATTCCTCGGCGAAGAGCCGACGGATGACGAAGCGCGGGAGTTCGGGGAGTCGATCGGCTACCGCCGCCGCATTGGCGTCTACGACGAGGCTGGGCTCGATCCGCAGGTTCCTGTCGCCACGGTGAACTCGTGGGTCGGCGAGCTCTCCGTACCCGGCGACCGCGTGACGCCGTTCTGGGCGATCAGTGGCGTTACGGTGTCGCCGGCCCGGCGGCGTCGAGGCATTGCGCGCGCGATGCTCGAGGGCGAGCTGCGCACCGCCCGCGACGCAGGAGTGGCCGTCGCGGGGTTGACAGTCTCTGAGGCGACGATCTATGGCCGCTTCGGATTCGCCCCCGCGGTCGAGGCGACGACGTGGGATATCGACACACGCCGGGCCGGATGGCGGGGCGGCGACGTGCCCGGATCGTTCGACTACGTCCGCCGGGAAGAGGCCGTGGCGCTACTGGAAGACCTGCACGAGCGCGTCCGCGTGACGCGGCCGGGCGATGTGGATGGCTGGACGGGGCGATGGCGCCAGTTCGCGATGATTGCGGGTGGCTCGAAGGAGCCGGGCCGCACGCGCGTCGTGCGCTACGCCGACGCAGAAGGCGTCGTGCGCGGTGCGGTTGTTTACCGCCTGACTGAGGACCCGGCCGACATGGCGCGCCACACGCTCGACATCACCTATCTCGTGGCCGATGGTGACGAGGCGTACCGCGCGCTCTGGGGTTTCGTCCTGCGCCACGATCTCGTGTCGCGCGTTCGGGCGTCGTTGCGGTCGGTCGACGAGCCGCTCCCGTGGCTGCTCGCCGATCGACGCGGTGCCCACGTCTCGGTTCACGATCACGAGTGGCTGCGGATTCTCGACGTTCCCGGCGCTCTCGCGGGGCGCGGATACGCTGCCGCGGGAACGCATGTCATCGCGGTGAGCGATCCGCTCGGCTTCGCAGAGGGGACATGGATGCTCGAGATCGGGACGGATGGCGAGGCCCGGGTCACGCCCACAGACGCGACGCCGCAGGTATCGATGCCCGTTGCATCCCTCGCAGCGCTCTACCTCGGGGGAGTGCACGCGGCGACTCTGCGCTCGGCTGGTCAGCTGACCGGGGAGGACGACGCGGTGCGTGCGTTGAGCAGGGCGTTCTCGGGCGACACCGCGCCGGCGCTCGGCATCTGGTACTGAGGGCGAGGCGCGGGCCGTTTCGTCTCGGCCTTGCGGGCCTCGCTCAACGACCGAGGACATCCCGGTCGTTGAGCGAGCAACGCGAGTCGAAACGACGAATCCGAACGACTACTGGGCCGGCGCGAGGGCCTTCTTCATCAGCTCGGCGTGCTCGATCGCGTGGACCTTCGGCGAGCCCGTCGCGGGCGAGGCTGCGGCGCTGCGTGAAACGACGCTCATCGTGCGGCCCTCGAGATGCTTGACCACCTCGAGTGCGATGAACGGCCACGCGCCCTGGTTCTCGGGCTCGTCCTGAACCCACACCAGCTCGGCACCCGGGTATCCGGCGATGACGGCCTTCAACTCGTCGATCGGCGCCGGGTAGTACTGCTCCAGGCGCACGAGCGCGATCGAGGGGTCGGGATTCTTCTCGAGCTCGCCGCGCAGGTCCCAGTGAGTCTTTCCCGCGTGCAGCAGGACCTTCTTGACCTGTGATTTTTCGATGCCGCGGTCATCGTCGAGCACCGGCTCGAACCGGCCGGACGTGAACGCCTCGACCGGGCTCGTCGCACCGCGCAGACGCAGCATGGCCTTCGGGGTGAAGACGATGAGCGGGCGGCGCGGACGCGCATAGGCCTGACGGCGCAGCAGGTGGAAGTATGACGCGGGCGTCGACGGGCGCGAGACCGTCATGTTGTCCTGCGCGCACATCTGCAGGAACCGCTCGATGCGGGCCGACGAGTGGTCGGGGCCTGCGCCCTCGTAGCCGTGCGGCAGCAGCAGCACGACGCTCGACTGCTGGCCCCACTTCTGATCGGCCGACGTGATGAACTCGTCGATGACGGACTGGGCTCCGTTGGCGAAGTCGCCGAACTGTCCCTCCCACAGCACGAGTGCGTCGGGCCGCTCGACCGAATAGCCGTATTCGAAGCCCATCGTGGCGTACTCGCTGAGGTACGAGTCGTAGACCCAGAAGCGCCCCTGGCGATCGCTCAGGTTCGTCAGCGGGATCCACTCCTGACCGTTGGCCCGGTCATGCAGCACCGAGTGGCGCTGGACGAAGGTGCCGCGGCGCGAGTCTTGACCCGCGAGGCGCACGTTGGTGCCCTCGAGCAGCAGCGATCCGAAGGCGAGCAGCTCGGAGAAGCCCCAGTCGATGGTGCCGTTGCGGCTCATGTCGTAGCGCTTGTCGAGCAGCTGCTGGAGCTTCGTGTGCACCGTGAAGCCCTCGGGCTTGTTCACGAAGGCATCGCCGATCAGGTGCACGACATCGGTTGCGACCCCGGTGGTCTCGATGTCGCCCCAGGTCAGTTCCTCGACCTCGGCATCGGCATCCGTGATGACACCGTGCGAACCGGTTTCGGCGGCGTGCGTCTCGGCGAAGGCGATCTCGAGGCGATCCTGGAAGTCGCGCTTGGCTTCTTCGTACTCTTCCTCGGTGATGTCGCCGCGGCCGACGAGGGACTCGGTGTACAGCCGACGGACCGAGCGCTTCGCCTCGATCAGGTTCGTCATGAGCGGCTGCGTCATCGAGGGGTCATCGCCCTCGTTGTGGCCGCGTCGGCGGTAGCAGACCAGGTCGATCACGACGTCGCGGTGGAACTCTTCGCGGTACTCGAAGGCCAGCTGCGCGACGCGCGTCACGGCCTCGGGGTCATCGCCGTTGACGTGGAAGATCGGCGCCTGGATGGTCTTGGCGACATCCGTGGCGTACACCGACGAGCGCCCGTCCTGCGGGAGCGTGGTGAAGCCGACCTGGTTGTTGACGACCACGTGGATCGTTCCGCCCGTGCGGTAACCCCGCAGTTGCGACATCTGCAGGGTCTCGACGACGACGCCCTGACCGGCGAAAGCCGCGTCGCCGTGAACGAGGATCGGCAGCCACGAGAACGTCCCGATGGCCTTGCGGTCCTGCTTTGCGCGCACGATGCCCTCGAGCACGCCATCGACGGTCTCGAGATGCGACGGGTTGGCCGCGAGGTAGATCGGAAGCTCAACGCCGTGGTCGTCGATGAAGGTGCCCTCGGTGCCGAGGTGGTACTTCACATCGCCCGAGCCGCGCTTGTTGCCGAGCGCGACGCTGCCTTCGAACTCGCGGAAGACCTGACCGTAGGTCTTGCCGGCGATGTTGGTGAGAACGTTCAGGCGGCCGCGGTGGGCCATGCCGATCGCGGCTCCATCGAGCCCGGCGCCCGCGGCGCCCTGCAGGATCTCGTCGAGCAGCGGGATCAAGGACTCGCCGCCCTCGAGGCTGAAGCGCTTCTGCCCGACGTACTTGGTCTGCAGGAAGGTCTCGAATGCCTCGGCCTCGTTGAGCTTGCTGAGGATGCGCAGCTGCTCGTCGTGGGTCGGCTTGGTGTACTTGATCTCGACCTTCTGCTGGAACCAGCGGCGCTGGCCCGGGTCCTGGATGTGCATGTACTCCAGGCCGATCGTCCGGCAGTAGGAGTCACGCAGAACGCCCAGGATGTCGCGCAGCTTCGCCATCCGCTTGCCACCGAAACCACCGGTGACGAATTCGCGGTCGAGGTCCCAGAACGTCAGCCCGTGCTCTTCGATCTCGAGGTCGGGGTGCGTGCGCTGCTCGTACTGCAGCGGGTCGATGTCGGCCATCAGATGTCCGCGTACACGGAAAGAGTTGATGAGCTCCTGCACACGGGCCTGCTTGTCGATCCGCTCGGCGATGTCGACGTTGATGTCGGCGGCCCAGTGGATCGGCGCGTACGGGATGCGGAGCGCGGCGAAGATGTCGTCGAAGAAGTGGTGCTGACCGATCAGGCGCTCGTGCACCTTCTTCAGGAACTCGCCCGAACCGGCGCCCTGGATGACGCGGTGGTCGTAGGTGCTGGTGAGCGTGATCGTCTTGCCGATCGCGAGCTCGTTGAGGGTCTTCTCGCTCGCACCCTGGAACTCGGCCGGGTACTCCAGCGCGCCGGCGCCGACGATGCAGCCCTGGCCGCGCATGAGGCGTGGGACGGAGTGGACCGTGCCGATGCCGCCGGGGTTGGTGAGCGAGATCGTGGTGCCCTGGAAATCCGCCGCCGTCAGCTTGTTGTTGCGGGCGCGCGACACGATCTCTTCGTAGGCGCCGAGGTACTCCCCGAACGTCATCGACTCGGCGCGCTTGATGCTCGGGACGAGCAGGGCGCGGGTTCCGTCGGGCTTGGGGATGTCGATCGCGATGCCCAGGTTGATGTGGGCGGGCGCCACGACCGAGGGCTTGCCGTCGATCTCGGCATAGAAGACGTTCTGGCTCGGGAAGTCCTTCAGCGCCTGGATGATGGCCCAGCCGATGAGGTGCGTGAAGCTGACCTTGCCGCCGCGGGTACGGGACATGTGGTTGTTGATCACGATGCGGTTGTCGATCATCAGCTTCGCCGGGATCGTGCGGACGCTCGTGGCGGTCGGGACGGTCAGCGACTCGTCCATGTTCGCCGCGAGGGCCTTCGGCATGCCGCGCAGCGGCGTGATCGTGTCTTCTTCGAGCGGCTCGGGGGCCGGGGCCGCCTTGGGCTTCTCGGGCGCCTGCGCGGGGATCGGCTGCGGTGATGCCGGGCGCGTCGTCGTGCGTGCAACCGGCTGTGCGCCGATCACCGGGATGGGCGCCGTGACGGGTCGCGGCTCGCTCTTCGGTTCGGATGCGGCGGGCTCGGCGGCCACTGCGGCCGACTGCTGCGGAGCGGAGCTCGATGCCGACGGGGCGGTGCTCGCGGCCGACGGAGAAGCAGATGCATCCGATGCGTCGTCGACATCGACCGGGTGATACGCCTCCAGAGTCGGCCACCACGCCTTATCTACGGAGTTCTTATCGACTTTGAACTGTTCGTAGAGTTCGTCGACGAGCCATTCGTTGGCCCCGAACTCTCCCTCGTTCGAAGTCCCGACGCCTGTCACCTGGCTCGACACGCTGGATCGCCCTCTTTCATCGATGAAGGTCGTCGCGCAGCGCCTCTTCGTGGCCCACGCGCACGAACACCTAGGTTATCTCAGATCCCAGAGACCCGCCGCGGACGAGGCCGTCGTTCGTGCCCCGCGGCGGGCCCAAGTGGCTACCGTGGAAGCATGGAATTCTCGGGTGAGCGGCCAATGGTGGATCTGACCTATTCGGATGTCTTCCTGGTGCCACGGCACTCGGCGGTCACCAGTCGCCTCCAGGTCGACCTGGCACCGCACGATGGCACCCCGGCCACGATCCCGATCGTCTCGTCCAACATGAACTCGGTCACAGGTGCTCGCCTCGCCGCGACGCTCGCCCGCCGGGGTGGTTTGGGCGTGCTGCCTCAGGACATCCCGCTGCAGGAACTGGATGCTGCTATCCGCTGGGTCAAGCGTCAGCCCGTGCTGTGGGACACCGCACTCGTGCTGCCGCCCGAGGCGACCGTCGCGGCAGCGCTGCGCATCCTGCCCGCGACGCCCGGGCACGGCATCGTGGTCGCCGACGGTGGCGAGGATGTTTCGGCAGCGGACATCCTGGGCATCGTTCCGGCGTCCCGGCTGGCCACAGCTTTGCCGGACGCTCGGCTGGGAGACCTCGCGCGAGGTGACACGCCCTCGCTCGAGGCGGAGGATGTCGAGGATCCCCGTGCGGCCTTCGACACGATCGTCGCCGCCGGTGTCGACGTGGTCTGCGTCATGCGGCACGGGCGCCTCGTCGGAACGTTGAGCCGCCGGAGCGCCCTGCGCTCGACCCTGTATCGGCCCGCCCTCGATTCATCGGGACGCCTGGCCGTCGCGGCGGCCGTGGGCATCAACGGGGACGTCGCAGCCAAGGCCAAGGCGCTCGCGGCGGCCGGAGTCGACGTGCTCGTCGTGGATACCGCGCACGGACACCAGGACGGGATGCTCGCGGCGCTCCGGACGGTGGCCGAGCTCGGACTCGACATCCCGATCGCGGCGGGCAATGTCGTCACCGCAGAGGGTGTGCACGATCTGGTGACGGCCGGCGCGTCGATTCTGAAGGTGGGTGTCGGGCCGGGTGCCATGTGCACGACGCGCATGATGACGGCGGTCGGGCGCCCGCAGTTCTCGGCCGTGCTCGAGACCGCCGAGGCAGCGCGGATCATGGGTGCGCACGTCTGGGCGGACGGTGGTGTGCGGTACCCCCGCGACGTCGCGCTCGCGCTGGCGGCGGGTGCCGCATCCGTCATGATCGGTTCGTGGTTCGCCGGCACGATCGAGGCGCCGGGTGAGTTGCTCGCGGACGCGAATGGCCGGGTGTTCAAGGAGTCGTGGGGGATGGCCTCGACCAAGGCCGTGCACGACCGGTTCGGGCGCCTCGACCCGTACGAGCTTGCCCGCAAGGAGCTGTTCGCCGAGGGGATCTCGTCGTCGAAGATCTACCTCGACCCGCTCCGTCCCGGGCTCGAAGATCTGCTCGACATGATCACGTCGGGTGTGCGGTCGTCCTTTACATACGCGGGGGCGGCGACGGTTTCGGAGTTCCACGACCGGGCCCTCGTCGGTCTGCAGTCCGCCGCGGGCTACGAAGAAGGCAAGGCGCTCCCGGTCAGCTGGTGAGCGGGGGCTTCACACGTCCGGGTCCCTCCGAAGCATCCGGTCACACGTCGGCGCCTGTTCGCGGCATCCGCGCCATAGATCGACGTAGCGGATGCGGCAAACTGGCGCCGTCATGTTGCGCGATGTCTGGGGCCGGACGCGGCGATCATGGTCGGGGCAGGCAGCTCGGCAGCCCGTCGGACGTGAGGATGTCGTACAACACACGCGCATTGTCCGCGTCTACGGGTTCCCACCGACTGAATCCGCGCACCTCCCGGCGAATTTCGTTCTCGCGGTTCTTCTCATCAATGACGATCGCGACGGGGTCTCGATCTGCACCGAAATCCGGGCTGCGGTACTTCCCTCGACCGTCGAGCTCAGCCCAGTGGTCGTAGGTCGGAAAGTAGAAGTCGCCGAAGACGAGCCGTCCCGAGCGCAGGACCCGCCGCTCCTGAAGGCGCGGCGTAGGGAAACCCAGCCGCGCAAGCAGCACCCGACTCTGCGACTCGCGAACGTTAGCGGCGAGCGGATTCGCGAAGCTGATGGCCCGGAGGGCGCGAGGGTTCCCGCGGTGTCGATTGTCGAGTTCCCAGAGTCGCTCGATCTCGGCGCGCGTCGTGAGCGCGCCGCCCGGCCGTTCCTGACGGATGGCTTGGTCGACGACGGCGACTCCGTCGACAAAGGGCAGAGCGCGAGCGAGGTCGAGCGCCGTTTGGGCTGGCGTTGTCACGCGATGTCGGCCCCACGGCTGAGTCTCCGGCTCACCGTGCTCTCGAGTGCGGCGACGGACGTCTCCGCTCGAGCGTCCGCCCGATGAACGCGGCACCGTCACGTCGACGAGCTGCGGCCAAGGACCCAGAACATCTATCCCGTGGATCGAGGCGGCAGCGAAGTGCGACAGAACTGCCGGTCGGCGCATCCTGCGCGCGACCTCGGATACCCGGGTGCGATGCCGGTCAAGAGGTGTTCCTGACCGCCAATCGGACGTTCGTGCAAATGCACCCGGCGCTATTCGAGTCCACTCGCCCGAGGCCAAGAGCCTTCTGAGCTTGCGATCATCGATGGGTTCGTCGCGGTCGGTGCGGCGGATGATCTCGATCGGGAAGATCCGGGCTGCTGTCACGCCTCGATCATGGCGTTGCGGGATTCGCTCAGGCTCCCCGAATGCGGCGGACGGCGATCAGGTGGCTGCGGAGGGTGATGGGGAGGACGGTTAGGGCCGTGGTCGCGTTGCGAGGGGGTCGTCACACGTCGGCGCCTGTTTGCGGCATCCGCGCCATCGATCGACGTAGCGGATGCCGGGTAGTGGCGCCATCGTGGTGCGCGGGCGCGCTCGGCGCCGTGGGGTGGGGTGCGGGCGCGAAGTCGTGCACTCGGCGGGCGCGGCCACGCGGACCTCGGGTAAACTCGACCCCACGATGGACGACCCCCCCAGTTGTAGACGCTCGCCCCACCGCCCGATCGAACCCGCGAGGGTCGACGCGTGACGTACGAGTTGGTCATGCTGGGAGTGGGGCTTCTGCTCATCGTGGGCACCGGCCTGTTCGTGGCCAGCGAGTTCGCCCTCGTCAATCTGGATCGTGCCGACCTCGAGGCGCGGCGCGAGCGGGGTGAATCCCGCCTGTCGCTCACGATCGGCGCGCTGAAGATCACCTCGACCCATCTCTCGAGCGCGCAGCTGGGCATCACGCTCACGACGCTCCTCACGGGTTACACGATGGAGCCCGCGCTCTCGAGCCTGCTGCGTCCCGTGCTGACGGGATGGGGGATGCCGGAGGCCCTCGTCTCGCCGATCGCGGTCATCGTCGCCATCTCGGTCGCGACGATCTTCTCCATGATCCTCGGCGAGCTCGTGCCCAAGAACTTCGCTCTCGCGCTGCCGCGACAGACCGCGAAGCTCGTGCTGCCGTTCCAGGTGGCATTCACGATGGTGTTTCGCCCCGCGATCGTGCTGCTGAACGGCTCGGCCAATGGCGTTCTGCGTGCCATCGGCATCGAGCCGAAAGAAGAGTTGTCGGGCGCCCGCACGGCCGAGGAACTCTCGTCCCTCGTCCGGCGCTCCGCGAGCGCGGGTCTGCTCGAGCAGGACACCGCCTCGCTCCTGAACCGCACGCTCCTGTTCTCGCGGCTCACGGCCGACGACGTCATGACCCCTCGCCCGAGCATGCATTTTGTTGCGCGTGACGACTCCGCCGACGATGTCATCCAGCTCGCACGTCGCACGGGCCACAGCCGATTCCCCGTCATCGGCGACTCGCTCGACGACATCGTGGGCGTCGTGCACCTGAAGGCGGCCGTCAGCGTGCCGCGCGAGAAGCGAGCGGATGTCCCGGCCGCCGCCCTCGCCACGGAACCGCTGCGCGTGCCCGAAACCGTGCACCTCGATGTCCTGATCGCCGAGCTGCGTGCCCGCGGCTACCAGCTCGCGATCGTCGTCGACGAGTATGGCGGAACGGCCGGTGTCGTCACCCTCGAGGACCTCGTCGAAGAGATCGTCGGCGAGGTGTCGGATGAGCACGACCGCAGCCGCGCGGGCCTCGTCCGCGGCAAGGACTCGGTCACGTTCCCCGGGAACTGGCGACCGGATGAACTACAGGATCGCACGGGCATCCGTGTCCCCGAGGGCGAGGTCTACGACACGATCGGGGGGTTCATCATGAGCCGCCTCGAGCGCATCCCCGCGCCGGGCGACACGGTCGAAACCGACCACGGTGTGCTCGCCGTACAGCGGATGGATGGACGCCGCGTCGACCGCATCCGCTTCACACCTCACCCCAGCGACGCCGATGGACTCGATAGCGAGCCATCGCAGACGACGGGAGCCGAGCGCATCCTGCGAGGCCGCGGGACGGAACCGAATGGTCGCGGCGCCGCGACGAAGAGCGGGGGTGCCTCGTGAGCGATTGGGCAGGAATCGTCTGGTTGGTCGTCCTCCTGGCGTTCAACGCCTTCTTCGTCGGCGCCGAGTTCGCCGTGATCTCGGCCCGACGCTCGCAGATCGAGCCGCTCGCGGAGAAGGGGTCGCGCGCCGCGAAGACCGCCCTCTACGCGATGGAGCACGCGACACTCATGCTCGCGACGTCGCAGCTCGGCATCACGATCTGTTCGCTGCTGATCCTGAACGTCTCGGAACCGGCGATCCACCACCTCCTGGCGGTGCCGTTCGGGCTGACCGGGCTGTCGGAAGCCGTCGTCGACGTCGTCGCGTTCGTCGTGGCGCTGCTGATCGTGTCGTACCTGCACGTGGTGTTCGGGGAGATGATCCCGAAGAACCTCGCGTTCTCGGTACCCGACCGCGCGGTGCTCATCCTCGCGACGCCGCTCGTGTGGGTGTCGAAGCTCTTCCACCCGGTGATCGCGACCCTCAACTGGATCGCGAACGCCGTGCTGCGCCTGTTCCGGGTCGAGCCGAAGAATGAGGCCGCGTCGACATTCACGCTCGACGAGGTGGCCACGATCGTGAGCCAGTCGACCAGCGAGGGCGTGCTCGACGACTCGTCGGGCGCGCTCGCCGCGGCGGTGGAGTTCACCGACAAGAAGGCGCGCGATATCGCGGTGCGATTGGACCAGCTCGTGACCCTGCCCGAAACGACGACGCCGGCGCAGATCGAGCGAGCCGTCGCGGTGCACGGCTTCTCGCGCTACGTCATCGTGGATGCCGCGGGTGAGCCGGTCGGATACGTCCACCTGAAGGACGTCCTGCGGTCAGCGGATGTCCCGGATGAGCGACTCGATCGGCCCGTGCCCGCCAAACGCATCCACCATATGGTTCCGGTGCAAGAGACGACCGACCTCGAGGACGCGCTCGCGACCATGCGTCGGACGGGTCGCCATCTGGCGCGAGTCCGCGACCAGCGGGGTGAAACGACCGGTGTGCTGTTCCTCGAGGACATCATCGAGGAGCTCGTCGGAGAGGTGCAGGACGCCACACGCCGGCGCTGAGTTGCGTCGTTCGCGCGTCGCTGTCGCATTTCGGCGGGGACGTCGGCGGCGGGGTCTAGCGTGGCGGCATGACCGCGTTCCGCATAGACGTCCCGCAAACCGTCCTGGATGACCTCGCTGATCGTCTGGCACGCACGCGATGGCCCGATTCGGTCGTCGAGGACGACTGGTCGTGGGGGACCGACCCCACGGCGTTGCGGACGCTCGTCGATCGGTGGACGAACGGATACGACTGGCGCGCGACCGAGGCACGGTTGAACGCTCTCGAACACGTGCGGATCGGAAGTCCCGCGGTTCACGCGATCCGTGCGGGAACGCCGGGAATGACCCCGCTTCTGCTCGTGCACGGGTGGCCCGACTCTTTCCTGCGGTTCGAAAAGGCGTTGCCGCTGCTCGCGGACCGGTTCGACATCGTCGTGCCCAGCATCCCCGGATTCGGGTTCTCCGACCGACCCCAACAACCGGGCTCGGGCTCGGCATACGTCGCAGACCTGCTGGCCGCCACGATGAGGGAGCTCGGGTTCGACCGCTACGTGGTGCACGGCGGTGACGTCGGCAGCACGATTGCGGAGACGATCGCTCATCGCCATGCGGATCGCGTGATCGGGGTACATCTCGGCGATGTGCCGTTCTGGCACCGCTACACCCTCGACCCGGCATCCCTCGATGACGACGAGAAGGCCTGGGCCGACTCGATGACCGAGTGGAGCCAGACCGAGGGCGCCTATGCCCTGCTGCAGCGCACGAAGCCGCAGACGCTCGCGTACGCCCTCACCGACTCGCCGATCGCTCTGGCGGCGTGGTACCTCGAGAAATTCCGCGCCTGGAGCGACAACGGCGGTGACGTGTTCAGCGTATTTACGCCCGACGAGCTCCTGGATGACATCACGCTGTACTGGGTCACGTCCACGGCCGCCTCGGCGGCGCGCTACTACCGCGACTCGGCCCTGCACCCGCCCGGCACGACCGGTGCGGCGCCCGTTCCGGCCGGATTCGCGATCTTCCCGAAAGACATCCACCCGGCGCCGCGCGTCTATGCCGAGAGATATTTCGACGTGCGTCGGTGGGCGCAGATGCCGCGAGGAGGCCACTTCGGGCCATGGGAGCAGCCGGAGCTGTTCGCCCGCGAACTACGCGGATTCGTCGACGAC
Organism: Microbacterium lacus; assembly: GCF_002812805.1. Taxonomy (GTDB): domain Bacteria; phylum Actinomycetota; class Actinomycetes; order Actinomycetales; family Microbacteriaceae; genus Microbacterium; species Microbacterium lacus_A. Next base: position 101,677 of record NZ_NMUM01000030.1, on the reverse strand, counting down.
CTGGGGTGATCTCTGGCCCGCCTGATCCGCGGGTCAGGCGGAGCGTGCCGGGATGAGTGCTGCGCGAGCGTACTGCGCCGGCCACAGGTCGGCGCCCTCGCCGAGTTCGACGGCGGCGCGCAGGCCGAAGTGCGGGTCGCGAAGCCACTCGCGCGCGGCGAAGATCGCGTCGGCGTCGCCCTGCTGCAGGATCTCTTCCGCCTGCGAACCCTCGGTGATCGAGCCGACGGCGCTCACGAGCAACCCGGTTTCGCGACGGACATAGGCCGCGAGAGGAACCTGGTAGCCGGGGCCGGTCACGATCTGCTGGTGCGCGACCAATCCGCCGCTCGAGATGTCGAACAGGTCGGCGCCCGCTGCGGCGGCCCACACGGAAACCGTCGCCGTCTCCTCGACGCTCCAGCCGCCCTCGGCGGCATCCGTGCCCGAGAAACGCACGAACAGGGGCACCGCGTCGCCGACCTCGGCCCGCACTGCGGCGACGATCCGCAGCAACAGGCGGGCGCGATTCTCGAGGCTGCCGCCGTACTCGTCGGTGCGCTGGTTGCTGAGCGGTGAGAGGAACTCGTGCAGGAGGTAGCCGTGGGCCGCGTGGATCTCGAGGACATCGAACCCGGCCTCGATCGAACGCCGCGCGGCGGAGACGAACCCTTCGACGATGGCGTCGATGCCGGACGCATCGAGCTCGCGAGGCTCGGCGTACCCCCGGTAGGCGAGGGCCGAGGGAGCGAACGTCGTCCAGCCACCCTCGTCGAGGGCGACGCTGCCGTGGCCGCGACCGGCGAAGGGCCACCACGTCGACGCCTTGCGGCCGGCGTGGGCGAGCTGAATGCCCGCCGCGGCGCCGCGGGCGTGGATCGACGCGACGATGGGGGCCCAGGCATCCCGCTGCTCGTCTGTCCAGATGCCCGTGTCGCGCGGCGAGATTCGTCCCTCGGCCACGACGGCGGTCGCCTCTGCGACGACCAGGCCCGCGCCGCCGGATGCGAACTGGGAGAGGTGCACGTGGTGCCAGTCGTTCGGCACGCCCTCTTCCGCGCTGTACATGCACATGGGGGCGACCCACAGCCGGTTGGCGATCTCGGTCGCGCGAATGGTCATGGGCTGGAACAGCAGGCTCACAGGGGCTCCTCGGGAGATGGCGCGGCGGTAACGTGTGGGGATGTCGCATCCGTCGCCATGGTCTGCAGCCGAGACGGCCGCGCACCTGCAGAGCCCAACGGACGACGATGATAAGTATTCCCGCGGCGTGGTCGGAATGCGAACGGGCTCGGCCCGGTACCCGGGCGCGGCGGTGCTCGGTGTCGAGGCCGCATGGCGCGCGGGCGCCGGGATGGTGCGGTACGTCGGACCGGATGCCGCGGCATCCCTGGTGCTGGCACGGAGACCCGAGACGGTGCGTGGAACGGGCCGGGTTCAGGCGTGGGTGATCGGGTCGGGAATGCCCGCTCGCGGGACCGACGGCGACGCGGATGAGGATCCGGGCTTCGCCGACATCCTGGGCGGTGCGGAACCGGTCGTCGTCGACGCGGGAGCACTCGGCGTCGAAGGAGCGACGGCGCCATGCGTGCTGACCCCGCATCGGGGAGAACTGGCCCGCCTGCGGGTGAAGCTCGGGCTCTCGCGGGAATGGTCGGATGACGCATCCGCCGCTCGCGAGACCGCCGCCGAGACGGGCGCAACGGTGCTGCTCAAGGGTGCGCGCACGTGGGTTGCGACACCGGGCGGATGGCTGGGGTTGGTCGAATCCGGGGCGCCCTGGCTCTCGACCGCGGGCACGGGCGACGTGCTGGCCGGTGTCGTGGGTGCGCTGGTCGCGGCGCGCAGTTCGGCCGCGATCGACGACCCCGAGACCCTCGGGCCGCTGGCGGTATCCGCGGTGTGGCTGCACGGTGCTGCGGGTCGGATCGCCTCAGGACTGCCGCCGCTCGACGACGGAACCGATCAGCCGGAACGCCGTCGGGGCGCCGGGCGGGGACATCCGCTCGTCGCGCTCGAGGTCGCCGAGGCGATCCCGGCCGTCTGGGCGCTGTTGTCGCACTGACGTGAGCGCAGGGGACGCGCGCTTAGGATGAGCGGGTGTCGGGTGGGCTGTGGCGGGAGTGGATGAAGCACCGCACTGTCTTGTGGGTCGCCTTCGCCGTCGTGCATCTGGTCGTCGCGGTCTTTGGCTGGGTTCTGCCGAACCAGCCCATGGGCGACGTCTACCTCGTGTACGAACCGTGGGCCGACGCCGCGGTCGATGGGCGCGAGATCGTCGGTATCACGACGCCGTTCGTGTATCCGCAGCTCGCGCTCGTGCCCATGATTTTCGCGCGTGCCCTGGCGTGGCTCGGCGGCTACATCATCGCGTGGTCGATCCTCGTGACGGCACTGAACGCGATCGCGTTCGCCCTGCTGATCGGACGCGCCCGGTCTCGTGCCCGCGTCTCCGCCGCCTGGTTCTGGCTGGCCTACGCGCTGCTGCTCGGGCCGATCGGGATGTATCGGATCGATGCCGTCACCGTGCCGTTGGCCGTTGCCGGTCTGCTGTGGCTCGCGGGTCGGCCCGCCGTGGCGACGGCGCTGCTGGCGGTCGGGACCTGGATGAAGATCTGGCCGGCCGCACTCATCGCCGCGGCCGTGGTCGCCCTTCGTCGGCGCCTGACCGTGATCGCCTCGGCCGCCCTCGTCACCGCCCTCGTGCTCGGTGGGATCATCGTGCTCGGCGGCTCGGGCCATGCTTTCGACTTCATCGGCGAGCAGACCGGACGGGGTCTGCAACTCGAGGCGCCCGTCAGCACCTTCTATCTCTGGCAGGCCGTCGCGGGGGTTCCGGGTTCTTTCGCGTTCTATGACAACGACATCCTGACCTTTCAGGTGACGGGTCCGAACGTCGACATCGTGATCGCCGTGATGACGCCCCTGCTGGCGGCGGCGGTGGCGGGGGTCGCCGGGCTGGGCGCGTACAAGGCCTGGCGTGGTGCGTCATACGTGCGTCTCATGCCGCCCCTCGCGCTCGCCGTGGTTCTCGTGCTGATCGTGTTCAACAAGGTCGGCTCGCCCCAGTTCCAGACCTGGCTGATCGCGCCGCTCGTCCTCTGGATCGTGCTGGATCGGACGCGCGCGAGCACGGTGGCCGCGTTGTCGCTGGTCAGCGCCGCGCTGACGCAGGTCGTCTACCCGATCGTTTACGGCGGGGTGCTGAACACACAGCCCGTCCCGGTCGCTCTTCTGACCGCTCGGAACGTCATCACGATCGTTCTGCTCGTCTTCACCGTCACGGCACTCGTTCGGGTGCCGACTCGCTCCGCGGCGAAGATCAACGCGCGCAAGCGCGACCTTCGCCGGTTCGTGTCCGCTCGCTGATCCTCGGGAGAATCATGCTCATTGCCTTTTCAGTAGCCCCCAGCGGAACGCCCGGCGGCTCGTCGGACTCCGGCGCCGCTGCGGATGGCTCGGTTCACGACGCGGTCGCCGCCGCGGTGCGCGTCGTGCGTGACTCCGGACTGCCGCATCGCACGAGCTCGATGTTCACCGAGCTCGAGGGGGAGTGGGATGAGGTCTTCGATGTGGTGCGTCGGGCGACCGAGGCCGTGATGCCGTTCGGATCGCGTGTGTCTCTCGTGCTGAAGGCCGATATCCGGCCCGGCTACTCCGGCGAGATCGACGGCAAGATCGAGCGGCTCGAGCGGGCGCTCGACGAGTCCGCCGGCGCGTAGCCGAAGCATCCGTTCCTCAGAGACTCGCTAGGGGAGTGGCTCCGTTCGAATCGTTTCGAAACGCGGGATAGGATCGCTCGGTGACATCCGCAGCGCCTTCCGATATCGGCTCATCTCGCGTCCCGTCCCGACGGGTCGCCACCTGGGCACTCATCTCGCTCGCGGTCGGCAGCTTCGGAATCGGCATGACCGAGTTCGTCATCATGGGTCTGCTTCCCGAGATCGCACGTGATCTGCTGCCGAGCGTCTGGGCGAATTCGCCGGACGACGCGATCGCCCAGGCTGGGTGGCTGATCTCGCTCTATGCGCTGGGCGTGGTCGTCGGGGCGCCGACGATCTCGGGGCTTGTGGCCCGTTTTCCGCGCAACCGGGTGATCGTGGCTCTGGCCGCCGCGCTCACGCTTTTCACCGTGCTCACGGTCATCGCCCCCACATTCGAGCTCGTCGCTCTGTCTCGCTTCTTCGCAGGCCTGCCGCATGGCGCGTTCTTCGGGATGGGCGCTCTCATCGCCGCCGATGTGCTGGGACCCGGCAAGCGCGCGAAGGGCGTCGCGATCGTGCTGATGGGCCTGACGGTCGCCAACGTCGTGGGCGTGCCGGTCGGCACGTTCCTCGGGCAGGCGAGCGGATGGCGGCTGGCTTTCCTCGTCGTTGCCGCGATCTTCGCGGCCGGCACCGTGATGGTCTGGGTGTTCGTGCCTGCTCACACGGGGGATGCAGGGCGCACCTTCCGGGCCGAACTAGCTGTCTTCCGAATTGGCCAGGTGTGGCTGACGCTCGCGATCGGCGCCATCGGATTCGGCGGGTTCTTCGCGGTGTACAGCTACATCTCACCCCTGGTCACCGAGATCTCGGGCAGCCCTCTGTGGGTCGTGCCGATCGTGCTCGTCGTGATGGGCGTCGGGATGATGGTCGGCAACCTCCTCGGCGGGGTACTGGCCGACAAGAATCTGCGCGCAACCCTCATCGGGGGTCTCGCGGTGCTCGTAGTGGTGCAGGCGCTTCTGGCGGCGACCGCGGCGTACATCGTGCCGCTCATCGTCTTCATCTTCCTCATCGGCGTTGCGTCCGCGGTCACCAGCCCGGCGATCCAGACGCGACTCATGGATGTCGCGGGTGACAACCAGACGATCGCCGCGGCCCTCAATCACTCGGCCCTCAATATCGGCAACAGCCTCGGTGCCGCCCTCGGCGGCGTCGTGATCGCGCTCGGGTGGGGCTTCGTGATGCCGTCGTGGGTCGGTGCGACGCTCGCCGCACTCGGTGTGGGCATCGCCGTTGTCGCTTTCGCGCTCGAGTCCCGTTCCACCGCGAGCGTCCGGCGGACACTTCCGGAACCCGCGACGGGGAGTACAGTCCTGCGGTGAGGAAGAGAACGCCGGCCGCGGCGGCAGCGCGCGGTCGGACGGCGGGGCGGGGTCGGCAAAAGGGACTGTCGCGCCATCACCTGCAACCCGCCCAGGCCGTCGTGCTCGGGTTCGCCGCGGCGATCGCCGTAGGTACCGCTCTGCTCATGCTCCCGATCGCCAGAGTCGGGCCGGGCGGGGCGAGCTTCGTCGAGGCGCTCTTCACGGCAACGAGCGCCGTGTGTGTCACCGGGCTCATCGTCGTCGATACCCCGGTTTTCTGGACGGGCTTCGGGCAGGTCGTCATCCTGGTTCGGATCCAACTCGGCGGCCTGGGCATCATGATCTTCGCGGCCCTGATCGGGGTCGTGCTGGCGCGCAAGATGTCCGTCCGGTCGCGGCTGAACACCGCAGCCGAGGCGAAGACGCTGGGCTCGAGGACGTACGCGGGCTCGTCCGCCGCATCGTCCTGATCTCGGTGATCATCGAGGCCGGCGCGTTCATTCTGCTCTTCCTGCGGTTCCTCCTCGGCTACGGCTACACCGTGGGCGAAGCCGCCTGGTTCGCCCTGTTCCACGCGGTCTCGGCCTTCAACAACGCGGGGTTCGCGCTCTACAGCGACAGCCTGATGGGCTTCGTGAGCGATCCGTTCATCTGCCTGCCGATTTGTGCGGCGATCATCCTGGGCGGACTTGGCTTCCCCGTGATCATGCAGCTCCGCCGCGAGTTCCGTCGCCCGCTTCATTGGTCGATGAACACCAACCTCGTGCTGGCGGTCACCGCCGTGCTACTCGTTGCAGGAACCGTCTACATCACGGCTGTCGAGTGGAGCAATCCCGAAACCCTCGGCGGACTCGACCCGTGGTCGCGCGTTCTCGCCGGATTCTTCCAATCGGTGCAGACCAGGACCGCGGGCTTCAACTCGGTCGACGTGGGTGACATGCATGACGAGACCTGGCTGGGCATGGACGTCCTGATGTTCATCGGTGGCGGCCCCGCGGGAACCGCGGGCGGCATCAAGGTGACGACGTTCGCCGTGCTGTTCTTCATCCTCGTGACCGAACTGCGCGGTGAGGGTGCGGTCAACATCTTCGGCAAGCGCCTCTCTCGCGCGGTTCACCGTCAGGCGATCACGGTCGTCCTGTTGGCCGTTGCCGCGGTGATCGCGGGCACCGCGCTCATCATGTTCTTGAGCGGCGAGAACCTCGACAAATCCCTGTTCGAGACGGTTTCGGCGTTCGCGACGGTCGGGATGTCGACGGGCATCACCGCGTCCCTGCCCGAGAGCGCGCAGGTCGTCCTGGTCATCCTGATGTTCCTCGGCCGCATCGGCCCACTCACCCTCGGTCCGGCCCTTGCGCTCCGCGAGCGACGGATCCTGTACGAACTTCCGAAAGAAAGGCCGGCCATTGGCTAAGTTCCCGCAGTTCGGCGCCAGCGAACGATCGCGGCGCATCGCCGAGGCGGACTCGGTCGCCGTGATCGGCCTCGGCAGATTCGGACGTTCGCTCGCGCTCGAGCTCATGGCATCCGGCACCGAGGTGCTCGGCATCGACCTCGATGAAGACATCGTCCAGTCCCTCAACGGCGAGCTCACGCAGGTCGTGCGCGCCGACTCCACCAAACGCGAGGTGCTGCACCAGCTCGCGATCGACGAGTTCGACCGCGTCGTCGTGTCGATCGGCGGGAACATCTCGGCATCCATCCTGACCTGTTCCGTGCTGCTCAATATGGACATCCCGGTGATCTGGGCCAAGGCCGTCAACGACGAGCACGGGCTGATTCTGGAGCAGCTCGGGGTGCACAAGGTGATCTATCCCGAGAAGGACATGGGCCGCCGGGTGGCACACCTCGTTCGCGGAGCGGCCCTCGACTTCATCGAGATCGCGCCGGGCTACGCGATGGTCAAGGCTCCCGTACCGGCATCGATCCAGGATGTTCCACTCGGCTCGACGGGACTGCGCAAGTCCCACGGGGTCACGATCGCGGCCTACCAACACGACGACGTGTGGGATAACGCGGACAATCAGACCGTGCTGCGCGAGGGCGACACGATCCTCGTGGTGGGCAAGACGCGTTCTGCGGAGGGTTTCGCTCAGCTGCGATAGGAGCGCCGGCGGCCGCGCCGACTAGTCCTCGAGCAGTCGTCGCAGGTGCGCGCCGACGACGTGTGTCTCGATGAGGAACCCGTCGTGCCCGTAGTCGCTCGTTATGACGCTGGGGGAGTTTCCGTCGAGCGTGTTCGGGATCGCGCGGGCGATCCGTTCCTGTCCTTCGACGGGGAAAAGACGATCGCTGTCGATTCCGAGCACGAGTGTTCGTGCGGTGACCTGTGCCAGGGCCTGTTCGACGCCGCCGCGATCGCGCCCGACGTCGTGGGAGTTCATCGCCTCGACAAGACGGACGTAGCTGTTCGCGTCGAAACGGCGGGTGAAGCGGTTGCCATGGAAGTCGAGATAGGACTCGACCGCGAAGCGTCCGCCGTGACCGAGGGGGCTCACTCCCGACTGCCATGACCGCTGGAATCGCTGGTTGAGCTCGGTGGGGCTGCGGTAGTTCAGCAGCGCCATGCGTCGGGCGAGGGCGAGTCCGCGATGCGGGCCGTCCCCGTCGCCCGCGTCGTAATACTCACCGCGCTGGAATCGTGGGTCGATGGCGATCGCGTCGAGCTGCACCGAGTTGAGCGCGATCTGATCGGCGGTGTTGATCGGCGGAGCCGCAATGATCGCCGCGCGGGCGACACGGCTCGGAAGTCCTGCGGCCCACTCGAGGGCGTGCATTCCACCCATCGAGCCTCCGACGACGCCCGCCCACACTTCGATGCCGAGCTCGTCGGCGAGTTGCGCCTGGGCTGCGACCTGGTCGCGGATCGTGACATACGGGAAGCGCGAGGCCCACTCGTAGCCGTCGGGCGCGATGCTCGCGGGGCCGGTCGACCCCTGGCATCCGCCCAGCATGTTGGGTGCGACGACGAACCAGCGGTCGGTGTCGATTGCGGCTCCGGGGCCGACGATGTCGGACCACCACCCGTCGGTGGGATGCCCCGGCCCCGCGGGACCTCGGACGTGGCTGTCGCCCGTCAGGGCGTGCAGGATCAGGACCGCGTTGTCGCGCGCGGCGTTCAGCTCGCCCCAGCTCTCGAAGGCCAGGCGAAAGCTCGGAAGCTCGGCGCCGCCCTCGGTGCGGAACGGCCCGAACGCGGCGAAACGTCGGTCGCCGACGGGGTCGCCGTCGCGCCACGCACCGGTCGCGGGCGGTCGGCCCAGCAGCATGCGCGCATCGGCCTCCGTCACCGGCATCGCCGGATAGGTGTCCTCAGAGCTCTGCCAGTCCATCCGTCCATTCTGACGTGCCCCGCGTCGTCGGGGCGGACACGTTACGTCACCCCACCCCACCTACCGCGCGAGGGTGCCCGTTCTGACCGCGAGGGTGCCCGTTGTGTCGGTCGACGAGGGTGCCCGTTTCGGCGCCGTCTCGCTCGACAACGGGCACTCTAGCGCGTGGAACGGGCACCTTCGAGCGGGACGAAACACGGATGCCCCGGGCGCGTCCCCGACGAGGGGGATGGGCCCGGGGCATCCGGTGACGCGAAATTACGCGCGCGCGGCCTCCGAGACCCTGCGGGCCGCGGCAAGCGCCTGCTCGAGGTCGGCCTTGAGGTCCTCGATGTTCTCGATGCCGACCGAGAGGCGCACGAGACCGGGCGTGACGCCCGCCGTGAGCTGCTGCTCGGGGGTCAGCTGCGAGTGCGTCGTCGATGCGGGGTGGATGACGAGCGAGCGCACGTCGCCGATGTTGGCGAGGTGGCTGAACAGCTCGAGCGAGTTCACGAACTCGCGGCCCGCCTCGACCCCACCCTTGAGCTCGAACGACAGCACCGCACCGACGCCCTTCGGCGCGTAGGTGTTCGCCGCGGCGTACCAGGGCGAGGACGGCAGGCCCGAGTAGTTGACCGACGCGACATCCTCGTGGTCTTCGAGCCACTCGGCGATCTCTTGCGCGTTCTGCACGTGACGCTCGATACGCAGCGACAGCGTCTCGATGCCCTGGATGAGCAGCCAGGCGCTCTGCGGCGCGATAGAAGCGCCGAGGTCGCGCAGCAGCGTGACGCGTGCCTTGATGATGTACGCGAGCGCGTCGCCGACGGCGGTGGTGTAGCTGGCGCCGTGGTACGACGGGTCGGGCTCGGTCAGGCCGGGGAACTTCTCGACGTTCTTCGACCAGGCGAACGTGCCGCCGTCGACGATGACACCGCCGATGACCGTGCCGTGACCGCCGAGGAACTTGGTTGCCGAGTGGACGACGATGTCGGCGCCGTGCTCGAGCGGGCGGATGAGGTACGGCGTCGCGATCGTGTTGTCGACGATCAGGGGCAAGCCGTTCTCGTGAGCGACGCCCGCGACCTTCGCGATGTCGAGGACGTTGATCTTCGGGTTGCCGATGGTCTCACCGAAGAACAGCTTCGTGTTCGGGCGGACGGCGGCGCGCCACTCATCGGCATCGTCCTGGTTCTCGACGAACGTGGTCTCGATGCCAAGCTTCGCGAGCGTGTACTTGAACAGGTTGTACGTTCCGCCGTAGATCGACGAGGACGAGACGATGTGGTCGCCGGCCTGCGCGATGTTCAGGACCGCATACGTCTCGGCGGCCTGGCCGCTCGCGACGAGAAGGGCACCGGTGCCGCCCTCGAGCGCGGCGAGGCGCTGCTCGACGACGTCCTGCGTCGGGTTCATGATGCGCGTGTAGATGTTGCCGAACTCGGCCAGCGAGAAGAGGTTCGCGGCGTGCTCGGTGTTGTCGAAGACGTACGACGTCGTCTGGTAGATCGGCGTCGCGCGTGCCTTCGTGGTCGGGTCGGGCTGTGCGCCCGAGTGGACCTGCTTGGTTTCGAAGCGCCAGTTCTCCGGTGCGGACATGATGGATACTCCTGTAGTTTGCGGGGCGCGGCGGGTGTCGCGTCTGTAGCGAGGCTACGGATGGACGGATGTCTCGACAACGGTCGGGAAATGTTACGTAATACAATCCGGCGGCGGTCTGGATCCGGAATCCGTCCCGGCCGACGCGCGCCCGCCGATGTCCCAACTCTTCACGCCACAGCGCCGCATGGGGTGAAAAGGTGGGACATGCGCGCGGTGCGCGGGTGCACGAGCCTCGGACTGGCGTCCGGGGTTCGTCCACCCCGTCGGGGCGGACTAGCGTGGGTCCGTGGCAAACAGGCGTGCGGTTGTGACGGGTGCGAGTTCGGGAATCGGGCGGGCGACCGTGGTGGCTCTCCGCGAAGCCGGGTGGGATGTGGTCGGTGTGGCTCGCCGCGCCGAGCGTCTCGCGGAGCTCGCGCACGAGACGGGCGCCGAGGTCTTCGCTGCTGACCTGACGAACCAGGCCGACGTCGATGCGCTCGCCGGGTGGCTCAGGGGCACGGGGCCCGTGAATGCGTTCGTTCAGATCGCCGGTGGGGCCCGCGGCACGCAGCGGGTGGAGGACGGCGACCCATCCGACTGGACGTGGATGTACGAGGTCAATGTGCTCTCGACACAGCGTCTCGTCGCCGCGCTGCTTCCCCTCATGCGCGAGGCCGCGACGGAAGACGGTCATGCCGATGCCGTTTTCGTGACGTCCACGGCGGCGCAGGTCGCCTACCCCGGTGGTGCGGGCTACAACGCAGCGAAGGCTGCCGAGGCGATGCTCGTGCACGCCCTGCGCCTCGAACTCAACGGCGAGCCGATCCGCGTGGTCGAGGTCGCACCGGGCATGGTGCACACGCCCGAGTTCACCCTTAATCGGTTGGGCGGCGACTCGGCGGCGGCGGATCGCGTGTACGACGGCGTCGAGGCACCACTCGTCGCCTCGGACGTCGCGGATGTCATCGTCTACGCGATGAACGCTCCCGCTCACGTCAACCTGGATCTCGTGACGATGCGCCCTGTGGCGCAGTCCGCGCAGTACCTCCTGGCGCGTGGATCGCTGCGGGTTCGCGCGGACCGCGAGTGATCCCCGGCGCAGCGCGAGACGGAATTGACACGCACGACGACGGCATGAGCCGGGAAGGAGTCACCCCGCATGGGTGAGTACACGGGAGAGCGCGAGCACCTGACCTGGGACGGCTTCGGCGAGGCATGTCGGGATCTCGCCCGCACGATCGTCGCCGACGGTTTCGTCCCCGAAGTCGTGGTCGCGATCGCCCGCGGCGGCCTGTTGCCCGGCGGCGCCATGGCGTATGCCCTCGGGGCGAAGAACTGCGGCGCCCTGAACGTCGAGTTCTACACCGGCATCGGCACGGTCCTGGATGCCCCCGAACTCCTGCGCCCCGAACTCGACATGGAGTACCTCGCCGGGCGTCGCGTGTTGCTCGTCGACGATGTGGCCGACAGCGGTCGGACTCTCGCGCTCGCCGTGCGCCTGCTGACTGAGCGCGGCGCGGACGTGCGTTCGGCGACGATTTACACCAAGCCCGGTTCGATCGCGATGCCGGACTACTCCTGGCGCGAGACCGCCCTCTGGATTGACTTCCCGTGGTCGTGGAAGGGTTCGGTCATCGAAGAGGATGCTTCCTGATCCGATGGCTCGCTCGCTCGCGCAACTCGCCGACGACGGTCTGATCGATGCGGGCTGGGCCCGCGCGCTCGAACCCGTCGCCCCTGACATCGCCGCTCTCGGGGAGAGACTGCGTGCCGAGGTCGCCTCGGGACGCGGCTATCTACCCGCGGGGGATCGCGTTCTGCGTGCGTTTCAGCGTCCCCTCGATGCCGTCAAGGTACTGATCGTCGGGCAGGACCCGTACCCGACGCCCGGACATCCGATCGGCCTCTCCTTCGCGGTGGAGCATGATGTCCGCCCCCTCCCGCGGAGCCTCGCGAACATCTACAAAGAACTCGACAGCGATCTCGGCATCCCACCGGCGCCGCACGGCGACCTGTCGGCGTGGGCCGATCAGGGGATCATGCTGTTGAACCGTGTGCTGACCGTCGCGCCCGGCGCGTCCGGGTCCCATCGTGGCTGGGGCTGGGAGAAGGTCACCGAGCTCGCGATCCGCACGCTCGCGGCGCGTAATAGGCCACTCGTCGCGATCTTGTGGGGGAGGGATGCCGCGAACCTTCAGCCGATGCTCGACGCGACCCCGATCATCGAGTCGCCGCATCCGTCGCCGCTGTCCGCTTCGCGCGGATTCTTCGGATCGAAGCCGTTCTCACGCGCGAACGAGATGCTCGAAAAGGCCGGATCGACCGCAGTCGACTGGCGTCTGCCCGCGTAGGCTGGCGGGATGCTGGAGGAGGAATACGATCGCGATCGCCGGAAGCTGCCGCGGCACCTGCGCAAGCCTCCGCAGCCCGAACCGATGTTCACGTACGAGATTCGCCCCGTTGAAGATCGCGACATCCCCGATATTCGCGAGATCTACAACTACTACGTCACCAACTCGGTTGTCACCTTCGATGAGAAGAAATGGACTCTCGCGCAGTGGCGTGACAAGGTCGCTCTCCTCGCGACAGCCGGGCTCCCCTTCCTGGTGGCGCAGTCGCCGTCCGGCCAGATCCTCGGGTATGCGCTCGTGCAGCCGATGTCGTCGAAGTCGGCCTATCGGTTTTCGGTAGAGAACTCCATCTACCTCGGGCACGCCGCCGCGGGCAAAGGGCTCGGTAGGGCGCTGTCGGAGGCGCTGATCGAGGCGTGCGAGCAGGCGGGGATTCGCGAGATCGTCGCCGTCATCAGCGATAAGGGTGCCGAAGCATCCGTCGCTCTCCACGAAAAGCTCGGCTTCGTCGAGGTTGGTCGGATGGGCCGGGTCGGCTTCAAGTTCGGCCGCTGGCTCGGCACGATCTATCTGCAGAAGTCCCTCTCACCGAAGAAGAAGAACAAGCGCGGACTGTTCCGTCGCTGACCCGCGTGAGCGCGGCGGGTGGGCTGAGCCTCGGCAGGCAGCCCCAGCGAAGTGGGACATCCGATCCGACGATGTCCCATTTTCTTCCGCTATGCGGCTGTCAGAGCGGGCGAAAGTGGGACGCGCATCCCAAAAAGTGGGACATGGTGCGTGGCGGCGCGGTCAGATTCCCGGATCGATGATGGGGATCGAGTCGAGCAGGCGCCGGGTGTAGGCGACCTGCGGCTCGAGCAGCACCCGCTCGGTCGGCCCTTCCTCGACGATCCGTCCGTCCTTCATGACGACCACGGTGTCACACACGTTCTGCACGACACCGATATCGTGCGAGACCAGCAGCAGCGCCATGCCCTGTTCGTCCCGGAGCTTCTTCAGCAGCGCCAGGATCTGCGCACGGACCGTGACGTCGAGGGCTGACAGCGGCTCATCCCCGACGAGGAGGCGGGGGCCGTGCACGATCGCGCGCGCGAGGGCGATGCGCTGGCGCTGACCCCCCGAGAACTCGTGGGGGAAGCGTTCGGCCATCCCGGGTTCGAGTCCGACAAGATCGAGTACCTCGCGAACGCGCGCGCGGCGGTCGCCCTCGATGCCGAGCGCCCAGAGCGGTTCGCCGACGATCCTGCCGACGCTCATGCGCGGGTCGAGCGACGAGTACGGATCCTGGAACACGATGCCCGTGCCCCGCCGTAGCCAGTGCAGATCGCGAGCGGATGCCGAGGCATCCACGCCCCGTCCCTCGAAGGACACGCTGCCGGACGTCGGCGTATCGAGCGCGAGCAGCAGCCGCACGAGGGTGGACTTGCCCGATCCCGATTCGCCGATGATGCCGACGGATTCGCCCGCGCGCACATCGATGTCGGCGTCCTCGAGCGCGGTCGTCACGCGGCGCGGATCGAACAGGGTGCGCCGGGGCAGGGCGTGTCGGCGGGTCAGGCCGCGCCCGGTGAGCAGAACGTCGCGGTTCATGACGCATCCTCCGCCCCGCGGGCTTGCGCCTCGCGTTGATCCGCCGAGCGCCACACCGTCGCCGTGGCATCCCGCAGCAGTCCCTGCGTAACGGGGGAGCGCGGTGCCGTCAGCAGTTCGCGGACGGGGGCCGACTCGACGACGCGCCCGTGTTCGAGCACGATGCCGTGCGTGGCGATCTGCGAGAGCACCGCCAGATCGTGGGTGATGAACACCAGCGACATCCCGTCCTCGTCGACGAGAGTGTGCAGCAGGCGCAGGATCTCGGCCTGAATCGTCACGTCGAGCGCCGTCGTGGGTTCGTCGGCGATCAGGAGTCGCGGCCGGCACGCGAGCGCCATCGCGATCGCCACGCGTTGCAGCTGACCGCCCGAGAGCTGGTGGGGGTAGCGCGGCAGGAGCTGCGGGGGATCGGGCAGCCGAACACGTTCCGCCTCGGTGAGGGCGCGCTGCCAGGCCTCGCGCTTCGACGCGCGCTCGTGGATGCGGATCGACTCCGCGATCTGGCGCCCGACCGTGCGGATCGGATTGAGCGCGGCTCGGGGTTCTTGGAAGACGATGCCGATGTCGTCGCCGCGCAGCTGAGCGAGTTCCCGATCCGGCATCCCGATCAATTCGCGGCCGTCCCAGACGATACTGCCGGATGCCTCGGCTCCCTCGGGCAGCAGCCCCAGGATCGCAAGGGCGGTCAGCGACTTGCCCGATCCGGACTCTCCGATGAGTCCCAGGCGAGTGCCGTCCGGAACGTCGAACGAGATGCCGTCGACGACACGATTACCGTCGATTTCGATGACGAGGTCACGCACCACGAGGCTCACGAGATGACCTCCGGCATGTGGGTGCGCGCGCGACGAGCTGAAGGGCCAGCTTCGCGGCGGGTTGACCCGCGGGCTTCGCGCAGGGTGGGGTCGGTGGCCTCGCGGATGGCATCGCCCAGCAGGTTGAGCGCGAGCACCGTAATCGTGATGACGAGCCCGGGCCAGACGACCGAGAGCGGGTAGACGGTCAGGAACCCCTGCAGATCGGCCAGCAGCCGACCCCACGAGGGTTCGGTGACCGAGGCGCCGAACCCCAGGTACGACAGCCCCGCCTCGGCCAGTACGGCGACCGCCATCGACCACGACAGCTGCACGATGAAGACGGGCGCGACGTTCGGCAGCAGATGGCGGCCGAGGTTCTGCAGGGGGGTCAGCCCCGATGCCTTGCCCGCCATGACGAAGTCGCTGCGCAGCACACGTCGCAACTCCGGTCGCATGACCCGGGCGATATTGACGCCGAAACCGATGCCCACCGCCCACACCACGATCCACAGGGAGCCACCCCACACGGCGGAGATCATCATCGCGATCAGAAGGACGGGGAAGGCGATGAGGATGTCGACCAGCACCGCCACGGTCTCACGAACCCAGCGCGCCGTGAGCGCGCCGAGGGCTGCGAGCAGAACGCCGAAGACGGTGGCCACGATGCCCGCGCCGACGGCGACGAACACCGTCGTTCGCGCGCCGGCCATGATCATGCTCAACATGTCGCGGCCCGTGTTGTCGGTGCCGAGCAGGTGCGGCCAGCCGGGCGGCGCCCAGCGGTCGGTGATCTCGACGCGTTGGGGGTCGAACGGGGTCCAGACGAGCGAGACCGCCGCGGTAAGCACAACGAGCCCAACGACGATCAGGCCGAATCGGCCCGTCGACTGGCGCCACAGGCGACCGAGCGCGCTGCCCCGCCGCTTTCGCACCCTCTCGCCGGTCACTGTCGTGTGGGTCACAGCTGTGTCGGTCACTCTTTTGTTGGTCACTGGGCCTCCCGCTGCCGCGGGTCGAGCACCCGGTGGACGATGTCCACGACGAACCCGAGCAGCAGCACGAAACCTGTCAGGACGAGTAGCTCGCCCTGCACCTTCGGCAGATCACGCGCCCCGACATCTGCCACGAGCATCCGTCCGATCCCGGGCAGGGCGAAGAGTTCTTCGATGATGACGGAGCCCACGATGATGCCGGCGACCTGGAGCGCGAGCACCGTGATGACGGAGAGGCCGACGCTGGGCAGACCATGGCGCAGAAGGGCCTGGGTGCGGGTGAGGCCCTTTGCGGCTGCGGTCCGCACGAAGTCTTCACCCGCGGCCTGCATCGTGGCACTGCGGACGAAGCGCAGCAGCAGTGCGCCCTCGACGATGCCGATTGTCAGGGCAGGGAGCAGGAGCGAACGGAAGGCGGCGCCGGGGTTGCCCCACCCCTCGCGCGGGAAGCCCTGAGCGGGCAGCCATCCGAGCCATACCGCGAACACCACGACGAGCATCATGCCCGCCCAGACGACCGGCACGGCGGCCAGCGCTTGCGAGCCGACGTTGATCGCCGTCCCGCCCGCACGGTTGCGGCGGATGGCCGAGAGCACACCGAGAGGCAGGCTGAACAGCAACGCGATGAGAAGCGACATCAGCCCCAGGGGCACGGTGACATCGGCCTTTTGGACGAGCTCGGTGACGACGGGCGCCCCGGTGATGAGAGAGGTGCCCAGATCGCCCCGCAGCAGACCGCCGATCCACTCGAGGTACTGCGCGACGACGGGTTGATCGAGGTTCAGCCGGTCGCGGATAGCGGCGACTTGCTCGGGCGTGCCCTGCGCGCCCGCGATCAACTGCGCGACGTCACCCGGGAGCACCCTGAGGGTGGCGAAGATGAGCACGCTGGCAACAAGCAACCCCGCGAGGAGCAGGAGCAGCCGTGTCAGCGCGTACCGGATCAATCGGAGCTCTTACCCAGCCCCGCGACGTTGAGGCGCTCGTTGACGTTGGTTGATGGCATTCCCGAGACATTGCTGCCAACCGCGAGGACGGACTGGCCGTTGTACAGCCAGTCGGCCGCCATGTCTTCCGACACCAGGCGCGCGGCCTGGCGCAGCAGGTCGGCCGCGGTCTCTTCGTCCAGCGAGGCGACGGATGCAGCGTACAGGCGCTGCACCTCGGGGTTGTCGTAGGTGAAGTAGTACTCCGGGTTCGCCCAGTTCTCGAAGTCGCGCGCCTCGGTGTGCAACACGAAGCTCAGGTCGTAGTCCTGATTGACGTAGACATCCTGCAACCACGTCGCGAAGTCCACCGAGTCGACGGTGAGCGTGATGCCGACATCGGCGAGCTGCGAGACCAGCACCTGCGCGATCGTCGTGGGGTAGAACGACGGAATCGTCAGGGTCAGCTCGAGGTCTTCCTCGCCCGCTTCGGCGAGCAGTTCCTGCGCCGCCTCGGGATCGAACGGTGCGACATCGGAGAGGTCTTCGTAGCCCGGGTCGAGCTCGGGGATCGGACCGTAGAGGGTCTCGCCGGCGCCCAACGCCTCGATGATCGCGTCATGGTCGATGGCGCGGCGGATCGCTTCGCGCACGCGGACATCGTCGAGCGGCTCCGCACGCGAGTTGAACGCGAGGGTGCCCTTGTCCGTCGAGGGGCCCGTGACGAGGGCGAAATCGCCGTTCGCCTCGATCTGCTCCTGGAAGTTGGCGTCGAACCCGGTCAGCACGTCGACCTCGCCCGCAAGGGCTGCGTTGAGCGCTGCCGTGCTGTCGGGGATGTAGTCGAAGACGACCTCGGCTGCCGCTGCCGGCTCGCCCCAGTAGCCGTCGTAGCGGGCGAGGGTGATGCTGTCGCCCTGGCGCCAGTTGGCGAGCGTGAACGGACCCGTGCCGTTCTCGGCGGTGTTGAGGTCGGTGGCATCGCCCTCCTTGAACACGAGGCCCGCGCGACCCGTGAGGGTCCAGAGCAGCGTCGAGTCGGGCGCAGCAAGGGTCAGGACCACGTTCTGGCCGTCGGCGGTGATCGACGTGATGCCGGCCAGGCGTCCCGAGTCCACGAATGCGGGGTTGTCGCGTGCCGTGGTCAGCGAGCTGACGACATCCTGCGGCGTGAGGGGCTCGCCGTTGTGGAAGGTGACGCCCTCGCGCACCGTGAAGCTGTAGGTCAAACCGTCTTCGGACACCGTGTAGTCGCTGGCGAGCGAGGGGACGATCTCTTGTTCCGGGGTGCGGGCGATCAGGCCCTGGTAGACGTTGTCGACGAGCACCTGGTCGAGGGCAGCGCCCGACGTCTCGCGGATGTTGAGGTTGCTGGGCTCGAGCACCAGGCGCACCGTGACGGTGGCGCTGGGCTCGGCCTCGGCAGCGGGCGTCGACGGGTCGGGTTCGGCGCCGCCGGAGCAGGCGGACAGGACGAGGGCTGCGGCCGCGAGCGTTGCGGCGGCGAGCAGTGCGGGACGGCGGAACATGGGGGAGGTCCTTTCGCAGGTACCGCGGCGTCGGATTGCTGTGCGAGCGCCGCGGCTGGAAAAATTCTCAGGGTGCGTCAAATCTCAGAGTGCGTCATTGCTGCGATCACCCAGCCTAGAGCGCTCAGCCGGATGCTTCTGACCTGACGGCTTTGTATAACGACACAACCGCCTCATACGTTCCCGGCGTGAGGTATCGGCTCAGTCGGCGATTCGATCGCGCACGAGGTTCGCCAGCTCCACGGGGATGTTCTCCTGGACGTTGTGGCCGGCTTCCACATTGACGACGGATGCGTGGGGCAGGCGCTGTTCGAACTCCGCGAGGTTCGCCGGGGACACGTACCCCTGCGTCCCGCGGATGAGCATCAGCGGGACGCGCGCGGCTGCGAGGTCGTCCCAGCCATGGCCGCCGAGCACCGGTTCGCGCGCGGGCGCGGCGGCGTCAGGCTCGGTGGTCCCGGAGGAGGTGGGCGCGAGTGCCGTCGCGGCCAGGCGGGCCATGTGGTGCTTCCACTCGACACGGCCGTCGGGGCGCACGCGGCTGTTCAGGTAGACGCCGCGCTCGGTGGCACGGCGGTCGCCGCCGAGGCCGAAAGCCATGGCCCGGTCGACGAGCTCGTCGCGGGTTGCGTAGTCGGTCGGCCCGGAGAAGAACTCACGAAGCACCGCGGGTCCCTCGCCGGGGTCGATTCCGGGGGTGACGTCGACCAGGACGAGCGATTCGACGAACTCCGGATGCGCCGCAGTCCACGCCGCCGCGACGATACCGCCGAGAGACTGGCCGACGAGCACCTGAGGGGCATCCGTCCACGCATCCAGAGCGGCGGCGATGTCGGGCGCGATCGTCCGCGGCCGGTAGTCGGCGTCGTCACGCCACGACGAATCGCCGTGGCCGGGCAGGTCGATCGCCAGCGCCGGGATGCCGAGGGCCAGGATCGTGGTATCCCAGGTGTGGGCATTGAGCCCGGCGCCGTGCAAGAACGTCACCCGCGGGCTCTCGGATCCCCAGCGCAGCGCACTGAGGCTGCGTCCATCCTCGAGCGGGATTGTGAGGCGCTCGTGCGCCGTCTCCGGTGTCGCGATTCCTGCGGCCTCGGCCTGCTCGGCGACGAAAGAGAACTCGTCGAAAGTGTCACTCATCAGGGAGGGTCCTCTACGGCTCGGAAGCGCGGTCGTGCCCATTCTGCCGCCGTTCGCGAGGCGCGGCGAATTTCGGACCGGGTCGCATGGGGCGGTGCGCGGATAGAATGGGGTCATGACTCAGCCGCGGGTGCACCTCTCCCGCGCGGAGCCCACCGCCTTCCGCGCACTCGATGCGTTCTCGAAGGCTGTCGGCGCCATAGCCCGTGAGAACGGGATCGACCAGCGTCTGCGCGAGATCGTGCTGCTGCACATCTCGCAATTGAACGGATGCGCCTACTGTGCGCGGATCCACGTGGCACGTCTGATCGAAGCCGGTGGCACGGCCGACCTCGTCGCGCAGTTGCCGACGTGGGAAGAGTCGGGTGTGTTCTCGGAGCGGGAGCGAGCGGCTCTCGAACTCGCGGAGGCTTTCACGTTCATCCACGAGGGCGGCATCTCCGACGAGGTCTACGACCGCGTCGGTGGCATCCTCTCCGAGAAGGAGTACACCGCCATCAGCTGGTTGAGTGTTTCCATCAACGCGTTCAACCGGGTGGCCATCGCCGGCCGGTATCCCGTGCCGCCGCTCGAGACGGATGCGGCCGAGGGTTCTGCGGGCGTGAGCACGGCGTGAGCGATGCGTCCCTCGTTCCCGGAGTACTGAACTTTCGGGACACCGGTGGTCTGCCCGCCGACGGTGGAGTTACGCGACACGGCGTCTTGTTCCGATCCGGCAACCTCGCCGCCGTCGCCGATCCGGGCCGCGCGGCTCTCGGAACCCTCGGGCTGAGGCGTGTCGTCGACCTCCGTGCGGACGACGAGGTCGAGCGCTCGCCGAGTCTCGGGACCGAGTCCGCACAGACCGTTCGGGTGCCGTTGTTCCACGGTTCGGTGGGTTCGTTCTTCGCGCAAGATATGGATCTCGACGCCATGTACGGGCAGATGATCGATGCGTCGGCCGCGCGGGTCGTCGAGGTCGTGCGCGCCATCGTCGAGGATCAGCCCGTGCTCGTGCACTGCACCGTCGGCAAGGACCGGACCGGCGTGACCGTTGCGCTCACCCTGCTCGCGGCGGGCGTCGATCGCGACGCCGTCATCGCCGATTACGCGCGAACCGAGATGTTGCTTCCGGAGAAGCGCAATCGTGAGGTCGTCGAGCGGATCCGCGCCGTGCACCCCGAGGCCGTCAACATCGAGCAGCTCGCGACGCGTTCGCCGGCACCGGTCATGCAGCGACTTCTCGAGCGGTTGGGTGAGCAGTACGGGTCGCCGGTCGGGTTTCTCGAGGCGCACGGGCTCGCGGATGACGAGATCGTCGAACTGCGCCGCGTGCTGGTCGCCTCGTCCTGACCCTCGACCTGGTTGCCGGTCGAATTGGTGGGCTGACGTTTCGTCTCGCTGCGCTCGCTCAACGGGCGGGTGCTCGTTCGTTGAGCGAGGAGCGTAGCGACGAGTCGAAACGTCAGTGCGTGCGTGCGTTTCGGCTCGCTGCGCTCGCTCAACGGGCGGGGATGGTGTTCACGGGCGTCGGTCAGAAGGGGATGAGTTCGAGGGGGTCGAATTCGACGTTGTCGTATTCGATGTCGTCGGGTTCGAGCTCTTCGGGCACTCGCGTGATTGTGTCGGGTGCCCATGGTTCGGGTATTTCGTGTTCGGGGTCGGGGGCGAATTCGATGGTGCTGATGGGTGTGTCGAGGTAGACGCGTCCGGTGGGGCTGGTCCATTCGAGGACCCCGCCGGGGAGTTGTCGGACGGTCCAGGCGGTGTGGTGTTTGAGCATGTGATGTCTCTCACAGAGCAACGCGAGGTTGTATTCGCAGGTCACCCCGCCGTGGGCGTGATCTGTGGTGTGGTCAACATCGCAGCGTTTCGCGGGCATCCGGCATCCGGGGAACCGGCAGTGCTGATCCCTCACCGCGAGGTGTCTTCGTTGTTGTTCGCTGGGTCGGTACCTGTCAACGGCAAGGACTTGACCGGAGATGGGGTGGGTGAGGATCCGGTCCCACCCGGCCGCTCCCGCGGTGAGCATGCACGCCGTTTGCGGGTCGACGGGGGAGTGCCCGACGAGGAACGCGGTCTCATAGGGGTCCGTGATCCGCTTCTCAATCAAGTTCATGACCGGGACGGTGATCTGCACGCTCGCACGGATCGCGCCGAGGTCGGTGGGACCGCCATCGTGGGCGGTGGGTGCGGCGGTAAGGAGCAGGTCACCGAAGATGTCCGCACGGATCTGATCCGTCGTACGGATGTCGCCGGCGGGTTCGGCTTCTGCCTCAACCCCTGCGAGGGAGCCTGTCAAGTTGTTTGTGTAAGCGGGCATCGGTGGGTGGTCAGAGGTAGGGGTTGATTCGGTCGGGGAACGCGATCGCGAGCTGCGAGAGCGCCTTCTTCCAGTTCGTGGTGACGGCGCCTTCGACCAGCCGCGGTGGGGCTTTGCGTTCGTTCGAGGGCTTGCCGCGTTCCTTCGCCCGCTCGAGGGCTCGCTTGTCTTCGATGTTGCAGATCGCGAGCCAGAGCAGCTTGACGACTGCCGCGTCGTTCGGGAAGTGACCCCGGTTCTTGGTCACTTTCCGCAGCTGGAAGTTCAGCGACTCGATCGCGTTCGTCGTATAGACCACCCGCCTGACTTCGGGCGGGAACCCCAGGAACGGGGTGAACCGCTCCCACGCGTTCTCGAACGCGGCGACCGTGTGCGGATTGCCCTGACCCAGATCGGAGGCCGCGAACGCCTCCAGCGCTGCCCTCGCCGCGTCCGCGTCGGGGGCTTGATAGATCAGCTTCAACGCGGCGGCGACGGCTTTGCGTTGCCCGTAGGAGACGAACCGCATTGACGCTCGGATCAGATGAACGACGCAGGTCTGCACGAGCGATTCAGGCCAGGTCGCCTCGATCGCTTCTGGGAAGCCGGTGAGCCCATCGCAGCAGACGATGAGCACGTCGCGGACGCCGCGATTGGCGAGCTCGGCGCAGACGGAGGCCCAGAACTTCGCGCCCTCGGCTTGCTGCACCCAAATGCCCAGGACGTGCTTGACGCCTTCCATATCGACGCCGACCGCGATGTGAGCGGCCTTGTTGCGCACGTGTCCGCCGTCGCGGACTTTCACCACGATCGCGTCCAAGTAGATGACCGGGTAGAACGCTTCCAGCGGCCGAGACTGCCAGGCAAGGACCTCGTCGGAGATCTCGTCGACGATCTTGGAGATCGTCTCGCGACTGATCTCGGTGCCGATCGTCGACGCCAAGTGGTGTTCGATATCGCGCACCGTCATTCCGCCGGCATAAAGCGACACGATCATCTCGTCCAACCCGCCGAGGCGACGCTGGCCGACCGGCACCAGCCTCGGGATGAACGTCCCGTTCCGGTCCCGCGGGATCGAGAGTTCGACATCGCCAGCGACCGTCGAGACCGTCTTCGGGAACGAACCATTGCGGGAGTTGTCATGCAGCGGCGCCTCGGGATCACCACGCTCGTAACCGACATGTTCGGTCAGCTCAGCGCCCAGACCACGCTCGAGACCCGTCTTGATCAACTGCTGGATCAACCCGTCCCTGCCATCGAGCTGCACCTCGCCAGCATCAATCTTCGCGAACAGATCATCCAGCACCCCCGACTCACGCAGCCGTCTGGAGCCTTCCTCCTGCCGTCGCCGTCGCTCCGCTCGAGCTTCTTTGTCGATCATGGTCATCAGTGTCGTCCTTCCATAAGAAGCAGACACCCCTTACACAAACGATCTGACACCCTCCTGCGAGGGTCCCGGCA
The DNA here is from genome assembly GCF_002812805.1 of Microbacterium lacus. Classification (GTDB taxonomy): domain Bacteria; phylum Actinomycetota; class Actinomycetes; order Actinomycetales; family Microbacteriaceae; genus Microbacterium; species Microbacterium lacus_A. The sequence continues at coordinate 78,659 of NZ_NMUM01000030.1, read as the reverse complement.
ATGGTGCCTGCGGCGCCATCCGGGCCTGTTGCGTCACCACCCCGCCGTGCATCGATCACGGAGCGTGCCATCTCGCTGAGGCGGTCGTGCACGCCGTGCGCGACCACGGCGGGCAGGAGCGCGCGCAGCTCGGCCATCCCGTCGTCGACATCGGTCACCCACACGGCCCGATCCTCCACGGCGCGGCGGTGGCGCTGCTCGAACGTGGTGTCCGCGTACCACTCGGCGCGGCGCTTCGCCAACGGTGTCAGCCGCGTCGCGGACTCCGTCGCCGCGATCTGCAGCACATCCTGCTCGAACTCCGCCCGCATCTCCGCGGTTTCGATGATCGCCCCGGCCGTGACGATCGCCCGCACGTGCGCGGTCGAGATGACTCCGGCATCCAGAGCCTCAAGCGTCCCGACGTAGTCGTTCACGAGCGTTGCGGCTTCACCCATCTGACGTTGCACCGTGCGGTCGCTGACCCGCAGCGCGGCGCCGATCTCGGCCGCGATCGATCGATACGGGAACCCGGCGTCTGAGCCGACGCGACTGTTGTCGGCTTCTTCGGTCCAGTCCGAAGCGATCGTCTGCGCCTCAGCCAACATCCGGGCTTCTTCCGCATCCAACCGGGCTTTCGCCGCACGGATCTCGATCAGCCTCGGCAGCATCACATTCATCCGCGCGTCAGCCCGAAGGCGGGCGTTCAGTGCGGATTCGGTCATGACTAAATCATCCGACCAACCACCGACATTGAATCCCCGAAAAGCACCCGGATCAGGCCTTCGCAGATGAGAACAACATGAGAAAACCGCCCGCACCCGTAGCATCCGCACCGGGGATCGAGTCGCGCAGGTTATTCACGGCCACAAAGGTAAGGCTCGCCTATCTCCGGGGTATAGTTGAGGCATCATGTCGATCGATTCCCTCCCCACCGCTGCGCCCCGCACCACGACGCGTCGTGCGTCGCGTGCGAGCCGCGTGCAGCACCTGGTGACCGCCGACGAGACCTCGCTCACCGAGCTCGAGGCGCTGCTCGTGACGCTGCCGCTCTGCTCCACGGGTCGCATCTTCGTGGAGGTGCCGGATGCGTCCTACATCACGGACTTCGAGGTGCCCCAGCGCATGACGCTGACGTGGCTCGACCGGTCGCGCCGCTCGGGTGAGCCGGGAACCAGCCGCGCCTGTGCATCCGGCGCCGCGCTGACCCGCGCCGTCACGGCCTGGGCCGACGAGATGATCTGCGGCGAGGGCGACGATACGCGCGTGACCCTGCTCGGCGGATTCCTCGGCACCGCCGACATCCTCGAGCACCTGACCGAACGTCGCGGTGTCGCGCCGACGGCGATCACCACACCCCAGCGTTACGGCTTGCTCGCCCGCTGACGCGGAACGTACCGGCCGTCTTCCAAGCCTGCCTCGATCTCGAAGCGGTTGCGGAGCGGGTCCCGTCCGGCGATGGCATAGAGCAGCGGCATCAGCATCCCGTACTTCTGCCACTGTCGGCGATGAATCGCCTCGTGCCGCAGGACCGAGGCGGGGATGGTGCCGTCGCCGGTCAAGAAGCATGCGCCCGTGCACACACCACCGCGCGCGAAGGCCCACTTGGGCATCCCGCGGAACACCCACAGGCCCTGCTTACGTTCGATGCGCCCCGTGCTCAGCAACCCGCCCCACACCCAGGCGACGCCCGTCGCGTACAGATATCCGGCGCGGCTGACGGGCGAGTCGAGCAGGAACGCGGGGATGAATCGGTCCAGCAGTTCTCCGCGGCGCACGGCTCGATCGGCGCGTTCGCGCCATCCGACCGGGGGAGTGGCGGGGCTCATACGAGGGCTCCGACGATGCGGAGGATCGTACCCAGATCGTCGACGGCATCGTCGGGGGACGACGGCGAGAACTCGGTGATCGCGGCGCCCGCGAGCGGGAAGCGCTCTCGCAGAGCCTTGATCGTGGCGATCAGGTCTGCGGGCTGTGCCCCGAACGGAACCGGGAAGGCGAGGCCCGCGACGGCTCCCGGGTCGAGTACATCGAGGTCGATGTGCAGAAATACGCGGCTCGCACCGGTCTCGGCGACCGCGGCCACAACGGATGCCGGGTCGGCGAGACTCTCGACCGGGAGCATCCGCATGCCCGTCTTGGCGATGTAGTCCTCTTCGGGCGCCGCAAGATCCCGCGTCCCCACGAGTAGCACCCGATCGGGCGTGATCGCGCCGGCCGGAAGCGTCATCCCCTCGACGCCCTCGCCGAGGACGGCGCGCAGCACCATGCCGTGGAACGCACCCGATACGACGGTCTCGGGCGTGTGCAGGTCGGCGTGCGCGTCGAGCCAGACGAGCGCAACATCGGAAGCGGCGCCACCCTCGCCGACGACGGCCGCGACTGCTCCGACCGAGACGCCGCAGTCGCCACCGATCACGATCGCCGGACCGTCACCGTTCGAGACGGCATCCTGCACCAACTCGCGCACGCGGCGGAGAGTAGACAGGCGCCGCACGCTCGTCTCGAGGCTCTCGCCCGCCTCGGCCGGCACCTCGACGAACGTGCACGCCGATCGAGGCAGATCACCCGCAATGGCGGTCGCCCCGTCGACGAGCTGCATCGCGCGACTCGACGACGAGCCCTGCCATTGCGGGACGATCACGAAGCGCGTCATCTGCCTATCTTTCCGCAAGCGCCGCGCCGCGGCATCCGCTTCCTGTTCGGGATGACGGATGCCGCGGCGCGGTCGTGCTCGTTGCTCAGAGGTCGGGGCTCGGCGCGTCGATCGCGGCGCGCTGCGGGCCACCGGACTTCAGCTCGGCCAGGCGCGCCTCGACCTCGGTCAGCTGACCCAGGTCTTCGAGGCTCTCGAACTGCGCGTCGATGCTTGACGCGGCAAGCTCCGCCTTGCCCGCGGCGAGGGCTTCCTGACGACGGATCTTGTCTTCGAAGCGTCCGAGCTCGCTCGTGGGGTCCATGACGTCGATCGACTTGACGGCGTCGTGCACGCGGTTCTGCGCCTCGGCGGTCTTTGCCCGCGCGAGCAGTTCGCTGCGCTTGGCGCGCAACTGCTCGAGCTTCTGCTTCATGCCGTTGAGGCCATCCTTGAGCTTGTCGACGACCTCGGTCTGCGACGCGATCTGCGGCTCGGCGGCACGAGCCTCGCCCTCGGCCGCGATCTGACGCTGCAGCGCGATCTTTGCCAGGTTGTCGAACTTGTCGGCGTCGGTCGGGTCGCCGGCTGCGCGCAACTGGTCGGCCTTGCGGCTCGCCGCGAGAGCCTTGCCGCCCCACTCCTTGGACGCCTGGATGTCTTCCTGGTGGTCGCGCTCGAGCAGGCGCAGGCTTCCGATGGTTTCGGCGATCGCGGTTTCGGCGTCGGCGATGTTGTTCGTGAAGTCGCGGACGAGCTGGTCGAGCATCTTCTGCGGGTCTTCGGCCTGGTCGATCATGGCGTTGACGTTCGCCCGCACGAGGGTTGAGATGCGGCCGAAAATGGACTGCTTGGCCATTACGGTTTCCTTCCTTGTTGGCTGTTCACGTGGTCTGTTGTGGTTTGTGATCTGGATGACGGATGCATGGGGCACCGATCGGCTGTCATGCCGGGCGCCGGGTCAGAACCGGCCTCCGCCGCGTCGTCCTCGGGTTCCGCCGCCCCCGAAGCTGGCGGGGCGGGCGCGGCCGCCCCCGAAGCTGCCGCCGCGTGAGCTTCCCCCGCGGGAGCTACCTCCGAAGCCGCCCAGTCCGCCGAGCCCCCCGAAGCCGCCCGACGAGCGCGAGCCGCCCCCGCCGAGGAGGGAGTTCAGCACGACGCCTCCGAGCATGGCCCCGAGCATCCCGGATCCGCTGTTCGAGCCTGATCCGCCGCCGAAACCCCCGCCGAGGCCGCCGCCGTCGAAAGCACCGACGTCGCGTTGGGCTGCGCTCGTGGCCTCGGCCGCGAGCTGCGCCGCACGACCGGCTTGCCCGAGCGCCGCGGCCGCATCGGTGGCTTGGAGCTGCTGCGCCCCCGCAAGCGAAGCGCGCGCCTCGGCCAGTCGCGTGCGGGCCGTCGCCCCCACCGCGCCGCGGCGTGAAGTGATGTAGTCGTCGGCCGCCGAGATCTGCGCCTGAGCCTGCAACATGGCCTGCGCGAGTTGCTGGCGGGCGCGTTCGTCGCGAGCCTGGGCGTCGCGTACCCCCGCGATGACGGCATCGATCTGCTCGTTCGCGGCTCGCAGCGCCTCGAGCGCGGCGAGGGGCCGGCTCGGCGAAACGAGCAATTTCCGTGCTTCGTCGAGACCGCGACGCGTCGCAAGCGTTGCCGCGGCGATGCGGCCGTCCGGGTCGGGGAGGGACGCGGCGGTCGCGAGGTCCGTCTCGAGCTCGCTGACGAGCGCGGCCGCCTGGCGCTCACCCTCGGCAAGGTTCGTCGTGAGGTCGTCGATCGCCTTTTCGAGGAGCCGTGCCTGATCGACCGCGTCCTCGGCGGCGCGGATGCCGATGGCGGCCTCGCCGCCCCTGCCCGCGCCCACGTCGCGCTGCGCCTCGGCGAGTTGTTCCGTGGCGAACTCCAGGCGAGCGCGGGCCTGATCGGGGTTGTCCGCGACGGTGGCGAAGGCTTCCGGAGCGTATCGGGTCCCGAGCGTGGCCAGAGCGGCATCGGCTGCCTCGATCGCTGCCGCAGCTTTGGTCCTCTCGTCCTCGACGCGGACCAGTGCCTCGGGAGCGTTCCGCTCGAGCTGGCGCAGCTCGTCGAAGGCCGCGGCCTTGGCATCGAGGTCGGCGTTCGCTGCAGCGCAGAGTTCGAGGATGCGAGAGTATGCCGCCCGCGCCGAGGCATCCGTGTCCGGCTTCTCGTCGTCCAGGGACTGTTGCAGTCCGAATGCCTCGGTCATCGCCGCGCGGGCACGGGCGAGAGCGTCCTCGAATTCGGCCGTGGCTTCGTCGCCGAACTGCGCCCTCGCGAAGCCGAGTTCTTGCGTGCTTGTCGTGATCGCGTCATCGGTGGCGACGAGGGCTGCGGATGCCTGTCGCTCGAGCTCTTCGGTCGACACGACAGGGGCCTCTACTCCGGCGCCGGTGGGACGCTTGCGCTTGCGCAGCAGCACCCATCCGACCAGCACGAATCCGGCGACGACCACAGCGCCGACCGCGAGGAGGGGGAGGAAGCCGGACGAGCCGCCCGAGGTGGCGCCGCCATCCGTTCCACCGCCATCAGTGCCGCCGTCGGTCGTGATGCCGATTGCCTCGCCGAGTCCCGCGGCCGTCGCGTCGATGGCGCCCAGCCAGTTATCGTCGGCGAGCGCGGGCTGTGTGGCGTTCTGCTCGATCGCGCCGAGATGCTCGTCCGTCACGGGGCCCGCGCTGTCGCCCGAGAGGTAGAACTGTCGGGATTCCGTTGCTACCGCGAGCAGGTATTGCGTCGGGCCGAGACCGTTGTCGAGCGCGGTCTGATTGGCCCAGTCCGCAGACGACGACGGGTCGGTGAACTCGTCGACGAAAACGACCCAGAGGTCGAGGCCCGACTCCTCGCGGAACTCGGCGAGGTCGGCTTCCGCGGCCGAGATCTCGTCCGACGTGAGGACACCCACGTCGTCGAGGACGTAGCCGGTGCCGAGGGTGACCGGCGCAGTCGCGCTTGCTGCCGCGGCAGGACCCAGCAGCAGTGCCGTGACGAACAGGCCGAGTGCAGCCGCGCGCGCATTCAGAGACCAGCGCGCGCGCATCGCGACCCCCTTCGAGGGCCGAGGAACAGCCCACCCGACGAGTCTATGCGTCGTCCGGCATGCCCGATAGCGGGCGCCCAGCGCCCACACGGCGATCGCGCGCGCTCACGGCGAGCCCGCGCGATCGGGCTGCGGGGGCGAGGTAGCGTTTCGCGGCAGGTGACCGATGTCGCGGGCGGGAACGAACCACCCGCCCGACCCGCGAGACCCCCGGAAGGCGACATGGACGACAGGTACGGAACGGACGTGCTCGCCGCGGGATGGCGGGACAAGAACGCCCGCCGCGTGCCGCGGGTAGCCGCCGAACGCGACCTGGTCGTCGAGGTCGCTACGGACGGATGGTGCGGCGCCGTGACCGGCGTGAAGTCCGGCCACGTCGAGCTCGAGGACCGGCATGGGCGTCGTCGCCTGTTCCCCCTGGGCCCCGGATTCATGGTGGATGGTCAGCTTGTCGAGCTCGGACCGCCGGCGCCTTCCGCGCCTGCCGCCCGGCCGGCGACCGCCCGCACGGCGTCGGGTTCTTTCGCGGTCGCCGACGCCCGGGCCCGGGTCGCGCTGCCGAGCCGGATCCTCGTCGAGGGTCGGCACGATGCCGAACTGGTTGAGAAGGTCTGGGGCGATGACCTCCGCATCGAGGGCGTCGTCGTCGAGTATCTCGAGGGTGTCGACCTGCTCGACGCGATGCTCGCCGCCGAGCCGCCGTCCGCGAAGCGCCGCTACGGGGTGCTTGTCGACCACCTCGTGCCGGGCTCGAAAGAGGCGCGGATCGCCGACGCCGTGGCGCGCGGGCCGCACGGCGCGCACATGCTGATCGTGGGGCATCCGTTCGTCGACGTCTGGCAGTGCGTCACGCCGCAGGCACTGGGTATCCGGGCGTGGCCCGAGGTTCCGCGGGGGATCGACTGGAAGACGGGCATCTGCCGAGGCTTGGGCTGGCCGGCCGAAACTCCCGCCGACCTGGCTCGCGCGTGGCGCCGGGTGCTGGGCGCGGTGTCGTCGTACCGCGACCTCGAGCCCGCCCTGCTCGGCCGCGTCGAAGAACTCATCGACTTCGTCACGTCCTGAGACGTCGGCGTGCGCCCCTCCCTGGCCCTCCCGGCGGCCCTCGAGGCGGCGAAACACCTCATCTGCGCCGAAACACCCTGTGCCTGGGGGTGTTTCGCCGCAGAAAGGGTGTTTCGGCGGAGTTGGTAGCGCCCGCGGGCCGACGGGCGCGGCGGGGGACGGATGCCGGGGCTCGATAGCCTGGAGAGTGTGACCGAACCCGACGAACCCACCTTCCGAGACAAGCCGGTTTCGTTCGTCCGGCGGGGCGGCCGGATGTCGGACGGTCAGGAGCGCGCCTGGATCGAGCTCGCCCCCGCCTACCTGATCGACGTTGAGCGCGGCAACGCCGAGACGTCCGTCCATCGTGATGCTCGCCTGGACCCGGCCAAGGTTTACGGGCGCACAGCCCCCCTGATCGTCGAGGTCGGGTCGGGGCAGGGCCACGCGATCATCGCGGCGGCGCTCGCGCATCCCGAAACCGACTTCCTCGCCGTCGAGGTGTTCCGCGCGGGGCTTGCCCGCACGATGCTCGACGCCGAGCGCGAGGGTGCTCGCAACATCCGGGTCATCGAGGCGAACGCGCCCGAGGTGCTGACGACTCTGCTGCCCGAGGCATCCGTCGCCGAACTGTGGGTGTTCTTCCCCGACCCGTGGCACAAGAACAAGCACACCAAGCGCCGGCTCGTGACGGAAGAATTCGCGGACGCCGCCGCCCGCGCCCTCGCGCCCGGGGCCATACTGCGTATGGCGACCGACTGGGAAGACTACGCGCGTGGAATGCGTGTCGCGCTCGATGCCTCGCCGCACTTCGAGCGCGCGTTCGACGGCGACTGGGCCGAGAGGTTCGACGGACGCGTCATGACCGCGTTCGAGCGCAAGGGAATCCGGGCGGGTCGGGCCATCCGTGATCTGGCCTATCGGCGCGTCTCTGCGTAGCTGCCCGATGCGCGCTCACTCGGGATCGCGCACCGTCTGAGAGACTGGTTCCGATGCCTGCGCTCACCGATAAGAACGCTCCCGTCCGTCCGACGGTCTGGATCGGGCTGCTGCCGGCGCTCGTGATCTGTCTCGCGGCCCCCGCCCTCTTCGTCTTGCAGATCGCGTGGCTCGGCTGGGCGCTTTTGGCCCTCGGGATGCTGCTCGCCTGGCTGCTGCGCGGTCGCCTGGATGGTCGGGGTTCCGCGGAGGCATCCGATTCCCTCTCGGACCCGCACGCCGCTGGAGGCGTTACTCGTCCGCCGAGCCTCGTCCGCGACCTGTCGCTGATCGCGATCGGGATGCTCATCGTCAGCGTCATTCCGTTGAAGGCCGAACTCGACAACTGGGCGATGGTGCGCTTCACGCTCGCGCTGGGCGGCGCGGTGCTCGTGCCGTATCTGATCTCGCGCTACGTCTACCGGGACTATGCGATCCGGTTCCCCTGGCGCGGAGGCGGCAGGTGGACGACGTTCCAGTGGACGTGGCTCGTCGTCGTGCTGGCGCTCGGATGGCTCATCCTGCCCTTCTACTTCATCACCTCGGGCGTCTACACGAACTGGCCCGTCGTGAACACGCCCGAGCTGATCGCGCGCCTGTTCGCGGGCGTGGGCGCGGTCGGCATCTGGGATGAGCTCTTCTTCATCTGCACGGTCTTCGTGCTGCTGCGTCGTCATTTCCCGATGTGGGTCGCGAACGGGCTGCAGGCGATCGTGTTCGTCTCGTTCCTGTGGGAGCTCGGGTACCAGGCGTGGGGTCCGCTGCTGACGATCCCGTTCGCCCTTCTGCAGGGCTTCATCTTCCTGAAGACCCGGTCGCTGGCGTACGTCGTCACGGTGCACCTGTTGTTCGACGCGGTCGTCTTCCTGGTGCTGGTGCACGCGCACAACCCTGGAGTGCTCGACGGGTTGTTCCTCGTCTGACGCTTTGTTGGATTTCAGACGCCGTGAACCTTTTCGGGTCGGCCGGACATAACCGGGTATGAGCGACGAAGACCGACACGACTGGGCGGGTGTCTGCGCGGACGACGAGGCTGCGCTGGCCCGACTGTTCGACCGCACGGCGACCGGCTATTTCGGCACGCTTCGCGCTTTCTGAGCATCCGCGAGGATGCGAAGGATGCCGTGGTCATCGCGTTCTCAGAACTGTGGCGCAAGCGTCGTTCGGTGCGTCTGGTCGATGGGTCGCCCCTGCCGTGGCTGCTGAACACCGTCAGTAACGCGGCGCGGAATCTGGAGAGATCGGCGCGCCGGTATCGGAACCTGCTCGCCCGGACGCCGCGAGCGGAGGATGTCCCGGCACCGGTCATCGCCGACGAATCCGGACTCCTCGGCGCGCTGCAGGGGCTGCCGACGCGCGAGCGCGAGGTCGTCGTGCTGACGATTCTCGAGGGCTATCCGGAGAAGGACACCGCTGCCGCGCTGGGCATCCCGGTCGGCACGGTGAAGTCGCGTCTTGCACGGGCGAAAGCCCGGTTGCGGGACGACATCATCCCGATGTGGGAGAGCTGACATGGACGATCGAACAGTACTGGGCCCGGACGAGAAGGCCGAGATGCGCGGGCTGGTGCTCGCCGGCGCGGCGCGGGCCGACAGCATCCGTCGGCGCCGTGCGCGCGTGGCCGTCAGCGTCTCTGCGGTGGTCGTGGTCGCGGGTATCGCGGTCGGTGCAGCATTCGCGTCGGGGATGCTCGGGCGGGGGAGCGTCGCGCCTGCGGTTCCAGCGCCGGCGCCATCCGGCTCGATGACTGAGGACGCCGAGCCGTTCTCCGACATCGCGGCCTATGCACGGCCTCGGACCGCGCAAGACGAGCTTCCTGCCGAGAAGCTCGACGGCGGGTATGACAATCTGCGACCCGAGACCTCCCGCTACGTCGGAACGCATGACGACATCGATTACTGGATCGTCCGGGGTGTTGATGAGGGCTCGATCTGCATGGTCATCGATGTGCGCGACCGCACCGACGGATACACGGGCTGCGGAGGCATCACGCTATGGGGGTACTGGATCCGGACGAGTGCTCCCGGACTCCTTGAGGCGCAGATCGGTCCCCCTGGCTCGGCCCCCGAAGGATGGATCGAACTCGACGAGAATCTGAGCGTCAACCCCAACCCGTGAGGCGCGGCAGTGCTGGCCCTGGCCCGCGCCGACACAGCCAGTGCCCGGCCGAATCGTCGCCGTGTACCGCGGGCGGCTGTGATCGGCCTCGCCGCCGCGCTCGTTCTCGGTGGAGCGGTTCCGCTTCCCCGGAGTCTGGCTCGAAGTGGGGCACCTGAGGTGTTGCGGGGCAGGGTGAAACCTGCCCCGCAACGCTTTCGGTGCCCCAGTTCAAACGCGTCCTGGTACGAGCGCCCGAAAACGAAGAAGTCCCGGGTGAAAACCCGGGACTTCTGTGCAGTGCCCCCGACTGGAATCGAACCAGCGACCTTTGGTACCGGAAACCAACGCTCTATCCCCTGAGCTACGGAGGCGTACCGATCGAGGTTATCACCCGGCGGAGCGCCTTCCGGTGCAGGCGAAGCGTAACGAAAGCCCGGTCAACCGTCGGTCGGCGCGGGGGTCTCGGCGACGGCCTCGACCACAGCCATCCGCTCGGCGAGCGCCTGCGCCAATCGCTCCGCGAGGTACGCGTGACCGGCGGTGGACGGATGATTCCTGCCGACGCCCGTGTCGATGACATCGAAATAGTTCGACGCGACGATCCACGTGTCGTCGATGGGGGAGATGTACCACCAGCCCCGTTCGGCGGCCAAGCGTGAGAGCTCCGCGTCGATCAGGGCCGTGCCGCCCTCGACCGGAAGCACCTGAGGGGCAGGTCCCAGCACGACGATCGAAGCATCCGGATACGTTGCGGAAAGCGCGTCCCAGGCCGCATTCACGGCGCCGGCATAGTCGCTCTTCGCGACGAGCAGCCGATCGTTGATCGACCCCTGCACGATGATCAGGTCGGGATCGAGCTCGGGATCGAGTGCCGCGATGCGCTCGCCGAAGGACGGTCCGTCGATGCCCGGCTTCAGGTACCCGCTGCCGCGCACACCGTCGACGACGGTCGTCCAGCCGGTCCGGCGTCCGAGCTCGTACGCGTAGCCGAGAGTCGGGTCACTCGCCGCGGAACCGTACGTCCACGAGTCGCCGAACACGAGCACCGTCGCATCGGACGGAATGGTCAGGGCGGCCGGGGCCGAGGCATCCGTTCCGGCGTTCTGGAGTCCGGCGCCGCCCGCAACATCGGAAGCAGGCGTGGGGCGCTGCCACGGCTGCCAGGCGCCGATCACGGCGGCTGCCACGACCGCCGCGGCCATCGCCCAGACCACGCCGACGCGCACGCGCGGACGGCGGGAAGCTTCGGGCATGAATAGAGGGTAAGTCACGGAATTATGTGCAGATGCCACGGTAGTCGTCGTGCGTCGTCGGGGCCCGCTCGGGTGGGTCTCCTCCGCTGAGGGGAGGAGATCTGCCGAGAGGAGGGCCGATCCCGCGCTTTCCTCCCTCCGCTCGGCAGATTCCCTCCGCTCAGGCGAGGGAGAGGAGGTCTGCACCGCGTCGCCCGGCGAGCAGCGGCGGGCGTCACACGGGCGTGCGCGTGGCCATCGAACCGGCACAGGCGCGGGCTCCGCAAGGGCGCGCGGGGGCGTCACGCGCGCGTGCGAGGATGTCTCGGTGCAGCGCATCGTCACCGCAGAACTCGACCTCGATCTGGCCGGCCCCGCCGACCTGATCTTCTCGTTGACGACCGCGCGCCAGGTGCCCCTCGCGAGCGAGATCTTGACCTTCACACGGGACGATCTGGTGTACACCCCGACCGAGATCATCGACCAGGACGGCACCCGCCTGCACCGATTCACCGGCGAGCCCGGCCCCCTGCGCGTGCGGTACGAGGCCGTCGTCGAGGGGCAGACCGGACCGGCGCGCACGAGCGAGCTCGACAGCATCATCTACCTGCGTCCGAGCCGCTACTGCCAGTCCGATGAGGTGTTCTCGCAGGCACGCCACCAGTTCGCCGGCCTCGCGGGCGCTGAGCTGATCGCCGCGGTAACGCGTTTCGTCGAGCAGTCGGTGACGTACACGCCGGGGCTGAGCCTCGGCACCGACAGCGCCGTCACGACGCTCATGACCGGGCAGGGAGTGTGCCGCGACTACGCGCACGTCGTGATCGCCCTGCTGCGGGCCATGGACGTGCCCGCCCGCTACGCCGCTTGCTACGCCCCGGGGCTCACCCCCATGGACTTCCACGCCGTGGCCGAGGCGTACCTCGACGGGGCCTGGTACGTCATCGACGCCACGCGACTGGCCGACCGGCGCTCGCTCGTGCGTATCGCGACCGGGCGCGACGCGGCGGACTGCGCATTCCTCAGCTTCCACGGCGCGCAGGTCGGGCTCGACCGCCTGCACGTCGACGCCTGGGTGGTGCCGGATGTCGCGGGCCCGTCGGACCCGGATGATCCGACCGCGGATCCGTTCGCCGAGGCATCCGTCCCCGACGACCACGTGGAGCTTGTGCAGCTCGGCTGACCCTCGCGGTCCCTGAGCTTGTCGAAGGGACTCCGCTGGTCGCTTCGACAAGCTCAGCGACCGTCCGCGCGACGGCGAGCGCGACCGAGGCCCACACGGGCGCCGAACTAGACTGGGCCAGCTATGAACCCCGAGGATCTCTCCGCCGCCCTGCTCGCCGTCGTCCGCCCGCTCGCCGAGGCGCGACGCCCGGGTTCGACCGACGGGCTCACCGCGGCGGACCTTCCGGTCGAGCGTCCGAAGAACCGCGACCACGGCGACTGGGCCTCGAACGCCGCCCTCAAGCTCGCGAAGCTCGTCGGCGCGAACCCGCGCGAGCTCGCAGGCGAGATCGCCGAAGCCCTCGCCCAGGCTGAGGGCATCGAGAGCGTGGATGTCGCGGGCCCGGGTTTCATCAACATCACCCTCGATGCCGCCACGGCAGGTTCCCTCGCCCGCACGATCGTCGAGGCGGGGGCCGCATACGGCACGAACGAGTCGCAGCGCGGCAGCACGATCAACCTCGAGTTCGTCAGCGCCAACCCCACAGGTCCCATGCACATCGGGCATACCCGCTGGGCTGCGCTCGGCGACGCCATGGGGCGCGTGCTCGCGGCCAGTGGTGCGACCATCGTCCGCGAGTTCTACATCAACGACGCGGGTGTGCAGATGGACCGCTTCGGCGGGTCCGTCCTTGCCGCGGCGAAAGGCGAGCCCACCCCCGAGGACGGCTACCCCGGCTCGTACATCCAGGACCTGGCGCAGCGGGTGCTCGCGGAAGAGCCCGGCCTGCTCGACCTGCCCGAGGGTGATCAGCTCGCGGTCGCCCGCGAGCGCGCCTATGCTCTTCAGCTCGGCGATCTGCAGAGCTCGCTCGTCAAGTTCAACGTGCATTTCGACGTGTGGTTCAGCGAGCGGACCCTGCACGCCAAGCCCGCGGATGGTGGGCCCAGCCTCGTGGACGAGGCCGTCGATCGCCTGCGGGCACAGGGTCACGTCTTCGATGCGGACGGTGCGGTGTGGGTGCGCACGACCGATTTCGGCGATGACAAAGACCGAGTCATCCGTAAGTCCGACGGTGAGTACACGTACTTCGCCGCCGACGCCGCGTACTACCTCAACAAGGGTGACCGCGGCTACGCGCACAAGATCTACCTGCTCGGCGCCGACCACCACGGTTACGTGCACCGTCTGAAGGCGCTCGCCGGAGCCGCGGGGGATGACCCCGACACAGCCATCGAGGTGCTCATCGGGCAGCTCGTGTCGATCAACGGCGCGCGACTCAGCAAGCGCGCCGGCAACATCATCGAGCTCGACGATCTGCGCGACTGGATCGGGACGGATGCCTTGCGCTACTCCCTGGCGCGTTACCCGGCCGACTCACCCCTGACGCTCGACCCCGAGATTCTGCGCAAGCGCACCAACGACAACCCGGTCTTCTACGTGCAGTACGCCCACGCGCGCACGCACAACGTCGCCCGCAACGCCCAAGACTCGGGTGTCGATCGCAGCGAGTTCGCCCCCGAACTCCTGACGCACGAGACCGAGTCGGCGCTGCTCGGGGCGCTGCAGGAGTTCCCGCGCATCGTCGGATTCGCGGCCGAGGTGCGGGAGCCGCATCGCGTCGCCCGGTACCTCGAAGAGCTCGCAGGCCTGTACCACCGCTGGTACGACAACTGCCGCGTCATTCCGCTCGGCGATGCGCCGATCGAGCCCGTCCACCGCACCCGTCTCTGGCTGAACGACGCGACCGGACAGGTCTTGCGCAACGGTCTCGACCTGCTCGGCGTCTCGGCGCCCGAACGGATGTAATGATGACCACGCCGCCGCAGGACGCGCCGACCCTCTACTGGGACGATGCGCCCCCGCCCCGGCGCAAGCGCCGGCTGTGGCCCTGGATCGTTTCGCTCGTCGTCGTGATCGTGCTCTTCGGCGGCGCCGCGTTCGCCGGCGAGTGGCTGGCGCGCGACCTGGTCGAGCGCGGCGTGCGCGGGGCACTCGCGAGTGAGCTCGGCGTCCCAGCCGAGCAAGCCGAGGTGCAGGTCGAGGGGCTCGTCATCCCGCAGCTGATCTCGGGTCGATTCGACGAGGTTCGGATCTCTGCACAGGATGTCTCGCTCCAGGGCTTTACAGGAGATGTTGATGTCACGGCGCGCGGTGTGCCACTCGCCGTGGACGGTCCGCTCGATTCGGCCGAGGCGACGGTTTCGCTCGACCAAGAGCAGGTGCGCACGCTGCTCGCGGGCGTCGAGGGGTTCCCCGAGGAGTCGCTCGCGCTCGCGGGGTCCGAGGTCGCGATCTCGATCGACCTCAATCTGTTCGGCGTCGCTATACCGGTCGGCGTGGGTCTCACACCCTCGGCGCAGGCCGGCGCGCTCGCCCTCACCCCAGCATCGCTGTCGGTCGCCGGCGCGAGCGCCGATGCGCAGGGCCTGCGCGACCAGTTCGGCGCGCTTGCCGACGTCGTTCTGCAGACGTGGCAGGTGTGTATCGCGTCGTCGCTGCCCGCCGGGCTCACCCTGACCGACGTCGCCGTGGTCGATGAGCGGGTCGTGGCGGACTTCGACATCGCCAGCGGCATCCTGGTGGATCCCACCCTCCAGGACTCCGGCGTGTGCGGCTGATGATCGTCGCGATCGATGCCGCTCGCCCCATCGCGCCTCGGACGGGTGGGACCCTGCTCATCAACCTGCACTCGCACCTCGAGGGACGGGTGCGGCCCGAGACGGCCGCCCAGGTCGCCCGAGAGCTGGGCCTGCCGGATGCCGACCGCGACTGGGCGCAGGCACTGCAGCTGGAGCGGCCTGCGGATCTCACCGAGTATCTCGTCAAGGTCGTGTCGTCCTTCCCGCTCTTCTCCCGCCTGGATTACCTCGAACGCATCGCCCGTGAGGCCGTGGAGGACGCCGCCGCGGACGGCGAGGACTACCTCGAGCTGCGTTTCGGACCGGCCTCGCACGTCTCCGGCGGAGACCTGGATGCGGTGATCGCGGCCGTCTGCCGGGGGGTGGCGGACGGCGCCGCGGCGACACGGATGCCCGCGGGCGTCGTGGTCGCGGCGCTCCGCAGCGACCCGACCGAGGCGAATGAGGCGGTGGCACGGGCGGCCGCGCGGGCCGCGGGCCGCGGCGTCGTGGGCTTCGACCTGGCGGGCGACGAGAAGAGGTTTCCCGAGCTGGAACGGTATGTCGACGCGTTCGCGATCGCCGGGAGTGCCGGGCTCGGGCTGACATGTCACGCCGCGGAGGCGGCGCCCGGACGGGCGGCGGTCGAAGCCGTCGAACTGCTCGGCGCGACGCGCATCGGGCACGGCGCACGGATCGCTCGCGAACCCGGGCTCATGGACTGGTTCGTCGAGCGGGGTATCGCCATCGAGGTCTGCCCGACATCGAACCTGTACACGGGGGCGGTGGACTCTCTCGACGACCACCCAGCCGCCCGGTTCGCGCGCGCCGGTGTCCGTGTCGTGCTGGGCGATGACAACCCCCGCCAGACGGGTTCGATGCTTTCGAGAGAGGCAGAGGTGCTCCGCGAGGATCTTGGCTTCGACGATCGGCTCATGCATCGGATGGCCGAGGACAGCGTCGCCGCCGCGTTCGTCGATGAGTCGACCCGGCGGGGGTGGCGGGACCGCCTCGCATCGGCCGACGGCCCGGATGTCGCCCCGTTGCGGGACGTCGTCGCCGACGGCGGTGAAAACGGAGCGGCGCGGGCTGGCGGCTAGACTGCAAGCGTCGCCCTGCGTGAGAACCTCCGCCCGGGCACCCGCTGCTTCCCGCGGCTGATCCCTTGCCGTATCCACCCGATTGGTCTGCTCGTGTCCGTCGCCTCGCCGCTCGCCCCCGGATGGCTCGTGCCGCCCGCCGACGCGAATGCGCTGGCCCCGCATGTGTGGCCCGCCGCCGCGCATCGACGGGACGACGGCCAGCTCGAACTCGGTGGCGTCGCCGTCCGCGACCTCGCGGCGCAGTACGGCACCCCGGTGCTCGTACTCGACGAGGACGAGGTGCGCGCTCGCGCTCGCCGCACGCGTGAGGCTTTCGAGGATGCGGCGGCGCGCCATGGCACGACGGCACGCGTGTACTACGCCGGCAAGGCGTTCCTGTCGAGCGAGGTCGCACGCTGGGTCATGGAAGAGGGTCTGAGGGTCGACGTCTGCACGCGCGGTGAGCTTGAGGTCGCCCTCGCCGCCGGTGTGCCTGCTGCCCAGCTCGGGTTCCACGGCAACAACAAGTCGGTCGGCGAACTCGAGCGTGCGGTCGAGGTCGGCATCGGATCGATCGTGATCGACAGCGTGTGGGAGCTCGACCGCCTCGCCGCCATCGTTGAGCGCATCGGCAATGAGAGCGCCCCTCAAGACGTTCTCTTGCGCGTGAACACGGGCGTACACGCCGAGACCCACCACTTCCTCGCGACCTCGCACGAAGACCAGAAGTTCGGCTTCGGCCTCGAACTCGCCCCCGAGCTCGTCGCCCGGGTGCGCGCGACGCCCGGACTGAACCTCGTCGGGCTGCACTGCCACATCGGTTCGCAGATCTTCGGCACCGACGGCTTCCGGGCCTCCGCGGCCCGCCTGCTCGGCGTGCTTGCCGACCTCCCGGGCGGGCCGCTCCCGGTCCTCAACCTCGGCGGGGGATTCGGCATCGCGTATACCTCGGCCGACGAGCCGACCCCGATCGGCGAGCTCTCCGAGGGCATCGTGTCGGTCGTCGCGAGCGAGGCCCACAAGCTCGGCGTCCCGATCCCGGCCCTCGCGTTCGAGCCGGGCCGGAGCGTCGTGGGTACCGCGGGCGTCACGCTGTACGAGGTCGGGACGACGAAGGATGTCTCGGTCGAGACATCCGACACCGCCGGCTCCACGGCATCGGCCACGCGTCGCTACGTGAGCGTGGACGGGGGCATGAGCGACAACCCGCGCCCCGCGCTCTACGATGCGCAGTTCTCGGCCCGCATCGCCGACCGCACCAGCACGGCAGAGCCCGCCCTCGTGCGCGTCGTCGGCAAGCACTGCGAATCGGGCGACATCGTCGTCGACGCCGAATACCTGCCCGCGGATGTCGCACCCGGCGACCTGCTCGCCGTGCCGGCGACCGGGGCCTACTGCTACGCGCTCGCGAGCAACTACAACCATGTTCCGAGACCGCCGATCGTGGCCGTCCGGAACGGAGCGTCGCGCGTGATCGTGCGCGGCGAGACGATCGACGACCTACTCTCCCGCGACGCCGGGCTTGCGGGTCGGAGGGGAGACCGATGACCGACTACCGCACCCTGCGCGTTGCGCTGCTCGGCGCCGGAGCCGTGGGCTCGCAGGTCGCCGGGTTGCTGCTGCGCCACGGCGATGAACTGGCCGACCGGGCCGGTGCGCGCCTCGAGCTGGCCGGCATCGCCGTGCGCGATGTCGACGCCCCGCGCGACGTGGACCTGCCGCGCGAGCTCTTCACAACGGATGCCGAGTCGCTGATCGTCGGCTCGGACATCGTCATCGAGCTGATGGGTGGGCTCGAGCCCGCCCGCACGTCGATCCTGCACGCCCTCTCGTCCGGTGCGGACGTCGTCACGGCCAACAAGGCGCTGCTCGCAACCCACGGCGCCGAGATCTACGATGCGGCGGACCAGGTCGGAGCATCCGTCTATTACGAGGCCGCCGCCGCGGGCGCGATCCCCATCATTCGCCCGCTCCGCGACTCCCTCGCGGGTGACCGCGTGCGCCGCATCATGGGCATCGTGAACGGCACCACGAACTACATCCTCGATCGCATGGACACCGAGGGCGCAGACTTCGCCGAGGTTCTCGCCGACGCGCAGCGCCTGGGTTATGCCGAGGCCGATCCGACGGCTGACGTCGAGGGGTACGACGCCGCGCAGAAGGCCGCGATCCTCGCGAGCCTCGCGTTCCACACCAGCGTTCCGCTCGACACCGTGCACCGCGAGGGCATCACCTCGGTCGATGCCGCGCTGATCGAATCCGCGCGGCACGCCGGATACGTCGTCAAACTCCTCGCCGTATGCGAACGGATCGAGGATGCCTCGGGCGCCGGACCCGCTGAGGCGATCTCGGTGCGTGTCTACCCGGCACTCGTGCCCCGCACGCACCCGCTCGCGAGCGTCCACGGCGCCAACAACGCGGTGTTCGTCGAGGCGGAAGCCGCAGGAAGCCTCATGTTCTACGGCGCGGGCGCCGGGGGAGTGCAGACAGCATCCGCCGTTCTCGGCGATGTCGTCTCGGCAGCGCGCCACCACATCGCCGGCGGCGTCGGGGTGGGGGAGTCCACCCGCGCCAACCTGCCCATCCTGCCGATCGGCCGCGTCACGACGCGGTACCAGATCACGCTCGAGGTCAGCGACGAGACGGGCGTGCTCGCCACCGTCGCCGGGATCCTCAGCGAGGGACGGGTCTCCATCGCGACCGTCGAGCAGACGGTCGTCGCGGACCCGGATGGTGGCCCCGGCATCGCACGCATCGTGATCGGCACACACAAGGCACTCGAGCAGGACCTCAGCGACACCGTCGCCCGACTCGCCGCCAGCGGCGTCGTCGAGCGCGTGGTTTCGGTTCTGCGGGTAGAAGGAGACTGATATGGCACACCTCTGGCGCGGAGTCCTCCGCGAATACGCCGATCGTCTGGGCGTCACTGACGCGTCGACCGTCGTCACCCTGGGTGAAGGCGGCACGCCGCTGCTGCCCGCTCCGGCACTCTCGCGCATGACGGGCACGGATGTCTGGGTCAAGTTCGAGGGCATGAACCCGACGGGATCCTTCAAGGACCGCGGCATGACCGTCGCGCTCTCTCGAGCCGTCGAGCACGGGGCGAAGGCCGTCATCTGCGCGTCGACAGGTAACACCTCGGCCTCGGCTGCGGCCTACGCCGCGCACGCCGGCATCACCGCGGCCGTGCTGGTGCCCGAGGGCAAGATCGCCATGGGCAAGCTCAGCCAGGCCGTCGCGCACAACGGCAAGCTCATCCAGATCCGCGGAAACTTCGACGACTGCCTCGAGATCGCGCGCGAGCTCGCCGACAACTATCCCGTGCACCTGGTCAACTCGGTCAACCCCGACCGCATCGAGGGTCAGAAGACGGCCGCCTACGAGGTCGTCGAGCAGCTCGGCGACGCTCCGGACTTCCACCTCATCCCGGTCGGCAACGCCGGCAACTACACGGCCTACTCGCGCGGCTATCGCGAAGAGGTCGACCGCGGTGTCGCGACGCGCCTGCCCCGCATGTTCGGGTTCCAGGCCGCGGGCAGCGCCCCGCTCGTGCGCGGTGAGGTCGTCCGCCACCCCGAGACCATCGCGAGCGCGATCCGCATCGGCAACCCCGCCTCGTGGGAGCTGGCACTCGAGGCGCGCGAGGCGAGCGACGGATGGTTCGGCGCGATCGACGACGACCGCATCCTCGCAGCCCAGAAGTTGCTCTCGGGCGAGGTCGGCATCTTCGTCGAGCCCGCCTCGGCGATCAGCGTCGCGGGTCTGCTCGACCGGGTCGAGGCCGGTGTGATCCCGAAGGGCGCGCGCGTCGTGCTCACGGTCACCGGTCACGGACTCAAGGACCCCCAGTGGGCGCTTCGTCGCGCTGACGGCTCGCAGGTGGAGCCGATCGTGGTCGATGCCGAGACATCCGAAGTCGCTTCCGTGCTCGACCTCGTCGCCGAGCCCGTCGCGTGAGTGGGGCAACCGCGTGAACACAGCCCTTCGGGCTACCGATGCAGCCCCGCGGACCTTCGTGGTGCGTGTTCCCGCGACGAGCGCGAACCTCGGCCCCGGATTCGACACACTCGGGCTGGCGCTGAGCGTCTACGACGAGATCGTGGTGACCGTACTTCCTGAGAACGTGCTGCCCGAGCCCGGCCTCGAGGTCCTCGTCGAGGGCGAGGGCGCGGAAGACGTCGCGCGGGATGCCTCAAATCTGGTGGTCCGCTCGATCCAGTACGCGTTCGACGCGTTCGGGCAGCAGATGCCGGGCCTGCGGCTCGAAGCACACAACACGATCCCGCACGGTCGCGGTATGGGGTCGTCCGGTGCCGCCGTCGTCTCCGGACTCGTCATCGCCCGTTCGCTTCTGGAGGGACGGGTCGACGTTTCTGACGACGACCTGCTCCGGCTCGCCACCGAGCTCGAGGGCCACCCCGACAACGTCGCGCCCGCGCTTTTCGGCGGCCTGACGATCGCGTGGATCGCGCCGGATGGACCGCAGCACAAAAAGCTGCTGGTGCACCGCGGTGTCGCACCCCTGGTGTTCGTCCCGGGCTTCACGATGTCCACGTCCCTTGCTCGCAGCCTGCAGCCGCTGAACGTACCGCGCGAGGATGCGGTCTTCAACGTCTCGCGGTCGGCCCTGCTCATCGCCGCGCTGACCCAGAGCCCCGAGCTGCTGCTCGCCGCGACCGAGGATCGTCTGCACCAGGACTACCGCGCCGAAGCCATGCCCGAGACGCTGCGGATCGTGCGGGCCCTGCGTCTCGCCGGATTCGCCGCGGTCGTCTCGGGGGCGGGTCCGAGCGTCCTCGTCCTTGCGGACGGACCGGGGCGACGCCTCGAGGCGGCCGACGTCGTGGCGCGCGTGGCCGACACCGCGTGGGAGGCCCTCATGCTGGCCGTCGACTTCAAAGGTGCTACAGTGAGGGAACACACGGAGGGTGCCACACAGCCGTTTTCGGCCGCGTGAATCTGGCCTCCGATCGCAATCTGCGAAGCACTGCATGCCCCCCGAATCTTTCTCCATTCTTTCGGCGTGGGCGGGTGTCCGCCGCGGCGACATCGCATGCAGTCGTGTTCATTCACACGTGCAAGGGAGTACTCGTGGAGTCAATCTCCGAGATCCAGACCGGCGCCACCCCCATTCAGGGTGAGCAGACCGGTGACACCGCGCCCGAGGGCGCACAGACCACTGAGGCAGCGCCTCAGGACGCCGCGACCCAGGACGCCGCGCCCCAGGACGCAGCTCCTCAGGACGCAGCGCCTCAGGATGGCGCGCCCGCCGAGGCGGCGCCCGAGCAGGGTTCGGCCGAAGCCGACGCATCCGCTCCGGACGAGGCGCCCACCTCGAAGCGTTCGCGCGCTGCGAAGCCGGCGCGCGTCTCGAACCGTCGGCGCGTGCGCGAACTCGCGGCCGATTTCGGTGTGGACGCCAAGCGCGTCATCGCCGTGGCCGCAGAGCTCGGCCACACGCTGAAGACCTCGCAGTCGGCACTGGACGCCGACGTCGAGGCGCAGGTTTCTGCGGCCCTCACGGCCGCCGCGCTGTCGACGACGGATGCCTCGGCCCCCGTTGCCGACGCGCCCGAGGCCACCGCAACCCCGTCGACCGACGAGGCTCCGGCGGTCGCGCCGTCGGCCGATTCCGCAGCCGCGGGATCGGATGCCGAGGGTGCCGAGGCATCCGCGTCGTCCACCGAGAGCGCCCAGAACGACACCGCTCAGAACGACGGCGGCCAGAACGACGGTGGCCAGACCGATGGCGGCCAGAACGATGCCGACGGTGGCGAGCAGACGGGCAGCCGTCGGAGCCGTAACCGCAACCGCAATCGCAGCCGCGGTGGCCGTGACGCACAGGATGGCCAGGACGGCACCGCCGCTTCGGGCGACCAGGGTGGCCAGCAGAACCAGGGCAACCCGAACCAGAACCAGGGCCGTCAGGCCAAGGGCGACCAGAACCAGGGCGGTCAGAACAGCGCCCAGGGCAACCAGAACCAGGGCGGCCAGAATGCCCAGGGCAACCAGAACCAGCGCGGCCAGAATGCCCAGGGCAACCAGAACCAGGGCAACCAGAACCAGCGTGGTCAGAACGCGCAGGCCCAGAACAACGGCCCCGTGGACGACGACGACAACGGCCAGGGCGGTCGTGGCCGCGGCCGCGGTCGCACCAAGCGTTCACCCGGCACGCCCATGGACGAGTTCGAGACCGAGATCGGCGACGATGACGTTCTCATCCCGATCGCCGGCATCCTCGACGTCCTCGACAACTACGCGTTCGTGCGCACGTCCGGCTACCTGCCCGGCCCGAGCGACGTCTACGTCTCGCTCGGCCAGGTCAAGAAGTACAACCTGCGCAAGGGTGACGCGGTCGTCGGTGCGATCAAGCAGCCCCGCGAGGGCGAGCACCAGGGGCGTCAGAAGTACAACGCCCTCGTCAAGGTCGACGCGATCAACGGCCTGTCGGTCGAAGACGCCGCGACCCGTGTCGAATTCGGCAAGCTCACGCCGCTCTACCCGCAGGACCGCCTGCGTCTCGAGACGGCACCCGAGAAGCTGACGCAGCGGATCATCGATCTCGTCGCGCCCATCGGCAAGGGTCAGCGCGGTCTCATCGTCGCGCCCCCCAAGGCGGGCAAGACGATCGTGCTGCAGCAGATCGCCAACGCGATCGCGACGAACAACCCCGAGGTTCACCTCATGGTCGTTCTCGTCGACGAGCGTCCGGAAGAGGTCACCGACATGCAGCGGACGGTTCGCGGCGAGGTCATCGCCTCGACGTTCGACCGCCCCGCCGAAGACCACACGACGGTTGCCGAACTCGCCATCGAGCGCGCCAAACGTCTCGTCGAGCTCGGTCACGACGTCGTCGTGCTGCTCGACTCGATCACGCGTCTCGGCCGTGCCTACAACATCTCGGCGCCGACCTCGGGTCGCGTGCTGAGCGGTGGCGTGGATGCTTCGGCTCTGTATCCGCCCAAGCGCTTCTTCGGCGCCGCGCGCAACATCGAGAACGGCGGATCGCTCACGATCCTCGCGACCGCGCTCGTCGAGACCGGGTCCAAGATGGACGAGGTCATCTTCGAAGAGTTCAAGGGAACGGGCAACAGCGAACTGCGCCTGAGCCGTCAGCTCGCCGACAAGCGCATCTTCCCGGCGGTCGATGTGAACGCATCCTCCACGCGTCGTGAAGAGATGCTGCTCTCGGCCGACGAGGTCAAGATCACGTGGAAGCTGCGTCGTGCGCTCGCGGGTCTCGACCCGCAGCAGGCCCTCGAGGTCGTGCTCGGCAAGCTGAAAGAGACGCAGTCGAACGTCGAGTTCCTCGTGCAGATGCAGAAGTCGATCCCGGCACCCACGCAGGGCGCGCACGGCAGCAGCCACGGGCACGACAACAACATCCGCTGATCGGGTCCGCCGTGGCCGACCCCGGGATTTTCGACTCCGTTCGCGGACTGATCGACGAGCACCGGCGGGTGCAGGAGGAACTCTCCGACCCCGCCGTGCACGCCGATGCTGGCCGTGCGAAACGCGTCAACCGACGCTACGCCGAGCTGAGCCGGATCGTGGCCGCGTACGACGCGTGGACCGCGGCGACCGATGATCTCGCGGCCGCGCGTGAACTCGCGCGCGAGGATTCAGCCTTCGCCGAAGAGGTGCCCGGGCTCGAGGAGCGCGTCGAGGCGACGCAGGAACGCTTGCGGCGGTTGCTGATTCCGCGCGACCCCGACGACGCACGCGACGTGATCATGGAGATCAAGGGCGGTGAGGGCGGCGCGGAGAGCGCGCTCTTCGCGGCGGATCTGCTGCGGATGTACATCCAGTACGCCGCTTCGAAGGGCTGGAAGACCGAGCTGCTCGAGCGCACCGAGTCCGACCTCGGCGGGTACAAGGACGTCCAGGTCGCGATCAAGGGATCGTCGGCCGACCCCGCCCAGGGCGTCTGGGCACACCTGAAATACGAGGGTGGTGTGCACCGCGTGCAGCGCGTGCCGGCGACCGAGTCCCAGGGTCGCATCCACACGTCGACGACCGGCGTGCTGGTGTTCCCCGAGGTGGATGAGCCCGACGAGGTCGAGATCAACCAGAACGACCTCAAGATCGACGTGTTCCGCTCGTCTGGTCCCGGCGGTCAGTCCGTCAACACAACCGACTCCGCGGTCCGCATCACGCACCTGCCTACGGGCATCGTGGTGTCGATGCAGAACGAGAAGTCGCAGCTGCAGAACCGCGAGGCCGGCATGCGCGTTCTTCGCGCCCGGATCCTCGCGCGGCAGCAGGAAGAGATCGCGGCCGCGGCATCCGATGCCCGCAAGTCGCAGATCCGCGGGATGGATCGCTCCGAGCGCATCCGTACCTACAACTTTCCCGAGAACCGCATCGCGGATCACCGGACGGGCTACAAGGCCTACAACCTCGACCAGGTCATGGACGGCGCCCTCGGCCCCGTCATCGACTCCTGCATCGCGGCGGACGAGGAAGAGCGCCTGGCCTCTCTCGGCACCTGACGCTAGCCCCTTCCCACCTCGCTCCGCTGTCGCAAATCGACCGTGATGCGCCGCGTGAAGGTCGATGTTCGACAGCGGAGCGGCGTCTTGCGTCCTCCACCGGGGCCCTTGGGTCCCGGGACTCCACCGTCGCGGTGTTGACGGCGCTGCGGATGCTGCCCGGGCGACAGAGTGACTCGATGCCCCGCATCCCGCTCCCCGACGACCTGCCGCTTGCTTTCCGCACCGCCGACGCTCGTGCAAACGGAATCGGAGAAGGCAGGCTGCGCGGGTCCGACCTCCGGCGCCCGTTCCACGGTGTGCGCTCGCGCCGGGAACTCAGACTCCCGGACGTCGTAACCGAAGGCGAGCTCCATCGGGCGCGAATTGTCCGCGCGATGTCCGAATATGCGGAGCGGATGACGTCCGATGAGTTCTTCAGCCACGGCAGCGCTGCGATCCTGTGGGGCGCGGCGGTGCCATTCGGGGCCACCGAGGAACTGCACGTCGGCGTTCTGCACCCTCACCGGCTGCCTCGAGCCAGGGGTGTACGCGGTCATCAGGCGCGGAGCACCCAGACACGCGTCGTCGTGCACCCCGATACGGGGCTGCGCGTCGCAAGCCCTGCCACAACCTGGGCGATGCTTGGTGCTGTGTTGCGGCATCCGTACGACCTCGTCGCCGCGGGTGACTCCTTCATCCGTGTGCAGCGGATGCCGGGGCCTTGGGTACGCGAGATGCCACCGCCCCTGGCGAGCCGACATCAACTCGAGCAGGCTGTGCGAGCCGGGCGTCGGGTGGGCGGACCGGCGTTACGCGCGGCCCTTCCTCTCCTCAGAACAGGTGCTGCGTCTCGGCCCGAGTCATGGACACGTCTCACGATCTGCGACGCGGGGTTACCAGAGCCGGTCCTCGACTACGACGCCTATGACAAGAACGGATTGTTTATCGGATGCGTCGACCTGGCCTATCCCGAATTGAAGATCGCGATCGAGTATGAGGGGGATCACCACCGCACCGACGTGGCGACGTGGAACCGGGACCTCGCCAAGCACGATGCCCTCCAGGCCGCGGGCTGGCGTGTGATCCGCGTGAGCCGAACCATGCTGTTCGCGCAGCCGACCGAACTCATCACCCGCGTATGCGCGGCGCTGGCCCAGCGTTCCTAAGGTGCTCCGCTGTCGTATATCGACCTCGGGCGGCCCGGTAAACGTCGATATGCGACAGCGGAGCACCGGACGGCAGCGGATGGCGGTGGCCCGGGCGCGATATGGTCACCACGTGATCGCTTTCGTCATCCGCAGCCTCATCTTCGTTCTGTCCGCAGCTCTCGGGCTGCTCGTCGCCGACTGGCTGCTGCCGGGTTTTCAGATCCAGTGGAACGAGTGGTGGGGATTCGTGATCTGCGTGCTGATCTTCGCGGTGCTGCAGAGCGTGCTCGCGCCCTGGATCGCCAAGATGGCCCGCCGCTATGCGCCCGCGCTGCTCGGCGGCATCGGTATCGTTTCGACGTTCGTGGCGCTGCTCGTCGTCGTGCTGTTGCCGATCGGAGGCCTGCGCATCACGGATGCTGTCGCGTGGGTTCTAGGCCCCGTCATCGTGTGGCTGATCACGGCCCTTGCGACCATGTTCCTGCCCATGATCTTCCTCAAGAAGAAGATCGTAGAGGCCCGCGAGTCCCGCCCCTGAGGTCGCTCTTCGGGATCTAGCTGCCGGCGGTCGCCCGCACGCGCTGCAGCAGGCTCGGCGCCGTGCGGTCGAAGACCCGACCGCCGATCCCCACGCCGAGGACGAAGAACACAACGCCGAGCACCACGCCGACGGCCAGGGCGAGCCAGCTGAAGAGCACATCACCCGTCACGGCGGCCATGATCGCCAGGATGATCTCGGGCGATGCGAGCACCGCGGCGAGAATCCAGACGGCCAGGAAGCCGAGGAAGATCGAGAACGTCGCTCCGGGCACGCGCTTGAAGGGATTGTCGCCCGCCGCGGGCACGGGCACGAGCAGGTAGGCCGAACTCACCGCACACACGCCGTATGCCGTCAGCAGCATGCCGATCGCCGAACCGATGATCGCGGGCGCCAAATGCCAATCGCCGGTGATCGCGAGTGTGACCACAGCGGTGAGGATCACCAGCGGAAGCCCGACGGTCGCGGCCGCGAGCATCCGGCCGAGACGGTCCTGACGACCGCGAACACCCGTCGCGACGATCGTGCCGAAGGCGCTGCCGTCGTAGGACACATCCGCATACGGCACGATCCCGAGGACGAAGGCGACGAAGGTGGCGCTGAATGCGATGAAGGTGTTCGTCGCATCGCCTCGAGCCCAGAACATCACGAGCACGGGCACGAGCGGAACGGTGATGAGCTGACGGAGGTAGCGCGGATCGTGGATCCAGTAGGTCAGCGAGCGTGCCCAGCTCGCGCCGGTGCCGCCGGTGGGCAAGCGGCCGAACCATCCGATCTTTCCGGCGGCGACCTTGCGGCCGCCCCGAGCGGGGGGCGCGATGAGGGACGCCGAGAGGGTCCGGTGCCAGATGAACCACAACAGCGCGACGGTCGCGAGCGCGATGAGCAGCTTAGCGCCGGCGACGAGAGGCGCCCCGGATGCGAGATCGCCCGGTGCCGACCACGCGGCCGCGAGAGGTGTCCAGGACACGGTCTCGAGCACACCCGTCAGGGCGGTCACGTCGTTGGAGGGGCCGCTCGCTGCCCGCACAAGCGACGTGATTCCGGCGATGATCGGACCCGCGAGGATGAGCACGATGAACGCCAGCATCCACACGATTTCGCGGATTCGCCGGCCACCCGTCAATCCGGCCGCGATCGAGGCGAAGGTCCGTGAGACGACAACGCAGATCAGGATGCCGAGCGGCACGCAGACGACCGCCGCCGCAAGCGCAATCGGCCACCGCCACCAGGCGACGAGACTCGCAAGACCGCCCAGAATCGTTGCTAGACCGGGAATTCCGGTCGCACCGGCAGCGGTCAGCGCGACCATCATCCGGGTTGTCGTCAGGGGGAACGTCGCGAGACGCGACGGGTCGAGCGTCGTGTCGATACCGGCCGCGAAGACCGGTGCGAGGACCCAGCCGAGCGTCAGGAGGCTCCCGCCCGCGATGAGGACGAGCCGCGTCACCTCCAGGCCGAGGGTGCCGACGAAGAACAGACCGAGCGCGATGAGCGCGACGGCGCCGACGGCCCACAGGGCGCCGAAGATGAATCCGACGAGCTGCCATGGCTGTCGGGAGAGCGTATTGCCGAGGACGCGGAACCGGATCCTCAGGAGAGTCGCAACCACTCGGGCCCCTCCGTGTGGTGACGGCCGCCGACGAGCTCGACGAATCGGTCCTGCAGTGTCGCGTCGCCGCGCACCTCGGCGACCGTACCTGCAGCGAGCACGCGACCTGCCGCGATGACGGCGACGTGGTCGCACATGCGCTGCACGAGGTCCATCGAGTGGCTCGACACGATCACCGTTCCGCCGCCCCTCGTGTAGTCGCGCAAGATGTCCTCGATGTTCGCGGCCGAGACGGGGTCGACCGACTCGAACGGTTCGTCGAGGACGAGGATGCGGGGGGCGTGCACGAGAGCGCAGGCCAGGGCGATCTTCTTCGTCATACCCGCCGAGTAGTCGACGACAGGGGTGCCGGCGGCCGCCGTGAGGTCCATGATGCGGAGGAGGTCCGCCGTGCGAGCCGCGACATCCGCATGCGAAAGCCCGAACATCATGCCGGTGTAGGTCACGAGTTGCTCGCCGGTGAGTCGGTCGAACAGGCGCACGCCGTCGGCGAGGTTGCCGATCATGGCCTTCGCGCGGACCGGCTCCGCCCAGACATCGACGCCGTGGATGAATGCGCGGCCGGCGTCCGGACGCAGCAGTCCGGTGGCCATCGACAGCGTGGTGGTCTTGCCGGCCCCATTCGGACCGACCAGCCCGTAGAACGATCCCTCGGGTACCGCTAGGTCGAGTTGGTCGACCGCGATCTTCTCACCGAAGCGCTTCACGAGACCGTTCAGCTGCATGGCGAGAGCGGGGGAAACGGATTGTGGGCGCGGCGGGGCTGCGGCAGGAGTCGGCGAGGTCACCGTTTCACGCTATCGGGCCCTCCGCGAACTGGTATATCACCGTGCGTGTGTCGCACAGGTGCGTCGCGCGGGTCGATCGCTCGTCGTGCTCGCCCCGCTGCGTCAGATCGAGTACTCGGGGGCGGTCAGGAGCGCCCGGGTGTCCTCGCCTGGACGGCGGGCGCGGGCCTTGGCGGGAATGCCGACCAGTACCGAGTTCGCGGGCGCATCGCGGGTCACGACGGCATTCGCACCGACGGCCGAGTCGCCGCCGATCACGACGGGCCCGAGGATCTTCGCTCCCGCCCCGACGACCACGCGGTCGCCGAGAGTGGGGTGGCGCTTGCCGCCCTCACGCTGACGGCCGCCGAGCGTGACACCGTGATAGAGCATGACGTCATCGCCGGTTTCGACGGTCTCGCCGATCACGACGCCCATGCCGTGGTCGATGAAGAAGCGACGTCCGAGGCGCGCGCCGGGGTGGATCTCTATGCCGGTCAGCCAGCGGGTCACCTGCGACAGCGAACGTGCCAAGAACTTCGCACCCCGCACCCACAGGCGGTGATGGATACGGTAGGCCCAGACGGCATGCAGCCCCGGGTACAGCAGCGCGATCTCGAGGTCCCCGCGCGCGGCGGGGTCTCGCAGGCGGGCGGCTGCGACATCCTCTCGGATCGTCAGCCAAGCGGAACGAAGGCCCACGTCACTCCTCGCGCAGGTGCTCGTACAGAGCGGTGGAGAGGTAGCGCTCGCCCGCGGACGGGACGATGACGACGATGTTCTTGCCCGCGGCCTCGGGGCGCGCGGCGATCTGCAGCGCGGCCCAGATGGCGGCACCGCTCGACATTCCGACGAGGATGCCCTCGTCCGTCGCGACCGTGCGCGCGACCTCGAGGGTGTCCTCGAACGAGACGTCGATGACCTCGTCGATGACGTCACGGTCGAGGATCTCGGGCACGAAGTTCGGCCCGATGCCCTGGATCTTGTGGGGACCGGGGTGGCCCTTGGTGAGGATGGGGGAGTCGGCGGGCTCGACGGCCACGATCTGGACTCCCGGCACGCGCTCCTTGAGCACCTGGCCGACGCCGGTGATGGTGCCGCCCGTGCCGATGCCGGCCACGAAGTATCCGATGTCGCCGTCCGTGTCGCGGAGGATCTCTTCGGCGGTGGTCTTGCGGTGAATCGCCGGGTTCGCCTCGTTCTCGAACTGGCGGGCCCAGATCGCGCCCGGTGTGTCGGAGACGATCTGCTTGGCGATGTTGACGGCCTCGGACATCCCCTTTGTGGGGTCCGTGAGGACCAGCTCGGCGCCGAACGCCTTCAGCAGGGTGCGGCGCTCCTTCGACATCGAGGCGGGCATCGTCAGGATGACCTTGTACCCGCGGGCTGCGCCGACCATGGCGAGGGCGATGCCGGTGTTGCCGCTCGTGGACTCGACGATCGTCCCGCCGGGCTTCAGCTCGCCGGATGCCTCGGCCGCGTCGACGATCGCGATGCCCAGGCGGTCCTTGACGCTCGAGACCGGGTTGTAGAACTCCAGCTTCGCCAGCACGACGCCGCCGAGCCCCTCGGTGACCCGGTTCAACCGGACGAGGGGGGTGTTTCCGAATGCGGACGTGATGTCTGAGTGGATGCCGGCCATGGGCGTGCCTTTCGGGATGTCACGGGATGTCACGGGATGTCGCGGGATGGATCGAAGCTCCGGCGTCGTCGTCGACGCACTCCCACGAGCCTAGGCGAGGCCCATCGGGCCCGGCGCGATTGTGACGAATCCGCGGATCCGCGGCTCGGCCCGGTTGCCCCCGGTAATGCCCGGTCGGGTGCCCCGGTAATGTGGGGGCGCTCATGCCCCCCTCCGTTACGCCCTCTTCGTCGCGCGCGCTCGCACCCCTCCTTCGTGAGGCGGCCGAGCGACTCGCCGCGGCGGGCATCGCCGACCCCGGTGTCGACGTCGAACTGCTCGCGGCGCACGTGCTCGGCACTTCTCGTGGGGGAGTGCAGGCGGCGAGCATCCGTGGCGATGCAATCGAGGACACGGATGCTGCGGCCTTCGAAGCCTTCGTCGAGCGTCGTGCCGCGCGGGTCCCGCTGCAGCACCTCACCGGGCTCGCCCCGTTCCGTCGCCTAGTTCTGCGGGTCGGCCCCGGTGTTTTCGTGCCACGGCCCGAGACCGAGATCGTCGCGCAGTTCGCCATCGATTCGCTCGGGGCGGCGGCAACGCCCTCGCCGATTGCCGTTGATCTCGGCACGGGGAGTGGCGCCCTGGCCCTCGCTCTCGCGACGGAGGTGCCGCACGCGGTGGTCTACGGAGTCGAGAAGTCGCCGGATGCCTTCATCTGGGCGAAGGGCAACGCCGAGTTCGTCGGAGCGACCAACGCGCGCATCGTTCGGGGTGACCTCGACACCGCCCTGACCGAGCTTGATGGCACAGTCGATGTCGTCGTCTCGAACCCCCCGTATGTGCCGGACGACGCGATCCCGCGCGACCCCGAGGTGCGCTTTCACGACCCCGAGGCGGCGCTCTACGGTGGGCCCGACGGCCTCGACGTCGTGCGCCGGGTGAGCCGGGCGGCCCTCCGGCTGGCACATTCCGGTGGCACGGTCGTGATCGAGCACGGCGAGTGGCAGGGCGCGGCGGTGCGCGACATCCTGACGGCGGACGGATGGCGCGCGGCAGCGACGCATCCGGATCTGACGATGCGCGACCGCGCGACGACCGCGCTGCGTCCCTGACCCTCTGACCTCCGCGAGGGTGCCTGTTCTGGCGTGCGAAGGTGCCCGTTCCAACGCCGAAGGTGCCCGTTATGCGGTGTGGGGGTGCCTGGCCGGGCACTCTCGCGCTGAGAACGGGCACTCTCGCGCTGAGAACGGGCACTCTCGCGCTGAGAACGGGCACTCCCGCGCCCGCCGTAGACTTGGCGGGACATGTCCGACATCTTCGACTGCCGCGACGAGGCGCAGCTCCTCGCGGGCCTGCGGCACGCACGACGCTCGATCGCGCGTGGTGAACTCGTGGTGCTGCCGACCGACACGGTCTACGGGGTGGCCGCCGATGCCTTCAGTCCGGCCGCCGTTGCTTCCCTGCTCGCCGCCAAGGGGCGCGGGCGCCAGTCGCCCCCGCCCGTTCTCGTCTCGGGCGCGCCGATGCTCGCGGCCCTCGTGAGCGAGGTACCCGAGCCGATCGAACGGCTGATCGGTGAGTTCTGGCCGGGGGGTCTGACGATCGTGCTGCCCAGCCAGCCGTCGCTCGCGTGGGACCTCGGTGAGACGTACGGCACGGTCGCCGTGCGGATGCCCGACAACCGCGTCACCCTCGATCTCATCCAGGATGCGGGGCCGCTCGCGGTTTCGAGCGCCAACCTCACGGGCCGTCCGGCCGCGACCTCCGTTCTCGAGGCCGAGCGGATGTTGCGCTCGAGCGTCAAGGTCTACCTCGATGACGGACCCTCGAGCACGGGCGTGGCCTCGACCATCATCGATGCGACGGCCCTGGCCCGCCGGGATAAGGATGCCCGGGTGCGCGTCCTTCGCGTGGGCGCCGTCTCGACCGAACGGTTGCGGGAGCTGCTGGGCGACTCGCTCGAATCCGCCGCGTTCGAATCGGGCGCCACCGCGTGAAGCAGTACATCTTCACGATCCTCTTCACGGCGTTTCTGACGCTCGTTCTGTCGTGGGCGGTATGGCAGCTCAGCATGCGCTTCAAGCTGTATCCCGGCATCCGCGAGCGCGACGTCCACAAGACCCCGACGCCTCGGCTCGGCGGGGTCGCGATGTTCTTCGGCATCGTCGCGGCATTCGTCGTGTCGCGTGCCAACGACTTCTTCAACCCGTTCTGGTCCGCTCCGCAGCAGATCTACGCGATCCTCGGCGCGATGCTGCTGATCGTGATCGTGGGTGTCGTCGATGATCTCTGGGACCTCGACTGGCTCATCAAGCTCGGGGCCCAATTCCTCGCTGCCGGCCTGATCGCGGGCGTCGGGGGGCTGCAGATCTATTCGCTGCCCATCGGCGGGATGACGGTCGGCTCGAGCTGGGTGAGTTTCACCCTCACCGTTTTCTCGATCGTCGTCGTGATGAACGCGGTCAACTTCATCGACGGCCTCGACGGGCTCGTGGCGGGTGTCTGCCTGATCGCGAACGGTGTGTTCTTCGTCTACTCCTATCTGTTGCTGCGCGAGTTCGCGACGAACAACTTCTCGCTCGCCACTTTCATCGCCGCCGTGCTCGTGGGCGCGTGCCTGGGCTTCCTGCCCCTGAACTGGAGTCCGGCGAAGCTGTTCATGGGCGACTCGGGTGCTCTGCTGCTCGGTCTGCTGATGGCGACATCGGCGATCGCGATCACGGGTGCCATCCCGCCGGGCGCCCTCGATCCCGAGGACTTCGGCCGCTCGCAGTTGCTCGGTGCCTTCATCCCGATCGTTCTTCCGGTCGTTGTCGTGTTGCTCCCTCTGCTCGACTTCGGGATGGCGGTGCTCCGCCGCCTGCACGCGGGCAAGAGCCCCTTCTCGCCCGACCGCAAGCACCTGCATCACCGCATGCTCGACATGGGGCACAGCGACCGCGATGCCGTGCTGATCTTCTACGCCTGGACGGCGGTCATCAGCTTCGCCGTCCTGCTGATGTTCATCGCCGAACGCAATCAACTGTCCTATTGGATCGGAGTCGTCTTCGCCGTTGTCGGCGCCGCCGCGTGCCTGGTCCTGACGTTCATGCCCTCGCGTCGGCCCCGCCGTGAGGCGGGCTCCCGCGCCCCCGACGAGATTCTGACCCCCGTGGAGGAACTGCCATGACCGACCCGTCCCCGCCGAACGCAGCGAGCCCATCCTCGGGCCGCGTCGTCGCCAGTACCCCGATCCTCGCGACGATTTTGCGCTGGGGCGGATTGCTCACCGCAGCCCTCGCCATCCTCGGGGCGGTCATCGGCTATTTCATCGCGGGAGCGGATGGCTCGTGGAGTGCTCTCGCGGGCGTGCTCACCGCGGCGGTGTTCCTCGGCATCACGGCTGTCAGCATCCTGATCGCCAACCGATGGTTCGGTGACCCCCTCTTCGTCCCCATCTTCTTCGGGATCGTGCTGGGCGGATGGCTGCTCAAGTTCGTCATCTTCATCGTCGTCCTGCTTGTACTGCGCGGGCAGGAATGGATCGTTCCGCCGGTCTTCTTCGTCGGACTGATCGCGGGAATCGTCGCCTCTCTGGCCGTAGACGTGGTCGTCATGCTGCGGATGCGTCTGCCCTACGTGAGTGACGTGAAGATGCCCGATGAGATGACAGCGCTAGGCGATGTCACCGGGCCGGGCGATAACAGCTCCCCTGAAACATCCCGGAGCATCACAAAGCCGCCCGCGGATTCGTGACCTGCTCAGATCCTTGATAGGGTTGGGACGTTCCCCTGGGCCGTGCATCGAACTGAGGTTCGTGACAGACACAGTCGTAACAGACACCGTCGTTAGACGTTTTTTCGGCAGTCTTTTCCGCAGTCTTACCGATACACAGTGACGTGCACCGCCGCGGTTGACTCTGACCATTCCCGTCGCATCGGTACCCTCCGATGCTCCCGAAGCTGGAGCCAGCGCAGTTGACTCAAGCCGCGACTTTGATCGCCACCGCAAGCACTGACGATGGTGGATTCCATCCGCCGTCGATCTGGGAGTTCTTCCCTGACGCCGTCCTTTTCGAGGGAACCTGGTTTGCGCTCACCCGCATCAACCTGATTCAGATCCTCGCGTCCGTCGTCCTGATCGTCGTCTTCCTCATCGGCACACGCCGCATGAAGATCGTCCCCGGCCGCTTCCAGAGTGTTGTCGAAATGGGCCTGGACTTCGTCCGCGTCAACATCGCGCACGATCTGTTGGGGCGCAAGGACGGCAACCGGTTCCTGCCGATCCTGACGACGTTCTTCTTCCTGATCCTGTTCATGAACATCACGGGAATCATCCCGCTGCTCAACATCGCGGGTACCAGCGTCATTGCGATGCCGCTACTGCTCGCGATCGTCGCCTACGTGACGTTCATCTATGCGGGTATCCGGAAGAGCCCGGGTAACTTCTTCAAGAACTCGCTGATGCCGTCGGGCGTGCCTTGGCCGCTCTACATCATCATCATTCCGCTCGAGTTCCTGTCGACCTTCATCATCCGGCCGGTCACGCTCACGCTTCGACTGCTGATGAACATGATCGTCGGTCACCTGATGCTCGTCCTGTTCTTCGCGGCGACGCAGTTCTTCATCTTCTCGCTCGGCGGCTTCTGGTCGCTCCTCGGCGTCGGAACGCTCGCGTTCGGTTTCGCCTTCACTCTCTTCGAAATCCTGGTGGCGTTCCTCCAGGCTTACGTTTTCACCATCCTCACCGCGGTCTATATCCAGCTCGCGGTAGCGGAAGAGCACTGATCGGGTCGGCAACCGCCGCCCCCCACCGAAAGGAAACACACCCGTGGATGCAACTACGGTTCTCGCCCAGGTCACCGGCTCCGTCGCGACCGTCGGCTACGGCCTCGCCGCGATCGGCCCGGCCATCGGCGTGGGCATCGTCGTCGGCAAGACCATCGAGGGCGTCGCACGTCAGCCCGAGTTGGCCGGCCGCCTTCAGGTCCTGATGTTCATCGGTATCGCGTTCACCGAGGCGCTTGCGTTCATCGGTATCGCGACCGGCTTCATCTTCGGCTTCTAAGTCATCAGACCCACACTTAAGGAGACAGGATGCTGAACGCTCTTGTCACTCTCGCCGCTGAAGGCGAGGGCGAGGCGCCCAGCCCGCTCATCCCGGCGATTTACGACATCGTCTGGTCCGCGGTGTGCTTCGTCGTCATCCTGCTGGTGTTCTGGCGCGTCATCCTTCCGCGGATGACGGCGCTGCTCGACGCGCGGTCCGCCGCGATCGAGGGCAACATCGCCAAGGCCGACGAGGCGCAGAAGCAGGCCGAGGCGGCGCTGCAGGAGTACACCGCGCAGCTGGCCGACGCCCGCCGCGAGGCAGGTGAGATCCGCGAAGCCGCCCGTGAGGACGGCAAGCGTATCGTCGCCGAGGCGAAGGAAGCCGCGGCCGCCGAGGCTGCACGTCAAACCGCGACTGCTCACGCGCAGATCGAGGCCGAGCGCCAGGGCGCTCTCGTCTCGCTCCGCTCGGAGGTCGGAACGCTTGCGCTCGACCTCGCCGGCGGTGTCATCGGCGAGTCCCTCTCCGATGACGCGAAGGCGAAGTCTGTGGTCGACCGCTTCCTGGCCGAGCTCGAGGCATCCGAAAAGGCTGCTGCGGGGAAGGCCGAGTAATGGGCAGCGCGACCACTCAGGCGCAGCGCGCGTCGAACGCCGAGCTGTCCGGGGCGAAGGGACTTGATCTCGCCGTGGCGAGTCAGCTCTTCCACTCGGCACGGGTCGTCGGTTCTTCGTCGCACCTGAGCGGTGCGCTGGCCGACCCGTCGGCCTCGACGGCCTCGCGGCAGAAGGTCGTCGAGGATGTCTTCGGCCCCACCTTCGCGCCCGTGACCGTCTCGCTTCTCTCGTTCGCGGTTCAGCAGCGGTGGTCTTCGGCTACCGATCTGATCGCCGGTATCGAAGAGCTCGCGATCCGGGTCGTGGCGATCTCAACGAATTCAGGTTCCGAGGGTTCGACCGATCTCGAGGGCGAGTTGTTCTCGGTCTCGAGGATGGTCACGCAGAACCCCGAGCTCGAGCTCGCGCTCGGCAGCCGCCTCGGCGATGCCACCTCGAAGGGTGCGCTCGTCGACACGCTGCTCGCGGGCCGCGTCAGTGCGGGCACCGCGCTGACCGTCGCATCGATCGTTCAGCAGCCGGGGGAGCGTCGTGTCCGTGAGGCCCTCTCGCGCACCATGCGGATCGTTTCGGACGAGCTGAACCGTACGGTCGCGACCGTCACGACGGCCACTCCGCTCTCGAACGCGCAGGCGGCGCAACTCGTTCGCCTGCTGAGCGCCAAGTACGGCCGCGAGGTTTCGCTCAACACCGTCGTCGACTCGTCCGTCGTAGGAGGCCTGCGCGTGCAGATCGCCGACGACGTGATCGACGCCTCGGTCGCAGCGCGACTTGCGGAGCTCCGCCAGCGTTTGGCGAGCTGACACCCAGGATTCCCGCACCCCGTGCGGAACGCGGAGCGAGAGCCCCGCACCAGACAGCACTCTCAAGACAGAGGAAGACAATGGCAGAACTATCGATCAGCCCCGACGTCATCCGTGACGCGCTGAAGGACTTCGCCGCAGCGTACGAGCCCACGGGCGCCGCCGCGACCGAGGTCGGCACGGTTGTCGACGCCGCGGACGGCATCGCCCACGTCGAGGGCCTGCCCGGCGTCATGGCGAACGAGCTCCTGATTTTCGAGGACGGCACGCAGGGTCTCGCGCAGACGCTCGACGAGCACGAGATCGGTGTCGTCATCCTGGGCGAGTTCTCGGGCATCGAAGCCGGTGGACAGGTCACCCGCACGGGTGAGGTCCTCTCGGTCGCCGTCGGCGACGGCTACCTGGGCCGCGTGGTCGACCCGCTCGGCAACCCGATCGACGGTCTCGGCCCGGTCGCAACCGAGGGGCGTCGTGCTCTTGAGCTCCAGGCCCCCGGCGTCATGCAGCGCAAGTCGGTGCACGAGCCCATGCAGACCGGCATCAAGGCCATCGACGCGATGATCCCGATCGGCCGTGGTCAGCGTCAGCTGATCATCGGCGACCGTCAGACCGGTAAGACGGCCATCGCGATCGACACGATCATCAATCAGAAGGACAACTGGGCGTCGGGCGACGAGAACAAGCAGGTTCGCTGCGTGTACGTCGCCATCGGCCAGAAGGGCTCCACGATCGCCGCCGTCAAGGGCGCGCTCGAGGATGCCGGAGCGATGGAGTACACCACCATCGTCGCCGCGCCCGCGTCCGATCCCGCCGGCTTCAAGTACCTCGCGCCCTACACGGGTTCGGCCATCGGTCAGCACTGGATGTACGGCGGCAAGCACGTCCTGATCATCTTCGATGACCTGTCGAAGCAGGCCGAGGCCTACCGCGCCGTCTCCCTCTTGCTGCGCCGCCCGCCGGGCCGCGAGGCCTACCCGGGTGACGTCTTCTACCTGCACTCCCGTCTGCTGGAGCGTTGTGCGAAGCTCTCCGACGAACTCGGCGCGGGATCGATGACCGGTCTTCCGATCATCGAGACCAAGGCGAACGACGTCTCGGCGTATATCCCGACCAACGTGATCTCGATCACCGACGGCCAGATCTTCCTGCAGTCCGACCTGTTCAACGCCAACCAGCGTCCCGCGGTCGACGTGGGTATCTCTGTTTCGCGTGTCGGTGGTGACGCACAGGTCAAGTCGATCAAGAAGGTCTCGGGAACGCTCAAGCTCGAGCTTGCCCAGTACCGCTCGCTCGAGGCATTCGCGATGTTCGCGAGCGACCTCGACGCGACGTCGCGCCGCCAGCTGGCACGTGGCGCCCGCCTGACGGAGCTGCTGAAGCAGCCGCAGTACTCGCCCTACCCGGTCGAGGACCAGGTCGTCTCGATCTGGGCCGGCACCAACGGCAAGCTCGACACGATCGCCGTCGAGGACGTGCTGCGGTTCGAGAGCGAGTTGCTGGATCACCTGCGACGCAACACCGAAATCCTGACCACGCTCCGCACGACCAACGTGCTGGACGATGACACCCTGGCCGAGCTCGACAAGCAGGTCGACGCCTTCACCCTCGAGTTCCAGGGTGGCAAGGGCCAGAGCATTTCCGCTCCCGGACACGAAGAGGTCGAGGCCGCCGAGGCCGAGGACGTCAACCAGGAGCGCATCGTCAAGGGCCGCCGGGGCTAAGGAGACGCGACAGCGAAACCATGGGCGCACAACTACGGGTCTACAAGCAGAAGATCTCTTCTGCTCAGACGACCAAGAAGATCACCAAGGCGATGGAGCTGATCGCGGCTTCGCGCATTCAGAAGGCGATGGCGCGCGTCAAGGCGTCCTCACCTTTCGCGCGCGCCGTGACGCGGGCCGTCTCGGCGGTCGCGACCCACTCCAACGTCGAACACCCGCTCACGACGGAACGCCCGGCCATCCGCCGGTCGGCCGTCGTCATCTTCACCTCGGACCGCGGGCTCGCGGGAGCGTTCAACTCCCAGATCCTTCGTGAGGGCCTCGAACTCGCTGCCCTCCTGCGTTCGCAGGGCAAGGAAGTCACGTACTTCCTCGTCGGGCGCAAGGCCGTCGGCTACTTCCAGTTCCGCAAGCTCGCGAGCGCGGCGCAGTGGATCGGCGACACCGACACCCCGCAGTTCACGACCGCCGAGAAGATCAGCGCCGAGCTGCTCGATTCGTATCGTCGTGGCGGAGACACGGATGGCGTCGATGAGATCCACCTCGTCTACAACCGCTTCGTCAGCATGATGGTGCAGTCGGCCGAGACCGTTCGTCTGCTGCCCCTCGAGGTTGTCGAGTCGGATGCATCCCAGCCCGACTCGCACGCGGTATACCCGCTGTACGAGTTCGAGCCCGACCCCGAGACGGTTCTCGACGCGCTTCTGCCCGTCTACATCCAGAGCCGCGTCTTCAACGCCCTCCTGCAGTCGTCTGCCGCAAAGCATGCCGCAACGCAGAAGGCGATGAAGTCGGCCAGCGACAACGCCGACAAGCTCATCACGACGTACACACGTCTGCGCAACAACGCGCGCCAGGCAGAAATCACGCAGCAGATCGCCGAGATCGTCGGCGGCGCCGACGCCCTGGCTTCGAGTAAATAAGCATCTCGAGCAAATAAGCCCACACGAAAGAGAAGAAGACCATGACCCCCACCGCCACCGCCGAAACGACGGAGACCGCGGTCGTCGGGCGCGTAGCGCGCGTCAACGGTCCCGTCGTCGACATCGAGTTCCCGCACGACGCGATCCCCGACATCTACAACGCGCTCAAGACCACGATCACGATCGGCGAAGAGTCGACCGAGCTGACGCTCGAGGTCGCTCAGCACCTGGGTGATGACCTCGTGCGCGCCATCGCCCTGAAGCCCACGGACGGCCTCGTCCGCGGCCAGGAGGTGCGCAACACCGGCGGCCCCATCACGGTGCCCGTCGGCGATGTCACCAAGGGCAAGGTGTTCAACGTCATCGGTGAGGTGCTCAACGCCAAGCCGGGCGAGAAGATCGAGATCACCGAGCGCTGGGGTATCCACCGCAAGGCCCCGAACTTCGACCAGCTCGAGTCGAAGACGCAGATGTTCGAGACCGGCATCAAGGTCATCGACCTGCTCACGCCGTACGTTCTGGGTGGAAAGATCGGCCTCTTCGGAGGTGCCGGCGTCGGCAAGACGGTCCTCATCCAGGAGATGATCCAGCGCGTTGCACAGGACCACGGTGGTGTTTCGGTGTTCGCCGGTGTCGGCGAGCGCACCCGTGAGGGCAACGACCTGATCCACGAGATGGAAGAGGCGGGTGTCTTCGAGAAGACGGCCCTCGTCTTCGGCCAGATGGACGAGCCGCCCGGAACGCGTCTGCGCGTCGCCCTGTCGGCGCTGACGATGGCGGAGTACTTCCGTGACGTGCAGAAGCAGGACGTGCTGCTCTTCATCGACAACATCTTCCGCTTCACGCAGGCCGGTTCCGAGGTTTCGACGCTGCTCGGCCGTATGCCGTCTGCCGTGGGATACCAGCCGAACCTCGCCGACGAGATGGGTGTTCTCCAGGAGCGCATCACCTCGACGCGTGGTCACTCGATCACCTCGCTCCAGGCGATCTACGTCCCCGCCGACGACTACACCGACCCGGCGCCCGCGACGACGTTCGCCCACCTCGACGCCACGACCGAGCTCTCGCGCGAGATCGCGTCGAAGGGTCTGTACCCGGCCGTCGACCCGCTGACGTCGACGAGCCGTATCCTCGACCCGCGCTACATCGGTGCCGACCACTACCGTGTGGCGACCGCCGTGAAGCAGATCCTGCAGAAGAACAAGGAACTGCAGGAGATCATCGCGATCCTCGGTGTCGACGAGCTCTCGGAAGAGGACAAGGTCGTCGTGTCGCGTGCACGCCGCATCCAGCAGTTCCTCTCGCAGAACACCTACATGGCGAAGAAGTTCACCGGTGTCGAGGGTTCGACGGTTCCGATCAAGGAGACCATCGAGTCGTTCGACGCGATCGTCAAGGGTGACTTCGACCACGTGGCCGAGCAGGCCTTCTTCAACGTCGGCGGTATCGGCGACGTCGAAGAGCGTTGGGCGCAGATCCAGAAGGAAAACGGCTGAACATGCCCGTCAACGTGAGCCTGGTCTCCGCGGACGCGGAGGTGTGGTCCGGCGAGGCGACGCTGGTCATCGCCAAGACGGTCGAAGGCGAGATCGGTCTGATGGCTGGTCACGAACCGATCCTCGCGATCCTTGCCGAGGGCCAGGTGCGCATCACGCAGCCCGACGGCTCGAAGGTCCTCGCCAGCGCGCAGGACGGATTCCTCTCGATGGAGGGCGACGAGCTCACCATCGTTGCGGGCAACGCGGCGCTGGTCAGCTAATTCCGACGGCATGAAGGCGAGGGGCCCATGGGGCTCCTCGCCTTCGTTCGTTCGTGATCCCTCACCCGCATCCCGCGCTCCGGAGTCTTCGTGCTGATCCTGCTTCCCCCATCCGAGACCAAGAGGCCCGGCGGCACAGGATCCCTCGACCTGAGCGCGCTTGCGCTACCTTCCCTGATGCCCTCACGGCAGAAGGCCATCGACGCTCTTGTCGAGTTATCGAGCGATTCCGCTCTGGCCGCGCGCGTGCTCGGATTGGGTCCGCGCCAACTCGGCGAGATCGAGGTGAATTCCGCGTTGCGGATGGCACCGGTCATGGCCGCCGTCGACCGGTACACCGGCGTCCTCTACGACGCCCTCGCGGCAGGAGAGCTCGGCCCGGCCGCGCGGCGCTGGCTCGGCAGCCACGTCATGATCCACAGCGCTCCGTTCGGCCCCGTCGGTGCGCTCGATCCGATTCCCGCCTACCGTCTGGGCGCGACCGCGTCGATGCCGGCGCTCGGGCCTCTCCGCCGACACTGGGCAGCCGCGGTCACGGCCGCGGTCGAGGCATCCGGCGCTTCGTTCGTCCTGGATCTTCGGTCTGAGGCGTATGTCGCCCTGGGGCCCCTCCCGCCGTCGACGCCGTCGGTTTACCTGCGTGTCGTCACCGCATCGGACGAGGGGGGATCGGTGCGCGCACTCAACCACTTCAACAAGCACGCGAAGGGTGAGCTCACGCGACGTCTTGCACTCGATCGGCCGCGCATCCGAACGGCCGCGGCGTTTGCTCGCTGGGCGAGTGCCGCCGGCATCGATGTGCGCCCCGGAGAGGATCGCGTCTGGTCCCTGGTCGTAGCAAGATCTGGAGTTACCTGAGATTCTCCTGCATGTTCGCTCGGAATCTCGCTACCATGTGACACGCGCCCCTATGGGTTGCGAACCGCGGCCGACAGGCCCCGACAGATGGATATCATCATGCCTTTGAGCATCAGCTACGACGACGGGTCCGGTGCAGCAGCGCTCGCCTTCCTGCTCATCCTCCTGCCCCTTTTCCTCTTGATCGCCCTCGCCGGATACATCATCGGCTCCATTTTCTTCATGAAGATCTTCGAGAAGGCCGGCGTCCAGGGCAAGTGGCGCGCCTGGGTGCCGATCTACAACACCCTGATCTTCGTCAAGCTCGGCGACCTCAACCCCTGGTGGCTGCTTGTCCTGTGGCTCGCCGGCGGAGTGTTGAGCTGGGTCCCGGTCCTCGGGCAGCTGATCCTGCTCGCAGCTTTCCTATACACGCTCATGGCTGCGTGGCGTGTGGGGCTGAAGCTCCAGAAGGAAGCCGTCTGGCTGATCCTCTACTTCTTCCTCACGATCGTGTGGCTCGGCATTCTGGCCTTCGACAAGTCGCGCTGGAACACCGCGATTCCGGCAGCTCCGTGGGCGCGCACCTTCCTCGCCGACAAGACGGTCTGGAGCGGTATCCCCGTCCAGACGCCTGCCGGCGGATTCCCGTCCAACCCGGCCACCCAGCCCGGCGCCTACCCGCCCCCGGCGGGCTCGTACCCGCCGCCCGCAGCGCCTCCGGCGCCTCCGGCAGCGCCCGAGGACCCGAACGCGCCCCGGCCGTAATCACGACAGTCGAAACCCCCGCTCTGTTCCCGGCGGGGGTTTCGTCGTGCCAGCGACCCGATCACTACCACCACGCTCGGCCTCGTCCGTCCGCTTGACGACGCCTGTTCGCCCAGAGCGAACACGGTGTGGCTGCCGGTGTCACCTCTCGGGGTGATGCCCGGACCGTCGAGCGAAATCCGCAGGTCGGGAGCGGTCTACTAGGATGTGTAAGCCGCGCCGCGCCGCGCGCGGTCGGCGTGATCTCGGCGCACCGAGTCGCTGGCCCATCGGAGGGATGACCGCGTGCCCGAATTCGACGCGATCGCAGATCGCCGCACCGTGACGCTCAAGGGCGGTGGCGAACTTTCGCTCTCGTGGGCTGCGGTGACGCATCGAGGGATGCGACGCGAGCTCAACCAGGACGCCGTCCTCGCCGACTATCCGCTTTTTATCGTCGCGGACGGGATGGGCGGGCACCTCGGCGGCGAGATCGCGAGTGCGAGTGCCGTCGATCGTCTCGGTGATCTGGTGCGCGACGGCCGGATCAATCCGAAGTCGATCGAGAAGGCTCTCTCGCGGGCGGTGAAGGACATCATCGCCCACCCCGAGGCGACAGATGACGGTACCGGCACAACCGTCACCGGGATCTTCCTCGAGACCACGGGCGTCGAACCCACCTGGGTCACGCTCAATATCGGGGATTCTCGGGTCTACCTGCTGCGCGATGGCACGCTGGCTCAGGTCACCACGGATCACTCGGTCGTCCAGGAGCTGATCGCCTCCGGTCGCCTCAGTCCCGAAGAGGCCGAGAATCACCCGTACGGCAACGTGATAACCCGCGCGGTCGGGCCGAGCGAGAGCGTTCATCCCGATTACATCCGACTCGACGTTCTGGACGGTGATCGCTTCGTCATCTGCTCGGACGGTCTGACCAAGGAGCTCACGGACTTCGGCATCCGTCACTTCCTGCTCGAGAACGAA
The DNA here is from genome assembly GCF_002812805.1 of Microbacterium lacus. GTDB lineage: Bacteria > Actinomycetota > Actinomycetes > Actinomycetales > Microbacteriaceae > Microbacterium > Microbacterium lacus_A. The sequence continues at coordinate 35,189 of NZ_NMUM01000030.1, read as the reverse complement.
GACCCGCAGGTCGCGATCGAGCAGATGATGCAGGCTTGCCTCGACAACGGCGGCCGCGACAACATCTCGATCGTCGTGGTTGACGTGCGGCGGCCGGGGACGCGGCCACCCGACCTCACCGATGACGACACCGATACGGCCGAGCGCGGATCCGCACGACGTCCGCAGGCATCCGTTTCGGGCGCGTCCTCCCCAGAGGCTGATTCCGCCTCCTGATCCCGAGTTCGGGGGATCCGGCGTTCACGCCGGCCATGACACGCATTGACTGGTTGCGTGTCTTTCGACGAACCTCTGAATCTGCCCGCGGTCCCGGTCGCTCCCACCCGTGCGTCATTTCCGGTCGTGGCGACCATCGTGCCGCTCATCGGCGGAGTCGTCCTGTGGGCCATCATCGGATCGCCCTTCGCGTTGCTCTTCGCGTTGCTGGGTCCACTTGTCGCTCTTGGCGGGCTCATCGACCATGCCCGTAGCGGTCGTCGTCAGCGCGCACGCTCCGAGGCCGAGTACGCGCGAGCCCTGGCCGAGGTCGAAGCCGCCGCGATCGAGCGCCAGAGCCGTGAACGGAGCGAACTGCGCGCAAAACACCCGGATGTGGCGGCATTCGCTCTTCGAGCTGAGCAGATCTGGCGAGCCGCACCGCCGGGCGCGCGCGACCTTGCCGTCCTCGGTCACGGGCGACGACCGAGCATGACGCGGCTGACGGGCGACACATCCCGACCCGAGGCCGAGCGGTTGAGGCGTGCATCCGCCCGTCTGGCCGATGCGCCTCTGACGGCCGATTGGCGAGGGGGCATCGCCGTACGCGGTGAACCGTCGCTGGCCCTGGCCGTCCTCCGAGCACTCGTTCTGCAGCTCTGCCTCACGCACACGCCCGAGACGCTCCGGATCGAGAGCGCGCGGTCTGACAAATGGGAATGGATGTCGGGGCTGCCTCATCACCAAGCACCGAGCGGAGCACTGCCGAACGGTGAGCGGGGCGACGGTCCGACGCGGGTCGTCGTCGGCCCGGCTGGTGCCGGCCCGACTCCGACCGGAGTGCTTCTGACGTGGGGGAGCGCGGGGTCGACGATAGATCCCCGATGCGGCGTCGTCCTGGACGTGCGCGAACCGGACGACGCGACGCTCGTGATCGGGGTGGACCGAACCGAGTTGGCCGTCGAGGCCGTGTCGGACGCGCAGGCACGCGCGATGGCCCGAGTCCTCACGGATCGCGGCCAGAAGCTCTACGGGCGGTATGAGTCGGATCAGGCGGTCACGTTCTCTGCCTTGCGCAACGTGCCGGGTGTCGGCTCTCCCGGTGGCCTGTCGGTGGCGCTGGGATGCGACGGGGACCGGCACGTGCTCGTCGATCTCGTGCGCGACGGTCCTCATGCAGTGATCACCGGGATAACGGGCAGCGGCAAGTCCGAACTGTTGACCACGTGGATCGCCGGTCTGTGCTCCGCCTACTCGACGCGAGAGGTCAGCTTTCTGCTCGCGGACTTCAAGGGCGGCATGACGTTCGACGCACTCGCCGACCTACCCCATGTGACCGGCGTCATCACCGACCTGGATGGCGGCTCCGCCGAGCGCGCGATCGCGAGCCTGCGCGCAGAGATGCGGCGGCGCGAGCACGAACTCGCCCTCCGCGGTGCACGTGACATTGCGGATCCACGCGTGGATCTGCCGCGGCTCGTCATCGTCGTGGACGAATTCGCTGCGCTGCTCGCCGAGCACGAGGGACTGCATCGGATCTTCGCGGATGTCGCGGCCCGGGGACGCGCGCTCGGTATGCACCTGGTCCTCGGGTCTCAACGGGTTTCGGGTGCCATGCCCGACGCCCTGCTCGCGAACTGTCCGCTTCGGATTGCGCTACGCGCCGCGGACTCTGCCGACAGCCGCGCGGTGATCGGTGATGACTCTGCGTCGCGTTTGCCTGGCGGGTTGCCCGGGAGCGGCCGCGCTTTCGTGCGGAGGGCGGGAGACTCGGCCCCGCATCCCCTGAGAGTCGCGCTGACCAGCATCGCCGATCTCGCAGACATCGCGGCCTCCACCCGGACTCAGGATGCACCCCGCTCGCCGTGGCTTCCGGCGCTTCCGGCCCTGGTGACGCTCGAACACCTTCGTGAGCGTTCCCTGCGTGAGCATTCGGAGGCAGACGCGGGCGTCTTGCTCGCGCTCGCGGACGACCCGGCCCGGCAGCGCCAGTTCCCGGTTGCGCTCGCCGAGACGGGTGGACTCGCCGTTGTCGGACGGGGGGCGTCGGGCAAGTCGTCGATCATCGCGCTCATCGCGGCACAGGCGGGTGACGCCATCGTCGTCCCCGAGGATCTCGAGGGGGCCTGGGACACGCTCATGGGTGCCGACGAATCCGGGCTGTGGCTGATCGATGACGCGGACGACCTTCTCGCGCGCTTTCCGCCCGACCATTCGGTCGCGGTGAGCGAACGACTGGACCGGATCGCGCGCGCCGGTCGGCTCGTCGTCACAGCGCGGTCGCTGTCGGGGCGACTGGCTCGGATCGTGGATGCTTTGCCGCAGCGCGCGCTGTTGGCGCTCAGCACCCGGGTGGATCATGTCGCGGCGGGCGGCGAAGGCAGCGCCTTCCGGCCCGATCTTCCGCCCGGCCGGGGTCGGTTGGCGACCGGGGACGTGCAGTTCGCGTGGACCGACGAGCGCCCGTCGTCTGCGCCCTCGAGGCTCGCGAACTGGTACCCCGAGGTGCTGACCGGTGTCGTGACGCGCCAGACGGATGCGGTTGTGGATGCTCTGCGGGCGAGTGGGGACGGTTCCCGCGACGTACGCCTGCTCCGACAGATCCCCGCGGCATCTCGGATCTCCGACATCGTCGAGGAATCGCGAGAGCCGCAGATTCTCGTCGGCGATGGCGAAGACTGGCTGGCCCGCTGGGGGCTGCTGCAGGAGCTGCGAGCTCGGCATCCCCTGGTTATCGACGCGGACTGCGCGACCGAGTTGCGGACCGTCGCGGGGGAGCGGTCGCTGCCGCCCTACGCGCGCCCGGGCGCCGGGCGGGCGTGGCTGTGCGCCCCCGCCTCGCGGCCAGTGCGGGTGAATCTGCTCGGAGTGACGTGAGAGGTATCGGGGTCACCGCTGGACACGTGTCGAGGGAGAGTCCCACGGGGGGCGGAAGGCGCCCACGCGATTTTTACGTGCGCAGGGGCCGTGCGCTCGGCCAAGGTGTGGACATGACCGCCACCACTCCGATCGACCTCCGCCGCCCCGAAGGCAAGGGTCTCGCCACCGGCACGCTCGGGCTCTGGGGATCGACGGTGATCGGACTGGCCTCGACGGCGCCCGTCTACTCGCTCGTCGCGACCCTCGGCTTCGTCGTGCTCGCCGTGGGAGCCCAGGCCCCGATCGCGTTCGTGATCGCCTTCGTCCCGATGCTCTTCATCGCCTTCGCGTACCGCGAGCTGAACAGAGCCGTCCCCGACTGCGGCACCACCTTCACCTGGGGAACCAAGGCATTCGGCCCGTTCATCGGATGGATGGGCGGTTGGGGTGTGGCCGTCGCCGGAATGGTCGTGCTCGCCAACCTCGCCCAGATCGCGGCCATCTACTTCTGGTCCCTCATCGGCGACGGCTCGCTCTCCGAGAACGTTCCGCTCGTCACGGGCACCGGCGTATTCTTCATCGCCGCGATGACGTGGATCAGCTGGCGGGGTGTCGAGATCGGTGAGCGCGTGCAGAACGTGCTGCTCGCCATCCAATACATCGCCCTCGCCATCTTCGTCATCGCCGCCCTCACGCAGTTCTTCTCGGGCACCGCACCCGACGCGACACCCTTCGACTGGGCGTGGTTCAACCCCCTCGGGTTCACCGACTGGTCTGGATTCATCGAGGCCATCCTCCTCGCGCTCTTCATCTACTGGGGCTGGGACACCTGCCTGGCGCTCAACGAAGAGACGAAGGACCCCAAGCGCATTCCCGGCCTCGCCGCGCTTCTGACGACGGTCATCCTGCTCGTCACCTACGTGACGGTTACGGTCGCCGCGATGATGTACGCGGGTCTCGGAACGGACGGCACGGGGCTCGGCAACGAAGCCAACGCCGACGACTTCTTCCTGGCGATCAAAGACGGCCTGCTCGGCCCCTTCGGGTGGGTGCTCGTCGTCGCGGTCCTCATCTCGGCCGTCTCGTCCACCCAGACCACGATCCTTCCCACCGCTCGCGGCACCCTCGCCATGGCGGCCTACAAGGCCCTGCCGCGTCGTTTCGCCTCGGTGCACCCGACGTACAAGACCCCGTCCTTCTCGACCGTGGTGATGGGTGTTGTCGCGTCGCTGTACTACATCGGCATGACCCTCATCAGCGACAACATCCTGCAGGACTCGATCCTCTCTCTCGGACTCGCGATCGCCTTCTACTACGGCATCACCGGCTACGCCTGCGTCTGGTACTTCCGGAAAGACCTTTTCCGATCGGGGCGCGACTTCGTCTACAAGGGGCTGCTGCCGCTCCTCGGTGCCCTCATGCTCACCTACGCCTTCGTTCAGTCCGCCATCGATATGTACGACGTCGACTACGGATACAGCGGGTCCCTGCTCGGCATCGGAAGCACCTTCGTCCTCGGAATCGGCGCCCTGGCGGTCGGCGTCGTGCTGATGTTCATCTGGTTCGCGTTTCCGCGCTCGAAGCCGTTCTTCCGCGGTGAGACGCTCAACCGCGACTCCGAGGTGCTCGTGCCCGACGACCCGTCCGACTACGGGCGTTCGATCGACGGAGGACTCGCCTAAAGCCGCACGCGGCGGGAGTTCAGCCGAGGAGATCCTCGAGCGGGGCCAACGGCAGGCCGTGCGCCTCCGCCACGCCCCTGTTGACGATCCGGCCCTCGGCGACGTTCAAGCCGTGCGCGAGCGCGGGATCAGCCGTCAGCGCCGCGCGCCACCCGCGGCCCGCGAGCTGACGGATGTACGGCTGCGTCGCGTTGGCAAGCGCCGCGGTCGAGGTATGGGGAACTGCGCCCGGCATATTCGCCACGCAATAGAAGACTGACCCGTGCACACGAAAAGTGGGGTCCGCGTGCGTCGTCGGATGCGTGTCCTCGAAGCATCCGCCCTGGTCCACGGCGATGTCCACGAGCACGCTCCCGGGACGCATGCGTGCGACCATCTCATTGGTCACCAGCTTCGGCGCACGCGCGCCCGGTACCAGCACCGCGCCGATCACGAGATCGGAGTCGATCACCGCCCGGTCGAGATCGAGCGGATTGGATGCGGCCGTCTTCACGCGCCCGGCGAAACGATCGTCAAGCTCCCGCAGGCGCGCGACCTGAGTGTCGAAGACCGTGACATCAGCGCCGAGGCCTACGGCGACTGCAGCGGCGCTCGCACCCGCCACGCCGCCGCCGATGATCGTCACCCGGGCGGGGCGCGTCCCCGGAACACCCGACATCAGAACACCGAGCCCGCCCTCCGATCTCAGCAGGGTGTGCGCCCCGACGGTCGGAGCCAAGCGGCCGGCGACCTCGCTCATCGGCGCGAGAAGGGGGAGGGCGCCGCCCGGCAACTGGACGGTCTCATACGCGATCGCGACGACCCCGTCATCCCGCAGACGCTCCGTCAGCGCACGGTCAGCGGCCAGATGCAGGTAGGTGAACAGCACGAGTCCCGAGCGGAAGCGGTGATACTCGGATGCCACGGGCTCCTTGACCTTCAACACCAACTCGGCTGCCGCCCACACCTCGTCGGCGTCGTCGATCAGTGTCGCGCCCGCCGCGGCATACTCGGCATCCGGCAGCGACGATCCCTCTCCGGCACCGCTCTGGACCAACACCTGGTGTCCGGCACGCACCAGTTCGTGGGCACCGGAGGGGGTCAGCGCGACCCGATACTCGTTGTTCTTGACCTCGGTCGGAACGGCGATCCTCATGCGGTCTCTCCTCCTGAGGGCGGTGAATGCGGTACGTCAGATGCAGACGTTTGCGTCCGTCACGAGACGCCGACGGTGGGGCGGATGCGGCCGACGATCTCGGAACCGCCGCGGATGTCGAGGTGCAGATCGTTCGCGACGAGGGTGACATCGGCCGCGCTCAGAGCGCCAGCCGTCTGAAGCAGGGTGAGGGCGACGATGGGTGCCGCGCGCTGGCCTCCGTCGAGCATCTTCAGAGCCACCGTCGTGCCATCGGGCGCGACCGCGACCTGAACGCCCTCGGCGCCGAGCTTCGCGAACACCCCCAAGCGCTCGGCGATGAGCGTGTCGGGCTGGTCGGGGCCGGCGATCGTCCACGGGTTCTCGCGAACGGCGCGCACGACGGCCGCGGCGTGACGGTGTAGGGCGAAGGGAGAACGCTCGGATGCGGTGCCCATCCGGTGAATGCCGCGTGCGAGGCCGCTGAGGGTTACCGCATGAATCGGCGCCCCGCATCCGTCGACGACGCTCGCCTGGACCTTCTCGCCCGTGAGGCGTTCGATCGTGTCGCGCAGATGACGCTGCAACGGATGGTCGACGTCGAGGTAGCCTGCCGTGTCCCAGTCGTTCGTGACACACGTGAGCAGCATTCCGGCGTGCTTTCCCGAGCAGTTCATCCGGACGGGGGCCGCGGGATCGAGGTCACGAATCTGGCGGTCGCGGGTTTCGGCATCCGACGCGCGCGCGGCCGGACAGCCCAGGGCATCCTCGGTCAATCCGGCCTGTTCGAGGATGGCGCGGACGACGCCGACATGGCGATCGGTGCCGGTGTGACTGGCGGTGGCGAGGCCGAGCCGCTCGCCCTCGAGTTCGACGCCCGCCGTGAGCATCCCGACGGCCTGCAGCGGCTTGAGGCTCGAGCGGGGCAGGAGCGCCGCCTCCCCATCGCCGAAGGAGGCACGGATCGTGCCGTCGGGCGAGAGTACGACCGCGACGCCACTGTGCCGAGATTCGACGAAGCCGCCGCGATCGACGGTGGCGAGTTCGACGGCGCCCGGAACGGTGAGGGATCTTGACACCAGGTCAGCCTAATCGCGAGCCCGTGCTGGGCGAGGCGTGCGACACTTCCCGTATGAACGGCGAACACCGCTATCGCGTGTCAACGACCTGGACCGGCGATCGCGGGACGGGCACCAGTGGCTACCGCGACTACGACCGGTCGGTGACGATCGAGATCGCCGGAAAACTCGGGCTCGAGGCATCCGCGGATCGTCCGTTCCGGGGGGACCCCACCAAGTGGAATCCCGAAGACCTTCTCGTTGCTGCTCTGTCGGAGTGTCACCTGCTGAGCTACCTGCACGCGTGCGTCACGCTCGGAGTGATCGTGCTCGACTACTCCGACGAGGCGGAGGGAACGATGGCACTCGACGGGCGCGGGGGAGGCGCCTTCACCGAGGTGCTTTTGCGGCCGCGGGTCGTGGTCGCGGATGCCTCGATGCTGGAAGAGGCGCATCGGGCGCACACGCTCGCGAACGAGTGGTGTTTCATTGCGAACTCCGTCAACTTCCCGGTGCGCCACGAGGCGAGCATCAGCGCCGCGGACTGACGCTGCGCGATCCAACCGGCGTCGTGCCGGGCTGGCGGGTCAGAGCCGCTCGTGCGGAAGAACGCGCTTGATCTTCTCGACGGCGCCCTGGGCGGGCGCCTCGTTGTATGTTCCGGCGAGTTCCTGACCCGTGAGCGCATGAATTGCCGCCATGATCTCGTCCGTCGCGCCCCGGCGAGCACGCCCCGACTCGGGCGCTCCGTGGTGGGAGAGATCGAGCGGTGCGCCGAAGCGGACCGTCACCCGCTGGCGGAGCGACGGCATCCGTGCACCGACGGGCATGACCTCGGCCGTGCCGATGAGTCCCACAGGCACGACGGGGGCGCCGGTCTGCAATGCGAGGAACGCAGCGCCCGTCCGACCGCGGTAGAGGCGACCATCGAGCGACCGGGTGCCCTCGGGATAGAGAGCCACCGCGCGGCCGGAATCGAGAAGAGCCCGCTGCTGGTCGAGGGCATCCAGCGCAGCTTGACCGGCTCCACGCTGGACGGGAACGGCTCCGATCGCGAAGAAGAACTCACGCCGGAACCATCCGGACATCCCGGCGCCCTCGAAGTACGACGACTTCGCCAGGAAGTGCACGGGTCGGGGTGCCGCAACGGGGATGGCGACCGAGTCGATGAAAGACAGGTGGTTGCTCGCGAGAATCACGGCGCCCTCGCGAGGAACGTACTCGCGGCCCTCGATGATCGGACGGTAGACCGTTCGCGCGAGCGGAGCGACGAACGTACGGCCCAATCGGTAGGTCCAGCCCATCCCGGGTTCGCTATGCGCGAGTTCGGGAGTTTCGGGCGCGCCTGTGGGCTCCGGTTCTGCCGCGGTCATTGCCCGAGGTTATCGTGCGAAGCATGCACGCCAGGGAATGCGGGCGCCGCGCGTGCGGGCGTTCAGGTGAGTCAAAGAAACCTCCGTCAGGATGGAGGTCTTTCCCCGAACAGCATCGAGGTTTATCCGTGCGCATTCGCCCGCTCGCCGCCCTGTCGGCGCTCGCCCTGTCCGCCATCGTCCTGGCGGGTTGCTCCGGCTCGGGAACGCCCGACGCCTCTGCCTCCGGCACGGGATCGCTGTGCGACGTCGCCGCGCCTTCCGGAGATGCGTCCGAGTCCGTAACGGTGGAAGGCGATGCCGGCGCGGTATCGACCGCGACCTTCACGACGGGACTCGACGTTCCCGAATTGGAGCGTACGGTCATCACCGAGGGCGACGGCGACCCGCTCGAAGAGGGCGACTACGTCGAGTACGCGCTGAGCGCATTCTCGGCCGACACCGGCGAGCGTCTCGGCGACGTCGGATACGTCGAGGGCGAGATTCTGCCCGCCGCCGTCACGAGCGACTCCAATTTCGGGCAGATCATGGGATGCGCGAACATCGGCTCACGCATCGTGCTGACTTTCCCGGCGAGCGAGGACTCGACCACCGGTGAGACACTGAGCGCTGAGGTGTACGTCGTCGATGTGCTCGGCGTGACGCCCCTCGCCGCGTGGGGTGCCGAGCAGGCGCCCGTGGATGGATTCCCGACCGTCGAACTCGCCGAGGACGGCGCACCGACGATCACCCTCCCGGGTGGCGATGCGCCCACGACGGTCGACGTCGAGGTGCTGAAGCAGGGCGATGGTGCCACCGTGAACTCGGGCGACACCGTCCTGGTGCAGTACACCGGCGTGAAGTGGTCGGATGGCACGGTCTTCGACTCCAGCTGGGAGAGCGGCGCGCCCGCAAGCTTCACGACCACCGGAGTCGTCGACGGGTTCCGTCAGGCGCTCGAGGGCCAGACGGTCGGCTCGCAGGTTCTCGTCGTGATCCCGCCCGAGTTCGGCTACGGCGCCGTCGAGGGCAACGAGCTCCAGAACGAGACCCTGGTCTTCGTCGTCGACATCCTCGCCACGCAGCGCGCCGCGGGCTGAGCCCCCGGGCGCGGTCGGCGGGCCTGTCGAATGGGCTTACGGTCGCTGAGCTTGTCGAAGTGACCTGCTGTGCCCGCTCGGTAGGCTGACCGGATGCGCCGCATCATCATCCTCGGATCCACCGGCTCGATCGGCACGCAGGCGCTTGACGTCGTGCGCGCCAACCCGGGACGCTTCGAGGTCGTCGGACTTGCCGCAGGTACAGATCGCGCGACGATGGAGGCCCAGGCCGCCGAGTTCGGGGTGGAGCACACCGCGCTGGGAGCGGATGAGGCCGAGGCGCTGGTGCGCGATGTCGAGACGGATGTCGTGCTCAACGGGATCACGGGCTCGGTGGGCCTCGGGCCCACGCTCGCAGCGCTGGAGTGCGGCCGCACGCTCGCGCTCGCGAACAAGGAGTCCCTGATCGTCGGGGGAGACCTCGTGTCGCGAATCGCGGCGCCCGGCCAGATCGTGCCCGTGGATTCGGAGCATTCCGCGATCGCCCAGTGTCTGCGCGGTGGGGCAGCGCACGAGGTGCGGCGTCTCGTACTCACGGCATCCGGCGGTCCGTTCCGCGGGCGCTCCCGCGCCCAGCTCGAGGCCGTGACGCCCTCTCAGGCGCTCGCGCACCCGACGTGGGACATGGGCCGGATGGTCACGACGAACTCGGCCACCCTCGTCAACAAAGGGCTGGAAGTCATCGAAGCCCACCTGCTGTTCGATGTCCCGTACGACGAGATCGACGTCGTCGTGCACCCGCAGTCGATCGTGCACTCGATGGTCGAGTTCGTGGACGGCTCGACGTTGGCGCAGGCGTCGCCGCCCGACATGCGGCTGCCCATCGCGCTGGGGCTGGATTGGCCGGACCGCGTGGGCGGCGTCGGGCGCCCGCTCGATTGGACCACGGCGACGTCCTGGACATTCGAGCCTCTCGACGAGAAGGCCTTTCCCGCGGTCGCGCTCGCCAAACGGGTCGGTCGTGCCGGCGGCACCTACCCCGCGGTCTACAACGCGGCGAACGAGCAGGCTGTGGATGCGTTCCACGAGGGGCGCCTCGGGTTCACCGGCATCGTCGACACCGTGGCGCGCGTCGTGGACGCGCACGAGGCGCCGGATGCCCTCACCCGAGAGAGCCTCGCCGACGCCGAGGCCTGGGCTCGCCGTACCGCGGATGCCGCGATCGCCGCTGCATCCTGAGGCAGTCGTTTCGGTGTCGTCGCTCGTTGAGCGAGGAGCTCAGCGACGGGTCGAAACGTGTGTGCGTGTCAGTCGGGGTAGGGGACCGGCCAGTGCGGCTCCGGCACCGGCCAACCGCGCGCCTTGAGCGCCCGCCTCGCGAGCTCGCGCGCCGAGTACGGTGTGCGCACACCGCGGATGTCGCGATAGTCCTGATGCCCCGGGCCCGCCCAGAGAATCGCATCGCCCTCGCCGACCATATCGACGGCCGCCTCGATAGCAAGCTCGGGCGGCGAGTACTCGTGGATCTCGGCATCGGGCCGCGCGCGTCGCGCTCCCTCGATCAGGGTCGCGCGGATCGAATCCGGGTCCTCGAAGCGCGGGTGGTGGTCGGTGACGACGAGGATGTCGCTGCCCTGCACCGCCGTCCGCCCCATGTCGTGGCGTTTGGTGGCATCGCGATCGCCATCCGCGCCGAAGAGCATCAGCACCCGGCCCGGCGTGACGCGGCGCACCGCGGCGAGGGTCTTTTCGAAGGCGTCGGGGGAGTGTCCGAAGTCGACGAACACCGCGGGTCCGCGATCACCCGAGACACGTTCCGTGCGGCCGGGTAGGTACGCATGGATCGTGCCGTCGCGCTCCAGAGCCTGGACGATCCGCTCCCACGAATATTCGGCCTCGCGCAGCATGACGATCGCGAGGCCTGCGTTCGCGGCCATGTGTGGGCCGATGACGGGGACGACGGTGGTCAGCTCGCCGTCGGGGCCGGACAGCGTGAACCGTGTGCCGGCCTGCGTTTCGTCGTGGATCGTGACCGTCCAGTCGGCGGCCGCGGCGGACTCGGGATCGGCGGCGATCGCGGGCGTGCCGATCGTGACGACCGGAATGCCCGAGCTCGCGACGAACTCGGCGCCCGCGGCCGAGTCGAGTGAGACCACACCGCGGCGGGCGCGATCGGGCTGGAACAGGGGCAACTTCGCCTCGAGATACGCCCGCATGTCGGGGTAGTCGTCGAGGTGATCGTGGGTGAGGTTCGTGAACGCCGCGACGTCGAAGACGAGCCCGTCGACGCGGTGACGGCTCAGCGCCTGAGCGCTCACCTCGACCGCGACCGCCTCGACGCCACGCTCGCGCATCAGGGCGAGGAGGGCGTGGAATTCGGATGCCTCGGGTGTGGTGAGCCGCGAGACGATGACCTCTCCGGCGATGTGCCGCTCGGCGGTGGAACTGAGCCCGACGACCACCCCGAGCTGTTCGAGGATGCCGGCGAGAAGGTGTGACGTGCTGGTCTTGCCGTTCGTGCCGGTCGTGCCGAGCAGGATCGGCAGCTCATCGCCCGGGCCGGTGCCGTAGACCCAGGCCGACAGATCTCCGAGCATCGCGCGCGGATCGTCGACGACGATGATGGGCAGGCCGGCGCCGGCCGCAATCTCAGCGCCCGCGGCATCCGTGATCACGGCGACGGCGCCCTTTTCGGCAACCTGCGTCGCGAACTCGGCGCCGTGCCGGTTGACGCCCCGGATCGCAACGAAAGCCTCGCCCGGGCGCAGATCGGCGGTGGCCAGCGTGATGCCCGAGACCGTCGCGTCGGCGATGTCACCGTGCACGGCCGTCGCGTACCGGTCGGCGAGTGCCTGCAACGAGCGCACGGGCGGCCGCTCGGGCCGGAGCACCGGCGGAAGCCGCGACGCACCCGGGGTCGAGTCAGACGATGATTCAGAGGCGGGTGTCGTCATGGCGCCTCCATCTAATCAGACGAGTGGACGGATGCCTCGGAGGGAGCACCTCGGCCCGGTCGCCCGCGAGGGACGACCGGGCCGAGGCATCCGGGATCGTACGTCAGCTGCGGGTGCGACGGAACGCGAGCAGGGCGACGACGAGCGCGCCCGCACCGAGCAGCAGTCCGGCACCACCCAGCACGATCGGCAGAGCGGATGCCTCCGTCGAGGCGGTCGCGGACGCGTCGGTCATGTCCTCTGCGTCGGAGTCGGAGTGCTCCGCGTCCGAGTGATCCGAACCGTGCTCGTCCGAGGTCGCCTCGCCGACGGTCACCGTGGGCGCGGGAGCGTCGAGGGAGTGCGGGTCGACACCGTCCTCGGCGATCTCGGCCCAGTCGGTGTTGCCCACCTCGCACACCTGATTCACCGGGAACGCGAGCGTTTCGCCCGCCGTGTCTTCGGCGTACTGCACGCCGAGGACGACGGTCGCGCGGAGTCCGTCCTCGACGGGCTGCTGCGCCGTGTAGGTGACGAGCGAGACGGGCCCGTCCTCGCCGTCACGCTGCACATCGATATCCCATCCCGGGGCGATCGTCGGCGAAACCGACGACATCCCCTCGGGGATCGTGATCTCGAGTGCGGTCGTCGGCGAACCGTCGCAGCCGTGGCTGAAGGCGAAGGTCAGGGTGCCGTAGCCGCCGGCTGTCGCGGCATCCGGCGTCGCGGTGACGTGTGCCTGAGCGGCCAGGGGAGCCGCGACGACGAGCGCCGCCGAGGCGAGGACTGCGGCCGCGGCCCGGGCGCCGAAGCGGCGGCGGGTGGAACGGGTGGGTGCAGGGGTCGTGCTGTTCATGTTCGAAGTTCTCTCTGTGGACGCCGCGCGGCGATGAGCCGCTGCAACGGATTCGTGGGGAACGCGCGAGCGGATTGCCCGGCGGATCATGCGACGAGTGCGTCGCCCCACTGCAGAGGTGGCCCGCGGCGGCGAACAGCGCCCCGACCGAATCGGAAGAGAGGTGCCGGTGCGACCACGAAGCTCGCACGCGGAACCGAGGTGGAGCCGCGCGCGGCGACGGCGGCACGCGCGAGGAGACGGAGGGTCCATGCCGCGATGGCCCGAAGCATCCGTTCGCCGGCGAACAGTGCCAGGAAGGACGCGACGGCAGCGAGCGCGTGCGCGGCGAGCATCGCTGGCGAGGGCAGAACGATCTGAGCGACAGCTCCCGCGGAGTCCATGACGACGTGACCGTGCTGGTGCGTGGCAAGGCTCTGGGTCAGTGAGCCCGCGGACGCACCGGGGCCCGAGGTCAGTGCGAAGACGATGTGAAGAGCCACCTGTGTGATGATCACGGCCGACGCGAGCCCGAGGGGACGGAGCCCCCGACCGACGAGCGCCGTTGTGACCGGCCAGGCGAGCGCAGACACCCCGAGCAGGATCGCGACGCTCGGCGCGGAGCCGCCGCCGATCGTGTGCGAGACCGCAGCGAAGAGAACGGCGATCGTGGCTGCGGCCGAGCCGCGGAGCGCGCGCAGTTGACGTGTGCGCATGCCGGCCCCCATCCGCTCGTTTCGCTGTGCTCCCCGTCAACTTTAGCCGCGTCCTCCCGCCCCTCCGGCCTCACGCAAACGACCCTCGGGGCGCGCTCCAAGCAACCGGCGGTAGCGTGGGCCCGTGACCGTGCTGACTTTCGCCATTGGCTTGCTCGTCATCGTCGTCGGCCTGGCGATCTCCATCGCGTTGCATGAGGTCGGGCACCTGGTGCCCGCCAAGCTCTTCGGTGTGCGCGTCGGTCGATACATGATCGGGCTCGGCCCCACTCTGTGGTCGCGAAAGTTCGGCGAGACCGAGTACGGCGTCAAGGCTCTTCCGATCGGCGGGTACATCTCGATGTCGGGCATGTACCCCCCGACGCCCGCCGAACGTGAGGCCGAGGTCGCGCGAGTGGGCGCTCCGGACGCCGACGGAGCGGGAGCGCAGCCGCGCCAGGGCCGTGCGGCGGGAATGTTCGCGGCGATGATCCAGGACGCGCGCGTAGCCAACGAAGAGACGATGATCGGCACCGCCGACACGCGGACCTTCTATCGTCTGCCGGTCTACAAGCGCATCATCATCATGCTCGGTGGCCCTGCCATGAACCTGTTGCTCGCCATCCTGCTCTTCATGCTGGTATTCAGCGGCATCGGGGTGCAGAGCGCCTCCACCTCCGTCGCCGCCGTGAGCGAGTGCGTCGTCGCGGCCGGATCCGAACAGACCGAGTGCGGCCCGGACGACCCCGCGAGCCCCGCGGCGGCAGCCGGCATCCTTCCCGGCGACCGCATCCTGTCGATCGATGGAACACCCGTCGCGACGTTCGACGAGGCATCCGCCATCATTCGAGAAAACCCCGGCACACGCCTGAACTTCGAGATCGAGCGGGACGGTGCACAACAGACCCTCGCGGTCACGCCCCTGCTCGCCGAGCGCCCCGTCTACGACGACGCCGGGCAGCCGGTCGTCGACGCGAACGGCGTGGCGGAGACCCAGGATGTCGGCTTCGTCGGCATCACCCCGGCGAACGAACTGCAGAGTCAGCCGATCTGGACCGGCCCGCAAGCCGCGGTCGAGAACGTCGGTGCCGTGGTCGGCATCGTCGCGCAGTTGCCGGTGAAGTTGTACGAGACGGGCGTTGCACTGTTCACCGGCGGCGAGCGTGACCCGAACGGCCCGATGAGCGTGGTGGGCGTTGGCCTGATCGCGGGCGAGGTCGCTTCGACGGATGCGCCGATCCTCAGCCGGATCTCCGTGCTACTCGGGCTGCTGGGCTCGCTCAACATCGCGCTGTTCGTTTTCAACCTGGTGCCGCTGCTACCGCTCGACGGCGGTCACATCGTCGTCGCGTTGTGGGAGGGTGTGAAGAAGGCGTGGGCGCGCCTGTTCCGTCGCCCGCCGCCGAAGCCGGTCGATGCGACCAAACTCGTGCCCGTCACGTTCGTCGTCGTGATTCTGCTGATCGGAATGGGCGCGCTGCTGCTGCTGGCCGACGTGTTCAATCCGATCCAGCTGTTCAACTGATGGGTTGTGACCGGTCGGGTCAGGCGTTGACCGGGGCGAAGGCCTGTGCGATCAAGCGCTCGAGCGTTTCGATGCCGTCGCGCGACAGGATCGATTCCAGATGCCCCTGCACCGACGCATATCCGGGTCCGCGCATCGCATAGACGTCGCCGGATACCGGGTCCGCCGCGATCTCGGTATGACCGACCCGCGTCGTTCCGGGCTCGACGCTGACCGTGAACGTGTTGTAGAACCCGATCGACGGGCGTTTGCCGAACACGTCGACGCTCAGCTGCAGGCCCTGGTGCGGGCGCGCCAGCGGCGCCAGGGTCATTCCCAGCGTGTTCGCCAGAATCTGGTGACTGAGGCACACGGCGAGCAGCGGGCGCCCAGACGCCAGCCGCGCCGACACGATCCCGCGCATGCGGCGCATCCGCGGGCTGTCGTCGAGCGGGTCGCCCGGTCCTGGACCGGCGATCAGCAACTCTGCATCGGATGCCTCGGCATCCGTCACCTCGGACCAGTGCGCGATGCGCACGGTCAGCCCGAGGTGGCGGAGTTGGTGCGCCAGCATCGTCGTGAATCGGTCCTCGGCGTCGACTACGAGAGCAGAACGCCCGAGGAACGGGCCCGGGGCGTCGGCATCCTGCGGATTCAACCAGAAGGGCGCCAGACGGGAGTTGCGTGAGGCGAGCAGCGTCGCGATCGCCGGGTCCTCCGCGAGAGGCGCGCGCGGCGTGGTCGGCGCATCCGGATCCGCGACGGGTGCGGGCGCACTTTCGCGCGGAACCGCGCCGATCGCACCGAGCAGACCCGCGGCCTTGCCGTGCGTTTCGCCGACCTCGCCATCCGGGTCCGAGTGGCGCACGAGCGTCGCGCCGACGGGCACCCGCAGGCGCCCCTCGACGAGGTACGCCGTGCGGATGAGGATCGGCGCATCCAGGTCGTGCGCGTCCCCATTCGGGGTAAAAAGGGCGGCCACACCGGAGTAATAGCCCCGGGCGGTCGTCTCGTGCCGGCGGATCACCGTGCACGCATTCTGCATCGGAGAGCCCGTGACGGTCGGAGCGAACATCGTCTCGCGCAAGATGTCCCGAGGATCGAGCGTGCTGCGGCCGCGCAGCATGTACTCGGTGTGCGTCAGTCGCGACATCTCTTTCAAATGCGGACCCGTGATGCGCCCGCCATCCGAGCAGACGGCACTCATCATCTTCAGCTCTTCGTCGACGACCATGAAGAGCTCTTCGGTCTCTTTCGTGTTCTCGAGGAACGCGGTGAGGGCTTCGGGCGTCGAGCCGCCAGCGGGGTGACGGAACGTGCCCGAGATGGGGTTCATCGTGACGACGCCGCCGCTGGCGCTGACGTGCGCCTCGGGACTTGCGCCCACCGCGACGTGGCCCGGCGTGACGATCGCGAAGGTCCAGTACGCCCCGCGTTCGTGCTCGAGCAGCGCGCGGAACCAGGTCAGCGCGGTCTCGCGCGGATCGGCGTCTACGCGGGCGGTGAAGTCGCGGCGGATGACGAAATTCGCTCCCTCACCGCGTCCGATCTCGTCGGCGATGACGTCGCGCACGATCTCGGCGTAATCCTCGTCGGAGACGTTGAACCCGGTGTCATGCAGCGGCACGGGTGCGGTCGGCAGGACGCGCATCGCTTCGTCTCGAGACAGGGTGCCGCGCTCGGTGACGATGATGCAACGAAGCGGTGCTCCATCGTCGTGGCATTCGAACCCGCGCTCCCGCACCTGACGGTACGGAACCAACGCGAGGACCTCCTGCGGGGATCCCTGCGCGTCGACCAGCGGGATATCGGCAAGCAGCTCGACATCCACGACGGTCCCCGTGAAGATCTCGACATCGGCGCCATCACGCGCGATCAGGATGAGGGGACGATCCTCCGCGGAGTCGCGCAGGCGCTGCAGCAGCTCGCTGCCATCCGCATCACTGGGGGGGCGATGGCCGGTCATCGTGGGTCCTTCGGCTCGGCCCGGCGGGGCGGTCACTCAACGAAAAGACCGCCACGGCGGGCGGTCTGGATTCGTGGAAACGCGAACACACCGCCTAGGAGGCGGGCCACCAGGAACGGTTCGCGGACATGCCGTCACGATAGCACGCGCCTACCGGTGCCTCGGGACTGACGCCGAGCAGTGGCCACCCCTATGCTGTCGCCATGAGCGACGATCTTCGCGGGCGTGCCATCAGCAGCCTGAAAGCAAAGAACCACTTCTGGCAGGCACTCATCACCTGGGTGGTACTGAGCCTTCTCTTCGTCCTGATCTGGGCGTTCTCGGGCGGTATGTCCGGCGGGTTCGAGGGATTCTGGCCGATCTGGCCGATCGCCGGAATCGCGATCGGCGTTGTGGCCACCGGCATCCGTGCATTCGGTGCCGGGGCAAGCGGTCCGAGCGAGGGCCAGATCCAAAGCGAGATGAAGCGCCTCTCCGAGTGAGCTGGGAGCGGGCCTTGCCCCCGTGGTACCCGCGTAGGCTGGGTCCGTGCCAGCAGTAAATCTCGGGATGCCGAAGGTGCCGGATGTTCTCGCACCTCGTCGGAAGAGTCGACAGATCCGCGTCGGCAAGGTGCTCGTCGGTGGCGATGCGCCGGTCAGCGTGCAGTCGATGTGTACGACGCCGACAACCAACATCAACGCCACGCTCCAGCAGATCGCCGAGCTCACGGCATCCGGCTGCGAGATCGTGCGCGTGGCCGTGCCCTCTCAGGACGACGCGGATGTGCTGCACATCATCGCGAAGAAGAGCCAGATCCCGGTCATCGCCGATATCCACTTCCAGCCGAAGTATGTCTTCCAAGCGATCGACGCGGGCTGTGCCGCTGTGCGCGTGAACCCGGGCAACATCCGGAAGTTCGATGACCAGGTCGGTTCGATCGCTGCCGCCGCGAAGGCAGCCGGAGTTTCGCTCCGCATCGGCGTGAACGCCGGATCGCTCGACCCTCGTCTGCTGCAGAAGTACGGCAAGGCAACACCCGAGGCGCTCGCCGAGAGCGCGCGTTGGGAAGCATCCCTCTTCGAAGAGCACGACTTCCACGACTTCAAGATCTCGGTCAAGCACAACGACCCCGTCGTGATGGTCAAGGCGTACCGTCTTCTGGCCGAGATGGGTGACTGGCCCCTGCACCTCGGCGTGACCGAGGCGGGACCCGCATTCCAGGGCACGATCAAGTCCGCGACGGCATTCGGCATCCTGCTCGGTGAGGGGATCGGAGACACCATCCGCGTCTCGCTCTCAGCGCCGCCCGCCGAAGAGGTCAAGGTCGGTCATCAGATCCTGCAGTCGCTGAATCTGCGCGAGCGCAAGCTCGAGATCGTCTCGTGCCCGTCGTGCGGGCGCGCGCAGGTCGACGTCTACACGCTCGCCGACGACGTGACCGAGGGACTCAAGGACATGACGGTGCCGCTGCGCGTCGCGGTCATGGGCTGCGTCGTCAACGGGCCCGGTGAGGCCCGCGAGGCCGACCTGGGCGTCGCATCCGGTAACGGCAAGGGACAGATCTTCGTGAAGGGGCAGGTCATCAAGACCGTCCCCGAGTCCGAGATCGTCGCGACGCTCATCGAAGAGGCGAATCGTCTCGCGGATGAGATGGGTCCGGGCGCGGCCCCCGGCACCGCGCAGGTCATCACCGCCTGATCCGGCGCCCCGCGTCCCGTCGACGGTCGGAGATCCGGCCGACGTCGGATGCTCGGGGCGCGATCTCTCCGACGCCCACCGGATCTCCGACGTTCAGTTGATCCGCGCGAGCGCGGCCAGCGGGATTCCCACCCAGGCCGGGCGGTTGCGCTTTTCGTAGACGACCTCGTAAACGGCCTTGTCGGCGACGTATGCCGCGAGCAGGACGCGACGTTCGTGCGCGCCGGCCTCGTCCTCGGGCAGGGTGGTCTCCGCGCCATCGTCGCTCGCAATGTCGCCGTCCTCCGACGAACGGAGAGCGGCGACGTATCCGTCGACGAAGTGATCGCGTGCCCGAGAGGACCACTCGCTCGCCCGTTCGCCCCGCAGCGCCCACTCGTCCTCATCGATGATCCGGCTCGTGCCGGCCAACGACATCTCGACGACACCGGGCGCGTAGTCGAACGAACGCAGCATCCCGGCGACGTCCCGCCACGGCGAATCGGGTAGCGCCCGCTCCGCGAAGGGTCGGCCCGGTTCGCCCTCGAAGTCCACGAGGCGCCAGCCGCGTGACGTACGGAGCGTCTGGCCGAGGTGGAGGTCGCCGTGCACGCGCTGCACGTCGAGTCCGTCGAGCGCCGCGACCTCGGCGTAGACCGCGCGCAGTCGGTCGGCGTGTGGCTCGATCTCGGGGACCACCCGGAGTGCCTGGTCCAGACGCTCCGTCATGGCAGCGGCCAGAGCGGCGGTCGCCTCCTGGCCGGTCCGACCGGACGGGAAACGCTCGCGCAGCACGGCGTGCACCTTCGCGAGGGCTTCGCCCAGGCGCGCGGCCTCACCCGCGAAATCGCCACCCGAGTCATCCGCTCCCTGTTCGAGATCCGCCAACAACGTTCGGACGCTCGCCATCGCGAGCTCGAACCCGTCGGTGGCGGTGCGGAGGAACTCCTGCAGCATGGCCAGCTGGATGACCTCGCCGTCGACCGTGGCCTCGATCCACCCGTAGAGCTCGGCGATGTACTCCGACTCGCCCCGTGTGAGCTCCTCGTGAATCTCGATGTCGGGGTTCACACCCGGGCTGAGCTTGCGGAAGATCTTCATCATCGCGGTCTCGTCAAACCTGACCGACGAGTTGGACTGCTCGCCCGTCATCGGCGAGGGGCGCAGCTCGGGATCGAGGGGCTCGCCGCCCGGAAGTCGATGGAATCGGAGCCCGCCGGCGTCGGCTTGGCCGCTCGCCTCGGCGGCCACGAACGCGTCCAGCCACAGCGCCATCGCGTCGCGGTCGTGCACGGCATCGTAAAGGTGCCGCTGGTGCCCATCTATCTCGACCGCGCCGACGTATGCGTGGCCGATCCGATCTTCGATGTCGTCGTAGCCGGCCAACGGCACCTGGTACAGCTCGGTGCCGCCGACCTCGTCGGCATACTCCACCGTGACGAGGTAGACCGTCACGCTCGGCCGCTCGGGTGCCGAGAGCTCAGCGAGCACTCGCGCCTGCGAAACCCCGAAGGGACGTCCCTTGCCGCCGAACCAACGTGTTCGTACGAGATAGCCCTCCAACAGGGCGTAATCGATGTCGCTCACAGCAACCCCACCTCCTCCGACTCCGTCGCCGGCTCGTGCAGTTGGAACCAGTAGAACCCATGGCCGCCGAGGGTCAACAGGTAAGGCAGCTCGCCGATGCGCGGGAACGGCGCCCCGCCGATCAACTCCACGGGCACCATCCCCTCGAAGCGGCGCATGTCGAGTTCGACGGGTTGGGGGAACTGCGACAGGTTATTGACGCAGACGATCACGTCGACCGAGCCGTCTTCGTTGGTGTGCTCACGCGAGTACGACAGCACGGATGGGTTCGAGCCGCCCAGGTCGTTGAAGCTGCCGAGCCCGAACGCGGGGTGCTTCTTTCGTGCATGGATCATCTGGCGCGTCCAGTGCAGGAGCGACGAGCGGTCCTCCTGCTGCGCCTCGACGTTGACCGCGAGGTAGCCGTACACGGGGTCCTGGACGATGGGGCGATCGAGCTTGCCCGGGTTCGCCGTCGAGAACCCGGCGTTGCGATCGGATGTCCACTGCATCGGCGTGCGGACACCGTCACGGTCGCCGAGCCAGATGTTGTCGCCCATGCCGATCTCGTCGCCGTAGTAGAGCACGGGCGATCCAGGAAGAGAGAGCAGCAGCGCGGTAAAGAGTTCGATCCGGTCGATGTCATTGTCGAGGAGGGGAGCAAGACGACGACGGATGCCGATGTTGGCCTTCATCCGGGGATCTTGCGCGTACTCGTTCCACATGTAATCCCGGTCCTCGTCCGTCACCATCTCGAGCGTGAGCTCGTCGTGGTTGCGCAGGAAGATGCCCCACTGGCAGCCGGAGGGGATGGAGGGTGTCTCGGCGAGGATCTCGCTGATCGGGAAGCGCGATTCGCGACGCACCGCCATGAAGATGCGGGGCATCACGGGGAAGTGGAAACACATGTGGCACTCGTCACCGCCGACCTCGGGGTCACCGAAGTAGTCGACGACGTCGGCCGGCCACTGATTCGCCTCGGCGAGCAGCACGCGGCCCGGGTACTCGGTGTCGACGATCTTGCGCACCTTCCGCAAGAACTCGTGGGTCTCGGGCAGGTTCTCGCCGTTCGTGCCCGGCCGCTCGTAGAGGTACGGGACAGCATCCAGCCGGAACCCGTCCAAGCCCATGTCGAGCCAGAACCGCATGGCGTCGATCATCGCCTCGTGCACCTTCGGGTTGTCGAAGTTGAGGTCGGGCTGGTGCGAGAAGAACCGGTGCCAGAAGTACTGCTTGCGGACCGGATCCCAGGTCCAGTTGCTCGGCTCGGTGTCGACGAAGATGATGCGGGCGTCCTCGTACAGTTCGTCTGTGTCGCTCCACACGTAGAAGTCGCCGTACAGGCCGTCCGGATCGTTGCGGCTCGCCTGGAACCACGGATGCTCGTCGCTGGTGTGGTTCATGACGAAGTCGATGATCACGCGGATGTCGCGCTCGTGCGCAGCGTTCAAGAACTCTTGGAAGTCCGACACGGTGCCGAGCTCGGGCAGGACCCCGGTGTAGTCGGCGACGTCATACCCGTCGTCGCGCAAGGGTGAGGGGAAGAAGGGGGGAACCCACAGGCAGTCGACCCCGAGCCATTTGAGGTAGTCCAGTTTGTCGATCAGACCGCGGAAGTCGCCGGTGCCGTCGCCGTCGCCGTCCTTGAACGAGCGCACCAGCACCTCGTAGAAGACCGCCGTCTTGAACCATTCCGGTTCGGGGCTACCCGGAGTGTCCGGGAACGGCTCCTGCGTCATGATCGGGATCGAGGCCGTATACGGGGCGGGCTCTGCGGGGGCAGTCATACGTTCGTCCTCACTCGGATACGGTCGTCGCTGGTCCTACGCGTGCGGGGTGGCAGGCAGACGGTGAACCACCTCTCTAACCTGTCACAGGCGATCTCATTGCGCGATCCTCCGGGCACCCGTTGCGCGGGGGTGGGCGTTGCGCTATTGGTCGCGGTGCTTTCGGTCTTCGAGTCGCCGAGCTGTCACAAACCGCTGCATCCGGGTCGGCGGTTTCAGGTGGCTAGTGCAACACCGTTGATCAGTTCGTTGATCATGTCAGCTGGTTTCCGGTAGCCCAAGGTGCGGCGTGGTCGGATGTTCAGCAGCCGCTGTGTCTCGGCAAGGTCGTCGTCGGTGACCTCGTTGAAGTTCGTGCCCTTGGGGTAGAAGTCACGGATCAGGCCGTTCGTGTTCTCGTTCGTGCCTCGCTGCCAGGGCGAGTGGGGGTCGCAGAAGAACACCTTGCAGTCGCTGGCGATCGTGAACGCGGCGTGCTCGGCCATCTCTGCGCCTTGGTCCCACGTGATCGTGCGAGTCAGCGTCGCGGGGAGTTCCGCGATCATGCTGGCAAGCACGTCGGTGACGGTCTTGCTGTCGCGCTGCCCCGGCAGCCGGCCCAAGAGCGTGAACCTGTGCTTGCGTTCGACAAGTGTCACGATCCCGGAGTTGCCGGGCCCAACGACGAGATCGCCTTCCCAATGCCCTGGCACCGCCCGGTCCTCGACTTCAGCGGGACGATCGGTCAGTCGTGCCCCGTCCAGCCAGGGGCGACTGGACCGGCGCGGCAGCTTCGACTGCGGGACCCGTGTTGTTCGTCCGGACCGCAACGCCTTCTCAACCGTCAGCTCGTGTCGTAACGCGCCCTTGCCTTGCACGTAGAGCGCCTGGTAGATCGTCTCGTGCGACACGTGCATCTCCGGGTTATCGGGAAACAGCAGCTTCAACTCGCCCGCGACCTGTTGCGGCGAGTACTTGTCGTTCAAGCGTGACACGACCGCCGCTCGCACCGCGGGCTGTTCCAGCTTTCCCGGCCGAGACCGCGGCCGCGCCGCTAACGCCCGATAATGCGCGATACGCGCGTCATAATGACGCGTCTCCCAGTGCTGCACCTGGTGCGCGCGGATCTCGCGAGAGACCGTCGAGGCCGACACCCCGAGCTCCGCCGCGATCCGTCGAACCGACAGCGGCGGACGCATCGCCAGACCCGCCTGGATAAGCGATCGGTCCGCCAGCGTGAGGCGCCGATACTCGCGATCACCACCCTCACCGATCACGGCATCCATCGGCATCGGCCGCGCACCACCGCCTCGACCCATCATCAGTTCCACGCCCGCGAGCCTGGCCCACAACTTCACCACGCTCATGCTGACACCCAGCGTCGGCGCGAACTCGAGCGCCGAGCGACCAGCAATCAGGCCGCGAACCGCCTCCGCGCGCATCGCCCACGGAACCTTCCTCGACACAACACCCTCCTCCATGAAGGCGTTGCGCTAAGAACCTGAAACCGCCGTCCCTTATCGAGCGTTTCGTGACAGCTCGAGGCTGACCGGCTCAGTAGCGGAGAGCGGCAGGCTCGAGTCGGGCCGTCTCGTCGCCGACCAGCGACGTATCGCGTGGGTCGAGGCGGAGGACATCGGTGATACCCGCGAGCGCGGGCAGGTCGATCCAGAAGATGCCCGGGCTCCGCGTCGACCCGAAAAAGTAGGTGCGGTTCGTGAGATCCGCCGCCGAGCGCCACCACGTCGGATAGACGCCGCCGTCAGCGTAGGGGGCGCCGTACGGCACCGAGACATTGGCGATCAACTGCACGACCCCGGCAACGGCCTCGTCGATGCCCGCGGGCTCGGGCAGATAGTGCAGGAAGTACGCCGCGCGGACGAACCGGTCTGACGACGTGATGTCGCCCGGGGGAGGCAGCTCGCCGCCGAAGGGCCGATAGCGCGCGAGGTTCTCGAGCTGCTGGTCGAGCGTCGGCGAGTTCGCCATCACGGTGAACTCGGGGCCGTGGTGCACGACCATCCGTCCGCCGATCGGTTCGATGATGGCCGAGTCACCGGTGCTGTCCTCGATGGCGATGTGCACGCCGAAAGTCTCGCCCCGGAGCAGGGGAGCCACGATCCGGATGTCTTCCACGGCCGCGATCGCATCCGCAACGGTGGAGAAGTTGTCGAGCAGGTACTGGACCCACATCGTGTGGGCGACAGCGGGCCGTGCATCCGCGGCGGGGAATGAGACATCCGTCGGGTCCAGGTACAACGCGTGCGCCGCGAGGCCAGCGTCGTTCAGCCCGTCGACGGTACCGATGCCCCACATGCTGATGACCACATTGGCGTGCTGCGAGACCCAGGTGAGGGAGTCCTCGCCCGCGTCTCCGGAGCGCTGCTGCCCGGCCGGGACGTACCAGAGCTCGGGTTCGTCGCTGACGGCCCAGTCCATGCAGCGGGCCACGGTCTTGGCGATCGGGTTGTCGTTCCAGAAGATGCGGGTGCACACGCGGGTGAGCCTATCCGCCCGGCTGTGATCGTGGCCTGGCTACGTTCCGCTTGGCTGGCACTAGATGTTGTGTTCGGGGCGACCGCCCCGCATCGAGTGCCAGGTGAGCGGGTCTAGCGCCTCGGAGGCGAGCGCGGAGGGGCCGGGTGCACAGGGCGCCGGGACCGAGGCATCCGCGCGCCTAGACTTGACGATCGTGGTCACACGTCTCTCGCACTACTTCCTCCGCACACTCCGTGAGGACCCCTCCGATGCCGAAGTCACGAGCCATCGGCTGCTCGTGCGCGCCGGATACATCCGGCGCCAGGCGCCGGGGGTCTTCGCCTGGCTGCCTTTGGGGCTGAAGGTCAAGGCGAAGATCGAGGCAGTCGTCCGCGAAGAGATGGCGAACGCCGGAGCGTACGAGGTCCACTTCCCGGCCCTGCTGCCGCGCGAGCCCTACGAGGTCACGGGCCGCTGGGAGGAATACGGCGACGCGCTGTTCCGCCTGCAAGACCGCAAGGGCGCCGACTACCTGCTCGCCCCCACGCACGAAGAGGTCTTCACGCTGCTCGTGAAGGACCTGTATTCGTCGTACAAAGACCTGCCTCTGTCGATCTACCAGATCCAGGACAAGTACCGCGACGAGGCGCGTCCCCGCGCCGGCCTCCTGCGCGGCCGCGAGTTCACGATGAAGGACGCCTACTCGTTCGACTACACCGACGCGGGTCTCGACGCCAGCTACCAGGCGCAGCGGGATGCCTACGAGCGCATCTTCTCGCGCCTCGGCCTCGAGTACGTGATTGTGCAGGCGGATGCTGGAGCCATGGGCGGTTCGCGGAGCGAGGAGTTTCTGCACCCGACCCCCGTCGGTGAGGACACGTTCGTCCGCTCCGACGGCGGATACGCCGCTAATGTCGAGGCCTTCACGACGCTGGCGCCCGAGCCGATCCCGTTCGACGGGCTGTCCGAACCCGTCATCTTCGACTCGCCCAATACGCCGACGATCGCGACGCTCGTCGACCACGCCAACGCGTACCTCGACGCCCCGGCTGAGGGGGAGTGGACCGCCGCGCACACGCTCAAGAACGTCGTGCTCGCCTTGACGCACCTCGACGGAACGCGCGAGCTCGTCGTCGTCGGCCTGCCCGGCGATCGCGACGTCGACGACAAGCGTGTCGAGGTCGCCTTCGCTCCCGCTGCCGTCGAGGCTGCGACCGAAGCCGACTTCGCCAAGCACCCCCTGCTCGTCAAGGGGTACATCGGTCCGTGGTCGCCGACCGGGGCGATCCTCGGCACGGAGTCCGCAACGAACATCCGCTACGTCCTCGACCCCCGCGTCGTCGACGGCACCGCCTGGATCACCGGCGCGAACGCGCACGAGAAGCACGTGCACTCGCTCGTGGCGGGTCGAGACTTCGTCGCCGACGGATTCGTCGAGGTAGCGACGGTGCGCGACGGCGACCCGGCTCCGGATGGCTCGGGACCGGTCAACCTCGCACGTGGCATGGAGATCGGCCACGTCTTCCAGCTCGGGCGCAAGTACGCCGAGGCGCTCGGCCTGAAGGTGCTCGACGAGAACGGCAAGCTCGTCACGGTGACGATGGGCTCGTACGGCATCGGCGTGACCCGCATCCTGGCGATCATCGCCGAGCTCAACAACGACGACAAGGGCCTGATCTGGCCGACCTCGGTCGCGCCGTTCGACGTGCATGTCGTCGCGACGGGACGGGATGCCGTGGCATTCGACCTCGCGGCGTCCATCGCCGATGAGCTCGAGGGCGCCGGACTCGACGTGCTCTACGACGACCGCCCGAAGGTTTCGCCTGGTGTGAAGTTCGGTGATGCTGAACTGATCGGTGTGCCGCGGATCCTCATCGTTGGCCGCGGTGCCGCGGAGGGCCAGGTCGAGCTGTGGGACCGCCGCACGGGTGACCGCGAGGTCGTGCCCGTCGCCGACGCGATCGCGCGACTGGGCGGCTAAGGCGGGCGTTTCGTCTCGCTTCGCTCGCTCAACGACCGCTGCGGGGCTAGGATTCCGGGTCGCGTGACCCGCGCAGCCACGATGGACCGAGTGGCACGATGGCACGCCCCATCGTGCGACGGATGAACTTCTCGATGAGCATGTAGGTCGCGAATGCGGATGCCGCGATCAGCAGGATCGACCCCGCCGCGCCGAATGCCTCGACGCCCCCGAACGCTGTGACGGACTGCAGTGCAAGCCCGGCCGAAACGCACAGCAGGGTGATCGGAAGAACCGAGTTGTGCATCGCGCCCGGAAAAGCGAACAGCAGCGCCAGAACAGCGAACATCAGGGTGAAGACGCCGCGCGCGGGTCCGGCGACCTCGAAGAATCCGAGCTCTCCGCCGAGCAGGAAC
This sequence comes from Microbacterium lacus, assembly GCF_002812805.1. Lineage (GTDB taxonomy): Bacteria > Actinomycetota > Actinomycetes > Actinomycetales > Microbacteriaceae > Microbacterium > Microbacterium lacus_A. The sequence goes on along the minus strand of NZ_NMUM01000030.1, from coordinate 8,111 downwards.
CCGGGCATGCAGAGCCAGTACCACCCGAACGCGTTTTACACGAGGAAGTGGAAGTCGTCGCCGATGGTGAACGACAGCATCCCCGCGATGATCTGAACGACACCGCCGAAGATCGCGCCCACCCAGAAGACCGAGCTCTCGTTCTGCACGCCGAGATGCGCGAGCTGCGCGGTGAGGGTCGCGATCGCGAAGCCGAGGAGTCCGATGAGTCCAGGGTCGGCGGTGCGGAGAGTGCGTGTGGGCGGCGGGGCCTGTGTAAGGGGCACGAGGCGAACGTAACCCACACGGGCTCTCGAAGGTGCCGCCGCCGACCGTGCTTATCGACCTCGTGTCCGATGGTCGCGGGGTGCGCCGTACGGCAGTCGTCCCGGAAGTCGATCTAGCATTGCCCGAGTGACTGACGAGCCCACACCCCCGCGCGCACCCGTGCCTGTGCCGCGTCGCGGCGGGGTGAGCCGACTCGTGGGTCACGCGCCGGCTTGGGTGGGAGTTGTCGTCGGGCTCGCTCTGATCGTGTTGGGCGTCTTCATCGTCACCCGCCCGCTGACATCGCTGTGGGTGCTGGCGATCTATATCGGGGTGAGCGCCATCGCGTCCGGCGTGATGGACCTGATCTCCCCGCGTGACGTCCCGCGCCGGGCGAACATCGTGCTGGCCATTCTCTGGATCATCGGCGGCGGCGTCATCCTGTTTTGGCTCGGTCGCAATCTCGACCTGTTGCCCGAACTCATCGCCGGTCTGCTGGTTCTCGGTGGGCTCGGTGCGGCCATCGGCGTCTTCCGTGGCCGGGTCAGCGAGCGGGTTCTCGCCGGGGCTTCGGGCGTGGCACAGGTGGTCTTCGGTCTGCTCGCCCTGCTGTGGCCGGACGTCACGCTGCTCGTCGTCGCGATCGCATTCGGGCTGCGAACCGTCGTGCTCGGAATCGTTCTGACCTGGCGCGCGTCGCGTCGGATCCGAGGACGCTCCCCGCGGCCGGGCGAGACGACCGGAAGCCGTCGGGGCCTCATCTGGGCCGCGGCGGGCCGCTACGCGCTCGCTGCCGTGTTGCTGGGACTCGCGGGGGGATCGTGGTGGGTGAGTACGTGGCTCGCCGACGGGGCCCCGGTCGTCGACGCTTTTTATGACGCCCCCGATGGGCCCCCGAGCGCCCCGGGCACGTTGCTGCGGGAGGGCTCGTACAGCGGGCGCACCCCCGTCGGAGGCGAGGTCAGACGCATCCTGTACAGCACGACCGATACGTTCGGTAACCGCGCGCTCGCCAGCGGGCTGGTGATCTCACCCGCCGAGATGCCACCCGGACCGCGACCCGTCATCATCTGGAACCACGGAACGACGGGTGTCGCCCGCGGGTGCGCGCCAAGCCTTGCGGATGCCTCGGCCACCCGTTGGGCAATCCCCGCGATCGATCGGGCCCTCGCGGCCGGCTGGGTCGTTGTGGCGACGGACTACACCGGGCAGGGCGCGCCCGGTACGTTCCCCTATCTGATCGGCGAGAGCGAGGCCCGCTCGGCCATCGATGCAGTGCGGGCCGCGGAGGATGCGGACGGGATGTGGCTCTCGTCGGAGGTCGTGGTGTGGGGGCACTCGCAGGGTGGGCATGCCGCGCTCTGGGTGAGCCAGGTCGCACCCACTTATGCGCCCGAACTCAGCGTGCAGGGGACGGTAGCGATATCGCCCGCGGCAGATCCCCTCGCGCTCGCGGAGGAGCTCGCGCGGACGCAGGATTCGGCGATCCTGTCCGTGCTGATTTCTTGGGTGCTGGTGCCCTACGCAGACACCTATCCCGACGTGATGATCGCTGACTACGTCGCCCCGGGCGGACGCTCGATCGTGCGAGAGATGACCCAGCGTTGCCCGACCGAGCCCGGCGTGGTCGTGTCCGTGCTCGCCGCGCTCGGCGTATCGGCCGATCGGCCCCTGTACGACGCCGACCTGACCGCGGGCGCGCTGGGGGAGAGGCTCGCGCAGAATGCGGCGACCGGGCCGTGGACATCCCCCGTCCTGTTGGCGTGGGGCGGGCAGGACGAGGTCATCCCGACAACTCTGTACGAGCGCTTCGTCGAAGAGCGATGCGCCGAGGGGCAGGCTCTCCAGGTGCGGGTCTTCGACGAGTTGGATCACACCGGACCGATGCTGCCCGGCTCGCCGTTTCTGTCGACGATGATGCGCTGGACCGAGGCGCGCTTCGACGGTGTCCCCGTGACGGCGGCGGCCAACGACTGCCCCGCTTGACAGCTATTCCGTTGACCCTGAGCTATGGGGTCACAGGCGGGCGTAGCGCGCGCGGAAGAAGCAATAGATTCCGTATGCGATGAAGCCGAGACCCGCGGCACCGACCAGCCAGGGTCCGAAGGGTAGCGCGACGAGCGACGAGATCGCCCGGTCGAGCCCGCCCGCCTCACCCGGGTCGACCTGTACGGCCGCCGTCACGATCAGGACGCCGACGATCGCGAGTGCGACGCCCTTCGCGACATACCCGACGACGCCGAGTACGGTCACGATCCGCCCGGTGGTGCCGCCGGGCATCCGGAGCTTCTCGCGGAAGCTGCGCGTCACGCCCTTCACGACGAAAGCTCCACCGATCACGACGATGACCAGGCCGCCGACTCCGAGCAGAACGGGTCCCCCGGGGAGGGAGAGCACGGTGCTGCTCGCGTTCTGGGCGCCCTGGTCGCCGCTCGATCCCGCGCCGAGTGCGACGGATGCTGCGCTGAAGCCAATGGCCGCGTAGACGATGGCTTTGGCCCACTCGCCGACGCGCTTCGCCCAGCGTTTGCGCGCATCTTCTTCACTGGTCAGTACACCCTCGACCGCGTACCAGAGGGCGAGCGCGGCCAGCCCGACAGCGAGCACCCAGAGAGCAACGAATCCGAGCGGCGCTTCGGCGATCGCACGAAAAGCACCCGTCTGATCCGATTCGCCGCCGCCCGCGCCTGCGGCCAGCACAATGGCGCCGATCAAGAGGTGGACGACGCCGTTGGCGGCATAGCCGGTGCGGGCAAGTGTGCGGAAAGCGGGGTGCGAGGGCGCCTTGCGAGCGGTTGCCTCGGCGGAATCCGCTACGTCGGGTGTCATTCTCCTGAGCGTACGCGCGCCTCGCGTCGTTCATGCCAGAGGGTGTGGATCCTCACATCCGCGCGTAGCGGGCGCGGAAGAAGCAGAACAACCCGTAGGCGACGAATCCGATGCCGATGATTCCGACCAGCAGGGGCCCAAAGGCGAGATCGAGGAGGGCCCGGAGCGCGCCGTCGAGGCCTCCCGCGGTGCGCGCCTCGTCACGGGCCGCGGCGACGACGAGCAGCACCGCGATCACGACGAGCGCGACGCCCTTGGCGATGAACCCGACGATCCCGAGTGTGTCGACGAGACGACCGAGCGAGCCATCCGGAACCGAAACCTGTGAGCGATAACTGCGGCGAACACCCATGAAAAGGAATGAGATGCCCGTGATGCCGACCCCGATGCCCACTGCGATGAGCACGAAGGTTCCCCCGGGGATATCCAAGACTCCGCGACTGAGTTGCTCTGCCGCTCGCTCGCTGCTGAGTCGTGCTCCCATCGCGATGGCACCTGCCACCGTTCCGAACGTGGCGAAGACGACCGCCTGGCCCCATTGCCCGACGCGAGCACCCCACTTCCGCAAGGCATTGTCGCCACGCACGAGCACGCCCTCCGCGATCTTCCACACGGCGAGGGCGAAAAACCCCGCGGCGATGATCCAGAGGAGCGTGAAGCCCAGGGGGAGCGCGGCGATGGCGCGCAGGGCGCCGGTCTGATCCGTCGCGGCGTCGCCTCCGAAGGCCACGATCAACGCAATCAAGCCGATCAGCCCGTGTACGACCCCGCTCGACACATACCCGAGCCGGGCCAGCGCACGAAACCACGGGACCTGCGTCGCTTCGCGCACGACGCGTTTCGGGGCCGCGGTGTCCATCGGCTCAGCCTAAACGCGTGGTGCTGAGCCGATGAACGCGGGGAACGGCCGCTCAGAGCTTGGGCGCCCCGTGCAGGTGATCGCGGTGCTTGCGGGACTCGTACTTCTTGTCGACGACATCGATAGGGCCGGTAACCGAGAGCTCGTCCTCCCAGCACTCGATCCCCTCGATATCGGGCATCAGCGCACGCGTGAAGACCGGATTGCGTCCTTCCCTACGCTGGCGCGTGTAGTCCTTCAGCAGACGGAAAGCGATACCCGAGAGCAGGGCGATCGCTATCAGGTTCGTGAGCGCCATCAATCCCATCACCCCGTCGGCGAAGTTCCACACGAGGTCGGCCGTGACGACTGAGCCGGCGAGAACTGCCAGGACGGCGAGGATGCGGTAGCCGAGCAGGGCGTACGGGCGGCTGGTGATGAACTCGATGTTCGACTCGCCGTAGTAGTAGTTGCCGAGGATCGAGCTGAACGCCAGCAGGAAAATGATGATCGTCAGCGCGATGTTCGACCACTCGCCGAGGGTCGACACGAGCGCCCCCTGGGTCAATCCGATTCCCCGCGTCGCCTCGGTCAGGTCCGGCGCCGATACGAGGATGATGAACGCGGTGATCGTGCACACCAGGAACGTGTCGAAGTAGACGCCGAGAGTCTGCACGAGACCCTGCTTGACGGGGTGCGTCACGGCTGCGCTCGCGCCGGCGTTCGGCGCCGAGCCGAGTCCCGCCTCGTTCGAGAACATGCCGCGCTTGACGCCCGTGAGCACGATGTACCCGAAGGCGGCGCCCACGACCTCGTTGAACCCGAACGCCTGCGTGAAGATCTGGGTGAACACGACGGGCAGCTGGTCGATGTGCAGGGCCACGACGGCGAGTCCCAGCAACAGGTAGAGCAGCGCCATGGTCGGCACGAGCGCCTGGGTCACGGATGCGATGCGGCGGACGCCGCCGAAGATCACCAGCGCGGTGAGGACAGTTATCGCGATACCCACAGCCCACGGGAGCCAGGGCGCGGCATCCTCGCCCAGGCTGCCGCTGACCGTCGCCGAGATCGTGTTGGCCTGCAGGGACGAGAATGCGAAGGGAAAACAGACGATGAGGATGATCGCGAACCAGATCCCGAGCCAGCGCGCTTTGAGCCCCCGCTGCATGTAATAGGCGGGTCCACCGCGGAACCCGTCCGTGTCACGGACCTTGAACAGCTGCGCGAGGGATGACTCGATGAAGCTCGAGGCGCCGCCGACGAACGCCATCAACCACATCCAGAAGATCGCCCCGGGCCCCCCGACCGCGATCGCCGTGCCGACACCGGCGATGTTGCCGACGCCGACGCGCGATGCAGCCGAGATCGTGAACGCCTGGAAGGCGGAGACGGACTGGGGTTCACCTGTGGCGGTACGCGGAGTCTTGTCGGTCAGGGTCCGGAACATCTCGGGGATGAGCCGGAACTGCACGACACCGGATCGTGCCGTGAAGTAGAGGCCGAGGATCACCACCACGGGCACGATGATCCAGGTCCAGAGGTTGTCGCCCTACGTCAGGAGCCAGTCGTTGATCGCATCCATGCGGACAGTATGTCGGTGGGATCGCTCGGATGCGGGGACATCCGCATCACTCGAGACCGAACTCCTCAGAGATGTGCGCGCGGATTTCGACGAACTCGGGGACGTTCCAAAAGAAGTCGAGCTTCTGCGCGAGCGGCGAATCCGAGTCCGGCTCTGCCTCGAGCACGAACGCCGCGAACGACTCGGCGAAGTCCTCGGTGACGTTCGTGGCAGCGTAGTCGCTGACGAAGTCCTCCTCGTGCGTCTCATAGAACGCGTACGCGACGTCCGCGTCGTCATTGTCCGGCCCCGGTGCGTTCTCCCCGTAGGCATCCCAGAACTCGACCTGGAATTCATCGATGAACGACGTCGGAAGTGCGCATCCTTCGCTCAGCTCGAGCGTTTCGCACGAGCCGGATGCCTCGGGTACTTGGTCGACATTCAGGCTCAGCACGTGCGCGTACTCGTGGATCAGCGTCTGCAGGAGAGTGTCTGAGTCGTCGGCGTAGGCGGCGTTCGCGACCAGCATCCACTGGGTGGGGTCGTCGATGTCGCGGGACACGTACGCCATGGTGTCGGTGTCGGATGACTCGCCGACCCAGTACGCGTTGAAGGTGTCGGCTGCGACGGTCTGAGTGACGACGCCGACGAACATCGTCCAGATCTCGTGCGCCGGGTCGCTGGGGGTGGGGGAGAGCGCAGCATCCGTTTCGATCTCGTAGACGTCGACGGTGCCGAGATCGTCATCCTCAGCATGCACGGTCGAGGGGGCTGAGCAGCCGGAGACGAGGAGCAGGGCGACGATGACGAGGGTCGCGACGACCGGTCGAGCAGATTGCATGCGATCAGGGTAAGGGTCTCAGGGCGCGGCTCGATGTCATCCGGTAACGTAGGGGGGATGTCGACGCGTATGACGCGTGGACGAGAGCTGAATAGGGAGGTCTCCGTGGATATCGATCTCGGACTGCTGAAGACGATCGAGCGGGAGAAGGAAATCCCCTTCGACGAACTCGCGAGCATCATCGAGCAGGCGATTCTGACCGCCTACGGAAAGCACACGTCGCCCACGGGTGAGGTACCCCCGGGAACCCGCGTCGAGATGGACCGGAAGACCGGTCACGTCGGCGTGTTCATCCCCGTGACGGATGACGATGACGCGGTCATCGGCGAAGAGGAGACCACTCCCGACGACTTCGGCCGCATCGCCGCCTTCGCTGCGAAGCAGGTCATCGGACAGCGACTGCGAGACATCGCCGATGACGCGGTGCTCGGGGAGTTCAAGGGCAAAGAGGGTGACATCGTCGCCGGTGTCGTGCAGCAGGGTCCCAACCCGCGCATGATCCACGTCGATCTCGGCTCGGTCGAGGCGATCCTGCCGCCCGAAGAGCAGTCGCCCGGCGAGGCCTACCCGCACGGCTCGCGCCTGCGCGTTTATGTGACCAGCGTCGGCAAGGGCCCCAAGGGTCCCTCGATCACGGTTTCACGCACGCACCCGGGTCTCGTACGCAAGCTGTTTGCTCTCGAGGTGCCCGAGATCGCATCGGGCCTGGTGGAGATCATCTCGCTCGCGCGCGAGGCCGGCCACCGCACCAAGATCGCCGTGCGGGCCAACGACCCCTCGATCAATGCCAAGGGCGCCTGCATCGGCGAGATGGGCCGCCGTGTTCGCGCCGTGACCGAAGAGCTCGGTGGAGAGAAGATCGACATCGTCGACTACGACCCCGAGCTCGCGAAGTTCGTCGGCAACGCCCTCTCGCCCGCGAAGGTCACGTCGAGCTTCATCCTGGATGCTTCCACCAAGGCCGTCCGTGCACTCGTTCCCGACTACCAGCTGTCGCTGGCGATCGGTAAGGAGGGCCAGAACGCGCGGCTCGCGGCCAAGCTGACGGGCGCGAAGATCGATATTCAGCCGGACAGCATCCTCGAGTCCTAGTCGATCCGAGCGTTTCGTCTCGCTGCGCTCGCTCAACGAGCGAGGCCTGCTGGAGGTGTAGGATGGAACCTGTACGGACGTGTGTCGGATGCCGCGCGCGTGCTCCCCGGTCGGCCCTTCTGAGGGTCGTTTCCATCGAATCCCAACTCGTCCCCGACGAGAGTGCGACGATGCCGGGTCGGGGCGCGTGGGTGCACGAGACGCTCGCCTGCGTGGAAACCGCACTGCGGCGCCGCGCGTTCGTACGAGCACTACGCGTCTCGGGACCACTCGACGCGCAGACGTTAGAGAACAGGCTGAACGGCTATGGAAACAAAGTGAACGGCTCGAAATGAGTCCCGTCCGCGACTAACGGTCTGCCCTGCCTGGGTGGACCCAGACAGGAGAATTGTGGCTTCCAAACCACGCGTGCACGAGATCGCCTCTGAACTCGGCGTCGACAGTAAAGTCGCGCTGGCCAAGCTCAAAGAGCTCGGTGAGTTCGTGAAGAGCCCCTCGTCCACCATCGAGCCCCCCGTGGCTCGCAAGCTTCGTCAGGCGCTTCAGGCCGAGGGTGCAGCAGCGCCCGCGGCTCCGGCACCCGCCGCCGCATCGTCACCGCGCCCGGCCGGTCGTCCCGGCCCCGTGCGTCCCGCGGCTCCGGCTGCTCCCGCGGCACCCGCCGCGACTCCCGCTCCCGCTCCCGCTCCGGCTGCGCCGACCCC
>NZ_NMUM01000029.1 GCF_002812805.1 Microbacterium lacus | reverse complement strand
GGTGGCGTCCGGCAAGGTGGTGTACGGATCGGGTGACCGTGTCGCTGCGGACGTAGCGACGGTCACCGCGTGATCCTTCGAGAGAACTCTTCACATCCATCTCGAAAGGACCCCGACGATGACCGTCTCACCCCACGATATCGACCCTGCCCGCTTCCTCGAAGACCACCTCGCGCAGGCGTCTCCCGATCTGCTGCGGGAGATGCTCGGCACGTTCATCAACCAGCTGCTATCCGCGGACGCGGACCAGATCTGCGGCGCCGCTTACGGCACGATCAGCGACGACAGGGTGAACCGTCGCAACGGTTACCGCCACCGCGACTTCGACACCCGCGCCGGGACCATCGACGTGAAGATCCCCAAGCTCCGGCAGGGCACCTACTTCCCGGAGTGGCTGCTGGAACGCCGCCGCCGCGCGGAGGCCGCACTGACCACCGTGGTCGCGACCAGCTACCTCCTCGGCGTGTCCACCCGTCGGATGGATGACCTGGTGAAGACCCTCGGGATCACCGGGCTGTCGAAGTCGCAGGTGTCGGAGATGGCGCGCGACCTTGACGAGCAGGTGACCGCGTTCCGCACCCGGCCGTTGGACGCCGGCCCGTACTCGTTCGTCGCCGCCGACGCGCTCACCATGAAGGTCCGCGAGGGCGGCCGGGTCGTGAAGGTCGCGGTGCTGGTCGCGACCGGCGTGAACGCCGACGGCTACCGCGAGATCCTCGGTCTGCAAGTCAACTCGACCGAAGACGGCGCCGGCTGGCTGACGTTCTGGCGCGACCTCGTCGCGAGAGGCCTGACCGGCGTGAAGCTCGTCACGTCCGACGCACACGCAGGTCTGGTCGCAGCGATCGGCGCGACCGTCGGCGGGTCCTGGCAGAGGTGCAGAACCCACTACGCGGCGAACCTGATGAGCGTGACCCCAAAGTCCTCGTGGCCATGGGTGAAGACCCTGCTGGGCACGGTTTTCGACCAGCCCGACGCGGAGTCCGTGCACGCCCAGTTCGACCGCGTCCTGGACGCGCTCGAGCACAAGCTCCCCAGGTCGTTCGAGCACCTCGAGGCCGCACGTGAGGAGATCCTCGCGTTCACCGCGTTCCCGAAGAGCATCTGGCGGCAGATCTGGTCCAACAATCCGAACGAACGCCTCAACCGGGAGATCCGCCGCCGCACCGACGTCGTGGGCATCTTCCCGAACCGCGACGCGATCATCCGGCTCGTCGGCGCCGTCCTCGCCGAGCAACACGACGAGTGGGCCGAGCAACGCCGCTACCTCGGCCTCGACGCCCTCGCCGCCGCACGCCGCGTCGGCGAACCCACCACAGAGGAGGTGATCGAACCCGACCTTCGGGCCCTCACAGCCTGACCTCGACACGAGGGATCACACGATCACCGATACACCACGTCCCAGGACTTGACCGGGCGACGCCCTTTGAAACCGCTTTGCTACAGATACCTGCAACGCAGAAAAATCCCTGGATAAGCGGAAAAACCTGACCTACTCTGGCGCCATGCGCGGAGGACTGGAGCGGTGGAAGAGGGGTGTCGAATCCCGCGGGGTCCGGCACGCAATCTCGTACGCTCTCGAGGGCACCTGCGACGCCCACATGCCCCACCCGACGGGTGTCGAAGCGCTCGAGGCGTATGGCGCAGCATCCGATTCCACCGTCTCTCGGTTCATCGTCGACAACGGCGTCATCACGACTGATCAGCTCTCGGCCGGGGGTCTTCGTGTCTGGCTCACCGGGCACGACCCGATCACGGGGGAGGAGCGCGGTCATCAGCGGCTGAGCCCAGACGCCGACCTGCTGCTTGACGGGACGCTCAACCACCCGAAGTCGTACAGCATCGCCGCGCTGCTGCATCCGGAACTCGCTGCCGAGTTCGAAGCGCTGCAAGACCGGCTTCGTGAGCGCATCCTGCTTACGTGGCAGACCGAGCTCAACGCGCGGCGCGGGCACGGTGGGCTCGTCCGCGAGGAGATCGCTCGCATCGAGGTCGTCGAGCTGCAGCATCGTCGCTCGCGCGCGCTCGACCCGCACATTCACCGTCACCTGTGGCTGAACATCAAAGTGCTCGGCGCGGATGGGAAGTGGTCGAACCTCGACTCGCGCGTCGCCATGAAGCTGCACACCGTCATCAATGCCGAGGGCGAACTCGCCGCCCGTACAGACCCCGCGTGGATCGCCGCGCTCGCGCGCCACGGATACAAACTCGACGACTCGGGCGAGATTGCCGAACTCGCCGACGCCGTCCGCCCCCTCTCGCGCCGATCGACGCAGATCGAGGCCAACCGCGCGCGCCTGATCGCGGAGTGGTCGGCGGCGCACGGGGGATCGGCGCCGAGCGTTGAGGTGCTGCAGCAGATCGACCGGCGCGCGTGGGCGGTTGCGCGGCCGAACAAGCCGGCCGACCTCGACGAAACGTCGTGGGAGACGCGCGTCCGTGACGAGATCGCGGCGATCGATCCAAGCCTGATCACCGTGCGTGCGCCGATTGCCGTCGCTTCCACAGAGCTGGACGCCCTCGATCTGGACCTGCTCGCGGCCGCGGCGATCGTGGACGCGGATAAACGGTCCACATCATGTGGCGGGCGGTTCAGCACCTTTGACATCCGAGCCGGCGCGACGCGCACGCTCTCACGCACCGGCATCGTCGCGCCGCGCGATCAGCTCGACGACGTAATCGTCGAGATTTCGACGCGCGCCGCGAAGGCCGTCCATCGGCTGGTTGCCGAGATGCCGCCAGCACACGTGAAGGCCTTCATGGCGACCGAGACCGTGCGCGCGAAGGTGCGCCTCGCCGGACGCCTTGACGTGCTCGCCCGGCCGGGGCGTGCACTCCTGCTGAACGAGCTGCGTCGCTTGGCGCCCAACGAGGAGATCTCGGCACTGGATACTTCGCAGAGTGTTGCCGCTTGCGCGATCGCCGGGACAGACGGGCTCGTAACGGTCACCGGCCCCGCTGGCACAGGCAAGACGGCGATGCTGCGCGTTGCGTTCGCGGCCCTGGGGACGCAACGGCGGCGGATGCTCGTCGTCGCTCCCACCCGGAAAGCGGCTTCTGTGGCGTCTCGCGAAGTTGGGGCTGCGGCATCCAGCATCCATGCACTGCTCGCAGACCACGGCTACCGGTGGGGTGCCGATCAGGCCGGTGCGATGGTGTGGACCCGGCTGCGTGCGGGAGAGGTCGATCCCAGCACGGGTGTCGCATATGGCGGGCCGACGCGATACGTGTTGCGTCCTCGCGATCGAATTGTGGTCGACGAAGCGGGCATGGTCGATCTCCAGACGGCGAATGCACTCGCCGACCTCGCGATTGAGCAGGGGGTCGGGCTCGCGTTCGTCGGGGACCCGCACCAGGCGCTGCCGGTCGGACATTCCGGTGCGATGGGTTCAGCGATCCGGCACGCGAATGCAGCGGTAGAGCTCGATACGGTGCATCGGTTCCGCGATCCGGAGTACGCGGCGCTCACGCTACGGCTGCGCGATGCGGGAGATCGAGAGGGCGCGATAGCGGTCGCTGGTGAGCTGACGGACCGCGGTCATGTCGCGCGGGTTGATCATCATGATGCAGCCCGTGAGCGGATGATCGACGCTTACTTCGAGTGGCACGCGCGTGGCAAGCGGGTGACGTTGGTGTCCGGTACCAACGGTGAGGCGGATGCGATCAACGACGCGATCCAGCAGCGGCGAGTCGATCACGGCGAGCTGGATCCCGGCGTGGTCGCGTGCGGGATGGGGGAGCAGCGCATCCTCGTCGGTGACACCGTCCAAACCCGTCGGAACGACCGGCTCACGGGCGTTGAGAATCGTGCGCCGTGGATCGTGCGCGGCATCCGCCAGGACTGCGTCGATCTTGCGTCGGTCGGCGACAGCGGCGAGTTGCGGCGAGTGTCTTCCGAGTATGCGCGGGAGCATTTGCAGCTGGCCTACGCGTCGACGGTCCATGGCGTGCAGGGCGACACCGCCGATGCCTCTGTGGTCGGGCCCGATGTGGACGCCGCCGGCCTCTACGTGGGCCTTACACGCGGGCGCGTGCACAACATCGCGATCGTGGTCTCGCGGACGGATGCTGCGGCCCGCGAGAGTCTGGCGGAATCGATGTCGCGCGGCACGCCCGAGCTGACGATGCAGGATGCCGCTCGTGCGGCTCAGGCGGAGATGCGGAGTGCTGCACGGGCGCGGGACTTGGCGGCGATGGCGACCGGGCCGATTGTTGGGGCGCCGAGTGCGGGGCGTGGGATCGGGATGTAGCGGCGCTCGATTGGCGGGCGCGCAGCGCGCTAGCCTCCGGGCCGGCTATCCGGGGCGGGATCGGATTAGGCATGTGCTCAGATCCTGGCGTGCGAGAAGTCGGTTCAGCCAGGTTGGTCGTCCCGCATTGCCGCGAGCATCGAATTCATAGCCGACAGTGGTTTCAAACCCGCTGGCTCACCTCTCGACATGATGAGCTAGACGGCAATGGTCGCGAGCGCGCCCACGCCTGCCACGATCACGGGAACAAGATCTGCCACACGCGAGATGTAGAAGCCGGGCCGGAAATAGCCATCCGAGGCGAGCGACTGTCAACACTGTGTCTGCCAAACCGCGTGATGCCCGTTCAGGGATCCATGCGACGGTGGCCGGGGGACGGTCTCTCGACACCGGATGTCAGAGGCTTTCTATACCTTCAGGGCATGCATCGCCCGAAGTCACGTCCGTCCGCGCTGAGCGCGCTTGTCGGCCTGTCTGGCATAGTTGTGAATCCACTGCGTAAGCAGAGGCATCTCGTTGGCGGACCAATGGACTGCACCCACCGCGCAGCGTGCCACGGAGGCATGGCTCGAGCGGCCTAAGGCGCCCGACTGATACTCGGGTGGCGGTGCAAGTCGCCCGCGGGTTCGAATCCCGCTGCCTGGGCCGCCCGCCAACCACCGGCCAACGTTTTGGTCTGCACGCACGACGGGCGACGTGTCGCTCACGGTGCCTGGGCAATCATGCATAGATGCGGCACCAGTCCGCTACCTTTGATCCCGATTTGCTTTAACTCGCTGGTGGCGAGGTTGAGGCTCGCTACCGGCAGCGTCCAGTGTCTTGCGAACCGATGCGCTGCCAACAGTGACGAGTCGATTCGCGCCGTCCGAGCTTCGTGACCCTCGGTCGTATCTCGAGGACCCGTCCGTCGGCTCTCCGGCGACCTGCTCGAGATGAGTCCCGTTCGCGTTGATGAGGTAGATGTTCGACGGTTGGGTTGAGAAGCGTTAGGGCGACAGGGGATATTGCGATCCGCAACGTTGACGGCTATTCCATTGCGAAGAGAGTCTGCTCACACGTGCCCGCCCGCGGATGGGCGAGCGTTTGGCGCGCGCGCTGGAAAGCCTCTGGTGTCGCTTCCGCCGCGCCGAACTCGATGAAACTCTTGAGGGTCACGAAGTACGGCGCCACTAGCCGCGCCACGAATCCGCGCTCGTACACTGCACCGCCTACTGGCGCGTTCCTCGTCTCCGATACCACTGCCGTTACCTGAGAGTGTCCAACCCGGGTCCCGTTCGCGAGGTTGTTCAGTTGAGACGCATGGATGGCTGGCTGAGCCGATTCCACGAGGGGTCGATCAGTCGAGCACACCAGCGCGAAATGGGTTGCGCGCGCGACATCCCCGGCGCTGGTCACGGTCGCCTCCGCCGGGACATCGAAGTGACGTCCCGCCAACGTGACGCCCGCTGTCCAGAGCCGGATTCGAGAGGGATCCGTGTCCTGCTTTCGCGGGCGAGACAACATCGAGCTGAAACGAACCAGGGGATCTGGCTCTTGCTCGATCAGAGCGGGCAGTGAAGGACGGATGCTGTTCCCGACGCCCCACAGAAATATGCCCTCATTGGAGTCGCTCTCACGCGTCTTGCGGCGCAAGATCGACTCAATCGGTTCCCCGGACTCAGTGCCGTATCGTGTCCAACAGAATGCGGAGCGCGCGTCAGAACGTACGGTAGCGTCGCCATCGAACGGGCGCGAATCTACCGAGCGGGGCACCGTCCTACGGTACCGCCAGCGTGCGACAGGAGGTGGCACAGTGGCAATCTTCACCACTCCCGATGAGCTTCGACGTAGTTTGCGCCAGACTGGCCTCTCAAACGACGCGATATCAGCGGCGTGGCCGCAGTGGTGGTCCGAGGATGCTATTGGTTCCCCCTCGGCCGAAGCCGAGCTCCGCTTCTCGCTCGCTAGGAAGCTGGGGCTCTCGGCGGTTTCGCTCATGCACGACGAGCCGACATTTGTGACGCGCGGACGAGCAAGTTTCAAGCGCGCGAGCCTCACCCGCCAGATCGACGAGCTCATGCTCACGACTGTCGCGCAATCACTAGCGACGTTGATCTCCGATGCGACCACGACCCGGTATCAGGGACTGCCTGCTGCGTCCGAGGCGCGCGAGGCCATTCTCCGATACGCGAGCTTCGTCTCGCCGGGCGATCTCATCTCGCTCTCCTGGGCGATGGGAGTCCCCGTCGTTTCGCAGGCAGTCTTCCCTCTTGAGGCAAAGCGGATGGACGCGATGACGGTGTTCGCTCAAGGGCGGCCGGTAATCCTCCTCGCGCGGCGGACGAGTTTCCCCGCCTTCCTGGCTTTCATGATTGCTCATGAGCTTGGCCACATCGCGCTCGGGCACGTAGGCGACGGCGAGGCGGTAGCGGATCTGTCGCTCGACCTGGGCAAGGAAGTCGACTACCGACCAGCAGCAGAAACCCACGATCCAGATGAGACCGCCGCGGACGCGTTCGCTCTCGAACTCCTCACTGGTGACCCGACGTTCACAGTCGAGACAGAGAAGCACAACTTCAACGCCGCCGAGGCCGCCGATGCGATCCAGGGAGTCGCACCCGAATTAGGGGTGGATCCCGGATTCGTCGGCCTCGCGCTCGCCCGTAGCAGCGGGCGGTGGCCTCAAGTGTATGGCGCTCTGCGACAGGCCGGTCATTACGACAAGCACCTAATGGAACAGGTGAATACGATCGCATTTCGCCAACTGGATGAGTCCCGTGTTTCGGACGACTCCTGGGACTACATCACCCGCGCGCTAGGAGTCCTTGAGCACGATGGATGACTACTTCCTGGATAACGACCTGATCATCAAGCTCGTGCGCTACGGGCTCATCGACGAGCTCCTGGCTCATTGCTGCAGCCCCGAAAGGTGCCGATCGATGGCGGTTCTCGCCACTGCTCAGTGGGTCTGTCGAAATGCTCTCGAGAAGGCCGTCGAACGGCACGGCGAGAGTGCGGATGTGCTGCGTCTCTTCGAATCGTTGCTCGCCGCAGCCGAGGTCGTGGAACCCACCGCGGCCGAGGTAGCGAACGCGGCAGCACTGGAGGACCTTGCTTCGGAACTCAGGCTTCCGCTGGATCCCGGCGAGTCACTTCTTGCTGCGGTGGTCGCTGCACGTGCCGGCGCACTGCTCACTGGAGACAAACGCGCGATCATCGCTCTCGAAGCTCTCGTGGGTCGAGCCTCTCAACTTGGCTCCCTGCAGGGGCGTGTGGGCGCACTGGAACAGGCGATGATGACGCTTGTCATGCACACGAGCGTGGAGGATGTTGCGAGCGGAGTTCATCGAGCCCCGGCGGCCGATACGGCAATGAGGCTCGCGTTCTCGCCCCCACCATCGATGGTTGGGCTTCTCAGCTATCTCGAGTATCTGCGGGGCTTGGCGCCGCAGATCATGATCAGCGCAGACTCGCTCTGCTTTGAGGCAGTTAGTTATGACCGCAAGAACGCAGCGTAGGGCGAGATGAGCGGCGCCGCGAGCGAAATCTTGATGCCCGCGGCGTCCTCTGTCGTTGCATCGACGACGTCCAGGCAAGCCTTGTCGACGTGACCACGGATGTATTCCTTGCCCACCCGACCCTGTTGGTTGCCGACGCCGACGCGCGTGGCGCTCAAGTCCAGCACAGTCTCAACATCGTCAAGACTTGAGATAAACAGCGCGTACTTCGAACCGAGGACGTTAATGTCCGCCGGCACCTCTTCCCACGTCTCGCCGTCGACCGAATACTCCCGAGCTCGAACCTGAGCAGCGTTGTGGTTCGAGGTAATCTCCTGCATAACGAGATTGACTGGGCCGCCGGGCCGTTGCACGTAGTCACGCACCCGCGCGGGATGGCAGGAGCTTCCCCCATACCCCCACATCGCGAAGCCGACGTCGTCTATCTCCCGGCGCTTGCGTTCCAGAATGTCCTCCAAGCTCTCTCCGGCGTGGATGCCCACCTTCATGAATAGAACGCGATCCCCAGGGCCAATCTCCATCACGTGCTCCCGTCCAGATACTCGAAGTGATACTCGCTGTTCCCAGCCCGCCGCGGGTCGCTGCCCGGATTCTGCCGGATGAACCGGACATTCAGTGGATGACCGTTCCCGTAGAAATGCTCATAGTCGCTGACCAATCGCGGCCTGCTGTCCACCTCACGAGCGTTTCCAGGCAGGGCGTCCAGTACGAGATTGCATGATTTGAGATCGGGTGCGTCGTCGAGGTGATACGAGTGCAGCTGCGGCGACATCCGACTGATGAAGAACCCATTCTCCAGTGCATGGGACTCAACGGCATGGAGAACCTTGCGGGGCCACTCGAGGTTCTGATCATCCGCGAGGACAACCACTCCCTTGCCGTCGTACCCGACGAGTTCGAAACCGCGTTCAACGAACAGCTTCACGCTCGTCCCCCGATTGCTCGCACCCCACGGCGGGTTTGTGTAGAAGGCATCGAATGCCGCGACAGTCGGAAGCTCGTCGAACACGTTGTACAGCACAGCACTCAAGTGCCCGATGCCTGCGGACTCTGCAAACTGGTTGATGCCGTTGACAATTCGTTCGTCAAAGTCGAAGACGGTGATCTGCGACGGCGCAGAATCCAAGATCCCGATGTGGGCGAGATAGGCCACCGAGGAGCTAATTGCGTCGCCATCGCCGACGAAAGCAACTCGCTTGCCGGCAGCCCAGCGCGAGATGAACTCACTCTGGAGGATCATGTCGCCGGTCTTCATATAGATCTGGTCGAACTCGCGGATAGCTTGTGGTCGGTTCTGCACAACGTCAGATACCGCGTTAATCGCGGCCCGGAGATCGATCTCGCTCATTCCGCGCCCACAAACTTCAAGACGTCCGACATCACAGTGTCGAGCGGCCGGTCGGCCCGAATGAAGCCGACGGGGACGCCCAGCTCGACGGCGTACGCCAGCGCGAGCGAAGCCTGCAAACCCTGATGGAGCTCGAAATCGGTGCTGTCCTGCTCTCTCCTGCCTTCACTCGCATCGCGAAGCCTCGTCCGGATCACGTTCTCAGATGCCGTGAGGCACACAATGTGGGAGATGGCAAGCGCCGCCAAATCCGCGCGAGCGAACGGCACGGCGCGCATGCCGTATGTCTCCGCAGTCACCGCATGAGAGTCCACGACTGAGTGCCGGCGACCTCGATTTTGCTTCAACTCTTGCCGAACGAAAGAGTCTGCAGCCGCCACATCGGCGGCAGAGATAACCGAGCTGGACTCGCGTCTAAGTTCGGCTTGTGTCCGCACTCGATCGCCGAGCGCGGCGGTGAGTATTTCGCCGTAGCTGTATCTGGCCGCACCGGCGGTTGATTCGACCAACCTTGCGACTGTGGACTTTCCCACACCGGGCACGCCCGTCAGATAAAGCGCAAATGTCACTGATCCTCCCTGCGGGACCCTTAGCAATGACTCGCTCGAAGAGCCGGAACGGCTCACTCTCCCGAACCATATCTAGCAATTCGAATTGCTATCGCGCGGCGCGCTTGGAGTGAAGTGACGTGACCCGCGAGAGCGGACGCCGCGGCACTCGGTTGGAGTCACCGCGTGGCGCCGAGATCCTCGATCGCGCCGGGGGCGGCGCCGCTGACGCCCACCGCCCGCATGAGGATGCTCATTGAGTTTCGTCACGCTCTGGTAGCCGCGTCAGAACCAAACCCGCGCGATCGATAGGCTCGGCAAGGCCGATCAGGTTCGGCACGGAATGAGGGCAGCCGAGGATGACGCCGGACACCGAGGTCCAGTCCAAGGAAAGGACCGCCCGCGCGATGCGCGGCATGGAGTCCAGAACCATCAAGAAGTAGCAGGACGACGGCTGGGAACTTCACGGCTCGGGGATGGAGACTGCATGATCGCTCAGGTGTTGATGGGGGCTGGCGCTGTCGCGCTCGCGGCGTATGGCATTGTCGCCGGTGTCCGCTCATCAAAGGAGACCGCGAAGCGACGCGGTACGCCTGTGGAGTGGGATCCTCGCTTCCCCCAGGATGCCTTTCTGGAGGTAGTCAACAAGACGGCGCAGAAGCTCCCCCGTGTGTACGCGAGCGGCGCTGACGGGCTCATCGTCACTATCCACGTCAAGTCGAATAGCGGCCTAACGAGCTGGGAGGCGGAGGTCGACTTCTGCGACTACGGACGCCTTACCGGAAAGTACTGGATCATCTCGGAGAACAGTCAGTCCCCCATTCCGCAGGCGCTCGCGGATACCATCGTTGCTGAGGTGCACGCCCGGCTCGGGGTGCAGACTCCCGTCGCGTAGCTCGCCGTGGGCAGCTCTGCGGGCATCTAACGCTCGGCGCCAGTGCCTCTCGCCGAGCAGGACCGACTGGGCGCAAGGCTCGCTGGGACGTGCGAGATCACACGCAATGGTGCCCCCAGCGCGCATGCACGTTTTTGGGATCCCACCGCGCCATCGGGGCCACCGCGCAGTGGACAACAATCGCTCAGGCATTGATCCCGAAAACACGCAGCAGCGGGACGCGGGGGATCATTCGGCGCGGGCCGAGCTGGACCGTGGGGATGGTCCCGTTCTCGATGCCGAGCTTGATGGTGCGGTAGTCGACGCCGACGAGTTTGGCGGCATCCTTCATCGTGAGAGCAAGGTGTTCCGGTGAGCGGTTCATGGTCTTCCCCTTCATTGAGCCAGCAGTGTCAATCTCCATTCGGGGCAAGGTAGCACGTTTGTGAGCCAAGATCGACAGTCTTCTTCGCGAATCGCCGATGACCTGGAATAGTGGGCTGCATGGCAGACGTGGAGGCATATGACATCAGCGACGATCGCATCGATCTCGGTAGCCGCGTATCGATGCCGAAGTCTTGGAATGCGCGCGTGTCGGGGGAGCAGGACGTGCCGGGCACGATCACCGTGCGCGTGGAGTGGGATGCTGCGCTCGGCCGCACCGCCGTCGCGTCCGCCGCCCTCGAGCGCGAGGGGGAAGGTGTCGACATCACCAGCCAGATGCTCCGCGAGGTGCGCACGCACTGGATCATGACGACATCAGCACTCGACGTCGTCACGGTCGACGTTGGCGGGGACGGTGTGAGCGATCATGACCGCATCCCGGTGCGGCAGTTCCTCAACCGCCTGCGGGCGGCGGGGAAGCGCGACCCCTCGGAGGCGCTGCACGACTCGATCGCCGTCTATCGCGTCGCGACGGCAATCAGCTACCCGCCGCTCAAGCTCGTCGCCGACACTCTCAGGATCAGTCAGAGCACCGCGACGCGCCTCATGACCCGCGCTCGTGATGCGGGTCTCGCGCCGGAAGTGCGGATCCAGGAGCCTCGGCGGGCGCCGGCGGTTGACCCGTACAACCCGGGGCGGCCGTACGATCCTGCCGCGCCGCACACTGGGTCTTCTGGGCCTGGAGGGCCGACCATCGGTCGATGACCAGGCCCCGCGGCCGATGCATGGGAAGTGATATCTATTTGGGATGTCACGAGCAGAGAAGTCTTCGCTTGGGAGAACGGGCGCAACGTGCCGAACGTTCCGGTGCGATCCGGCGTGCGATAGCGCACGCGGTAGCCGCGCGTCGAAGCTACACACCGTTATCAGCTCGGAGGAGGAGCGCGGCCTAGGCTCAGCCTTATGCGCGGAGCTTTGTGTGGAGTTACTGTTGTCATCGCTTTCTCGCTTGTCGGATGTGCAGCGGGATCAGCTTCTGACGGCGCTGACTCGGCGACTTCGACGCTTGAATCGCAGGTGACGTTCGAGTCGGTCGTTGATGGTGACACCGTCGAGACCAGCGCCGGCACGGTGCGCATCATTGGTATCGATGCGCCAGAGCGCGGCGCCTGTGGATACGCGGAAGCATCGACGCTCGTATCGTCCCTCCTCAGCCAGGGTGATCCGATCATCTTGGAGCTTCCGGACGGGGAGAACGATGAGGACCAGTACGGGAGAATCTTGCGTTACGTCGGCACGGACGAGGGTGTAGACGTTGGATTGACGTTGCTGACGGCCGGGCTGGCGGTTGCCCGATTTGACTCGACGGACGGCTACCCCGCACACCCGCGGGAGTCGGACTACCACGCCGCGCAGGTCGCGACCGTCGCCGCAGATGGGGCAGTGATAACTGTCGCCTGCAAAGCTGCGTCCGACGCGGCAGAACAGGCGAGAATCGTGGCCGAGCAGCAGGCCGCGGAGGCTGCGGCCCCGCCGCCAGCGGTCGATGAGTGGTGGAGGCAATACACGTCGTGTACGAAGCTCAAGCAGAATGTCAACGGACACCCGACAGGTCCGTTCTCACGCGATAACCCCTCAGAAGCATCGATCTACGATTGGTTCGCTCATGGGACTGGCAACAATGGTGACGGTGAAGGCGATGGATTGGCGTGCGAGTAGGCGCTTTCGCTCTCTGCGGCGGCTATTCGTACCGTGATCGCTCATTCGTTGACGGGTTTACGCGTTAGTGGTTTCGCCGGCGTTGGCCTCGCATACCGGTGATACGTTCAGCCCGTGACGAGTGAACGCCTTCCGGCTGAAAAGCGGATGCGGCTGCGCTACTCCGGCATCTGTCGGCTTTGCAGCACCCCGTTGCCAGCCGGACAACACGGGATCTACGAGCGCGAGACGAAGACCGTTCGATGTGTTCAGTGCCCCGAGACAGCGGTTGGCGCCGACATCGAGGCCGAGACCGGGACCGAAACGGAGCCCCGGCCCGAACCCGAAATCGACATCGACGTGGCGGGTGGGTCCGCGCGGCGAGAGTACGAGCGTCGCAAGACGGGTCGGGAGCAGCGCATCCGAGCGGCTCATCCGAAGCTCGGCGGACTGATCCTGGCGCTATCTGATGATCCCCAGAGCACTCGCGCTTGGGAGCGCGGTGCCATCGGCGAGGAGCTGCTGGCCGAGCGACTCAAGGATCTCCCGAGCGATATGCGTGTTCTTCATGACCGCCGGGTCCCTGGTTCGCGGGCGAACATCGACCACATCGTCGTCTCTTCCGCGGGGGTGTGGGTGATCGACGCGAAACGGTACAAGGGGAAACGTCCCGAACTGCGCGTCGAAGGCGGGATCCTCCGGCCTCGTGTCGAGTCGCTTCGAGTGGGCGGTCGCGACCAGACCAAACTCGTCGACGGAGTTCAGTCTCAGGTCGAGAAGGTCGCCGGTGCTGTGGCCGACCCGGATGTCGTCGTCCGCGGTGTGCTGTGCTTTCTCGAGGCCGACTGGCCCCTCATCGGTGGTGACTTCACTGTGCGCGACATCGAGGTGGTGTGGCCGCGTCTGCTCACGAAGCGGATATCCGCGGATGCCCCAGCTGCCATCGACGTGGACGCTGTCTATGGTCGACTCAGGGCTGTGTTTCCGAGGAACAGCTGACCGAGGCGCGATGATGATCGGCATCCGTAGATACACGGACACATCTTCCATAAATTGACGGATAGACGTTCCGTACATTTACGAATTATGCCAAGCTTGATCCGTGAAGACGAACGAGATCGTGTGGCGGACGCTGGCCGAGGGTGCCCTTGCTGGTCGTCGCGAGTGGCCAGACCTCAGCGCGCTTGCCGCTGCCGTCGACGCCCCTGTCTCCAGCACTCACCAGGCACTTGGTCGCCTGGTGGAGATCGGCGCGGTCCAAACTCGGCGTCGTGGCGGGATCATTGTCGTCAGCCCCGAGAAGGTTGTGCTCACGATGGCGGCGAATCGCAACTTGATCCGCGACACCGTCGCGATGACCACGCTGAGCGCAGCCCAGAGTTTGACGAACGAGCATCCGACGGCTATCGCCTTTGGCGGAACGGATGCCGCGCTGCACTGGCTAGGGGGCGTCAACACGATCGCCGACAAGGGGACTCGGCTGATCTACGCCGACGCGGGCGTTACCCAAGGCCTCGCCAACGGCGAAGAGGTTCGGGTGGTCTCGCGCGACCGGGTCGCCGCGCGAGTGTGGCGGGAGGGCTACTCGAGCGTCGCTCAGACCTACGCCGACCTGTTTGCGATGCCCGGGTGGCAGGCCAGCGAGTTTCGCGCAGCCCTCCACTCGAGACTTTTCGAGCGAGCGGATTGGGAACAGCCCGCGGAGGAAGCGCATGTCTGAATCCCTGAATGAATCAGACGAGAAGATTCGCCGCGTCCTCGACCACGTCGGGCGCGACCTCGACCCATCGATCTTGATCGGCGGATGGGCGACGCACCTGCGGGTCGGGGGTGAAATCAGTCACGACATCGACCTGATCGTTACTCCGAGCTCTCGCTACCTACTCGATTCGGTCGTCGAAAGTCTCACGGACAACTCGGTCCACCTGGCCCGTAAGTTTCGCGGCGAGGTGGAAGGGGTGCATTTGGACATCTACCTCCCGCATGAGTCGAAACTCGGCACGAGGCTCAAGCTCAAGGTCGAAGTGCTCGCTGAGTACGTCGACGACGACATTGCTCCGCCCTGGTTGCTTCTGACGATCGAGGCGCATTTCGTCACTAAGCTCGCTGCGCTCTTCGATCGCTTCCGTTCGGAGAAGGGAACCAAGGATGCCCGGGAGGTTCTCGCTCTGTTGAAGAAGGGCGTTGATCCGGCCCTCGCGCTTCGAATGCTGTCCGAGGCGACCGCCGGACCACCGGGGGACATCCCCGGATACGTCGACGAGATGTTCCGACTCGTCCCGCAGCTCGTCAAGCTGTCCAAGGCCGACCAGAAAGCGATGATGCGATGGCGTCGCGAGTGGGCCCAGGCGGCGCTCGCGTATGCGTCTCCGCACACGCTTTCTCCGCGCACGCTGTGAGGACGATTGGGTATTGGGCGCCGAGGTCTGCTGGGGCAGCCCGGTAGCGTTGGTTCGTGCCCGCTCGCCCTTCTCGCCGCATTCTTCGCTTGCGGGCATCGATCGTCGGTATCGAGCCGGAGATCTGGCGCACCATCGATGTCGACGACAGCCTGTCGCTCGCCCAGCTGCACATGGTGCTGCAGGTGGTCTTCAATTGGTTCGGCTCGCACCTGCACCGGTTCTCCGAAGATGATCCCTGGGTGATGAGCAACGGCATCCCGCGCATCGGGCGGCAGCCTCGCGCGTGGGTGGATGCCTGGTCGCTGGCTGAGGCCGAGATTGAGGGTGAGGAGGATGAGGCCGACACGACCATCGGCGAGGCCATGCAGCACGATGGGCCGTTGTGGTACGTCTACGACTCGGGCGACAACTGGCTGCACCGCATCGACCTAGTCGACCGCCATGCCGCGCGGCCCGGCGAGCCACTCGCGCAGCTGATTTCCGGTGAGCGGCGCGCACCGTTCGAGGATTCCGGCGGCATCGGCGGCTACCAGGAAATCGCCGAAATTCTCGCCAAACCGTCGCACACCGATCATCGGTCGACGAAAGCGTGGGTCGCGACCGCCGTCGGACCGTGGGCGACAGGCGACCTCGAGGACGCCGATCTGGACGGTGCGCGCGACGAACTCGCCGCGCTGTTCAGCCGGGCGGGAGGAGATCTCGCGGGACTCGCGGATGCTTCGACCGGCGTCAGAGTCGACTCACCCATCGCTCAGTTCGCCTCCGACCTGCCCGTGCCATACAGGTCGAATCTGCGCCGGCACCTTCGGCGTAGCGAACTGCTCACACCCGAGCGGCTTCGTGATGAGGACGTCGCGGTCGCCGTGAAGCCCTACGCCTGGCTCATCGATCACATCGGAGTCGAAGGGCTGACGTTGACGAAGGCTGGATGGATGCCGCCCGCCGTCGTGCTAGAAGGGATGACGGCACTTGGCTGGCGCGACGACTGGATCGGCGAGGCGAACCGCGAAGATCTGACCTACCCGATGCGCGAACTGCGCGCATCAGCTGAACGGCTGCGCCTGATCCGCAAGGTGAAGGGTCGTCTAGAGCTTGTCGGCCGGACTCGTCCTGCGATCGGACGACCAGCGGTGCTTGCCGAGCAGATCGCGCGGATGCTGCTGCGCCAGCGGATGACGGACGGTCAGCGGGTCGCCAGCACCATATTCACGATCGGCCTGGCCGACGGGAGCATCGCGACGCGACGCGAAGCGGGGCGCCAGGTGATCGACGTACTGAACGAACTCGGCTACGTCGACTCGCAGGGTCGAGAACTCGACCAGCGCGGGTTCACGTCACTGACCGAGCCGGCACTCGACGTGCTTTATGCGCTCGGCCTCTGGCGGGCGGGGGGTCGGCGCCGTGACGTCCCTCCCACCACCGCTGTTCGCGCGATCGCCCGCCTCGCGCTCAAATAGCGAGGCGGGCTGACGCCGGTGCGACCACCCGGATCCCGGCCGACGCGGCACTGCCGTGATCGCATCGATGGAGATGATCGCCGGATGCCGACCCGCGGCACAATGCAACTCGGTATGCAGAAGCCAGGACGCCGCCAGGCGTCGCGAGGAATCAGTGAGAGCGGCGACGAGCGCTTCAGACTCGGTCTGCTCGATCACCAGTTTCATCGCGGCCGAGGTGTCCAGGTAGGCCACCGTCACCAGCGGCCTCGACTGTCATCGAGCAGCTGCCGTGTACTCACGGGCGAAACCGTCCGCGTGATGTCTGCCAGCGCATCACTACTGGTGCGGGCTGGCCTTGCCTCGCCTCGTGCGATGAGCCCGTCAAGGGGCTCGCCTCCTACGGGGACGATGAGGGCAGCCAGGCGGCCGTTGTTGCTGACCAGCACCGATTCGCCGGCCTCAACCCTGCGCAGGATCTCGCCACTGCGGTTGCGCATCTCGCGATGTGTCACGGTCTCCACGGGACGTAGCGTAGCGCGCTGTAGCACGCTCGACTCGGAAAGAACAGGGCGGTCGTCGCCCTGCCGGACCTGCTCGTCCCGCTCCCTACAGCTTCTAGTGGAGCAGGGGAGTCAGAAGTTCGGCGATCGCCTGCTCCGTGCCCTCGGCGCTCAGGTTGCCGTCGAAACGCAGGATGCGCCACGTTGTCGCGTCGCAGACCGCGACGATCTCGGCGAGGTGGCGCTTCGTTGTCTCCTCGTTCGGTTGGGGGGGGCGAGATGCGCGGCGAAGGCACGGCGGCACCAGTCGACGTGGTAGGCGCGTCCGTGTGCGGCGAGCTCGGGGAGCCCCGGCACGAGTGGCGCCTCGGAGTATGTCTTGAGGATCAACAGGCCGTAGTCCTCGTAATGTTCGACCAGTGCACGCATGGTCTCGGCAGGGCTGGCGCGCATGGCAGCCTCGCGTCGAGCGACGATGCGTCCCAGTTCCCGCTCGACCGTCGTCGTCATCAACACGGGTTTGTTGCCGAACCTGCGGATCACGGTCTGTGCGGTGACACCTGCGTCCGAGGCGACGTCTTCCAGTCGGATCAACTCGTAGGGCGTGGTTCGTAGACGCTCCAGCATCGCGTCCACGATCCGCTCGCCCGTGAGTGCGGCGGCGTCGGCGCGAGCAGACATCCGGTACTTGCGCTCATTCATGTTAGTCAGGGTGACATCAAATCATGGATACCTTCACAGAACGCCTCGAACGAGTAGACACCCGCCTCGGCTCCCTGGCCGTGCGCCGCACCGGAAGCGGCCATATGACCGTGCTGTGGTCGTCGATGTTCGTCGACAGCCATACGTGGGATGGGGTGCTGCCCCTGCTGCTGGCGGGTGCACCCGGCCGCGAGTACGTGCTGATCGATCCGCCAGGACTCGGGCGCAGCGACGTGCTCGCCCGGCGCACCAGCATCGCCGAGGCCGCAGACCGCCGCACGTGACGCGCTGCGCGGTCTCGGTGCGACAGCGCCGGTCGACTGGGTCGGCAATGCCTTCGGCGGCCACGTGGGTTACCAGCTTGCGACGGATGCCTCGGTGCTACGTAGTTTCGTCGCGATCAGCGCACCGACCGAACCGCTGCCGCCGGACCTTAGGCGCAAGATCGCGATCCTTCACCCCCTGTTGCGGCTTGCGGGCCCCATCCGACCCGTGCGCGAAGCGGTCGTTGCGGCCATGCTGACGGATGCTTCGGCGGCCACTCCCGGCATCCGCGACATCGTGATCGAGAGCCTGGGGCGGCCGACGCGCCAAAGCATGAGCCGGGCACTGAGATCGTTCATCGTCGACCGTACGGATGTCACGGATCGGCTAACGAACATCCGCGTGCCGAGCTTGTTCATAGCCTCGGACGACCGAGGGGATTGGAGTCCGCAGGACGCGCGTCGTGCGGCGGAGCTGACGCCGGACGCGACATCGCTCACGATCTCGGCAGCGCGTACGCTCGTGCCGCTCGAACAACCCGCAGCAGTCGCAGAGGCGCTGATGACGTTCTGGGCGCACCTGAGGTGAGGCGGATAGGAGGGCGAGATTGAGCCAGCGGAGAGACGAAGCTCATTCGAGCACATTGCTCATGCACGCGTCATTTGGTGGCATTCTGCAGAGCAAAGTGCTTTCTTGACCCTGAGTGACTGAAGGTGGACCTAGACATCAGAAACACACACCATCACTGATACCTCAAGAGCGGCTAGTTCCGGGCGATTTTTGCCCGCATTTTGCCCGCAAAGTGTTTGCTGCAACGTGTTTTTATGGGTTGCGCGACGTCGTACTGATTTCAGAGAATCCGCGTAATAATGCGGTTTTTGCTGGTTCGGGTCGAATTGAGCATTATGCGGTCAAGTCCCGTGTTGTGGTGTCAATCCGGCTGCTTCCTTGATGGGTGAGGGTCAGGCGGTGAGGAACAGGTCGGGGCGCTCAGGCTCGGCGTGGTCTTGGAGTGTGTGGACGAGTTTGCGCATGGAGATGTCGGAGAGGTAGCGGCGTTCACCGTATTGCCATTCCTCGTGCTGCTCCTGCAGGACGGCGCCGATGAGGCGGGTGACGGAGTCGCGGTCGGGGAAGATCTGCACGACGTCGGCGCGGCGTTTGATCTCACGGTTGAGGCGCTCGATCGGGTTGTTGGACCAGACCTTCTGCCAATGCTCACGCGGGAGCGGCGCGAATCCGGTGAGGTCTGCTTCGGCAGCATTGAGCATGTCTGCGATCTCCGGGAACGACCCGCGGAGGGACGTGGAGACCTGGTGATACTGGGCGATCACGGCCTCGGGGGTGGTCTGCGCGAAGATCGTCGAGATCAGCGCGTTGACGGGCTTGGAGCGTGCCGATCCGAGCTTCTGGGTGACGTTACGAGCGAAGTGGACGCGGCATCTCTGCCAGCCCGATCCGGGGAGGATCGCTTTGACGGCGGCTTTGATGCCGGCGTGAGCGTCGGACGTGACGAGGGTCACGCCGAGCGGGTCTGTGTCGGTGGAGACTTTCAGACCGCGGT
The DNA here is from genome assembly GCF_002812805.1 of Microbacterium lacus. Classification (GTDB taxonomy): domain Bacteria; phylum Actinomycetota; class Actinomycetes; order Actinomycetales; family Microbacteriaceae; genus Microbacterium; species Microbacterium lacus_A. The sequence goes on along the minus strand of NZ_NMUM01000029.1, from coordinate 783 downwards.
CGCGGAGGGAGCGGAGGAACTCGGTCCAGAAGTCCGTCGTCTCCGCGTCGCCGAGAGCCATCCCGAGGATCTCCCGACGGCCGTCGCCGCTGACCCCGGTCGCGACGATGAGGGCTTGGGAGAGAACCCGGCCACGGTGGCGCACGTCGAGGTAGGTGGCGTCCAGGAACAGGTACGGGAACCAGGTGTGATCGAGCCGGCGGTGCAGAAACTCGTGCACCACCTCATCGATCTCGGAGCAGATGCGGGAGACGGTGGACCGGCTGATGCCGGTGTCGTTGCCCAGCGCGCGGACGAGCTGGTCGACCTTGCGGGTGGAGACTCCGTCGATCCAGGCCTGGCAGATCACCGCGTAGAGCGCCTTGTCGACACGGCGGCGTGGGCTGAGCAGGCTCGGGAAGAACGACCCCTCCCGCAGCTTCGGAATCTGAATGTCGACCTCCCCCGCGGGCGTGGCGAGCGTCTTCGCGCGAGCACCGTTGCGACGCGTGGTGCGCTCCGCCGTGCGTTCGTAACGGGCCGCGCCGATCTTCGCGGTCGCTTCCGCGTCAACAAGGTCCTGCAGCCCCGCCTGCAGCATCCGACGGAACACGTCGGAATGGGCGAGGTCAGGATCGGCGAGGACTTCTGCGATCAGGGTCGTCAAGGCAGACTGATTCTGGGTCATCGTGGGATCTCTTCTTTGCTTCTTGGCGGAAACAACTGGTCATCCCACGATGGCCCTCCTACGTCAACGACGACGAGAACCCCGCAGGAATTGACACCAAGCTACGAGACGCACCC
>NZ_NMUM01000003.1 GCF_002812805.1 Microbacterium lacus | reverse complement strand
TGGGGTTGACCCCGGATTCCGGACACTGACCAGGCGGGATCCGTGTGTTTGCGGGCCTGTCGGGGAGGATGTCCTTGATGGGCACGAGCAAGAGGAAGACGTATACGCCGGAGTATCGACGTGAGGCCGCGAGGCTGGTGATCGATACGGGCCGGACAGTCGCGGCGGTCGCTCGAGAGATCGGTGTCGGTGAGCAGCTGTTGGGCCGGTGGGTCCACGCGGAACGTGCGCGGACTGGCGGTGGGTCCGAGGCGCCGCTGGATCTGGACGAGCGTGCTGAGCTGGGACGGTTGCGCCGCGAGGTGCAGGAACTCCGGATGGACAACGAGTTCCTGGGAAAAGCGGCGGCCTTCTTCGCATCGAAGCAGAACCCGAGGAGCGGTTCGCTGTGATCGAGGCGGAGAAGGCGCACGAGACGACGCTGACAGTCACGCGGATGTGCCGGCTGCTCGGGGTAGACCGGCGCCGGTTCTACGAGTGGCGAGCCCGGAAGTCCGCCGGCCCGTCGCCGCGGCAGCGGCGGGCAGCTGAGCTGACCGAGCAGATCCGCCGGTTCCATGCCGCGTCTGACGCCACGTACGGGGCTCCGCGGATCCACGCGGACCTGCAGGACGCCGGGGTGGTGGTCTCGCGTAAGACGGTCGCGAAGCTGATGCGCGCCGACGGGATCACCGGGATCAGTCCCCGCACCTGGCATCCGCCGACCACCGTGCGAGGCGATGATCCGTTCCCGGTGCCTGACCTCGTAGAGCGGCGGTTCGACCAGGGCGAGCGTGACCTCGCGTGGTTCTCTGACATCACGTATCTGCATACCGGTGAGGGGTGGGCGTACCTGTGTGTCGTGCGGGATGGTCACACCCGCCGGGTCCTCGGCCGCACCGTCGCAGGGAGTCTGCATACCGACCTCGTCGAGGACGCGCTCCGGCAAGCGGTCTCTCTCCGCGGGCACCTGCCGCGGAAGGTCGTGTTCCACGCGGACAGGGGCACTCAGTACACCAGTGCCCAGCTCGCCGACGCAGCGACCGAGCTCGGGGTGCTCAGATCGATGGGCCGGACCGGGGTGTGTTGGGACAATGCAGCCGCGGAATCGTTCTGGTCCGTGTTCAAGAACGAGTACTACAACCGGCATGTTTTCGCGACGATCGACACCGCCCGACGGGCCGCGTATGTCTGGATCGACGGCTGGTACAACGCCCGCCGACGCCACTCCGGCATCGGCTACATCAGCCCGCTAGAGTACGAACGCCGCCAGCTCGCGCTGGCAGCCTGACCAACCAACCACCTGTCCGGACTTCGGGGTCAGCCTCACTGGGGCGACTTCATGTCGAGACTCGCCCAAAGAGTAGCTCTCGAACAGTTGCAAAGAGTCCGCGACGCACATAGTCAAATGGCGGACGATGACCCCGAAATGGCGTTGCGCCGGTCGGAAGATGTCGCAAAACCTATCCAAGAGATCACGCTGCTCGACCTCGGCCGCGCTAGAGCCACCTGGCTACTGGGCCCGCACCCCTATGCCGGAGAAGGGGACGCCGCGAACCAAAGGCAGATCGCGCACCTCCTGGTAGCAACGGACCACCTATCGGCAGCGCTCGCAACGAGTTCCCTGGACCTGGATGAGCATGGCCGCCTCACGGTCAAGACCGATGGCGGTTCAACGCTCGTCTTTGGGCTTGCGCATGGCGGAGGCGCCATCGCGTGGAGCGCCATCAGCACCAAGATTCGTGAGCGAAACAATAGTCTGGCGCCTCAGCAACGAACAAATCTTGTCATCGTGGCTGGAGCCAGAAACACGCGAACACCAAGTGTTGATGACCTTGTTCGGGAGGACACGTCAGGCGACCTCATTAGGGGCGCCGACACCATCCACCCGATCTTCGCAGACGATTACCTAGGACGGCCCGCGACTGACCTGCAGTCAGCGGTTGAGGAGCTACGACGATGACCGACGCGGTTGTAACGAACGAACTACTCCTCACGGAGATCACAAGGCTGCTTGCAGAGTCTGAGATCGCCCGCGTAGACAGCGCTCGCCACCGATCCTGGCCTTCCGGCTCGATGGCATTTGAAGACGAGTACTCGGTGATCGCGGTGTGGGCATTTGAGTCGGTTGAAGAGCTCGTCGCCGGATGGGGTACGGCACAAGATCATGTGGTCGATTTCCTAGGTGCGAACGTAATCGCGACCGACCCGAAGTCTTGGGATGGGTACCTCGTCCTCGTCGCGATGGACGGCGTTCCGGAGGAACTGGCTGCGGAGCTGAGCGCCATACGATCTGACACGCGACGTGTACGCAAGTTGGTGCTGACAGCGGACGATCTACCAAGTCGTGTCTTCGATCCGCTTGAGTTGACACCACAGGTTAGGCGAACCCTGGCGCCGATTCTCGATCTTGATCTCGACACCACGCCGGGGAGGGCCGACCCCTTGGCCACGCTCCCATCGCGCGTTGCGGGAGTACTTAACAGCAATGAGCACCTCGACGTGGTCATCGCTGCCTACGAGGCAGGCGAGCCTCCGCTTGAAGCGCTCCACGAACGATTGATCACCACCCAGCGGACAGGGACGGATGCACTATGAGAGTCACCGGCGTTTCCATCGCAGGGTTCGGCGGAGTCTCGGGCGAGGTTGACATCGACCTCGACGCAGACGTGGTGATCGTCGTTGGCGCGAATGGTTACGGCAAGACGACGATCTGCAACGCGATTTCATGGGCAATCTCGGGCAAGACCACCGGCTCCCAGGGACCCCGAAACCTCTACAGCAAGTCGGGAACCACGACGGTTGAGCTGCGAACCGACTTCAACGGTGACGATGTTGTCATCACGAGATCGTTGGAAAACCCGGGCGAGACCGACGCCAAGAAACTGCGCGCTCCACTTCGAGTGCGCGTTAACGATGCGTCACTTCGTGGCGCGGACGCGGAGGTCTGGCTCCGCCAAAATCTCGCGGGCACCGATACCAACGAAGACTTCGCCACACTGGCACAGTCGTTCGTGGACTCGATCTACCTGAAGCAAGAGTCGCTGCGCGAGTTCCTGACCGGACGTCAGGACACAGAGCGGTTCGATGCGGTCGCAAGCATGGTGGGTGCCGGGCGTCTACGAGAATTTGCGGATGAACTCCAATCGCACAAGCGAGCATGGGTTCGCGCGGTCAACCAGGCTGACTCGGCGCTCGAAGGTGATCGCGCAAAGGTCGAAGACCTCGCAGCATCTTTGTCCGTGCTTGAAACTGAGATCACCAAAGCAAATACGGCCGAGGTGAGCGCTCGATGGCAGACATGGAGCAGCGACGTTGAGGCACTCGGGCTCGTCGCGATCCAGGACGCCCAAGATCGGGAACTGAGCGAGAGCTCACTGACGAAGTTGCGTGCTGCCCTCAACCAGGAGCGAAGCACAATCGAGCAGGATGAAGCCGCCTTGCTCGCGGCACAGGCAGAGCTGAGCGTGCCGCTTCCCGAAGGTCCGGACGAAGCCGAGGTCATCGAACTCGAACGTCAGGTCGCTGATCTGACGGCTCAGAAGGAACAGGTCGAGCGCGACATCCAGCTACTTCGCGTCGAAGTTGGAGAAGCAGACGCGGCGCGTAGACAGGCAACCTCTATTCGTGAAGAACTCGCAAGTATGGCGTCGATCCTGCTCCGTCACGTGGCAGATAGCTGCGCAGCCTGCGGCCAAGAAGTCGATCCGGAAGCGTATCGTCGTCGCCTCGAAACCATCGCCAACGAAACAGAGAATGCAGCTCTCCGAGAAGGCGCTGAACTGCAACGAACAAATCTCCAAGCTACAGAGAAGCGACTGGGTGAACTGTCCCTGCGACTCAAGACGGTCTCAGATCAGCACCGCGCCATGCTCGAACAACGCGCTTCAGCACAAGCGGCGAGGGAGCATCGAGAGAGGCGAACAAGGGAGGTTCTGGCCAGCTTCTCTGATGAGCTGCCTGACGCGTCAGCAGAGGCAGGCAACGAAATCCAACGACTCGCATCTGAACTAGATCGTGTAGCGAGGCGGAAGTCTCAGATCGCGCGGACATTGGAGGCAGGGCGCGAATTCGATGCAGCAGCTTCACTGGACTCGTCGAAGACACGACGTGATCGAATCGAAATCGAGTCCAAGGCACTCCGCAACTCTTTGGCTTCCAAGGAGCAAGACATTGCCGATCGGCGGCGCACAAATGACGTCGCTACCGCACTTCTTGATGCAGTGAAGTCAGACGCGGAGACGTTTGTTTCCGACCGTCTGAAGCAGTTGAAGCCTCTCCTGCATCAGTTCTACGCAGCAATCGACCCCCATCCAACGTTCCGATCGGTTGAGATTGCCACACGTCAGTTTGGTGGAAAGCACCGTCTCACTCCTATGTTGCGTGACGATGAGGTTCAGGTTGATGTCACGGAGCCCGGAGAGACGCTATCTACATCGCAAGCAAACGCGCTTGCTGTTTCCTTGTTCCTCTCGTTCAACCTCGGCTTCGCGCCTACTCACGTGAAGTCATTGATACTCGATGACCCGCTCCAGAACCTGGACGACGTGCATCTTCTCGGCCTCGTTGATCTACTTCGCAAGATCCTCCCTCATCGCCAACTGATCGTTACAACCCACGATCATGCGTTCGCCTCGTTGCTAGCGAGAAAGCTTCGTCCGGTGAGTGAGAACTTCCGAACGACCTATGTCCGCTTCACGAAGTGGGACCGCAACGGTCCTGGTGTTGAGCAATGGGACGTCCCTGCGGAAACCAGCCCCCTGAAACTTGTCACTCCGTAGCGACCTCGGATGACCCCGCGGGTAGTGCTTATGAGGATTTCGGTGACAGATTGGCGAGCAACGCATGGAGTATGAGTTCGTAGAGACGGATTCAGTGCGGATCAGTGCGCTCCTTGATAAGCATGCTCACGGCGCGAGCGACACTACCGAGATTTGGGCGAGGTCCTGGTCGGATGCGGACTATGGATCACTGGCTGACCCGGCCCGACTGGAGTTCGACTTCCTCTTCGGCGTCGAGCTCCAAGAGGATTTCACGGCTGCAGGGACCGTTGCGTTCGAGGAATCCAATGTCAGAGCGACCGCCACCCGCCCTTTCGCTGCGACCCCGGAGGCGGCCTGGGTGCTTCGCGAGGCTCTGCTGCGTTCGGTATCGGACCACATGGTTCGTGCTCACGTCGCTGATCTGATCCTTAGCGGGAGACGGGATGCTTCGCCTGCGCACGCGGAAGCAACAGCTGAGCACTATCGGACGTGCGCGAGAGATGTAGCCCTCGAACCAGGCCGCCGGGCGATATCACTTGCGAGAGCTAACACGATCGTGCGGAGCCGTCGGATGGTGACCGAGGCATCCGTGCGAGAGCAAGCCCTGGAACTTGCGCGAGAGATGCTGACTCTCGGCCACAGTCACGCCGTACTGACTTTGCTTGCTCTCTTGAGCGTTCCGGCTAGAGACGGCTCCACAACATCCTCGGAGCGACTCGAAGTTCGAGACTGTCTTCGCGGAATCGCCGCGACAGCACCCGAGTTTATCGACGAGATCGTCAGGTTACTCCTTTTGGCGGCAGACAGCGATGAGGACCAGACAGCGGCCGCGCGACTCCACGTTTCCTGGTATCTCGATAGCGCACGCGGCGAGAGCAACGGGATACGAAAGGTCTACTTCGGGTACGAGGCGATGCAACTAGCGGAGAGGTACGGGCAGTTCGATTTGCGGGACGATGCAGCCGTCTTTCTTCAGGCTGCAGGCGAGGATGTCGAGTTGCAGACGTTCGAGCACGACTTGCCTGTTTCGAGGAACCATCTTCGACGTCACCTTCGGAAGTATCGGCATGCGCGAGACTGGCGTCATGCTTACCGAGTGTTTCTCGCTGGGCCGGCACCAACCGGTGATCACGCCAAGAACGTAGTACAAGCTGAGAACGGGAGGCAGGGTTTGCTGTCCTTGGTGAGCAACATTTCGCTTGGACCACTGAACCTGCCGACTCGAACAGGTACCAGCGTTGAGGAAGAACAGCTTCATCGACTCGAAGGTAGCAACATAGGTTCCTGAGGCTGACCCCGAAGTCCGGACAGGTGGTTGGTTGGTCAGGCTGCCAGCGCGAGCTGGCGGCGTTCGTACTCTAGCGGGCTGATGTAGCCGATGCCGGAGTGGCGTCGGCGGGCGTTGTACCAGCCGTCGATCCAGACATACGCGGCCCGTCGGGCGGTGTCGATCGTCGCGAAAACATGCCGGTTGTAGTACTCGTTCTTGAACACGGACCAGAACGATTCCGCGGCTGCATTGTCCCAACACACCCCGGTCCGGCCCATCGATCTGAGCACCCCGAGCTCGGTCGCTGCGTCGGCGAGCTGGGCACTGGTGTACTGAGTGCCCCTGTCCGCGTGGAACACGACCTTCCGCGGCAGGTGCCCGCGGAGAGAGACCGCTTGCCGGAGCGCGTCCTCGACGAGGTCGGTATGCAGACTCCCTGCGACGGTGCGGCCGAGGACCCGGCGGGTGTGACCATCCCGCACGACACACAGGTACGCCCACCCCTCACCGGTATGCAGATACGTGATGTCAGAGAACCACGCGAGGTCACGCTCGCCCTGGTCGAACCGCCGCTCTACGAGGTCAGGCACCGGGAACGGATCATCGCCTCGCACGGTGGTCGGCGGATGCCAGGTGCGGGGACTGATCCCGGTGATCCCGTCGGCGCGCATCAGCTTCGCGACCGTCTTACGCGAGACCACCACCCCGGCGTCCTGCAGGTCCGCGTGGATCCGCGGAGCCCCGTACGTGGCGTCAGACGCGGCATGGAACCGGCGGATCTGCTCGGTCAGCTCAGCTGCCCGCCGCTGCCGCGGCGACGGGCCGGCGGACTTCCGGGCTCGCCACTCGTAGAACCGGCGCCGGTCTACCCCGAGCAGCCGGCACATCCGCGTGACTGTCAGCGTCGTCTCGTGCGCCTTCTCCGCCTCGATCACAGCGAACCGCTCCTCGGGTTCTGCTTCGATGCGAAGAAGGCCGCCGCTTTTCCCAGGAACTCGTTGTCCATCCGGAGTTCCTGCACCTCGCGGCGCAACCGTCCCAGCTCAGCACGCTCGTCCAGATCCAGCGGCGCCTCGGACCCACCGCCAGTCCGCGCACGTTCCGCGTGGACCCACCGGCCCAACAGCTGCTCACCGACACCGATCTCTCGAGCGACCGCCGCGACTGTCCGGCCCGTATCGATCACCAGCCTCGCGGCCTCACGTCGATACTCCGGCGTATACGTCTTCCTCTTGCTCGTGCCCATCAAGGACATCCTCCCCGACAGGCCCGCAAACACACGGATCCCGCCTGGTCAGTGTCCGGAATCCGGGGTCAACCCCA